>NZ_VVIQ01000010.1 GCF_009728485.1 Prevotella vespertina
GGATTCTCTTGTTTTTTTTTGCAACACTAAGATAAGTGAAAATTCTGACATGGCAAAATCCTGAGCAACTTTTTGTTGCTCAGGTACTTAAAAAGTTTAATTTATAATAGTGTTGCGGAATTAAGGAGGTATACATTTTTTTTATAAATTGAACCTTAAATATAACATCTCACTTATGTGCTTTACGAAAAAACTATCTAAAGTAAACTTAATTTCCCTTATTATCGATTAAATGATAATCAAGAAATATTAAGACCATAAAAGCTAATTATTCCTCTTTCTTATGAGAGTTCTTCTAAATGCTTCCGAAGCAATCAGACACATTGTCCGAAGCCTTCGGACAGAGTCTACGGAACTACTGAATAGAGATAAATAATGATTTACTTTGAATGAATTAAAAGACTTTTATAGTTTAACCGAGTCTATTTTTATTCGTGAAAAGATAAAGACTCAAATGTTCTGTCGTATCGGGGTGAATCGTAGCCATATTTTTTGAATATAGCTTTAACTTCTTCTGCCATCCGATAGGTAAAGAGGTTGCCATTCTCAGCATTCCGTAACGATAGAAATTACTTCATCCTCGAAAGTAGGAATATATTTCATTGCGGAGGTCGGGTAAGTCCTTACGGCGCACCTCGTCAAAGAAGTGATTGAAACCTGCATGACAAGTTACTAATTTTTTATCATGAAATTACCTGCAACAGCCATTCACAAGGTTCTCTGGTAAGAGTGCAGATGGGTAAATACCTCCACCCCATGTGTTGGTAGATGGTTGTAGTTTGAAATATAAATGATGCAGGCAGTTCTCTTTTACAGAACAAGATTCCAAAAAGCAAGCCTCATAACTCTTAGGGAAAGTGTCTAAGCTCAGCAATTCGTTTGTTTCCATTGGGTAATCATAATATTAAGATACTCTAAGATTAGATAAGAAAAAGAGAAAATATCATCTCCTCCCTACAAACAATGAATAGCTTGCAGGCTGACAACTATCAAGGTTCCTCCACATAAGAACGAATGGGCAAAAAACAAATAGACGTGGTACAGTAACAATCGTTAACTTAAACAATAAGACTGTGTTGGTCAATTCAGTAGATGCTTCGTTCGCAGAATCATTCTGTTAATAGTTCTAATTTCCTTTGTTATGGGTACAAAATTAAATAAAAAAAATGAGAAAAGAAAGAATATTCATAGAATAATTGTAGGCACACGATATAAAAAAGAAAGAATGAGCAACAAGGCCTGACCCACCAACTGGCCCCTCCCCCTCGCCCCTCCCCAAAGGGAGGGGAGTAATCACCGAGACACCCCGCACGTATAATGACAAAGCTAAGACATAATGACATAGGGACATACCCAATGCTCCAGCCATATATCCTGCATTGAAATATGTCATTAAAGAATATGTCTTTATGTCATTCTGGCTTAATACCATCTATGCCTTTATATCATTCTGTTTAGCATTCTGTTTCTTTATCTGTATGAAAAAGCCACAAGATATCAATGGTTTGAAGAAAAATCACTATCTTTGCATCAGAATCAGTTATCCTAAAAAATGAAAAAGATTATATTGATTGCTGCCATCCTTTTAGGGGCATTGACAAACGGACAGGCTCAGGTAATAAACAAGAACTACGCAAAACGTATTGGAGAAGTTGTTAAAGAAGGCTACCAAGACGTTAAAGGAGCTATTGTTCAAGATACCAAACCAACAGGTGAGCATACGATTTGGGACATCTACGCAGCTCCGAAAGTTGGATTAAACTTATCGAACCTATCTGGAATCGATGGGAAAATGAAAGTTGGTGCTGTTGCAGGTGCTTATATTGAAGTATTTTTTACAAATAACATTGCAATTGATGCAGAACTTCTTTATAGTCACCAAGGTTCTTCTGGTATCTATCGTAATATCAACACCACAGACGACTATGGAAACCCTGTTGTACAAGAATATGGTCCATATAACTTTAACTTGCACTATCTCAATATGAACTATCTTGTACGTTGGTACCCTTGGACTGATTTACCATGGAGTTTCACTACTGGAGTACACGCAGGATATGTTATCAGCGCACATGCTAAAGAGAAAAATGGAAAAAATATCAATCTGAAGGATCACATATATAAAGGTGATATAGCAATCCCATTTGGTGTTAGTTATGAATGGAGCCAATGGCAGATTGAAGCACGCTATAATCTCTACTTTAGGAAGCTAGCGCGCAATGCTGAAGCTCAAGAACTCATGCGAAATGCTCGCAATAATATGTTTGAGATAACACTGGGTTACAGGATTAAAGTGCTATAATATAATAAGGTGAGAACTGCTATCCTCATACTTCTCTCTACCCTTTCGATCAATGTGACAGCAGAGGAGAAAGACTCGCTCTCCATTGCGAAGATGGGGATAGAGTTCCGCTATATCCCTGCACAAACGCTCACTTTAGATAAGGAGCCACGTATCTGGACGAAGACGAAAGACACGCATTCTTGGGCTGCACAAATAAACGTTACGCCTACGAAGAATGCGTATGCACACGACTATAACTACCCTACTTTTTCATTCGGTCTCCGCTATCATCTCAACCATGGTACAACCATGCACAGAGATGATCCGTGGGGCGAAGCACAGCCTGTAAACTATACCAGTAAGCTGGGGAACTTCCTCACCTTATATGGTACTTTCAACCGACCACTCTATCGAAGCAAGCACTGGCAATGGGGATATTATCTAGGAACGGGTATTGCCTACACGAGCCTTAAATATAATCAGAAGAACGACATAGATAATGAATATATTGGCTCACACCTAAATATTTATTTCAATGCTGGCTTGTACGGACAAGTTAAGATAGCGAAAGAATGGAGCGTAAAGGGCGGATTAGACTTCGCACATCATAGCAATGGAGCTATGGCACGACCCAACAAAGGCGCAAATTACTTCGGTCCGTTCGTAGGACTTGTTTACGAGCCTCAACAAGCGACAAGCCCCATTGTGAAACGTAATACTAATAAAACTAAGCCCTTTCAAAAATATTGGTTCACAGAGTTTACCCTCGGACTAGGTGGAAAAACATTACTTGAGGAATGGTTACAAACTCAGTTCAATACCCCTCAAGGACAGCCTGATTATCGTAAAGAACATTTTACTTATTACGGAGCCTACTCCTTTCACACACATCTCCTCTATCGTTACGCTCGCCGTTGGGCATCGGGGGTAGGCGTCGGGCTATTCTACGGAGAATATGCGCATCGGATAGCAAGAATGGATAAAGAAAACGGACATACTGACGAGAAACATAGTCCGTGGTCAGCAAGCATCGAGGCACGTCACGAGGTTTACTATGGGAATGTTTCCGTTCGCCTCACACTCGGTTATTATCTTTACCGACACATGGGATATAGTGCCAATCACGGACTTGAATATCCTTATCACGAGCAGGTGGGTGTCTTCTATAGTTTCCCTAAGCTAAAGGGCTTAACCCTAGGATTCAGTGTGAACGCACATGCCACGAAAGCCGACTTTACCGAACTACAACTGTCCATACCTGTTAGGTTATAACTCTCTCCCAACCCTCTCCTTCGGGATAGGAACACCTAACAGAACATAGGCTTTACCTAACTATGAGAAACAGCCTATAACACAAGGTATTAGAATCAATTACATGAAAGATAAAATCAACCAATAGGAGGTAACAAAAATGACACATACGTGTTACTTAATTTACTCGTATGTGTCACCATGGTTAACACATACGTGTCACGCACGTGACTCGTATGTGTCATTGAGCCGTCAGCCTAGAAGTAAATGAACGAACAAATAACTCGCATACTTGTCAACACGTCTATCTCGTCAACTTCAACACCATCACTTCCATCCAACTAATAACTCGTCTACTTGTAAACTTGTCTACTTGTTAACTCCCTCAAAACTTATATCTAAAGTCAACACCTAGCTGGAATGGATTACCGCGCTGGACAAATGTAAACTTATTACCCGTAGCAGCACTTTGGACAGCAAACGTGTTATACTTCGTATCAGTCAGATTACGAACCCAAAGGTTCACGTGCAACTGCCCGAAGTCAGCATCAGCATGTGCGCCCAAGACAGCATAAAAGTTCTGTCCTATCATATTCTGCTCATCCCAATAAGTCTTGCCCTGTGCCGAGAGGTTCAAACCTACGGTCACACTACGTAAATGGAAACGATAAGAGGCATCGAGTAAGGCGGCTGGGTCAACATCAATACGATAGTCAGCACTTGCGCCCAATGTATGTTGTGGGACGAAAGGCACTTTCTTATCTTTGTAATTCACCTTATTGCCACCAGCGATAGAATCGGAATACTCATCGAACTGGGCACTTGTAAAGCCGTAACTAAGGGCATAAGACAAACGATTATCAAGTGCACCACCTCGAAGAGTCGCCTCTAAGCCACACGAATGACTACGGCCTGCGTTTGTCATAACACGTCCGAAACCATAATTACCAGCCATTACAGAGAGTTGTTGATTACGGATTTGCATGTAATAAGCTGCTAGGTCAAGATGAATTTGATGCCCCAAGAGGTTGAGGTGAGCACCTACCTCATAGTTCCAGCTAGTCTCAGGCTTATATTCTATCGTCTTAGCGATTCGCTTATAATAAGCCTCATCATGCTGAATATCCACATCTGCACGTGCCTTTTGTGCGGCTTGTGATGTCTCAGCCTGCAATATATCAGAGAACATTTGGAAATTAT
Organism: Prevotella vespertina; assembly: GCF_009728485.1. Lineage (GTDB taxonomy): Bacteria > Bacteroidota > Bacteroidia > Bacteroidales > Bacteroidaceae > Prevotella > Prevotella vespertina. The sequence goes on from NZ_VVIQ01000010.1 coordinate 4,736, forward strand.
ATCCGCCAGCACGATAGCCCTTAGACCATGTGGCATATAGGTTACTCCCGTCATCGAAACGATAAGTTAGTCCAACCTTTGGTAGTAATTGTTTGAAATGATTACCCTCATGGTGATTCAACGTTGATGTGATTACAGGATTAATATTCACACCTAGCACGTGCTCTTGCAATACGACACGAGCTGAAGTCGCATAGTCTATCGCCACATGCGAATAGTCATAGCGTAAGCCGAGTGTCGCTCTTAGGCGATTGGTGAGGTCGATATTACTCTCATGATAGACTCCAAAGTTAAATGTTGGTGTACGGAAAACGCCTGGGACAGGATCCATCGTCATATTAATGGAAACGCCTCCCGCACGTGCAATATTAGTAGCTACTAGCGTGCGAGCCGCTAGCATAGCCGCTTCTTCAGACATACCACGTGCTATGAAACTAGGCACCATACCACGTGCCATGGCATTGAGCATCCCGTTATAAGCATAGTCCGTTATCTTCTTTGACAGGGCTGCATTCATATCCTTATCGAAGTAGATGGGCGCCATCGTCTTCAACCATTGATAAGAACCAAAGGCACCGAATGTCCATTGCCATTTGCCGTTTCTATTACTCTTCACTGATAGTTCCTCAGTAATGCTATTACCATGCTGACGCTGGGTAAGATGGAGGAAATCTTGTGGGAGATAATCAATATCCATTAGCATATTGTCATGGAGGAATTGCCAGGAAGTCATGCTATTCACGTCAAAGCCATTGCCAGCATACTTGATTCCCATTCCTGTGTTCAGTATATTACGTCTGTAATAGCTCTGTCTGTTCTGATTGGGCATTTGTGTGCCAGCCTTCATAGCATATAAAGGCGAGGTAAGGGGTGCAGATGCAATCTCTTCTTTTGTCACGAGTTGTCCATAAGGGAACCCATTCTGGTGAGTGTATTGATAGTCGGCTATCCAATCGAACATCCATCTGTCTGACGCTTTCCACATAAAGCGTCCCTTGCCTCCGAACTCATTGATAAGGTCGGCACGACTTCCGTCAAATTGGTTTCGGAAAAACCCGTTTTGTCCACCATAGAAAGCTGATAAAGAGAAGGCACACTTGTCATCGAGCTTTTGGTAATGGCTCAGTTCCACCTTGCGCAATAGCTTCGTACCAAGCGAGAACTTAACATCTGTGCCCTGATACTGGAATGGGTTACGACTATACATACGAATGAGTCCGCCTTCTGTATTCATTCCGTAAAGCGTTCCTTGAGGACCATGCAATACGTCGACACGGTCAATATCATAAGTGTGGAAGTTAAAAGCACTCTTATTCAATATCGGCATTCCATCAACATAAATACCAACAGCTGGTGAGTTCACCCGTGAGCCGATACCACGCATATAAATAGAGGAAGTGTAACGACTTCCATATTCTGGCATAATGAATGACGGGACAAAGGTGGATAGATGGCGAGCGTCCTGCACATTTAATTGCAGAAGTTGGCTTCCATCGAAAGACGTACTACTCAAAGGCTGTTGGCGAAGTCGATAGACCTCTTTCGGCTGATTGATTACCAATACCTCATCAATATCATAAACCCGAGAGGTATCACCTATTGCTATGGTATTATCAGCATGAACTCCTACTGACAAGCCTGTTGCTATCAACAAAGCTAAGCTAAACTGGTATTTAAACATATCTTTTTCGCTTTCTTACGTTTAAGTATTATTTCACTCTGCAAAGATAGAGAGAATATATATATCACACAATCCTAATTTATTAGGATAACTTATTCATTCATCGCACCACAATGCGGACAACGCCCCTTACGATGTAAGCGAGTCCCACAATTCCCACAATAATAAGTCTCACTACTCCTTCGTAAATACATACGAAAGGCATAATAGATATAAACGACAAGTAGGATATAACCTATGTAATATAAGGTGAGAACGGAGAAGATAATATAATTAACGGCACATACGGCGGATAATCCACTAAGATAGAGTATGGCATCACCCGACTTCAATAAACGGCGCACATCGTCAATAGTAGCTATGGCGATGATCAGCATTGCCCATACTAAGCCTAGGAAGATATTAAGAAGTAAGGGCTGGGAGAACGGGTTGAGCGATGGGTGGAAATAGAACTCCCTCCACGTTTCTGGGGCAAAGAGTTGTATGCTAGCATAGAAGGCCGCTGATAATGCCACTACTACAGCTAACAATGTAGGATAGAAGGAATTGATGTCATTGAAGTGGACAATATGCGCATTACGCTTTAATATCTTACGTGCCAAATAGCCCACACCTATGATAGAAATAATAATCATAAAGATGAGTAAGTGGATGTTAGAGAAGGTGGAGATAAACTGGGATATGGGGTCGTCAGGGGTTACCTGCTTCAAAAGACGCCCTTCATGTATCCATCCAAAGGCGTAATCTTCAGTCGCTATCTGAACCCATACAGAATCATTCTTATCGTCAGGAAGAATACGAATATCAGCCACGACAATCCCCTTACCCTCATGCACGGCGAACGAATCAGTCTTCATTCGATTCACGGCCTCTTCGGGTTGTTGGCGTATAAGCATAAGTGAATCTGAGCTGACCACAAAGTTAAAGCCTTGCGAGTAATGGTGTTTCACACGGAAAGAAAGCGAGTCAGCCCCACTTATAGAGCCTTGCCAATCATCCTCTGTACTATCTTTTTGCTTTGAAAGAGAGTCGCCTCCAGCCTCTAATCTACGTGTAATCTGTGCCTCTTGAATACTATCTGGTAATCGGAAGGAAGAGGGTGTCTTCTTATGATAACAGCCTGTTATCATGAGTGTCACACTAAACAGAAAGACGATCAATATCGGATAATATCTTCGCATATTGTGAGAATGTTTGGGGTTAAAGGTTAGATGAAACACACTTACTCTACGTCAGGATGGATATTCATTTGGCAATCCTTACAATCAAACTCTAGGCGAAAACGACGCTTATCGGGTAACTCTAAATAGAGAGGTTCACGCCATGTGGGTTTCTTTCCTCCACGTTTCACACAATAGCCTAACGAATAACGAATACAATGACGGCATTGCATGAGTAAGGCATCCTCCACTTGTCCACGCTTCACTTGTACGCCTTGTGGGTGTTGATTCTCGAAAGCCTCATCGGGTTTTGTTAATCCTTGTTGTTCGTAAAACTTACGGGCGACATCGTTAGAGATATTATAAAGGTAAGGGAATGCCTGATATTGACTAGGGTTAGCCTCTCTCACAAACTTATAGGATTGCGCCTTATCACTATCCAATCTTGTCGTTCTGTGAATGGTGATACGCTTTCTTTCCTGTATCTTCTTGTCTAATTCTGTTATCAATGCACGACGCAAATCAGCAAGTATACTACTAGGAATAAAGCATTGCTCCACCCCATCCTCAAGTCTAACATCCGAGCATTCATAAGCCGTGTTTCCGAGTTTTGTCAACTGACGAACGATATTATCATGTTGAGGTTTCTGGGCTTGTTGATGATCGAAACTAATAAGTGTTTCAGCACTTAATGTATCTTCCATACTATCATCAGATACGAGCTTCCCCCTTAATATAAAGCCATTATCCGTAAGCCCGAAAGTCATTACAATAGGTATTTTACGGATAGCCGTAGTACCACTCAACTCCTTATCAAAGGCTTGATCTTGATTACGATACAATGCCATACCAGGCTTTAAGCCATGTGGCATCTTGTAGGGATAAAGGCGATTACCCACGGCTCGATTCACACGGAAACCATGGAGGACTATTGGAGAGTTGACGGGTTGACGAGTTGACGAGTTATTGGAACCATGAACTTGTCTACTTGCCTTCTTGTCCTCTTGTTCACTCCCCAAAAAGCACAATCCATCGCCATTAGCAAAACTTGACGTACCAGCCACATTGAAACTATCACGCCTAATCTCTTTCACCGTACCTACAAACTCGCCTAAGGCTTTTGGCGTATCAGGGGAGAAGATATCAGCCTGTCGACCATTTAAGAAATAGCTCGTATATCCACGATTAAAGGTTTTCTTTAGGTTAGGCGTAAACGAATAAGCCACACGCCCTAAAGAGGCACGACGAAACTCACGAGGGTATTGGCGGATAATCTCATCAATGCGTTGGCTATAAGCCGAGACCACATTCTTTACGTAATTAATATCTTTCAGTCTTCCCTCTATCTTAAAAGCACAAGCCCCTGAACGCATTAGTGCCTCAAGATTATCTATCTGACTCATATCCTTCAATGAGAGAAGATGACGCTGGTGTTCTATGGTTTTCCCGTCTGAATCCTTCAAGTCAAACGCTAAACGACAGAACTGAGAACATGCACCACGATTGGCTGAACGCCCAAAACAATATTGTGAGGCATAACAGATTCCACTATAACTCACACATAATGCGCCATGCACAAAGGTCTCTAACTCCAGATTGGGCAAACGTTTATGTATCTCACTGATTTCTTCAACTGATAATTCTCGAGCCAACACAATACGATCGAAACCCTGCTCGCTCAACCATTGGGCTTTCTCCCATGTACGTGTGTCACATTGTGTACTGGCGTGGAGAGCTATCGTATCAGGCACTATATCCCTCACCTTACTCATCAATCCCATGTCTTGCAAAAGGAAGGCATCAACGCCAACATTCACCAACTCACGGACTAAAGCAAGCGTCTCTTCAAACTCTTCATCATAGATAATCGTATTGATGGTCACATGAACCGTGACGCCATAACGATGAGCATATTCGCATAACTTACCAATATCCTCAACACTATTACCAGCCGATTGGCGTGCCCCAAATCGAGAGGCACCGATATATATGGCATCTGCTCCATGATCGATTGCGGCTATTCCACATTCAAGATTCTTGGCTGGAGCAAGGAGTTCAATAGAGCGACTCCCTCCAGCTATACCAGAAGTAAAATGAGAGGAATAAATATGACTTTTATCTTTTATCATTATAGATTACGCTTTTAAAGGGGTATTATATTGAGAAAAAACCCTACTCTATTTCCCTTCTACTCACTAAAGGGGGTGGCAATCAGCTTTACCCAATTCATAAATAGTAGGTTAGCGTGGGCACGCCAAGTAACAAGTGGACCTTTCATAGGATCATCCTCACGATAATAATGCTTTGGAATCTCTACATCATCACGCTTACCAAGGTCACGATGATACTCCCTATCTAATGTTTCAGGGGCATACTCCAAATGACCTGTGATAAAGAATTCATACCGATTACGTGACCTTACAATAGAAACCCCACTCTCCTTTGATTCGGCAATGATTTCGAGGTCATCAACTCGCTCAATATCCTCACGCCTTATCTCTGTATGACGACTCTGAGGCATACGAAAGACATCATCAAAACCACGAAAGAGAGGCAATTCAGGCTTTAAAGGAATCGTAGGGAAGATTCCAAACATCTTCTTGGATAAAGGATATTTCGGGATGTCATAGAAATGATAGAGTCCAGCCTGTGCCGACCAACAGATGTAAAGCGTTGAACGCACATTCTCACGAGCCCAATTAAATATCTCCTGTAGTTCTGCCCAATAGTCCACCTCCTCGAAAGGCATTCCTTCAACAGGTGCTCCTGTGATAATCAAACCATCAATCTTCTCCTTGCTGAGTTCTTCAAGCGTATGATAGAAACGATTGATATGTTCCGCAGGCGTATGGATGGAAGTATGGCTCTTGAGCTTCATAAAACTGATGTCCAACAATAGCGGACTATTAGAAAGAAGGCGAATGAAATCAGTTTCAGTCGTAATCTTAAATGGCATAAGATTGAGTATGACTATGCGAAGTGGATGATAATCATCCTCCCTTACAAGCCCATCCTCTATGTTGATATGCTCACGCTTTAATATGTCTATGGCTGGAAGTCCATCGGGTAATCTTAATGGCATAAATCCTGTTCTTCTATTAGGAGTTTTCCTACTCCTATATCACTTACGAAAAATCAGATACAAAGATAGTGATTAATTACCAATTGAACAAATACATCAGACAAATAAGGGAAACACGATAGATTAAATAATATAAAACCACGAATAAAGTAGAAGGCAAACTTCCTTATCTATTCACATTTCACAAATCCTTCATAAAGGAAAAAAGTCCCCTCTGATTGGAGGGGACTGAGTCTATTACGTTTTAATGTGAGCAAACGATACGTATGCCTACATAAACTTATATCACAAGTTTCGTTTACCAAAGCTTCAGACGTTCATTCTCTGGGATGAAGAGCTTATCGCCCTCCTTCACACCGAACGCCTTATACCACGCATTGATATGAGGAAGAGCACCATTTACACGCCACTCGCCAAGAGAGTGAGGATCACTCTTCACACGACTACGAATCTCGGCCTCTGTAATATTGTTTGCCCATACACCTGCATAAGCAATAAAGAAACGTTGTTCTGGAGTAAAGCCCATGATAACCTTACCTTTCTTGGCTTCTGGCGTCTTCTCGAAAGCATTGAAAGCCACCTCAAGACCACCATGGTCAGCTAGATTCTCACCTAATGTGAGCCTACCATTCGCATGAAGATCAGGCAAAACCTTAATAGCACTGAAGAAGTCAGCATACTTTCCTGTACGTGCCTCAAAGTTCTTTCCGTCCTCTTCTGTCCACCAGTCTGTCATATTACCATCCTTATCATAATGGCGTCCTTGATCATCAAATCCGTGCGTCATCTCATGTCCAATCACCACACCGATGGCTCCATAATTGAAGGCATCATCGGCCTTAGGATCAAAGAATGGATACTGAAGAATACCTGCTGGGAAACAAATCTCATTTGTCGTAGGATTATAATAAGCATTCACCGTTTGTGGGGTCATCAACCATTCATCCTTATCAACAGGCTTACCAGCTTTCTCTTGAATAGTCACGTCAGCCCAGAACTTACGACATGCTTGAACATTATCATAAAAAGACTTTGACGGATCTATTGTAAGTTTACTCAAATCTTTCCACTTGTTGGGATAACCCACCTTCACATAGAAGGTAGAGAGCTTCTCAAGAGCGGCTTTCTTTGTCGGCTCACTCATCCAATCTTGTGCTTTAATACGTTCAGCAAGGCTCACCTGCAAGTTTTTAACTAATTCCTCCATACGTTTCTTACTTGACGCTGGGAAATAACGCTCACAATAAATACGTCCGAGTGGCTCGCCCATTTGTTCTTCCACTTGTCGTGTGGCACGTTTCCAACGAGGATAATCCTCCTTGGTTCCACGCATGGTCTTACTAAAGAAGTTGAAATATTCAGCACGTACATTATCGCTCAAACAATTAGCTGATGACAAGATTGCATCCCATTCCATTCGTGCACGAAGTTCATCTGCATTACCAGTAGATGCCAGTTTATCAACGCCAGCGAAGAATGAGGGTTGTCCAACCACCATTGTTTGAATATCCTTACTCTGTATACCTTCAGCATTCGCCAATGATTCCAATGGGAGATGAGGATATTTCTCCTTGAACTCATCAAGCGTCATCTTATTATAATTGGCCTCAACATCACGTAATTCTGTATTACTTTTTGAAATCAAAGCTAACATTGTTTCATAACGCATAATGGCATCACGACGTGCCTGAGCCTGTGTGTCAGAGAATCCAAAGAGTCGGAACATATTGACAATAAACTGGCGATAAGCATTACGAATCTCGCTCGTGGCTTTATCATTATCCAGATAATATTCCTTCTGACCAAGTGTTAAACCTCCTTGACCAAGATTTAATATGTTCTGTTTAGCATTCTTTTGGTCGGCATCAAAACCATATCCAAAGGGTACACCATATCCAAAAGTGGCATACTTAATCTGAAGATTACGAAGATCGGTCAACGTTTTTGCATTCTCCATTTCGTCCAACAGAGGTTTAACAGGGCTTACACCTTCCTTATTACGACGAACCGAATCCATAGCGAGCTTATAGAAATCGCCTAACTTTCTCTCTACCGAACCTTCCTTGCCCTGCTTTTTGAGCAAGTCTGTAAGGATTGTGTTAATCCGCTTGTTATTGTTCTCCTGTAACTGGTCGAACGAACCAAAGCGTGAGAACGCGCCAGGAAGGGGATTGAGCTTTTGCCATCCACCTGTGGCAAACGTAAAGAAATCGTCAGCTGGACGTACCGACTTGTCGAGATTTTCAGCCTTGATACCTGCCTGACCCTGTGCCATAGCAATAAAGGGGACAGATGCAAGGAGCATCATTGGTAAAAGTTTTTTGATACGCATAGTAAAAATATTTTTAATAAAATTAAAGCCTCAGAGTTTCCAACTCTTCCGACAGTATGAGCCATCGTTCGTTTTCCTCATCGAGTTCGCGCTGAAGGTTGGTGTATTCTGTCACAAGCTCCATGTTCGAGGCATTTTCTGGTGTCATCAATAGATCATCCAATTCTTTCTTACGTGCCTCCAACTTGGCAATCTTGCTTTCGGATTCCTCCACGGCACGTTGAGCCTTACGAATCTTCTTCTGTATCTCTTTGCGTTCGGCGTAGGAAAAAGCCTCCCCCAACCCCTCCGAAAGGAGGGGAGCCCTATTTGCTGAAGATTTGCAATGATCGCCTTGCTTATCCTCCAATGTGCGAATTGGGGCTCTCCCCCTTTCGGGGGAGCTGGAGGGGGCTGGAGGGAGTTGGAAGGGGCTTTTCAACCAATCATAGATTCCCCCTAAATGCTCTTTCACCTTACCACCACCGAACTCATAGACCTTACTTACCAATCCATCGAGGAACTCACGATCGTGACTCACGATAATTGCCGTACCATCAAAGGCTTTGATGGCTTCCTTCAACACTTCCTTTGAGGCGATATCGAGGTGGTTCGTTGGCTCATCAAGGATAAGAAGATTCACTGGCTCAAGCAAGAGTTTGATCATTGCTAAGCGTGAACGCTCACCTCCAGAAAGTACTTTGACATACTTCTCTGACGTCTCTCCACCGAACATAAAGGCACCGAGCAAGTCGTTTATCCTCAGACGCATATCGCCTGTGGCGACCCTATCAATCGTTTCATAAATCGTAAGGTTCTCATCTAATAATTGTGCCTGATTCTGTGCGAAATAACCTATCTGTACGTTATGACCTATCTTCAGCGTACCATCAAAAGGAATCTCGCCCATGATACACTTCACAAAAGTAGACTTACCTTCACCATTCTTACCGACGAAAGCCACTTTCTCACCTCGTTTAATAATCAGGTCGACCCCCTCAAACACCGTCTGACCTGGTCCATCACTATGCAATCTATTGGGATAAGTCTTCCCTAAGCCTTCAGCAATGATTGGATAATCTCCACTTCTCAGACAAGGAGGAAACTTCAGACGCATAGCTGAATTATCCACCTCGTCCACTTCTATTGGCACAATCTTCTCCAACTGACGAATGCGTTGTTGAACCTGTACGGCTTTGGTGGCTTGATAACGGAAACGCTCAATAAATGCCTTTGTATCGGCAATCTCCTTCTGTTGGTTCTCATACGCACGAAGCTGTTGTTCACGACGCTCTTTTCTAAGCACGAGATATTCGTCATACTTCACACGATAGTCTTCCACATGCCCACAGGTTATCTCCAGTGTACGATTCGTGACATTATTGACAAATGCTCGGTCATGACTCACAAGGACAACCGCCTTGGCACTCTGTGCAAGGAATTGTTCCAGCCATTGGATGGACTCAATATCAAGGTGGTTCGTTGGCTCATCCAGTAGGAGTACGTCTGGACGACGGAGAAGAATCTTCGCCAATTCAATACGCATACGCCATCCACCAGAGAACTCACGTGTAGGACGATCAAAATCATCACGTGTAAAACCTAAACCTGTCAAAGTACGTTCAATCTCTGCCTCATAATTCTCGCCTCCCATCATCATATAGCGTTCGTGCTCAGTCGTAAAGCGTTCAACGAGTTCGGCATAGCTATCACTCTCATAGTCAGTACGCTCGGCCATCTCCTGCTCCATCTTCTTGAGCTTCTCCTCCATCTTTGTCTTATCAGCAAAAGCCTTACGTGTCTCCTCCTTCACCGTTGTATCGTCAGAAAGTTTCATCACCTGTGGCAGGTATCCAATCGTCAAATCATTGGGTACTGATACAGCACCACTTGTTGGTTTCTGAAGACCACACAAGATTTTCAACATCGTCGATTTTCCAGCACCATTCTTTCCAACTAAGGCTATCCTATCTCGTTCATTGATGACGAATGAAACATCCTTAAACAAGGGCTTCACGCCAAATTCCACCGTCAGTCCGTCTATTGATATCATTTCTAATCTCTTTCCTAAATGTTCTTTGCAAAGATAATATTTTATTTTTGAATAGAAGGTAAGCTCGTGGGAATAAAAAAGGAGCTTTCACTCTTTTCTATCCCCATCCTGCTTACTTTTATATTACTGTATGTTAAGCATTATTATTTCCTCCCTGTCAAGTGCTTCTGTCATAACCCGAATGAGGGAAAGGAGAACAGCACGGGAGGTCACGAGGTGTCCTTTAATTCTATTCCTACCCACAAGAATACATCCTCGTGTATTGACGGGCTTATTACCTGCATGTATTCTGATTCCCTCAAAACCTGGCACACCAAAGATCAAGGGAAGCCACGCTTTAAACTTTGGACTTTTCGTTATCAGCACACGATAAGTCCCTGTGGGGATGGCTGAACGCCCTCTGTCGTGTTTTATTTTCTTTATCTTGACGAGGGACATCCTTTTTTTCAGTCCATGATCAGCTGGCTCAAGCGTATCACAAAAATATTTCCCATCTATCAATAGCCGACCAATGGTATAGGTGGCTTTCTTTGCTATTCTATTGATTGTAATTTGCATAATGTTGGGGTTTATTAGTTCTCTCGTTTACTCAAAAATGTAACGTGTAACGCGTAACGTGTAACACTTATAAATAAGTCAAAAACGTCAAAGTTTCTTTCTCCATCTTTCTCCATCTTTCTCTATCCAGCCATTATTTTTCCACCTGAAAAGGATGACACGCAAGTTACCAGGCGTAATCTCTGGACGAAGTCTCTGGACATCACGATTTTCAAACGAGGCAGGCAATTCCTGAAAGACATTCTGATTTACGGAATTGTACTCACTAGCTTCATTATTCCCTTTCACTTGTTCCATCAGTATCTCACCAAAAACATGACATTGACCCTCCAACACATAATCGGCCATCATACGTGCAAAAGCAAGACAAGTTTTCGTTTCCTTACCAGCGAGAAGACTGAAGATAACCCCACACCGAAAGCCTATTACGGCCGCACGCTTACGATAAGTATCCATGACGATATCGGCTTTCTGGAGTGCTTCCAGACGTTTCTCCTCCACCCACTGACCAATGGTCTTACGAAGGCGAGGTGTATCAATGAATCCTGTTGAAGAACGAAGAAGGTTCACGGCTTTATTGATTGACTCATACTGACTATCGGTGATTTCCTTATAAACCTCAATCGGGGCAAAAGAATTATCGGGCATTTCTGAAATGATAACACGGGAAGAGAGTCCATTTTCAACATTATCTCGCCCAAAACACTTGCGGAGAGCTCCGTATGTGCCAAGGATGGACCAGTTATAAGCCACGGATACTAGCCCTGACTCGGCTTGATCTGAATTATAATCCTGTCCCCATTGACCATTATCGAAAGCAAGGCGATAGATGTCATACTTTGACGACCATGAACCAGCTCCATTTGTCTTACGGAGGGTATCAAGTTCCTCACCAAAAGAAAAAAGCATGTGCCCACGAGAATTTTTTAAACGTTTCAGAAGTGTTGAACAGGATATGGTCACGGGAACATTACGAATCAATACTTGAGGGTCGGAAGGGGCTTTCTCATTCGCCTTACGATTCTTACGTTCCTGACGCCATTCTTCTTCCTTACGACGTGCCTCTGCATCATCCTCATTCATCTGACGAAGCCAGACGTCAAGCACATCTTTGCAGGCACTCTTTCCAGAAGCTTGTGGACCTGTAATGACCGACAATAGACCTAAACGCATTCGCTTGCCATCACAATACTTTACCTCAACGCCATCGGCGTAAGCCCCAGCAAGTGGGAGGATGGAGCACAATACAGGAAAGCGCATCTTGGCAGGTATATTTTGAATGCTCTCACGAAGTCCAATGGCTCCTCTAAGCATTTCGGGTTTCAGTAGGAGGGAGGTTGAATGGGATTTGTGATCCACGGGCTCACCCTCTTCCCCAGAATCACCCAACGGACTCACATCTTTTCCAGAACAGGCGAGGGAGGCCTCACGCAATACCTCACGCATGAGTCGTGTCATGCCCTTAGGTTGTTCCTTACAAGCAGAGTGAACAATATTTCTCACCTCTGCATCAGGCAATCCAAAGGTAGGTATAAGTCTACAGATAAGCTCGGGGTCATTATCACATATCGTACGAATATTCACGGCAAGCGAATACAATCGTATATTCCGTTCGCCTTGTGCGGGCTCACCTCCTGTATGCTCCCACCACACTTGAATAATGCGGGCATAGGGAATGCCACGGAAAGAAGCCTCCGACCCCGAAAGGGAAGAAGCCTCCCCCGACCCCTCCGAAGGGAGGGGAGTTCTATTGGATGAAGAATACTCTCCTTGCTTATCCTCCCCTGAGCGAATTGGGGCTCTCCCCCTTTCGGGGGAGCTGGAGGGGGCTGGGGAGCTGGAGGAGGCCTCAAATAACTTCTCCTCATTCATATACAGGATATAATCCTCGGGCACAGCAAACGAACAACGGGCATAATCTTTCACACACACGTCATAATCATTGATTCCCAACTGACCTGCAAACCATTTCTGTCCGTCGGATAATGACATCCCTTCTGGTAATCGAAAAACGAAACGAAGTCCTTCACAGGAGGGAGAGATATGGATAAGGGCGATGGGCGAAGAAGGAGAAAAGAGATAGGGAAGATTGGAAAAACTTTTACCAATACAACCTCTTTCCTTCAGTGCCTTCAAAACATTCTCAAGACTATCGTGCCCATCATCGTCCCCACCTTCTGACTTCTCTGATGTTCTTAACAGGGGAATTGGAAGGGTACTGATATGGTCAAGATCAAAGATTGACAAACCTGAAGGGACGGCATCAGCACTAATCCTCCTTCCGTTCGGAAAGCTGGCATGAAAGAGGAACACAGGAAGCCGTTTCTTGTGTTCGGACTTGAACGTCTCGAAATCCTCACGTGACATCTCTCCACGCATTTTCAACTCGTGGGCATCGGCAATCTCGGCACAAATCTTACCCACTTTCTCACTTCTTACAACTTGATAAAACAGCTCGGGCGTGCAATCCACAACACCACGGCTTATACTTGAACTATAACTAAACATTTTTTTTAATTTAAAAATAAAAAAAGCCCCAGCCTCCCCAAGCCCCTCCGAAGGAGGGGATGTCCTAATTCGCTCATTGGAGGATAAGCAAGGAATTTTTGTATATCTTCAGCCAATAGGTCAGAGGAGGAAAATCAAGGGGATTATTGCAAATTTTCATCCAATAGGACATCCCCTCCTTCGGAGGGGCTTGGGGAGGCTTTTACTCATCAAAAACATCATACACAAAGTCGCTAGCCTGCTGGCTTTCTTGATCAATGACATCGTAAGGACGCACCTCCTCGGTATGATCAATAGAAAGCATCAAACGCGTACGACGACTATCAACATAAGCCTTGCCATGACGCAGGCGAATCGTCTTACTCTCACTCGCCTCAGGAGTCCAAACCTTCCAAGCATTGAAATTGCCCTCCGTCGGACTAACCAGTCCAATACTTCCCTTTACTCGATTTTCACTGACTAACATTCTTCTGTAAACCTCATCAGCTATCTGAATTCTTACTTCCATTGTTTTTTGTAATTAATTTTTTGTAATGAAGCAAGCCATAGTTCTCGCCCGGGATGAAAACAAAAAGCCTGCAGACTCCACTTTGGAATCCACAGGCAAAGGTAGAACTGAAGGTAGGGTTATAACCGGTTGTACAACCAGTTATAGATTTGAGTAATTAACACACATTTAACATATCAACCCATTAAACAAGGCGATTCGTTAATGTATTTAACATTTTATTTGCAAATCAGACTTCAAACTATCAAGCACCTTATTTACATTATCAATATCCTTTCCGTGTTGTTTTTCGTTTAAGGTCAATCCATTATTCAAATTGTTGAGCGCATTATTATAACTTGTACCAATGATATTACTCATCAAACGAGCAACCTTCGTCCTGTCATGATTATTGGTCCACAAATCACATTCCTTGAGAAGCTCACCGAGTATCTTCATCCTTACCTTCACAGGCGGATATTTCCCATCAGAGGTTTCCTCCTCCACAATTTCTTCCTCACCATGGAGTGCACTTGCGATTTCCTCCGACAAATAGGAAGTGTTATCTACTGACATAAAATCGGACACCCACGCTCTCAAACTATCCTCACCATAACGCCACATAAATTTCTGTACAGCACTCAAAATCTCTTCACGACGGGAGGAATAATTCCTCTCTGCTGTCCGCATCAATATCTCCACTAAATAACAATGAGGCTCTGAAAAAATGAGACAAACAATGAGGAGGGTTTGAACAACGCAGGTGGCAAGATTTATCTCATCCTTATTTATACTCTGACTTTTTCTTGATAGCCGACTCCATGTACTGTCCCACATCCCCTCACAAATCTCTTCCTGAAAGGCAGGATCATTGTCCTTTTCTTTCACTTCATCCAGACAGTTAGCCGTCTCTACAAAAAAATCCTCCATGCGAATATCCGAGAGGGTGAGTTCTCGTTCATACTTCGTGCATGCACCCGATATCAAACGATAAAGGGGATGATTACTGAATACAGAATCAAGCACTTCTCTTCCTGCGTTTTGCTCTTGGTTTCTCATCTTCAAAGCCTTCTGTTATATTCTTAATATCTGTCAACCATCGTACGAGCTCAAATGTATCGCCCTCACCATAATTAACCAGTTTTTTATTTACAAAATCGGTCAGAATATCGTCCTCCATCCAATAACAGGCATTCATCTTCTCCTTACTCCGATAAACACCCATCTGACGAAAATAAACAGAGATATTATAACCATAACGACAGCACAAGTCTACAATGTGAGTAACATCATTCTCTGCACGCTGTAATGTCAATGTTTTATCCTTGGTCGTCGATAATAATATCTGACAATCATTCGCATTGGTCAGCTTAGCTATCGAAGAATACAACTTCAGACTATCCAACATTCCAGGCGATGTATCAAGATTAATATTCTTATCTGGATCAGGAAAATCAATAATAATTTTTCTTATCGTATCTTTATTTTTATGCACCTGTTCATGCACAGTATGCCAAAAATCGGTCACCTTTATCTTTCGTTTTATAGCAATCTTGAAACCATATTTTATCAAAACACGATTGAAAGCATCCTGCAAAAGATTACGTATCTTATCCGTCTCTCCTCGAAAAACATCCGACTTACGTTCGATGGCTATCTGCTCATAACCAGCACGCGTATCAACCACAACAGCACAAAAAGGCTCGGTGTCTTCGAGTGTCTCCTTAAAGTCCTTAACTCGCGTTCTCTCAATGTGATCACAAATGCGAAGATAGGTGACACCGTCCAATGTGCGCTCTATTTGATTCGAATACTTGCAGGGGGTTCCGTCCTTCTTCGAGTGGTAAACATCCAGACTCTTCGATTCAAACAAACTTGAAAACGTCTCAAGGGCTTTATTGATAGCTTCCTCTTTTGTTTCGTTTTTCTTAGTAAACAAGTTCTCTTCTTTCAGAAAACTGTACTTATAGATGATAAACTTTGTCTTAGGCATTTTATTCTAATAGATTTTGAGGTCCTTTTATAAAACTAAATGCAAATATAAGAAATATTTTTAACTTTTCGTATATAAAACGTAAAAAATATACAAGTGGACGAGTAGACAAATGGAAGTAAAAAAAAGCCTCCCCAAGCCCCTCCAAAGGAGGGGATGTCTTTCACACAAGAGGCGTACAACATGACGAGTAATTAGCGTGCAAGTTAACGCGTTTATTACTATCATTGTTACTCCAGTAATCGAAAAGTAATCATAATTTTGAACTTTGAAATTTGAATTTGAGTAAACACGTTGTGGGGTACACATCCCCTCCTTTCGGAGGGGCTTGGGGAGGCTTTCCTCGTTACAGCGTTACACGTTACACGTTACATTTTTGCTTATGGAGTTTTCGTGTGGAGGCAGGGAGGGTATAGTTTTATTATTATATATAATATATATATTATATATAATAATAATTTTATTTATATTTTAATTTATAATTTATTTACCTTAAAAATCTACATTTTATTACTCTTTGTTTTATTATGCTTTTTTTGCCCTTAAATTCCACAATTTTTATCCCCTTATTAACGTGTGAGATATAAAAATGTAACGTGTAACGCGTAACGTGTAACAAACGGAAGTGAAAAAAACTCCCCCCGACCTCAGAAAAAGAAGCCTCCCCCAACCCCTCCGAAGGGAGGGGAGCTCCTATTTGCTGAAGATTTGCAATAATATCTTTTGCTTATCCTCCTCTGAGCTAGTTGGGGCTCTCCCCCTTTCGGGGGAGCTGGAGGGGGCTGGAGGCTTTTCACAAGTCACATTGACGAAGTGCGAATTTAAGGAAACCGCATTTCATTATAAATCAACCACTTACAACGTAAATTAAAATTTTCCTGCGAACAACTCCCCTCTGATACCCTTCATTTCCTTGCTTTACAAACAGAACAATCGTACCTTTGCAATATGAACAGAAGTGGACAAGTGAAACAAGTGGACAAGTGAAACAAGTGAGACAAGTCAAACAGTAATCATATTTTGAACTTTGAATTTTGAACTAAACAAAAAACTTTACTAACATGCTACATTACAGACTACATCAAGACAACCGAAAGACCTCTAAGCACAAAGGCAACTGGTATGGACACATTGTCACTCGGAACACCTATGACATTGAGGCACTGGCACAGTACATGGCGAATCATAACACGCCATTCTCGAAAGGAACCATCAAGGGTATTCTTACCGACATGGTGGCAAGCGTCAGAGAACTAAACCTTGCAGGAAACCCTGTAAAGATTGACGACCTCGCCATCTTCTCCCTAGGATTCAGCTCCCAAGGTGTGAAAGATGCAAACGACTATAACCCACAGAAGCACATCTCACGTTTCAGACTTCGTGCAAGGGCGACAGGCGCACTCTCTCCCAAACGACTCGAAAAGGTGGTTCGCATTGCCGAGGCTTCTGATTACAAGTCGCCTAGAACGCACAAGCCAGAGACTAGCACTCCCAAAGAGAATCCATCTGACCCATCTTCTGGTCCTGTATCAGCATAGACCATAAGCCTATAGCCCCAGCCCTATCATTATTAACTTAAATCCAAAACAATCATGAAGAAGAAAGAAACATGGAAATTCATCCTCCAGACCCTTATCGCCATCCTTACCGCTATCGGTACTACACTCGGCGTTACCTCGTGCCTGTAGAGGGATTCCCCCTCCTACCCCTCGCCTGTAGAGGGGTATGGGAGGGGCTTAACACACTGAATTGTAAGCCTTTCTCCGTACTGATAAACTCTGGGGCGTATGCACATTGAGCCGTGATGGTGCCCGTCGTATAAGTTCCTGAACGATCGAGATAATACTCCTGTTCTATTACATGCACGCCCTTGGGTAACATTCCGATAAACAAGTTAGTGCAATTATCTTTGACATCTAAATAATAAGAACAATCTCTACCATATCGATACCCACTCGTCTTATCAACAGGTTCCATACAAGCGGCACGATTATCAATAATTTGTACAAAATCGAGATCACGCGTACTAGTAAGCGTTATGCGCACTTTTACATGACTCCCCACCTGTAAAGCCCCAGCTTGTAAGGGGATGATTTCTCGCTTGACCTGCAATTCGCCCTTCGGGGCTTTTATGTCCTTGACGGATTGAATGGATTGAAAATAAAGGGCTCCAAAGCTGATATGAGTAGGTGAAACAGATTGAGAATCAGACGTTAATTCTGTTCCATTATATTTATCATTCAACCATAATCGTCCCTCACCTGACAAAGAAATATCTCTTATTCCTTTCAATTTATCAGCACTGAAAATATGCGCTTCTGTATCTCTAAACGTAGGAGCATCTGTAAGAGATTTTCCATTCAAGAAGGCGTAGATTGCGTTCGCACTATTGATGGTCGTCAACCAGTATTGTGTTCGCTTCTCCTGCAAGAGCCATTGTTTCATTTGGGCAATCGTAAGACGATCTTCTGGCGTTATCATTTGTAGGGCTTCAAGAGCCGACACGTGGGATGGAATCTTGTAATCGAGCCATGAATACCCAGCACGCTGACTATCATAATAACGTCCTTTGAGTTGGTCATAAACCGTGTATTGCTTCAACGTCTCTACGAGCTGGCGGGCTTCTTTTTGCTCACCATAGTGATAAAGAAGGATGGCTGATTGTGCCAACGAATAGATATCATACGTGGAGACGTTTTTCTTTAAACTTCGTATAAGTTCTTTACCATATTTTGTGAGCGTCTCCTTTCCGCCTCGCCCATCTAATGCGCGTAGGTAAAGTTCCTCTAAGTCGGTCTTTCCCTGGGCTAAATAATGAAAACCTTTCTCCATCATCTCATCAATAGCTCGCTGGTGCCCAATCATAGCGTTAAGGCGAACAAGGAGTTCCATGACCGTCTCAGTGACCCACCGATTACCCGACATTCCCTTAAACCAAGCCCATGAGCCATCTGATTGTTGGAGTTCACGCAATCGTTCTGTCAAGTCTTTCTCATATTCCGACATCTTTGATTCGTTTAGGAAATCAACTAAAGCCAACTTCTGTTCGGTTTCTTTTTTTGCCGTCAAAGTCCATGGAGTTTCTTGTAAAGACAGGGATTTTAATTCTTCATTTTTTTCCAGATTTGATGTAAGATGTTTTCTTTCCACACTATCTCTCACCTCAAACAAATTTGGATGAGCCTTTGCCAATTCATGCCCCAGTCTTGTCGTATAATACGCCATAGCCTGACAGATCGCACATCCATCCACAGGATGAGTGTAAGCGTGTAAGGCATCAATAATCATTGTCTCGGGGTGTTTCGTATATTCCACCCGCAGGCAAGGATAGATACCCTTATGCTCACTATTTGTAGGGAAGAGTTGATGGGGATGGAATGTCAGTTTTTCATTACCAACAAGTGTAAAAGGAATTGCTTGTGTAATGAGTTCTTTATTATCTAACACAGGGAGATAATGCTGTTCGCCATCACTCATTTTTCCATCCGTCACAATCACTTTACAAACGAGCAAGGAGGGCGTATTATTCATTGCTGGGGTATAAGAAAAACTTACCACCTGCGTACTATCACTCTTCAGTTGGAAGGCTTGTGTCTCTGAATAGATGACCTTCTCATTCTCTGCATTGAGGAGGATAAGCGTGGCTTTTCCATCTATGTTTTTATCTGACACGTTAAATATTTTCGCACTCATACTTGCCTTATCTCCTATTCGAATGAATCGTGGGAGGTTAGTTTGAACCATCAGGTGTTTACGAGCCAATATCGATGAGCGAATCAATCCATACTTCATGTCTTGGGTATGTGCCAAGCCCATGAATTGCCAAGAGGTTACGCTCTCTGGTAAGGTGAAATTGAGTGTGACATCCCCCTCTGTATCGCTCATCAAATTAGGATAGAAGAAGGCAAGTTCCGTAAAATTCTTTCTTATCGGAAGGTTGGTCAAATGTTGTAATTCTTCAGGGGAAAGAGTCAAAGTAGGGCTTGTCTTTTCTTCTGGGATATATATAGGATAAATGGGGGCACGTGAGCCATAAAGGGAGGGAATATTCTTTACAATAGTCACACTTCCTGTAAGAGATTCTTTCTTCACAGAGCTATAACCTCTAACGACTACCTCCTGGAGTTGATCACTGTTTTCTTTCATGGTCATATCCAATCGTGAACCATAGACCTTGCGCACAACACTCTGCATACCAATGTATGAGAACTGGAGCGTCTCGCCATAGTGCACCTTCAATCGGTAATGCCCGTCAATGTCGGTCACAGTGCCTAATCCATTTCGCTCGCATGACATGACAGTCGCCCCTATGATGGGTTCTCCATCTTCACCAACAACCTTACCTTCAACGATAATTTTTGCACCTCCAGCTAGCCCCATATCTAAGGAAGGATAATTGTAAGTGATTGAGGGTGAGTGAGAATAAATGCTCATATAATAGGATAATAGCTTGTCCATTCCTAACCATTCGGCACGAACCTCGGTGAGACGATCACCCAATGAGAACTTCCATTGATTCTCGGCAATCCTATCTAAAGCCCTGTCATAGAGTGTCGCCATTAACTGGGCACGCACAGGGTGACCATCAGGTGTTGAAACTTTCAGCGTCCATGTTTCTTTATCTCCTGGCACGAGTCTATCACGGAAAGTGGTCCATGAGAGATTCAAATTTTTATCATCGAGCCGACGATTAATCGTTTGAGAAAAACTAAGGAATTGACCATCTACATAGTAAGCATAACAAATGGTCATACCATCTCCATATTCTGGACGATAATTAAATGTGCGACTGACGATGGTATCGCTCAATTCTAAGGTTCCATTTTCTAATGTTTTTTCAGGGGTAAAGATGGAATAAAGCACGTGGATATTTCTCTTGCTCGTGCCGACATAAACTTTTACAGAAGAATTATCACCTTCTCCAAAATCAGAGCCTGTGGCATAGAACCACCCATTCATCTCTTCACACGGACGCTTATCATTTTCATCGAAGAGAATGAACGAATAACGAGCCGTATCACCTTCACAAGTCGCTATGAGCTCATTCCGACCTTTCTTTACATTTGCAGGCAAAGGTAGGGTGATAACACCGACAGAATGATTATCAGATTTGTCCGAAGGTTTCAATGTATATGTATCACTGGTCTCACAAGATTGAACATCACTTTCATAGCCTTTCAACCAATACTTAACTCGACCTTTCTGTAATACTCCACACCTATTTGTAAGCAAGAAACAGAGTTGGGGCAAGTGATGAAGTTCTACTCGATAATCGCCATCTGATTGAATCGTTAGATGAGCCCGTTTGTCATCGGCATAGACGGTATAATTAAACGTCTGTTGTTCACCTGTACCATCAGTAAGCGTACCATTGATTGAGAAGAAATTACGTGACACACCTGACCTTACCGAACTATCGAGTTTCATTGGAATCAAGAATTGCCCTCTGTTATCAGTAAAGAGTGTATCTGGCTTTGTATTAGATAGATAGGTTCTGTTTACAATCACCCTCGCACGTCTTACAGGTTCGCCCATCAGGTTTTGCGCCTTACCTTCTAGCGTGATACTATCGCCTAAAGCATAGCGCATTGTTGGTTTGGAAATCTCAATGGTGAATGTGGGGCGTTTGTATTCTTCCACACGGAAGTAAGCCACATTCCACCCTACTCCTATCGTATAAGCGCCATTGAGCGTTTTATTAGGTAAGGTGAAAGAGGTGTGTGCCGTGCCATAATCATCCGTAAAAATACTGACAGAATCGAGAATTTCTCCTTGTGGATTACGCAAGTATAGTTTTGTAAGTGCATTACTCCAAGCCTTTGTTTTTGTATGATTTATTTGATGACGAATAACCCCCACGTGGACAATCTGACCAGGACGATAGACTCCTCTGTCAAGAAAAATATTCATGCGTGTGGTATCTGCTTTGTCAAGATCATAATCACTCAATCGGTCCACATCAATGGGAGGAAGGTGAGATCCTTCTGGCGTAATAACATATAAGGAGGTGGAATCTTCATAATCATAGAGACGTAATTCGCCCTGACCATTTACGGCTATCGGTTTCCCCTTATCCAACTGGATAGAAGCATTGTGAATGGGCTGATTGTCTTTTGCCCGCACGATTGCCAAACGAAGTGTATCACCAGCTTGTGGAAGGCTCATCAATCGAATGTCACTAACGAAGAACATTGTTCGCTCACCTATCGTCTTAGGATCAGTCTTCAATTCAAGAAGATACATACCAGCCTTGAGTTTTGGTAATTTAATTTCGTCTCGATACTGACGTAAACGATTGGTATTTGTCAAATTATATGTTTGTGAAAAGCATTTCCTACTATGCATCGTTTCATGCTCCACCATATCGTCTATATCATTGTCTTCCCAATTAAGATTCTTCTCTTTAACTTTTCGTACAATTACCTTTACATTGTTAACATTCTTATACGCCAACGTAAGCGTTCTCTCTTCATCAGTAGACCAAAGAGAACGCTCTTGGGCAAGAGATAGAGAGGAACGTGTCATATCAGATACCATTTGACGAAGAATATTGACACGAGGATAAGAAGTCCACTGACGAATGGCTCGCTCGGCATTAGCCAGTAAAACACTATCATTCACAAGTCCGTATTCTCGCTGGAGCTGACAATAGAGGATTGACGCCTCAGCCCCCTCCTTAATATCATGATAAGCTTGTGCAAGAGAATCTAACTGGTGAAGATAATTTGACTTTAAAAGACTGGCTTTATCCGTTGGTGCATTTTGTTTTAACATCTCTAGGGATGTAAAGAAGGTGGCTGGTCGATTACCTACACGCGAATAATAAGAATTGAGCGTGGAGAAATCACCCAAAGTATAGCCTATTATATGCAAGAGATCATAATGAAAATACTTGTCAATCGTATTCCCCTTTGTTTTCACACGTGTGTGCGCCAAGAGTTCGGGATGAGCCAAAGCAAGTTGAGCATACGCTTGTCCATCAGGACTATCACTTTGCCCCAATGCACAAAGTAATGTACTATAAATGGAGGAGAGCACAGGCTCATTCCTACGCACAAGTGCTTCACGTTTTTTCAATCGTTCGGCATAAGGCAAGAGACTATCTGGAGCCCAATTCATCGTCACCATACGGCGTTCAACGCCAGCATTCAGAAGGATGTCATATCGTTTTTCGTGTTCAGCTTTTAGCATTAAATCGTCATACACTCGTATTGCATCCTGTGGTTTACTTTGTGCAATACTTTGCGCATTATTCCACATTTGTTCAATCTTCTGTGCTCTTAGACCGAGAGAAGAGAACATCAAAAGGGGTATCAATAAGCTTATAATCCTTCTCATCTTATGGTTATTTGAGTAAATAAAATTTCAATATTGGAATACGAAAAAAGAATGACGTTTTTAGACAGAATGACGTTTTTAGACAAAATGACGTTTTTAGACAGAATGACAAAAGAACATATTTTGAATGACATATTTTGAAACACAAAACTTGGAGCATTGAACTTTAAAGGTCAATGATTCAAAACGCAAAAGTAATTGATACAATGCTCAAAGATCAATGATACAATACCTAAAAAGCAATGACACAATGCTTTAAAAGCAATGTTCCAAGTTCAATGCTTAAAAGGTCAAAGCTCAATGGTCTATTGCTCGTATTTCAATAGATATGCGATGTTAGCCTTCTCAAACTTATTCAATTCTCGTGGACTAACCTCATTCTTCGTTGGTCGATACCATGATTGAGAAAGGAAATATCTACGAAGACGAGCGTCTTGGAATCGACGACCATGACGCGCATAAATAGAGTTCTTCAAAACTCTTATCTGACCACGATCAAGATATGCGATGTCGTCATAAGTAACATAACGTAAAGACAAGTAATCGTATTGCGTTCCCCAAACAACACCTGGTTGATAATTACGATAGGTTGTTGTGCGTCTTGGAATAGATGGTATCTGAGCCATTGCGCTTAATGATAACAAACAGAAGGATACCATGAAGAATACTTTTTTAAATAATTTTGCTTTCATAATTACGTTTATTTTGATGACTGCACAAATATAAATATTTTATTTGAAAATAACAAGTAAACGAGTGAATAAGTAAACGAGTAGACAAGTGAGCGAGTTAACAAGTCGAATACTTGCTTACTTGCATTATTAATCGTATCTTTGCGGATATAAACACCTAACACCTATGTAAAATGAAACAGAACTTAAAGAATGTGATGATTGCCGTAGGGCTTGTTTGTACGGCTCTTACAGGGCAAGCACAAACGTCGAAGGCGCATAGTGCACAGATTGTTAGTAATTCACTTATGAAACAGAGTACATTACCTTTCAATGCCCCTGATTTCAGTAAAATCAAGGGGAATGATTATCTCCCAGCTATTCGCACGGCGATTGATGAACAGAGGGCTGAGATAAAAAAAATTACAGATAATAAGCAAAAGCCAACCTTCACTAACACCATATTGGCTTATGAACGGAGTGGAAAGAACCTAGAGCGTATATCAAATATTTTCTATGCATTGGTGTCAGCTGATAAGACACCCGAAATAGAAAAAGCGCAAGGAACTATCGTTCCATTGATGACCGACTTTGAGAATGAGATTAAATTTAATCAGAAGTTCTTTCAACGTGTGAAATATGTTTACGACCATGAGTACACAAAGCTCACGGGAGAAGACAAGAAACTACTGGAAGTGGTTTATAAAAATTTTACTCATGCCGGGGCTTTACTTCCAAAAGAGAAGATGGCTCGTATACAGGACATTAATAAAGAGTTAGCCACACTCCAACAAGAGTTTGGTGATATGTTACCCAAGGCAGGAAACGAGGGCACTGTATGGGTTAACGATATCAAAGAACTATCAGGATTGAGCGAGGCTGATATTGCCCAATGCAAGAAGGATGCAGAGAGTCGTGGTGGAAAAGCGCCTTATTGTATTGTAATTACAAATACCACCCAACAACCAATCCTTGCTAGTCTTGATAATCGTAATCTGCGTGAGCGTGTTTATAATGCGTCTATCCATCGCACGGATGGCACAGGGGCTTACAACACCTTCCCTATCATTGTAAAGATTGCTCGCTTGCGTGCAGAGAAGGCTCAACTAATGGGTTATAAGAATTATGCGTCTTATTCGTTGGAGAATACGATGGCGAAAAATACAGACAATGTATATGCTTTTCTCCGTCAGATGATTGAGGCTTATCAACCAAAGTCAGAGGCGCAAACAAAGGCGATTGAAGAGTATATGAATAAACAAGTGAACAAGTTGACAGGTGAGCAAGTAGACAAGTTGACAAGTGAGCAAGTAAACAAGTCAACAAGTGGACAAGTTAATGCAAGTAACTCGTCAACTATAAAACCTATCAACTCGTCAACTTCTCTCCAACCTTATGATCGCTTCTATTATTCGGCAAAGATGAAGAAGGATCAGTATAGCTTTTCAGATGATGACGTGAAGCCTTACTTCAACCTTGATTCAGTCCTTGTGAATGGTATCTTCTATGCCGCTCATCGTGTCTATGGTCTTAGCTTCCGTGAGCGCAAAGATATCCCTACTTATAACAAGGATATGAAAGTTTTTGACGTGCTTGATGCTGATGGTAAGCAATTAGCTTTATTCTATTGCGATTACTTCCGTCGTCCAACAAAACGAGGTGGTGCATGGATGAGTGCTTTCCTCAAACAAAGTTCAGATAGAAATCAAAAACCATTAATATATAATGTATGTAACTTTGCCAAAGCACCTGAGGGTCAACCAACGCTTTTAACGTGGGATGAGACTCAAACAATGTTCCACGAATTTGGACACGCTTTGCATGGTATGCTTTCTAATTGTAAATATAATACATTGAGTGGTACTGCCGTGTCACGTGATTTCGTTGAAATGCCATCACAATTCAATGAGTCGTTCGCCAGCATTCCAGAAGTATTCAATCACTATGCACGTCATTACAAAACCAACGAACCAATGCCTGATGCTTTGCGTGAGAAGATGCTCGGTTCACTCAATTTCCTTTCAGCTTATTCGTTGGGTGAAAATCTTACAGCTACTTGCTTAGACATGGCGTGGCATTGCCTCTCACCTTCTGAAGTGCCGACGGCTCAAGAAGCGCCAGAATTTGAAAAGAAGGTATTGTCAGAAATTGGTCTACTGAACAATCAAATTCCACCACGCTATTCCACTTCTTACTTCAACCATATCTGGGGTGGAGGCTATGCGGCTGGTTATTATAGCTATCTATGGAGTGAGGTATTAGCAGTAAATATTGCTGACTATTTTGCGGAACATGGAGCATTGACACGCAAGGTGGGTGATGACTTCCGACAGAAGATTCTCTCACGTGGAAACACTCGAGATCTAATGACAATCTTCTCCGATTTCACAGGTCTGAAAGCACCTAACACAAAGGCTTTATTGAAGGCAAGGGGGATGTAAAAGTCTCCCTCAACCGCCTCCATCAGTAATGCTGTGTTATCGAAGTCGATATGCGTCGCAAATGCGTGGGATTGAGCATGAAGAATATTAAACAATAGAATATGAATCAGACAAAGAAAATCCTTGCCTACTTAGGTTGTATCGCGTTTACCATCTTAGGCGTATGGCTTCTTACCATAGATGACACCACAACAATGTATTCCCTTTGGAAACTAAGAGTTGCTGGCATCCTCTCCATCATCTTCTTTGGTGGTGTCGGTTTGTTTATGGCTTATAAAAAGGTAAAACTTCTCATAAACCATAAGAAAGAAATAGAATTTACAGATAGAGGTCTATCTATCTGGGGAGCTGAGGAAATATTATGGAATGAGATAGCCGACTTCTCCCTAATACGTTTTAAAGGTAACAGGTTGATAACCATTCAGATGAAAGACCCTGAAAAGGTTATCACAAACGAATCTTCATGGATAAAACGCAAGACTATGGAGTATAACCTCAAGACTATCAACGCCCTTTACTCCTTTCCTGCCTATATGATGGATGGGCGAGCTGAAGAAGTACTTGCATTGTGCAAACAGAAGTTGGCAAAACATAATTAATACCCACCTCCTACTCCTCCCGAAGGGAGGAGGGGTGATTACTCCTATCTGCTAAAAGACAATATCCACTTCACTATTCAAGCCCTCCTCCCTTCGGGAGGAGCTGGAGGTGGGTATTAGAGGGGAATACTCTCTTATCCCTTTAATATAATCAATAAATCTTATGGGAATGCTTTTTGTTCTTATTTTATGGGCAATCGTTCTTATAGTCCTATCTCTCATATTAGGACTGATAACGTTACCTTTCTCTTACTTCCTTTGCAAAAGGCAAAGGAAGAGGAAGATGGTTCTATCATTCCTCACACCAGGAGTATTTATTGGGGTATACGCTGTAAGTAGTTTTGTGTGTATGATTATCATTGCTATCATTCTTGGTTCTGACATTGGTATCGGTGATAGTTGGTCTATCCCACTAAAGAATGGTTATGAACTTACCTCAGTTGATACGCCCGAATATGCTAACATCAATCGCAGAAACGATCCGTTGCAAGAAAACCTTATTGATGGGATTACACATATACAAGTGGTTGGAGACTCTGTCATAGGAAAAGGGGCTGATGGAAACTACTTCATCTTCAACCTACAAAATGGTGACAAGGAAGACAACCTAAGCTATCAAAATCTCACAATAAAAATGAAATCAAGACCCATTACACTCGTTAATAATAATACCTACTATTGGGAACAACGCAAAGTACCCTATATAATTGCGGGCATCTTTTGCCTTCTTATAACCATTTTAGCAATAAAAACTCTTTGGCGAATAGGTCTAATTTACTAAGCTTTTATTTCATATATGTAACTTACCATTATTCCAACCCAAACCCTAAGACACATCAAAAAAACTACACAAAATGTATCTATCTAGCCCTCCTCCCTTCGGGAGGAGCTGGAGGTGGGTATTAGATCCTTATCATTCACTACATCTAAATCAAAAGAATATGAGCGACAATCTCTTACTTTATATCAGCTCTATTATCTGCGCACTCCTCACTATCTATCAGATATTCAATCGCCAGAAAAGAGCAGGTATCTTATCAGCTATTGTATTATTAGGTTACTCCCTCCCACTCTATTACCTCTTCTTCTTTCGTTCAGAACATGGGGCAGGTCTCACATGGTGGTTTTATCTCCTTGTGCTAAACCTCATATACATCCTCTCAACAGCGATACACCTCATTTTTAAGCGTATCAAAGGAAGATAAACTAAAATACAATATAAGGTTATTTATCCAAACAAATCTGAATGAGTACCAGTGTCAATCAGCTGTAAGATTAGTTTATCATCGTCTTGAAACCATATCAATAACCAATCAGATTGTAAGTGACATTCCCAAAGCCCACGATACTTCCCCGATAACTTATGAGGTTTATAGTTTTGAGGGAGGCTACCTTTCTCTACTAATATACGAAGAGCTGCCTCAAACACATGAGAATCCAATCCTCTTTTAAGACATTTTTTAAAAGAGCGTTTAAAGCTATTTGTATATTCAATTTCGTACATATAGCTTACTATCTCATCAATTGAGACATAAGTTCATCAACATCTTTAGCATGATGAAGATGTCCAGCCTTGAGATCTTCGATACTCTTATCAAGCCCATTCATTTCCTCTCGTTCAAAAGACCAACCCATTCGTTGAGCAAGTTCTTTTAGAAACCTAAGGTCAGAACTATTGGGAAGTCGAAGCCTTACAACCTCTGGATGTATTACAGACGTATTCATATCTAATTTATCCATTACGTGACAAATATACGATTTTAATATGATATTAGCAAACATATAAAGTAAAAAAACATCCATAAAAAAAAGAGGATTCCTCCGCAGAAGAATCCTCATAATCTTTAGAAGTCACCAACCCCCTACCCAATCCCTGCCTTAGCAAAGACTTAGAGGTGGACTCTATTCTTTCCCTCCTTGAAAAAGCCAGACAAATAAATAGGAGTAAGCAATAACTCTCCCACTTCAGTATCTAGCCCTCCTCCCTTCGGGAGGAGCTGGAGGTGGGTCTTACTTTACCTTGTCAACAATAGCCTTAAAAGCTTCCTGATTGTTAACAGCGAGGTCAGCGAGCACCTTACGGTTAATCTCGATACCAGCCTTGTGCAATGCACCCATCAACTGGCTGTAGCTCATATCATAAAGACGAGCAGCAGCGTTGATACGCTGAATCCACAATGCGCGGAAGTTACGCTTCTTGTTACGACGGTCACGATAAGCATAAGTCAAACCCTTCTCATAGGTATTCTTTGCTACCGTCCAAACATTTTTACGGGCACCATAGTAACCCTTAGTCTGCTTCAGAATTCTTGTTCTCTTTGCTTTTGAAGCAACATGATTGACTGATCTTGGCATAGTTTTTCTTTCCTTTTAATTTGTTTGACTAATGAATTAACGAAGTCTGAGCAAGTCGCGTACCTGCTTCAAGTTTGTACCATCCACGAGCGTCTGGTGAACAAGATTTCTCTTCTGTTTCTTTGTCTTCTTAGTCAGAATGTGACTGTGGTAAGCGTGATGACGTTTAATCTTACCAGTACCGGTGAACGTGAATCTCTTCTTTGCGCCGGAATTTGTCTTCTGTTTTGGCATTTTTGTAAAATTTAAAATTGTTATTTATATTCATCTGTGGCAACGTATATACCAGGACGTTACGCACAGGTTGCCCATGTCGCCCCTCATAACGAGGAGACACCCAACGGGCGTTAGTCAATATTCAGTTTCTTCAATGCGTCAGCACCATTCTTAGCGTTGGCAAACAAACCGCCATCCGCCTTTGGCTCCTCGCTGACGCCCTCAGCACCTGCCTTCGCACCAGCCTCTGCCTCCTCACGGTCGCGCTTCTGCTGACTCTTCTTGGCAACACCTGCCTTCTTAGGTGCAAGATAGAGGAACATCTTCTTGCCTTCGAGTTTCGGAAGCTGCTCTACCTTTGCAAGCTCCTCAAGATCGTTGGCGAAACGAAGCAATAACACCTCGCCCTGCTCCTTAAACAGAATCGAACGACCACGGAAGAACACGTATGCGCGTACCTTATTACCAGCATTGAGGAACTCCTGCGCATGCTTGAGCTTAAACTTATAGTCGTGCTCATCCGTCTGAGGACCAAAACGAATCTCCTTCACCTCCTGCTTAACCTGCTTCTGCTTCATCTCCTTCTGATGCTTCTTCTGCTGGTAGAGGAACTTAGAATAGTCGATGATACGACAAACCGGTGGCTGTGCGTTAGGAGAAATCTCCACAAGGTCAACTCCCTCTTTCTGAGCTAATTCCAACGCTTTTCGCGTAGGCATAACCTCAGCTCCATCATCACTTACCACACGTACTTCCCGAACGCGAATCTGCTCGTTCACGCGGTACTTCATTTTCATTTTGTCATTCTTCATTCAACTATTTTAATGTGTTTAAATTCGCTAAACGCGTGCAAAGTTACTATTTTCCAACCGATTATCCAAGCATTTTTACTTATATTTTTTATATAAAAAGGAAAAAGCCCCACCCAACCTCCCCGAAGGGGGAGGAGGAGCCCCACCCAGCCTCTACAGCCCCACCCAACCTCCCCGAAAGGGGAGGAGTGCCTATGCGCACACGAGGGGGATTAGGACTCAGGGCTCTTTATCTGATAGTTTTCTGCAAAATACTTGCAAACTTGCCTCCTCCCCTTTCGGGGAGGTCGGGTGGGGCTTCCTTTCTACAAACAGCTCGACATACCCAGCGTTGTAGCAATGGCAGTGAGCACAGAGATAATCACATTAATGATTGTTTTCCATTTTTCGTGTTTCATAAGGCTTTTTACTTTGAAAATTGAGGTTTGAACTATTAACTTTGAACTTTGAGGTTTGAAATTTGAACTTTATGATTTCAACTATTAACTTTGAACAATTACCGACTACGAATTTCTCTAATTACGCTAATACTTATTGCGATGTAATTCGTGCAATTCGCGTCATTCGTAGTTAACTTTATGATTTGCGTTTAACCCTTAAGCTATATCAGTAATCATAATTATGGATTATGAATTCTGAATTATGAATTCTTGATAGTATCTCGCTAATCACCCCCCTCTCTTTTACTTCCCTTCGGTCAGTGACCGTTGGTTCGGAGAGGGTTTGGGGGAGGGGTATCTCGCTAATCACTCCCCTCCCTTTGGGGGAGGGGCAAGGGGGAGGGGCCAGTTGTTGTTGTTGCTGGGGCTTTACGCATGTCCACCCTCACTCGTAGCCGTAGACTCGCCAGGCTCAGGTCCCGAAGGCGTAGCCCCATTAGCTGGGTGCTTACCCTTCTTATTACCCTTCCTGCTATCCTTGAGCGACTGGTCGTACTTATCGTACTCACGCAGGCGCACAGAATGCTTCAAGCGAGCCGTCATCAGCGAACCAGAGGCACGAGCACGCAAGTGAGGCTGATAGATATCCCTTGCCGGCGTGAAGTCTGCCAACTTCTCCACACCCTGACTGCGAATGCCTGCCGAGAAGATTGCCAAGTCAGGGATTTTCACTGCCACTCCCTCCAGCACCAACTCGCGGATGCAAGCCACCATATCGGTCAGCACACCAGCAATAGCACCCTTAGAATAAGGCGTGTTATGGGCAGACATATACTCCGCCAACTTCTCCAAATCGTAGGTCTGATCGACCACCGCACGCGCATACCAATATCCCTTACGCTTACTGGTCTTGCGCTTGTCCTGATAAATTTTGTAATGAATCATAGTATTTTAACTTTGAATGAAATTAATAGAACAACAAACAAGCAGCCCCTCCCCCTCGCCCCTCCCCCCATAGGGAGGGGAGTAAAACCGTGTTATCCCAGCATTAACGTATGCGGTTACGCTTTTTCTCGTCCCGCCCCATTTAGCAATCACAATTTTTGAATTGCAACCTACTGATGAAAACGCTGTCCGAATTATTCAGAATTAACAAAGAACGCTATACTATAAGTTTGAGAGCACTAATCTTTACGTTTAAGAACGCTTACCTTTGCGCTTGAGAACTGCTACCATCACATTAGGGGTATCTCGCTATTCACTCCCCTCCCTCTGGGGGAGGGGCAAGGGGGAGGGGCCAGTTGTTGTTGGCTTGTTGTTGTTGGTTGTTGGTTATCTGTTTGTTTTTTCTGTTTGCAAAGTTAATCAACAGCAAGAGGGAAAGCAAAAATACACTGTGTTAAATTTTGCAAAACAACACCTAACGCACTATTTTACAACATGTTAAGGAACTACGACCACGTTATAGCGAAAACAATACAAGCAAGCAATGGTAAGCAAAACGCCTCTTTTTTCTAACGGAATAATCAATCCCCAACTCTCCTACTCTACCCTTTGAAAATTACAAATTACAAATTACAAATTACATTAAGCCCCACGCAGGGTGCGGAGAGGAGGAGGATTCCTAATAGTTTATTATAATATATAATATAATTATATTATATATTATAATAAAAATTTATAGATAATAATTTATAACTATTTTCTATACTTATCCTTTCAATCCACGACCTCACTCCCCTCTCTCTATCCTCAAAGAATATCCCGACCAACCTTAATGTAATTTGTAATCTGTAATTATGTAATCGAGAGTGAAAACAAAAATAGCCGTTATTTTTACCTGCATCATCTTGAATCGCCTTAACCATCAGCAGTTAGAATCTGCCTTGCAGAATTGCCCTTCAAGGACCCCCAAAAAAATAAAAAAAAAGAAAAGATGATGCTTGCATTTGTACGAAAAATTTTATAACTTTGTAAGGCCTTATCATAAAACGAAGGCTGAAGACGAAATTTAATCTGCGCCCTCTTAGCAGCTTTGTTAACCCGCAATAGAAGCATACAGAGAGGTTGGCTCCATAAAAGAGCTGTCGATTCTATAAAAAAAGGAAAGACACAGAGAAAAGAATAGGCTTCATTAACCTTTAAACAATGTTATTTTAATGAGAGATTTGAACCTCAAAGAAATGATGAATTCAAGGGAGAGCCACCTTATCATGAAGGCTCTCACTGTAGATGTAGACTATCTGGGTGACTATGGCACTCGGAGGAATAGCACAATCGATATTATCAGTCGTATTAATAGCGGCGATACCAGCCTCATAAATGAAAGTTGGCAAAAACTGACTGGAGAATTCGACCTTGACAAGATTAAAAAGATTATCGACGGAATAGAGGATGAGAGGGTGCTTAATGCTATCGTGGGAATAATAAAATCTGAATACTCACGACTATTAAAACAGGGCAAGATAAAAGCAATTTTCAGAAAAAAAGAAATATTTGTAGATTGGAATTGTATTGCAGTCGATGCAGGTTTGGAGGAGCATATCGACGACTTCATAACACAATGGAAGGAAATTAAAAACGTATTACAGAAGGAAAAAGAGGAACGCGAAAAGGCTGCATCTATTTTTAATATTTTCTGCGGAGAGAAAGACTGTCACGAGTCTTTTGTGCCTTATTCGCCAACCTTTCTGCCACAAGACAAGGAACTCAATGGACAGAAAGGGGGATTATGGGTTGAAAACATCGTAGAGAAAACTATAAGTGAGGAACAACAGACCACTATCGCACAGCTGAGAGAGAAAGCCGACAAGCTTAAACAATCTAATACCCTACTTAAAAAGCAAATAAAAAACCTAAAGAAAAAGGACGCTCAAATGCTGAAGGAGAACAAGAAACACCTGCAGGAAATTGAGAACCTAAAGAAAATCAATAGCACACAGGAGGAGGAAATAACACAGCTTCGGCAGGAGATTACTGACACCATCTACACTCCACAGATAGAATATGAAATGTCGGAGGAGGAGAAGGAAGAGTACGCAAAATTTTTCGATGATGCCGTCTACGAACAAGTTTTCTTTGACGATAATCTTCAGAAAATTAGCGAGCTGGAGGATAAAAACAAAGAGTTGGAGGCTAACATGCAAAAGATAATAGAGGAGCAGGGGCAGAAATACGTCAGTATTGATGTGCTAATAAAGGGGCTGGACGACATCCCCGACACGAAGGAGAAACTATCTCTCATAGAGAAGCTTGGCATCTATGTCTTAGGAGATACGCCTTGTGCAAAGAGAATCCTCTCCCTTGCAAGAGAAATCAATAGGAATCTCAAGGAAATCCAAGCACGACAAGGACAAACCAATATAACAGCCAACCAGCTTGTAATGGGCAACGGAACACAGAATATTACTAACGCCAATATGGCACCAAGAGCGGAATAATATATGAACAACGAGCATAAAGAGGCTTTGCAGCAGCTGTTGCAGGGGGCTAACGTGAATATTCATCAGTTAGTCGTTGGCGACAGCACACAGACAATTGAAAACCTTATCATGGGCGATTGTACGCAGAACTACTACGGCAGCAGCCACGATGAGCCACGCCTTGCTCCTGACGATGAGGAGATAAAGCAGGCGCTGACGGAACTTCTCGAAGCCAAGACTGACGAGGGCAAGCCGCTGATGAAGACGCAAACGCAGTGGTATGCTGTCTATAGAGTGCTCTATGAATACTGCAACTATCCTAAGAAGATGACCGATTTTGAAAGGGACATTAACAACAGAATGGGCTTCAAGGAGGCGGAGCCTGCCTGCAGTTACCAATCTTTCAAGAAGGTGCCTACCGACCTGACTGACCTCTCTGTTAAGGTGAGCAAGTGGGAGGCTCTCAAGAAGAAGACTCCCGCCTACGAACAGCAATGTATGGTTGCTGAATTCCTACTGAAAAGGCTAAATCTGACGTAGGTTTATTCCCCTTTCAGTTCCCTTTTTCCCAATACTATTCCCCTTGTACGTTTTTTCGTGCAAGGGGATTTTTTATGCCCTATCTTTGCATCAGCTAACGAAAGGAAGCCCCGTGGCAATGTCGCTACGCACTATCCTCGGTAAGCAAAAATTATTATGCAAGATTTAGAAAATATCGTTTTCAAGGTGAAGGCTTTACAGCCAGTAGTAAAAGGAATCAGCCAGCGTGACGGACAAGCTTGGCAACGTCGTGACGTAGTGCTGGAGGCAGAAGAGAATGTTGTCTACCCTGACGCATTAGTAGCCACGCTGCACGGCAGTATGATTGAGAAGTTTACCCTCCAAGAGGGCGACCGCCTAAAGGTGAGCCTGCATTATGGCGTCCGTCAGTGGCAAGACCGCTGGTTCAACGACATCCGTATCATCAAGTTTGAGAGGGTATAGCCATCGGGAGGAATAAAAAAAAGAAATAATCATCTGAGTGAAGTGAGCTGAAGGAAAGTCTCCGGAGAGTAAACGTGGCCACGTTTTCAGACGCTTCTTCCTCACTTAACGAAGAAGAAAAATGAAGAAAAATATTGAAACTAACGCAGCTTTTATCGAGAACATTAACGAAGTATTTTATGACAATATCTGTATGGACACACAGACTCGCTTCCATACCGACGGCCATATCCAGTTCAAGCCCTGCCCATGGGAGAGGTCTGTTGTCGTGGCTGGTAGCGAGAAGAAATTCCAAGCATCGGTCAGTGTGCGCGAAGATGGTGAGACGCTTATCCGTCCTTATCGCAAGGGTACGGGTAGCCGCTATGAGAAACTCTTTGAGATTCCTTACGCTTGTGTCAAACAGACTTCTCACGACCTTATCGTCAATATCCGATTGCCCCGAAAACTCGGCATACGTCGCATCGTCACAATGATGAGCGAGATATTTGTTGCCGTAACAGCGTTCGTAGGGGGGATGTAAAGCCCCACCCGACCTCCCCGAAAGGGGAGGAGGCAAGTTTGCAAGTATTTTGCAGAAAACTATCAGAGAAAGAGCCCTGACTCCTTATCCCTCGTGTGCGCATAGGCACTCTCCCCCCTTCGGGGGAGCTGGAGGGGGCTTCTCTCCCCTCCCTTCGGAGGGTTTGGGGGGCTTCTCTCCTCCCCTTTCGGGGAGGTCGGGTGGGGCTTCTTATTAATACAAAATTAAAAAACTATGACACAAAACATTGCACTCAACACTTCACGCAACGGCAATAAAGGAATCGTCAGAACGATGACTATCGAAGACTACGACAGACTCATTAGAGAGCCGTGGCTAAAGGAACTGATAAACGAAATTCGTACACTACCAGCTGGCGACAAACGGGCTGACGCGCTGAAGGCACAACTGCCGTGGCGATGCCCACATTACACCGCCTTCGGGGATAATCACCGTAGGCAAGCAAATCTACTGCCTGAAGCATTCACCTTTCAGACAACTTTCGATGTAGATGACGCTTCGGTCGTAGAGAAAGCTATCACAGCGGCACGCGAACTTGATAGTAAACCTGGACGTTGGCGCGGCAAGTTATTGCATATGGAATATTCAGCCCGCAAGAAACTGCATATTGACTTCCGTCTTCCACTCGGTATGACCGTAGAGGAGGCGCAGCAGGCTTATGGCGAGGCTATCGGTGTGCCGTATGACAAATCCTGCATCACACCCGAACGCTTTATTTATGTCACATCCATTGACGACGAAATCTATCGTTCGAAAGAATGGTATCAACCCCTCGATGATGACGACCGTGAGATGTATGTAGCTGCTTTCCGAGGGCGTGGACTTACGGACGATGGGCGTACGCTTGCCTATCAAATGTCAACGGCAGAAGCTACACACACACCGAAAGAGGAACGCACGCACACGCAGCCTACGACCTGCACCGAAAAGCAGTTGCGCATCTTCGACCTCAGTCGTGAAGCTGCAGGCTTAAAGGATGTAGATATCAACCGCATAGGCTCACGCCACACCTCTCTGCAGGCTATCCTCTCCATTGCAGCCAGCCGACTGATGAGCGAGGAAGAACTCTTGGCAGTGGTGCAGCAGCGCATGCCTGAATATGCTAAGGAGCAGGATTGCCGTCAGCTTATCCACGATTTTTATGCGAAATATCACGACGACTCAAAGATTTTCAACGCAACCGTTCAACGTATCAATGCCCTTGCTGAGCAGGAGGCAGGTGAAGGTGTCTCTAAACTTGAAACAGCCGTAACGAGTGGCTTAATGGACGACCAGACCTTCTCCATACCCACACCGAAGGCAAAGCCCCAATATGTTGCAGACATCGAGAACGCCATCTTACGTCTGCCTGCACTAAAAGCAACCTTGGCAGGCGTTCCAGAAGGGATGAAGATACCCGTTCTTTGTGCCATCATGCCACTGGCAGCCGCATACGCTGACAGCGTAACGGTGGAATACTGCGACGGAAAGCGAATGCAGCTGGGACTTATGTCGGTCATCGTCGGTCCGCAAGCATCGGGTAAAAGTGCGTGTAAGGAAGCCCTCGACACATGGCTCGAAAAAATGAACGAGGGCGACGAAAAGGCACGAAAGCAGGAAGACGAATGGAAGGAGAAACGCCGTAACCGAAAGGCTAACGAGAAGGCTCCCGAAGACCCAAGAGTGATGATACGCAACGTGCCAGTTACCATCTCGTGTTCTACCCTACTGAAACGTATGAAATATGCACAGGGGCACACGCTCTTTTCCTTTGGTGAGGAACTCGACACGCTACGAAAGACAAATGGTGCAGGCTCGTGGTCGCAGAAGTATGACATCTATCGCCTCGCCTTCGATAATGGTGTATGGGGGCAAGATTACAACTCAGATCAGGCAGAGAGTGGTGTGGTTCCCGTAGCCTATAATTTCTCTATCCTTGGCACTTACGGTGCCTTCAAAAGATGCTTCAAAAGAGATAATGTTGAAAACGGATTGTCATCGCGCATCTTTATCGCAGAAATGCCCGATTCCACTTTTGCCCCTATGCCCCTCTATGGTGAAGAAGTGGAGGGCTTGTCAACTGAAGTTAATGCTGCTGTAACAATGTTGCGCGCTAGCCACGGCATTATTGACACCCCCCTATTGCGAGAAGCTATCGGCGAGTGGGTGGAACGGAAAAGAATAGAGGCAATGGCTGATGGCGACATCGTCAAAGACACCTATCGTAAGCGTGCAGCCGTCATTGGCTTTCGTTGTGGCGTTATTGCCCGTCTGCTGATGGGTGAAGAGAACGAGAAGGTGCTGGAATTTGCCCGCTTGATTGCTGAATATATTTTGGAGAAACAATGTAACTTCTTCGGTGAAGCATTACTCTGTGAATATAAGTCGGCTGAACAAGAAATGGGAAAATATTCGGCAAACGGATGTATTTTTGACAAACTTCCACCTGTTTTCACCATCAACGACCTGCAAAAAGAAAAGGGTTCTACTGTGACCAGAAACGTAATCAACAACATCATCTATCGATGGAAGAAGAGTGGATGGATTGAAAAGAAAGAGGAAGGCAAATGGATGAAAACGACCCAAGATAAATATAAGGTGTAAACACTTTTAATCGTGTCATGTAATATTTATTATAATCTGTAAACTCTCTATTAGCAATCACAAAATCACAATCATAAAATCACAAAATCGAAAAACAAAACAAAATCAAAAATCACAATCATAAAATCACAAAATCACAATCATAAAATCACAAATCAAATTAAGTCAACGCTATGGAAATAAAATTAATAAGACAATATTACCAGAAGAAATATACTATCGGACGTTTATATGTCAATAATTATTTTTTCTCTGACACCCTCGAACCTCCCTCAAAGCGTCTGTCAGAAAAGTGTTCATTGAAAACGATTAAGAAAGTGAAAGGCGAGGGTTTTAGAGCTATCCCCACAGGGCGTTATCGCATCCTCATCACTCGTAGCCAACGATTCGGAAAATGGTTGCCGCTACTGCTGAATGTGAAGGGATTTGAGGGGATAAGGATTCATGCGGGGAATAAGCCAGAAGATACGAGGGGCTGCATCCTCCTCGGTTTCAACCGCCGCAAAGGCTATGTGCTGGACTCTACGCAGTGTGTCCAACAGCTGATGCGCAGGATGACGGAGGCTATGGAGAAAGGAGAAAAAGTGTTTGTGAAAGTGAAGTAGCCCCACCCGACCTCTACAGCCTCACCCCCAACCCCTCTCCGAGTGGAGAGGGGAGTGATTAGTGAGATACCCCACCAGTGTTGCTGTCATTCTGTCGTTTACATCTGTCATTCTGTCATTTTGTTTTCATAGGCACATCATTTGAGATAATGGGTTACAGAATTAGCAAAAAAAGTAAGAAATAATCGGGAGGCTGATGATGAATAATTAGGTGATTGAAAAACGTCTGGTTAGAAATGATTAGAGGAACGATAAGAAAATAAGAAAGGAGATTTGAAGAATGACATTTGATAAATTTACAATTAAAGCGCAAGAGGCTGTTCAGAGTGCGATAAATATTGCACAGAGAAATGGGCAGCAAACCATTGAGCCAGTGCATATTTTGGCTGGTGTGATGGAAAAGGGAAAGGACGTGATTAATTACGTCTTCCAGAAATTAGGTGTGAACGCACAAGCTGTGGAGAGTGCCATTCAGAATGAGATGAGCCACTTACCGAAAGTATCTGGTGGTGAACCTTATCTCTCTTCTGAAACCAATCAGGTAATGCAACGCACGATGGATATTTCGCAGAAAATGGGCGATGAGTTTGTAAGCATTGAACCGATGTTGCTCGCTCTGTTGGCTGTAAATTCCACCGCAAGTCGGATATTGAAAGATGCGGGTTGCACAGAGAAAGAAATGACAGCTGCAATTAATGATCTTAGACAAGGACAGAAGGTGCAGTCGCAAAGTGGTGACGAGAACTATCAATCATTACAGAAATATGCTCGCAACCTTATAGAAGATGCACGTGCTGGCAAGCTCGACCCAGTGATTGGTCGTGATGAGGAGATTCGAAGAGTATTGCAGATTCTGTCTCGTCGTACAAAGAATAACCCTATCCTCATTGGTGAGCCAGGTACTGGTAAGACCGCTATTGTTGAAGGTTTGGCAGAGCGAATCGTTCGTGGTGATGTGCCAGAAAACTTGAAAGATAAGCAACTCTATTCATTGGATATGGGTGCGATGTTGGCTGGTGCTAAGTATAAAGGTGAGTTCGAGGAGCGATTGAAGAGTGTGGTTAAGGAAGTGATGCAGGCTGATGGTAATATCATCCTCTTCATCGATGAAATTCACACATTGGTCGGTGCTGGTGGTGGCGAAGGTGCTATGGATGCAGCTAACATTTTGAAGCCAGCTTTGGCACGTGGCGAGTTGAGAGCTATCGGTGCAACAACCCTGAATGAATATCAGAAATATTTTGAGAAAGATAAGGCACTTGAGCGTCGTTTCCAAACAGTTATGGTGGATGAGCCAGACGAATTGGACGCCATCTCTATCCTTCGTGGATTGAAGGAGCGTTATGAGAACCATCACAAGGTTCGTATTCAAGACGATGCTTGTATAGCAGCTGTAAAACTTTCTGAGCGTTATATATCAGATCGTTTCTTACCTGATAAGGCTATCGACTTGATGGATGAGGCAGCAGCAAAACTACGTATGGAGCGTGATTCTGTTCCAGAGGAGTTGGATGAGATTACTCGTCGTTTGAAACAACTGGAGATTGAGCGTGAGGCGATTAAACGGGAAGACGATAAGGAAAAGATTGCACAACTCGACAAGGAGATTGCCGAACTCAAAGAGCAGGAACATAGTTTCCGTGCTAAGTGGGAAGGCGAGCGTGGATTGGTGAATAAGATTCAACAAGACAAGCAAGAGATTGAGCAGCTCAAGTATGAGGCTGATCGTGCCGAGCGTGAGGGCAATTACGAGCGTGTTGCAGAGATTCGTTACTCTCGTTTGAAACAACTGGAGGATGATATCAAGAATATTCAACAGCAGTTGCAAGCAACACAAGGCGGTGAGGCGATGGTGCGTGAGGAAGTTACTGCGGATGATATAGCTGAGGTGGTAAGTCGCTGGACGGGTATTCCTGTCACCCGAATGTTACAGAGTGAGAAGGATAAACTACTCCACTTGGAGGATGAGTTGCACAAGCGTGTCATCGGTCAAGACGAGGCAATTACCGCCGTTGCAGACGCAGTTCGTCGTTCACGTGCAGGTTTGCAAGACCCAAAGAAACCTATTGCTTCCTTCATCTTCTTAGGTACAACAGGTACAGGTAAGACGGAGTTGGCAAAGGCATTGGCTGATTATCTCTTCAATGACGAGTCAATGATGACGCGAATTGATATGAGTGAGTATCAAGAGAAGTTCAGTGTAACACGCCTCATCGGTGCGCCTCCGGGGTACGTTGGTTATGACGAGGGTGGTCAGTTGACTGAGGCTGTACGCCGCAAACCTTACTCAGTGGTTCTCTTTGATGAGATTGAGAAGGCACATCCAGACGTATTCAATATTCTTTTACAGGTATTGGACGATGGTCGATTGACAGATAATAAGGGTCGCACGGTGAACTTCAAGAATACGATTATCATCATGACGTCTAACCTCGGTTCGCAATATATCCAACAGCAGTTTGAACATCTTAACGATACAAATCGTGAGGAAGTAATCGACAAGGCAAAAGTTGCGGTAATGGATATGTTGAAGAAGACGATACGTCCAGAGTTCCTCAATCGTATTGACGAGACAATTATGTTCTTGCCATTGACAAAGGAGCAGATTGGTGGTGTTGTTCGTTTGCAACTCGAAAGAGTTAAGGAAATGTTGGAACCACAAGGTATCAATCTCGAATGGACCGACCCAGCCATCAACTATCTTTCAGATGTTGGCTACGATCCAGAGTTTGGTGCACGACCCGTAAAGCGTGCTATCCAACGTTATGTATTGAACGACCTCAGTAAGTCATTGCTTGCAGGTACTGTCAATCGTGACAAACCAGTAGTCATTGATTGCTTTGGCGAGGGCTTAGTATTTAGAAACTAATATTAAGGAGTGTGACTTATATGAAAAGAGCCTCCTTCGGAAAGGGTGGAGGCTCTTCTTTTATTCAATCGGTAATTATCGCTTTTCTAATAGAACCACATTTTCAACGTGTGGCGTGTGTGGGAACATATCAACGGGTTGAACGGCGGCTACCTTATAATCTGCATCAAGCAAAGCTAAATCTCGTGCTTGTGTTGCTGGGTTACAACTAACGTAAACAATTCGTTTAGGACTTGCCCCAAGGATGACGTTAACAACGTCAGGATGCATACCAGCACGTGGTGGGTCTGTGATGATAACA
Source organism: Prevotella vespertina (assembly GCF_009728485.1). Lineage (GTDB taxonomy): Bacteria > Bacteroidota > Bacteroidia > Bacteroidales > Bacteroidaceae > Prevotella > Prevotella vespertina. The sequence goes on from NZ_VVIQ01000010.1 coordinate 46,689, forward strand.
TCAGGGCGACCATGCTTTTGGATAAACTCTTCGGTGAGAATATCTTTCATATCGCCAGCATAGAAGAGCGTATTATCAATGTTATTGACGTTGGAATTGACCTTTGCATCTTCAATCGCTTCGGGAACATACTCGATACCAATCACCTTACGAGCTTTCTTAGCAACGAAGTTGGCGATTGTTCCCGTTCCTGTGTAGAGATCGTAAACAAGCTCATCTCCCGTAAGATTGGCAAATTCTCTAGCAACAGAATAAAGATGATAAGCCTGTTCGGTGTTCGTTTGATAGAAACTCTTTGGACCTACCTTGAACTTCAGGTCTTCCATCGTTTCAAAGATATGGTCATTACCTTTATAAAGCGTTAGTTCTAAGTCGTTAAACGTATCGTTTCCCTTCTGATTATCGACATAAAAAAGAGAGGTTATTTGTGGAAAATTCTCAGCAATATGCTGCATGAGAGCCTTTGCTCGCTCGTCATCTCCCTCTTCATCGTAATGGAATTGTACGAGCAACATCCACTCACCCGTATTAGAGTTACGAAGCATGAGGTCACGTAATAAACCATGTTGAGCGCGGATGTCATAGAATGTCATTCCCGTTTCTAAAGCATAGTCACGAATATCATTGCGTATCTCGTTACAAAGATTATCCATGAGCCAGCACTTCTCAATAGGGTAAATCTTATCGAAGCTGCCCGTTATATGGAATCCAATGGCACCACCTGATAGCCCGACACCTTCAGGTAACGCAGCTAATTCTTCGGCGGTGTACCATCGTTTATTGGCACAACCAAACTCTAGCTTATTGCGGTATTCCTTTGTGTGGACAGAACCCATGATAGGTCGGAACTCAGGAAGCTCAACCTTTCCAATGCGGCTCAGTTGATCATAAACCTGCTGCTGCTTTGCCTTTAATTGTTCGCTGTAAGGTAAGTTCTGCCATTTACATCCGCCACAGATACCAAAGTGTTCGCACATAGGTTCTTCACGCACATTGCTCTTGCTGATAAATCGAATGACGGTAGCCTCGCAATAACTACGTTTCTTCTTTCGAACTTGCAAGTCGACGATGTCACCAGGAACAACAAATGGAACAAAGACAACCTTGTCTTCAACGTGTGCAACACACTTTCCTTCGGCAGCAACTGCCTCTATAGTGACATTCTCAAATATAGGAAATGGCTTTCTCTTTCTACTCATAAATTGTTTTGTATTTGGCTGCAAAGTTACTAAAAAAATCTAGTATGCGTCGTTGTGCCTATCTTTATTGTGTATGTGTGTTCGCTAACAAGATGAAAATGTAAGGTAGAGATTACATTATTCATTGAAAAGTTTGTCACTTTACCTAATTATTGGTATATTTGCACGTAGAGATAAATAACTAAAATACATTATCAATTATAATTATGAGCGAAAAAAGAGTTTATACCTTCGGTAATGGTAAGGCAGAAGGTAAGGCTGATATGAGAAATCTCCTCGGTGGTAAGGGAGCTAATCTAGCAGAAATGAATCTTATCGGTGTTCCTGTTCCTCCAGGTTTCACCATTACTACCGATGTATGTAACGAGTATTTTGAGAAGGGTAAAGAGACTGTTGTTGGCTTATTGAAATCAGAGGTTGAGAATAGCGTTAAGCATGTAGAATCTTTGATGAACTCAAAGTTTGGTGACCCTTCTAATCCTCTTCTTATGAGTGTACGCTCTGGTGCACGTGCGTCAATGCCAGGTATGATGGATACAATCCTCAACCTTGGTTTGAACGATGTTGTTGTAGAGGGATTGGCAAAGAAGACAGGCAATGAGCGTTTTGCCTACGATAGCTATCGTCGCTTCGTACAGATGTATGGTGATGTCGTATTGGGCATGAAACCAGTAAATAAGGAAGATATTGACCCCTTTGAGGCTATTATACAGCAAGTAAAGGCACAGCGTGGTATCAAACTCGATAACGAAATGACGGTTGAAGAGTTGAAGCAACTGGTGACTTTATTTAAGAATGCTATTAAAGAGCAAACAGGTCGGAACTTCCCTGACGATCCAATGGAGCAGCTGTGGGGTGCAGTATGCGCCGTATTTGATTCTTGGATGAATGAGCGTGCTATTCTTTATCGTAAGATGGAGGGCATTCCACAAGAATGGGGCACAGCCGTTACAGTTATGGCAATGGTCTTTGGAAACATGGGTGAAACATCAGCAACAGGTGTTTGCTTCTCTCGTGATGCTGCAACTGGTGAGAATTGTTTCAATGGTGAGTATCTTATCAATGCACAGGGCGAAGATGTTGTAGCAGGTATTCGTACACCACAACAGATTACAAAGGAAGGTTCATTGCGTTGGGCAGAGCAGCAGAATATTGACGAAGAAACCCGTCGCAAGAAGTTCCCTTCAATGGAAGAAGCTATGCCTGAGTTATACGCCCAGTTGTATGCTCTTCAAGATAAGTTGGAGAAGCATTACCACGATATGCAGGATATGGAGTTCACCGTACAAGAGGGTAAGCTCTGGTTCTTACAAACTCGTAATGGTAAGCGCACAGGTACTGCAATGGTGAAGATAGCTATGGACTTGCTTCACGAAGGTGAGATTGATGAAAAGACAGCTCTTTTGCGTTGTGAACCAAATAAACTTGATGAACTTCTCCACCCAGTATTCGATAAGGAAGCACGCGCTCAAGCACATATATTGACACGTGGCTTGCCAGCTTCACCAGGTGCTGCTTGCGGTCAGGTAGTATTCTTTGCTGATGATGCAACAAAGTGGCATGAGGATGGTCACCAGGTAATTATGGTGCGTATTGAGACATCTCCAGAGGATCTCGCAGGTATGTCAGCAGCAGAAGGTATCTTGACAGCTCGTGGCGGTATGACTTCACACGCAGCAGTTGTTGCTCGTGGTATGGGTAAGTGCTGTGTCAGTGGTGCAGGTGCAATTATGGTTGATTACAAGGCTCGTACTGTTGAGATTGATGGAACAATCATTCGTGAAGGTGATTACATCTCATTAAATGGTTCTACTGGTGAGGTTTATGCAGGTGAAGTGAAGACACGCCCAGCAGAGGTAACTGGCGACTTTGCCGAGTTAATGAATCTCTGTAAGAAGTATAGTAAATTGGTTGTACGCACCAATGCTGATACTCCACACGATGCAGAGGTTGCAAGCAACTTTGGTGCTGTTGGTATCGGTCTTTGTCGTACAGAGCACATGTTCTTCGAGAATGAGAAGATAAAGGCTATGCGTGAGATGATCCTCGCTGATAGCACAGAGGATCGTGAGAAGGCTCTCGATAAACTATTGCCTTATCAGAAACAAGACTTCTATGGTATCTTGAAGTGTATGGATGGTATGCCAGTAAACATTCGTTTGCTTGACCCACCATTGCACGAGTTCGTTCCTCATGATTTAAAGGGTCAAGAGATTATGGCTCAAGAGATGGGTGTAAGCGTTCAGTTCATCCAGAGCCGTGTAAGTTCTCTGTCAGAGCATAACCCAATGTTAGGACTACGTGGTTGTCGTTTGGGCAATACATTCCCAGAGATTACAGCCATGCAGACAAAGGCTATCCTCGGTGCTGCTATCCAGTTGAAGAAGGAAGGCTTTAACCCAATGCCAGAGATTATGGTTCCATTGGTTGGTATCGTAAATGAGCTTGATATACAGGAGCACATCATTCGTAAGACTGCTGATAAGCTCTTCAAGAAAGAAGGCGTAGAGGTTCCATTCAAGGTGGGTACGATGATTGAGATTCCTCGTGCTGCTCTAACTGCCGACCTCATCGCACAAAAGGCTGAGTACTTCAGCTTCGGAACAAACGACTTAACACAGATGACTTTCGGTTATAGCCGCGACGACATTGCTAGCTTCTTGCCAAGCTACTTGGAAAAGAAGATTCTTGATGTTGACCCATTCCAGGTTCTCGATCAGAAGGGTGTTGGTCAGTTGATTCAAATGGCTGTTGAGAAGGGACGTAAGACACGCAAGAACCTCAAGTGTGGTATCTGTGGTGAGCATGGTGGTGAGCCAAGTTCTGTCAAGTTCTGCCATCATGTAGGGCTCAATTACGTTAGCTGTTCTCCATTCCGTGTGCCAATCGCAAGACTCGCAGCGGCACAAGCAGCGGTGGAAGAGATGTAGTAATTTCTTAGAAATAAATCTTATTAGGCGGCATACCAATGTATTTACAAAGGTATTCCGCCTATTTTTTAAGGGAGTGTATCAATATAAGAGAGCTTCTTATCGTGTTAAATAAAAACGAGACTCCAATTCGTTTAAATAAATATCAACAACTACGAATTAAATGATCAACATAAGAGAGTGTATCGTAGAACTTAACCTGTGCGAAACACTCTCTTTCTATTTGTCTAATCCAACGCCATGATTAATGAGCTTATCACGTTGTCATAAGCTCGGTATATTCAATAAAGGTTCAGTATCTATCTTTCCAGCACAGAAACACCATTTGCGTTTAATTATCCAGTAGACTTACACAAAGAGTGTCTATGGATTCTGCTAATATAATAAGGAGGAATCTCGTCAAACTAAGAAGCATCATCAACTGACAATACAAGTCCTGTCGCATAGATAGTATATATCCTGTCATACTCTAAGTTAGAGTACGATATTATACACGTTTGTATAACGAGTTATACACGTTTGTATAATTAGTTATACACGTCTGTATAATTGATTATACACGCTTGTATAAAAGACTATTGATTAGTTATCATTGATAGGACACATACTTATGATGGAGTCTGACAGATAATATAACATCAGATTATACCAACCTTGTTATACAAAGCTTATCAGCTTTACAGTATATAGAATAAGGTAGGGAATGATTAGACAATGACATAGAGAGAAAAGCAGGATATTATTTTGCACTTATCCGATAAAGCACTATCTTTGCAGCATTAATACTCTAAGTATCATTACAGCAGCTCTTATCTCACCTAAAATATACAATTTATGAGAAAAACAATTATCTTAGCCGCATTGATGTTTAGTAGCATCATAAGTTATGCGCAAGGGCAGAAGTGGATAAACAATGTAAAGTTATCTGGCTTCGGAATCGTTCAATATCAATACAATGGTATGCACAACAGTAAAACGAGCAAGTCGAACAGCTTTAATCTTCGATTAGGTCGTGTGTCTTTAGACGGTCGCATATTAGACGATTGGTATTGGAAAGCACAATTACAAGTAAACGGCAATACTTCTACCTTAGGGGCTTCGCCTCGTGTAGTTGACCTCTTTGCCGAGTGGCAGAAGTACGATTATTTCCGTGTAAAGTTGGGACAATTCAAGAATCCATTTACATTCGATAACCCTATTCACCCTATCGACCAGGGCTTCATGAGTGTTGCACAAAGTGTATTGAAGTTAGCCAGTTTCTCTGACAGAGCTGGTGCGCACCCTTCAAATGGGCGTGATATTGGTATTCAAGTGCAAGGTGATTTCCTAAAGAACAATGCGGGGCGCAACCTTGTTCACTATCAGGTAGGCGTATTCAATGGTCAAGGTATTAATACTAAGGATGTTGACCAACAGAAGAATATCATCGGTGGTGTATGGGTTATGCCTGTTAATGGTTTACGCTTAGGATGGTTCGGTTGGACGGGCTCATACGCAAGAAAAGGCACATGGACTGATAATGCGGGTATCGCACAAAGCGGTGTACGTAAATTGCAGCAACGTCGTTATGCTTTCTCAGCTGAATATAAAGCGAATGATTGGACATTGCGTTCTGAGTATATCCACTCTACGGGTTATGCCTTTGCTAAGTCTTTGAGTAACACGGATGATGCAGCCGCAAAGGATTGCAACCTCAGTGCTGATGGTAATAAGGCACAAGGTGTATATGCACTGGTTATCGCTCCTATCATCCCTAATAAGTTGCATGCTAAGGCAAGATATGATATGTATCAGCCTTCGGATGGCGCACAAAAGCAGCGTACTCAATATGATATTGGTCTTGATTATGAGTTTACAAAGAACTTAGCTTTGAGTGGCATCTATTCTTATGTACATGATAGATCACAACGCGCACTGCAGGCTAATCCTAATTATTCTATGTTTGATGTGGAATTAAGTTTCCGCTTCTGATAGACAATAAAATACGGATATGTTCGTACATGTCCGTATTTTATTATACCTTTGCAATCTATCCATAATGACTAAAGTGGATACTATAAGGAATACACATTAAAGAGAGAACCAAAAAAGATGACAACTGAACACCATCACCAACACCACCATAAAAGCCATTCTAATAGTAGAATTGGGCGTCATACAACGATATCATCTAAAGGAGCACAACGCAGACATAAAATCAATCAAGTTCTAAAGTTCGTTGCGACCATTGCTGCAATCTGCTTACTATATCTTGTATGGTGGATATATAACAACTAATCACAAATGCGGCGATAGGCTTTAAGAGTTTGTTACCGATCTTTATTTAGGATATGAAGATGATAGTGCGAGCCGTCATTATCAATGCGCATCATCTTATGTTGGAAGCTCTTTTTATTCGAAAGAGATAAGGCTACATGTCCCATTGTGCGACGCAAATTTATCTCAACAAGAGGATGCAATTTAAAACCAACGTCTCCCCTACTCCCATTAGCTACAATCATCATATCAACACCTAATGCTCCATAATAAATGCCTGTTAGCTGTTTCGATAATAACGTTTCTAACGTCTGTGCTATATTATTTAGCACTGGTATTGAGATATAAGCTGAGAGAAGTTCTTGTTTAACTTCTTCTTTCTCAAGACTATTGCCTATATATGCTCCATTCATTGTATGGAATACTGATAGACCTACATAATGAACACCATCTTTATCAGCAATGAACTCCATCCCAAAGTCTTTCACCTTATTATAATAAGGCTCAACCATAATACTCCCTTGCTGCTTAATAACGTTGTTCGCCCAATTAAGTATTGCGGGGTCTATCATTGTATCAATATAACGAACACCTCTCCCACTGCTGCTCCATGGAGCTTTTATCACAGCCTTATCAATTTTCTCTAAGAGAGAAGTAAGTTCTGCCACATTCCTTGCACAAAACGATTCACCTATTAATATATCCTCATCCAACAACTCTCGCAATTCACGCAAAACTTGTGAGGCATACTCCCGATTACTAAGTTCTCTAATTGCTGATAGTCTCTCATCCGTGGGTAATACGTTAGCCTTAATCCCTAATTGTTCCATCTGGAACTTGATTGCAGAATCCCAACCCCATGGCATTACTTCTGTCACTTCATCAATAATCTGCTCTATATCATCACTATCTATAAAATGAACTTGCTGACCATAACTCACAAAGCGTCGAGCATGGATTCGGGCAGAATTGACATTCTCTACTAGAATATAATCGCCATCTTTAGCCCATAGAACTGGCAAATAATCCAAATCATGCCTCATTTGCCTACCAGCATGGGGGGCTGTAAAGTACTTATTATCATAAGCTAATGCAATATCATGTTCCGGATTGAATATATGTAGTGTCATCGTACTTTATTTTTTACGTCATGCAAAGTTACATTAAACCAAATGCAATACAAAATAAATACCTTAAAATAACATTTTTTGCTATCTAGAGTTTGCAAATCAAAGAAATAATTGTAACTTTGCAAGTGCATAATACAAAAATAGGACAAGAACAAGATGGACGCATTCTTTCGTACTCACTCATACCTAGTGGAGCATACAAATGCCCCTGTTCATCGTTGTCTCATGGATGAGATAGATTGGAACGACAAACTAATAGGTATCAAAGGAACAAGAGGCGTGGGAAAGACAACATTCTTGTTACAATATGCAAAGGAGCGTTATAGTTCTACAGACAAGCAATGTCTCTACGTAAATATGAATAACTTCTATTTTCAAAGTAGAGGAATTGCGGACTTCGCTGGAGAGTTTTACTGTAATGGAGGAAAGGTTCTGTTGATTGACCAAGTATTTAAGCAGCCCGATTGGAGTCGTGAACTACGGCGGTGTTATGATAATTACCCCAATTTACAGATTGTCTTTACAGGGTCAAGCGTGATGAGACTGAAAGAAGAGAATCCAGAACTAAACAGTATCGTCAAAAGCTATAATCTACGTGGCTTCTCCTTCCGAGAATTTTTGAATTTACAAACAGGATTACAACTTAAGCCTTACTCATTAGAAGAGATTCTAAATAACCACGAGGAGATTACCAATCAAATCTTATCAAAAGTTAGTCCGACAAAGTATTTCCTTGACTATCTTCATCATGGTTTTTATCCTTTCTTTTTAGAACATCGCAACTTTTCAGAGAATCTTCTGAAGACGATGAATATGATGACTGAAGTTGATATCTTACTCATCAAGCAAATAGAGTTAAAGTATCTGACTAAGATTAAGAAGCTCTTTTACCTCTTGGCACTTGAAGGAACAAAAGCTCCCAACATCAGTAACCTTGCAAAAGAAATAAACACAAGTCGTGCAACAGTGATGAATTACATCAAAAATCTTACTGATGCTAGACTTATTAATCTGGTTTATCCTGTTGGACAAGAGTTCCCCAAGAAACCATCGAAGGTGATACTACAGAATCCAAATCTGATGTATGCAATCTATCCCATTCAGGTGGAACAGCAACAACTTATGGAGACTTTCTTCGTTAATACAATGCAAGAAACTTGTGTTATCAATGAAGGAGGAAAGCAAGGAACTTACATTGTCAATCAAAAGCATAAAGTTAAGATATGTGATGCTGGGAATAACAAGATTCGATTCAGTAATGACACTATCTACGCAAAATATAATACTGAAGTTGGGAAAGATAACCAAGTACCACTTTGGTTAATGGGATTTCTTTATTAGAAAAAGACCAAAAACATTATAAAACAATTTTCATTTAATAAATTTCAAAATGGCTAAAGAAAAGAAGTTTATCACTTGTGATGGTAACGAAGCCGCTGCTCATGTGAGCTACATGTTCTCTGAGGTAGCAGCTATCTATCCTATCACTCCATCATCTCCTATGGCTGAACACGTTGATGAGTGGTCAGCACGTGGACGTAAGAACCTTTGGGGTCAGACAGTAAGCGTACAGGAGATGCAGTCAGAGGGTGGCGCAGCTGGTGCCGTACACGGTTCACTGCAGTCTGGTGCTCTCACGACAACCTTCACCGCATCACAGGGTCTTCTCTTGATGATTCCTAACATGTATAAGATTGCTGGTGAACTTTTGCCATGTGTATTCAACGTTTCAGCACGTACACTCGCAAGTCACGCTCTTTGTATCTTCGGTGACCACCAGGACGTAATGGCTTGCCGTCAGACAGGTTTCGCTATGTTCTGTTCAGGTTCTGTACAGGAGGTTATGGACCTCTCTGCAGTTCCTCACCTTGCTTCATTGAAGACATCAGTACCTTTCATCAACTTCTTCGATGGTTTCCGTACATCACACGAGTATCATAAGATTGAGTGCCTTGATCAGGAAGATATCCGTCCATTGGTTGACGAGGAAGATGTTAAGCGTTTCCGCGATCGTGCAATGACTCCAGAGCGTCCAGTAGTTCGTGGTACAGCTGAGAACCCTGAGACATTCTTCACACATCGTGAGGCATCAAACAGTGCTTACGAGAATGTAGCAGAGGTTGTTGAGCACTATCTTGGCGAAATCTCAAAGATTACTGGTCGTGAGTATCACCTCTTCGATTACTATGGTGCTAAGGATGCAGAGAACATCATCATCTTGATGGGTTCAGCAACAGAGGCAGCTCGTGAGGCTATCGACTACTTGATGTCTCAGGGTAAGAAGGTTGGTATGATTGCTGTACACCTCTATCGTCCATTCTCTGTTAAGCACTTGCTCGCTGCAGTACCAAAGTCTGTTAAGCGTATCGCAGTTCTTGACCGTACTAAGGAGCCAGGTGCAGAGGGTGAGCCATTGTACCTCGATGTTAAGAGTGCATTCTATGATGTTGAGAACAAGCCACTGATTGTTGGTGGTCGTTATGGTCTTGGTTCTGCTGATACAACACCAGCTAAGATCATCGCTGTTTATAACAACTTAGAGTTGCCAGAACCAAAGGATCACTTCACAGTAGGTATCGTTGATGACGTAACCTTCACTTCTCTCCCAGAGGTAGAAGAGATTCCATTGGGCGGTGAAGGCATGTTCGAGGCTAAGTTCTATGGTTTGGGTGCTGACGGTACAGTTGGTGCTAACAAGAACTCAGTAAAGATTATCGGTGATAACACTGATAAGCACTGCCAGGCTTATTTCTCTTACGACTCTAAGAAGTCAGGTGGTTTCACCTGTTCTCACCTCCGTTTCGGTGATAGCCCAATCCGTTCTACTTATCAGGTAAACACTCCTAACTTCGTTGCTTGCCACGTTCAGGCTTATCTGAATATGTATGACGTAACACGTGGATTGCGTAAGAATGGTACATTCTTGTTGAATACAATCTTTGAGGGTGATGAACTCGTAAACTTTATACCTAATAAGGTAAAGCGTTACTTCGCTAAGAACAATATTACCGTTTACTATATCAACGCAACAAAGATTGCCCAGGAGATTGGACTTGGTAACCGTACCAACACCATCCTACAGTCTGCTTTCTTCCGTATCACAGAGGTTATCCCTCTCGACCTTGCCGTAGACCAGATGAAGAAGTTCATCGTTAAGAGTTATAGCAAGAAGGGGCAGGATGTTGTAGACAAGAACTTCGCTGCTGTTGACCGTGGTAACGAGTACAAACAACTGACTGTTGACCCAGCATGGGCTAACCTTCCAGACGATGAAGCTAAGGTTGACGATGCTCCAGCATTCGTTAAGGAACTCGTTCGTCCTATGAATGCACAGGCAGGTGACCTCTTGAAGGTTTCTGACTTCGTTAATCATGGTACCGTTGATGGTACATGGTCAGTTGGTACTGCAGCTTACGACAAGCGCGGTGTTGCTGCTTTCGTTCCTGCATGGGATGCTGAGAATTGTATTCAGTGTAACAAGTGTGCATTCGTTTGTCCTCATGCTTGTATCCGTCCATTCGTTTTGGATGAGGCAGAGAAGGCTGGCTTCAACGAGCCAACACTTGACATCCTTGCTCCAAAGCAGCTCAAGGGTATGCAATTCCGCATCGAAGTATCAGTTCTCGACTGTACAGGTTGTGGCAACTGTGCTGATGTCTGCCCAGGTAAGAAGGGTAACAAGGCATTGTCAATGACACAGTTCGTTGCAGGTGAAGAGGAAGCTACACGTCGTGCAGCTGACTGGAACTACCTTGTTAAGAACGTTAAGAGCAAGCAGAACTTGGTAGATATCAAGTCAAACGCTAAGAACTCTCAGTTTGCTCAGCCTTTGTTCGAGTTCTCTGGTGCATGTGCTGGTTGTGGTGAGACTCCATACGTTAAGCTTGTTTCACAGCTCTTCGGTGATCGTGAGATGATTGCTAACGCTACAGGTTGTTCTTCTATCTACTCAGCTTCAGTACCTTCTACTCCTTACACAACTAATGAGGAAGGTCATGGTCCTGCATTCAACAACTCATTGTTCGAGGACTTCTGCGAGTTCGGTATGGGTATGGCAATGGGTAACAAGAAGATGCGCGAGCGCATCGTAGTGCTCCTTAGCAGTGCGATGGCTGATGATCACGTATCTGCAGAGTTCAAGGAAGCAGCTCAGGAGTGGCTTGACAACATGAATGACGCTGATGCTTCTAAGGTTGCAGCAGCTAAGTTGAAACCATTAATCGAGGCTGGTGCAGCAAAGGGTTGCCCTGTATGTGCAGAGTTGAAGACTCTCGATCACTATCTCGTTAAGCGTAGCCAGTGGATCATCGGTGGTGATGGTGCTTCATACGATATCGGTTACGGCGGTCTCGACCATGTTATCGCTTCTGGTGAGGACGTTAACATCTTAGTACTCGATACTGAGGTTTACTCTAACACTGGTGGTCAGAGTTCTAAGTCTACTCCACTCGGTGCTATCGCTCAGTTCGCTGCTAAGGGTAAGCGTATCCGTAAGAAGGACCTCGGCTTGATGGCAACTACATATGGTTATGTTTACGTAGCTCAGGTAGCTATGGGTGCTGACAACGCACAGACCTTAAAGGCTATCCGTGAGGCTGAGGCTTATCCAGGTCCATCACTCATTATCGCTTACTCTCCATGTATCAACCATGGTTTGAAGATTAAGGGTGGTATGGGTCGCAGCCAAGCTCAAGAGGCTAACGCTGTTGCTTGTGGTTACTGGCACCTCTGGCGTTATAACCCACAGTTGGCAGAAGAAGGTAAGAATCCATTCTCTCTCGACTCTAAGGCTCCAGATTGGGACAAGTTCCAAGAGTTCCTTCATAGTGAGGTTCGCTTCCTCTCTGTCCTCAAAGCTTATCCAAACGAGGGTCAAGAGCTCTTCAAGGCTTGTGAGGATATGGCTAAGCTCCGTTACAAGAGCTATGTTCGCAAGACCAAGGAAGATTGGAGCGAGGAGGCATAAAACCCTTCTTTGAATAATGAAGATATAGAGTTAATTACACTATATAACACTTTAAAAGAGGAGTTTCTCTATGATAGAGAAACTCCTCTTTTTCATTCAACATAATTTGTTGCTTATCACGACCATTCAACCGATTCACAAAGGACTTTCTAAAATGTTCGCGAACAAACAAAAAATTGTTCGCGAAGAATTTCGATTTTGTTCGCGAACAATTTGGAGATTGTTCGCGGACTCTTAAGTGTTTTGATGCAATAACAACAAAATATACGCTAAAACCTACAGGGAAAAGAAAATATCATCGAAGTTCTACAAATACCAAAGGCAGAAGTTATGCTGATAATAATACTTTTTCACGATTCTAGTTATCGTTGCTTTAAACATTTCTATCTTGAGAAAGTATATTAGAAGCCATTGCCACCTAATTGCCTGTTTCTAAAGAAGCCATGCATCAATGTACAAAGAACCATTGAAACATAGCTTGCACTGTTCTGAATTCGTCGAACCCACATTGTTTACAGTCAATTCGCCTTCGAGAGCGGACCAATTTTACTATGAGTGCTGATACACTCCAAGTGCTAAGAAACATTTTACAGGACATAGGTGAGCGGGTATCAATGGCTTCCTATATTGACAATATTCTCCGTGAATACCTTAAAGAACATAAGGAACGAACTCAAACGTAGAGAGCTACGACAGCGATGTTTCGGAAGAAGACGAGCGTCCACTGTCATACTATCTGTAAAACTAGTGTTTTTGTTCATATTGTACGGTGCTCGAGGGGTGGATCAAAAGTAAAACAATCAAACTATATCTGTCATACGATAAAACCAAGCCTCTGCTTTTATATTAGTCAATATGGCGTGGCTGTTAGCAAAAAGACTTGCTTCATCCCATAAGGAATGATATTATAGCAGAAATCGGACTCTTTAACAAATGGTCTTTTAGAAAGATATTTGTCAAATGCTTGTATCTGCCTTAGACCTTCTTCCTGATTACGTACGCCACTGATAGCGAAGACATATTTTTTCTGTTTTTTATCTCTGTTGTAATTCAGCTTGTATAGTGCTTCTTCTATGTCTTTTCGGTAAGTAAACCTTTGCATAGAAATTATATTTTTCCCCTTTATCACTGAATAGAAATCATGAAAATCAACTGATATTATCCAATGAATTTCGATACAGTTACGAATACAATATAAAAACGATTTTATTTCTTCATAAGTATTACTACCATTTGGAAAAGAAAGGATTGCGTCAAACATTTCTTTTTCAACAACTTCAAATATGTCTGAAGTTTGTAGAAGGACTAATTTTCTCCTATCATTTTGATGCAATGAAAGTAAATGAACCTTATCAATAGCCTCTTTTGAGTTTGCTAAGATGATGTTCATAAGAGTATACTCTCCTTTTTCTATGCAAGAGAATCCATCTCGTTTAAGTTTTTCAACAATTTGCTTATTTTCGGAATCGACAGTTATCAGACTCGCACAATCTACATTTAAGTTCAGTATATCATCAAGTATTTGATACAGCTCTTCTTCATTTTCATAAGGAACAACCGTGAAATAAGGATTACCATTCAACATCGCTGAAATATTAGACCGCAACTCATTATAGAAAATATAAGCAGGAATACCATGTGCCTCAGCATAAGCCAATTCATAGCCAACACCAAGAGAGGGGCAAGTACATTCGGCTATCAGCAAGTCACACGACTCAAGCCATTTAGTATCACGCTCGTAAATAAAGGCATCTGACATAAGCGTCTGGGATTTCATGCTCATATCTGCTTGCCCGATGTGCTCTGTAATCACAATGTCAGTTTTGTTTATATAGTCAATAATACGCTTGTATAAGCCTGCGTCTTCTCTACCGCCACGTATAGAGCCTGCAAAATAAATTCTTCTATTCATCGTAAATAAAAGTTTGTGCCTTGTCTATTTTATATTCAACGATGTCAATTAGCTATTCAAAATAATATCATCTTTTATTGGTGAGATTGTTTCTATACTGCCACTTGCTCTAAAATCTGAAGCTTTTCTATCGTCTTATTAATATCAGTATTATCCCACGTCATGTCTTTCGGATATAATTCTTTTCTAAAACAATGGACAATCTCAAAGAGATTTTTAAGCAAATCTTCTGTATTCTTTGTTTGCGACTTCTCACCTACGTATAAATTGATTATATTTGAAGCTTTAGCACTTATTTGATAAATACTCTTACTTCTTGTGTGTAATGAGATATATGATGTTAGAAATTGCAGCTCAACAGCTTCCTCTGATGTAATCTCACCATCTTTCAGTATTTTACATAGTGCATGAAGATACTCTTGATAAATCTTCAGTTTCTCCTTAAATATTTCAGCGTTGCGTTCCTTTTCCAAAGCATTACGAGTCTGACCAGACAAAAGAAGCATTGTAATGATGGCAGATAAGACTACTCCAAACAATGCACCAACAATTCGCGGCCAAATATCCTGTGTATTGTAGTTGCCAAACATAATGGCACTACCAAAGAATACGACAATTGCAATAAAAATAAGACTAAGCGAAATTAGTCTTTGATACTCTATATTTTTCATAAAACTATTTTTGTTTATTCCCCAGACACAAAGAGGCTGGGGAATAGATTTAAATTAACGGCGATACCAAGAACTTCCACCATTCTTAGAATAATACATTCCCCTGTCCGTTTCTGTAAGTAGTTCATTACCTTGTACTATGATTTCTTCAAACTCACCAGCCATTGGACCTTTATAGCGAGCATACCAAGCCCCTCCTGCATTTTTAGAAAAATATACACCTTTTGAAGTACAAGCTAATAGCTCTTTACCGAAAGCGCACAAGCTATAGAATTCTCCTGGTGTTGAACCAGAGTAGCGAGGGTGCCAACTACTACCTCCATTTGTTGAATACTCAATACGATTTTTCTCAGAATTAATGCGAATCATTTCGCGACCAAAGTTTACAATTTGTCCCATAATTTTTGTTAGTTAGTTTATTTATTTAAAGTTCATTTTGCAGATACATTGCGATTGCCCCCAAATCATCATAACTGATCCTGCTTGAGGGGTGGGGTATACCTATAATCTTTATATCGCCCCACATCGCTTTTGCTACACCGTGTTTAGCAGGTTCTCCATTAACTATTGGGGGAACTATGCTCTCTACTTCCTTAATGTTTAAACGATTGACAAAAGGAGTAAAGCAATCGGGTATAGAGAAGCAGACCACGGCTTTTGGATGATAAATATCCTTGATAACTTCCGCACTGAAATCAAGACATTGATTGATGATTTCAGCACTTCCTTTCTTGGCTTTCAGACCCTTGATATCCTGACTGCCAAAATAGACAGCATTCATAAACACGAAATTACCATCTTCCATAGGCTCTGTAAACTTAGCCCATTTCATGGCTGCATAGAGTTTTCCCCATACAGGCCACTTTTCACGCTCAGTGTAAAAGTAAGGATTTCCTTCATAAAATCGTTCCTTGTTTGCTCCTTGATAAGGGAAGGGTTCATGGGCATTGTAGCCAAGGAATACTACCTGTGGAGATTTATCCAACACAGGTTTAGACTGCATTGCACAACTTGTACAGTTAATTTCAGGACCTACACTCTCGATATACTGGCAGACCTTGTCTACCCATTTTTCATACAATTCTTGTTTGTCCATAGTCAATTATTGAGCCTTTATCCAGTCCGTTTAGCCCTTAAAAAGTTAGTAATAGGATTAATAATACAGAAGCGTGAACTGGCTATGTCCACATTCTAAGTCGAAGGTCCTAGGAAAACCCATTGCACGAAAGTAGTAATAGCAGCCCACGCTATAGCGTGAGAACCACTATGCTATCCTTGTGCAAGTGTCTTGAATTTCCTAGGTTCTCGACTTACAAGATAAGCATAACGCCTCTTATTTTTTCAACGATGTCATTGTGTCTCTGAAGAAACACGCTACAAAATTAACATTTTTATTTTATTATTAGGTAATAAACGTGGATAAAATTAGAGACAATATTATTACTATAACAAGATAAGTTTATCAGGCTTAAATTTCTTTCCAAAAATAGTCTATAGTCAGCACAATAAGAATGTAAAGAAAAGCTACAGACTGAATGGTCCAAAATATAATTCCGTACTAAGACTCTTGAAATTGTCTTATAGGACAATTTTTACTGCCTAATAGCTATTGATAATCAGATATACGCATTGCGTGTCCCTGACAATATATACTTTCGTGCCCCACAAAATGTACTATTGTGCCTCACAATATATACTTTCGTCAAAGTGAAGTTCTTCATGCAAGATTCAAATAAAAAAATATGGTATCAAAAGCTACTTAAAGTATGCCTTTGATACCACATTATATTATAATAAAATATTATTATCTTATTCTATCAGCTGCTCTGACCAAAGCCTCATCGGCAAGAATAGCATGACGAGCCAACCATAAAAGAATAAATGCAATCAGTGGCAGACATGCTGCAAATTCTATATGGAAAGTAAACCCAGTCATTAACACCTGACTGAATACGCCATATACAACATACCACCCAATAATCATCAACATAGAAAACAAGCAGAAACGAGCTTGACGCTTACGATTGTGATAGTCGAAAATTGCAAACAAATCTATTGGACAAGTAACTAAAAGTATAGCAAACAATGCCCAAACGTTAAAGTTCCTTCCTCCGTTTGCATCAGTAAGCCAAAGATTCATCAACTGATTATCAGCACCCATCCCTTGTGGCTCAAAACTACCAATCGGTAGGCAAAGACAGGCAAGCGTTACTATCAATGCCAGAAACAAGAAGATTGTTTGTTTCCTTTGTATCATGATTACAATTCTTCCTCTTCTTGTGCCTCCTTAGAAGGATCACGCCAATAAACATCACCATCTAAGAACTCTTGCGTAGCCAACAATGTTGGTTTAGGCAACTTCTCATAATAGCGGCTAATTTCTATCTGCTCACGATTCTCAAAAACCTCTTCGAGAGAGTCGTTATAAGAAGCAAACTCTGCAAGTTTCTTACTCAAGTCTTGCTTTATCTCAACAGAAATCTGGTTCGCTCTTTTAGAAATAATTGCAACACTCTCATAAATATTACCTGTACCCTTCCAAAGTTCTTGAACATCACGGGTTACCGTATTTGACGGTGCTTTTAACTTCTTGTAATCCATTCTTATTATTATATTTTTAAGTCTTTAATTTCTAGTCTTTTGTTATCTGCTTACATTTCTTTATGAAATCCTCAGCAGTTTTGCGCTCTTTCGAATTAGGGTATTCATTGATGAAACCATAACATTCATCTTCCGCATCTTGATAACGCTGTAACTTCTTTGACTCAACACTCATCTGTGCCAACTCATACTTACTCTTCATGATTAGGATAGAAAAATCTTCACGAAGATTACTATAAGGATAATCATTCAAAGCGTTTTGAGCTGTAATGATACATGCCTCATAATTATTGCCACCACTGGTACAATTACCAAAATATGAACCGAGATTATAATAAAGCTTTGCATTCAGATACTCCTTACGAATAAGTTTATCCTGCAAATCGAAGAGGCGTTGTTGAGCTGTACTCTTCATCTTCCCTTCTGGGAAAATATCTAAGTAATCTTGGAAAGCAGCTATTGCAGCAATTGTGGGAGTCTGATCAAGACGTGCTTCTGGCGTTCCCTCAAAAAGACTCTGACCAATATAAAAGGATGCCATTTCGGCATACCTTCCACGTGGATAAGTTTGGTAATACTTCTTGAAAGTCTCTGAAGCAGCTTCATAGTCCTTCAATCCATATTCACCCATTGCCAACATATAAAGGCATTCCTCAGCATTATCAGTACCCTTTTCTATTGTTACAAGATCCTGTAACAAAGGAACAGCAAAGCCGTATTTTCCCTTTGCGAAACACTCTTTAGCGAACTCATACTTATAATTGTTATCAGTTGTCTTGTAGACCTGATTATATTCATGAGCACAACTTGTTAAGAGCAAAGCAACACAAATGCCTATTAAAAAACTCTTCTTCATATATTAATTTTGAAATGCAAAGTTACACATTATTCTATAAATACACAAAGGCACCTTGCTTTTTTAGCAAAAAATCACTATTAATGAGATACTATCACTTGATTTTCGTACCTTTGCCATCCAAAGATTGTTCTCCTTTTTACAGATATAATGAACTTCAAATTAACATCAAAGTATAAGCCTACGGGTGACCAACCTGAGGCTATTAAGGAATTGACCGAGGGATTAGAACGTGGAGATAAAAGCCAAGTTTTATTAGGAGTAACGGGATCAGGTAAGACGTTTACAGTAGCCAATGTGATTGCAAACGTGAATAAACCAACGCTTATCTTATCACATAACAAGACTCTAGCAGCCCAACTTTACGAGGAAATGAAAGCGTTTTTCCCAGAGAATGCTGTGGAATATTATGTCTCGTATTATGATTATTACCAGCCTGAAGCTTACTTACCCACAACTGATGTTTACATTGAGAAAGATCTTGCTATAAATGATGAAATAGACAAGCTAAGGCTTTCTGCTGTTTCTTCTCTATTATCAGGTCGTAAAGATGTAATTGTGGTCTCATCCGTTTCATGTATATATGGTATGGGTGCTCCAGTCGCAATGAAGGAGAATGTCATCCATATCAAGAAAGGGCAAATCATCGATCGAAATGAGTTTTTACGACGCCTCGTTGATTCCTTATACACGCGAAATGATATTGATTTACAACGCGGAAACTTCCGAGTAAAAGGAGACACTGTCGATATTGCAATGGCTTACAATGACAATATCTTGCGCATTACTTGGTGGGACGATGAGATTGACACTATCGAAGAAGTTGACCCAATAGCATTCCATAGAATTGCCACTTTTGATGATTATGAGCTATATCCTGCAAATCTCTTTGTTACATCAAAAGAACAGACAGAAGGTGCCATCCGACAGATACAGGATGATATGGTAAAGCAAGTTGACTTCTTTACTCAACTGGGGGACAATATCAAGGCACAACGCATAAAGGAGCGGGTTGAATATGACATTGAAATGATTAAGGAACTTGGTCATTGTTCCGGTATTGAGAACTATTCACGTTACTTCGATGGTAGAAAGGCTGGACAGCGACCCTATTGCCTACTTGATTTCTTTCCGAAAGATTACCTGATGGTCATTGATGAGAGCCATGTAAGTGTACCTCAGATTTCAGCAATGTACGGTGGTGACCGAGCGCGTAAGACAAACCTTGTTGAATATGGATTCCGTTTACCTGCGGCTTTTGACAACCGACCATTAAAGTTTGAAGAGTTCCATAACCTGATTCATCAAATTATCTATGTGTCTGCAACACCTGCAGACTATGAGTTGAAAGAATCAGAAGGAGTTGTTGTTGAGCAATTAATTCGACCTACAGGATTACTTGATCCAGAGATTGAGGTTCGTCCTTCAGAGAATCAGATTGATGATTTAATGAACGAGATTGTTATCCGTGCAGAAAAGGAGGAGCGAGTATTGGTAACAACCTTAACAAAGCGAATGGCGGAGGAATTGACGGAATACTTACTCAATCACGACATCCGAACAGCCTATATCCATAGTGACGTTGCCAGTCTTGATCGCGTCAAAATCATCAATGATTTGCGAGCAGGACTATATGACGTTCTTGTTGGTGTGAACCTATTGCGTGAAGGACTTGATCTCCCGGAAGTATCGCTTGTCGCCATACTTGATGCGGATAAAGAAGGATTCCTCCGTAGTCATAGAAGTCTTACGCAGACAGCCGGACGTGCAGCCCGTAACGTAAACGGAAAGGTGATCATGTATGCGGATAACATAACCGAAAGTATGCAGCGAACCATTGATGAGACAATGCGAAGACGTGTGAAGCAGCTCAAATACAACGAGGAACATCACATCACACCAAAGCAAATTGTCAAGGCGATTAAGGATACTTTGCCAAAAACTGGACGCTCTACAACGGCACAAGCATTTCCCTTTGCTAAAGGAACAAAAGGCATATATGCCGAACCTACACAATCAATGGCATTTGCAGCTGATCCTATCATTATGCGGATGACGAAAGAGCAATTAGAGAAGAGTATTGCCAACACAACAGCTCTTATGAAACAAGCTGCGAAAGATCTCGACTTCTTACAAGCTGCACAATATCGTGATGAGATTATCCGATTGCAAAAGCAGCTCGAAACAAAATAAACTCAATATCCTTAGACAGAATATCATACTTTAAAGACAGAGTAACACACGAACATATAGCCTTAATATGTTACCATGCCCCTATGTTCGTATGTTACTCTGTCTCCAAAACTTATGTCCTTAAATAATATGTTCTTCTGTCATTTTGTCTCTAACTCCCATGTTCTTCTGTCTCACACAAAAGCCTCACCCCGTTAGCTTGGGGTGAGGCTGTGTACCACGGAAGCGAGAGAACCAAATTAATACACTAGTTTTGAAAGACATTAATTTCACAATTAATATAATCGATTGTCTTATTACAGAACGATTGATACCCTGAATCAATCTTAAAATGCTCCCGTGGTAAAAGCCTCCCCAAGCCCCTCCAAAGGAGGGGATGTCCCTAACCCTACTTACATGCTTTCAGTCGTTTCAAACTATATCCAATAGGGACATCCCCTCCTTTGGAGGGGCTTGGGGAGGCTTTCTTGGGTGGGGCTTTACCCTACCTGTGGTTCAGGGTGTTCTTCACTCCCCTCGCCTTTTGGAGAGGGGGCGGGGGTGAGGCTTTTTTCCTCTTCATCTTTCTTCCTCTACGATTCGTAGGAGTTTGCAGCCAACTCTCTCTTCAATTCCGTTCCTGGTGTGAAGACCACACGAGGCTTAATCGTCTCAGTCTTAAAAGCTTTTTCCGTTTCTGCCCCTTTGCTCGACAACGTGACACGCATCGAACCAAAATTACCCAGCTGAATACTGAAACCATCACGGAGGTAATGTGGCAGACAATCAATGAAGTTATACAACACGTTCGACACATCACCACGTGTCAAGGACGAACGTCCCGCAATGTCACGTGCAATGTCGTCCAGTGACTTATGCCCAACGTTTACCGGATTGGCATAAAACTTCACTTCCTCCCGCTTCTGCGGATTCTTCTTTTGAACTAATTTAAATCTCATGATTCTTAGGTTTTTAAATTATTAAATAACTGTTGTTTATCATAGCGTAGAGCAGTACGCTTCCGCAGCTTTCTTCTTGCATCTTCATGCTGCCCCATTCTATTTCCTTGATTAATTTTCCTCCTCTCACCACTTCATTTTGTCACCCTTTCAGCATCCTCCTCCTGCCAGATGCGTATTGCCTTGCTGCCGAATACGTATCTACGTTCTGATAGATGCGGTGAGCGTTGCCGTTAGATACGCATCTAACAACTGCGCAATGCGTATCTACGAGTAGCTAAATACGCATCCGCTAGCACGTAGATGCGGTGAGCGCTACAACGGAATACGCATTGAGCAGAAGCCCTACCCGTTAGGCACTCCCTCCCCTTTCGGGGAGGGTTGGGGTGAGGCTTCTTAGAGTGCGACACCTGTAAAGGGACAAACGCACGGACTACTCAAACACCCCGATTCTGTATCCACCATAGCGATAACTATTAGATATAAAGACATAACCACTATAAAAATTTAAACAGTATGCTATATCTGTTTGACCACCTGCCGAAGCACTGGATGACCAATAATGGCCCTCAATGCCAATACCATACAACAAATCAGAGCTGGAGTAACCCAAAGCGGGAAGATAAAAGTAATTGTTAGCATCGGCTGCGGAAGGAAGGATAGTTGATGCTATCCATCCATCGTTGTCCTTTTTTAACCGCCAATCGATTCCATCTACAGCAGTATTTGTATTAAATCCGCTTATGTGCATTTTCTTCTTAAACCACATTCCTCCTTTATATAAGTGTCCCATTGTAGTCCATAATTCGTCAGTATCCACACATGGATTTCCTTTTACTGCATACCACGTTAACTCATTTATGTTAGGGAGATTGGCACATGAATGAGTGGCAGGATTACTAATGCCAGGACCTGGGTAACTTTCGTTATAGTAACGTGAGTCTGTGTTACTTTTAGCATAGACATTACTTCTGCCCATATTAAGTGTTGGCTGACTACCCCCTTTATTCCATTCATATCCTTTCCAGAACTGTTCCTGTGCGTCCCACATATAATAATTATCACCGTCGTAATCATGCGGATCAAGATTCGCTGTTATATCATGAATTGAACCAGCTGTACAGTTAATTGTAACAATTTTAGAGACTGTTCCTTCTATTGTACCATCTGGATTGTCCGTTGTATTGCGAAGCCAGTAGCGAATACGGAAAGTATGAGTACCAGGAGCAACGACTGCATAAGTAGCATTCTTGCTCATATCATCAGTAGTATTGTCTATTGCGAAGCCCGAACCTGTTGTTACTGTAATCGTCTTAGAACCACCTGAAGCAAGCGTAAGTGTGCCATCAGCAGCCATATTGTAAGTTCCTGCAATCTCATCATCGCTCATAATCTCAACCTTAATCAACGTGCTGCGCTTTACATATTCGTTATTGGTACGAGGAATTAAGCAAAGATAGGAGGCTTTATGGTTAAGTGTGAATGTATAATCATTACCAGCTTTATTACCTGTTGCAATTCCGTAATCTCCAGATTCACCAGCATGATCAAAGTTATTTGGAGCAGACTGCGTTTGTGTTGCTTTAATCTCTACTTGTGGTTGAGATCCTGTAACAGCCGTATTGGTGTAAATAATATCATGTGAAGTCCCTGTATATGTACCAGACAACGAAAACTTAGCAAAAGACTGGTTTGCTGCAGAAGGTATTGTCGCCGCAGCACTTTGCTGCCACGTTCCTCCATCATCTTTTACCCATATCTTGTCAGTACTGCTCCAATTTACGGAAGCACCTGTGCCCTTTGTATGATTAAGAATGGCTGTACGTGTTGTTGCATCTGGTTGAGACGTACCTGTAAAGACAGTTGTACCAGCTGGAATATTATCTTTCTTCTGCTTTTCATCCTGTGCAACGTCATCATTAGCACAGCTGGCAGCAAACAATAAAGCTGCAAAGCCGTAACATATACCTCGCATTACTGAACCAATAGTCGTTCTCTTCATAAACTTATTCATTTCTTTTCCTTTCTGATAATTCTTAATCGTTTTCCGTACTATTCCAAGAAGTCCCACCTTGGTCTTCCTCTTCATCGTTAAAAAAGTTACGTTTTGCATCGCCCGTTACTACACCTGGTTGAATTGTACCAGCATTACCACTGGCATGAACCAAGAGAGCTTCTGTCTCCGTACAAACAATGTTGCACTGGGGCTTTTGATAAATCTTTCTTTCAATTACCATCATTTCGTTTAATTTTAAAGGATACGGAGTCAGCGTATCCTACTTGTTTATTGATTAAAATAGCTGTTATTTCGTTCTTATTTTGCTCTAAATCGAGTTCAGAAAAGGGCATAAAAAAGCGAACAAAGGAAACTATTGAAAGTCCTTTGTTTACAGGAGTTACGGCACGCTTCGCGCGCGCGTATGCGAGAAGAAAAAATGTGTTATTAAACGCTAGGTGCGCATATTGTGTGTGTGTGTGTGTGTGTGTGTGTGTGTGTTAGCAAATTATTTGGATTGACCAAAGATAAAGTGCAAAAAGATGCAAAGAATTCGATAATTCTTTGCAGTACTTCGTTCACTTGATATGTTATTGCTAATTGTTTCACGGCGGCAAAGGTAAGAAGAATAAATTAACTAGCCAAATAAATTAGGAAAAAAGAAGCCCTCAACACTCGACCCAACCAGCCTCACCCCCAACCCCTCTCCGAATGGAGAGGGGAGTGAAATGTATTGTTTGCTAGGGATTGGGAAGGGAATTGGGAAGGTAATTGAAAAGAACTTGAGATAGTCACATTATAGATAATACGATTGGAATTACACCTTATATTATATAGGAAAGATAATTGCAGCATAGGGAACTTACATGAAAGAACGATTATAGCATGAGGAAAGAAAACGTTAAAAGTATTTATAAACATCCCTTATATAAGTATAATTCCTTATCTTTGCTTATCATTTTGACACTTGATAAAGTTTAGAAATATGAAGAAGACTCTAATATTCTTATTCATGTGCCTTCCTTTGATGGCTATGGCACAAACAACTCTTACGCCAGAGCAGCAACTGGAACAGGCGCAACGCCAATTAGAAGAAGCGAAAGCTGCTTTAGAAAAGGCGAAACAAAATGCGGCTAAGGCAAAGTCTGAAGCAGCAGAGAAGGCGAAAAAAGACGCTGAAGCCATACAACGAAAGATTGCTGAGACAAAAGCAGAAACCGAACGAGTAGCACGTGAGGCTGCAAAGATAAGGGAAGAAGCGAATAAGGATAGTAATAAGAAAGAAGACACAACCACTGATTCCACACCAAAGAAAGAGGGTAATTCTAATGCTTGGGTCGTACCTACTACTCCTGATAAAGCAGCAGTAAAGGCAAATAATAAAGTTGCAGACAGTAAGAACACAAATGATATTTATCTTCAACCAGGCATTGTACCTGAAATAAATGGACAAGTTATATGGACAGAAGATGTTAATGTTCCTGGTGCAACAGCAACTGAATTATATGATAAGGCATACGCTTATCTAACCAAACTCACAGAAGGAAGCAACCAATTAGAAGGTAGTAAGGTAGCATTGGTGAATAAGAATGAGCATAGTATCGTCGCAACAATACGAGAGAAACTCATTTTTTCTTCTACATTTCTATCCCTCGACTATACACAATGTAACTATGTACTACAAGCAACATGTAAGGATGGATTGGCTACATTGAGTATGAGTAGAATCACATATAGCTATGATGTTCAGGGAAATGTAACCAATTATACAGCGGAGAAGTGGATTACTGACCACTATTCAATGAATAAGAAACAGACGCGTCTCCTTCCTGTATCTGGTAAGTTCCGCAAAGCTACTATCGACCGTAAAGATAGTATTTTCCAAGGATTCCGTGAAGCCCTACAATAAAAGGCAAACGGCATCTATTTCATCTTTTAATTAATAACAAGCAAATAACCAACAAATGGAAATACAAAATAGTACAGCAAGAAGACTCGACCATCGCTTACACAGGCAAGAACCCAAAGACCGCTTCTTACCGATTCGCCAGAAACTAAACATTATCTTTATGCTTGGTGCAATCGTGGGTGTAGCAGTTTACTTCTTAAGCGAATCAACCACAACAGGTATTATCATTATCCTTGCTGCGATGGTCTTTAAGATTATCGAATGCATACTTCGTTTTATCCGTTAATGAGAAAATACATATTATTAATTGTTCTTTCCATTGCTTCAACAATCGTTGCAATGGCACAGAACAATAACTACCGCCCCATAGACGATGGCACATTTGCTGCAGATGGATACCGAAAAGACCGCAATTTGGGTCGTTCCGATTCTATCCAAAGCCAGCATAAGGAGATTCCACGTGGCATGAAGGTATGGACAATAGATGAGCGTTTCGGTGATCGCAAACCTGCTATCCCTGATACCTTATCTTATATGTTCATGAACAGAGGACTAAGTACAGGACTTCGAGGCGAATACAATACACTAGGGAATCTCGGTTCTCCACGGCAAAACAGAATCTTTATTGACAGAAAACTACCTTCGGAATTCTTCTTCGTAGATCCGTATGATATGTTCATCGTGCAACCAGGGGACTTTCAATTTACCTCTACCCTCTCCCCGATTACGATTCTATCCTATAATACCGCTGGTAATAGAACCAACGGAGAAGATCGTTTTAAGGCACTCTTTGCTGTTAATGCTGGTAAAGAATGGGGTTTCGGATTCAAGTTTGATTACCTCTATGGTCGTGGATATTATAGCAATCAAAGCACGTCCCACTTCAATTATTCGATGTGGGGAAGCTATTTAGGCGAACGTTATCAAGCTCATCTACTCCTTTCTCTCAATCATCAGAAGGTAACAGAGAATGGTGGTATCACAAACGATGCTTATATCACTCACCCTGAGTCTTTCAATGATTCATACAATGAGGATGAAATTCCTACAGTCCTAAAACAGAACTGGAATAGAAATGATAACCAGCATATCTTCTTCAACCATCGCTATAGTCTGGGATTCTTCCGCAAGATACCAATGACTGAAGAAGAGATTAAGGCAAAGAAGTTTGCTCTCAAATCACAACAGGCTCAAGCAGAGGCAAAAGCGAAGGAAAAGGCGCGCCGAATAGCAAAAGCAAATGGTGACACCTTCGATGAGGAAGCATACGACAAGGAACAACGTTCCTCTGGACGCCCTGATAATGCCGTCATTGCGGGCGATGTTGCGCAGGTTAATCATAAAGCTGATAGTCTTAAAATGGGAAATCGTGAGGTGGTAAACTTAGAAGATTCCGCCCAGATGGCAAGATTGAATAAAGCTGATAAGGCAGCAAAAGACTCTACTTCTCAATGGATGAAGGAAGAATATGTCCCAGTGACGAGTTTTATTCATACAGCTAGATTCGATAATTATCGACGCATCTATCAGGCTTATGATACCCCAACAGATTACTATGCGCAGAATTACTTTAGCTATGGAACAACTGCGAATGATTCTATTTACGATCGGACAAAGCATTGGTCTTTTAAGAATACATTTGCGGTAGCATTGCTCGAAGGATTCAATAAATGGGCAAAGGCAGGATTGAAAGCTTTTGTATCTTACGAGTTAAGACATTATGAATTACCAGCAATTACTGCAGCTATTCCGCCTGCCACGGCTTTCATCAATGGTTCACAGAAATGGAATCAACATGACATTTCTGTAGGAGGACAACTCCTCAAGGCGCAAGGAAAGACACTCCATTACGACATCAGTGCGGAGGCATGGCTGGTAGGAACTCGTGCCGGACAATTCCATCTTGATGGTCACGCAGACGTTGGATTCCCCTTATTCGGCGATACGGTACAATTAGCCGCTACGGCTTTCTTACATCGTTCGGCTCCTTCTTTCTATATGGAGCAGTTCTATGGCAAGCATTATTGGTGGAATAACAACCTTGATCAACAGATTCATTCACGCATATTAGGCGAATTGTCACTACAGCGTACACGCACAAAGGTACGTGTTGGCTATGATGTTTTAAAGAACTACACCTACTTCGGACTTCAGAATGATCGTGTTAGAAGCGGAGACAACTATCTCGTACAACACAACAATGTGAATGTTAGACAAGCAAGTAGTCCTATTAGTTTGCTTACCTTACAACTGCAACAGGACTTTCAACTAGGCATACTCAACTGGCAGAATGTACTGACATTGCAGAAGTCAAGTAAGGAAGACATTTTACCAGTACCGACTTTCAATGCTTATAGTAATCTGTTCATCCGATTCAAGATTGCACGTGTGCTAAAATGTGACTTGGGTGTTGATATGCGCTACTTCACAAGTTATTATGCACCAGAATATATCCCAGGAATGGGCACATTCGGAATACAAGAAACGGCTGCAAGTAAGACTAAGATTGGTAATTATCCGCTCTTGGATGCTTATGCGAACTTCCAATTACAGCACACACGTTTCTTCATAATGTTCACGCATCTCAATGAGGGAAATGGTGGAAATTATCTTTTCACACCGCATTATCCATTGAATCCACGTATCCTAAAATTCGGTATTAGTTGGAACTTCTTTAACTAAACAAGCCTCATCAGGACTTTACCATCATTATAATAAATGATTTCAGAACGTGACAACATAAAAACGAATAGTCTATCTGCATGGATTCTAGCAGCTCGTCCAAAGACATTGACGGGTGCGATTGTCCCTGTAATGATAGGAACGGCATGGGCTTGGAAGATGGGTGGAGCTGAAAACTTCCGTTTCTTCCCTGCCCTACTCTGTTTCCTTTTTGCCTTTTTAATGCAGATTGACTCTAATTTCATCAATGATTATTTCGATTGCGTAAAGGGAAGTGACGACAAAGAGACGCGCCTTGGTCCTAAACGTGCCTGTACGGAAGGATGGATTACACTGCCAGCTATGCGCAAAGGATTGGTCATTACCTCTCTGCTCGCTAGTCTCGTTGGACTTCCTCTCGTATTTTATGGCGGATGGCAAATGGTACTTGTTGGTGCAGCCTGCGTACTTTTCGCCTTCTTATACACCACCTTTTTTTCCTATCTAGGCTTGGGTGATGTACTTGTATTGGTTTTTTTCGGTATCATTCCAGTTACCTTTACCACTTACGTTATCCTTTCATCCACGTTACAAGGCATTTATCCTGAGGTAATTATGACAAGCATTGCGTGCGGATTGGTTATTGATACGCTCCTAATTGTCAATAATTATCGGGATAGAGACAACGACAAAAAGAGCGGAAAGATGACTCTAATTGTGAGAATCGGAGCAAGGAAAGCAGAAAAACTCTATAACTTTTTAGGTTTACTCGCCATCATTTTCACCATACAAGGACGCTTCAACCCCGATAACAATGGGTGGAAAGCTTACGTAATTCCGCTGATTATCTATATCCCTTATATCTTCTTGCACACCAAAACACAGCGGTATATGGTGCAAATCAAGCAAGGGCGGGAACTAAATAAGGTGCTGGCTCTCACGGCTCGGAATATCCTTATCTATGGAATACTAACCACAATCGTGGTGCTTATTTCATAATATTGCATCAGCCCGAGAGTCGTTTTCCCTCAATCTCACCCCATTTCTTCATTTTTTAAATACAAACAATTCCCATGCAACAGCCCAATCTCGAAATAATGACATTTGTGGAACAGCAGATTCTACCCCGTTACAACGCTTTCGGAAGGAGTCATGGACTCGGACACGTGCAGCGAGTGATCAAAAACTCACTAGCATTAGCCGCCGCAACAGGCGCCGATGTCAACATGGTGTATGTCATTGCTGCCTATCACGACCTAGGAATGGAGGGACCTCGTGCTATCCATCACATCACAAGCGGTAAGATTCTTATGGCAGATGGAAGACTCAAAAAGTGGTTTTCACCCGAGCAATTAAAGATAATGAAGGAAGCGGTTGAGGATCATCGTGCCAGTTGTTCACGCACGCCTAGGAGCATTTACGGAAAAATTGTGGCTGAAGCTGATCGAGATTTAGAGCCAGAAATCGTATTCTCACGTGCCATTCTCTACGGAATTGAGAATTATCCTGAGAAGAATGAGGAACAAATGTGGGAACGATTCCGCGATCACATGAAGGAAAAGTATAGTCGGACGGGCTATCTCAAACTATGGATTCCAGTTTCACCGAATGCTAAGAACTTAGAAATCATACGCAAAACCATTGAAAATGAGACTCTATTGCGTGATGTTTTCAATAAGATTTATCCACAGTTATTAGCCAAAAATTAAGTAATTACAAGGTCAGAAATACGATGACAAAAGAAGAATTAATGCGGAAGGCTATAGAGCTTTCCATCGAAAGTGTGCACAATGGTGGTGGTCCCTTTGGCGCTGTCATTGCACGTGAAGGTGAGATTATAGCAGAAGGAAGTAATGGCGTCACGATTTATAACGATCCAACGGCACATGCCGAAGTAACGGCTATCCGAAAAGCTTGCG
Source organism: Prevotella vespertina (assembly GCF_009728485.1). Lineage (GTDB taxonomy): Bacteria > Bacteroidota > Bacteroidia > Bacteroidales > Bacteroidaceae > Prevotella > Prevotella vespertina. The sequence goes on from NZ_VVIQ01000010.1 coordinate 76,826, forward strand.
AGAAATTGGGCACTTTCGACCTCACAGGATGCGAAATTTACACCTCCTGCGAGCCATGCCCTATGTGCCTCGGTGCAATTTATTGGGCACATTTGGATAAAATCTACTATGCAAATGACCGAAAAGATGCTGCCGATATAGGTTTTGATGACGATTTTATCTATCAAGAGATAGAAGTAAAACCACAATATCGCAAGAAGCCTTCAGAGATTTTGATGCGTGAGGAAGGGCTCGAGGCATTCCGAATTTGGAATAAAAAGACGGATAAAATTGAATATTAAAATACCATTCCAAAGATTTCGATAGGTCTATTTCGTCAGAAAGAGATAGGCAAAAGGATAGAAAAGGAGGTTATGACAGACTGTTCATAACCTCCTTATTATTAGAATATACTTTACAAACGAAATTTTCAATCTAGCGATTTAAATCGAAGAAATATCCCTTAAAATAGAACGTATATACGTTTTGAGTAAAACGTATATACGTTTTTGGTAAAATGTATATAGGTTTTTGGTAAAATGTATATACTTTTTTATGAAAAAGTAGGTACATTTTGCTAAAAAAGTATAATATTTATGAGTAAATAGCAGGTTCGATTTCTATAAAACACTGGTTATCAACATCTTACAGGAGTATACTAAAAAGCTCTCATAATTCGTGTATTTGAGTACAACTCTTATACTCGTCGAAAATAACGCAATTACAAGCTCGGAATTAGCAATATTCTATTACAAATTAAAGAAGCTAACAATCCCCCTTAATGTAGGGACAGACGCCCTCGTCTGTCCGCACAAATAAATTATAAAGAGCAAGCGTTCACTTCTCTCTACACCTCTTTAATTCATCTGCTAAGGCTACAAAAATAAAAAGATGTGCCTTCCGAAGCACATCTTTATCAATTTATTTCTTTGGCATCAACCCTTCAATATACCTGCAAAGGATGTTGATTCCCTTCACATTCTCACCACCTTGTGGGATAATCAAATCAGCATAACGCTTTGTTGGCTCAATAAACTGCTCGTGCATGGGTTTAAGCACCTCCAAATAACGGTCAACAACCATAGAAACAGTACGACCACGATCGATAGTATCACGCTGAATATTACGAATTAAACGCTCGTCAGAGTCACAATCAACAAAGATTTTGAGGTCCATCATCTCTCTCAACTTCCTGTTACTCAGTGCCATAATACCCTCAACGATAATAACAGGTTTGGGTTCTACATGGATGGTTTCAGGCAAACGATTGCTAAGAATGTAGCTATAGGTGGGTTGTTCAACCGCTTTTCCCTCACGCAATTCATTCACATGCTTAATCAATAGCTTCCAATCGAACGCATCAGGATGGTCAAAATTGATGGCTTTTCGCTCCTCATCGGTAAGCCCCGTCGTGTCATTATAATAAGAGTCCAAGGGAACGACAGCAACATAATGAGGCGGAAGGCTCTCAACAATTTTCTTAACAACAGTAGTCTTTCCCGAGCCAGTACCCCCAGCAATGCCAATGATTGTAATCTTATCTTTCATCTTTTTTGATTTTATTTCCTTTTTTATTATCGGATTATCATTCATCGAATAATCCTATGTCCTTCAACATCTGTACATAATATTCAGACTTCTTCTCGACTTTCATCGGATAGGCGCGACTACTACTGGGTTCGCGATAGAGTTTGAGGGTTCGCCCTTCGAATGAAAACTCCTTATAGTCGCCCATCTTCATCTTACGAGCATCTATTTGATAATGATCTGTAAACACCTTTGTAGCTAATTGTCCTGCTGCCAATACTGCTTTACACTCTGGAAGGACTCGAAGCATACCATCAAGGTCGGCTGGTTCAACAATCTCCAAGTCCTTATCAGCCGCAGTCCCAGTCGTTCTTCGGATGCGTAATGCAGTATCGAAGATAGCAATTCCTTTTTCTTTCAGAAAGGCTTTCAGTAGTTCTAGCTTGTAAGTTTTGTTTTCCTCATCTACAAAATACTGCTTATCACCAAAGAATATATAACCAAATATGCGCCACATATCATTTGTGTAATTAGGATAATACCATTCCATACACCACCGCTTGGGGGCTGGTGGGAAGGTTCCTAACAATAATAACTTCGCATTACTCGGTAACCATGGCTCAAAAGGATGAGTTTCAATTTCCATTGTCTTATTATTATCAAATTAGACTAATTTGCCTAATTAGCCCTATTTGCCTAATTAGGCTAATAACCCTCTACTACTGCTGCTGCTTAACAAAATAAGTTACCACTGGCAAGTGATCAGAATAACCATCCGACCAAACACCACCAGCCGTAGTACGCTTTGTATTTCCTTTATATTTACCAGTCTCTTGGAAGAGATAATCCCGACGGAAGATCTGATTCTTCCAGAATTTCAACTGAGAGAAATCCTTTTTACCATCCTTATTTAATAGATTCGGCGTCATGATAATCTGATCAAAGAGATTCCATTTACCTTGATATTGTAAGGTTCCAGTTCCCTCCTTTACTAAGAGATTGTACCATGGATTATACATATCATCAGCACCGACCTCATTAATTTCAGCTTTCGCAGATAGACACTCATGGATACTCTTATTCGTTGGATCATCATTCATATCACCCATTACTAATACTTTTACCTGTGGATCATCAAGAAGTAATGAATCTTTCAAAGCTTTCACCTGCTTCGCACCTAATTCTCGATAATAAGAACCAGCCCCACGACTAGGAAGGTGACAAACGACAACCGTCAAATGTTCACCAGCTAAGGTTCCACTAACCGTAAGGAATCCACGGGTTGCACGTGTACTATCCTGCGGAAGATCATAAACGTATGGAACTAACTTTGTGTTGCGAATAGTAAAAAGATTAGGATTATAAATCAAAGCGCAATCAATGCCACGATGATCAGGACCTTCTATATGCACAAACTTATAACCACGAGCAGCCAAAGCAGGCTGAGCTACTAAATCACGCATGACATGTTCATTCTCAATCTCAGCCAATCCAATCACAGCACAACCAACATTCGGTAAAACATCCGTACCCATCTCTGATAATACAGTTGACATGTTATGCAACTTATGGCTATATTTCATTTCATTCCAATGATAACTACCATTCGGTGTGAAATCATAATCATTCTTTCCTTCATCATGGGTATAATCAAAAAGATTCTCTTGATTATAAAAACCAACGGCATAAACAGAAAACTTCTTCTGTGCAGAAGTAGAAATACCAAAGAAAATGGTACCAATAAGAGCAAATAGTAACTTTCTCATTATTATTAAATGTTGTTGTTTGTTATCAGCAGTACACAACCCTGTTCCATAACTAATCAATAAGAGACAGGGAATTACTTTTGCAAATGTCGTTAATTTATCCGACATATAGGCATGATTCCCGAAAAATTAATCAAAAAGCCTTTCCTTTTTAAAATTTATTTCGTTACTTTGCACACTAAATATAACATATTTTAATGTAATCAACTATGCAGAAAAAGCTGACACTTGCTGTTTTAGCCTTTTGCAGTTCATCCGTTATGGTGGCACAAAATACCAAAACAGAGATGAACCAGCAGGAGCAAACAGCCAACGCTATGGACGAATCGGCGTTTACATTCACTGAAGCGCAATTAGGTGAAGACAATGACATGAACGACAATGTCACAATTCTTAACTCAAATAGTAATGTTTATGCTTCTCAAGTAGGTTTCTTATACTCTCCGATGCGCTTCCGTTATCGTGCATTGAGCCAGAAGTATAACGACATCTACATCAATGGAGCACCGATGAATGACATGGAAAGTGGACAGTTCCGCTACTCGATGATTGGTGGTCTTAATCAACAAACACGTAATGTTGACTTTGCCCTACCTTTTGAGAGTAATAATTTCTCAATGACAGGACTAGCAGGAAGTAACAACTATGATTTCCGTGCAGGATCTATGGCTGCTGGGAATCGTATTACTCTCTCTGCTGCTAACCGCAATTACACCCTCCGTGGTATGTACAACTATGCTTCTGGATTCAATGCTAAAGGATGGGCTATCGCAGCAAGTGTTGCTTATCGTTGGGCAAATCGTGGTTATGTTGAAGGTACATTCTATAACTCATTATCTTATTTCTTCGGTGTTCAGAAGAAATGGAATAATGGTCATTCATTAGCATTATCTACATGGGGTAATCCTACCGAGCGTGCTTCTCAAGGCGCAAGTACTGATGAAGCATATTGGCTTGCTAATGATTATCAATATAATCCTTATTGGGGTTATCAAGAAGGGCGCAAGCGTAACAGCCGTGTTGTAAACGATTTCGCACCTTCTGCTATCCTTACTTGGGATTGGGACATTAATAAGAAGATGAAACTCACAACGAGTCTCTTCGCTAAGTACTCAATGTATAAGAGTACAAAGCTAAATTACAACAATAGTGACAACCCACAGCCAGATTATTGGAAGAACCTTCCAAGTAGTTACTTTGATGTATGGAATGAGAGCGATGTGCGCTATCGTACATCACAGGCATACGCTGATTGGAAGACTGCTGTTGCATGGTGGGGCAATAAGGAGAATCGTCAGATTCAATGGGATCGTCTTTACTATGCAAACCATCAAGCTGCTATTAACGGACAAGATGCGCTCTATTATCTACAAGCAAAGCACATTGATAATCTGACAACATCCCTTTCTTCAACACTCACAAACCATATTGCTAAGAATAAGGTTTTAAATGTTGGATTCTCACTTGGTCAGAACTTTGCTCGTCATTATCAGACAATGGAAGACCTATTAGGTGCTAAGAGTTTCCATAACGTGAACACTTACGCTATCGGAACATACGCAGCTAATGATCCTCGTATCCAATACGACCTCAACACAATGGGAACAAGAGGCTTGGGCAGTCTTGTTTATGAAGGCGATAAGTTTGGTTATGACTATAACATCAACGTACGTCGTGGTCAACTATGGGCTAGTTACAATGAAACTCTCGGCAAACTAAATTATATGGTAGTTGGGCGATTAGCTTATGACAACATGTATCGTACTGGTCATATGCGCAATGGTATGTTTGCAGATAACTCATATGGTAAGAGCAAACATGCAGACTTCGTTTCTGGTGGATTAAAGTCTAGTGCTACACTTACTCTTGGTGGTGGGAATGCACTTTCTCTCGGCTTAGGCTATGAACATAGAGCACCAAATGCAAGCAATGCTTTTGCCTCTCCAGAAATGAACAACGACTTTATTCTCAATCTTCATAACGAGCGAATCTTCTCAAGCGAATTAAGTTATCAGTATTCTGGTAGCTGGTTGCATGCAAATCTTAGCGGTTATTATAACCACATGACACATGTAACAGAATGGCAAAACTTCTACTTTGACGATGCTAACTCATTTACTTATGTTAGCATGACTAACATAAAGAAAAATTATTATGGTGTTGAGTTAGGACTCGACTTTAAGATTAATAGCTTCTTAAACTTTAAGGCACTTGGAACATGGAGCGAGGCTAAAAACACCAATAATGCTGATGCTATTTACATGAACTCTACAAAGAGTACATATAATAAGGATGTTGTTTACAACAAGGGTATGCACGAGGCAAACACTCCTCTGAGTGTATATAGTGGTATCCTTAGCTTCCACAAGGCAGGTTGGTTCATCGACTTGAGTGGCAACTACTATGATAGAATCTATCTCTCATACGCTCCTAGTCTCAGTTATGGTAGCACACTTCGCACAATGGGTACAGCTCTTGGTGGTATGGATGCTGATGGTAACTATACTCCATACGCACAAAGTGAGGGTAAAGGCGGATTCATGCTCGATGCATCTATTGGTAAGAGCATCTATTTGCCACATGGTAGCCTATCTATCAATTTGATGATTACAAACCTCCTCAACAACCAAAAGATTGTTAGTGGTGGTTATGAGCAGAGCCGCAGTAACTATACAATCAATAGAGCTACTGGCGCTACAACAACACGTGCTTACGACTTCTATCGCAATCCAAAGAAATACTATGTAAATGGTATCAATGGTATGTTGAACGTTGCATATAAATTCTAAAACTAAAGAATAGGAACAATTATGATGAGATTTAAATATTTAATGATGGCAGCTGCCTGCGCTCTCTTTGCGTCTTGTATGAACGATGGTTATACAGAACCTGCAGAGAATGCGCCAGCTCCTTATGGCAATAATGAACTGACAGAAACGAATGTCATCACTATTGCACAACTGAAGAATAACTTTGCGACTTATATTTCTACCGACTTCCGAGATGGTCGTAGCTTTGCTAAAGTTGATGATGATATTAAGATTAAGGCAATCGTAACCAGTTCTGACGTACAGGGTAACGTTTATCAAGAACTAGCTTTACAGGATGCGACAGGTGCTATCATTGTTAGTGTAGCACAAGGCGGACTCTATGGAGCATTACCTGTTGGTACTGAGATATTGGTTAGCTTGAAGGATCTTTATGTCGGTAACTATGGTAAACAGGCTCAAATCGGTGTACCATCGAAGAATGCTACAGGTGCAGATGTCATTGGTAGAATTGGTCGTGCGACATGGGATCAGCACTACAAGATTCTTTCTACAGGACATAAAGTTGAGCCTACTCTCTTTGCAACAGGTTCAACTCCTACAACGTGGAATCTTGATACGGACGGAGGTAAGCTCGGTGTAATCCGTAACGTTAGTTTCAAGAGTAGCAACAACGCAAAGGTGAAAGACACCTTCGCTGATGCGAATGGCGGTGCGGGTAGCGTTAGTTGGACATTGAATGAGCAGGACGGAAGAAAGGTAATTGTATATAATAGTAACTTTGCTGACTTTGCGAATGCTAAAGTTCCAACTGGTAAGGTAGACATCACTGGTATCATCAAGCGTTTCAATAACCAGTGGGAAATCATTATCCGCTCTTTGGACGATATCAAGCCCGCTGAACGCATAGATCCATTTGCAGGACTTCCTGGTACAGGCGATGGTACACAAGCTAACCCAATTGACGTTACTCGCGCCTTAGCTTACATTGCTTCTGGTCATGCTGATGCTACAGAATACTATATAAAAGGTAAGATTTCCTTAGTCAACAGCGTTGATACTGGTAATTATGGTAATGCTGAATATTACATATCAAATGACGGCACAACCAACAATCACCTCATGGTATTCCGTGGCTATTGGTTGAATGGTGCTAAGTTCACTACCGCAACAGCTCCACAACTTGCTGTTGGAAAGACAGTCGTTATCCTCGGTAAGTTGAAAGACTATAATGGTACGCCAGAGGTTGACCAGCGTAGTAAGATTATCTCAATTAATTAACAAGTAAAGTAACAATACACAAGATGAAAAAGATTATTTATTCAATGATGGCATTGGCTATCTCTGCCACAGTTTTCACCAGTTGCGAGGATGTACCATCGCCATATAACATGACATTCGAAGAACCTAATGTCACTCCTACCCCACAACCAACCACTGATCTCAATACAGAGGCTACCGCTTGGACGGTTGCTGAAGCTGTACAGAAGATACAGGCAGGGCAGACTACAAACGGGGAGGCTTATGTAAAGGGTATTATCTCTGCTGTAACTTTCTACGATCAGAATCATAAGAGTTTATCATATTATCTCTCTGATAATGGAACCGATAAGACGCTTCAAGTATTCTCTGGTAAGGGTGTAAATGGTGCTGACTTCGCTGCTAAGACCGATTTGCAGGTTGGTCAAACAGTTGTTGTTAAGGGTAATCTCAAAGCTTTTACTAACAAGCAGGGACAGACTATCATGGAGATAGATAAGGGTAGCAAGATTATAACTATTGGTGGCTCTGCAACCCCACAACCATCAGGTGTAGCCCTCGCTGCAACATTTGCAACAGGCGAAGACAATTTCACAATCAATAATATCACCCTTCCTTCAGAGCTCACGTTCGTTTGGAAACATGATGCAAAGAACAAGTATATGAAGGCTTCTGCACACAAAGGAAGTGACAACTATGCTTCTGAGAGCCGTCTCGTCTCTCCAGCCTTTAGCCTAGCAGGTAGGACTTCTGCTACACTTTCTTTCAAGCACGCAGCTAAATTCTTTGCCAATGCAGCCAACGAGTTTAAGGTACAAGTATCAACAGATGGCACAACATGGCATGACGTAGCTGTTTCAGCTTATCCAACAGGTACTGATTGGAAGTTCATCGATGCTACTTGTGACCTATCAGCTTATGCAGGTCAACCAACTGTTTATATTGGTTTCCACTATACCAGCACAGCAACAACTGCTGGTACATGGGAGATTAGCAACGTAGAGGTAAAGTAAAAAACAATATGAAATATTTGGCAGGGTGCAGAATTATTCGTAATTTTGCACCCTGTTGAGTGTAGTCTCCTAGTTTATTCATAGGAGAAGAACAAAGACGAGTTACATTATTAACAATTAGATAATAACAAAATGAAACAAGGTATTCATCCAGAAAACTATCGCCCCGTCGTATTCAAAGATATGTCCAACGGCGATATGTTCCTTTCAAGATCTACATGCAAGACTACAGATACAGTAGAGTTTGAAGGCGAAACTTACCCAGTGGTAAAAGTCGAAATCTCAAGTACCTCTCACCCATTCTATACAGGTAAGAGCAAACTTGTCGATACAGCAGGTCGCGTAGACCGCTTCATGAGCCGTTACGGTAAGTTGAAGAAGTAATCGATAAATATCTTTCGATTTAAAGACATATAAAGTGCGAACAAACGTAGTTGCATATACGTTTGCTCGCACTTTTGTATTCAAAAAAACTAGCATCCTCTAATAAAACAAGCACACAACCCGACACAATGAACAAGAAACTAGTCAGCAAGGGCATTTTCACCCTTACCTTACTCACCTTAACTATATGTTCTTCATGTAGCAAAGACGATAGCGGCTCCTCCTCCACAGAACAAAAAGAGACCATCGTTAATAACACAAACTCAAATATGAAGGATATCCGACTAGCAACACATCGCCTTGAATTTCCAAGGCTAAAGGGCGGAAGCAGTACTATTCTCACACACGAACTGAACACGGGTGAAGTGAATTACAGCGTGGAATGGGATGTTGTTAAGAAGTCGAACAGATGGACTTGCTACGAGATTTATGCGAAAAACGCTGAGAAGAACGTACCAAGGAAGCCATACACCGACCCAAATCAATACCCCTTTGACCCACTCTTCCCCGCAAATGCCTATTATACTTACGACCCTATCTACGGCTCTGGCTACGACCATGGGCACATCTGTCCCTCGGAAGACAGGAAATACTCAAGGGAATCGAATGACCAGACTTTCTATCTTAGTAATATGCAACCTCAGGTCCATGGCTTCAACGCTGGAGTTTGGGAAACAATGGAAAGCAAGATGAGAACCTATATCACTGCTGCCAAAATCTCAAAAGACACACTCTTCATCTGTCGCGGTGGTACGATTGATAAGGCAGGACAATTCATGACGATTAGAAGTAACTTCATCGTCCCAAAATACTTCTTCTCAGCTGCCCTAATGAAGTATAAGGTGTACGGAAAAGATAAGTGGGAGTACAAGGCTATCGGCTTCTGGTTTGAGCACAAGAGTAACAATGACCGCTCGCTTGTACCCTATGTTGTCAACATCAGTGAGCTTGAACAACTCACGGGTATAGACTTCTTCTGCAATCTACCTGATGACATTGAGCGAAAGGTAGAAAGCGTGTCAAAAGAGAAAATCATTGACCTCTGGAACATACAATAGGTACTTCCTGCTACGAAAGAACCGACTTTGCAGACTGTTTCACAACAGCTCTGTCTAATCTTTCTCACCCGTTTGCGAATCGTCTACTACCCGTTTCAGCATGATTTAGCACCTGTTCCACATTTCCTTCTAACGTGTTGCGCATCATTTACACACGCATATAAATTTAGTTTCATCATGATGAGACACAAGTTTCACCATGGTGACGAATAAGTTTCACCGTGGTGACGAAATAGTTTCACCATGGTGAAACTAACAAAAGATACGGAAGGAAAAAAAACAAGACGCATGAGTAAAGAACAGGAGACAAGGGAGAAAGAATAGCGGAACCTATTAGACAAAGAGCGTGAATAGGGTGCAAAAGGATTTGAATTAGCATAGATGGAAATGTAAATATATTAGGTATAAATGATGTGGAGATAGGAAGGTGTTTTCACGACGCAATATCCCTTAAGAGCACGAACATTATTGTCTTGATTCTTAAAGGACATAAAAACGGAGGCTATGATTAGTATTTTTCAGAATTTATAAGTACCTTTGCCATGTAGCAGAAGGTGTAAGAGAAAGCTAGCCAAAGTTATGCTATTACACACACTACCAATATATTATAAGAGAAGCATACTGAATGAAAGAATTTATCATATCTGAAGTAAAGACAGAGACAGCTATACTAGTGGGCCTCATCACAAAGGAGCAAGACGAAGCCAAGACGAAGGAGTATCTTGACGAACTAGAGTTCCTTGCTGATACCGCAGGTGCTGTTACCGTTAAACGATTCACACAGAGAGTGAATGGTCCGAGTGCTGTTACCTACGTTGGTAAAGGTAAGCTCGAAGAAATCAAAGAATATATCAAGCAGAAAGAGGACGACGATGAGCCTATTGGTATGGTTATCTTTGACGATGAGCTATCAGCCAAGCAGATGCGCAATATCGAGCAGGAACTCGGTGTAAAGATACTAGATCGCACCTCACTCATTCTCGATATCTTCGCTATGCGTGCGCAAACTGCTAATGCGAAGACACAGGTTGAATTGGCACAATATCGTTATATGTTACCACGCCTACAACGTCTATGGACACACTTGGAGCGTCAGGGTGGCGGCTCTGGTTCTGGCGGTGGTAAGGGATCTGTAGGTTTGCGTGGTCCTGGTGAGACTCAGTTGGAGATGGACCGCCGTATCATCCTTCAGCGAATGTCTCTCTTAAAGCAGCGATTAGCCGAAATAGATAAACAGAAAACAACCCAACGTAAGAACCGTGGGCGTCTGATTCGTGTAGCACTAGTCGGTTATACGAATGTGGGCAAGTCAACAACTATGAATCTGCTTGCCAAGAGTGAGGTGTTTGCCGAGAATAAGCTCTTTGCAACCTTAGATACAACCGTGCGTAAAGTAGTTGTAGAGAATCTTCCCTTCTTGCTTGCTGATACCGTTGGATTCATCCGCAAACTCCCCACAGACTTGGTTGATTCGTTTAAATCGACACTTGATGAGGTGAGAGAAGCCGACTTACTTTTACATGTTGTGGATATTTCTCACCCTGATTTCGAAGAGCAGATACAGGTTGTAAATCAAACGCTCACCGAACTAGGATGTGCTGATAAGCCCTCTATGATCATCTTCAATAAGATTGATAACTATCATTGGATAGAAAAGGAAGAGGACGATCTCACACCAGCAACCAAAGAGAATATCACCTTGGAAGAACTCAAGAAAACCTGGATGGCTAAGGAACAGGAACAATGTCTGTTCATCTCAGCTAAGAATAAGGAGAATATAGACGAGTTCCGAGACGTGCTTTACAAGAAGGTGCGTGAGTTGCATGTGCAGAAGTATCCCTACAATGACTTCCTTTATAACATCGAAGAGGAATAAATATTATTGGGCTAATGAGCCTAATAAGGCTAATCGGACTAATAAGATAAATTGGGCTAATAAGGCTAATTGGGCTAGTAAGGCTAATAAGGCTAATAACAACAACTAAAACAAAGAATTATGCAATATCGTTCCCTAACACCTGAAGAGATAGACCTTCTAGAGAAGAATAGCTGCTGGGCAGAGGATTGGACTCGTGTGAAGGTTGCAGAGGAAGACTTTCAAGCAAAGTTCTTCCATCGTGTGATGTTTTATGGTGATATCCGATTGGGAAAATGCCAGAAGGATATAGAAATAGCAAAGGATTTCGTTAAGCACTCGGGTATTAACGATGCCACCTTACGCAATGTCACGGTAGGTGATAACTGTTTAATAGAAAAGATAGGGAACTATATCAATAATTACACCATTGGTGACGACTGCATTATCTCAAATGTCTCTGTTATGGAGACAACAGAGGGAGCAACCTACGGAGAAGGCAATCTAATTGCTGTGCTCAATGAGGTAGGCGATGGAAACGTTATCCTATTCCATGACTTAAACAGCCAGTTTGCTGCATTCATGGTTAAGCATTTCAATGATAAAGATCTCAAGAATGCAATACGTAGGCTTGTCTCTGAAGAGATAGCACGCACCAACCCAGACCGCGGTACCATCGGTAATAACGTGAAGATTATCAATACACGTGAGATAACAAACACGGTTATCCAAGATGATTGCGAAATATCAGGTGCTAGCCGATTGAGTGATTGTACAATACTTAGTTCAGAGAATGCTAGTGTGTTCATTGGCACTGGTGTCATCTGTGAGAACTCGATTATATCAGATGGATCTAGTATTGTGAATAGCGTAAAGATGCAAGATTGTTTCGTTGGTGAGGCTTGTCAGATAGCTAATGGTTTCACCGCCTCACAAAGTGTATTCTTTGCTAATTCATTCATGGCAAACGGTGAGGCTTGTGCTGCCTTCTGCGGTCCTTTCTGTGCCTCACATCACAAGAGCTCACTACTCATCGGTGGTATGTTCTCCTTCTATAATGCAGGATCAGGAACCAACTTCTCTAATCATGCGTATAAGATGGGACCAATGCACTGGGGAATATTGGAACGTGGTACGAAGAATGCCAGTGGTAGCTATCTGTTAATGCCAGCAACGATAGGAACCTTCTCTGTATGCTTTGGTAAGTTAATGCACCACCCCAACACAACAGCTCTCCCCTTCTCTTATCTTATTGCAGAGGCCGACAAGATGTTCCTTGTGCCTGGTCGTAACATAACAACGGTAGGACTTTATCGAGACATACGCAAGTGGCCTAAACGTGATATGCGTCCACAACAATCACAGAAGAGCATTGTTAACTTCGATTGGCTATCACCTTTCTCTGTTGGTGAGATATTAAGAGGAAAGAAGATATTGGAGAGTCTGCGACAAGCGAGTGGTGATAACGTTTCAGCATACAACTATCACGAATATACTATCAATGCTTCCAGCCTGCGTAAGGGTATCAAATACTATGATATAGCCTTGCGCATCTACATGGGTGCTGTGCTCAAGCGTGCACATAAGTGGGGCTTCTTTGGTAAACCAGAGATCGAAGTCGGTACTGGTAAATGGAATGACTTATCAGGCTTATTACTTCCTGAATCAGAAGAGATGCGCCTTATCCATGATATTAAGGATGGTACGCTTGAAACCATACAAGATGTTATTGAACGCTTTACGGAAATCAACGATAACTATCGAGTATATCAATGGGCATGGACGTATCGCATGATCCTTGAATATTATGGTATCAAGGAGATTACAGCAGAAGACGATGAGCGCATTAAGAAAGACTACATTGAGGCACGTCGTGCATGGATTGCTGAGATTAGGAAAGATGCTCAGAAGGAGTTTGATATGGGCGATGTGGAGCCAGAAGTATTTGAGTCCTTCGTCAATAGCCTTGATCATGAGATTGACTTTGAGAATTGATAACCAACCTTATATTCAACAACTAAACTATTTTTGTATGAGAAAGTATTTCCTTAATCAAATCTACATGAAGGGGATTTGTGTGGGAGCAATGCTTCTACTAACAACCCTTGCTGGATATGCACAGCGTTATAACTACGAGAGTGTGCCAAATGATCCTATGCAAACGCGTATCTATACGCTGAAGAACGGACTGAAGATTTACTTATCAGTTAACAAGGAGAAACCTCGTGTGCAAACTTACATTGCCGTTCGGACAGGGTCACGTAATGATCCAAAGGAGACAACTGGTTTGGCTCACTACTTGGAACACCTTATGTTCAAAGGAACTACCCACTTCGGCACATCTAACGCAGAAGCAGAACGTCCTTACCTAGACTCTATTGAAGCGCGATTCGAACAATATCGTCACATCACTGACCCAGTAGCACGCAAGAAGTGGTATCATCAGATTGATTCCATCTCTCAACTAGCTGCTCGTTATAATATTCCTAACGAGTACGATAAGATGATGACTGCTATTGGAAGTTCTGGGACAAATGCCTACACATCGAATGATGTCACTTGTTATGTTGAGAATATCCCTTCAAATGAGATTGACACATGGGCAAAGATACAAGGGGATAGATTCCAGAACATGGTAATCCGTGGATTCCACACAGAGCTTGAAGCTGTGTACGAGGAGTATAACATTGGACTGGCAAGTGACTGGCGCAAGATGTATGCAGCTTTGTTTGCAAAGTTATTCCCTACACATCCGTATGGTACACAGACAACTATTGGACTTGGAGAGCACTTAAAGAACCCTTCAATTGTCAATATTAAGAATTACTTCCACAAGTATTATGTTCCTAACAATATTGCTATCTGTTTATCTGGCGACTTGAATCCGGACGAGACTGTGGCAACTATTGATAAGTATTTCGGTAATTGGGAGCCAAGTGCACATATAGATGTACCACAATATGCTGCTCAACCAGCCATCACAGCGCCTATCGACACAACTGTTATAGGTAAGGAAGCTCCTATGTTCTTCATGGGCTGGCGTGCTGATGCTAGTAACTCTCAACAGATTGATACCCTAGAAGTAATTGGAGAGTTACTATCGAATGGCAAAGCAGGTTTATTCGACTTAGACCTTAATCAAAAGATGAAGGTACAAGAGGTCGGTGCTGGCGTTGCTGATATGAACGATTACTCTGTATTCTATCTCTATGGCCAATCTAAGAAAGGACAAACATTACCAGAAGTTCGTAGTTTGGCATTAGATGAGATTGAGAAGTTAAAGAAAGGACAATTCTCTGACGATTTACTTCCTTCGATCATCAACAACTATAAAAGACATTATTACACACAGCTCGATAACAATCAGTTCCGAGCAAAGCAGTTTGTTAATGCATTCATCAATCATAAGAACTGGAAACAGGAAGTAGAAAAGATTAGTCGTATATCTAAACTAACAAAGACTGACATCGTTAGGTTCGCTAACCGCTTCTTTGGTAATAACTTCGCCTGTGTTTACAAAGAACAAGGCAATGACACTACTATTAAGAAGGTGGAAAAACCAGCCATCACTCCTATCCCTACTAACAACGATAAGCATAGTGCGTTCTTGGATGAGATTGTAAATACAAAGGCAACTCCTATTCAACCTCAATTCGTTGATTATAAGCGTGACCTGACAAAGGCGACAACAAAGAAGGGCTTACCTATCCTTTATAAGCAGGACACATCTAACGATCTCTTCACGCTGTGCTTTGTTCTTCCTTTCGGTGACGAACACGATCCAAAGCTCACTTATGCAGCTGACTATCTCGAGTATCTTGGAACTAATAAGCTCACAAACGAACAGATCAAACAACAGTTCTATAAGTTAGCATGCGACTATAGTATATCTGAGAAGAATGAGCGCACCTACATCAAGCTTAATGGCTTAAATTCAAATATGCCACAAGCTCTTGCCTTATTAAATGATTTACTTAATAATGCAAAGGTAGACAAGCAGGCTTATAACCTCTATGTTGAACAGGTTTTGAAATCACGCAGCGATAATAAAGCTAATCAGCAACAGAACTTTGCTGCTCTGAGAAACTATGCAACGTATGGAGAATACAACCCAACCCGTAATATTCTTAGTGAACAAGCTCTTAGAGCAATGAATCCACAAGAACTACTAAATATGTTGAAAGGGTTGAAGAACTATAAGCAGACAGTTCTCTACTATGGACCATCAAGTCTAAAGGCTATTGATGAACTTGTTAGTAAAACCATTCAATCACCTAAGAAGTTTGCAGAAGTTCCTGCTGCTAAACGTTACGTAGAGCAGACAACACCAAAGAATGAGGTGATTATTGCTCCGTATGAGGCAAAGAATATCTATATGGTACAGCTTCATAACGAGAATCAAGATTGGACACCTGAACGTGCCCCAATCATTGCTCTATTCAATGAATACTTCGGTGGTAGCATGAATGCTATCGTCTTCCAAGAGTTACGCGAAGCACGTGGACTTGCTTACTCTGCCTATGCACAATACGATACACCTTATCGTTTAGGTGATAAGGAGAGTTTCTACACCTATATTATTACACAAAACGATAAGATGATGGATTGTGTACACGAGTTTAACAAGCTCCTTGATGATATGCCAGTGCGTCAAGCAGGTTTCGATTTAGCAAAACAAAGTTTGATGAAGAGTCTAGCTTCTGCACGTACTACAAAGTACTCTATCCTCACCTCTTACCTTGCAGCACAACGATTAGGACTTGATACCTCGTTAGGCGAAGTTATTTACAAAGCTCTTCCAGCACTACAACTGAAAGATGTAATCGACTTTGAGAAGAAGTATGTAGCTAATAAGCCGTTTAAGTACATCATTCTTGGTGATGAGAAAGAGCTTGATATGAAGGGGCTTGAGAAGATTGCACCTATCAAGAAGGTTACTACAGAAGAAATCTTCGGATATTAGAACAAGGTAAAAGCGAATAAACAAGAAACATACAAAAACATAATAACAAACAAATAGAAAATGCCGCTGTGCCTTATACAACATAGGCACAGCGGGAAAACAAAACATTATGGCAGAATTCAAATATGCACCAATGTTTCAATTGGGCAAGGATGACACCGAGTACAGACTAATCTCTAAAGAGGGAATTAGTGTAGGTGAGTTTGAAGGTAAAGAGATCCTTAAAGTAAGTAAAGAAGCGTTGACGCTCCTAGCACAAGAAGCTTTCCACGATTGTGAGTTTACGCTCCGTCGTGCGCACAATGAGCAAGTTGCGAAGATTCTAACTGACCCAGAGGCTTCTGAGAACGATAAGTATGTTGCTCTCCAATTCCTCCGCAATGCAGAGACGGCAGTTAAGGGTGTATTACCTTTCTGTCAGGATACGGGTACGGCTATCATTCATGGTGAAAAGGGACAGCAAGTTTGGACTGGTTTCGAGGATGAGGAAGCGCTCTCACGTGGTGTATTCAATACTTTCACAGAGGAGAACCTTCGTTACTCACAGAACGCTCCTCTTAACATGTATGATGAAGTAAACACAAAGTGTAACCTCCCTGCACAAATTGATATCGAGGCTGTTGAGGGTGCAGAATATCGATTTGTAATGGTTGCCAAAGGTGGTGGTTCTGCTAATAAGACCTACTTCTACCCAATGACAAAGGCTACCATCCAAAACGAGGGAACATTGATTCCATTCCTCGTAGAGAAGATGAAGAGCCTAGGTACTGCTGCTTGTCCTCCTTACCACATCTGCTTTGTTATTGGTGGTACATCTGCTGAGAAGAATCTACTGACAGTTAAACTCGGTAGTATTAAGTACTATGATAATCTACCAACTACAGGTGATGAGACAGGTCGTGCTTTCCGTGACATCGACCTAGAAGCTAAACTCCTAGACGAGGCACACAAGATCGGACTTGGTGCGCAGTTCGGTGGTAAGTACCTAGCACATGATATCCGTGTCATCCGCTTGCCACGCCATGGTGCAAGTTGCCCTATAGGTATGGGCGTAAGCTGTTCTGCTGACCGCAACATCAAGGCTAAGATTAACAAAGATGGTATCTGGTTAGAGAAGATGGATACTAATCCAAGTGAGTTAATACCAGAGGAGTACCGCAAGCCAGGAGAGGGTGCAAAGGGCATTGAGATTGATCTTGATAAGGGTATCGATGCTGTACGTGCGGAATTAACAAAGTATCCTGTATCTACACGCGTCAATCTAAAGGGAACTATCATCGTAGCACGCGACATAGCACATGCTAAGTTGAAGGCTCGTTTAGATGCAGGTGAAGACTTACCTCAGTACTTCAAGGATCACCCAATCTTCTATGCTGGTCCTGCTAAGACACCTGCAGGTTATCCTTGTGGTTCAATGGGACCAACAACAGCTAACCGAATGGATCCATACGTAGATGAGTTCCAGAGTCATGGTGGCTCACTCGTTATGTTGGCGAAAGGTAATCGTACGCAAGTTGTTACCGATGCATGTAAGAAGCATGGCGGATTTTATCTCGGTACGATTGGTGGTGTAGCTGCTGTCCTTTCTCAAAGTAGCATTAAGAGCATTGAGTGCGTAGAGTACCCAGAACTTGGTATGGAAGCTATCTGGAAGATTACAGTAGAAGACTTCCCTGCTTTCATCCTTGTCGACGATAAAGGACATGATTTCTTTAAGGAACTAAAGCCATGGACTGGTTGCAGTTGCGATAAATAGGATGTAAGAGAATATATAACTGAAGAGTAATAGCTTTTACAATTTTTCAACGAGATTATTACTCTTTATAAAACTAAGAACAGCATAAAAGTAGGTCAAAACTTACTTAATGCTGTTCTTTTTTATATACTAAATATGAGCTAATCCTTCACTAATGTTGAAACTTCATAACCCATTAGATTACAGGCACAAAAGAATTTAATAACTTCATCAAGAATCCATTAAACTAAAGTACAATTATACTTTAACTTAAACTTCATTCGTACTTTAACTTAAACGACGATTGTACTTTAACTTAAACCTCTCTCGTTCTTAAACTTAAACATCAATAGAAGTCCATATACACCTTATATAATAGAAAGGGTTATAAAAGTACCATCGGGGAATAACAAATAACACAAAACAATAGCATTGAAAACGATGAATATCTTCCCAAAAGGAAGAAGGCCTCAAATCCGCAACTAAGCCCTTGAAGGTTCTTATTGCGTTTACACGTCCTCTCATTACTGAATTTGCAGATAATTTGAACTTGAAGCACCCACTTCTGCCTACAATATCCCCTTACCCCACAATG
>NZ_VVIQ01000011.1 GCF_009728485.1 Prevotella vespertina
CCTAGTCCTTCTATAGTTTCCCTATCCTGTAGGCTGGTTCTTCCTTTTGACAACAAAGGTAATGAATCAACCTTGCTTCCTAAAGGGGATTATACCCTGTTTAAGTTTCTTGCTGCAAACTTAGAGTCATTCTGTCTCTTGACAAATGTCATTCTGTATAACACCATCTTTAAGATGTATTGTTCTATCTGTTATATGTGCGAGCCCTTCATCGTGTGTAACGATGACGAAGGTCTGACCGAACTTATCGCGGAGATCGAAGAAGAGTTGATGCAACTCTTGTTTGTTCTTTGTGTCCAAACTACCTGAAGGCTCATCGGCAAGGATGACAGCTGGATTGTTTACCAATGCTCGAGCCACTGCCACACGCTGCTTCTCACCACCTGATAGTTCGTTAGGCTTATGACTTGCACGATCGCTTAACCCCATAAACGCTAATAACTCCTCTGCGCGCTGACGTGCTTCCTTCGTCTTTCTGCCTGCAATATAGGCAGGAATCATGATGTTCTCAAGGGCTGTGAACTCTGGTAAGAGTTGATGGAACTGGAAGACAAAACCGAGATGTTGGTTACGGAAGTCGCTCAACTTTCCTGTCGAAAGACTACCAACGTCAATGCCATCGACAATGACAGAACCACTATCAGGTTTATCCAGTGTTCCGATTATCTGCAATAAGGTAGTCTTACCAGCACCTGATGGTCCGACAATGCTCACCACTTCTCCTTTATTAATATGCAAGTCGATACCCTTCAACACCTGAAGTGAACCGAAACTCTTGGTTATGTTCTTAATATCTATCATATTCTATTCTTTTATTGGGGCTATTAGGCTTATTAGCCTTATTAGTCCAATTAGCCTAATACCCTCTTACACCTTATTATGAATCCATTCTCTCACAGCCTCGTAAGCACTGCGTTCCTCCGTGTGTTGTGGTTGAGCGAACGTCATATCATCCATACGATTGCCATATTGATCAGGGAATATTATCATCAGTGTCTTACCCTTGAAGTAGCGATTCACCTCTTCTGGTAATCGTTCCATCGCACTCTTATAAGAAATTGTACCCTTACGAGCTGTGACGATCACAAATAACTGATCAGCTTTCACACGTGTTGCCAAATCTGGAAGTTCTTTCCAATGATACATCTCTTCGTACTCGGCACGCACACTAGGGAATCTATTACGGATGAACTCCGTTATGAGTTGCAAACTCTCGCGGCGACCATGGAATACGATACGGCACTCCAAATTACCCGCCATACGTGCCAATCGCTCTAACCAACGATAGAAACCAGGCTCAAATTCTGCACGAGAAGGTACTGCAACTTGTATTCTTCTTATTGTATTTAGGGGCTGGGTAATACGAGTAACGATAATTTGTCGGCTCAATCCATTATACAAACTACGTGTGAACTCACCCCAGAAGTTCTTATTTATATCCTTATGGAAGTGCAACCCCATAAGTATCTCCGATGCCTGAAACTCTTTAAAAGCATGTTTAATACCATTGGCAATATTCGCCGCTATGCGCACCTGCGTTGTCATGGGTACATCTGAAGAACTAGCTAACTGATGAATCTGTTCCAACAAACGCTGTCCCTCCGCTTGATTATGCCGCATATTAACATCATCATACACTACATTTAGGGCGACAAGTTCCTTCTTTAGTCGTGGATTACGCATCATTATAGCCATAGAGACCAAACTCTCAGCGTATTCAGGATACTTCACAGGAATTAGAATCTTCTCGTCGTTAAGCGTCTTCACCATCTCTGGTTCCTCTTTCTCTTGTAAACGAATGCGCTGAGCAGCCCACTCTGTAACCAATGTTGATATGATACAAGTGAAGAGTATCATAATCACAATACCATTCAACACCTCATCTCCAAAGAGGTAAACTCCGGGAGAAATCTCCAAGCGACGCCCCACCATCACCATGGCAATAGCACCTGCGGCGTGCGCACTCGTAAGACCGAACATCATGTGTCCCGACATCTTCGACATCTTAAAGAGTCTTGCTGCAATATATGCCGCCACTGCCTTACCCAATGTTCCAAAGACAACAAGGCAAAAGACCACCCATAAGATGTTGGTTCCAGAGAAGAGTAAACGAACATTGATTAACATTCCCACACCAATTAGGAAGTAAGGAATGAACAGCGCATTACCCGTAAACTCAATGCGATTCATCAACGGAGAAACCTTCGGAACATATCTATTTAATATCAAACCAGACAAGAATGCACCAAAGATGCCCTCTAAGCCAACAGCATCAGATAAAGAAGCCGAAAGGAATACAACCGCTAAGATGAAGATAAACTGCATAACGGCATCAGAATAACGGCGCAAGAACCAACGTGCAAGACGGGGTATGAAGAAGATAAGTCCAGCACAATAAACAACAAACTTCACAACGAAGAACAACCAGAATGCAACGCCCCCACCGCCATGAAAGCTATTGACGATTGATGCCATTACGATCAAAGCAATGAAGAGTGCCATCATGGAAGAACCAACACTCAACGTCGAACTAGTGTGCCGTGTCAGTCCATATCTTCCTACAATAGGATAGGCTATCAGCGTGTTCGACGCCATAATAGCAGCAAGTAACAATGCGGCTAATGGCGTATAACTCAACAAGCTAACACCCATCAGATAAGTCATAATAAACGGACAAAGGAAGGTTAACAGTCCGAAGATCATCACCCGATTACGATTCTTCTTCAGCCCCTCCATATCCATCTCAAGCCCCGCTAAGAACATGATATAATACAACCCAACACGCCCGAATAACTCGAATGAAGCGTCACGCTCCAATATATTCAGTCCGTACTTACCAACGATAACTCCTGCCAACACCATACCAATGATATGAGGTATGCGCAATCGCCCCATGATGATAGGTGAAATAAGTATCATCAAAAGCACTACAAAGAATATTAGTGTCGGGTCAGCTATAGGAAAATATTGTGATAAATGCAACATGAATGTCTATTAACTTGTTGCTTGCAAAGTTACAGAAAAAGTTTGGCAACATTCCATCTTAGCATATATTCATAGATTATATAAGCCAAAAATTAAGTCTGTAGGTCGTGTTCAGCAGACTTACATACGCTCTCCACATTCTTTTCATGCACCTTGCACATTATTTATACGCTGAATCTGTATTTGCGGAATACCTATCTTTTCTTATTATCTAAGCGTGATAAAGTATTATCAGACTTAGATAACTAATTATCACGCTTAGATAATTAATTATCACACTTAGATAATACTATTACTTACGCTTCAAAACAATACAGAACACCGAAGAAACAAAAAGAAAAGCAGCGGAAAAGAAATGCTAAACATATACATTTCGATTCCACTGCTTGTGCTTTACAATAGGTAAAGAGTGCTTCCAACTATTAAACAGGTATATTGTTTGAAGAGATGAACCCCATTTTACATCCTTTATATATATGCCAGAGCGTAAATTATCACTACTTATTTTGCCCTTTAAATTGTAAGTAAAACTGCGCTTTCTGCGCTTCTATCTCTGCCTTCAGTTCCTCTTGTGTGGGTAGATAAAGCTTATACTTTGTTGCAAAAAGTTGTTTACTATCGTGGAGTATGGAGTATCGTGCGATGTCTTCATCCGTGTCCGAACATAAAAGAATACCTATGGTCGGGTTATCGCCATCCGTCCGCTTGAGTTCATCAAACATCCTGACATACATATCCATCTGCCCCACATCCTGGTGCGTAACCTTTGATGTCTTTAGATCCATTAATACGAAGCACTTTAAGAAGTAGTTATAAAAGACCAAGTCGATGTAATAATCCTCCTTCTCCGTATGGATATGTTGCTGGCGCCCAACGAATGCGTAGCCCTTTCCTAACTCCATGATGAACTTCTGGAGATTACTAATAATACAGCTCTCTAGGTCTGTTTCCGTAAAAGAAGTATTCGGTGTGAATCCTAAGAACTCTGCAACAACAGGGCTTTTAATGAATTCCAACTTCTCAACAAGTGGACTGCTTTTTCCAGCATCTCCTCTCTTACCAGCTCCTTATGGTGAGATTGTAATAGGCGATAGTAGTATTGGCTACTCACGTTACGCTGGAGTGTCCTAACGCTCCATCCCTCTGTAACTGCTTCCTGCTCATACCATGCCCTTGCCTCATCGTCTCGAACCTGCAACAATACGCTATAATGCGTCCAAGTGAGACGAATGGAAGATTTTCCAGTCACCGACTGGAGAATGTCATGCCGAGCCGATTTTCCAGTCGACAACTGGAATATGTCTGGGTAAAGTTGATTAAAGAGTATGTAGTTATAAAGATTACTCTTAGAGAAACCCTTACCATATCTCTGTACAAGCAGACCGCTTAACTCTTGTATAACTCGCTTGCCATAATCAGCACGGGAATACTTTAATAGCTCCTCATTCAGTCTCTTCCCTAACAGCCAGTTACGCTTCAGTAGGGCGATATTCACGGCATGATACGCCTCATGTTGCGCCTCATCGATGATTAAGCAACTCTCTTCAAACAAATGCTCTTTGCTTGGAAGTTCGGGTTCTTGTGTAGTATTATTCATTGTTATAATTGTTTAGATTGTTCAACTCAAGCCTTCTTACTTCTCTTCTTCTCAAGTGTTTTTAGTTATAGATGTACTCTATTAAATCCGAGGTCAAAGTTACAAAAGAAGTTGAATATAGACAAATATAACCCACCAAAGGCTAAAAAGAAAGACAGATTGTAGCCTATATTACAATAAAAATAGTACTTTTGCAAGTACAAGTGATTAATTGAAAACAAAAAAGACAAAACATATGAAAGTAGCAATAGTTGGTGCCAGTGGTGCCGTAGGACAAGAACTTCTACGCCTATTAGACGAAAGAAACTTCCCTTTGGACGATCTTGTGTTATTCGGTTCAGTGCGTTCTGCAGGTCGAAAGTACACATTTAAGGGTAAAGAATATGAAGTAAAACAGCTCCAGCATAACGACGATTTCAAGGGTGTTGACATTGCTTTTACTAGTGCGGGAGCAGGAACGTCAGCCGAGTTTGCCGAAACCATCACTCGATATGGTGCTGTGATGATTGATAACTCTAGTCAATTCCGTCAGGAAGCAGATGTTCCTTTGGTTGTTCCAGAGATTAACGCAGAGGATGCCCTCGTTCGTCCTCGTGGCATTATAGCCAACCCAAACTGTACAACGATTATGATGGTTGTTGTCTTGAACCCTATCAACAAGCTCAGTCATATCAAGAAGGTACACGTCAGCAGTTACCAAAGCGCATCGGGTGCAGGTGCTGCAGCAATGGAAGAACTCATCCAACAATATAAGGAACTCGTTGAGACAGGCGAGGTAAAGACTATTAAGAAATTCCCACATCAACTTGCTTATAACGTTATTCCACAGATTGATAAGATGATGGAAAACGATTATACGAAGGAAGAAGTGAAGATGTTTAATGAGACACAGAAGATTATGCACTCCGACATACGTACTTCTGCCACCTGTGTTCGCGTCTCTTCACTCCGTAGCCATTCAGAGGCTGTATGGTTCGAGACCGAACGCCCGCTATCTGTTGAAGAGATTCGTGAGGCATTGAAGACGGCTCCTGGCGTAACACTCGTTGATGATCCGCAGCACTATGTGTACCCAATGCCACTCGAGAGTGCTGGTCACGATGATGTTTATGTGGGGCGTATTCGTAAGGATTTAGCTGACGATAATGGTAATACGTTATGGCTTACAGGTGATCAGATACGCAAGGGTGCGGCATTGAATGCAGTACAGATTGCAGAGTATCTGATTAAAGTGGGCGATGTGAAGTAAGGGTAGAGACTATAAAAAAGCCTCACCCCCTTCTCCGAAAGGAGAGGGGGGTGAGGCTTTTTTAACGCTCAAACTGTTCTATACTCAAGCCTCCATCCGTCAACTTCTCTATCTCTGGAACAATGCGCGTGAAGTGATCTGAACGGGCATGACGAGCTAAACAAAGCTTATTCTCCCATGTTTCACAAAACATGAAGACACCTGGTTGGGTTGTACTCTCAAACAAATCGTAACCCTTGTTGCCCTCATCTTTGCGAGAGAATTCCACTAACTCATCTGCAAGTGCCTTCACTTGAGCTGTTGTCACACCCTCTTTTACCTTGAAAAAAGCGTTTAATCTAATCATAATTTCTACCTATTTTGTCGAGAAACCCTTACTTATTCTTTTTATAATAAGCCACTGCAGCAGCTACATTAGCCTTTATTGCACGTGAAGAGAATGTAGCACCTGTAGCACCATCAACCTGCTCTGCCTTTGCAGCCTTTGTCACTTTCATTCCTTCAAACTTAGGGAGTAGGTTTTCCTTCACCGTGTTGAAGTATCGAGGTGACTCATGATTTGGCAATGGAACGACCTTTACTACCTTGTTATTCTTGATATAAACTTCCACAGGAGTAGCGCCCTTAAATCCTTTCACATTAGGAGTTAGGGTCGTGGTGTTCACTACGTATGTTCCATCTGCTTGTTTATACATCACCTTTCCCTGCTGGACTGCAGCAAAAGCAACGCTACCTGTAATTGCTAAAGCTATGAAGGTAGCTGAAAGAAACTTCTTATTCAACATTATCTTTACCTTTATTTATTGTTATTAGTGTGTTTGCAAATATACGAAAAACTATGTTTCTAACAGACTGTTTTTACTTTTTTAATTCATTCAACAGATTTATCTATCTTCAAATTAACCACAACTTATAGAACAGAAGGGGGCTAACAATAAGGGAAGAGATGATGTTTTATATAAAAAAATAATCTATTTTTTCTTGCAGAAGGTGCCCTTTTTTATTATATTTGCAGCTGACTTGGAAGGATGGTCGGGTCTTGTTGAGAGATTGAAGAAGCTCTCCTCCTTTGCAGGCCACCATTGGAAGCAACGTAGCTCAGCCTATTGATAGATTCCAATTGAAGTTGTTTAACCAATAGAGTAACTAGATAAATATAATATTATGTCAATTCAAATCAGATTAGAACAGAGTAAGTTTAAAGATAAAAAGGGTGCTGGGCATTGGTATGCACGAACAGTTAGTGCTGGCGAAGTGTCCACTGAAGAGTTAGCTGATGCTATTCAGGAGAGCACATCTTTTACTCGTGGTGACGTTCGAGGGCTTGTTGTAGCCCTTATAGATGAGATCTCTTATCGTCTTCGTCAGGGTGAAACGGTTGTTCTTGATGGCTTAGGTCGTTTTCATCTCAGCGTAGAGAGTGAACCTGTAGAGAATCGAGAAGACTTCAATCTTAAGCGTAATATCAAGGGTATAAAGTGCAAGTTTGTTCCTTCTGGTGCTCGTGACGGTAGGAAGGGGAAGAAGATTCAAGACATGGCATCTGGTGCTCGTGTTGTGTGGGCTGATGTTGATGATGAGTAATGAGGGCGATTACTAATAGGTCAAACCATGAGGTTTAAATGTTGACATGTATATATAGAATAAAAAAGAGCTAATCATTAATGATGCTTAGCTCTTTTTTGTGCGCCTAACAGGACTCGAACCTGCACAACGTAAGTTACTAGATCCTAAGTCTAGCGCGTCTACCAATTCCGCCACAGGCGCATAACGAGTGCAAAGATACATAATGTTTTGGATATAACCAAATGTTTATGAATTTCTTTTCTAATCGTTTTATAATAAAGAACTAATATGTATCCTTGCTTCATTGTGACTGTTGTTTATGTTATATTATAGTTGTTTCGCAACTATAATGTCTGTGTATGAGAAGGTTATGTAGCTGCGAAGTCAATTCTAAATACGTTTTACTTGGAGATGACGAAAAACGTTTTTCCTGTCATTTCTGTCATCTTTTTAGAATAAATAAGATGGTCATAATTAGATAATTAATGCAAATGTTAAATGTGACAGCAACCCCAATTAAAAATAACACTAGTGTTTGGCGGTTTTAAGATGGAGATTATTCTTTTATAAAACCAATCCTTCAAGCTCTCCTTTCGGGAGGTTGAAGGATTGGTTCAATTACTTTGCAATGAGTTTACGAGCAAACTCGATAATCGTATCCTTGCCTTTTATGAGATCCGATTCTGTGATGTCTACTTTGTAATCAGGATCAATATCGAACTCTGTCATTTGCTTATCTCGATCATACATGGGGCATGCGGAGAAACGAACAGACCATCCATTGGGTAGTTCAGAAGAGAAGGGTAGCCCCGCTCCACCACCTGTTTTATCACCAACGATGTGGACGTTTGGGCAACACTTCATATACTTCACGAACTCATTGGCAGCAGAGAATACACTACGATTAGTCAATACAACGACTGGTTTCTGCCATCGAATACCCTTTCCGGGAGTGAGGTATTCGGGTTGAAGTGATGAGAAGTCGTTATGACCGGGACCTGTTTTATGCTGGATATAACCAACAAGCTCCTCCTTATTCGTGAACCTTGCTGCCAGTTCTTCAGCATTACTTAACTGTCCACCTCCATTGTTCCTTACATCGATAATAAGCCCGTTGCAAGGTTGAAGATGCAGTAGAATGTCATCTAAATTACCAGCCCCAATAGGATTTTGGAAACTCTCGCAACGTATATAACCAATGTTATCATCAAAGACAGTATAGTCTAATCCACTTGCAATGAGATAATCACTCTTCAGATATTTACGCTC
Organism: Prevotella vespertina; assembly: GCF_009728485.1. GTDB lineage: Bacteria > Bacteroidota > Bacteroidia > Bacteroidales > Bacteroidaceae > Prevotella > Prevotella vespertina. Next base: position 8,667 of record NZ_VVIQ01000011.1, read on the forward strand.
AAGTGAATCAGAATAATTCTTTGGATAGTTGTCTCTCCACGCCCAATAACGTCCGATATTAAAAGAGGTATAAAGATTGACATGCCCATCTTTGAGTTCTGAAAGCATATTCGTTAAAACTTCAAACTGCTGTTTCTCATTCATGGATGCGTCGAACTGTTTGGCATAACGTTGATGAACTTCTTGCCAATCTATTCCCTTTTGTGAGAAAAAACAATAATGTTCATCCATGATCTTCCATAATGCTTCAAAGTTTCCACGTGGGTTGTTGGCATACTCTTCATTATCAATGCAGCTCGTAACAGAGCATAACAAGAGGAGCAGAAGGAGGCTCGTTGTGATATAACTGATGGTAGATTGGATTCTTCTCATGGCAATATTTTATAGATAGAAAATGTTCTTACGATACCCAATACAAATAGATTGCTCCACGTGTGTTGGCGTAATCCGTTCATCTTAGCCTGTTGGTAATCGCCAAGATAGCCAAGACGGAGGGTGGTGTGATGCAATGTAAAATCAATTGTAACCATCTGTCGGAGTGAAGGAGCATTGATGGGAGTTGTGAAAACGAGGTTATGATCGTAATTACCTTGTGTGAATATCTCATAATAACTCTGCCCATAATTAGGTGAGAAAGCTAATCCAATGAGTGGTATTTGTAATTCATAACGGAGACAGAAAGGCTTCTCCCAAAGGTGAAAATGATAATCAGCTGTAACATTAGGAGCGATGTTTAGTTGCCCATAAGCTTGTGCTGGATTATTGGCGTTGCTGGTGTTATAAAGGATACCAAGTCTTGTATCAATTCCTCCACCAGCTTTCAAGCGTAAGTCTCCATTGCCGATAGTCCATTTATTGATGACATATTGCCAGTTATATTGGAAGTTGTAATAGCCTCCTAATTCGTTATTATAGTCTCTTCGATTGTGTGCATAGAGTAATTGAGCTTGATGTATCAATTCTCGTGACACCCTGCTACCATTCTCACGCACTGTATGTGAGATGTATCTAAGCTCTGTTCCGTTGTATTTCTCTTGTGATAAGTAAGTGTCGAGGACGTTAGCTGTACCGATACCCAACATTTGTGCGTTGCTTATCACCTTATTATTATATAAGGTGTCTTGGGCTTGTAAGGTTGCTGAAGAAAGTAAGAGAAACGTTATAAAGAAGTTCGTTTTACGTAAAAAGAGAGTCTTTAGTTTCATAGGCATAAGTTCCGTTAAAGAGAAAATCCCACTTATAGAAACATTCACATCAAGTCTCTATAAGTGGGAATATCATATTATTCATCTGTAAACAAGTTGAGTTGCCCAGTTATCTCATCAATTACTTGTTGTTGAGATTTACCTGCATCAGGGTCGAGATTCTCCTCTATTGGAGTTGTTGTAGGCTCTTCTTGAGTATCACCTCCATTATCTCCCTCATCGTTATTATCCTTCTTTTCTTCTTCTGGGAAGCGTATTGGCTCAAGTTCCTCAATCTTATCTACTTTCCAAGTGGTGAGACGTTTACCCTTAGCTTTGAATCCTTTGATACCAACAAATTGCTCTGCATCAAACTCTTCTGTACCTCTTGATGCATCCACTCCGCCATATGTCACTTGAATGCGAGGGTAAGCAACGTCCGTCAAGAGTACCATTTGTGAGTTAGGATTATCTCCAATGAAGTTCTGATGACGCTTTGTTGCCTCCATTTGGAAGCGTTTCAAGTAAGGATAACCTTGATTGTCTGCATCATAGATCACGGCTGTCCATGGTTTATCTGCAATGAATTTCTCTATGCGAAGGATGTTATCTTCGTAGTGATTGCTTGCATCGAAGTTCGTAATATAGAACTCCCCATTCTTCAAGACGACGAGTATATTGTCTTGATCAGCGAACTCCCCGAGGAAACGACCATGCTCTTCGTAATTGATTCGGTTGATATCTGGATCAAACCAAACCTTTCGTCCGCCCAGTGTTGAGTGTCCGTGACTCTTCAATGAGATGCGATGAACGTTCTTCTTTGTGAGCAGCTTGCCTTTAGCCGTGCGTCCCTTGATAAGCACAGAAGCAAAGTCATACTCAACGAAGATGTTTTGTTTGGGCTTGTTAGGGTTCGGATCAAGGGTAATCTTTATTAGTTCGGCCTCGCCATTAGGGTTAGCTGTGAAGTAGAAGATCCTTGATCCATCTGTACCAGAGGTTAAGTCATACTCTTTGTCACGTGTAATGGAGGTGACATTAAAGCGTTTGATATAGTAAGGACCAGTCTTTCCATCACGATAAACAACGTTATAGATGGTGCGTTTATCATTCTTCTTGAATACCTGAAGATGTATAACTCCTTTACCCACAAACACCTTGTCTGCAATACGAATTACCTTATACTTACCATCGCGATAGAAGATAATGACGTCATCAAGGTCTGAACAGTTTTGAACGAACTCTGCCTTCTTGAGTCCTGTACCAATGAATCCAGCCTTACTATCTATGTATAACTTCTCGTTAGCATCAACTACTTTCGCTGCAACGATGGTATCGAAGCTCTTTATCTCTGTGTGGCGAGGGTGATCCTTACCATATTTCTCCTTCAAATGAGTGAACCATTCGATGGTAACACGCACCATCTCGCTAAGATCCTTATCTATTTCTGCAATCTCAGCCTTTATCTTCTGAATGAGTTCGTCAGCCTTATCTTTATTAAATTTCAGTATTCGCTGCATCTTAATCTCCAGTAGGCGGAGGATGTCCTCACGGGTTACTTCGCGAATAAAGGTCTTCTTATAAGGCTCTAATTTAGCATCAACAAAGGCTACAACTTCGTCTAAGTTCTTTGCAGTCTCAAACTTCCTCTCCTTATAAATACGCTCTTCAATGAAGATACGTTCCAATGAGTTATAGAAGAGTTGTTCCTCCAGTTCGTGTTTGCGAATCTCCAGCTCCATCTTCAACAACGCCTTTGTATGTTCTACGGAATTGCGAAGAACATCGGAGATTGTCAAGAACTTAGGTTTATTGTCTTCAATGACACAACAGTTAGGAGATATGTTTATCTCGCAATCTGTGAAGGCATAAAGGGCATCAATGGTCTTGTCACTGGACGTACCAGGGGTGAGGTGGAGTTGAATCTCAACCTCGGAGGCGGTCATATCCTCCACTTTACGAACCTTAATCTTACCTTTCTCTACTGCTTTGGTGATTGATTCTTGAAGTGAGTTAGCCGTCTTGGTGAAAGGAACCTCACGTATGACGAGGGTCTTGTTATCAAGTTTCTCTATCTTAGCACGTACCTTTAATACACCACCACGCTGTCCGTCATTATACTTCGCAGCATCAATACTTCCGCCAGTAGGGAAGTCTGGATAGAGATGAAAGTCCTCATTCCGTAAGTATTGCACTGCTGCTTCACAGATGTCATTGAGGTTGTGAGGAAGAATCTTTGATGATAACCCTACGGCGATACCCTCCGCTCCTTGTGCAAGAAGTAATGGGAACTTCACAGGAAGTGTGATAGGCTCTTTGTTACGACCATCGTATGAGAGTTGCCATTCGGTTGTCTTAGGATTAAAAACAGTTTCCAAGGCAAACTTGGATAGGCGAGCTTCAATGTAACGAGGCGCAGCTGCACGGTCACCAGTAAGTATATTGCCCCAATTCCCTTGTGTGTCAATGAGCAAATCCTTCTGTCCTAACTGCACCAAAGCGTCTCCGATGGATGCATCGCCGTGTGGATGGAACTGCATGGTATGCCCAACAATGTTCGCAACCTTATTGTATCGTCCATCATCCATGCGCTTCATCGAATGGAGAATACGGCGTTGAACAGGCTTCAAACCATCTTCGATATGCGGAACGGCACGTTCAAGGATTACATAACTGGCGTAATCTAAAAACCAATTCTTATACATACCAGAGAGGTGATGCACTGCTGCAGCGTCAAACCTGTCGGCAGGTTTGTAGTCAGAATGAGTTTCCTTTCCTTGCACCTCATCGGCAGGAGTCAGCTCGTCCATGTCTTTTATTTCGTCATCCATATTGTCGTTGTTGTTGTGTAGCTAAGACATCCCTAGCTTCGTGTGACTGCAAATGTACGAAAAAAAAAGATATTAACTTCCTATTTAAACAATTTATTCCCGCTTGAAGACATAGTAGCTGCTTTAAAAGACATAGTAACAAAAGAACAAGATGTTAGTAACATAGTCATGTGTTCTTTTGTTACTATGTCTCCAGAACTTATGTCATTGAGAAATATGTCTCTTTGCTGTCTAAAACCATGTTCCTCTGTCTCACACAAAAGCCCCACCCCGTTAGGCGCCCCCCTCTCTGTAGGAGAGGGGCTGGGGGTGAGGCCATACCACGGAAGCGAGAGAACCAAATTAATACACTAGTTTTGAAAGACATTAATTTCACAATTAATATAATCGATTGTCTTATTACAGAACGATTGATACCCTGAATCAATCTAAAAAAGCTCCCGTGGTATAGAAGCCGACCCTAAAGAAAAGCCTCCCCAAGCCCCTCCAAAGGAGGGGATGTCTTTAATCCGCTCACATATCTCTAGTTGTTTCAAACTATATCCAATAAAGACATCCCCTCCTTTGGAGGGGCTTGGGGAGGCTTTCTTGGGTGGGACTTTTACCCTGCCTGTGGTCCAGGGTGTTCTTCACTCCCCTCGCCTTTTGGAGAGGGGGCGGGGGTGAGGCTTTTTTCCTCTTCATCTTTCTTCCTCAACGATTCGTAGGAGTTTGCAGCCAACTCTCGCTTCAATTCTGTGCCAGGTGTGAAGACCACACGAGGCTTAATCGTCTCGGTCTTAAAAGCTTTTTCAGTTTCCGACCCTTTACTCGACAACGTGACACGCATTGAGCCGAAATTACCCAGCTGAATACTAAAACCATCACGGAGGTAATGAGGCAGACAATCGATGAAGTTATACAACACGTTCGACACATCACCACGTGTCAAGGACGAACGTCCAGCAATATCACGTGCAATATCATCCAGCGACTTATGCCCTACATTTACAGGATTAGCATAATACTTCACTTCCTCTCGCTTCTGCGGATTCTTCTTTTGAACTAATTTAAATCTCATGATTCTTAGGTTTTTAAATTATTAAATAACTATTGTTTATCATAGCGTAGGGCAGCACGCTTCCGCAGCTTTCTTCTTGCATCTTCATGCTGCCCCATTCTATTTTCTTAACTAATTTTTCTTCTTTCATCGTTTCCTCTTTCACCCTTTCAGCATCCCCCTCCTGCCAGATGCGTATTGCCTTGCTGCCGAATACGTATCTACGTTCTGTCAGATGCGGTGAGCGTTGCCGTTAGATACGTATCTAGCAACTGCGCAATGCGTATCTAGCAGTTCGTAGATACGCATCCGCCAGCACGTAGATGCGGTGAGCGCAGCAACGGAATACGCATTCAGCAGAAGCTCTGTCCGTTAGGCACTCCCACTCCTTCGAGCCGGGGTTGGGTCTTACGGCGGTTCTTTAGGTGTCGCCTTTTAGAGGGCGACACCTGTAAAGGGACAATCGTGAGGACTACTGAAAAGCCTCTGCCCTGTACCCGTTGTGGCGATAGTCTCTGCCCACGTCGACGTGCCCACTGCCGAAGTATATGTAGTACGCTTCGTTTCTGTACAATGGGAAAGCACTCGACGACCAATAGCGGCTGTAGCTGCCAACGCGGGTCAGCTGACCATAGTTGCCGTACCAACCCAAGGCGGGCAGGTAGAAGTAATTACCTGCATCGGCTGCGGAAGGGAGACCTGAATTGTTGATGCTACTATTGATGTTGCTATAGTACTTGTATGTGGTACGTAAGTCAGTTGTACCGTCAGCAGATTTCTCGGTATTGTAATTACCCTCTGCTAGTAGTACAGACTTCTTCTTAAACCACATGCCACCTTTATATAAATGACCCATAGTAGTCCATAACTCGTCTTTGTCCCAACGAGGATCGCCGTACATGCAATACCAAGACATCTCGTTTGCGTTTGGAAGATCTTTACATGAAGTGTGGGTAGCAGGGTTACTTACGCCATAACCTGGATAATTCTCGTTGTACCAACGAGCACTGTTACTCTGAGGGTAATTTGGGGATTCGTTGGTGTTTCGTGTTGGCTGACCTGTGTTTCCAGGCAAGTTCTTTGTCCATTCGAACCCTTCCCAAAACTGCTTTTCAGCATCCCACATGTAATAATGGTCGCCGTCGTAATTCTTTATTTGTAGGTCTGCTTCCATGTTGACATATTCATTCTTTGCAAAGGTATGAGAAGGAATGATCTTAGTAATTGTTCCCTCTACCTGTGTTGCAACATCTTTTACCCAGTAACGGATTCGTAAAGTGTGTGTGCCAGGCTTGATAACCATGTAAGCACCATTGGTTGTTAGGCTGGCAGAAGTGTTTGACAATGGGAAACCATTCTGGTATGTACTACCATAGTCGCCTTTTGTTGTAAGTTCTATCTTATTTCCTGAACCTGTACCGGTCAATGCACCTGTATTTGTTTCAGCCGTTGGGTCAAGGGTGTAGGTATCTGTGATGTCATTATCTGATGTCACTTCTATTTTCGTAAGGTAGCAATACTTTAGTACATCATTGCTTGTATAAGGCTTAAAAACAAGGTAAGCAGCCTTGTGGTCGAGTGCGAACTCGAACTCGTGGCTTGTAGCATTGCGTGTTGCCTTAGCTATACCGCAATCACCTGATGCACCAAAGTGAGCAGTGGTGTTAGGCTCTGTCTGTGTTTGATTCGCAGAGATGGTTACTTGGTCTTGATTACCATTCTTACCTGGATAATAAACTTCGTATGAAGATTTGGCGGTGTATTTACCAGGCATTAAGAACTTGAAAGAGGCGGTCTTGTCCGTTGGCGAGTTGCTACTTTGCTTCCAATTGCCACTATCATCCTTTACCCAAATCTTATCGCCTGCTTCCCAATAAAATGTACCATCTGCCTCCATGGTTGTACGTGTTGCAGGTTCGCCAGTGCTGAATGCGGTTAAGCCTTTATCGTCAGTGGAGGTCTTGCCGTTCTGTGCTAAATCATCATTCGCACAAGAGGCAAAGGCTAATGTTAAACCACACACGACAGCCAAAGACGCTAGTCGTGTGATGATTGAATGTCGTTTCATTGTTTTCTTCATTTTTACTTAGTTCTCTTTGTTAATAACTCTCTTTTAGTCTTCCCAAGCGGAAAAATCGTCTTCGTTCTCATTGTCAGCCCCCTGCCATGCTGGTGCTTGCTTAGCACTGCTGATGGTTCCTCCAGGTGTTGCTGGGTTATGCTGACCATTAAAAGGAGACCCCGCCATTAAATTAGTGGTTTCGTTTACCTGAACTATTACGCAATTAGGTGCAGAATAATTCTTCTTTTGTTTCTTTTTCTCCATTGTTTTATTGATTAAAAATAGTTGTTATTTCGTTCTTAATTTTTCTATATTTCGGTTTAGGTACGGATACAAAAAAAGAACAAAGGAAACTTCTAGAAGTCCTTTGTTTACAGGGGTTACGGCACGCTTCGCGCGCGCGTACGCGAGAAGAAAAAAATGTGTAATTTACGTCTGCTCTACTAGAGAGAGAGAGAGAGAGAGAGAGAGAGAGAGAGAGAGAGAGAGAGTATACAATTATTTGGAACTACCAAATAATTTGCTATCTTTTTCTCGTTTATTTTTCTCTCCGTATTCAATGATTCAAATGCAGATACACAATAAGCAACACCTTTATTATATAAGGCGTTGTTCGTTGTGGCTTGAATATTTAATGCTTGAATCATTATTGGGTTTATTTCTTTCGGCTGCAAAAGTAATAAAAGATATTAAAACAGCAAAGGAAACCAAAGAAAAAAAGACAGATTCGACTTAATTTCTCTAGAAAGAGACAGAGTAAAGCTTTAAAGACAGAGTAACAGAGGAACAAATGGATTTAGTAACAGACAAATGATTCTAAGACACAATGACAGAAAGACATATTCTTTTAATGACATATCATCCGTCGTTGACGGATTTGGTTTCCCTTCCACATATAATATGTTACTATCATCTTATGTTCCCCTGTTTTCTGTCTTAATATGTCATTAAAAGAATATGTCTCTCTGTCATTGTGTCTACAAAATATATTATCGTTTCTTTGCCTTTAAAAATATGTCATTAAAAGAATATGTCTCTCTGTCATTGTGTCTACAAAACATATTATCGTTACTTTGTCTTTAGATATATGTCTCTTTGTCTGTGTAATGTAATCTGTACTCTTGTCTTGATTTATAAAGTTTCACGCTATTAATGAACTTATTCGACTAAAAAGATGTAACTTTGCGACAAATTTATAAGGAATAAAAAGATAATTATGGCACAAGAGGACGTTTTTAAGAAGATAGTAAGTCACTGTAAAGAGTATGGTTTTGTATTCCCCAGTAGTGATATCTATGATGGTTTAGCAGCTGTATATGACTATGGTCAGAATGGTGTTGAGCTTAAGAACAATATAAAACAGTACTGGTGGCAATCAATGGTATTGCTTCACAGCAATATTGTTGGTATTGATGCTTCTATCTTTATGCACCCAACTGTATGGAAAGCAAGTGGTCACGTTGATGCCTTCAACGACCCTTTGATTGATAACCGAGACTCTAAGAAGCGTTATCGTGCAGATAACCTTATAGAGGATCAGATAGCTAAATACGAAGAGAAGATTGATAAGGAAGTAGCAAAGGCAGCGAAGAAGTTCGGTGCAGACTTTGATGAAGTTAAGTTCCGCGAAACCAATCCTCGCGTCTTAGAACATCAAAAGAAACGTGACGAATTGCACGCTCGTTACACCGAAGCAATGCAAGGTCCAGACCTCGAAGCATTGAAGCAAATCATCCTTGATGAGGGTATTGTTGATCCAATCAGTGGTACAAAGAACTGGACAGATGTGCGTCAGTTCAACCTTATGTTCTCAACAGAAATGGGCGCATCTGCCGATGCAACCAATAAAATCTACCTACGTCCAGAGACCGCACAGGGTATCTTTGTAAACTTCCTCAACGTCCAGAAGACGGGTCGTATGAAGCTTCCTTTCGGTATCTGTCAGATAGGTAAGGCCTTTCGTAATGAGATCGTAGCACGTCAATTCGTGTTCCGTATGCGTGAATTTGAGCAGATGGAGATGCAGTTCTTCTGCCAACCTGGAACAGAGATGAAGTGGTTTGAGTATTGGAAGAAGCACCGTTTGGCATGGCATGAGGCTTTAGGTATGGGCGACGATAACTATCGTTTCCATGATCACGAGAAGTTAGCTCACTATGCCAATGCGGCTACGGACATTGAATTCCGTATGCCATTCGGCTTCAAGGAGGTTGAAGGTATCCACTCACGTACCAACTTTGACCTTTCACAACACGAGAAGTTCTCGGGAAGACAGATAAAGTATTTCGATCCAGAGCGCAATGAGAACTATGTTCCTTACGATGTTGAGACATCTATCGGAGTAGATCGTATGTTCTTATCAGTGATGTGTCATAGTTATACAGAGGAACCATTGGAAAATGGATCAAGCCGTATTGTATTGAAACTCCCCGAGCCTTTAGCACCAGTTAAGTGTGCTGTTCTACCATTGGTAAACAAAGATGGGCTTCCAGAGAAAGCTCAAGAGATTGTTAACCAACTGAAGTTCCACTTCAATACACACATGGAGGCGAAGGACTCAATAGGTAAGCGTTATCGTCGCCAAGACGCTATTGGTACTCCATTCTGCGTGACTGTCGATGGTGATACATTGAATGATAACACCGTTACTCTGCGTTATCGTGACTCAATGAAGCAGGAACGTGTGCCTGTTGAGAAGCTCCGTGAGATAATAGAAGACCGTGTTTCAATCACTTCTCTATTGAAGAAGATTGATATTGATTAATAAGAGATAGGTTAGTAGAACTTACTTGTTTAACATCTTATCAATGGATGTTTCAGTAAGTGCTACTAACCTTTTTTGATATAAAAAGGCTATGACTAAAACGATAAAAACATTCTTTCGCCATGTTATAAGTATGCTTTGCTTAGGCGGATTGCTGCTTACTTCAATGAGCATTGTGTCTTGTTCCGAGGATAAAGACGATGTTGAAGAGTTTGCCAACTGGAAGGCTACGAACGAGAACTATTGGAATAAGCTCTATACAACTACTGAACAGAAGATAAAGGGAGGTGATACTTCTTGGAAGATAATCAAAAATTACACCTTAGACGGGCAACATGCTGTTGGTAATGCGCAGCTGAGCTATAAGCCAGAGAATCATATTATTGTACATGTATTAGAGTCTGGCTCGGAGACAAAAAGCCCTCTTCTCACCGATTATGCATCGGTTCACTATATGGGGCGTTTGATACCATCAACAACCTATACAGCTGGTTTGATCTTCGACAAATCATGGTCGTCTAACACCTTCAATGCGCTTACCTCTCGTCCAACACACTTTGAAGTAAGAGGTGTGGTAGACGGTTTCGCCACAGCCTTACAGCAGATGCATAGAGGCGACCATTGGGTTATTTACATCCCTTATCAGTTGGGTTATGGTGCCGTAAAGGCAGGTGGTGGTACGATTCCAGCCTATTCTACGCTTATATTCGATGTGCGATTAGTAGACTTTGCACATGTTGAGAAGAATCTAAAAGATAAATAAGCGTAGGACAACTAACTGTCTTTTATCGGTTGAATAGCCGAACCTTGTACTTGTAAGTAGGGACACACGTCATCATAAGTACTTCTTTTCATGCGTGACAAAGAGGCTTATGAGGCGCATGTCCCTATGTCTTTCTACTTCAAATTATTGATTAATTCGTATCCCATTGCGTATCTCCTTTAGTAAAAACATAGCCGATGTCCTCCTTTCAAAGATTCGAGAAGGAGAAGAGATGACGACGAGTGAGAAGTTTAATCTTATCATTCAGTTGAGTATTCCATCTATTCTTGCACAGATAACAACCGTCTTGATGTTCTATATTGACGCTGGAATGGTTGGCTCATTGGGTGCAGAACCAGCAGCGGCAATCGGTCTTGTAGAACCCGCAACATGGCTTTTCTTTTCTTTAATAGGTGCTGTTACGATGGGATTCTCTGTACAGGCAGCCCACTTCATAGGTGCTAAAGACTTCTCAAAAGCACGCTCTGTAATGCGTCACGGATATGCCTTTGGACTCTGTTTTGCATTATGTTTTCTGCTTGTTACAGTACTCATTGCACCCTATCTCCCTATATGGTTAAGGGGCGGAAAGGATATTCAGCACGATGCGTCTACTTACTTTCTTATCTTCTCTTTCATCATTCCTTTCCACCTTCTGGAGGTAATGTCAGCCTCCATGCTGAAGGTTTCTGGCGATATGCGACGCCCCAGTTTAATGGCGATACTGATGTGTGTCTTGGATGTAATCTTCAATTACTTCTTCATCTTCCCAACGCATGACATCACCCTACTTGGGCTACAAGTAACAGTGCCAGGATGGGGTGCTGGCGTTGCAGGAGCAGCCTTCGGAAGTCTCTTAGCATTTATTGCTGTTGCATTACCATTGGCTTATTATGCCATATTCCGTAGTCCAATCCTTGCGTGGAAGTTGGATGTTGAACGCTTTGTGTGGCGTTGGCAATACATTTGGAATGCGATGAAGATAGGTAGTCCTATGGCTTTACAATACCTATTGATGAATGGTGCTCAACTCGTATCAACGATGATTGTCGCTCCGTTGGGTAATGTCTCGATAGCCGCCCATTCGTTTGCAATCACAGCCGAAAGTCTTTGTTATATGCCAGGCTATGGTATTAGTGAGGCTGCAACCACTCTCGTTGGACAGAGCGTAGGGGCAGGCAGGCGTGATCTGCATCGTAGTTTTGCATGGATGACCATATTCTTAGGAATGCTCGTGATGGCATTCATGGGTGTAATCATGTATATTTTCGCTCCCGAAATGATAGGTTTATTATCGCCAGTTGCCGATATACAAGCCCTGGGAACATCTGTTCTTCGTATTGAAGCGTTCGCCGAACCTTTCTTTGCTGCAGCCATCGTCGCCTATAGCGTGTGCGTAGGAGCAGGAGACACATTGAAACCCTCCTTCATAAACTTGGGTTGTATGTGGCTCGTCCGATTGACTCTTGCCTATGCGCTAGCCAGTGAGTACGGATTGAAAGGCGTATGGTTTGCAATGGCTGTTGAGCTTTCTTTCCGTGGAATCCTATTCTTGCTCTATCTCTTTATGCACCTTCGTGGAAAAGCGAAAACGGTTAGTACATTAAGTCGTTAGTACGTTATTATGGTTTATCCAATATTCTTCTCAAAACGAAGAGACGCCCTCTTTGAATCAAGAAGACGCCCTCTTTGAATGGAAGAAAGGCTTTCCTTGTATCAAGGAAACGCCCTCTTCAAATGAAGATGATGTTTCGCTATCAGCTTCTCATCGAATGAAAAGAGGGGGAAATAGTGTTTTTAACAACTTAAACATGGGGCTAATGACGTGTAAATTAATCCTCTTATAGTTTCAGTCAACCACTAGTTTACATCTAATTTATTTGGCTTTTTAGGCTATTTAGCGTATCTTTGCAACGCTATTCACATTATTATATAATGTTAAACGATAATAGATTCGACCTTTTAAAGACGATACAGTCACCCGCAGACTTACGTAAACTTAGCTTAGAGCAGTTGCCTAAGTTATGTCAACAACTGCGTGAAGACATCATAGAAGAAGTAGCTGTTAACCCTGGACACTTGGCTTCTAGCCTTGGTGCAACAGAGATAACTGTGGCTTGTCACTATGTCTTTAATACTCCAGAAGACCGCATAGTTTGGGACGTTGGGCATCAGGCTTATGGGCATAAGATACTGACTGGCAGGCGTGAAAACTTCTGCAATAACCGTAAATTAGGTGGGTTAATGCCTTTCCCGTCGCCTTATGAGAGTGAATATGATACATTCACTTGTGGGCACGCATCCAACTCTATATCTGCAGCTTTGGGTATGGCGGTAGCCTCGAAACTGACTAAGCAGCATCGACATGTTGTAGCAATTATAGGTGACGGAGCGATGAGTGGCGGTCTAGCCTACGAGGGTTTGAATAATGTTTCAAGCCAACCTAATGACCTATTGATTATCCTCAACGATAACGACATGTCGATTGATAGGGCTGTAGGAGGTATGGAGCAATACCTATTAAACCTAGATACCAACGAGACTTATAACCGTCTTCGCTTCAAAGCATCGCAGTGGTTACATGCCAAAGGACTATTGAATGAGGATCGGAGAAAAGGCTTACTTCGATTGAACAATGCCCTTAAATCGGCTCTTGCACATCAACAGAATATATTCGAAGGGATGAATATTCGGTACTTCGGACCATTTGATGGTAATGATGTAGGAGAGCTTGTTCGCATCCTAAGACAACTGAAGGATATGAAGGGACCTAAGCTCCTTCACTTACATACGAAGAAGGGTAAAGGATACGAACCAGCCGAGAAGAGTGCTGTAGTATGGCATGCTCCGGGTAAGTTCGACCCAAAGACTGGCAAGCGAATCATACATGAGTCGCATAACGAACCACCTAAGTTTCAAGACGTATTCGGTAATACTCTCTTAGAGTTAGCACGCAAGAATCCACGCATTGTAGGCGTTACGCCAGCCATGCCAACAGGTTGTTCGATGAACATCATGATGAAGGATATGCCCGAAAGAACATTCGATGTAGGTATTGCCGAGGCGCATGCTGTAACCTTCTCATCTGGTATGGCGAAGGATGGGTTACAACCTTTTTGCAATATTTATAGTGCTTTCTCTCAACGAGCTTACGATAGTATTATCCACGATATGGCAATTCTCAATCTGCCAGTTGTGCTCTGTTTGGATAGAGCCGGACTAGTGGGTGAGGATGGTGCGACGCATCATGGAGCCTTTGATATGGCTTTCTTGCGCCCTATCCCCAACCTAACTATTTCCTCACCAATGGATGAACACGAGTTAAGAAGGCTGATGTACACAGCCCAACTACCAGGTAAAGGCTCTTTTGTGATACGTTATCCACGAGGAAAAGGTGTGCTTACGGACTGGGAATGTCCGTTGACTGAAATAAAAGTAGGTACGGGTAGGCGTCTGCACGATGGTTGGGATGTAGCCGTGTTGAGCATTGGTCCGATTGGAAATGACGTAGAGAAGGCTATAAACATCATCGAGTCAGCCAACTCACCATCGACTCAAGAGCATTGTCCTAGTATTGCCCATTATGATATGAGATTCTTGAAACCATTGGATGAGACCATTCTCCAGGAGGTTGCCGAACGCTTCTCTCGCATTATAACTATCGAAGATGGGGTGCGTGACGGAGGCTTAGGTACTGCTGTAACAGAGTGGATGAGCGATCATGGATATACACCTCATATAACCCGAATGGGTATGCCCGACCACTTTGTAGAGCAGGGAACAGTTGAACAGTTGCGTGCTCTTTGCGGTATAGATATTGATGGAATAAAGAAACAACTGACCTCAGTTGAATCGTAGTGAACCCTTATCTGTATCAGAGAAAGTGGTTAAAAGACTTACAAAGACAGACAAGTTAAAGCAGAAAACATGAAGATTATCATATCAGGAGCATATACTATTGGCTCTTACCTAGCTAGACTCCTCTCACGTAACAAGCAAGACATTGTGCTCATGGATGAGTGCTCGGAGAACCTAGAGAAGATTAGTAACGAGGCTGATCTACTAACAATGGAAGGCTCAACAACCAGTATCAAGAATCTTAAAGAGGCTGGGGCAGAGGATGCCGACTTGTTTATTGCGGTTACACCAGACGAGTCGAAGAATATTGCGGCATGCGTTCTTGCACATCAATTAGGGACTAAGAAGACCGTTGCTCGTGTAGATAATCCAGAGTATGTAGAGCCTTCTAATCAAGAACTCTTCCATCAGATGGGAGTGAGCAGCATAATTTATCCAGAGCTTCTAGCCGCTAAAGACATCATCAATGGATTGAAGATGTCATGGGTACGTCAGCGTTGGGATGTGCATGATGGAGCGTTGGTCATGTTAGGTATTAAGCTACGGGAGAGTTGTGAAATACTTGATCGTCCATTGAAGGAGATTAGTGGTCCGGATGATCCTTACCATGTAGTTGCTATCAAGCACAACGATGAGACGATTATACCAGGTGGTAATGATACCTTACAACTATATGACCTTGCCTACTTCATGACCACTAAGCAATATATACCATACGTGCGCAAGATAGTGGGAAAGGAACATTATGTTGACGTGCAAAACGTTATCTTCATGGGAGGAGGTAAGACGGCTGCACGTGCAGTGAGGATGTTGCCAGAGTATATGCACGCCAAGATCATAGAGCAAGACCCAACGCGTTGCGAAGAGTTAAACAATATCTTGGATGAAGACACGCTCGTTATCAATGGTGACGGACGTGATATTGGATTGCTGCAAGAGGAGGGTATCCGTAACACACAAGCCTTTGTTTCATTGACATCGAACGCTGAAACGAATATTCTTGCTTGTCTAACAGCAAAGCGAATGGGCGTTCGCAAGACTGTAGCAGCCGTCGAGAACTTTGATTATGTGGGCACTGCTGAAAGCCTAGATATTGGTACTATCATCAATAAAAAGGCTGTTGCTGCCAGTCATATATACCAGATGATGTTGGATGCAAACGTTGAGAACATCCGATTCCTTATGTCTGTTAATGCCGATGTGGCCGAGTTTGTACCCAGCCCAGACGCTAAGATCACACGAAAAGTAGTCCGCGAACTCAACTTACCACGTGGAGTTACCATCGGCGGATTGGTTAGGAATGGAGAAGGAATGCTCGTTTCGGGTAACACGCAGATTGAAGCTGGTGACTCAGTAGTGGTCTTCTGTTACAATGTAGATATGAAGAAGGTAGAGAAACTATTTATGTGATTATGTTGAATCTGAAACTTATATCCAAGATTCTGGGCTCTCTCTTGTGGATAGAGGGAGTGTTGTTGCTGTGTTGCCTCTTTGTTTCTATATGGTATCAGGGCGATGATATACTACCATTTGTGTGGAGTATCTTAATCACAGTAGGCTCTGGATTCATCTTCCGAATCCTTGGGCGCAATGCAGATAACCTATTAGGACGTCGCGATGCTTACTTTGTTGTGACCATATCATGGATACTTTTCACCCTCTATGGTACACTTCCTTCCATGATTAGTGGCTATATTCCTAGTTTTACTGACGCTTTCTTTGAGGCTATATCAGGCTTCACAACCACTGGAGCAACTATCCTCGACTTCCCCGAGAAACTACCAAAAGGACTGCTCTTCTGGCGTTCGTTGACACAATGGATAGGTGGTTTAGGTATCGTGTTCTTTACTGTTGCCATCCTTCCTTCTCTAGTGGGTGGGTCGGTAAAGGTGTTTGCTGCAGAGGCAACAGGACCTATTAAGAGTAAGTTACATCCGCGTATCAGCACCAGTGCTAAGTGGATTTGGATGGTCTATTTAGTGTTAACTGTCGCCTGCATCCTTAGTTATAAGGTTTGTGGAATGGGCTGGTTTGATGCCTTCAACTATTCTATGACGAGTACAGCAACAGGTGGTTTCGCTACGGAGAGTGGCTCAATTATGACCTTCCACTCGCCTGCGGAGGAATATGTCAGTGCATTGTTTTGTTTCCTTTCAGGCGTAAACTTCACCTTATTATATGCATCAGTTATAGGGATGGATATTAAGAAACTCTTTAAGAATAGTGAGTTTCGTTTCTATACTATCATGGTTCTTTCCTTTACAATCTTCATCACTTTCGAACTCGTTTGGCGTAATCACTACGAGATAGAACACGCTTTCCGCAGTGCCATCTTCCAAGTTGTTTCGTTCATCACAACGACTGGTCTCTTTAGTGATGACGCTGGTAAGTGGCCTCATGTGACGTGGGTTGTACTCGCAGCGTGTATGTTCTTCGGTGGATGTTCAGGTTCGACGAGTGGCGGACTGAAGAGTATTCGAGGTGTGATGTTGCTTAAAGTAGTTCGAAATGAGTTCCGTCAGATCCTCCATCCGAATGCTGTTCTACCCATGAAGATCGATGGTGTCAATATCTCGCAATCGAAACGTGTAACCTTACTAGGCTTTGTTGGGCTCTATCTCATCCTAACTCTTTTCTGTGCATTCACGATGATTGCCTTAGGAATTGACAATACTAACGCTATCACCATCACGTTAAGTTGTCTTGGAAATGTCGGTCCGACGCTAGGTATGGAGATTGGTCCTACGATGTCATGGGCGCAACTTCCCGACTTTGCAAAGTGGATTTGTTCGTTCTTAATGCTTGTTGGTCGACTGGAGTTATTCACTGTTCTCGTCCTCTTCACACCTGCTTTTTGGAAGAAGAATTAGTGCTTTTATCCTCCTCTTAGCCTCTTTTAAGAGGAGAACCTCCTAACGGGAACTAATCAGGAAACGCCCTTTTCCATTTCAAGAAGGCGTTTCTTAGATACGAAGAAAGCCTCTCTTTGATAAGAAGAGAGGCTCTCTTTGTTTTCAGAACTTACGTGTGTCTATTGCTACTCATGTTTATTTCGTGTACAGTTGAGGCTTTTTGTAGGAAAAGGAAATCATCTTTTGCATTTAATTTAACAGTATTTTGTGCTGTAATCGATAATGAATGTGTAAATTTGTCAGCGGTATTTTTGATATGAAAAAACTAATTAAAACGTAATACAATGAAGAAGAATAAACTATTACTGTTACTATTTGTGCTCCTTACGGCAGTGTCTTTAACATCTTGTCTTGGCGATGGGGAAGATAGTGTGAGACGCCAACTTCCAACACAGGCAGAGATAGATGCAGCCTTTAATGTTATGAAAGGTAACTATCAAGGAAAGCTCATTTGCTATGCTTTTGATGAACAATATGGTGGCTGGAAGAAGGATGATTCAATCGCTTCTAACTGGGAGATAACATCAGATACAACCCTACTTATAAAGCATTTCCCTACTAAGTTCCTTGCTAAGAGTGTTACGAATGTGAGCTTAAAGCAGGCTATTGAGGCCTTACCTGCACAAGACTTAAACTTTAAGATAAGTATTCGACAAGCACGACCATCAGCTACGGGCTTTTACATTGTACCACTCCTTGCTGATTTAGGAAACCTTACTTATGATGGAGCAAGCCATCAGATAGGGGTGAGATTTATATGGAATGAGTCGACAATAGGTAAGTTTGATCCTTCGACAAAGCGTATGGGTATTCGCTTGATAGAGAATGGTATCTATGTTGATAAAGTACTGAAAGATGATGTTTATCGTGCTGGTAACATTTATATCTTACATACAAACTGATACAGAGAAGTATCTTTTAGGTATTAGATAAGTGTAAGGCGGTTGTTTCATAGGTGATACAACCGCCTTAATTGTTGGTTATTTCTTCTTGTGTAGATTGTCTTTCTAAGAACAATCTAACATCTTCTTGCAGTTTTCTGAAAGGTTCTGCATTTCTGTAACCTACGTTCCTTCTCAACATGGAAACGATAGCTTCTATGCTATGACTATAACTTGATAACTCATTCCGACGCTGCGTATCATGCACCGCATTGCGATTTATCTCCTCTTCTCGCTCTCTGATGAGTTGGTCGCAGACACGTTTAAGGATGGGAACAACAACATTGTCGAAGAGATGATGCCCTTGTATATATAAATAGGTGGTAGTAGGTGTAACGCCAAGTGTGCTTAGCTCTCTCTTTAGTTGTAGGTAATCCTCCTTTGCATAAGGGTACTCTTTTTGTAATTGGCGTATCTTCCTTTGTACCTTATAATGCAGTCTTTGTAAGGATTCAGCAGCATTATAGATAGAAAAGCGCCCTATTTCGATAACTCTATTGAAGTCGGTTATAGTGAATTGGCGGTACTTTTGGTGTCTATAAGTCCATATATTCCAAACAAAGAGAGGATAGATAATCTCGCTATATTGGCTTAGGAAGGATTCAAAGTCAAATATGGCGTGGTCGTTAAGGGCTACAGCTACACTCACATCATGCAGACTTTGGGCGTAACACTGTAGGTTTTCAATGGCATAAGCATAGGTATGAAAGACGTAAGGGTTAGTGATGACTTGTGTAGAAGTAGCTGTTTCGCCTTGTAAAAGATAGTCATAATCCGCATCAACGCACGCTATCATGTTCTCTCCCATTTGATTTGAAATAAGGTTCATAAGCACCGACTTCTTCCCTTTCGTTAGGTTCAAGCGTGACGGAAGCATAACTTCAAAGAAGCGATCATTGCTTTCGAAGCCACTTAACACCGTCCTCCAAAAGAAGATATCATCGTATGCCTCGACGTATGCAATAATCTTTCTGCGTGCATGCTTACCATTAAGTTGATTGGCAGCATTGATGTATGCCGATGATAGATTGTCGCGGAGTCGTCTGCTCATAGTGCCTCCTTCCCTTGTTATTATTTGTCAGTAATATCCGAAACTTCCGTTACTCGGTCTATCCAACCATTCATTATCACAGCCGGACTATGCGTACTTAGGATGATTTGAACATTGGGATTCAGTTCGAGAATGAGGTCAATTAGTCGTTTCTGCCAGTCTACGTGCAGGCTAACTTCAGGTTCGTCCATAAAGAGAACGTATGGTTTATTATCTTCAACGAGCACTGTCAAGAGGATAACCAATATCTGTTTCTCTCCGCTTGAGAGCTGATAAGGATAGAGCGTTTCGCCTATCTGTGAGAAACGAATCTCATTCTCCGTGCGAATGATAGTCTTTCCTGTTTCGGTGAAGAGGTCGTCTATGATATCTTGGAATCGCTTTTTGGGTAGGGAGATACGCTGTGCCTCTTCCGCAGCATTAGCTGTTCCGCTTTGTAAAGTAGCAATGATTCGGTTGCCAATGTTCACTTGGTAATCCAGATACTTGCGTTGCAACTGAAAGAGCTGCCAGTCTAATTCGGTGGAAAG
Organism: Prevotella vespertina; assembly: GCF_009728485.1. Classification (GTDB taxonomy): domain Bacteria; phylum Bacteroidota; class Bacteroidia; order Bacteroidales; family Bacteroidaceae; genus Prevotella; species Prevotella vespertina. The sequence continues at coordinate 28,602 of NZ_VVIQ01000011.1, forward strand.
ATTGCCATCCATCTTACTAACACTATCCGAATTTAACAGCGGGCGATCGAACGAACGGATAATATCATAGCGTATCCATTTGGCATCGGAAGGGTTCACTTTCAACCGAACGCCCTTTAGTAGATGACTGGGGAACTCTCCGCCTTGTGAAAAAGAGCGTACCACCTTATTTATAATGGTACTCTTTCCAACGCCATTGATACCACTTAAGATATTAACTTGCCGATCTAATGTCCATCGAATGTGCTTCTTTCCACTCCAAAGGGAGTCGATTTCAATCTCTTCTATATAATTGGCATATTTCTGCATAAGGCTTTCTTGTAGTATTATAACACTATCGCAAATATAGTGCTTTTTATCTGTTTGACGATAGAAAAGGCTCTTTTTAACGTAAATACCATAATTGTGGTATGCGAAATAACACAAAGTTAGTATTTTAAAGACCAATGTTTCTTCGTACCTTTGCACCTGTGAAAAAGAAACAAAACACTTAGAACTTGCGGTGATAAGTGTTTTGATTGGTAGATGAAACAAATAATTAAAGGTAACGGATATGACAAAGATTGCAAAGAAACTCACCGAACTGATTGGGAATACACCCTTGTTGGAATTAAATAAGTTCTCTTCTTTGAAAGGACTTGAGCAACCAATCATAGCAAAGATAGAATCGTTTAACCCTGGTGGAAGCGTCAAAGATCGTGTTGCTCTAGCGATGATTGAGGATGCTGAAGATAAAGGACTTCTGAAGCCAGGAGCCACAATCATCGAGCCAACGAGTGGTAACACGGGAGTTGGTTTGGCATTAGTAGCAGCAGTGAAGGGCTATAAACTCATCCTTACTATGCCGGAAACAATGAGCATAGAACGCCGTAACCTTGTGAAGGCTTATGGTGCTACTGTTAAGTTGACGAGCGGTAAAGAGGGTATGAAAGGGGCTATCAAAGCAGCGGAGGAATTGCGCGATTCGATTCCAGGAAGCATTATTCTTCAGCAGTTCGAGAACCAAGCTAATCCGCAGAAACACTATGCGACAACTGGTAAAGAGATATGGCGTGATATGGACGGAACGGTAGATATCTTCGTAGCCGGTGTAGGAACTGGTGGTACAATAAGCGGTGTTGGCAAGTATTTGAAGGAGCAGAATCCGAATGTAAAGGTCGTTGCTGTGGAGCCAACAACATCCCCCGTACTAAGCGGCGGACAAAGTGGTCCGCACAAGATACAGGGCATTGGCGCTGGTTTTATACCTTCTACATACAACAGCAAGTACGTTGATGAAATCTTCCAAGTCGATAATGACCAAGCGATACTCACAGGGCGTCAGTTGGCACAAAGCGATGGTTTACTTGTTGGTATATCATCAGGTGCAGCAGTCTTTGCGGCTAGTGAGCTTGCAAAACGCCCCGAGAATAAAGGTAAACGAATCGTTACTTTACTCCCAGATACGGGTGAGCGTTATCTCTCAACGGTATTGTATGCTTTTGAGGAATATCCCTTGTAAGAAATAAATAATACCTATAAAGATGGGTGGGAAAGGTCGTTATTTTTAGAGGAAACGACTCTTTGCCACCTTTCTTTATATTGTATTTAAACTAAATCCTACTTATTATTAATCTAATAAGCCCCTATCTTCTTTTATATTTCATTTTATGTTATATTTATCATTCACACTAATTCCTTATTAGTCAATGCTCTAATGTAATCAATGAGATGACAGGTATGATAGGAAAATGATTTCTTTGGTCTTTTAAAAGGAAACCTATATTCAGCCAAAGAGTTATAAGCTTGAATCTATAGCCTGTGTATGATAAGGATTGTCTCTTGTTTCCCCTTGTGTAAGTTGGGTGTTTTTCGAAGTGAGTAAAGCCTCTTCTTGATATAAAAATGGCCTTTTTTTAGTACACCAAAAGCCTCCCTTTGTGAGAATAGTAAGTCATATCGATTATATGTAACTATGTTCTAAACATTAAACATTTGATAATGAGTGTTCTTGTTGTATGTTTGCTGTGTTTTTAATGACCTATTGTCTCAAAATTGCAAGTAGATGTCTATAATTTAAAGAAAAACAATATTTTTTCTGAAAAATATATTGTCTATCCAAAAAAAATACTACCTTTGCACTCTAGAATTAAATGTCGCTAAAATCAATACATTAATATTAAGCATTTATGAAAAAGTTTTTGATTGCACTTTCAATGCTCGCAATGGGCATTAGTAGTACGCAGGCTCAGGTAGCTTATGAGAAAGCTAAGCCATTTGATAACGTCTATCTCGGTGTTGAGGGTGGTGTAATGGGTCCTATGAGTTTCAAGCATTTTGCTCCTCTTAACGCTGCAGCAGGTTTGAAGTTAGGTAAGCAATTTAGCCCAGTTTATGGTGCTAACCTCGAAGGTCTTGCTTTCTTCGGTGATAACCGTTGGCAGACTGGTTCTTTAGGTTTTGCTAATAGCCACACAATCGTTCGTGGTGTGAACCTCGGTTTGAATGGTACTATCAATTTCACAAACTTGTTCTGTGAGTACAATCCAGATCGTCGTTTCGAGGTTGGTGCAGAAGCAGGTGTAGGTTACTGGATTACTTTCGGTGACAAACACATTATCCAGACTAACAACGTAGGTGACGATACAGAGTTGACAGCTAAGACTGGTCTTACTTTCGCTTACAACCTCGGTGAGAAGAGAGCTTGGCAGCTTTATGTAGAGCCAGCTGTTCTCTGGAACCTTACACATGGTCCTGGTGATGCTATCCAGTTCGGTCGTCAGGCTGCTCAGCTTGGTCTTTTCGTTGGTTTGAACTATAAGTTCAAGACTTCTAATGGTACTCACAACTTCAAGGTTTGGAATGTTGGTGAGTTGAACGATGAGATTAACTCTCTCCGTGACCAGTTGAATGCTAAGCCTAAGGAGGTTATTAAGGAGGTTGTTAAGGAAGTTGTTAAGGAGGTTCCAACTCAGGTTAATCAGACTCTTTGCATTGACAACTTGGTATTTGTAACATTCGCTCAAGGTAAGTACGACCTCACAAATGAGGCTAAGAAGGCACTTGATGATGTTAAGTCTGGTCGTCACGTACAGATTGTTGGTACAGCTTCTCCAGAGGGTCCAAAGGATCTTAACGATCGTCTCTCTCAGAACCGTGCAAACGTTGTAGCTAAGTATCTCCAGGGTCGTGGCGTTGTTGTTGACGAGGCTAAGGGTCAAGGTGTACAGGGCGTAACATCTAACCGTTTGGCAGTTGTTTACGTAAAGTAATTAAGCTAATAGATTAGCTCTTTTGTAGCTAACGTTAGATAATAATATTAGGTAGGGATAAACCATATAGAGGTTTATCCCTACTTTTTTTCTATTAGTTTCCTTTTAAAAGTCATTTATAAGTTAATTTTTCTTTGTAACTTTGCTGGCAACAGACTAAATAGAGGTATTGCTGGTACTTACTAATTAATTTAAGCGTTTGTATAAGATTATAGAATGATATAGGATGAAGTACATTTTTTCTATAATAATACTATTTTTTACATTGCATGTATCGGCTCAGATTCGACCAGAAGGTCAGTTTGAAACGAAATACAATGCCGTTCCTGACGGGTATAACTTTTGGATATATACGCCTGATGAATACAAGGAGAATAAACATCCTTTACCGCTTATCATCTTTCTACATGGGGCTAGTCTTTGTGGAAATGACTTAAATAAGGTAAGACGTTATGGAGTCTTGGATGCGATTGACAAGGGTAAGATTATTCCCATGTTCGTGGTAGCTCCTCAGAATCCAGGTGGTCCATGGAGTCCGAAAAAACTAAATAATATATTGGAGTGGATGAAGTCTCACTATTCCATAGATGCAAGTCGTGTGTATGTTCTCGGTATGAGTCTTGGTGGTTATGGAACAATGGATTTCGTCGGAACTTATCCCGATAAGATTGCAGCTGGTATGGCTTTGTGTGGCGGAACGACGTTAAAGAATATGAGTGGACTTGGTGAAGTGCCTCTTTGGATTATGCATGGAACGGCAGATAGAGCCATCTCTATAAACGAATCAAAGCGTGTGGTCAATTATTTACAAGCTAATCATCTTGACCAGTTATTGCGTTATGATTGGTTACAAGGTGGTAGTCACGGAGTTTTAGCACGCATTTTTTATCTTCAAAAAACCTATGATTGGCTAATAACCCACTCTCTGAATGACAAACCAAAAACTATAGATAAAGATTTCAATATTACCTGGGACGATATAAAAGCAACCTATCAAAACCTAAAGAACTTGCCCCAGATGTATGATAATGATTAATTGAAACCTATGATTAAAACCCTAAAATAATATAACGTGAAGCTTCGCAATTACTATCAAACGGTGTTGGCTGTATCCTTACTGGTGACAGCCTTATCTTGTCACGATGCTAAGAAGGTTGAAACTCAAAGTCCACTTACAGATTCCGTTGCTGTTGAATCAAATATAGAAGACCATTATTTGCCCGACACGATGTATGCTTCTGCCAATAAATTGAAGTGGTCTATAGATGCAGAGGGCAATTCGGAGAGCCTGTTGAAAGGAAAGATTTCTGATTACGAAAGTGTTGATATCCTCACATTCCGTAAGAATCCAATGCGCAATGCGGACTTTGGTGGCATGGTGAAGGGAACTCCTGATACTATAGAAATAGCTTGGAAATTTGATACCTACTATAACCGAGAACACACACATTTTGGTGTTTGGGGTGGTGGAAGTGGCTGGACAGGACAGCCATTGTATCTTAATAAGAGTAATGAAATCATCCTTTCCTCTCTTTGCAGTCGCACTTATTTCATTGACTTTACTACTGGTAAGGCATCAAGACCATCTGTAGATGTACATAACACGATTAAAGGAACATCTTCTATTGACCCTTTCTTCAAGAATTTATACATAGGTCAGGGCATTCCTAATCATCTACCTATTGGACGATTAGTAATCGATCTGAACAAAACCAAAGAATCGCAATTCATTGATCGTGACTCACGTGCCTTACGTCATTGGTATGCGTCTGATGCTTCACCAGTCGAGGTTGGTGGCTATCTTTTCTGGCCTGGTGAAGATGGTAGTTTATACAAGTATAGCCGTAAGCAAGGGCACTTGAAACTTGTCAGCGCATTGCGTTACACTATTAACGGGGCTGCTCCTGGTATTGAAAATAGCCTATGTGCCTATCGTAACTATGGTTGGTTTGGTGATAATCATGGTAGTATTATCTGCGTAAACCTTAACACCATGAAGCCTGTTTGGTATTACGACAACCACGATGATATTGACGGAACAATCGTCTGTGAGGTTGAGAATGGTACACCTTATATATATTGTGGTTGTGAAGTAGACAAGCAAGGAATGAGTGGAACTTGTTACTTTGTTAAGCTCAATGGCTTAACTGGTGAAAAGATATGGGAGCAGAAGATTCCTTGTAATCGAATAAAAATAGGGGAGAAAGTGCTTGATGGTGGAATGTATTGTACTCCTTTGTTAGGCAGAGGAGATGCGAAAGGGTTAATCTTTGCCAATATCTGTCGTAATGGAGCCGATGGGAAGGGTAAGTCATCAGGGCAGTTAGTAGCCTTTAATACCACCGATGGCAAGATTGCTTATACAACCCGTCTGAATCAATTTGCATGGTCCTCACCTATTGGATATATGAATGAAAAGAACGAGCAGTTCATCTTTACTGGAGATTCTGGTGGTACAGTCTATCTTATAAGGGCAAAGAATGGCGAACTACTCTTTAAGCATCATGTAGCAAGCAACTTTGAGTCTTCGCCTATAGCAATAGGCAATACAGCTGTTGTTGGGTCTCGTCAGAATGGAATCTATAAGTTTATTATCAGATAGGATATTTACTTTTTAAGGTAATCAAGCCATATTATATAAAGCTATTTATTGAATGAAAAAAGTTTTAATAACCCTTTTGTTAGCATTTGCCAACTTATGTTTGGTTCATGCTCTAAGCCCATTCTCTAAAACGAGTAATACACAAGAGCATGTGAAGAGTGTTGTCTTTTTGGGTGATTCTAATTTATGGAGTGGGGGTGACGATTGTACTAATTCTCGTAGTTGGAGCTATTGGTTTAAGAACATTCTGCAGCCTGAGACTTGTCGTAGTTATGCCCGAAGCGGTGCTACATGGTCGAATACTGAACGTACAAAGGCAGATGTTAATAATTATAGTGAGGTACTCTCAGATGAGAATGTGATATGGAATCAAGTTTTGCGACTTATCAATGACATTGAAAGCAAGAAGTTTGCACCACCTCAATACATCTTTATTATGGCTGGAACAAATGATGCCTGGTTTCATCAGCAACGTCCTTCTCTCTTAAAAGAAAGTGTGCATGATGTTTTTTCAAAACCACTTGTTGAAACGAAACCAATGCTATCGCTGGCTGCAGCTGTGCGTTATAATTGCGAACTCCTACATACTCGATTACCCCAGAGTAAGGTCATTCTTGTCACTCCCATGTTAACAATTCGTGCCTCAAAGGATAGGGTGAGTAACATTTCTAATGTCATTGCAGATTGCGGAAAACGATTGAATGCTCCAGTTATTCGCCTTGATACCCCCTCACTCATCAATCCTCTACAAGAAAGAAAACAAAAGCAAAATACCATCGATGGTACTCATACCAATGTGCGTGGTGCTGAGAAAATAGGAAGGTATATAGTTTCTCAATTTAAGTTCATACTCATAAAGAAGTAAAAATCATCTCGTAATATTTATTTAAATCATATTTATGGTCTTTTCGGATTTATTCTTTTTATTTGTATTCTTACCTCTTTTCATGCTTTGTTATATGCTTTCCAATGTATGTGACAAGCAATTACGGCCAAATTCTACCAACAAAACAGCTGTAAGAAATGCAACTCTTGTCGTTTTCTCATTGATATTCTATGCTTGGGGAGAGCCCATGTATGTATTCTTGATGATAATCAGTGTCTTTATAAACTACCTCGTAGGAATAGGCATTGAACGTCAGGAAAAACATCGCAAGTTTGCGCTTATTATAGGATTAATATGTAATCTTATAATCCTTGGAACCTTCAAGTATGCTGGATTCTTTGCTGAGGTCTTATGTTCTGTTGGTCTAACTGTTCCTATTCCAAGAATCTCTTTGCCTATTGGAATTAGCTTTTACACCTTTCAAAGCATATCTTATCTAATCGACGTCTACCGCCGGCAAGCTTCTAGTCAACGCCGTTTTGTTGATCTTCTACTCTATGTTTCCATGTTCCCACAGCTTATCGCTGGTCCAATTGTGCGTTATGACCTTGTGGCAAAGGAAATAAATGACCGTCATATAACCCGTCATGACTTTGTAGAAGGTAGTTATCGTTTCTTTATCGGATTAGGTAAAAAGGTCATTCTAGCCAATCAGTTCTCTGAAATAGCCAATCAGTTCCTTCAAGGCGAACTATCTGGTTTAACCATGCAAGGCGCTTGGGTGGGTATAATAGCCTTCACTTTGCAAATCTTCTTTGACTTTAGTGGATATAGCGATATGGCTATTGGCTTAGGACGTTGTCTTGGTTTCCACTTTGCAGAGAACTTTGATCATCCCTATTGTAGCCGTTCTATTACCGAATTCTGGCGTAAGTGGCACATGTCACTAGGTAGTTTTTTCCGTGATTATGTCTATATTCCACTTGGAGGTAATCGCCGTCATCAAGCCTTAAATATCTTTGTTGTATGGTTTCTGACGGGTATGTGGCATGGAGCTAGTTGGAACTTTATCATCTGGGGTGTGTATTTTGGTATTATAGTTACGCTAGAGAAATACACCTTATTAAAGGTGATTCGATATATTCCTCGTGTCGTTTTGCATTTATATAGTTTGTTGTTAATTATAATAGGATGGGGCATCTTCTATTTTACAGACTTCACTCACATGCAGAGATTCTTCCTTTCTCTCTTTGGACAAAGGGCGGTTACTTCTGATTTCTCAGCCCAAACAGCCTTATTCAATAACTTCTGGTTGTGGATAGCAGGTCTTGTTTTCTGTCTACCAGTATATGATTTTCTTTCCAAACGATTTGCTTCTATAGGTTCAACCACTACCCAACATAATTTAGCAACAGCCACCCGATTGGTGATATCATTATGTCTACTCTTCCTAAGTGTGGCTCTCTTGGTTGGTGCAACCAATAATGCATTTATTTATACACGCTTTTAATTGATTGATAATATGAAGAGATATATTCTTTTAGTCGTTAGTTTGGTTACGCTCTCATGCTCTTTTCTGCATGCACAACAGGTTCTTAAAGGGCGCAATGGTAATATTGTTGTAAAGAAAGACTCCCTACTTCGTGCCATGACAGCCTTTACTAGTCCAGCAACTGGGGGTAGTTGGTATTCGGAGGCAGTCAACGCTTATCAAGAAGCATTGGGAGATAATGTACAAGTTTATAGCATGATAGTACCCACTTCTACGGCTTATTATTGGCCAGAAAACTATCAAGGAGTAGCCAATTTGCCACAACGTCCAGTCATTCAAAATATGTATGACAAGATGAATAATAGGATTAAAAAGATTGATTTATGGGACTTGTTAGAATGTCATAAGGCTGAGAACATCTATGCAAGAACGGATCATCATTGGTTGCCATTGGGGGCTTATTATGCAGCTGAACTCTTTGCGCAGGTAGCCAAAGTTCCTTTCCGCCCACTATCTGCTTATGACAAGCATGTTATTCATCGTTTTGTTGGGAGTATGGCACGCTTCTCTGGGATTGCTCAGTTGCGTCAATCGCCTGAAGACTTTGTATTCTATACTCCAACCGATAGTTCTTATACAACCACATACGTCGAACATATATTACAAAACAAGCAGGTTGTTGGTGTAAAACCAGCTTATGAAGGAAAGTTCTTCTTTGCTTATGGCGATGGAAACGGCAATGCTTATTGTACTTTCATGGGGGGAGATATTCGTACAACACATGTTGCCACGGGAGTAAAGAATGGTCGACGACTACTTGTTATAAAGGATAGCTTTGGTAATGCAATCCCTGGTTACCTCTTCTATTCATTTGAAGATCTATACGTTGTAGACTTTCGTTATTTCCAAGAAAACATTTTAGAGTATATTCGTGAACACCAGATAACGGACTTACTCATCGTGAATAATATTCAACATGCTTATACACGAACCACTGCGCGTTCGTTAGTTGAGATGTTAGAACGCCCAACAACACATAAAGACTGATTATGAAACAAGACAATATCTATATCGTTGTAATATCTATCGCATTCTTTGTTCTGACCTGTATCTTCAATTTTCTACCACGTAGCACATACTCTGCTCTGGAAAAGCGTGACCTTAAACAGTTTCCTGCTTACTCCTTGGAGGATGTGAAATCGGGTGACTTTACAAAGAATATTAATTCCTGGTTTAGCGATAGTGAGCCTTTTCGTGACTTCTTCATGCAGGTGAGTATGAAACAGAAGGATCTTCTTGGAATTACAAAGATGGGTGAAGAGAAGGTGAAGTTTCATGCTTCTGTTGCCACAGGGAAGGCTACGAATAATCCAATGGATGAGAGTGGAGATAATGGAAGAGAGATAGAAGGGTACAAGAATACGTCTACTGCCAATGAAAATGCTAAGATTGCTAACCTCGGAATCGTCATCGTTGGCAGTGGTAAAGAGGTGCGTGCACTAATGGCGTATGGTGGTGGTGCAGAAGGAGGAGTGGCTTATGCTGAGGCTGCTAATACTTATAAGAAAGCCTTTGGATCGAAAGTGAATGTGTATAGTATGGTCATTCCAACTGCTATAGAGTTCTATTGTCCAGAACAGGCAAAGAGTTGTACACATAGTCAGAGTGCCACTATCACGAACATTTATCACCATTTAGCAAAGGATGTGCAGGCTGTTAACGTATATACTCCTATCGGGAAACATGCGAAAGAGCCAATCTATTTGCGTACAGATCACCATTGGGCACCACTTGGAGCATACTATGCTGCACAGGAGTTTGCACGTGTGGCAAAGGTGCCGTTCCGCACACTTAGCAGCTATGAAAAGCGTGTTGTGCATGGTTATGTGGGGAGTATGTATGGTTAGGCACATGATATTTCGTTAAAGAATGCACCGGAAGATTTCGTCTTTTATGTACCTAAGGATGTGAAGTATACCACCCTTTATCAAGAGTATAAACTCGATAAGGACTATAATATTCAGGGTGAAGGTCGGAGTTTCGAAGGGCAATTCTTCGTCCATTATAGGGATGGTAGCAGTGGGGCTTATTGCACGTTTATGGGTGGAGATGCGAAGATTACGACCATTACAACATCCACGCATAATGGAAGGAGATTGTTAATTCTGAAGGATAGTTTCGGTAATGCACTCCCTGGTTATCTGTTTTATAGCTTCGAACAGATATTTGTTGTGGATAGTCGTTACTTCGCAAAGAATATGAAACAATATGTTCGTGAGAACAAGGTGACAGATATTCTTTTTGCTTATAATATCTTTAATGCTTACTCAACAAAGGTTGCGAATAAATTAGAAAGTCTACTTGATCAATAAAGCTAATGATTATTCCCATCATGAATTGAGATATGCTCAGCATGATGGGATTCTTGTTTTTATAGGCGTCCGTGCTCTTTATTAATAATAGGTTTGGGTTGGTTAGGATAAAGAAGAGGCTTCTCTGTATTTGAAGAGAGCCTCTCTTTACATAGAGGAAGGCCTTTTTTTGTATTGAAGAAAGCCTTCCGTAGAATCCACCTATTATTTACTTCAATTAGATGTCATGTTTTGTTAACTTGTCAACTAGTCTACTCGTGACTTAAACGAATCTAATTTTAAAATTACATCCAATGCTTTTCTCTTTTTCTGCCAATATGTCAGTTGTATGCCATTGGCACATCCTTTGTCTAATAGTAGGCGTATGACGCTGTGAAAGCTAGCTAATCTAGCCCAGCGAGATAGCTTCGGCTGTCTTGAAGAACAGCGTGTTATAGCATTTAAATAGTAAATAATAATAAAAGAATATACAATTATGGGAAAGATTATTGGAATTGACTTAGGAACAACAAACTCTTGTGTTGCTGTATTTGAAGGTAACGAGCCAGTAGTAATTGCTAACAGCGAAGGTAAGCGTACAACACCTTCTGTTGTAGGCTTCGTTGAAGGTGGCGAACGTAAGGTAGGTGACCCTGCTAAGCGTCAGGCTATCACAAACCCAGAGAAGACCATCTACTCTATTAAGCGTTTCATGGGTGAGACCTACGACCAGTGTAAGAAAGAGGCTGAGCGTGTTCCATTCAAGGTTGTTAATGAAGGTGGTTATCCACGTGTACAGATTGACGACCGCAAATATACTCCACAGGAGATTTCTGCTATGATTCTGCAGAAGATGAAGAAGACTGCTGAGGACTACCTCGGCCAAGAAGTAACTGATGCAGTTATCACTGTACCTGCTTACTTCTCTGACTCACAGCGTCAGGCTACCAAAGAAGCTGGTCAGATTGCAGGTCTTAATGTACAGCGTATCGTGAATGAGCCTACTGCCGCAGCACTTGCTTACGGTGTTGATAAGGCTAATAAGGATATGAAGATTGCCGTATTCGACCTTGGTGGTGGTACGTTCGATATCTCTATCCTTGAGTTCGGTGGCGGTGTATTCGAGGTACTCTCTACAAATGGTGATACTCACCTTGGTGGTGATGACTTCGACCAAGTAATCATCGATTGGTTGGTTAATGGCTTTAAGGCTGAAGAAGGTGTTGACCTCACAAAGGATCCAATGGCAATGCAACGTCTGAAGGAGGCTGCTGAGAAGGCTAAGATAGAGTTGTCAAGCTCTTCTTCTACTGAGATTAACTTGCCTTACATCACTGCAGAAGGTGGCGTTCCAAAGCACTTGGTAAAGACTTTGACTCGCTCACAGTTCGAGCAGTTGGCACATAGCCTTATCCAAGCTTGTCTCGTTCCATGCCAGAATGCTATCCGCGACGCTAAGTTGCAGACATCAGATATCGATGAGGTTATCCTCGTAGGTGGTTCAAGCCGTATTCCTGCAGTGCAGACTTTGGTTAAGAACTATTTCGGTAAGGAGCCTTCAAAGGGTGTTAACCCTGATGAGGTGGTTGCTGTTGGTGCAGCTATTCAGGGTGCTATCCTTAATAAGGAGAGCGGTGTAGGCGATATCGTATTGCTCGACGTTACTCCATTGACCCTCGGTATCGAGACAATGGGTGGTGTGATGACAAAGCTTATCGATGCTAACTCTACTATCCCTTGCAAGAAGAGTGAAGTGTTCTCTACCGCAGCTGATAACCAGACAGAGGTTACTATCCACGTTCTTCAAGGTGAGCGTCCAATGGCAGCACAGAACAAGTCTATCGGTCAGTTCAACTTGACAGGTATTGCTCCAGCTCGCCGTGGTGTTCCACAGATTGAGGTAACATTCGATATTGATGCTAACGGTATCCTCAACGTATCTGCTAAGGATAAGGCAACAGGTAAGGAGCAGAGCATCCGCATCGAGGCTTCAAGCGGTTTGAGCGAGGATGAAATCAACCGTATGAAGGCTGAGGCTGAGCAGAACGCTGAGAACGACAAGAAGGAACGTGAGAAGATTGACAAGCTGAACCAGGCTGACTCAATGATCTTCACCACCGAGAACTTCTTGAAGGACAACGGTGATAAGATTCCTGCCGACCAGAAGTCAGGTATCGAGTCTGCTCTCCAGCAGCTCAAGGATGCTCACAAGTCTGGTGACGTTGCAGCTATCGACACAGCTATCAACAACCTCAACACCGTTATGCAGGCAGCATCACAGCAGATGTACAGCCAGGCAGGTGCACAGGCAGGTCCTCAGCCAGGCGCAGATGCTGGTCAGCAGGAGCAGCCAAAGCAGGATGACACCATCCAAGATGCAGACTTTGAGGAAGTGAAGTAAAATTAGAATAGAATAATAATCCCAGTAGTTTAAAATATTACTGGGATTTTTTGTATTTTATTAATATGGAATGGGTAGAAGCATTTGAGTCTAAAGTAGAAGTAAAGCTTCCTGAGTCTTCTAAAAAGGCTAAGGATATTATTGAAAAGATAAAAGATAACTGGAAAGGAACTTTTCTTGATGGAGGTAAAATAATAAAAGAGGGGTTAAGGACGAAAAAGTTATTTGATTTATTGACAGAATTAGGAGATAAGCAAGGATATAAAGTCTATTCGCATAGTTTATCTGACGAATTTAGAAGTATCCCTGGTAATGATAAGTTCGTCAATAGAGAATGGATGTATGATTTGTGTTGGTATAGGGAAGATGAAACCTTTCTGTATGGTCTAAAAAGTTTAGATCTTGCGGTAGAATCAGAGTGGAGAAATAATAGAGGAGGAGATAAATATGGAGCTATTAAATATGATTTCCAGAAATTGTTAGTTGCAAACATGGGATTATGTTTAATGGTCTTTAAAGTTACAGAAGAGGGAAGGAAGAGTTTATCTACGTATTTTGAGCAAGTATATGAAATATATGAAGGTCATAAAAGTAATATCCTTTTTGTCGCATTCTCCCAAAGGGGGAAGACATTTTATTACAGTTACTTGTCTCCCAAGGGAAAAGACGTGTAAAGTATCTCGTTCTTTGGATTAACTTAAGTAATCATAAAACCCCAAACCTATTTCCCTTGAATAAGACAACAAATTAACCTGCGACTACGCACACAGTGCTGGCTCTCGCTGTGAGTCAGCCAGTGTTATTATAACACAACCTATAGACTTGCTCGGATAGAATAAGAATCAGTGAATAGGTCCAGAATCTGTATGTGGTAATGAGTGCACAGTTTGACAATTCATGATAACTATTCCTATAATGAAATGTTTTGATGAAGAGTCTATTGTCTGTTATCATATCTTTACTCAACATGGGATAATCTAAATCAAAAATATATCAGACATACAGTATTTTAAGTATATTATTTTGGCTCTTTGCGATGTAGGAAGTACATTTGTGACGATTTTGTAATACATTGGTTATTACTGTTCATGTACGTCTTGTTATTGACGTAATCACTGATTATTGATAGCATCAAAGCAATATGAAAGAAAACATCGTCATCAAGTATCGACATACGGTACTTTTCTATCTCTTAGCAACCTTTATCCCATGGATATTCTGGTTTGCTGCAAGTTATGTAAGTCATCATGTAGTTTATTCGGAAAGCACATGGGTAGCTCCATTGTTGGGGCTGGCAGGACTTTTCTTCCCAATGTTTCTGACCATTATTTTGGTTTTTCAACGTAAGGAACTACGGAAAGACTTTCTTGGGAGATTCCTAAACTTGTCTTCCGATAAGTGGCAATATTATTTCACAGCCTGCCTACTGATGCCAGCAAGTATCTTGTGTGCTATGGCAGTTTCTCTGTTGTTCGGTTACAGTCCATCGCAATTCATTATTACAGGTCATTACACCTTTACTTCGGGTGTCTTTCCTGTATGGTTTCTCCTTATTCTTGCACCTACACTTGAGGAACTTGCGTGGCATGGTTATGGAACAGACTGTCTCCGTTCTCGAATGAGTCTCTTCAAAACATCTATGCTGTTTGCAGCTTATTGGGCAGTTTGGCATTTTCCCCTTGCAGGTATTAAGGGTTATTATCACGCTAATGTGGTGAGTGAGGGCTGGCTTTATAGTCTGAACTTCATCGTGAGTATTTTCCCTTTTGTTATCTTGATGAATTGGCTTTATTATAAAACCAACCGAAATATCCTCGTAGCTATTATCTTTCACATTACGGCAGGTTATTTCAATGAAATATTTGCAACTCACCCCGATAGCAAGTGTATACAGACGGTATTACTGCTTATCGTGTCTGTTATCATTGTAGTTAAAGAACGTCGACTGTTCTTTAGCCGAGCGTTGGAGTAGAGTGGTACTCACCTCAAGATATTTAAATCTTAGTTCCAAGAAGAATACAATTATTTAGGTATTAACTGTACACTGGCTGGCACTCACAGAGAGTCAGCCAGTGTTTGTATTATACAGCCTATATAATGCTTGATGTGAACGCGAAAATGTTATTTACTCTTTTCTGTAAATCTCTTATCTACTACACTAAGTTTGAAAACGGTTTGCTGTCATTTTTAACATTTGCTGCAGATGCTTGTTTGTCAGAATGTTAGAATAGGTAAAAGGCTGACAGTAGTGACAGCAAAATAAAAATAATTCGTGAAAAACTTGACAAGGGGTATCTCTGTGTTGTATCTTTGCAAGCAGAAATAAGGAAGAATAACGACACGCTAAGTGTGATTTCCTACAAACTAACCGCATCTTCCTTTTTGAATTTATTTTTCTTAAATCATTCTATTTATGTGTACAGATTTTTCTAACATGCCCAAAGACTGGGCAGTGTGCTTTATGCACGATTGTATTCTCAAAGAGCAGTGCCTACGTTATTATGCGGCTAAGACACTCTCTATTAGCCAACATTCAGCATTGACCGTTCTTCCCTCTACTCGTTCTGGCAATAGCTGTAAGGAGTTTCACACAATGAAGAAAGAACGATTGGCGTGGGGATTCTCGCACCTTTTCGATGATGTGAAGCATAGTGACTACCACTCTCTGCGTAGTACTATGGAGAGTCATTTCGGAAGTCGCTTTGTTTATTATCGTTACCATCGAGGAATTAATAAACTGAGTGAGGGTGAACAGAAATGGGTTGACAAACTCTTCCAGCATTATGGCTATGCTACCCCACGTGTTTATGATAACTACCAGACGTGCTGGAAATAATAGTTGTGCTTTCGGGAAGGAGTTAAGGAGTGAAAGGGAGTAATAGGAGTTAAGACATTAGCACGTTTTGTAAGAGAAAGAAAAGGTAACCTTTGCGTTACGAAGTTGATATAGTAATCTGTTATAGAGGTCTTGTTTCTGTGGTGCTAACGCTCCGCACATCATGTGTTGATGCTCCGCACGTGTGGTGCTGGTGGACAGGATAATAAAAGACATAGTAACATGTTAACTTATTCTGTGTTCCAGTAGACATAATGACATAAGGTCAGAGGGAAAAGACAAAGTAAGAGTTTAACTTTTCTATGGCTTGTTAGCCAGAATGACATAAGGACAGATTTTAGAAAGACATAATAACAGATTAACCTTTTCACTCTTTCTCCTTTCTCACAAGCAACTTGTTCACTCGTAAACTTGTCAACTTAAAACTATCGTATATGCAATACAAGAATCTTAAGAATATTAAAGCTGAAAATCAGCGTAACCGACAGTCGGAAAGACTTAAAAATGATATTACTCGTCGTCTGCTCAACTATCTTGAGCGGAAGTATGAAATGCGGTATAACACCGCTTTGGGGTGTACGGAAATCCGAAAGGCAGGGAGTGATAAACCTTTTGTGGCTGCGGATGAACGGATGCGCAACACAATCGCTATAAAGGCGCGTCTTGATGGGATTGATGTGTGGGATAAAGACATCCGACGATACACGGAGTCGGGGTTTGTCAAGACTTTTAATCCTGTGGACGACTTCCTCAATAGCCTGCGAGGACGATGGGACGGAAAGGACCATATCAAGGCTTTGGCAGACTGTGTTCCTAATGATAACGCACGATGGGCAGACTGGTTTCACACGTGGTTTCTGGCGATGGTGGCACAATGGATGGGCTTGGATAATGCACATGGTAACAGTGTGGCACCGCTACTCATCTCACGACAGGGTTATAGGAAGTCTACCTTCTGCAAACGCTTGCTGCCCGAAGCGTTGCAGTGGGGCTATAACGATAATCTTATCATGAGTGAGAAGCAGAATACGTTGCGGGCAATGACTCAGTCGCTGCTGATAAATATTGATGAGTTCAATGCCCTGTCGGCAAAGACACAAGACGGTTTTTTGAAGAATGTCATGCAGCTTGCAAGTATCAAACTCCGTCAGCCTTATCGTCAGCAGCAGCTTACGTTGCCACGTGTTGCCTCTTTCATTGCCACAGCGAATATTTCGGATGTCTTTAGCGATCCCAGTGGTTGCCGTCGTTTTATAGCGGTTACGCTGACTGGTCCAATCCGTCTGCCCGACCGCATAGACTATGAGCAACTCTATGCGCAGGCTGTTGCTGAATTAGATAGTGGTAGACGTTATTGGTTTGATGAGGCTGACACCCAAGAGATTATGGAGAATAACCAGCATTATCAGCAACGCACTCCTGCCGAAGCCCTCTTTTTGGATTGTTTCTCTATTCCAAAGGACTTGACCAAGGGTGCCTACATGACTGCCGCCTCTATCTTCAGCCTACTTCGTCAGCGATATGGCAGTCAACTGAACCTGACAAGTCTTTCCCATTTCGGTCGTGTCCTTGCCAATATCCCGAACCTCCATAGTAAACATTCTTCGCATGGCACAGAGTATTTGGTAGCAGTACGTAGTAGCTTTAGCCAGTCTACCTCTCCCATCTTAAATCGTTAGTTGTTATCCGAATAAACTTTCAAAGTTGCTGTCACTGCTGTCACACCTTGATGCATTATAAGTCGTTTATAATCTGTTTGTTGCGTGAAGTGTTAAAAGTGACAGCAACTTAAATCAAAACTATGTTAGCTTTATTGACATTCAGTATGAAAAGTTTTTTGTAAAAAACCTTTTCTATTTATTCTTTATATAAATATTTTATATTATATTTGCAAGGTGTTACCCATGTTAATGGGGAAGTGTAACTAAAAACTCATCTATGAAAGAGTGCAGGGAAAGACACTATATATTTTCTTGTTCGTAAATGACGATAAAGTGAGATGAGATTTAATATCTAAGTTACATAGTGTTCTAAGTCTTGCTGCTATGAATAAGATAAAAGCTACAAAACTGATAAGATGAAAAAAGAAGTAATTCAAGAACTATACAATGGCTTTGAAGCTGTGGCTGTAGAGGTCGAGGGGATTGAATGTTGGAGTGCACGCAAACTTCAGCTGCTTTTGGGTTATTCCAAATGGGAGAATTTCTCGAAAGTAATAGATAAAGCCAAAATTGCCTGTGAAAATGCAAGGAGTTTGGTTTCTGACCATTTTCCTGACGTCAGGAAAATGGTTAATCTTGGCTCAGGGTCAGAAAGAGAGATTGATGATATTCTCTTAACTCGCTATGGCTGTTACCTAATTGCACAAAATGGTGACCCACGTAAAGAAAAGTTGCTTACTTTTTTGTGGAAGGTTATTACCTGAGTACGCGCATTTGGCTTGACCCCATGCTAAAGCGTTCTCTCAAACGGTGTGTGGATTGGAGTCAGATAGATAAGGACGAATATCTGACCGCAATGCGTGAGAGTATTTCTGATAGCACACATCAAGACTTTGGTAAAACCTGCACTCACCACCAAGATGGGAGACCGAGAAATGTTTATGAAAGGTGTTGATTATTCATATTATTACGAACAGAATGAGTGATCCATAATCTCTTTAAGAGTTCATAGAACTACAATGTCCTTTCGAAGGATTCTACTTGTGTTAAAGGATAGAATGGAAGCGGATTTACTTCAATTGTGTAAGAGTATAGAATATGGATAAAAATATTATTAAGTTTATAATATTATAAGTAATATTGGGTTTAATTATAAAACAATAAAGACATATGACAAATTCTGAAATAATAAACAAAATTTTTGAGGGAAATTGTATGTTGTTTTTAGGCTCTGGATTTTCTTTTGGAGCGACAAACAACAATCCTAAAGACTCCACGTTCAAGGGAGCTAGTACTCTTGCACACATGTTGTTGGAAGATGCTGGGTATTCAAGTAAAACAGATGATTTACGAAAAGCTTCTTCTGCATATCTTAGGAAAAAGACGCCTGAGGACTTAATAGCTCTGCTTAAGCAGGAATTTTGCGCTACTTCAATATCACCGTCCCATGATTATATTGGAAGTTTGAACTGGTTTCGAATCTACACTACTAATTATGATAACATTATTGAGTTAGCTTATAATAAAGCACAAAAACGGCTGATGCCCAAAACGTTATCTTCTACCCATTTGGGAACTGAGGATTATAGATATTGTTGTATTCATCTTAATGGGTTTATTGATTCGCTTTCTTATGATAAATTAGATAATGAATTCAAACTCACATCTGCTAGTTATTTGACAGAAGATTTTACCAAGTCAGAATGGTTTGATATTTTTAAGTCTGATGTTATGGCTTGCGAAGCATTGATATTTATTGGTTTCTCTATGGATTATGATATAGATTTAGCAAGAATACTAGCTTCTGGAATAACAAAAGACAAGACTTTGTTTGTTGTACGACCAGATGAAGATGAATTAAACGTCAGTAGTCTATCTGATTTTGGGAATGTATTAAATTCAGGACTTGATGGATTCGTCAAGATGGTTAAGGAATCCCAAAGTAATTACGTTCCAAGTGCAACTAAACTTTTCACCCCAATTAGTTTTCTTAGATCGGATATAAACAGAGATGTTCCATCTATACGTGATATAGACTTTTATCAGTTAATTTTAAACGGATATATAGATAAGCATTTGGCTTTCCATTCATTAGTTAATAATAGCTCATATCCATACTTAATATACCGAAATAAACTTCAAGAATGTATAGATGCTATTAAGAATGGTTCAAATAGTATATTAATTGAATCTGCTCTAGGAAATGGAAAATCTATCTTTTTGAATGAACTCGAATTATTGCTTGTCAAAGAAGGGAAAGAGGTTTTTGTCTATGACAAATATACTTCAAGAGTTACGTGGGAAATTACCCAAATATGTGAAAGATTTTCAAATGCTATAGTTATTTTTGATGACTACCACTCTTCTCGAGACCAAGTAAAGAGTTTACGTAATTATTCAAAACAAATTTGTATTATCACGTCTGAACGTAAATCTCTTCATGAGGTGATATTTGATGAGATTGAAGATGTTTTGGGGGAAAGTTATAAGGTTGTAAATATTGACAAATTATCAGATAACGAAATCCAAGCATTGGATGCTTTATTGGATAAATACTCTCTGTGGACTGATTTGAGCGCTTCTACAAACAGACAATCGTATATCAAAAACACGTGTGGAAGCGAATTATGCCGTGTTATTCTCAGTAGAATTTCTAGCCCAAATCTTACGTCTAGAATCAAGGAAACAATAGCATCAATCTCACGAAATAAATCATTTGAAGAGGCTTTCAAGTTTTTGATGGTTGCAGAATGCTTTCATATTCGTTTTACGATAATGGATATAGCAACATGGGTTGGAGCAGAATTATTTAATAAACCAAGTTTTCGCCAAAATCAAACAATAAAAGAATTTATCGATATAGAAGCTACCGATATTAAATTTAAGTCATCAATTGTAGCAAAATATATACTTACAACACTTTATTCTCCGAAAGATGTAATAGATATTCTGATACAGTTGGTAAAACGTTTAGATATACTATCCAAAAATTCGTCCCCAAATAGAATTAGATTAATTACTTTTGTAAACTTTACGACAATTCAATCATGTTTGAATATAAAGGATAATGCGTGGAAAACGGAAATATATCGTTTTTATGAAGTTGTTAAGGACTGCACTTTTTGTAAAACAAATATAGATTTTTGGCTACAGTACGCTATAGCTAGATTATATAATAGGGATTATGTCATATCCAAGACCTTATTTGATAAATGCTATTCACTTGCCAATGCAAATTGCAATTATAGAACATATAAAATCGATAATCATTATTGTCGCTTCCTTTTGGAGAATGAGATAGAATTCGGATCGGTTGGTACTTGTATGGAGGCATTTAGGCATGCACATGAAATACTTTCAAATACTCATCCAGGGGACGAGAAAAAACATTATCCATTTAAGGTTGCAGGCTTATATAAAAAATTTTACGAGACATTCAAGGACAAGCTATCTAAAAAGGAATGCACAGATTTCAAACAATCATGTTTGGATATGCTAGAGAAATGTCAGTTATATCTAAATAGTGATGATTGCACAAATGCTAGAATTGTTCGAGATACCCAATCTAAATTAGAAATGATAATAGCAGACTAAGGCGTTTAGTTGTGTATAAAAATATATGTACTTTAGAATAAGTATCTTTGCAATACAAGTAGAAATACAAAACAAACGATAGATGTTGTCTATAGTATGAGGATACAGAAATCTCTCGATAATTATTGATTCTTATTATTTAGGATATTTTAGATGTTTCATTTTTGTACCATATAAATATAAGCAACAGATAATCAACGGTAGACATGTCAGAGGAAGAAAACGATACTTACATATAACCAAACCCGCAGCAACTGGATGGTTGCTGCGGGTTGTATTTGAAATATGATAAGGTGAGAAAGCCTACATCACAACGTCAACTCAACGATATAATCAATCTCAGTAGGGACGGTGTCGAAGTTAAGGGTGATGCCGTTACCAGTCTTTGTGAAGTTGACACGCTTGTTGGTACCAAAGACGGTGGCAGACTTGATTTTGTGGTTGCCAGTAGGGATGAAGAGGCTGGTGTCCATATAGTTTAGGATGTGGATATAGAGTTTGTTACCACGTTGTGTACTTACTCCCCAGTCGTGAGGACCAACGATGCCGCCACGTGTGCCGTAGATGGTTTCACCATATTTGTTCATCCATTCACCGATAGCCTGAAGGCGGTTGAGGGCAAGAGCGGGGAGGGCACCACCTGGTTCTGGACCGATGTTGAGTAGGAGGTTGGCATTCTTTCCTGCAGCACGAACGAGCATCTGAATCAACTCTTTGGGTGACTTATAGAGGGTGTCGGTGATATTGTAACCCCAATGCTCGTTGATAGTCTGGCATGATTCTAAGGGTAGGCGACCGATGCTCTGACCAGAGAGACCAGCCTTGTTCTCACCCGGTAGGTCACGTTCAAAGATCTGAATATCCTCACCAGGGAAAGGAGTATGGTGATGATTGTTAGCAATGAGGCACTGTGGCTGCAGTTTGTGAATCAATGCATACTGCTCCTCCAACTGCCAATCGAAAGGCTTCGCGTCACTGTCATGATCCCACCAACCATCAAACCAGATTGCCCCTACCTTTCCATAGTTTGTGAGCAATTCTGTCAGCTGTGTGTTCATAAACTTATAGTAGCTTGCCCAGTTAACCTTCTCTTTTGGTCTACCAGTGCCAGTTCCTGTTCTACCCACAGGATAGTCCTCACGTCCCCAGTCAAGGTGAGAATAGTAAAGATGCAACTTGATACCATTTCGTTGGCAAGCATCAGCCATTTCTTTAATGATGTCACGTTTGAATGGAGTACCATCAACGGAATTATACGTGCTGGTAGCTGTCTTAAAGAGTGAGAATCCATCATGGTGGCGTGTCGTAATGGTGATATACTTTGCACCAGCAGCTTTGATAGCTTTTACCCAAGCATCCGCATCAAACTCTGAAGGATAGAACGTCTTTGCCAATTTAGACGTAATGGACATATCGTCATCAAGTATCTCCATATGGTACTCTTCTATCTCTTGGCAACCCTTATCCCATGGATATTCTGGTTTACTACCAGTTATGTAAGTCATCATGTAGTTTATTCGGAAAGTACATGGATAGTCCCATTGTTGGGATTGGTTGGACTTTGTTTCCCAATGGTTCTAACCATTATGTTAGTCTCTCGATATCAAGACCTTCGTAAGGATTTTTTCCTTTTGTATTTTTGAAGAACTGGGTCTATTACAAAACAAATCGAAATATTCTCGTAGTCATTACCTTTCCTGTATGAAACTTTTATCTTAGCATAATAGAAACTTCATAAACCCGCCCTTATTTCTCACCTAATTAATAACAAACCTCTCTGTCTCAAGTATCCTATCAAACCTTTTTATTATCTTTGTACATTGTTTCTTCTAAATTTAATGAAGATATGAAAGAATTTATATTGAGCTTGTTATTAACAATTTGTTTTGTCGGGTGTTCTATAAGAAGGAGCTCAGATGAAACGAAGCAGCCTGTAAGTACTGAACAAACGGATTTAGATACTAATGAGGTCTCAGGCGAGTCTCCTTCTTTCTCCACAGATTCGGAGTATTCTGACGGAACTGATGATGAGTTGACAGATGAGTCGTCTGAAGGTAGTGAGGTTGAAGATGGAACTCATTCTGCAACGGTTTATTACAATAATCCTCAAACCGGCTATAGTGCTACATATACGCTTGATGTTGAAGTAGAGGATGGTCAGGTCGTACAGATTGATTTCCCTAATGGAGGTTATATTGACAGTGATCATATTACACCAGAAGCTCTAAATTCTGATGGAGAATGTACTATTTATGGTGATGACGGAAAGACATACGTTATACATATTGACTTGTAATTCACGTTCTACATATCTGGTGTCTAAAAAGGTCGTGATAGGAGTGACTGGAAAGTGAAATGTACTCGTTCAGACTCTGTTATATAGCGAGGGATAAGAGATTGACTTTGAGAAGATAGGACTCTCTTTTGGAAATGTTTAAGAGGCACGAGGAACGTGATAAAAGGTGGTAGTGAGATTGGAAAGAGGGGGATTATTAATTTTTAACGAGTGATGAATGATAAATAAAAAAAATATATTTACTTTTGTTACCGCTAATGTAATTGTCTTTTGGAAGGTCTGCAATTTTCTTTTGAAAGGTTCTCAATGGTCTTTTAAAAGGTACTCAGCGGTCTTTTAAAAAGTCATGTACTAATCTTTGAAAAGCTATTTAATCGTCTCTTAAAGAGAGAATTTATTTTCTTTTGAAAGGTTATGTTAATATAAAAGAATCATTGAATGTATGATTCGAAGGGGTAAATCTATTAGAAACTAGTAATTATAAATATAATAAAAAATGAGACATTCAAAGTTTTTAGTAGTGAGTTTATTGGCGTTGATGACGTTGAGTTTCACGGCATGCAGTAGTTCTGATGATGATGGAGGAAAGGGTAAGATAGAACGACCGAAGTATTTGTCTGATGCTACAAGATACAAGATTACAACGCAGGGATCTACTTGGAAGAGTCTTGAACTAACTGAAGATGGACGCTACTTTATCGTGTATGATGGTAGTGTTTCTGGATCTTCTTCACAAGATAATGATGATGTTATCGTCTCTGGAAGTTATGAGAAGAAAGGTAATCGATATGTATTGAATACTGTTGGCGAGCTGACTATCACTGCTAACAACAACTCATACGAATTGCTGTTGACCAATAAAGGGAAGTCTCTCAAGTTCTCTGCCCAGAAGTCTGGAACGTTACCTTCTAATAAGGTCAACGATGAGTTGTGTCGTACATGGGTGTTCTCTAAGTGTTATATCGTTGTGAAGTATGATGGAAAGAAGGTCTATAATGCTTCATCTACCTCTGCCAATGAGCTTTACGATGGATTTAGATCAGCAATAAACACACCTGAGTATAAGGACAAGTTAAAGCTTTCTCAAGACAAGGAGGATGATATTGATGGCTTAAGGCTATTGAGAACGGTTACGTTTACGCATGCAGGTTCATATTATGTAACCACTACGGACGGTCGTGAAGACCTAATGAATTACTGGAAATGGATTAACGCTAACGAGTTGATCATAGGCTTTTCAGAAAATGAGGATCAGACCTCTGTACATGATCAAGCTGCCCTCAAGTTTTATAATGGGCAGTTGATCATGGTAGATAGCCAATCTAAAGGTCGTGAAGAAGTTACTATTACAATGGAATTTCAACCTGTTCATACAGATCGTTAACAGATTCCAATTATAAAGAAAAGTCCGAATCCAGTGCAAGGATTCGGACTTTTTCGTATCTGTTAAAGCCATTTTAAAGTGCAACTGATAATTTACAGGATTATTACAAGTGCTTTGGAGAACCATTACAAGTGCCTTGGAGAAGTATTACAGAAGCCTTGGAGAGGTGCTGTAAACCTCTTTCTACCTCGTTAAACTTAGTCTTAAACTAACTCCAAAGTCGTGAGTTGTGGTCGGATAACTACCCGATGACAACAAAGGAGAATTTATTTGCATATCGTAATAGATGCTGGCTGTGACAAAGCGGCTTAGTGTGTAATCACCAAGGAAGGAGAATTTAAAGGCTGTATTACCACTGGAAGCGGTAGAGGTGAGCGATGCGATGTCACGTGTAAGTGCAGCTTGACGACGATAGCTCATATCTAATCTGAGGTTAAGATCTTGGTTAAATCCGTTGTTCCTGTTCGATGAATTATTATCGTTTTGTTGCGTGTTTGCGGTCGATTTCTTCTTCTTCTTTGCCACACGATGTGTTCCATTGCCAAAGAGATTGAAGTCGTTAATGCGATAGCCAATACCAATTACCCAATCTTTCGATGTAGCCTCATTGAGCTGAACACTCGTCATTGAGAGTGCTAGCACACGTGTTTGACGATATTCCATGCGTGCAGTTAGATTGTTCTGAAGCGTCACATCCACACCCAGTAAAGGCGAGAATGCCTCGTTGATACTAACTTGTGAGATGTTATACATCGAACTTGGGATAGGGTTTCCAGTGGTTGCATCGGTGATGAAACCTAATCCATTCATGTATTCCTGCCATGTACTGTAACTCTGATAAGAGCCGATTGCGAAGATACTTCTATATGCGTGATTGATGTTCACACTCTTGAATAGATCTTGGAAGAGTGGTAATCTCGACAGTCCACTGTACCTAATACTCCAGTTCGGGAGCAGACTTCGTAGGGTAGGGAATAACTTTAATCCATTGCCCCCCATACTTGTGTAGGCATTGAGGAAGGCTGGGATCATCACATCTGCACTGTATTTATTGACCGCTCCGACCGTTGGACTGAAGTGCCCTCCACCCATTGATGCTGGATAAGTAGCCCCATTGTATTGTGCCTCCACACGATTACGATAGCTGTTGAGTGAATTGACAAAGCGATCGAAAGTGGCACTATGATAACCATTGTTAGCGTTTCCCATGCTCTCAAAAGCAGTGCCCAAAGAGAGCGTAGTCATGGTGAATGAACCTGTTTGAGTGGTTGGAACGCCAGCATACATGTACTGAATACTCCTTGAAGTGGTTATCATTCTACTAGCCGTGAGATCGATTCTGAAGTCTCTGAAAGGCTCCAGTGTGGCACGTAATTGTACGTCTTCTACCTGGTTCGTTATCGCTGGTGTGGCAACACTATCATTGATGAGTAACCAGTTATTGTCACGTGCTTTACCAATGTAATCATCGTCAATGAGACCAAAAGCAAAGTCTAAACCAGGAGTTAATGCACCGGTACCACGACGTTGTCCAAAGGCATCTCCAATGGTTGGCATGAAGCCTGGTAAGGTCATAGAATACTGGTTGCGATATGATATTCCGACGTTGCGCACCATCATTAAAGCACGTGCAACACATTGTGCAGTCTTATACCATTTCTTGTTATCGAGTGGCTCTTTTGGTGTGATAGTGAGCTTTGCTCGTATAGCAGAATCCGTCCGATTAAAGATTTTTACTTGGTTATCTCCCACCTTCTTCCACTTCATCTTTAAGGCTTTTCCATGCTCATCTTTAGCCGAGAAGATCAATCGTTTCGTATTCTTACCATGCGATACAACGATAGAAGTATCGGCTTTGAGGGTTATTTCCTGCTCAAAACTCTTCTTGTTCTTAGGTAGTGCTTTCTTCTTTTCGTCGTCTTTCTCTTTCGCTTTCTGCTCCTTCGCCTTCTTCTTCTGTTCGGCTGTCATTGTCGGACGAGAGGGCTTCTTCGGTTGTGTCCGATTGAACCGCTCATTCGTTTTCTTTAGGAAGGGAACATGGTTGTAAAGGCGTTCCATGTTGAAAGACCCATTAATGTTTAAGGTCCTGTTACTCGTGATTGTGTTACCGAGAGAAGTACCATTATCAAGGTTAGCACCCCTTACCCATGTGTAAGTTGCATTATAACTAGCATCCGTATTCACCCAATCGAAGACAGGTAAAAGGTTAAGAGGTAACTGATAAGAGAGCGAGAAGTTCTGTTGGTAATCAAGTGGAGTACCAAAGTGCTTAATGCTTGTCCACACCGAATCCTTCCATGCTTGATAACGATCCGCATAGAGGTCTTTGTTGATAGGAGTGTATGGTTCTTCTATTTCCGCATGCGTTGCACTTTGGAAGTTCATGTGTAGGTTGCGCGTTAAGTCCCATCTCAATGCAAAGTCTCTGTTCCATAGGAACTGCTCATTAAACGTCAGTGGGAGGCGGTCATGACCTATTGACTCCATGTCACGCTCTTGTAGTTCGTAATAGTTGCGAACCATCTCTGTATTGAAGGTAAGGTTCTGTGGTAACCAATTCAAGCCAAAGCGACGTAGTATCTCAAACCATTTTGAGCGACTCTTGATCAGTCGTTTGAATGGCTCCCAAGTCTTGTAAACAGGTGTCCAGTTATAGTTCAATGCCCCACGCCAGTTGTCTTCATTCTCATAGACAGTCGTTTCTCCCGATGTGTGAGAGTGTGAATGGCTATACGAGAAAGAGAAGTTTGCGGGGTCGTATGGCATGGGGTGATTCTTTGTCTGTATGTCAACACGCACATTCGATAGCGATAAGTTTGTTGTCAATCGTTTGGTAATTGCAATCGACTTAATCGAGTCTTTCTCCTGCTTGTTACTAGCTCCTTCGAGTGCATCCCCCAGTTCCATATCGGTGTCGAGTGGGTTATATTTAGGTCTACTTTCGCTCTTTGTGATACTATAATATAATGGTGCAGAGACCTTCGCCTTGTCTGGGAACAGTTTACCTAGTTCCAAACTCGTAGTGACAGACACGTCAGTCTTCGTTTCTTGCTGCCGTTCATTTACACCCTGTTCTAAGCCTCCAAAGCCGTCAGTACTATGACTTGCGTTGATATCAACACTACCGAAATCGGACAACTGGACATTCAACTGCCCTCTTGCAGCCCATCCGCCTTCGTTGTTAAACTCCTTTAGACGCAACTCATTGACCCACACTTCACCACTCTTCTGGCTGCTGGAAAGGTTGCGCACACCGATAATCATAGTCTTAACCTCACCCAGTGTTGGGTTACCCATGATACTTACTTTGTTGGCAGGGTGGTCAGTGTCATAGACAGAGAAGACGCGGTTGAAACTAGCTCCACCAGTTCCACGTGCCTTGTTACGCTGCTTCTTGACAGAAGTGAGTAGGTGCAAAGGAATATCCAACATGTTCTCTATAGGCCAAACCAGCCGTTGATCCTGTGGGAGATACATGTCGTAATCGCTTTTTGGAGCGGTTAGCTTCAATGGAATTTCATATTCGTAATAGTTGTTCTTATAGTCTGATCCTAATCGAATAAACACTGCCAACTGATCATCACCGAGGTTGGTTGTGTTCTGTTCGAAGGCATTTGCGTGTACAAACATCTGTAGACGCTTGTATTGGCGCAGGTCAAGTGTTGTGTTCTTATACACAGCTTTCGATTCACCCGAGCTTAGATTATTAACGACCAAAGATAGTGCTTGCTCGTTCTCCTGTACTAGTTGAGGCTGACTCGGATCCTGTCCTCGAATGATACCAGGTGGTAAGACATAGTTGACGGGAGTCTTATCTCCATTCTCTTCAAGGCTCACCGTACTAACATTCATCGTACCCGTATTGGGCGCACCAGTGGTTAAGTTCTGCTGATACTGACGCCATTTGCCACTGACAAGGTCGAAAGTGGCAAAGCGGAGAACGATTGGTTTGCTGAAACCAGTGAGGAACATGCGCATGAAGCGGATACTTGTAAAGTCGTTGATACCGCCCACTCGTTTCTGAAACTCTTCTAGTGGAATGCGGAAAAGATACCATGTAACAGGTTCCGAACCTCCTTTTCGCAAGGATGCTGACGCCACTCGCTTATCCACAATGAAGTTTTGTCCGACGTTGAGATCCTGTGGTCGAATGCTAACATGGTATTGGTAATACTTCTCGTATTCGTTCAGTGTATAGTCTTGGTTGATATCCTCTACATCAGGAGTGGTCTTGTAAGACGTGTCATAACGCTCGTTATTGTTCTCATTGTCTGGTGAGTTACCTTGCGGGTTGTTGATTCTTTTATAGCGTTCAAGTATCGATGCACGTTTACGATCCCAATCCGAACCACGGAAATAGTGGTAGTCATCATTGGCAGGGTCAGCCCATATAGAGTCAAACACAGCCTGATTGGTGTTGGCACGGGCTGCAGTAAGGAAGTTCTGATAGGCTGCGAACTGTCTTTCTTCTTCATCCGTCAAGCCATTGTAACCCACATCTTGCTTGGCACGACTGCCTGCTGACGTTGCAAAAGCATACGTGATGGTAGATTGTGTAGGGATTCGTCCCCACTGAGTAGTCGTCCATGAGTTGCTACCATCTACTGGCATACCACTCTCATAGAACTTCTTTCCATCCTTCAATATATCTTCAGACACCTCGCCGAGATCGATATAGAAGTCGCCACCATACTGGTTGGCATT
Source organism: Prevotella vespertina (assembly GCF_009728485.1). Lineage (GTDB taxonomy): Bacteria > Bacteroidota > Bacteroidia > Bacteroidales > Bacteroidaceae > Prevotella > Prevotella vespertina. The sequence continues at coordinate 58,003 of NZ_VVIQ01000011.1, forward strand.
AGCTTGTCGATTAGTATAGATGAACGGATCAAGCATCCAAAACTCCACATACTCGATGTTGGCTGTCTGGAAGTCATTCGTGTCCAACTTACGCATCATACCGCCCCATGTCCTGTTTGGGTTGGTGAGGTGACCATTAATGTCAATATTAGGATTGAAGTTATAAGGGCCTCGTTCTGATGGATAAAAAGCCAGATTCAGTATTTGCAAGGTTGAGATGGAACCGCTATAGTTACGATCCCTGTTAGGGAAGACTTCGGTAATTGGAATCTCACGAACGTAGTGATTCGATAATTGTTCGAGGTCGCTTTTGATGTGACCAGGCGTTAGTGAACTACTACGACGTGTGAAGAGCGGGTCAATATTGTACCAAGCTAAGAGACTTCTGTTGTATCCACTCCTTAGAGTCGTCTTATCCGTTGACTCGGAGAAGTCGGATGGTACACTTGAAATAACCCATGATGTAGGTTGGCTAACATCGATTGCATTCTTCGTACCTTCAAAGTCATCAAGGTAAGAAGCATGGTCTTGTGTACCCTTACTCTGCCCTGCTAACAACTGTGCGAACTCGGCAGAGAAGGTGATATATGATGGTTGAGTGACATGCAAGAAAGGTATCTTATTGAGCATGTTGGTCAACCACTGGCTCTCTTTCTTCCAGTTTAGATTAAGTCCCCAAATGGTGTTGTTGAGTGGTTCCGAGCCCATATTCACCTTTGTGGTGAGTGGTTGTTCGGATAAGTGCATGAATGTTCCACCTATTTGGAAGTCCTTTGAGAAGTCATACTCCCAGTTTACTCCTATCATAGTCTTGCGCTCCTGTTGGTAAGCACTTTGACTTTCGAGGGAGACATTGACAGCAGTTCCTGCATCAATAATACTCTGATTGAGGATTGTAACCTCTCCCGCACTGTAATCAACGCTGTAATCAGAACCTTCATTAAGCGTTACTCCACCAGCAGTAACCACCACGGAACCTTGCGGAACATTGTAGGCACCAAGCGAAATAACGTTTGCTGCCGTACCACGATATTGTCCCACAAGCATGAATTTATCTTTCTCTGCAATCTGCTTAGCGGTTGTCTTTGTCGAATTATATAGTTCCGAGAAGGTGTACTTATCGGCTACTGCAGCCGTAACACCTTTATCAATAAGTTTCTTACGAAGCCCTGCACCGAATGGTTCCGCTAGTGGGAAAAAGACGCGCCCATTGCTTATTGTGTATCCTTCTACATAATCGAAATAACCATTCGGATGCGGGTTGTTATTGTTATCTAATCGGTCGGCACCAAGCAACTTGATGATGGGTAAGCTCTTAACTTGTGGTTCGGGTATATAAGAAAGGTATACACCTGTCGTATCACTTTGATATTTAACATCAAGGCGGAACTTATCCTTCTCAATGTTAGTTGACAGGTAATAAACGTTCTTCATCATCAATCCCCAGTTACCTTGACTAGGGCTGTTATTGGTGTTCTTCAGCGACTTTACAAATAGAGCCTCATTGATATCGGTGCGATCACTGGCAAATTCTCCCACTTGATAGGTCACTCCGCCGAATGTATATTCGTATGCAACGGCAAGCACCTGGTCGGTTTGTAGACCACTGCGAAGCGATATGTAACCCAAAGCAGGGTTTACGGTGTACTCCGAACTATTGAGTAGTCGGGCATTAGCAATCTTCTCGTAGTCATTACCACCCACAAGTCCTGCACCATCCAAGATACCTGTCACTTGATCAATATTGCGTGCAGCAGGGTAACCTTGAGCGATAGTGTTGTATTCTGTGTTTGCGTTGTTTGTTGGTACTTGACCAATTCCTGTACCCCAAAGATCCGTTCGGCTCACTCGTTCATTCTCTCCTAAATCGGTGAGAGCAACGATATTACGAGTGTTACTTGTCGTTCCGCTCTTGTTTGTTACCCACACTTCAACACGGTTGATAGTGATACCTGTCTTCAGATTAGGCAATGATTTCATTGCTTCATCATAGTGATCTCGGAAGTATTGAGATAAGAAGAAGTGACGGTTCTCTTCGTATTCTGCGGCATCAATCTCAAATGGTGTCAACTGCTTCCCACCCCTAGAACTAACGCTCTTATTCGAACTCTTCTTTTGAGATAACACCGTTTGTAACTTCAATTTACCGAATTGCATGTCGGTGCGAATGCCGAATAAGGCCGAAGCTCCTTGCACAAGAGAGTTGTTAGAAGGGAATGTTACGTTACCACCCTCAACCAGTTTGATAATCTCATCCTCCTTTCCTTCATACTTCAACTTGAAGTTCTGCGTGTCAAAGTCAAATGTCGCATCAGTGTTGTAATTGAGGTTCATGTTCACTTTATCGCCCACTTTGCCATTGACGTTGACGTTAATTTTCTCGTCAAAGTTCATCGCTGTGGTCTTACGATTGCGTATTGGCAATGACGGATTATCAATGCTTTTGAGCGTCGCACCGAACTTCAGCTCTGCAGTTCCTTGTGTTTTAATACGTACACCACCTGGTCCAAAGATCTTCTCAGCCGGTCCTAACGAGAAGTGCATATCGGTGAAGTCGAACTTCTCCTTGCCCTTTTCGCGTAGTATCTCTTGGTTCTTTGAGCGATAGTAATCCGTGAAACTGCGTTTCTCTGTCCACTTCCGATACTCTTCAGGTGTCATCATTATTGGTGCCATCACGTATGTATCACCAATCTTGTTACCTATGATATACCGATTGAGCGAGTCGTTATACTCCACCGTTTGTCGCATGTTCTCGGGGCGGATGAGATCGGTAGAGTTCTCCCTTAGATCATCATAAGTAATAGGGGAAGTGCGCTGCACTTTCCATCTTGGATGCAGTAGAGAGTCAGGGATCTTCTCCTCATCTATCTCCACCTCAATCGGTTTCTTCTTCTTGATTGTATCGTTTTGTGTTACAGAGAAGATACTCTTTATCGGTGCAAAAGATAGAGCCATACGTCCCCAGCTTAGTAGTGTGACACTACCAAGAAGCATGATAATAATGAGGAATATGTAATGTTTTCTTTTCAAGAAGACGAGTGATTGAAAGCCTCCCTAAGCCCTTTTAACAGAAATATGTAAGCTGTAATATGCAGAGAAAAGTATTTGTAAGCGGTAATTACGCCCCTCTCCCTTCGGAGAGGGATGGGGGTGAGGCTTTTTATTTAATCATCTTCAACGCCAACTTAACCACCTGTTCCACAGGAAGGTCAGGTTGTTCGGTAAGGATACTCACGACAACCTTTGCAGAAGGAGCTGGTGGGAAGCCAAGCATAGTGAGTGCGCTAACGGCCTCATCCTTAATCCCTGCATCAACAGCAGGTGTACCAGGAGTGTTGCTAACATGCAACTCGTCAGCAATACCACTTTGCATGATCTTATCCTTGAGATCGACTATAATGCGTTGAGCAGTTCGAAGACCAATACCCTTAACTGTCTTCAACATCTTCTCGTCCCCATTGGCAATTACGTTGCAAAGTTCGGCTGGTGTCAATGAAGAAAGAATCATTCTTGCAGTGTTCGCACCTACTCCAGAGACCGTAATCAACAATCTATAAAGGGCTCGCTCCTGCTTATTTGCAAAGCCGTATAGCGTGTAGTTGTCATCGCGTCCACCAGTCATAATAGCCTCATGAACATATAGTTTTACAGCTGTTTTGCCCTGTATTGCACTATAAGTGTTCAGCGAAATGTTTAGTGCGTAACCCACACCATAAGCCTCAACGACAGCCATGGCAGGTGTTAACTCTGCCAGTTCGCCTTTGATATATTCAATCATAATCTAAAATAAATATGCCTTTTTCGGGCATGGAAATTTTGTATATACGTTCTTAATAACGTTTTCTTCCTTTGTTTATTGTTATGAAAGAGTGTAATTAATAACTATAATTTCGTATTGAAAAGGACATCACGTAGGTGCATATTATCTATGAATACGAATAAAGGAAAGGCTCTTCTTCATTTAAAGGGGGCATTTCTTTGCACTAAAGAGAGCCTTCCTTTGTTATGAAGAGAGGCTCTCTTTGTAGAATGGAGAGAGAACTTAATTAAATTACTAAAACTTGCTTACGCAATAAGTAAGTGTAAGGCAGAGAGAAAGAGTGTATTATAAAGAAGATATAGAATAGTGTTAAAAAGGGGTCGAAGACGATACTTATTAGCAAATAAAACGCTATTTTTGCAGAGAAAAGTAGTTCAATAACATAAAAGGTAAGAAATTATGAAGAAGATTAGAGCAGCTGTGATTGGTTATGGAAACATTGGTCAGTATAGTGTTCAGGCCTTAGAAGCAGCAAAGGATTTCGAGATTGCAGGCGTTGTAAGGCGTCAGGGTGATAAGGATAAGCCCCTAGAATTGACTCCATACGAGGTTGTTGATGACATCACAAAACTGAAAGATGTTGATGTAGCGATCCTTGCAACTCCAACAAGAAGTTGTCCAGAGTATGCCGAGAAGATTACGGCTTTGGGCATTAATACCGTTGACTCTTTCGATATTCACGGTTCTATCCTCGACTATCGCACGAAGCAAATGGAGAATAACAAGCGCACTAACACTGTGAGTGTTATCTCTGCTGGATGGGATCCAGGTTCTGACTCTATCGTAAGAGTACTAATGGAGAGCCTTGCACCAGAGGGTCTTTCTTATACAAACTTCGGTCCTGGTCGTTCCATGGGACACTCTGTTGTGGCTCGTAGTAAGCAGGGCGTTAAGGACGCATTGTCAATGACTATACCTTTGGGAGAGGGCATTCATCGCCGTATGGTATATGTTGAACTAGAAGAAGGAGCCAATCTTGAGGATGTAACAAAGGAGCTCAAGGCCGACGATTACTTTGCTCATGACGAGTTGCATGTGTTTGCTGTACCTAGTGTTGACGCCTTGAATGATGTTGGTCATGGCGTTCACATGACCCGCAAAGGCGTTAGTGGAAAGACACATAACCAGCACTTCTCATTCGATATGAATATCAATAACCCAGCACTTACAGCCCAGGTGCTTGTCAATGTGGCACGAGCTAGTTTCCGTTTAGCCCCTGGTTGCTATACAATGCCAGAGATTCCGGTCATTGATATGCTACCCGGTAGCCGTGAAGAGATTATTGCGACTTTGGTTTAAGGGTATTAGCTTTATTGGTCCAATTAGGCTAATAAGCCTAATTAGCCCAATAACTTTCCCTTCTAATAATGGCAACCAATGTTGGTTGCCATTATCTTTTTATGTAATATATTGACGTACAAAGGCTTTTATTTTGTACTTTTGCACTCAGTATGAGAACATTCCAACATAAAGTAACAATAAATGATATAGGAGCGATACTAGTGTTTGGTCTTGGTGCATTCTTCTGTTTGTGGCATCGAACTAGTGGTATGATGGTAGTCTTAGGAGTCTTACTTATCGTTGTAACTATTAGAGCCGTCGACCGTGCTATACATACCAATTATGTTCTTACTGACGATGACCAATTACGCATTAAGACGGGACGTATCGGACAAACAAAGTCTATTTCTATCAGTGATATTCGATCATTAGAGAAGCATCCTTTTGCTTTTCACATTGGACATTATATATTAATTGAATTGGTAAATGGCAATACCATTAGCGTACAACCTGATAATGTCGACTCGTTTCAGGCTGTACTTACCAAGCGAATGATAATGAGAAAGGACGAAGAATGAAGTTAAGATATTTATCGGCATTGGTTCTTTGCGTTGTATTGAGCCTACAGGTTCATGCGCAAGTATATCTTGATAGTACAGAGATAGCCAATATCCTGCATCCTAAGGCAGTGATTGCTCAACCCAAGACGGACGATATTGGGGAAGATGAAGACGAAGATACAGATAGCATTATACCGGCTTTCTCCACTGATAGCCACCTCTCTTGGAAGGAGAATATCACGAATCGTTTGGATGGTATCATGCGTAGTCCACTCCTTGAAACGGTGCAGGCTTCGGTCATGGTATGGGACTTAACCGATGATGTTCCCGTCTATCAATTCCGTGAGAAACTCCATCTTCGCCCAGCCTCTACGATGAAGTGCGTCACAGCTATTGCTGCTTTGGATAAGTTAGGAGCTGATTATGATTTCAAGACACGTGTTTACTATACAGGAACAATCAATGACTCTACACAGGTTCTACACGGTGATCTCTATTGCTTGGGAGGCATGGATCCTATGTTGTCATCCAGTGATCTGTCGGCGATAGCAGACTCTATTCGACAGTTGGGGATCACTCGCATTGAGGGAAATGTTTATGCTGATCTGTCGTTCAAAGATAAAGACAGACTTGGAGAAGGGTGGTGTTGGGATGATAAGAATCCTATTCTTACGCCCTTATTGGTCAATCGGAAGGATGATTTTGTGGACACTCTTCTTCGCAAACTACGCAATGTTGGAGTATCAGTCGATGGTATTACCGATGAACGACAAGTTCCCTCTAAAGCGTCATTGATCGTTACCTATACTCATTCTATACGTGAGGTCTTACACAGAATGTTAAAGGTCAGCGATAATCTCTATGCAGAGTCTATGTTCTACCAGTTGGCTGCGAGCGGTGGAGTTCGTTGGTGTTCTGCTAAGCAAGGGAGAAACTATGAGAATGCACTCTTCAGTCGTCTCGGATTGAATCCACGTGATTATAATGTGGCAGATGGCTCTGGTTTATCTCTTTATAATTATGTAAGTGCAGAGTTAGAGATCCAACTCTTGCGTCATGCTTATCGCAATCAAGAGGTTTATAATGCGCTCTATGAAGCCTTACCAATCGCTGGTGTTGATGGCACACTGCGTAAACGTATGCGGGGAACAAGTGCTCAAAACAACGTGAGAGCCAAGACTGGTACAGTGCGAGGAGTTAGTTCCTTAGCCGGTTATCTCACTGCTTCAAACGGGCATTTGATATGTTTCTCTATTATTAATAATGGTGGAATGACCCATTCACCAATGCGTCGTTTCCAAAACAAGATATGTGTGGCATTGTGCCAATAACCCTTCATTTAAATGCAAATAACTATGTTACCGAAACTTCCTCATCACTTCTTAAATGACGTACTAGAGCAGATTCGCATCTTTGTAGAGAATGTTATCCTATCGTTGGGAGTGCATGGTCATGCCGTCCCTGTACTGCGTCATGTGTTGTTAACAGTGGTAGCTCTATTGCTGGCACTCGTTGCTGAGCTTATTTGTAGGTATGTCTTTGTACCTTTAATACTGAAGATTGTAAAGCGAACAGAGGCTAAGTGGGATGATGTAATATTTGATTATAAGGTCTTGAAAGTGGCCTGTCGCATTGTTCCAGCACTCGTTATCTGGAAGTTAATGCCGCTTGTTTTCTATCAAATACCTGTTGTTCAAGAGGCTTTGGCACGTCTGACAGCGGTCTATCTCACCATTGCTACAACCCAACTCGCTGTTGGTATCATTAATAGATTGCGTTATTTGAATACGAAACCAGGTAATTCTACGAGTCAATACCTCAAGTCTTTCTGTGGAGTATTGAAGATATTGACCATCTTTATAGCTGCTATTGTGGTTGTGGGAATACTCATTAATCGCAGTCCTATGAACCTTCTTGCTGGTTTGGGAGCCACATCTGCTATCTTGATGTTAGTATTTAAGGACACAATTGATGGTCTTGTCGCTGGAGTTAGGCTCACCAGCAACGAGATGATACACATTGGAGACTGGATAACATTGACAGATGGGAGTATAGATGGTACTGTTCAAGACATCACCCTTACCACGGTTAAGGTGAAGCAAGGCGATAACTCTATTGCAACTGTATCTCCGCAGACACTCGTCAATGGCACTTTCCTCAACTGGAAAGATATGTTAGAGGGGGGAGGACGCCGTGTGAAGAAGGTCGTCTACTTTGATGTTCGCAGTATAAGAATTGCTGATGATGATCTCAAGAAGAACCTTCTTGCAAAGGGATATGTCAAGGAGGAGGATCTGAAGGGGGATGTAATTAACATCGGACTCTTCCGTCATTACATGGAACATTATCTATCCAAACGAGAAGATGTAAACCCTAAGATGACTTTACTCTTGCGTCAATTAGATGCGACACAGGCGGGAGTTCCTATCGAGTTTTACTTCTTCTTATCTAATAAAGATTGGATTCCTTATGAGCATTCAACGTCAGATATTCTCGAACACGTTTATGCCTATGCGCATGAGTTTGGCTTAAAGATCTATGAACAGAACCCTGTTCAATAATGGAGAGGGCTTCTAACAGGTAACTTCCGAAAGTCCTTCTAAAGGTGGATATACACCTACTTGAGTTACTGGAAGTATAAGATAAGGAACAGACAAATGCGTCTGTTCCTATTTTGTTTGTAGTGTTTAATAACTCACCTCTACGGCTGTTGGGAACACACGATAGGGGTCGTAATATTCCACACAACTATTTATCATGTCTTTTAGATTAGCCTTTACAACACCTTGAAAAGCCTTCTTTCCGTTGATGATTACTGTCACCTCTTTGTTAAGATTTACCAGTTTATCATTGAGATAGACACGTAGTTTCCCTCCTTGAGCCGTTGAGTAAGAACGATTAAACTTCATTTCTATGCCCCATTGTGGCTCTTTCTCGGTTGTTGTATAGCGTACATCTTGTATGCTAAGGGTAATCACGTTCCCTTGAATAGACATATCATAATAGGTGCGAAGGGCTGATGGACGCTTCAAAACCTGTAAGTTGTAAAAGCCTGAACGATGCCTTCCATCCATCTCAAAGTCCTCCCATAGCACCGTCTTAGGGTATGGATTCCTAACGAATTGTCGCAACCATGGTGTGGTGAGTCTATAGTCTATGTGGTGTTGCATACCGGGTAGGAGCTGTACACGATGGCGGAAGATAGGCTGTTGGTCAGCAGAGAGTGGACGAGAGAGTTGCGCTGAATCGAAGGCAACCTGCGTGTAATGGGTTAAGATGTTACGATAGAATCCAGTGTCATCAGCACCTGTTAAGAATGAAAACCCTATATTGGCACAATTCTCAACTGGCGCATTCTTCAATGGTTCTCCACCAGCCATTGGACCTGCAGCAGCCCAATAGTCGGCATAAAAAGAGGCTAGTCGCTGACTTCCGTAACCTCCTTCTGATATGCCAAAGACATATAGTCGGTTCGCATCGACAGCCCCTTCTGCGAGCGACTGGCGGATGAGTTTCTCCCAAGCAAACTGCTTGGCAAGTTGCCACCAACGATAGTATTTGCCCTCATTGGGTATCTGTGGGATGAAATAAGACGATGGCGAATCATTGAACGACTTGGCAAGTAAGATACCATTCTGCCATTCCTGCGCCTTCGGTCCAGAGCCATGTAGATAGAGAAAGAGCGGTAGCGGCTTATCACTTGTGCCTTTCGTTCCATAGTAATAAGGCATTTTTGCGTTAGACTCTAAGCCTTGTGGCAAGTCCCATGATGCCTGATTGGCATTTTGTAAAGGCTCTGCAGGAATGATTTTCTGCTCTTTCAGTGCCCGATTAGCTGCTTGCCAAGCCTTCCAAACCATCTCTTGATAGTGAGGAATATCCTTGTTTTTGATGCTTTGTTGTAGGTGGGTTACACAGGTAGGGGCATTGGTGAAAGCCTTTCGATCAGCCACTTCCGTGGTCAGTTGGGTGTTTAATGCTTGCAAGAAATAACTCTCCACGTCCTTTTCTAAGTTCGTTGATTGTGCATGCGCACCGACAGATAAGGTGAGAGCTAAGGTGATTGTGGATGCGAAACGATTGAATGGTATCATAGTTAATAACGTTGTTTGTTCAGATTAATAAGTATTGTTTTGATGGCAACAAATATACACATTAAATCTTATATAGCGTGTTTCTCCGTGTAGTTTTTTGTTTTGTGCAGTGTAGCGAGGCTGTGCTTCGTTAGCAACGGATAGGAGACTGTAAAGAAGGAGAGGCTTTCTTCAATATGAAGAAGGCGTTTCCTTGATGTGAAGAAGGCGTCTCTTTCAATGCAAGAGAGGCTTTCTTTGATTGCTGATATAAGTTTTGTCTTATTTAACGGAAGCCTACTTGTAATATAAAAGATTTGTCCTATCTTTGCAATCAAGTTATGTGTCTATGCCAATAATAGGTTTATACCTATGGGATAGATATTCGATAAATCCTTAACAAACGTCTAATAATCAACCTAAAGTTTATGACTAAGAATCGAGTTCGAAGCTTATTTTTTATGATTTGTGCGCTGTTTATATGCTTATCAGCCCATGCACAGAAGTATCGTTATCAAGTGAATGGATTGGTGCAAGACGCTATTACGGGAGAAGGAATGCCTGTGAAGTTATACTTGATGACAGCGGATAGCATTGTGATAGATTCTGTTTCGACCGAAGCAGAGCAAGATCCAGAGAGTGGCAAAGCTATTTATACGGGCGAATATTCCTTTCCTGGTGTTATAGAAAAGGGTCATTACATTGTTCATGCAGTGTCAGAAGGGTATCAAGATGCCTACATGAATTGCGAACTGAAGAGTAAACGCGAGTTCTATATACCTGTGAGAACCATCTATATGTATAAGGTGCACAAGCTAAAAGAGGTCACGGTGAAGGCGACAAAGCTGAAGATGGTTATCAAGAAAGATACTATCGTCTATAATGCCGATGCGTTTAATCTGCCTGAAGGGAGCATGCTGGAGACCTTAGTGGCACGCTTGCCGGGGGCGAAACTGACGAAGGATGGACAGATATATGTCAATGGTAAGTATGTAGAGAGCCTATTGGTCAATGGCAATAACTTCTTCTCTGGTAACCCAATGATGGCTTTGGAGAACCTGCCAGCCTACACGGTAAGTAAGATAAAGGTGTTCAATAAGGCTGGACAGAAGTCGCAGATGATGGGACAAGACATGGGCGACAAGGTATATACGATGGATGTACGACTGAAGAAGGAGTATGCTACGGGCTACATGGGCAACTTTGAGGCTGGAGCAGGTACTCAACATCGTTATATGACACGTGCTTTTCTCATGAAGTTCTCCGATAAGGAGCGTATCGGGACATACTTTAATATGAACAACCTAAACGATAATCAGCGGGCAAGACTTGATGGGGAATGGTCGCCGCAGGATGTTTCTGACGGACTAACAACGACGAAGACGGCAGGACTCTCTTATATGCGCCCCTTGAGTACGCCCATCTCTTGGTTCCAAAGTGATGTCACTTGGGAGCATACGAACGATAATTTAGTAACGAAGACGAACACACAAACCTTCTTACCTGATGGTGACTCCTATCGCAAGGCGGTATCGAATATGAGGAATAGTAGTACGTCGTGGCAAACAACCAACCTGTTAATATTGCAGGAAGATGCCTATTATGTGACATCGAATCTGGCTGCATCTTATAAGAAGAAGACGGGTTGGGGATTGGATAACCAGCGTGACTCGGTACATAATTCATTGTTGAGCCGACTGATGGAAAGCCAGAGTAACGATGTAAAGCACTATGGTTTCACATTCGATAATAGTGTGGGATGGAAGGTGTTAATGAGTGATATGTTCGGAGTAACAGGTCAGGTGTATTACACTAGAGACCTGAATCGCTCATTATTATCGTCCGACTTGCAATACCCAACGGCTGCCTTACCTGCAGATAAGCGTGTGCGCTATCTCAATACACCGAATCAAAACCTCAAGCTAACGGCTGGCTTGCACTATATATGGAACTATCGTGACCGCAGCGTGATACCTGAATACAAGTACATCTATAACTTTAACAAGACAAATAACCTCCTTTACCGACTCGATCGGATAGGTGCTGGACCTTACTCACTCGATAATCTCCCACCATCAACAGCCTTGATGATAGCGGGCGCATTGGATGGTAACAACACTTATGAGTATCGGGAGCGTCGACATGAGCACCTCTTCAATCTGTCTTATTCGTCATTAAAGAGCCTACTCTTCGGTGCCGAGTTCCGTGTGGGAGTACCCGTTCGCCTCTTGCATGCCAGTCTGAACTATGAACGAATGGGGATGCAGCACATCAGTCGACAGCGGACATTTTTCGAACCTATGCTCTCTTTGGAGAAACAAGGTCAATGGTCAGTGCGCATGGGGATGAGTTCGGACTTCCCCGAGATGACGCTTCTTACCACTTACCGAGACGACAGCAATCCGCTATATGTGCGTGAGGGCAATAGTAAGTTGCGTGATATTCATAAGTACTATGTGACGGGTAATGTGACATTCCGTGGTCAGCACCAACAGAGTATCAGCCTAAGTGCAAGCTATAATCAGACGGATAACGCTGTTGCATATGGTCTGCAATATGATAAAACGACCTCCGTGTCGCACATCCTACCCGTTAGCGTGAATGGTAACTGGCATATTAATGGTAGTTTCAACTTCACACGTGCATTGGATAAGAACAATCGGTTGACGATTGATAACAACTTTGCAGCAGAATATAGGCACTCGGTGGATATGGCACAGACGCTGGGTAGCACAGGAAACGAGCGTAGCATAGTGGGGAATGTGATACTCGATAACACATTGAAGTTGAATTATCGAGCTAATGACAATGCAGAGGTTGCTTTGCACGGAAGCGTGAAGTATTACTCAATCACTAGCAAGCGCACAGGCTTCGAGGCTATTCATGCAGGCGACTATAACGTGGGACTGAATACGACCTTGGCACTTCCTTGGCATTTCCAGTTGGTCACTGACATAACAGTCTTTATGCGTCGAGGCTATCAGCAAGCAGAGATGAACACGTCAGATTGGCTCTGGAACGCACAACTCACACGTTCCTTCTTCAACAATCATTTGTTGGCTAAGTTGCAGGCGTTCGATATTCTTCATCAGTTGAGGAGTACAAGCTATGCCGTTAATGAGCAAGGGCGCATGGAGACTTGGCACAACAGTATTCCCCGATATGTGATGTTCTCGCTCGCATGGAAGTTCAATGTCAATCCGAAGAAGAAGTAATCATGCTCTCGCTTACTATCTAATCACGTGTCCTCTTACCATCTAATTACGTGCTATCTACCATCTAATTGCATGCTATCTACCATCTAATCGCGTGCTATCTACCATCTAACAAAGAAAGGTCAGGCTATGTTTTTAGCCTGACCTTATTGTTTGTTGGAACGTTACAGATGCCTATTCAGGCTGCATGATACCATTCACGCCTATACTTAGCACGCCCTTCACGCCTTTGAAGTAGGCTATGGCTTTGTTCATATCCCATCCTTCACGCACCTTAATCGCTACTCCGTTAGATTCCTTGTATTTGTAGAGTATCGTACATGCGCTCGTCTTGATCGCCTTCATCAGTGGTTTGCTGCCCTTTTTCTTATCGAAGAAAATAACCAACGTGTAGCTTGCCAGTGCAGGAGCAGATCTTACTCGCGATGTCGAATCAGCCTCTCCCTCACCATTCATAATCCGTTCCTTGATAGGGCATTGCGCCATTGCTGCGGTTGATTGAACCAACAGGAAGCCCATCAATAATAGGCTTGCTTGCATGTATCTCTTCATATTCTTTCCTTTTAATTATGTGCTGCAAAGATAGAGATAATTTCGCATATCACCATAAAGGTGTATGTTTTATTTCGCTCTTGAGGTTGTTATAGACTATTGGTTCTAATAACTTCTTTTGAGGGAAGAGCTGTGAAAGGCGGTTCAAAACAGCTAATGAAGGCAACCTAATAGACAATTTTGTTAGAAGAAAAGCAACTAATCTGTTGTTATGGATTCCTATTAATGAGAGTTCTTATATATGTTTTTAAATGAGGTAGATAATGTTATTCAACTAATTTGACAGCACTATCTAGTTAATTGGACGACTTCATCCAACTAATTGGACGAATGCATCCAACTAATTGGATGACACCATCCAGCTAATTGGATGTAGCTGTTTTATAGTGTAAACCTTAGAATCTCATGGCTGCTTTGGTACCAATAGTCAGTGTGTGAATGTACTCTTTGTTCTTTATGCTGTATGGTGGCTGTATATTGTGATCGGCAAATAAGCCAAAGGCGAAATGCTTTCTTATATGATAGTTAATACCTAAACCTGTTCCAATGCCCCATCCAGTATTTTTCGGAATATTTATATTATTGATTATTGTATTGTAATAATAGGTAAACGTTGCTAGCAGCTTTGTATCAAGCGTCCATCTAAGCGTTAGTGGAAGCGAGAAATAAGGTCCAATGCTGAAGTTATCGAAGTTGAACGTGTTGTCTTGTGTTTCAGTGTCGTTAATGATAAGCTGTATGTTTGAGAAAGTTGAACGCCCACCAATACCTATATACTGATTGAAGAAGTAAGCTCCTTCAACACCAAGGACGGTTCCCACTGATGTTTGAATGGTTGTGTTATTATTGATATCAAACTTACTTAGAGGGATATTAAAGCCCATATAGAGGTTGAAGAATGAAGGGTTGCTACGTTCTAGTTGTTCCTCCTCTTGTAACTTTTGGAAGTTTAATCCCCTACCTCTCATGAAAGCATCAGTTATCCAATATCCGAACTCTGTTGACAGAATACCAAAGCCTGCTCCAACCATGACATCACTGAGCCAATGCTTGTTATTCGCCATACGCATTAGTCCTGTTGCAGTTGCTATGGTATATGCCCCAACACTTACCCATGGAGAGATGTGCCCATACTCCTTGGATAGCATAGTGGCAGTCATAAAGGCGGTCGCAGTATGTCCTGAGGGAAAGCTCTGTTTATTGCTTCCATCAGGTCGGGTTACATTGGTTGTATATTTGAGTCCTTGTACCACCCCTGTCATCAAAGTAATGGTGATGGCATCGCTCATAATCATCCTTCCCCATGAGGACCTGCTTGGCACTCCTGCTGCCTTCAAGCCGAGCATGACAGCCGCTGGTGCTATCTGTGTGTAATTGTCGAGTTTATAGTCGAACTTAGGCATGAAGTCATTCCTTAGTACTCGGAACTTATCGTCGAAATGTTTTTCGAGTAACCCCATAGCTATCATTGGGACGCCTAGATAGGTAGCTTGAAACCAGCGTCGTTGTCTGAAGTTATCCATCTTTGTCTGAAGCGATGGTTGGATAATTGTATTTTGTTCGGTTTGTAAGCTATCGTTGCTGATAACAGATAGTGTGTCTGCTGTTTCGGAATACCCACACATTGAAACAAAGAAAAGAAGATATAACAGTAGAACTGATTTAACTCTATTTGTTGGGTGTTTGGATAGTTCTTTCATTATCTTGGAGCTTGTTTGCTGGCAATGTTATTATGCTGTTATAGAAATTAATTAGTTATATAATAAAGATAAGGAGGATGTGTCGAAAATGTAATGACACATCCTCCCGTTAGACGTTTCTTGTGTGTTAATCGTTATGCTTCAGCAGGTTCATCGTCCGTAGCCTTGAAGTTAGCAAGGTCTGCTGGGTCGAATGACTTGATGTAAGAAGCGTGACCAATCACCTCTTCCTCTGCCATGCGAACGAATACATTAGCCGACTTCTTGAATAACTCTGGTGCCTTAGAAGCATCTTCTATCAAGAGTAGCGAACCGATGATATCGGCTGTCATATTGTACAGACGGCGAGCAAGGAAGTCGTGGATATCTTGGTTATCGTAAGCATTTACCCTCTCGATTGACTCCTCGTAAAGCTCAACGAGACGGGCAACACGATCGCACAAAGCCTTCATGCAGTCGCAAGCGAGTTCGTCCTCTAGCATCTCCTTCATAATAGAAAGATAAGTGCCGTTGGTGATGTAACGAATAGCAGCTACTACTTGGAGTTGCGTTGTACCCTCATAGATTGAGAAGATACGCGCATCGCGATACAAGCGCTGGCACTTGTACTCCATGATGAAGCCGGAGCCTCCATGGATAGAGATAGCGTCGTAAGCAGTCTGGTTAGCGTATTCAGAGTTGATACCCTTGGCGAGCGGAGTGAAAGCGTCAGCCAGTCTTGTGTACTTCTTCATCTCTTGACGCTCCTCTGGAGTGAGCTTCTGGTCACGAGCAATATCCTCCAATGCCTTATAGATATCAACGTAACGAGCCGTCTGATACAATAGCGAACGACCTGCGTCGAGCTTAGCCTTCATGCGAGAGAGCATATCGTAAACCGCAGGGAAGGTGATAATCTTCTTGCCGAATTGCGCACGTTCCTTTGCGTATGCCAATCCCTCGTTGTAAGCCTCCTGCTCAAGACCAACCGACTGAGCGGCTATGCCGAGTCGAGCACCATTCATCAATGCCATAACGTATTTGATGAGTCCCATGCGTGTGTTGCCACATAGTTCTGCTTTTGCATTCTTGTAAACAAGCTCGCAAGTAGGCGAACCATGTATACCGAGCTTGTTCTCGATGTGACGCACGTCAACGCCACCATTGCGCTTATCGTATATGAACATAGACAAGCCACGTCCGTCTCGTGTGCCCTCTTCCGATCTGGCGAGGACGAGGTGGATATCAGAATCACCATTGGTAATGAATCGCTTTACACCATTCAGTCGCCAGCAATTCTCCTTCTCATCGAAGGTAGCCTTGAGCATAACGCGCTGGAGGTCGGAACCAGCATCTGGTTCGGTGAGGTCCATTGACATGGTTTCGCCTGCACAAATGCGTGGGATATAGCGTTGGCGTTGGTCGTCATTACCGAACTCGTAGAGCGTGTCGATACATGACTGCAATGACCAAATGTTTTGGAAGCCAGCATCAGCAGCTGCAATAAGCTCTGATAACATAGAGAATACGACGTTAGGAAGGTTCAAGCCACCATATTGGCGTGGCATTGATACGCCCCATAAACCAGCTTGACGAGTGGCTTGGATGTTCTCAAGCGTCTTGCTTGCATAGTGCATGCGGTTATCAATGAGGTGTGGACCTTCTTGATCGACAGCTTCAGAGTTTGGTGCGATGATGTTCGCTGTGATGTCTCCCGTAATATCAAGGATACGCTTGTAATTCTCAATAGCGTCCTCGTAGTTTACTGGTGCATCAGCGTGTGTAGCGGCATCAGCGTAGTTACGCTCCTTCAATTCTACAATGCGTTTCATCAATGGATGATTCAAGTGAAACGCTATCTCTGGGTGGTCAGTATAATAATTTGCCATTTTCCTTATTTACTATTCTGCTTATAATACTTTATCAACTTAGGCACCACCTCCTCAACAGTTCCATTGATAACATAGTCGGCAATGGCATTGATGGGGGCGTCTGGGTCGTTGTTAATAGATATGATGATACCGCTGTCCTGCATTCCTGCAATGTGTTGAATCTGTCCAGAGATACCACAAGCGATGTACACTTTAGGGTGAACGGTTACACCTGTCTGTCCAATCTGGCGATCGTGGTCTACCCAACCAGCATCAACAGCAGCACGACTAGCACCAACCTCACCATGAAGTTCCTTTGCGAGCTTGAATAGCAAGTCGAAACCTTCCTTAGAGCCGACACCATATCCACCAGCAACAACGATAGGAGAACCCTTCAAGTTGTTCTGTGCTGGTTCGACATGGCGGTCGATAACCTTCACAACATAGTCTACTTCGGGCACATATT
The DNA here is from genome assembly GCF_009728485.1 of Prevotella vespertina. Taxonomy (GTDB): domain Bacteria; phylum Bacteroidota; class Bacteroidia; order Bacteroidales; family Bacteroidaceae; genus Prevotella; species Prevotella vespertina. The sequence continues at coordinate 75,523 of NZ_VVIQ01000011.1, forward strand.
TAGCAACATCAGGATAGACAACCTCATTCTTTGCCTTATCCTCATAGAGTGCTTTCTGCATGACACCAGAACGAACCGTAGCCATCTGTGGACGGTGGTCAGGGTTGACAATCGTCGCTACGATGTTACCACCGAAAGCAGGGCGAATCTGATAAAGCAGGTTCTCATAATGCTTGCCAGCCTTCTTGTCATCGTAGTCACCAATCTCTAGTTGTGTACAATCGGCAGTCAGACCACTTGTCAATGATGATGATACACGAGGACCGAGATCACGACCAATCACCGTTGCACCCATCAAACAAATCTGTGGCTTCTCCTCTTTGAAGAGATTAACAAGGATGTCTGTGTGGGGTGCAGATGTGTAAGGGAATAGTCCCTCACCATCAAAGACAAAGAGTTTGTCTACTCCGTAAGGCAGAATCTGGTCTTCCACCTTCCCCTTAATACCACTACCAGCAACAATGGCATGCAACTCAACACCCAATTCATTAGCGAGCTTACGACCCTTAGTCAATAGCTCCTGCGAAACCTCCTGTACGGTGGTCTCTTCTATTTCGCAATATACAAATACGTTATTCATAGGTCTTACCCAATTATCTTCTCTCCTAATAGTTCCTTAACAAGTCCTTCAATATCCTCATCAGAGCCTGTTAGCGTCTGACTCTCCTTAGCTTGAAAGACAATGTTCTGCACTGCTTTCACCTTTGTTGGCGAACCGCTAAGACCGCATTGAACCTCATCTCCATCAACGTCAGCAACTGACCACTGGTTCAAAGTGAGGTAAGGACGCTCTTCGTAGAGGTTAGCCCAAGGCTCATTACCTTTGCGCTCCATAGGACATGTAGCGTATTTGTACTTCATAACGAGCTTAGCATTACATGGGCGAGCTGGAGCTGCAGAACCATTAACAGTAATCAGCACTGGCAATGGGGCTACAACCGTCTCAACACCACCATCAATATGACGGCGAATAGTTGCCTTTCCGTCTTCAACCTTTAGAATCTCTTCAGCGTAAGTAACCTGATTAAGACCTAACTTCTGTGCAACCTGTGGACCCACCTGTGCCGTATCGCCATCAATAGCTTGACGACCACCAATGATAATGTCTACATCCCCAATCTTCTTTACGGCAGTAGCCAAAGCGTAAGAGGTAGCCAAGGTGTCGGCACCAGCAAACTTGCGATCGGTAAGTAACCAACCGGTATCTGCACCACGATAAAGTCCTTGTCGGATAATTTCTCCAGCACGTGGAGGACCCATAGTCAAAATACCAACAGAGGCATCTGGGTCTTGATCCTTCAGTCGTAAGGCCTGCTCTAAAGCGTTTAGGTCTTCTGGGTTGAAGATTGCTGGCAGTGCAGCACGATTCACCGTGCCCTCAGCTGTCATCGCATCTTTACCCACGTTTCTTGTGTCTGGTACCTGCTTAGCAAGTACAACGATTTTCAAACTCATAGATATAAATGTGTGATTTAGAATTTCTTATTACGTGAGTGGTGGCAAAAGTACGTTTTTTTTAGAATATAAGCAAATAAAACTTCTAAAAACATCGAGCCTTGAAACCCTACTCAAAAGTGCATAATAGAGTAAAAATAAGTCTCCTTCAGATAATGGAATGTGCTTTTAAGACGGAGTAGTTGATGGGGCTCATGTTATAAGTAATATGTTCTAAAGACAGATTAATATAGGTGCATGATATTATAAGTAATACGTGTTCCTACCATCGCCACCATCGTTACATTCCACCATATAGTTATCATCCTTTCATACTTTAACTTAAAGTAGCAAAGGACATAAACTTAGACGTCTTGAGGACTTTAACTTAAAGTACGAAGAGGGTTCAACTGAAAAGAGGGAAATAGGATAAGTTACATTTCAATGAAGGGAAGATAAGGGGAGTGGGAATGCTGTTAATTAGGTGAAAAGGAGTGTGATGTAATAAGAATATTGTATCTTTGCCGTTCTAATAGATGATTATAACATAAGGAAACGATGAAACATATATTTGTGAAAAGCTATATCTTCGCCTTATCATTGCTGGCTATTTCATGTCAGTCGGGCAAAGGAAGAGTTAGTTTGTCAGCTTTGGAGCAGTCTTTTAAAGATGTTCAAAGTATAGAGCAGGCGGATAAGAACAATACGAATGAGGATAATGCAACAGAAGAAGAGACTAGTTCTTCCGCTAATGTTGAGGCTAAGAATGGATTAGAAATACCGCAGGGGAAGGCGAGAGTACCATCTATTTTGCTTTATAGAGAAGGCTACACCGCATCCTACAATATAGATACGAAGACACCGAACTGGGTGGCATGGCACCTCACAGCTAATCATGTTGATGGTGTAGTAAAGCGTAATGGTGTGCAGTTTCATGCAGATGACGATGTGCCAGAACCTCGTGTGGATACTTACGATTATATGCGTTCAGGCTATGACCGAGGGCACATGTGTCCTGCTGGTGACAATCGATGGAGTGAGACGGCGATGGAACAAAGTTTCTTGATGACAAATGTTTGTCCGCAAGATCATGCTTTAAATAGTGGGTTATGGAACTCAATAGAAGAACAATGTCGCACGTGGGCGAAGCGGTATGGTGATGTCTTTATTGTTTGCGGACCGATCTATTTCAAGCAGCCACATAAGCGTATTGGTAATAATAAGGTGCAAGTACCTGAAGCCTTCTATAAGGTTATCTTGCGGCTGAAGCCTACTCCAAGAGCAATTGGATTCGTTTGTCGTAATACATCGGCTAAGGGTCATAAGAAGATGGAGTATGTGAACACTGTTGATGATGTGGAGCGTATAACTGGGATAGACTTCTTTCCAAAGTTGCCCGACGATGTTGAGCAGCGTGTAGAGTGCCAAGCCGATATTTCAGAATGGTAATATAAAAGGTAAGACACATGTATGATAGTTTAATGTATCAAATACTTCGCAACTTCCCGTTCGATCCGACCGACGACCAGATGTATGCCCTTGACGTCTTCGAACGCTTCATGACCGATAGCGATGAGCGTTGTGTGATGATACTCCGAGGTAGTGCTGGTACGGGCAAAACCTCCTTAGCAAGTGTTATTGTGCGTACGCTCTTAGCCTTGCAATACAAGATAAGCCTTCTCGCACCTACTGGTCGTGCAGCAAAAGTATTCTCTTTAAACTCTGGTCAACCTGCTGCTACCATTCATCGAAGTATCTATCGAGAGCGAACGTTCGCTGGATTGGATGGAAAGTTCAACCTTAATGCGAATCTCTATCGTAATCGTTTGTTCATGATAGACGAAGCCTCAATGATAAGTCTAACCTCCGTGAACTCCACCTTTGGGAGTGGTTGCTTGTTAGACGACCTCATTCAGTTTGTTTATAACGAACGCAACTGTCGAATGTTGCTGATTGGTGATAAGGCGCAGTTGCCCCCTGTGGGTGAAGCCGAGAGTCCCGCCTTGCGTACTGACGTGTTAGCAGCTTATGGCTTGAAGGTCTATGAGTGTGATTTGAATGAAGTTCTCCGTCAGAGCCAAGACTCTGGTATCCTCTATAATGCTACCATCATTCGGCAAATGATTACCCACGACCAAGCAACAGCACTACCCAAGATTCGCTTTAAAGGCTTTGCCGACATCTCAATCGTACCTGGCGATGAACTCATAGAAAGCCTTTCAACGAGTTATGCAGAAGTTGGAATAGATGAAACCATGGTTATCACACGATCAAATAAGCGTGCCAATATCTTCAATCAGGGTATTCGTAATATGGTATTAGGGCGTGAAGAGGAATTGACAACGGGCGATATGTTGATGGTCGTGAAGAATAAGTATAAAGCCCCCCACAATCCCCCCGAAAGGGGGGAAGCCCAAGCAGCAGGGGAGGGAATGCAAGGTAAGGCGACCTCCAACAAAGGACTCTCTTCTTTCAGGGGGATTGAAGGGGGCTTCATTGCCAATGGCGACCGTGCAATTGTGCGTGGTGTTCGCAATGTGCGGGAGCTTTATGGGTTCCGTTTTGCCGATGTTACCTTATCATTCCCCGATTATGACAATACAGAGGAGGATATGATAGTCATCCTTGATACGCTCACAACGGAAGCACCAGCACTAACGCATGAACAGAACGAACAACTCTTTCAACAAGTACTGGCAGATTATGCCGACGTGCCCCTGAAGTCTGATCGTATGAAGAAGATACGTGAGGATGATTATTACAACGCTTTGCAAGTGAAGTTCGGATATGCTATTACCTGTCATAAAGCACAAGGTGGGCAGTGGGCGCACATCTATCTTGACCAAGGCTATATGACTGATGAGATGCTAACTCCCGACTATATCCACTGGCTCTATACAGCATTCACCCGTGCCACGGAGCACCTTTATCTCGTTAATTGGCCGAAGACACAGGTGGAGGAAGCGTAAGAAAAAGGTGGTGGATAGGATTATTTAAGATATCGGTAAGCTGATGCTTAGATAGTATTAGTACCTTTGTGCGCACAAGATAACAACCATTTATAAAGCAAATAACATGTACATTGAGAAGATCAAGTCGCCAGCCGACTTAAAACCACTAAGTATCGAAGCATTAAAGACTGTAGCGGATGAAACTCGCCAAGCAGTATTGAATCGTGTTAGTAAGCATGGTGGGCACATTGGTCCGAACCTCGGTTTCGTAGAGGCAACGGTTGCTTTGCATTATGTATTCGATACTCCGAAGGATAAATTAGTCTTTGATGTGAGCCACCAAAGCTATCCACACAAGGTTCTAACGGGTCGTGCGTCTGGTTTCTTAGGTGATTTGGAGGCGATGGATGCCATCAGTGGATACTCATCACCTACTGAATGCCCTGAATATGACAACTTTGAAGTGGGACACACATCCACCTCTGTGAGTCTTGCAACAGGTCTTCAGAAGGCACGTGACATAAAGGGTACGAACGAGAATATCATTGCTGTCATAGGAGATGGCTCCCTTTCAGGTGGTGAAGCATTTGAGGGATTGGATGAAGCATCCGAACTTGGCACAGGAATCATCATCGTTGTCAATGATAATGAGATGTCTATTGCAGAGAATCATGGCGGTATCTACAAGAACTTACGTGCCTTGCGTGAGAGTCACGGAACCTGTGAGCATAACTGGTTCAAGGCGTGGGGATTTGAATATAAGTACCTTGAGGAAGGCAATGATGTTGCGAAGTTAATAGAGTTATTCCGCAGTGTGAAGGGCACAGATAAGCCTACTGTCGTTCATATCCACACAGAGAAAGGACATGGTTTTGCACCTGCTGTAGCCAATAAAGAGGCATGGCATTATGGTATGCCTTTCAATATCGAGGATGGCAGTCGACCAGCGTCTCCAGCGTATGAGACCTATGAGCAACTCCTTAGTGATTGGATGTTAGAGGAGATGAAGACGGATAAAACGCTCGTTGCTGTTACCTCTGGCACCCCATCCGTAGCTGGGTTTACACCAGAGAAACGTATAAAAGCAGGCAAACAACATGTTGATGTGGGTATTGCCGAAGAGCAAGCTGTAGCAATGATATCTGGTATGGCAAAGGGCGGACTACATCCTGTATGGACAGTCTTTAGTACGTTTATCCAACGCAGCTACGACCAGATTGCACAGGATCTCTGCATTAACTCTAACCCAGCAGTTATCAATGTAGCATGGGGTGGCACGGCATCTATGAATGATATTACGCATATCTGCCTTTTCGATATACCAATGCTTTGTAGCATACCAAATCTTATTTATCTTGCTCCAACTACCTGTGAGGAATATTTCGCAATGCTTCGTTGGGCTATTCAACAGGATAAGAAGCCTATCGCCTTACGTATTCCGACCAACGGAGTTAACCATACTTCTGAGGCTGTTGATACCATGTATGACTATGAACCAAAGTATAAGATCATGCACAAAGGCTCGAAGGTTGCTATCATTGCAGCAGGTTCTTTCTATCAAAAAGGTGAGAATGTAGGTCGCTTATTGGCTGATAAAGGGATTAATGCAACCCTCATCAATCCTCGTTATCTGAATGCTGTTGATGCGAATACATTGAATGCTTTGAAGGATGACCACGAATTGGTTGTGACATTGGAGGATGGTTGTAAGGATGGAGGATTCGGTGAGCGCATTGCGTCTTACTATGGTCCTACTGATATGAAGGTACTTGTTGGCGGCGTAAAGAAGGATCTCTACGATCGTTTCGACCTTCAACAGCTATTGTCTGATAACCATTTACAGGATGAGCAGATAGTAGATGACGTGCTAAATATCTTGTTGTAAGTGTGTTGTCAGTATGTTTTTACTCTTCAATCAATAGGTGTCTTTGTCTATTATACATAAGAGAAAGGGAGTTAAAACTAGGTGTCTACTTGTATTGTAAGCGTACTATCATCTTGCTAATAGATATAGCTTGCGTGATTATACACGCCCTGTATAATCCGTTATCACGTAGATGATACTCAATTATACACCGCTGTATAATTCGCTGAGGCATATCCCTTCTGATTGACGGGACGCCCTTCTTGATACAAGGAGAGCCTCTCCTTACATCAAAGAGACGCCCTCTTCCAATGGAAGAAGGCGTCTCTTATCTTATTCTTTCTATTCCTTTGTTAGTGAGGTTATGTCTTGTTATATCTGTTACTCACTGTTATTTGTTACAGAAAAGCCTACTTATGCAATGCTACCTGTTAACTTCTCAACCATTATCTTCGCTGCATTATCAGGCGCAACAGCATCTCCAAGGCGTTCGCGGACGATTTGATAATCGGCAAGCATGTGCTCACGAGCGGGCTGACCAGGTAAGATTCGATATAACTCGTTGGCTATATTGTAAATTGAAAAGCGGTCGGCGAGTAATTCCTGTACGATTTCTTTATCAGCAATGAGGTTGACGAGGGAGATGAAACGCACCTTTATAATATGTTTGAAAGCGAAACGAATGAGCTTCGGAACGGGCGTCTCATAGCAAACCACTTGCGGAACATTGAGTAAGGCGGTCTCAAGTGTTGCGGTTCCACTCGTTACTAACGCCGCTGTGGAGTGGGTGAGTAACTCGTAAGTCTGCAACTCCACCATCTTAGCTTCACTATCTCCGAGATATTTCTTATAGTATGATTTCTCGATAGAAGGGGCTGCCGCAATCACCATTTGATAATCTTCAAAGTGGCGTGCAGCCTCAAGCATTGACGGAAGATTATCCTTTATCTCTTGTTTCCTACTGCCTGCAAGGATAGCAATAATCGGTTTCGAGGATAAGTTATTACGCTGACAGAACTCGTCTTTCGACTCTGTGTAAACATGTTGGAAGTTATCTACTTCCTCCTTAGTTGGGTTGCCAACGTAATGTATTTTGTAGTGATGTTTCTTCTCATAGAAGGGTATCTCAAATGGAAGAATAGAGAACATCTCCTTCACATCACGCTTAATAGCTTTGATTCTCCACTCTTTCCATGCCCATATCTTCGGTGAGATGTAATAGAAGACAGGTATGTTTGTATTCTTCTTTACATATTTGGCAATACTAAGATTGAAGCCTGGATAGTCGATGAGGATTACTACGTCGGGTTGCCAACGTACGATATCTTCCTTGCACATCTTCATGTTCTTGAAGATAGTGGGTAGGTGGAGTAGAACTGGCACAAAGCCCATGTAGGCAAGTTCCCGATAATGTTTAACCCTTGTTCCACCCACTCTCTGCATTAGATCTCCACCCAAGAAGCGGAACTCTGCAGCAGGGTCATATTGCATCAAAGACTGCATCAGTCGTGAAGCATGTAGATCACCAGAGGCCTCACCAACAATCAAGTAATACTTCATATATCAAGTGTTTAGAGGGTATTCCACGTGTTCATCTTCTCAATCATATCGTAGTCCGTGACGTCAATACGTGTTGGCGTAACCGATACATAGCCATGATTTAAAGCCCATTGATCCGTGTCGGTGGCATCGGGTTCATCGTTTTGATAATGCCCAGTTAGCCAATAGTAATCGAAGCCACGAGGGTGTTTGCAACGTTCAACCTCCCGTGTCCAACTACCGAATCCCATACGGCAAACCTTCAAGCCAGCGAACTTCTCCACCTTAGGGAAGTTCACATTCAAGCATACGCCCTTAGGGAGCCCATCGGTAAGAACCTTCTTTACAATCTTTCTTACGTAATCCCTGAGGTAAGAGAGGTCGGCTTCTGTGTTATAGTCACAGCTTGAGAAGGCAATAGAGGGAATATATTTCATACAGCCTTCATAGGCTACTCCCATCGTACCACTGTAGTGATTATTCACAGAAGAGTTGTCGCCATGGTTGATACCACTAAGGATTAAATCTGGTTTACGCTCTTTGAGCAACTGATCTAATGCAAGTTTAACGCAATCGACAGGCGTTCCAGTGCATGACCATACCTCACAATTAGGAATGTTATGACGTTGTTTCAATAACAAATAATCAGTTACCGAGAAGGCACATGAGAATCCCGAACGTCCAGACTCGGGTGCACAAACAACCACATCAGCAAAGTCTGTGAGGAAAGAAACCAACGTGCGAATACCATTCGAATGGTATCCATCATCGTTAGAGACGAGTATAAGTGGTTTAGTAAAATCCATTGTTTTCGCTTTTGATTGGATGCAAAAGTACGAAAAAAGGTTTATAAAGCTCCCAGTCTCACATAATTTGTGTATCTTTGTAGCCTAATAAACGTATTTGGAATATATAGAGAAATGGGAAAGATTATCGCTCTCGCCAATCAAAAAGGCGGTGTCGGAAAGACAACAACCACCATCAATTTAGCGGCTTCTCTTGCTACTTTAGAGAAGAGCGTGTTGGTTATCGATGCCGATCCACAGGCTAATGCGTCAAGTGGTTTGGGTGTAGATATAAAGGAAGTGGACTGTTCTCTTTATGAATGTATCATTGACCATGCCGATATAAAAGACGCTATCTACACAACTGATATTGATGGGCTTGATATTGTGCCCAGCCATATTGACCTTGTCGGAGCCGAGATTGAGATGTTGAAACTCAGCGGTCGTGAGAAGGTAATGAGCAATCTGCTTGCTGAGATACGTGATGATTATGATTACATTCTGATAGACTGTAGTCCGTCATTAGGGCTTATTACGGTCAATGCCTTGACAGCAGCTGATTCCGTAATCATACCTGTTCAGTGTGAATACTTTGCTTTGGAAGGTATTAGCAAACTGCTGAATACAATCAAGATTATTAAGAGTAAGCTTAATCCGAAGCTCGAGATAGAAGGCTTCTTGTTGACGATGTATGATAGTCGCCTTCGCTTAGCTCGACAGATATATGATGAAGTTAAGCGTCATTTCCAGGAACTGGTGTTCCGCTCAGTCATACAACGTAATGTGAAGTTATCCGAGAGTCCGAGTCATGGATTACCTGTTATCCTCTATGATGCAGACTCTACTGGTGCGAAGAATCACCTTAATCTGGCAAAAGAAATCATCGAAAAGAATAAGAAATAAGGAATGGCTGTACATAAGAAATACAATCGAAATGCAAAGACAAATGCGTTGGGTCGTGGGCTTGACGCATTGATTTCTACTGATACTGTTAGTACACAAGGCAGCTCAACGATTAATGAGATAGCCTTAGATCAGATCGAAGCGAATCCTAATCAACCACGTCGTGAGTTTGATCCTGTCGCTTTGGAGGAGTTGGCAAATAGTATTCGTGAGCTTGGATTAGTACAACCAATCACCTTGAGACAGATAGCTGATAACCGCTTCCAGATCATCGCTGGTGAGCGACGTTGGCGTGCGAGTCAGTTGGCAGGATTGACTGCTATCCCTGCTTATATTCGAACGATTAAGGACGAAAGTGTGATGGAATTGGCGTTGGTAGAGAATATCCAACGTGAAGACTTGAATGCTATTGAAATCGCACTTGCCTATGAACACTTGTTGGAGAAGAGTGGTATGACACAAGAGAGAGTGGCAGAGCGTGTAGGAAAGAGTCGTGCCGCTATAGCTAACTATCTTCGTCTTTTAAAACTTCCAGCGCAAGTGCAGATGGCATTACAGAAGAAGGAAGTTGACATGGGGCATGCTCGTGCATTGTTATCATTAGATAGTCCGGCATTACAACTGAAGCTTTATCGTGAGATTCTAAAGAATGGTTATAGTGTTAGAAAGGTAGAGGAACTATGTCAACAGCTTAATAGTGGGGAAGACATACAATCTGCCAAGAAGAAAATAGCAGCTCGTAAGCGTCTTCCTGAAGAGTTTAATATCCTCAAGCAACGCCTTTCCTCTTTCTTTAACACAAAGGTTCAGATGAGTTGCAATGCGAGTGGAAAGGGGAAGATAAGTATTCCGTTTGCTTCAGAAGAAGAATTGGAGCATATAATGGAAGTGATGGATAAAATGAAGTAAAGTACTTCTTTACAGGTATTAGTTAATAAAGACGGATAGTGATGATGGTTAAGAATATAATTCGTAGGGGGATATTAGCAGTAGGGATGCTCGTTTGTTCAATGGGTATGCAGGCTCAGAATGTCTCTGATGATACGATAAAAGTAATCTATCCAGGCGACTCCTCCGTCGTTAAAGTTCCTAATTCACAGGATAAGTATGTGGAAGAAAGAGCAATATTAACACCAGATGATGAAGGACGTCTTACTTCCGTTGTGCGTAAGGATAGCCTTAGTCTTGTGAAGCGACAAGGTCGTGATTGGGCAAAGTGGCGTCCTAATCCTAAGAGAGCACTGTGGTTAGCATTGGTATTACCTGGTGCTGGGCAGGTTTATAATCGTAAGTATTGGAAGCTCCCAATATTCTATGGCGGTATTGTTGGGTGTATTTACGCAATGACATGGAATAATCAGATGTATCATGACTATGCACAGGCATACGTCGATCTTGTTGATAATGACCCTACGACCCAGAGCTATAATAGCTTCTTGCATTTGGGTACAACGATTACATCTGCTAATGAAGAACGCTATAAAAACATATTCAAACAACGTAAAGATCGCTATCGTCGTTGGCGCGATTTGAGCATCTTTGCAACCGTGGCAGTCTATGCTTTATCTGTTATTGATGCTTATGTAGATGCCTCCCTGTCGGATTTTAATATTTCAGATGACCTGTCATTACACATTGCACCGACAGTCATTCAAGATAAGAGTATCGCTACGCCAAATCTTCCCTTCCGTTCTTCGGCAATAGGACTAGGCTGTAGTTTGACATTCTAAGCAGTGACGCACTGTATTTGCGTTAACTAAATAAGACGTAATGAAGCATAAGAGATATTTCGTTGCACTATTAATTACACTGGTGACAACTGCTAGTTTACACGCGCAGAGTCAAACTGTTATAGACAATCATGGTAAGAGTCTAAATGTTGTAATACCAACTGCTGATGGCTCATTGACTGGTTATGTTGATGTTGACTACTCAGATGATAAGTTCTATGAAAGTGGTAAACTTCAGGGCGTGAATAGTGAGGAAACAACAGAAAAAGGCACTATCGGGGATTTGGAAGAAGGTTTGGAAGGTATTAAACGTAAGATGCGTAGCCTTTCAGAAGTGATGACATTGACTTGTAATGACGAAGTGAAACGATATATTGATAGGTACACAAAGGCTGGACGGAAGTCTACGAGTTACTTACTTGGGCGTGCAAGCTATTACAACCCATTCTTTGAAAAGGCCTTGCGTAGCTATGGTCTACCACAAGAACTGAAGTATCTTCCTATTATAGAATCAGGTCTTAACCCTAATGCAACATCGCGAGTTGGAGCCGCAGGACTATGGCAGTTCATGACAACTACGGGTAAACAATATAACCTTCAGATTGATAATTACATTGATGAAAGGCGTGATCCTGAGAAGTCGTCCTATGCTGCTGCACGCTTGCTAAGCGATCTTTACAATCGCTTCGGAGACTGGACTCTAGCTTTGGCAGCTTATAACTGTGGACCAGGACGCGTGAGTAGTGCTATCGCTAAGGCTGGGGGTGGATCTGACTTCTGGGCAGTTTATCGTTATCTCCCTAAAGAGACACGAGGTTATGTGCCAGCTTTTATAGCTGTAAACTACGTGATGAATTATTATGGCGATTATAATATAACACCGCTTCCAACCAATCTTCCAGCTCAATGTGATACTGTTGTGATAGAGAAAGATGTTACATTAGCGAAGGTGGCAGATGTTTTGGGGATCGAATTAGATAAGATTAAAACACTTAATCCACAGTACAAGTTGGGTGTAGTGAAAGCCTTTTCTACTTACGGAATGGCTAAGTTAAGATTGCCAGCAGATATGATTGAGAAGTTTAACTATAGCAAAGAACTTATATATCAAGATGAGGCATCATTCGAGAAAACCGGCCCTAATGTCGTTGCTACTAACACGAACCAAACAACCGCACTACATAGACAGGGCGTAATGATGCACTAAACAAGTCTTTCACCTTATTATATATAGGAAAGGATGCACTATGGATAAAGACAAGGAACGAACAGAAGAAAAAGTGATTGATTATGAGAAGATGGTTGATGAAGCCTTCCAACATCTTCTTGATACCTATCTTGCCTCGCGTCATCGTAAGAAGGTTGACATCATAACTAAGGCTTTCAACTTCGCACGACAGGCTCATAAAGGCGTTCGCCGATTGTCAGGTGAGCCATATATCTTGCACCCAATCGCTGTTGCCCAGATTGCTTGTGAGGAGATGGGACTTGGTGCAACGAGTATCAGTGCAGCCTTATTACATGATGTTGTAGAGGATACTGACTATACAGTAGAGGATATTGAAAACATCTTCGGAACGAAGATAGCGCAGATAGTTGATGGTCTGACAAAGATCTCTGGAGGCATTTTTGGAGAGCAAGCCTCCGCTCAAGCAGAGAATTTCAAGAAGCTCTTATTGACGATGAGTGACGACATTCGAGTCATACTCATTAAGATTTGTGACCGCTTACACAATATGCGCACCCTTGCTTCACAGCCTGCTAACAAACAATACAAGATTGCTGGTGAAACGCTCTATATCTATGCGCCGCTTGCCAATCGACTAGGTCTTAATAAGATAAAGACCGAATTAGAGGATTTAAGTTTCCGTTACGAGCATCCCGATGCATACGCTTCTATTGAGAAGAAATTGGCTTCTACGCAAGCACAACGCGACACTCTCTTTGATGAGTTTACTGCCCCTATCCGTAAAGAACTCGATAAGATGGGCTTTGAATATGAGTTGAAAGCACGTGTGAAGAGCCCTTACTCCATTTGGTGTAAGATGCAGAATAAACATGTAACATTCGAAGAGATCTATGATATCCTTGCTGTTCGAATCATCTATAAGCCTAAGTCTAAGGAAGAGGAAATCAATAACTGCTTCCAAATCTACGTTGCCATCAGTCAGATATACAAGAGTCATCCCGATCGACTTCGTGACTGGGTGAACCATCCAAAGGCTAATGGTTACCAAGCATTACACGTCACTTTGATGTCAGCAAAGGGTCGATGGATAGAGGTGCAGATTCGTTCTGAACACATGAACGAGCTTGCTGAACAAGGATTTGCAGCCCACTGGAAGTATAAGGATGGTGGAGAAATAACTGAAGATGAGGGTGAATTGAATGAATGGCTTAGTACTATCAAGGAGATACTGGATGATCCTCAACCTGACGCAATGGACTTCTTAGATGCTATTAAGCTCAATCTCTTTGCCTCTGAAATATTTGTCTTTACTCCAAAAGGCGAGATTAAAACAATGCCAGCAGGCTGTACTGCACTCGACTTTGCCTTTCAGATACACACATTCCTTGGTAGTCACTGCATTGGAGCAAAGGTTAATCACAAGCTAGTACCGCTTAGTCATAAGTTACAAAGTGGTGATCAGGTTGAGATACTCACGTCTATGTCACAGCATGTTGACCCCTCTTGGATTAACTTCGTATCGACAGCTAAGGCAAAAGCAAAGATACAAGCAATCCTTCGTAGAGAGAGTCGTGAGGTGCAGAAGAATGGTGAAGAGCGACTGTTGCAATGGTTGAGAGCAAACGACTTAGAGATGACAACGGCCGTATTAGATAGGCTTTGTGAGTTGCACGACCTTAAGAAGCACGATAGTCTCTTCCTATCTATTGGGGATAAGACAGTCATCCTTGGAGATACAGATCTTAATGAACTTCGAGGGAAGAATAAGTCAGAGAAGCCTACAGAAGGGCGTGGTTGGCGTCGTTATGTGCCATTCTTGAAGACAAGTGGAAAGAAGGAGATGCAAGCCATAAACACGGATGACTCGGAACATTCTGAAGGTTTGATAGTTGTAACAAAGGACTTAAATAAGAAGAAGCCAATCTTCATCAATGAGGATAATGTCTATCGTTATGTATTCCCACATTGCTGTCATGCCATACCAGGGGACGATATCTTGGGGTATATCGATAATAAGAATCACATTGAGATACACAAACGTTCATGTCCAGTAGCAGCTAAATTGAAAGCCAGTTATGGTACTCGTATATTGGATGCAAAGTGGGATATGCACCGCAGTCTATTCTTTGAAGCAGCCATACAGATACGTGGTATTGACAGAAGTGGTATGTTACACGATATTTCCGATGTGCTTTCTGATCAGCTAGGAATCAATATTCGTAAGATCACAATCACGAGTGATAATGGCATATTTGATGGTACAATAGAGATGCAAGTACATGATCGCAATGATGTAGAAGTGATTGTTGAGAGTATGAAGAATATAAAAGGTGTACAAGAAGTACAATCTGTTTTACCTTAATTCCGCAACACTATTATAAATTAAACTTTTTAAGTACCTGAGCAACAAAAAGTTGCTCAGGATTTTGCCATGTCAGAATTTTCACTTATCTTAGTGTTGCAAAAAAAAACAAGAGAATC
>NZ_VVIQ01000012.1 GCF_009728485.1 Prevotella vespertina
CTAGTCCTTCTATAGTTTCCCTATCCTGTAGGCTGGTTCTTCCTTTTGACAACAAAGGTAATGAATCAACCTTGCTTCCTAAAGGGGATTATACCCTGTTTAAGTTTCTTGCTGCAAACTTAGAGTTACCTTCTGTAAGGTTGATTACCATAAACTACTTCCCGTGAAGTGGCACTTGTGGGTAGGACTCTTCCAAATAGTTAGCGTAATTGTCATAGTTGGATGGATATTGTACTTCCACGCTACGGGTAAAGCTTTAATTCTTTTAGAAGCTATACTCACCTGTATTATAGGACCTTGCGCCTCAGCTGCTGCCGTCGTTACACAGAAAATTGGAGGTGACTTGACAGAGATGGTTACTTACACTTTCATTTCAAATTTCATTTGCGCTATTCTTATTCCAATTTGTTTCCCTTTGATAGAAACGAACATGGGCTTTACTTTTACTGGAGCCTTCTTGCTCATTCTTAATAAAGTGAGTTTAGTGCTAATCGTACCGATGCTATTGGCATATATTACAAAGCACTGGCACTTGTTACGCCCCCTCTATAGATGGATTATTAATGTGAATGATCTAAGTTATTATCTCTGGTGTGCGTCCTTACTGATTGTTTCTGGAACAACCGTTAAGAATATTGTCCATGCTAATGTAAGTGTTTCTTTCCTCTTACTCATAGCTATTTCTAGTTTGGTACTATGTTTGTTACAATTTATAGCAGGGAAATCAATAGGAGCCTTCTTCCATAATGCAGTCAATTCTGGACAAGCTTTAGGTCAGAAGAATACAACCTTTGCCATTTGGATAGCCAACACTTATCTTAATCCGCTCTCTACAGTAGGACCAGGATGTTATATCCTTTGGCAGAACATTATTAATAGCGTTGAAATTTGGCATTACTCAAAGTCAAAGAAACGCACTAATTAAAATATATTTTGTTGTGAAAAGTATTAAGTATTTAATAGCATTTATTTGTTTACTTTCCGTGCAAGTTATGAAAGCACAGAAAGGTATCGTAGACAACACAAACATTGATCAGGCAATGCGAACCAGGATGGATATTCAACCTGATGAAATGCCCAGCCAGTCTATAAGCCAGAAACCAATAGAAGACGTGAGTGAAATGTCTTTAGAAGCGAAGCCCGTTTCTTCCGTTCAGTCAACAATGCATATTGCTAATTCTCGCAATCAAGTTGTTTTGCTAATTGGTGATTCAATGGTCGATGGGTTAGGTGCTCGTTTTAATGATTACGCAGTAAAGAATGGCTTTGAATTTCACTCAGTTGTATGGTATGGTAGTACCACACGTAATTGGGCTAATACACAAGACCTTCAATACCAAATTGAGAAGTTCCGTCCAACCTATGTAATCATAAGTCTTGGAACAAATGATTTGGGCTATTATGACTTTACTAGACGTTCAGAGGCTATCCAAACTATCTTAGATTGTGTTGGCAATATCCCTTACGTATGGGTTGGACCATTATCATGGCGTAAGATAAAGAATAGAAACATTGTAAATGTAATTCGTGAGCGCACTGGTGCTGAACGTTTCTTTGATAGCAGTTCTATTGTTGCCGCTCGTATAGATGGTATTCATCCTACTCGGCAAGGTGCAGCACACTGGGTAGACAAGATAGTAGAATGGATGGGGGAACCAGAACTTAATGCGAATCCTATAGAGATGGATAAACCAGACTTCACGACAACCTTTCGTCACGATGAGAAGCATGGTATGAGTTATCATGGCAGACGCTAATAAGTTCTCATAACATAAAACTTATTTTATCAATAATAAACAAAGGGACTCCTTAGAGTCCCTTTATTTTTTGTTTCCACCTATTTAAAGTAACACTTGAAATAGACTTATAGTAATTATCTATTTAAAATGCTATATACTATTGTATATCAATATTATATATTCTTTATTTAACTTATGATTTCTCTTAAATCAGTGGGAATTAAATAAACGAATTATTCTCTAACTTAAAGTACGATTGACGTTTAACTTAAAGTACAATCGTTGTTTAACTTAAAGTACGATTGTCGTTTAACTTGAAGTACGATTGACTTACAACAGCGTTGGAATCGTAGTCCCGTTACATAATCCCCGATAGCTAACCTTTATTTATGCACATTTTATTTTGTAATGTGCCAATAAGTATGTACCTTTGCGCACATATTGAAGTAATGTGCAATGGAACAGATTTCGAGTTTTAATGAACTAGTAGAAGAGAGTATCATTAAGTATTGGGACATGGATGCTCTTACAGATTACAAGGGTAAGACCCTTCAGTATCATGATGTTGCCAGAAAGATTGAAAAGCTACATATCATGTTTGAAGCGAGTGGTGTACAGAAAGGCGATAAGATAGCTTTATGTGGACGCAACTCCTCGGCTTGGGCGGCTTCTTTCTTAGCCGTGTTGACCTATGGTGCAGTAGCTGTACCCATCTTGCATGAGTTTATGCCCGAACAAATACATAATATTGTAAACCATTCGGATGCAAAACTTTTATTTGTTGGCGACGTTGTTGTAACCCAGATTGATGCTACAAAGATGCCGAAGTTGGAAGGTATTATTTATATTCCAGATTACTCCTTAGTAGTGAGTCGTACGGAGAAACTAACCTATGCTCGCGAACATCTGAATGAGGAGTTTGGACGCCGTTACCCAAAGTATTTCCGACCAGAGCATGTACATTACTATCATGAGCAAAGCCCCGATGAATTGGCGTTAATTAACTACACAAGTGGTACTACTGGTCGCTCGAAAGGAGTAATGCTTCCTTATCGTTCCTTGTGGAGTAATGCAGACTTTGCTAAACATGTACTTGGAGATGTTGTCAAACCTGGAAGTAATGTTATTAGCATACTCCCAATGGCACACATGTACGGCATGTCCTTTGAGTTCATTTATGAGTTCCTTTCAGGTGTCCATGTATATTACCTTACACGTATACCATCGCCAGCTATAATCTCTCAAGCATTACAAGAGGTAAAGCCTATCATTATGATAGCTGTGCCCCTTGTGATTGAAAAGATTATCCGCAAGAAAGTCTTCCCTAAGATTCAGAACAACAAGATGCGTTTGCTACTGAACATGCCTGTTATAAACAAGAAAGTTCGTGCAAAGATACGTGAGCAGGTTTATCAAGCATTCGGTGGTAATTTGTATGAAATCATCATCGGTGGAGCTGCACTTAATGGAGAGATCGAGAACTTCTTACGCATGATAGAGTTTCCTTATACTGTTGGCTATGGAGCTACAGAATGTGGACCAATCATTTGCTATCGTGATTGGCATACCTTTGCAAAAGGATCGTGCGGGCAGGCTGCACTTCATCAAGAGGTGCGCATAGATAGTCCTGATCCTACTAATGTAGCTGGTGAGATTCTTACAAAGGGACCTAATGTTCTGTTGGGTTATTATAAGAATGAGGAAGATACTGCACGTACCATTGATAAGGAGGGTTGGTTCCACACAGGAGACCTCGGATTAATGGATGAGGATGGTAATGTATTTATAAAGGGACGTTCCAAGAACTTGCTGCTCGGTAGTAACGGACAGAATATCTATCCTGAAGAGATTGAGGATAAGTTGAACTCCTTGGCACTAGTAAGTGAATGTTTGGTTATTCAGAAGGGTGAGAAACTCATAGCTTTGGTTTATCCAGACTATGACGAAGCACAGAGTCTTGGACTCAATGCGGAGGATATCAAGAATATAATGGAAGAAAACCGCACACAGTTGAATACCATCGTACCAGCTTATTGTAAGGTGGCAGAGATTCGTGTTCAAGAAGAAGAGTTTGAGAAAACCCCGAAGAAGTCTATTAAACGTTATCTCTATACTGAATAAGATAAGTTTAAATATTTATAGCACCTAAGGTGCTAATGACATAAGCCTTAGAGTAGGAGTGTGTCAATCATATAAATAAGGGCAAATATCCCTACCTATTTGTAGAATCATTGATTCATTGAATAGACGAGGATATTTGCCTTTATATGTATTTCTTACCTATTTAAATTTACGTAGAATCACTTCGCTAATTACCTTTATTTAAGGATGAAAACATAGACGTTAACCTATTTCAATTAAAAAAGTCTTTAAAAACCAACACTAAGTTTTTATTTAATATAATTTAGATACAAATATTCGCCCTATCCGCTTTTATGTTGTACTTTTGTGACTCGTTGAATGATACATAAGAGTACAATATAAATTGTGAGATAATGGTGGAATCTATTGATATTAGAGAGTTAAATGAGAGAATCGAACGGCAGAGTTCTTTTGTGACAGACCTTACGACAGGAATGAATCAAATAATAGTTGGACAAAAGCATCTAATTGATTCGTTACTTATATCTTTACTTAGTGATGGTCACATCCTATTAGAGGGTGTCCCTGGTCTAGCAAAGACACTTGCTATCAAGACGCTATCACAGCTCATTGATGTGCGTTATAGTCGTATTCAGTTCACTCCAGATTTGTTGCCTGCTGATGTTATTGGTACACAAATCTATTCGCAAAAGGACGAAACCTTCCACGTAAAGAAAGGACCTATCTTCTCTAACTTTATACTTGCTGATGAGATTAATCGTGCGCCTGCAAAGGTTCAAAGTGCACTATTGGAAGCAATGCAAGAACATCAAGTTACCATTGGTGAGTCTACATTCACCTTGCCTGATCCTTTCCTTGTCATGGCAACACAGAATCCAATAGAGCAAGAGGGTACTTATATGTTACCAGAAGCACAGGTGGATCGATTCATGTTGAAGGTTGTTCTTGATTATCCAACATTAGATGAAGAGAAACTTGTTGTTCGAATGAATCTACAAGGCAATGCTCCTGTAATTCGCCCTGTTATTGGTACTAAAGAAATCCTTGAAGCAAGAAAGGTTGTTGAGGATGTTTACTTGGATGACAAGATTATGCAGTATATTACTGATATCGTCTTTGCTACAAGATATCCTGAACGTTATCAGTTAGCTGACTTGAAAGAGATGATAACCTTTGGTGGTAGTCCACGTGCAAGTATCAATCTTGCCAGAGCTAGCCGTGCATACGCCTTTATCAAGCACCGTGGCTATGTAGTACCAGAAGATGTACGTGCTGTCGCACATGATGTTCTTCGTCACAGAATTGGTTTATCATACGAGGCAGAAGCTGCTAACTTAACTACAGAGACAATCGTTAGTGAGATAATTAACAAGGTGCAAGTACCTTAATGATTCTCGTTTCATTGTTAAGTGTATTGTAAGAAAAGATAGTTTTCATCATTGTATATGGATACAACTGAGTTACTAAAGAAAGTACGTAAAATAGAGATTAAAGCTCTAGGCTTGAGCCAGAATATATTTGCTGGTCAATATCATTCTGTCTTTAAGGGTAGAGGTATGGCGTTTTCTGAAGTACGCGAGTATCAGTATGGCGATGATGTTCGTGATATTGATTGGAATGTTACGGGTCGCTTTCATCGTCCTTACGTAAAAGTCTTTGAAGAAGAACGCGAACTGACTGTAATGTTGGTGATAGATGTGAGTGGTTCTTTAGATTTCGGTACCGCTGGACAACTTAAACGTGAATGTGTGACGGAGATAGCTGCTACATTAGCATTCTCGGCTATTCAAAACAATGATAAGATTGGTGTTATCTTCTTTTCTGATCACGTTGAGAAGTATATCCCACCCAAGAAGGGTAGGAAACATATTCTTTATTTAATTAGAGAGATGTTGACATTTACGCCAAATAGTAAGAAGACAGATGTTGGAGTAGGACTGGAATATCTTAATAAGGTTGTCAAACGTCGTTGTACAGCTTTTGTTATTAGCGATTTCTATACAAGGAAGGATTTTAGTCAGGAATTACGTATTACAAATAGAAAACATGACGTTGTTGCCATTCAAGTATATGACCCACGTGCAAAGGTAATGCCTGATGTCGGCTTGCTGAAAGTTATTGATGCAGAGACAGGACATGAGATGTATGTTGATACACATGATATTCGTGTTCGAAAGGCCCACAATACCTATTGGGAAGAGCGTGAACAACGATTGCATGATACTTTAACGCAAAGTCACGTTGATAGTGTGGCTATAGCTACTAATGACGATTATGTCAAGATGTTGATAACGTTATTTTTAAAGAGAAGACGATGAAAAGGTTTTTGGTGATAATAGCGTTATTGTCTATAGTTGGTATCAGCTATGCACAGATAAATGTTAAAGCTAGTATTGATTCTACCCATATATTAATAGGTGGAAGAACTAGTTATAGTATTGTCGTAGATGTTCCCCGTGGTACAAAGGTTTCCTTTCCTAAACAGATTGTACCGAAAGAGTATGCACAAGACGTGGAAGTGCTAAAGGTGAATCGTAGTGTTACGGATTCTTTTAATCATCAGTTGAATAAACGTACCTATGTGTTGACGGCATGGAATGCAAAGCATTATACCATTCCTGCACAGAAGGTTGTTATTAATGGTAAGACGAGTTTGACGAAAGCCCTTAGCTTTGATGTCCGTTCTATTCCTGTTGATACGGTCAAGAATACACCAATGCCACCTGATGATATTCAGCAGGTTAGCCTTACTTTCGCCGAGTGGCTTCCCGTCATTCTAATTGGATTGTTGATTCTCATACTTTTAGGGCTTGCTTATTATCTCTATAAGTCATTAAGTAGACGTAAGGTTAGTAAGAAGGAGCGTGTATTGTCTTCTTATGAACAAGCACTAAATGAGTTGGAGGAGATTCGTTCACAAATAAAGTCTTATTCAGATCAAAAGACCTATTATACTCATGTAACTGATGTCTTGAGAAGATATATTTCTAAGCGTTATAAGTTTAATGCCTTAGAGATGACCTCTTCTGAAATCTTGGATAAACTACATGATGAATGTAAGGAGACAGATCTTAAAGAGTTAGAAGAAATTTTCAATACAGTAGATCTCGTAAAGTTTGCTAAATACCAAACGGGTGAAAATGATAAGAACTACTATTTCGATAATGTAGTACGTTTCATAGAAACAACAAAGAAAGATGATATTGTTCCAATAGTTGACAAGACTGAGGAGACAAGGAGTCAGCGTACTCGTAAAATTATCAAGTTGGCTATCATATTATTATTAGTTTGTTCTGTGGCTCTGTTCATATATTTCGTGTCAGAGATTATAGGACTTCTAGTATAATGTAAATTGATGTAGAAATGGAATTTGCCAATAGTGGATACCTTCTTTTACTTATCTTGTTAATACCTTATTTATTATGGTATTTCCTTTGTGGTAAAGGTAAGGAACCAACCATAAAGATGAGCGATACATTCGCTTATCAACATATCTCAAAGAGTTGGAGGATTCGGATGATCCATCTTCCAATGTTTCTGCGTTGTCTAGTTTATACTTTGGTGGTCATTGTGTTAGCACGCCCACAAACGTATAACTCCTGGGATAATAAGGATGCTGAAGGAATTGATATCATGTTGACGATGGATATTTCAGCAAGTATGTTGACAGAAGATGTGTTCCCTAATCGTATAGAAGTAGCAAAGGAAGTGGCTTCAGATTTTATTAGTGGACGCCCTAATGATAACATCGGTCTGACAATATTTGCAGGAGAGGCTTTCACACAATGTCCAATGACAGTTGACCATGCCGCTTTATTAAATCTTCTTCATAATGTACGTACAGATTTAGTAGTGAAAGGATTAATACAGGATGGAACAGCTATTGGGATGGGACTTGCTAATTCGGTTAGTCGGCTAAAAGACTCGAAAGCAAAGAGTAAGGTTATCATTCTGTTGACTGATGGTAGTAATAATGTCGGTTCTATCTCTCCAATGACAGCTGCGTCTATTGCTAAGAAGTATGGTATAAGAATCTATACTATAGGTTTGGGTAAGGAGTCAGAAGGAGATTTAGGAGCAATAGACTATAAGACATTACAAAATATAGCTGTATCAACAAATGGAGAGTTTTATAGAGCGCAAAGCCAAGCTGAACTTTCCAAGATTTATCAAGATATTGATAAATTAGAGAAGACGAAATTGAGAGTAAAAGCTTATAGTCATTTGCATGAGGCTTATATGCCCTTTGCATGGCTGGCATTGTTCCTCTTCTGTTTAGATTTACTATTACGTCTGACGGTTTTTAGAAGATTACCATAAGTGATTTGCCTATATATAATAAGGTGAATAACTTATTTAATGTGATAAATGAAGAATGTTTAGATTTGATAATCCTACATATTTATGGTTGTTATTGCTGATACCTCTATTAGCAATGATTTATCTATATTCTCTTCGCCAAAGTAAACGTAGACTTAAACGATTTGGTTCGCTAAAGTTAATGCATCAATTATCTCCTATGGCAAGTCCAAGAAGGAAGTTGATAAAGTTTGTTTTGGCAGAACTAATATTGACATTGCTTATATTGATAGTAGCTCGTCCACAGATTGGTAATAAGATTGCAAATAATACAAGTAGAGAGGGCATCGAAGTTATTATGGCGCTTGATATTAGTAACTCTATGTTGGCTACAGATGTTGTACCTTCACGTTTAGATAAGAGTAAACTTATGGTTGAGGGACTCATGAATAAGTTTACGAAGAACAAACTAGGTTTAATTGTCTTTGCGGGTGACGCTTTTGTTCAACTACCAATAACGAGTGATTATGTTTCGGCAAAGATGTTCTTGGATAATATAAATCCTTCATTAATTGGAACACAAGGAACAGACATAGGTAAAGCGATTAACTTAGCTATGCACAGTTTTACACCTAATACTCAAACAGGTAAAGCGATTGTCGTCATTACAGATGGTGAAGATAATGAGGGAGGTGCAGAAGCTATGGCAAAACAAGCGCAAGAAAAGGGTATTAAGGTGTTTATACTTGGTATAGGTTCTACACAAGGAACTACTATTCCAATGCCTAATGGTGAGGACTTGAGAGATGCCAATGGTAATATTGTTAAGACACATCTCAATGAAGAAATGTGTAAGAAAATAGCAGATGCAGGGCACGGAGTATATATACACGTAGATAATAGTAGTGTTGCTGATGCCCTTCTGGAGAGAGAACTTGGAAAACTTCAAAAGGGAGAGATAAATAATGTTGTATATAGTGATTATGATGAGCAATTCCAGGCGTTTGCACTACTTGCCGTCTTATCACTCATCATTGATGTCTTTATTCTAGAAAGAAAGAGAAAGTATTAAATAAGTATATGTTTAAGCGGCTTTATTTTATAGTATGTCTTTTGATGATATCGTTTGTTACGCTTAATGCTCAAACGAGTAATCAGTTAATTAGGAAAGGAAATAAGAACTTTTCCTCAAAGAACTATGCACAAGCTGAGGTCTTTTATCGTAAGGCTATCGATAAGGAACCTAATAATGCTATTGGCAATTATAATTTAGCTAGATGTTTACAGGCGCAACATAAGAATGCAGAAGCAAAAAAGATTTACGAGAAAGCGGCTAAATTAGAAACAGATCCTATTCGCCAGGCTAGTAGCTATAATAATCTTGGTACTATTTATCAAGGAGAGAAAAACTATAGTAAGGCTATTGATTATTATAAGAAGGCAATGCGTGATAACCCTTCTCATAATAATGCACGTTATAACTTCGAGTTATGTCAACGTCAGCAGAAGAAACAGAATAATAAGAAGAACTCTGGTGGGTCTAAAAATAATCAGAATAAAAACAAACAAAATAAGAATCAATCGAACAAAGATAATAAACAGAAGAAGAAGGATAATTCTCAGCAAAAGCCTCAAAACAATAATAATGATATGAGCAAGAGTAATGCTGAACAATTATTGAATGCGGCTATGCAACAGGAAAAAGAGACTCAAAAGAGGCTGGCAAAGGCAATGCAACAACCTTCAGATAAAAAACTTGATAAAAATTGGTAACTATTAGAAATATGAAACGATATATATTTTTACTTTTCATACTTTTATGTACGCTTGGAATGAAGGCACAATATGTTCGTGTCGTAGCTCCTAAGCATGTATCAGTGGGAGAGGAGTTCCAAGTTGAATATACAGTATATACTCAGGATGTTCGTAGATTTCAGTTAGGTAGATTATCTAATGGACTTGAGAAAGTATATGGACCTGCAACATCCTCTCAGTCTAATTATCAGTTTATTAATGGTCATGCTAGTAGTTCCTCTACAGTCACGTTTGCGTATGTCTTTGTGGCTACAAAAAAGGGTAACCTCGGGATAGGACCAGCGAAGATTGTAGTTAATGGTCAAGAGATTGCATCTACGCCTGTAAGAATTAATGCATCTGGTAATGCAAAGGGAGCTTATGCTTCTTCAAAGGGAAGTTACAATGACGTTCAAGATGATCCACGTTCTTCCTCCTCACATATTAGCTCTAAAGATTTATTCATTAAGGTTTCTGCAAATAAAACAACAGTTTACGAACAAGAACCAGTCCTTTTAACTTATAAAGTTTATACAACAAAGAATCTGCGTCAGTTAATTGGTAAAATGCCTGATTTAACGGGTTTCCACGTCCAAGAAGTTAATTTGCCACAACAAAAGACTTTCCATAAAGAGCGTGTAGGTAATCGAGTTTATAACTGTGTTACATGGAGTAAGTATGTCATGTACCCACAGATGACAGGAACTTTAAAAGTACCTGCCTTAACTTTCCATGGCTTAGTTCAAGAGAGTAATAACTTTAATCCATTTGAAGCTTTTGGTATCGATGATGGTATCACGAATATAAAGAAAGATATTCTTGCATCTGGCTTGTCGATAAAAGTTTTACCATTACCAACTCCCCCTTCTGATTTCTCTGGAGGTGTTGGTCATTTTAACCTTTCAGGACAATTAAATAAGAAAGAAGTCAAAGCTGGTGATCCTGTTTCTATTCGTGTTGTAGTAAGTGGAGCTGGTAATCTGAAATTGATAAAACAACCTATTATTCAGATACCTAAGGGGTTTGAAAAATACGATGTGAAGATTACCGACAAGACACAATTAACAGAAAATGGAGTTGAAGGAAATATAATTTATGACCAAGTTATTGTTCCTCAACAAGAAGGAGTAGTTTCCATTCCTCCAGTTAAATTTGTTTATTATGATTTGGTTCAGCATAAGTATGTTACCCTTCAGACTTCTCCGATGGAATTGAAGGTTATGCGAGGTGATGGTAGTTCTAAAGATATTTTATCAGTAGATTTACCTAATGAAGATATTTTACCTTTGAAGGTTGGGGATAGTGCATTGGATAAGGTAGGTCATTTCTTCTTTGGTTCTATTCCATATTATATTATTCTTTTGTTACTACTTGTTAGTGGATCTATTTTAGCTTATAAATATAGAGATCGTTTCGCTCATCGTGTTGATATGGTTTTGAAGCGAGGTAAAAATGCAAGTAGGATAGCTACTTCTCGCTTGCATTCAGCTAATCTATTAAAGATGAAAGGGAGAAATATAGAGTTCTATGATGAGATCTTACAAGCACTTTGGGGTTATGTTAGTGATAAATTAAATCTCCCAGTCGAACAATTGTCACGTGATAATATTAGTGAACAATTAATGGCTATCAATGTACCAATGGAGGTTATTGACAAGTTCATTATGGCTATTGATGAATGCGAGTATGAACGTTATGCTCCTGGAAATGAGAAAGGGAATATGCAAAAGACATTTGATGTAGCAATGAAAGCCATTTCAGATATGGAAGAAGCAATCAAAAAAGTAAAGGTTCAGAAGTCTAAGAATACTAATGTTCTTTCCTTTTTGATGATAGCTTTATTAGCTCTCCCTATCCATGCTTTCTCTCAAACTAAGTCAGATGTTGACAAATTATATCAAAAGGGAAACTATGCACAAGCTGTAAAGGGATATGAAAAGTTATTGGAGCAAGGCGAGTCTGCGGCTTTATACTATAATTTAGGGAATTGTTATTATCGTCTCGATAATATACCTCATGCTGTACTAGCTTATGAACGTGCCCAACGTTTGGCTCCTAGTGATGATGACATTCGTTTTAATCTTCAGTTGGCTCAATCAAAAACAATTGATAAGTTAACGCCAGAATCAGAAATGTTTTTCGTTACTTGGTATAAGGCTCTTGTAAATCTTTTGAGTGTAGATTGTTGGGCTTATTTGAGCCTTGTTTCTCTATTTCTAGCTTTATTATCTTTGGTGGTATATATTTTTGTAGAGAGAGAACTTTTACAGAAATTGTCAAGAGGAACACTCCCTTTATTTTTTGTCCTATTTATTCTTACCACATTTTTTGCCATCCAACAAGTATGTTTGTTAGATGCAAGTAATCATGGTATCATAATGTTACCATCAGCTGTAGTAAGAGAAACACCTGATCAAAAGTCTAAAGAGATATTCATTCTTCATGAAGGGTCTAAAGTAAAGATTACTGATCAAGGTTTGAGTAAATGGACAGGTGTTCAACTTAATGATGGACGACAAGGTTGGGTACAAACCTCTTGTATTGAAGCAATTTAATAAGTTATATATAAGTTTATTAGTCATTAATTTTGTATGAGTTTTGAAGCCTTACATACAATTGATAAGTGCGTACTACTTACTCTGAATGGAAGCAATAATTTGTTTCTAGACAACCTAGTCGTGACTTTGACTTCTGCCTATACGTGGATATTGTTGTATGGAGCTTTACTTTATTTAGTTATAAAAAATAATGAAAATTGGTGGAAGATAATGCTTATTGTCGGTACCATAGGAATAGGATTATTGATTGTTGATGGTGTGAATCTTGGCATTGTAAAACCCCTTATTGCACGCCCACGCCCTTTAAATAGTCCTGAATTACAAGGAATCGTTCAATCAGCAAATGGTTATTATGCAAGCGGATATAGCTTTTTCTCTTCCCATACGGCAAATGCTTTTCTAATAGCTGTATTCTTTTGTTTATTAGTACGTGATAAGATTTTTTCTTGTTTCATGTTCTTGTGGGCTATAATCGTATCATTAACTCGTCCATATTTAGGCGTACATTATCCTTCAGATATATTTGTTGGTGCAATTTTTGGGACTACAATTGCCATTCTCATTTATTTTTTATATCTTCGCATTTACATTCGATTCAGTGATAAACTTCATTATATTTCCACACGGTACACCCGTACAGGTTATAGCTTTGCAGATATAGATCTTGTCTTAACTGTACTTGTCTTAACATTTATATATACGGTATTTCGTGCTTTATTATTAATATAAAAACCATATTATGTCTGAAGATACAAAACATATTAGCATTTCTGATTACAACTATCCCCTCCCTGATGAGCGCATCGCCAAATTTCCGTTGACAGAGCGCGACCATAGTAAGCTGTTGCTTTATAAGCATGGTGATGTATCGGAGGACATTTTTTATAATCTTCCTGAATATTTGCCTAAGGGTGCGTTGATGGTTTTCAATAATACGAAAGTCATTCAGGCACGTATGCACTTCCGCAAGGAGACTGGAGCACTCATAGAGGTGTTTCTTATGGAACCAGCACAGCCAACAGATTATGAATTGATGTTTCAAACAAATCATGAGTGTGCATGGCTTTGTATGGTTGGCAACCTTAAGAAGTGGAAGGAAGGTGCATTAAAGCGTGCATTTGAAATCAAAGGGCATAAGCTGACACTTACAGCGACAATGGACCGCAGTAAGGTTCAAGAGCAAGCTGGTGGAACTAATCACTGGATTCAATTTGAGTGGGATAATACAAACATATCATTTGCTGAGATTCTTGAAGCCGTAGGTGAATTACCTATTCCTCCATATCTTAACCGTGCTACAGAGGAAAGTGATAAAGAAACTTATCAAACCGTATATTCAAAGATTAAAGGTTCAGTGGCAGCGCCTACAGCTGGACTTCACTTTACCGATAAAGTGCTGAAAGCCTTGGATGAACATGGTGTTGATCGTGAGGAACTTACACTTCATGTGGGAGCCGGAACTTTCAAACCTGTGAAGAGTCAGGAGATTGAGGGGCATAATATGCACACGGAGTTTGTTGTTGTTCGTCGTCAGACCTTAGAGAAACTTCTAAAGCATAAATGTCACGCTGTTGCTGTAGGAACAACAAGTGTTAGAACACTGGAAAGCCTTTATTATATGGGTGTTAAGTTGGTATTGTCTCCAGAAACGGCAGAGAAAGACCTTCATGTCAATCAATGGGAGCCATATGACTTACCACATAATGAAGAAGGATTGGTCATTGTGAATGGCAAGGCGATAACTGCAGAGGATTCAATCCGTCATTTGCTTGCCTATTTGAATAAAGACGGATTAAATGTGTTACATTCAAGTACACAGATTATCATTGCTCCTGGCTATACCTATAAGATTGTCAAAGCGCTCGTTACCAATTTCCATCAACCACAATCAACGTTGTTGCTCTTAGTGAGTGCTTTCTTAAAGGGCGATTGGCGTAAGGTTTATGACTATGCCCTCAGCCATGACTTCCGTTTCCTTAGCTATGGAGATTCTTCATTATTGATACCATAGTATTATTCCCTCAGCGTGAGGATTTATAAAACTTATTTATTATAAGTAGACTTGGTATTTAAAAGAGGGAGGAAATGCAGCTAATTGATAAGATATTGGTTGTATTCTTTATAAACATTAAGAAGAAAAAAAATGAAAATAGGTGATAAAGTTAGATTTTTAAGCTCTACTGGTGGTGGAGTCATTGCAGGTTTCAAAGGTAAAATTGTTTTGGTTGAAGACGAAGATGGTTTTCAGATTCCAACAGTAGCCAGTGAGGTTGTTGTTGTTGAAGATGCCGCTACTGACCGTGCAAAACTGCGTATCGACCAGCAGCAACGTAAGATGGAGAAAGGCGAGGATACTCGCAGTATCAAGCAACGTCTGACCGCTACAGGTGCTGAAGAAGAGGAAGTAGGGGATAATTGGCGTGATGTTGATGCAGACATAGAACCGCATGACGACCCTTCTGTTAATTTTGAAGCTCCAGTGAGAGAACGTGTTGGTGGTGATGAGTTGTCTATATATCTTGCTTTCACACCTACCGATATAAAGAACCTCACGACTACGCACTTCAAGTCTTATCTTGTCAACGATTCAAATTATTATGTTCATTTCTCCTACTCTTTAAAGCAGGAAGATAAGTGGGTATTGAAGGCTGTTGGCGAATTGGAACCAAATATGAAGTTGCTGATAGAGGACTTCACACTTGCCGACCTCAACGATATGCTACAAGGATGTGTCCAACTTCACAGCTATAAAAAGGATAAGCCTTTCGCACTCAAGCCTACTTGTGACCTTCAGGTGAAGATTGATGCCGTGAAGTTCTATAAGCTCAATACTTTCCACGAGAGTGTTTTCTTTGAGCAGCCAGCATTGATATACACGTTGATTGAGAAGGATAAGCCTGCTCAGCACCCGATGTTGGAACCTTTGACAAGAAAGGCAGAGGACGAAGCTACTGAGAAGCTAAAGGTGGGATATTCTTCCCCAAGCCGTCTGTCAGAAGAAGAGATTGATAAGAAGACGGAGGAACTTGCCAAGCGTTATAAGTTTGAGCGTAAGAAACCTGCTAAACAGATTCTTAGCGATGACAAAATTATCATAGACCTTCATGCTGATGAATTGCTCGAGACGACAGCGGGTATGACTGCGGCAGATATTCTTGAATATCAATTAGATGTCTTCCGTCGTACGCTCGACCAATACAAGGCTCATCGTGGTAAGAAACTCATTTTTATCCACGGAAAGGGCGAAGGCGTATTGCGTCATGCTATCATTCATGAACTTAATTATAAATACAAACATTATTCTTACCAAGATGCTTCTTTCCGTGAATACGGCTACGGAGCTACTCAGGTAACAATTAAATAATTTTTTTCATTCAATATGAAACACGGACTTATAAAGGTGGCTGCAGCTATTCCTGCAGTGAAGGTTGCAGATACAAAGTTCAACCTTATAGAAACAGAAAAGCAGATTGCTATTGCTGAAGGGCAGGGCGTAGAGATTATTGTCTTCCCAGAGCTTTCAATAACGGGTTACACTTGTCAGGACCTTTTCCAGCAGCAACTTCTTCTTGACGATACTGAGCAGGCTGTCATCGACCTGCTCGAATTTACTCGCCAATTAGATATCACCGTCATTGTCGGTGCGCCTGTAGCTGTGGGAGCATTGCTCCTTAATTGCGCATTGGTCATTCAACAAGGAAAACTCTTAGGCATCGTAGCAAAGACCTTCCTGCCTAACTACAGCGAGTTCTATGAGAAACGATGGTTTGCATCTTCACAAGACTTGCGTCCACAGCACATTCGCTTTGCAGGGAATAATATTCGCGTGACACCAGAGTTGCAGATTTTCCGCACATCTGAGGGGGCTACCTTTGCCATAGAAATATGTGAGGATGTATGGGCACCAACACCACCGAGCAATCATCTTGCCTTGGCAGGTGCAGAGATTATCTTCAACCTTTCTACCAGCGACGAACTCATCGGAAAGCACACTTACTTGAAGTCACTGCTTGCCCAGCAAAGCGCACGCACTATCAGCGGATACGTTTATAGTAGTAGTGGCTTTGGTGAGAGTACGCAGGATGTTGTCTTTGGCGGAAATGCATTGATTTTTGAGAATGGCTCACTTGTTAAGCAGTCAGAGCGTTTTCAGATTGACCCACAGTTAGTTATATCTGAAATTGATATTGAAAATTTACGTAGCGAACGTCGTACCAATAGTACCTTTGTCAACGCGCAGCGTCCTGTTGCGTCAGGATTAGCTGGTGTTACTGGTCAGATTGATGAACTCGCCTTGCACGTAGATTGCTTGCCACCGCTCAAGCCTATGCGTGAGTTTACGCTGACACGCGAGTTCGACCAGCATCCTTTTATTCCTAAGACAGAGAATATGCAGGAATCTTGCGATGAAATCTATAATATTCAGGTGAGTGGATTGGCAAAAAGATTGGTACATACTAATTGCAAATCAGCAATTATCGGTATCAGTGGTGGACTTGATTCCACCCTTGCCCTCCTTGTTGTTGTCAAGACTTTTGATAAGCTTGGGCTTGACCGTAAGGGAATTGTAGGCGTTACCATGCCAGGGTTCGGAACAACGGGCAGAACCTATAAGAATGCAATGGCACTGATGGAACATCTCGGTATCACGATTCGTGAGATTGATATTAAAGCCTCTGTTTTACAGCATTTTAAGGATATTGGTCATGACCCAGAGGTGCACGATTCTACTTATGAGAACGCACAGGCTCGTGAGCGTACGCAGATTTTGATGGATTTAAGCAATCAGATGAACGGACTTGTCATTGGTACGGGCGACCTTAGCGAACTTGCCTTGGGATGGTGCACCTATAATGGCGACCACATGAGTATGTATGCCGTGAATGCAGGTGTGCCAAAGACGCTGACGCAATATCTTGTGCGTTATGCTGCTGACACAACTAAGGATGAAAATGTACGTAAGACATTGATAGACATCGTGGAAACTCCAATCTCACCAGAGCTAAAACCTGCTGATGATAAGGGAGAAATTGCACAGAAGACAGAAGACCTTGTTGGTCCTTACGAGCTTCACGATTTCTTCCTCTATTATGTTCTTCGCTGCGGTTTCCGCCCTTCAAAAATCTATTGGATGGCGCAGAATGCCTTTCGTGGTGTTTACCCCGACAGCGTCATTCTTCATTGGATGCGCATCTTCTTCCGTAGGTTCTTCTCTCAGCAATTCAAACGTTCATGCTTGCCAGACGGACCAAAGGTGGGCAGCGTGAGCCTTTCGCCACGTGGCGACTGGAGAATGCCTTCTGATGCAATGTCAACCAACTGGCTAAACGAGTTGGAAGGACTGTCATGAAGCGAATAATCTTTCAACTTATTTTCCTACTGATTCCTCTGTGCACACCTGCGCAGGGGAATCTTCCTTTACTTCCATTGCCTGTGCTTGAATTATTGCAATATCAGGTGCAGAAAGGGAAGCGGGCGGTTGCACCTTATCTTTTCAGTAAGTATGGACTCAGACGAATTCCGACAGAGTTAGTAGCTGATGACACACGTCAGTTGTGGGGGTGGCACGTCGGTCCTAATGCTGACTTCGACCAATCAAAACAACCTTTCTACAGGCTCTTTGCAAAGAAGGATAATTCAAGCCTTGCTGTCATTGACGATAGGGGAGGAGCGTTGCAAATCGTCTTTTGGGACAAGGGATATTATCATACATTGGCGTCTGGTCTTCGGGCGCATGGCTACCAGCTGCAGCATGTGAAGCCTGCGACTAATGTTCTTCGTTTTCAGCGTGAGGGCAGCTCTGTGATAGCAGACGTGACGGTGTGGGCAGATATGTACGTCTTAGAGCTTCATAACTGATAACGACTTGTTTTCTACTTTCTTCTCTTGTTTTTCATTTTGACGATATAAAGATAAGTTTTAATTTCTAAGATTGCAAGAAAAGTGAGTGTTATAAAATGTTATTTTGATTATAATGCGTTATTAATCAGTATTTTACAAAATGATTAGCAGTTATCGCATAGGCTAATAACAATACGCTCATTATTTATTTTTTTTCGCATAGAGGTTCTCTCTAAGCTTCTTTGATGCCATATCTATACGATGCAGATGCGCCTTTTATGGTGAATAGATAGGCTAAAAACATCATTTTATTTCTTGTATAAGACGTTAAGACCTAACTTTTTACAATAGTGAGAGTGAGAATAATATTTCTGTTTTGATTGATAATCAGTAATATAACTTCTTTGCTACTTTCCTCCGATTACAAAATTACAAATTACATATTACATTAAGGACCATCAGACTTTTCGTATGGTGCCGAATAGGTGAAAAATGATAGTTTTATAATGAATAAAATAATAATTTATAATATAAATATTTTTATTATTATATATAATATATATTATATATAATAATAAACTTATGTTCCTTAGCTGCTGGCAGACATACCCCCACGACCTTAATGTAATTTGTAATTTGTAATTTGTAATTTTGAGAACTGATAATACAACCATAAATTGTCCGTATACATAAGGGGGGATACTTGCTCAATAAAAGATAACTCATGATATATCAAAAAGTTAGACTTAAAATAACATTTTTTAAAGTAATAGATTCTTGGAATCACAAAGATTTGTTCGTAACTTTACACGTATATAAAAGAAACTTCTACATAGAAATCTACTTACATCTTCCTTGCTTTTTTATCAGATATTCTTTATCTTTGCATGCACCATTTGACATTGGACAATCTTTATCAAAAATAAATCTATTTCTAAAAAGCATCTTATGAGAAACGGACTACTTTTGTTGTTAATGTTATTATTTTGCTGCAGTAATGTACATGCAAAAGATGACGCAATCCCTGTTCAAGGTAGAGTACTTGACAACATGACAGGGGAAGGAATACCAGGGGCAAAAGTTTACTTGATGACATCAGACAGTGTGGTCATTGATAGTATGATTACCTATCCTGCAGAGGCTGGAGAAGATGTGGGATTCTACCGCTTTGAACACTTGACAAAAGTCGGGAATTACATCGTACGTGCAAGTGCTGAGGGGTATGAGGACGGCTATATGCACTGTGTGTTGAGGAGTAAGCGTGAGTTTTTTGTATCTGTAAAGCCTATACGATTGGCAAAGGCGCACGAATTGGCAGAAGTGACCGTAAAGGCTACAAAGGTTAAGATGGTTGTTGCGGGCGATACGATTGTTTATAATGCTGATGCTTTCAACCTTGCAGAGGGGAGCATGCTCGATGCGCTAATTAGCAAGTTGCCAGGCGCACGACTGACCAAAGATGGGCAAATATTCGTCAATGGCAAGTATATTCAAAGCCTTTTAGTCAACGGACGAGAGTTTTTCAGTGGGAATCCTAAGTTGGCACTGGAGAATCTACCTGCCTATACGGTTAATAAAATCAAGGTTTTTAACAAGTCGGGAGCAGCTTCAAAGTTGGCAGGACGTGATATGGGCGACAAGAACTATGTGATGGATGTAAAGCTGAAGAAGGAGTATGCCGTAGGCTATATGGGTAACGTTGAAGCT
Source organism: Prevotella vespertina (assembly GCF_009728485.1). Lineage (GTDB taxonomy): Bacteria > Bacteroidota > Bacteroidia > Bacteroidales > Bacteroidaceae > Prevotella > Prevotella vespertina. Next base: position 20,042 of record NZ_VVIQ01000012.1, read on the forward strand.
GGTGCAGGTTCGAACAACAGATATAAGCTACGTGGCTTAGCCATAAAGTTCTCTGACAAAGAACGCATCGGAATATTTGCCAATAGCAACAACCTTAACGACAATCAGCGAGCGGCACTCAATGGCGAGTGGAGTCCACAAGATGTAGGGAGTGGATTGCAGACGACTAAAACGGTTGGTGCTCAATATATGCGCTTTTTAGGAAATGAATTTTCTTGGTTCGACCTTAGTAGCCTTTGGAATCATACAAATACTGATGACGAATCTCTCTCTTCAAAACAAACGTTTTTATATGGTGGAGACTCTTATCAGCATAGCAGGTATAAGTCGTTAGGAAGCTCTGATAATTGGACAGCGGGTAGCAATTTATGCATCCAAAAAGACGAATATTATACGATTAATAATCTTTCCTTTTCCTATGCCCATAGCCATGGCCTGAACAACAGCAATATCGAGACGTCTGACAATCAATCGTTGCTTAACCGTATGTTGTCGGCAAATAGCCTTGAATCGAGGAATGTTGATTTTAATCTTCAAAATAGAAATGGTATCAGCATTATTGCTGATATGATTAGGTGGAATTTTGGAATCAATTATAACCGTAACACGCAAAAGACCTTTTCTCTACAGGATTTGACCTATCTACAGCATAGCCTTCCACGTGATTATCGTAATCAATATATAAACCGCCTTAATCAAAACCTTAAGTTATCAGCTGGTATCAGTTATAATTGGGCTTTTAGAAATATCAGCTTACAACCTGAGTATAATTACGCATATTCATATATAAAAACGGATAATCCACTCTATCGTCTTGATAAGATTTCTGGACGTGATAGCAGCTTGTTCGATAGATTGCCCTCTGCCACAAACATCTTGGCTACAGTCCTTGATAATGGGAATACTTATCACTTTACAGAATATCAAAATAGTCATCGCTTTAACTTCTGCTATAGAGATTTGCATAGTAAATTCTTGAAGTGTGAGATAAGTGTCAATCTGCCTGTTCGTATAGCTCATGCCAACCTTTATTATCAACGCATGGGACGACACGATGTGTCTCGGCAGAGTATATTCTTTGAACCTAATATATGGTTGAGGGGTAACGCATGGGAGATAAAAGCTAAGATGAATTCTGAATTACCTGACCTCACAACAATGGTTAATTATCGTGATGACAGCAATCCTATGAATATTATATTAGGCAATATGCAGCTTCGTAATATTCATTATTATGACATAGAAGGTGGTAAGACATTTGAGGGGAAGAAACATAGTCGCCTTAACATTAATATGGGTTATCATCAGACGGATAATGCTGTGGCTTATAGTCTTGTATTTGATAAACAAACAGGTGTTTCAACCGTTCAGCCCATTAGCGTAAATGGTAATTATCGCATTGATTTAGGAATAGGATATACTCGTCCACTGGATAAAAAAGAGAAATTAAGTATTGATAATCAAGCATCTTTTAACTATAATCATAACGTTGACATGGCAATGGTACAAGGGGCTACACAAAGTCAACGAAGTATTGTAAATAACTGGAAGATAAGTAACGTCTTGAAACTAAATTATCGTCTCGATGATAACTATGAGTTCACACTCCATGGCGGAGGTACATATTATCTTATCAAGAGTCAGCGTGAGGGATTTAGCAATATTCATGCAGGAGATTATAATATAGGTGTGAATGTGCAGGTAGCTTTGCCTTGGAAACTACAATTAACAACTGACCTAACAATGTTTGCTCGCCGTGGTTATCAGCTCTCAGAGATGAATACTACTGACTGGATATGGAATGCACAACTTAGTCGCAGTTTCATAAATAAGAAACTTTTAGTTAAGTTGCAAGGCTTTGACATACTCCGTCAGCTCTCTAATACTCAATACTTAATGAACGCACAAGGAAGAACGGAAACATGGAATAATAGTATTCCACGATATATGATGTTATCCTTGTCATGGCGATTTAATGTAAATCCTAAAAAGAAATAAACGCTTCAAAATAATAGGTCTTGATAACATTTTTTCGTTATAAGCCCTTTGTGGTATCAAAAAATATTCGTATCTTTACACCTTGAAAAAGTACGAAAACGGCTCAGAAAGGAAATAAAGGCTATTGTGGGCAATTTTAGCCTTATGGGGATGAGCTCGTTAAAGTGATAGAAATTTATAACAGAAAAAATATATAATGGACGAAAATCAGACAATTGATCAGGACAGAATTATGAAGATCAACATCGAGGAGGAGATGAAAAGCTCCTACATCGACTACTCAATGTCGGTGATTGTGGCACGTGCCCTCCCTGATGTTCGTGACGGTTTTAAGCCTGTTCACCGCCGTATCCTCTTCGGTATGCGTGGTATCGGTAACTTTAGCAACCAGCCTTACAAGAAGTGTGCCCGCGTTGTCGGTGAGGTACTTGGTAAGTATCACCCACATGGTGACTCTTCTGTTTACGGTGCGCTTGTGCGTATGGGGCAGGACTGGAATATGCGCTACAAGTTGGTTGATGGACAGGGTAACTTTGGTTCTGTCGATGGTGACTCTGCTGCTGCGATGCGTTATACTGAGTGCCGCCTCTCAAAGATGGGTGAGCACGTTATGGACGATATCGAGAAGGATACGGTTGACATGGTCAACAACTTCGACGATACGTTGCGTGAGCCTGCTGTGATGCCTACAAAGATTCCTAACCTGCTTGTAAATGGTGGTAATGGTATCGCTGTGGGTATGGCAACAAATATTCCTACACATAATCTTGGCGAAGTTATTGATGGATGTTGTGCTTATATTGACAATCCAGAGATTTCTACTGATGGATTAATGGAATTTATCCCAGCTCCAGACTTCCCAACAGGTGCATATATTTATGGTCTTCAAGGTGTTAAGGATGCCTATGAAACTGGTCGTGGCCGTGTCGTTATGCGTGCAAAGGCTGAGATTGAGAGCGATGAGAGCCATGATAAGATTGTTGTGACAGAGATTCCTTACGGAGTTAATAAGCAGCAACTTATTGAATATATTGCTGACCTCGTGAAGGAAGGCAAGCTTGAAGGTATCTCTAACGTAAATGACGAGACGGGCCGTCAGGGTATGCGTATCGTTGTTGACGTGAAGCGTGATGCCAATGCAAACGTCATTCTGAATAAGCTTTTCAAGATGACAGCATTGCAGAGTTCTTTCTCTGTAAACTGTATCGCATTGGTAGCGGGTCGTCCACGTCTGTTGAGCCTTCGTGAGTGCATTAAGTACTTTGTTGAACATCGTCATGATGTAACCATCCGTCGTGCTCAGTTTGACCTTAAGAAGGCACAAGAGCGTGCACATATCTTAGAGGCACTGATTAAGGCTTGTGACAATATTGATGAGGTTGTACGTATTATTCGTGCCAGCAAGACACCTTCAGAGGCACAAAGAAACCTTGAGAAACGTTTTGACTTCGATGAGCTTCAATCAAGAGCTATCGTTGATATGCGTTTGTCACAGCTGACTGGTCTGCGTCTTGATCAGTTGCATCAGGAGTTTGAGGAATTGATGCAAACCATCAAGGACCTGCAGGAGATTCTTAATAACCCTGAGCGTTGTAAGGAAGTGATGAAGGAAGAGTTGCAGGAGGTTAAGGAGAAGTATGGCGATGACCGTCGTACAGAGATTATCCCTGATGAGCATGAGTTTAATGCTGAGGACTTCTATCCTAATGACCCTGTTGTTATTACTATTAGTCACCTTGGTTATATCAAGCGCACTCCACTTGCAGACTTTAAGGAGCAGGCTCGTGGTGGAGTAGGTTCTAAGGGTGCTCGCACACGTGAGAAAGATTTCACCGAATATATCTATCCAGCAACAATGCACCAGACAATGCTGTTCTTTACTCGTAAGGGACGCTGCTACTGGATGAAGTGTTATGACATCCCAGAGGGTGATAAGAATTCAAAGGGCCGTGCTATTCAGAATATGCTTTCACTTGAGCCGGGCGACTCTGTTAATGCATTCTTGCGTATTCAGGGCTTGGATGATGATGAGTTCCTCGATTCTCACTATGTAGTATTTGCTACAAAGCAGGGTATCGTTAAGAAGACTTCACTCCGTGCTTACTCACGCCCTCGTACCAATGGTGTGATTGCTATTAACATCAATGAGGGAGATGAGGTTGTAGACGTTCGTCTGACAAATGGTCATAACGAACTTATCATCGCTGACCGCAATGGTCGTGCTTGTCGCTTCGATGAGTCAAATATCCGTACTATGGGGCGTGTGTCTACAGGTGTACGTGGTATGCGTTTGGACGAAGATGGTCAGGACGAAGTTGTTGGTATGATTGTTGTTAATGACCCTGTTAACGAGACGGTTATGGTAGTATCTGAGGAGGGTTACGGAAAGCGCTCACAGGTAGAGGACTATCGATTAACTAATCGTGGCGGTAAGGGTGTTAAGACGCTGAATATCACGGATAAGACTGGTAAACTTGTTGCTATCAAGAACGTTACTGATGATAACGACTTGATGATTATCAACAAGAGCGGTATTGTTATTCGTATGTCGGTTGCCGAATGCCGTGTAATGGGTCGAGCAACACAAGGTGTGCGCCTAATAAACCTCGCTAAAAAGAATGATGTTATCGCATCTGTATGTAAGGTGATGAGTTCTGAGATGGAGTCACAGGTTGAGGATGAGAGTCGTGAAGAATGGGCTAAAACCAGTGAAGAAATCAAGAGTGACATAAACTTATCATCAGAAATTGGTGAGCCTGATGTAACCCCTGTCGACTTCGATTAATCCATTGGCACATTATATCATCTAATTAAATGTAAAATAAGATTATAAACCTTTTAAAATTATAACTAATATGAAAAAGTTAATGATCGCAGCAATGATGCTTTTTAGTGTATCAGCTGCATTCGCTGGAGACAGTGAACCATTGAAGGCTATCTTGAAGGCGCAGACTTATTCCGAAGCTGCAGAATTATTGAATTCTAATCTTGCTCAGATTACTGATAATGCTGAGAAAGCCAAAGCCTATGATAAGCTATTTGAGCTTGCAATGAAGAAGGTAAGTGCAGAGCAGGGTGTCCAACTTGAGAATGAAACTAACAAGCAAATGGGCAAAGAAGGAAATAAACCTGTCGATGAAAAGGGCTTATATGAGGCTGTAGGTCAGGCTTTTGATGCCGCTTCTGAGGTAATAAAGTATGACAACATGCCTAACGCAAAGGGTAAAGTTAAGCCAAGATATAGTGACTTAGCTGATAAGCTCTATCCTCTTCGTGGTCAGCTGATCAATGGTGGTATTTACTTCCAGGGAGCTAAGGACGATGCAAATGCTTATAAATACCTTGCTCGCTATGTAGATACAGCGGATGATCCAATCTTTTCAAAGTTCGATAAGTCAAAAGATGAGAACTTAAATGAGATTGCTTATTTCGCTACATATTATGCTTATCAGAATAAGGATTTCAAGAAGGCAGAGAAGTATGTATCTTATGCTTTGAAGAGCAAGGATCGTGCAAAAGATGCTCAACAATTACAGCTAGCCATCTTAGGTTCACAGCTCAAGACACGTCAGGATTCTTTAAATTATGCTGACAAACTCGCTGGTATTTATGCTCAGGATCCTGAGAATGATGCAGTACTGACCACATTGACTTCTACTTATAGTGCACTTGGTATGCAAAATAAGGCTGAAGAAATCGTAAATTCAGCATTAGCAAAGAATCCTAATAGTTATGGTGCATTGGTAATGATGGGTCAGTTTGCAAGTCAAAAGAAAGACTATGAGACAGCTGCTAATTACCTTTCTAAGGCTTTGGAACAGGCAAAGGATGATAATGCAAGAATTGCTATCAATGCTTCAATTGGTCAGTGTTGGTTCTATAAGGCTCAAGAGCGTGTAGCTGCTGTTAAGGGAGTTCTTTCTCCAGCTGCTCGTGCTCAGTTTAATGAGGTATATAACAAGGCTATCTCTTATCTTGAGACAGCAAAGAAACTTGACACTCTCAAAGAGCAAAAGTCTGCATGGGCTTATCCTCTTTATGGATGCTACTACTTTGTAAAGGGTGCTCAAGCTCCTGAGACTCTAGCAGCAGCAGCTGACGCTGGTGTACAGTAATCAGCAGTAATAAGTCCTCTCTTATGTGTAAGTTATCTTCTTAGGATAATATACATAAGAGGGGAATATTTTTTTTACTAAAATGTCATAAATGAGAAGGCTACTAATACTATTTTTCTGTGCGTTATTCTGCATTCAAATTGTAGAAGCACAAGATATGCATAAGCAAGCGGAGTCTTTTAATCGCCTGGCTAGGAACGCTTTTTCCAAAATAGAGAAACAATCGGATAGGGATTCTATTACCATTTTTAAGACAGTTGTTGATGGGGTAGAATATTCTCTAAAATGTGATGAGTTTGATAGAATGCCTAATCGAAAGGGGAAAATCTTACCAGAGTATGAGGAGGAGAATAAGAAACGTTTGGCTATATTGCATCCTATGCTGATTGATGCAGGGAAATATTTTTACAAAAAGTCTTATTTAAAGCAAGAGGGGATTGATGCTCTGAAGCTCTATTTAGAAACTAGAAAATCGCCATTAGTAAAAGATAATATTGACGAATCCGGAGTTGCTGCATACTATTTAGCTTATTTTTATTTGAAATCTCGTAATTTAAAAATGGCTAATGAGTATGCTGATATAGCCATGCAATATGATGAAAGTGCCCAAGCCTCAGCAGAGATAAAAGCTCAGTGTATGCACGATCAAATGGTTAATGCGGAAGACTCTCTTCGCTATTTATCTGTTATACAGAGATTGTATCGTTCAGATCCAACAAATGAAACCTATTTCTCATGGATTATGAAATTTTATCAGAATCCAACTCCAAGATTTAATTTAGAAGATTTTGTAGATGATTGTTTAGAAAATAATACAAATTCTATAGTACCTTGGATTTTAAAGGGAGAGATAGCTATGCGTGCCGAACGTTGGGAAGAGGCAATAGATGCGTATAGGCAAGCGGATGAGATCGATCCTAGTAATATCCCAGTGGCTTATAATATAGGGGTATGTTTGAATAGTTTAGGGATGGTTTTACGTGATTCTGTCTTGGCAAAACGAAAGAAGGGAGATAATGTTTCGGATAATGAGTTTATGACAGTCTTTGCACAGGCTCGCACCTATTTAGAACGTGTAAGGGCAAAAGATCCACGTCGAAACAAAGTTGATTGGGTGGCACCGCTCTACCTAACTTATACAATACTGAATGATAAAATAAAGGCTGAGGAATTAGAGCCTTTAGTAACGAAATATCAGAAGAGTGAAAACGATTAAGGTTCTTATATTATATATTTGTTTTATTTTACCATCTATGTGTTACGCACAAAAGAAACAATTACAAACAGTGCGTGACCAGATAAAGTCTGGTAAGGAACTCTCAAAAGCCGAAGGAACACTTCGCGGACTATTAGTAGATTCAACGTCAAGAAATAATCATAAGATATGGTTACTATTATGTGATGTTCTAACAAAACAATACGAGCAAGGGAATGAAAAGCTCTATCTAAAAGAAAAATATGATACAGCTGCTTTCTTCTCAATAACGAAACGATTGTATGAGACGATGTCTAGCTTCGATTCTATTGATGCACAAGCTGATAAAAGAGGGCTGGTTCATCCTAAATACAGGGAGAAACATGCTTCGTTTTTAAATTCTATTCGCCCAAATCTATTTAATGGAGGTAGTTATTTCATCCATAAAAATGATTATAAAACAGCATTTGAGTATTATCGTGATTATTTATTATCTGCTGAGTATCCACTTTTTACCGGATATAACTATTTGCAAAGTGATGCTTTGATACCTCATGCTGCTTATTGGTCAATGTTCTGTGGTTATAAATTAGGAGATGCTGATAAGATTATGCGTTTTAAAGATTTGGCAGAACGTGATACTTCTATGCTTAATTTTGTTAAACAATATGAGGCCGAGGCCTATTGGATTCAGAAAGATACGACTATGTATGTAAAGTCGCTGCAAGAAGGGTTTAAGCAATACCCTAATTTTGCTTTTTTCTTTCCTAGGCTTGTGGAATATTATACTAAAAAAGGTGAACATGATTCTACACTTGTTATATCAGAACGAGCCTTAAAAGCTGATTCCACTAGTTTATTATTTATGTTTGCTAAGAGTACAGCTCTTCTTAACCTAGGTAGATATAATGATTGTATAAAGATTTGTAACGATATAATTAAGAGAAATGACGCTTATGTAGATGCCTATTATAACATTGGATTAGCTTACTTTAATCAAGCCATAGAAATGAATAAGGATAAGCAGCAATATAGGAGTAAGCGTGCAAAGATTATTGAGTTATATGGATTATCTCGCCCTTATATGGAGAAATTTAGGCAGTTAGCACCTGATGATAAAGGGAAATGGCTAGCACCATTATATACTATTTATTTGAATCTCAATATGGGCAAGGAATTTGATGAAATTGATAAGATAAGAAAAGAGGTTAAATATGAACAATAACAATGTTATAGATAAGCTAGGTCTCCAACTGAATGAAATGCAAAAGGCAACGGAAGAGGCTGTCCTTTATACAGGGAAAGATGTTGTTGTGATGTCACCTACGGGGTCAGGTAAGACTTATGCTTATCTGCTTCCATTGATTCGACGCCTAGACGCAAATTCTGATGAATTACAAGCTGTTGTCTTATTGCCTGGACGTGAATTAGCGCTTCAATCTACTATGGTTTTAAAAGATATGGGAAGTGGATTAAGAGCAATGGCATTATATGGTGGTAGACCTACGATGGATGAGCATCGAGTGCTTAGAGATGTTAAACCCCAGATAGTATTTGTAACTCCAGGTCGATTGAATGATCATTTAGACAAGAAAAATCTTAATGCAGAAACGATTAAATGGTTAGTAATTGATGAGTTTGATAAATGTCTTGAACTTGGCTTCCAGGGAGAGATGATGAGCATTCTCAATAAATTATCGAATATAGAACGAAGAATCCTACTCTCTGCCACAGAGTCAGAGTCTATCCCTGCCTTTGTTTCTATGGGTAGAACCATTTATCTAGACTATAGAACGGATGATGATAATATTCCAGATAGGGTACATCTTTATACGGTCACAAGTCCAGAGAAAGATAAACTTGATTCGCTTAAACGACTCTTACTTTCGTTGGGGAATGAAAGTACAATTGTATTCTTAAATTATCGTGAATCTGTAGAGCGGGTAGCTACCTTCCTAAAAGAGAATGGCTTTATTGTGAGTTGGTACCATGGTGGTTTAGAACAAGATGAGCGTGAGGCTGCTCTTTATCGTTTCTCAAATGGCTCTGTTTCTATACTTATAAGTACAGACTTAGCTTCTCGAGGATTGGATATACCTGATGTTGATAATATCATTCATTATCATATACCAGAAACAGAAGATAATTATATTCATAGAGTAGGGCGTACAGCTCGTTGGGATAAGGAAGGAAGAACTTTCTTTATTCTCGGACCAGGAGAAACGTTACCTGAATATGTTAGTAAGGAGAACGAAGAATACCAACTTCCGACGCATCTTCCTAAACCTTCTTTGCCACGCATGGCTACTATATATATAGGTAAGGGGAAAAAGAATAAAATCTCCAAGATAGATATTGTAGGTTTCCTTTGCAAGAAAATAGGTTTACAATCGTCAGAAATTGGGAAGATAGATATTAAAGACAGGTATTGTTATGTAGCTATTGACCGAACAAAAGTAAAAAAGGTTATTTTGGCTTCTAAAGGACAGAAAATTAAAGGAATCAAAACAATAGTGGAAGAAGTAAGGTGATCGTTTTAACAAAACGTCACCTTCTCTTTAATTCTGTTTATTTACAAGTTTACTACAGGCGTGTAGTATTTGAAATATTTTATCTTTGTTTATTTGGAAGTACCAAAATAAAAACGTATCTTCGCACACATAAAGCCATAAGAAGTTAGAGATTTAATACTGAAGTAAGAATAATAACTATACAACTTAAGTCAAACTTAAACTAAACAGATCAGATGAAGAAGTATAACTTTAATGCGGGTCCTTGTATCCTTCCTAGAGAAGTGATTGAGAATACTGCAAAACAGATTTTGGATTTCAATGGTATTGGACTATCTTTGGCAGAAATAAGCCATAGATCAAAGGACTTCCAACCAGTAATTGATGAAGCTTCAGCTTTAGTTAAGGAGCTTTTAGACGTTCCTGAAGGTTACTCCGTGCTCTTCTTGGGTGGTGGTGCATCACTTGAGTTCCACATGATTCCAATGAATTTCCTTGTAAAAAAAGCTGGTTATCTGAATACTGGTGTTTGGGCAAAGAAAGCCATCAAGGAAGCTAAGATGTTGGGTGATGTTCTAGAAGTGGCATCTTCTGCTGATGATAATTACACTTATATTCCTAAGGGTTATGAGGTTCCAACAGATCTTGATTATCTTCACATCACTACCAATAATACCATTTATGGTACAGAACTTCACAATGATCCTGATGTTCCAGTACGTCTGATAGGTGATATGTCTTCAGACTTTTTGAGTCGTCCTGTTGATGTAGCAAAGTATGATTGTATCTATGGTGGAGCACAAAAGAACCTTTCAATGGCTGGTGTTACATTTGTTATCGTAAAGGATGATGCCTTAGGCAAGGTTGAACGTCAGATTCCTACAATGCTCGATTATCGAACACATGTAGATAAGGGTTCTATGTTTAATACTCCGCCTGTTGTACCAATCTATACAGCATTGGAAAATCTTCGTTGGGTGAAGGCTCAGGGTGGAGTAGAAGCAATGGCTAAGATTGCGAAGGAACGTGCTGACCTCCTTTATGGTGAAATCGATAGAAATAAGCTCTTCCGTGGTACTGTTAAGAATGAAGAAGATCGTTCTTACATGAATATCTGTTTCGTTCTTAATGATGAGTACAACGACCTTCAGCAAGAGTTCTTTGACTTTGCAACGGCTCGTGGAATGGTTGGTATTAAGGGACATCGCAGTGTTGGTGGGTTCCGTGCTAGCTGTTATAACGCTCAAACAATAGAAGGTGTTCAAGCTCTTGTTGATACAATGAAAGAGTTTGAAGCTCAACATTAATAACATTGTTGAATCTATAATTCATACATATCAGACTTGGCTACATATGGTCAAGTCTGAATCTAATCTTTACTAAAATTATGCCTAAACATTGAAGCTATGAAGATTTTAATTGCAACTGAAAAGCCATTTGCACCTGCTGCTGTAAAGAATATAACATCAGAGTTAGAGGGTGCTGGACATGAAGTACTCCTATTAGAAAAGTATACAGATAAGGCTCAATTATTAGAAGCTGTAAAGGATGTCGATGCGATGATTGTTCGTTCTGACAAGATTACACCAGATGTATTAGATGCTGCTAATCAATTAAAGATTATCGTTCGAGCTGGTGCTGGATATGATTCTATTGATACTAAATATGCTAAGGAAAAGAATGTTGTTGTTGAGAATACTCCTGGACAGAATTCTAATGCAGTAGCGGAGCTTGTCTTTGGTATGTTGGTATATGCAATCCGAAACTTCTATAATGGTAAGTCTGGTACAGAGTTAAAGGGTAAGAAACTTGGAATACTTGCATTTGGAAACGTTGGTCGTAATGTTGCACGTATTGCAAAGGGCTTTGATATGGATGTTTATGCTTATGATGCATTCTGCCCAGCCGAGGCAATCGAAGCTGCTGGAGTTCATGCTGTAAAGACACAAAACGATTTGTTCAAGGTTTCTGATGTTTTGTCATTACATATTCCAGCAACACCAGATACTATTAAGAGTATTAATTATGAAATGGTTAATCAACTTCCGAAGAAAGCGATCTTATTGAATACCGCACGTAAAGAGGTGATTAACGAAGAAGAACTCTTAAAGTTGATGGCTGAACGTGAAGATCTTAAATTCATTACAGACATCAAACCTGATGCTGACGAAGAATTCTTGAAATTCACTGGGCGTTACTTCTCTACACCAAAGAAGATGGGTGCACAAACAGCTGAAGCTAACTTAAATGCTGGTGTAGCAGCTGCAAAGCAAATCAATGCTTTCTTTGAGACTGGTGACACTACTTTCCAAGTAAATAAGTAAATCTTAAACAAAACAAAGAATGATAGCCTAGAATAGTAATCATAACTTCTAGGCTGTCATACTTTTATTTACCTAAAAACCTAGAATACAATGGCTATTATTAAACCGTTTAGAGGTGTTCGTCCTCCTAAGATGTTAGTTGAATCAATTGCAAGTCGTCCTTATGATGTACTAGATTCTGAAGAAGCACGCATGGAGGCGGGGGATAATGAGAAGAGTTTATATCACATTATCAAACCAGAGATTAATTTCGAATCCACCATAGATGAGTCTGACCCACGAGCTTATGATAGTGCAATAGAGCACTTCCAGAAGTTTCAAGATAAAGGCTGGTTAGTTCAAGACGATAAGGATTGTTATTATATATATGCACAGACCATGAATGGTAAAACGCAGTATGGACTTGTGGTTGGTGCCTATGTTGACGATTATCTGAATGGGAATATTAAGAAGCATGAGCTAACACGCCGTGATAAAGAAGAAGATCGAATGAAGCATGTTCGTGTTTGCAATGCGAATGTAGAGCCCGTGTTCTTTGCTTATCCAGATAACAATGTATTGGACACATTGTTAAGTCGCTATGCACAAACAACTCCAGAGTATGATTTTGTTGCACCTGACGATGGATTCCGTCACCAGTTTTGGGTTGTTAGTGATAAAGCTGACATCGATACGATTACTGAAGAATTTAAGAAGATGCCAAGCCTTTATATCGCAGACGGACATCATCGTTCAGCTGCTGCAGCCTTAGTTGGTGCAGAGAAAGCGAAGAATAATGCAGGACATAAAGGCGATGAAGAGTATAATTACTTCATGGCTGTTTGCTTCCAATCTAGTCAATTAACCATTCTAGACTATAATCGTGTAGTTAAGGACTTAAATGGCATGGAAGTTGCAGAGTTCTTACAAGCATTAGAGAAGAACTTTATTGTAGAACTAAAGGGAGAGGAAGAATATCGCCCTACCAAATTACATGAGTTCTCCTTATATATTGATCACAATTGGTATAGCTTAGAGGCAAAACCAGGTACATACGATGATACCGACCCTATAGGTGTGCTTGATGTTGACATCTCTAGTCGACTGATTTTGGACGAACTAATGGGTATTAAAGACCTCCGTTCAGACAAACGTATTGATTTCGTTGGTGGTCTACGTGGACTTAAGGAACTTAAACGTCGTGTTGATAGTGGAGAAATGCGTTGGGCACTAGCACTTTATCCAGTCTCTATGCAACAGATTATGGATATAGCTGATAGTGGAAAGATCATGCCACCAAAAGCTACTTGGTTTGAGCCAAAGCTACGTTCTGGTCTTGTGATTCACAAGCTAGATTAGGCGATGGTTATTATTATTGAATGGACAACGATAAATATAAAACAATAACAGAAAAAGCAATAGGTGAGGGATTTTACTCTGAAAGTCGGAGTAAGTTCCTCGCTTTTGCCCATCATGTAGACTCTGTTGAGCAAGCTTTAGAGATAGTAAAAGAGTATAGAAAGAAGTACTATAATGCGCGCCATTGCTGTTATGCTTACAGGATTGGCTTCCTAGGAGAAGAATTCCGAATGAATGATGATGGGGAGCCATCATCTACTGCAGGTAAACCCATTCTAGGACAAATAGATAGCAATGGATTGACAAATACTCTTATTATTGTTGTACGTTATTTTGGTGGAGTCAAACTTGGTACAAGTGGACTAATAGTGGCTTATCGGGAAGCATCATCCGATGCCATTGCTCATTGTGACATCGAAGAAAGATTTATAGAAGAGCAGATTAAGTTTACTTTCTCCTATCCAATGATGAATGCAGTCATGAAGATAGTAAAGGATATGAATCCACGAATCATCAATCAGGTGTTTGATAATACTTGTGAGCTAACCCTCTCCATTCGCAAATCTTTTGCAGACAAATTGAAAACCCGTCTGAACAAATTATCTTTTGAGTAACAAGTATTTATTAAAGACTATGAAGTTTTTTTTGAAAGTAATCTTATCTTGTATTGGAATACTATATTCTGTCTCATTGAGTGCACAGAATAATGCAAGCGGAAGGATTGTTGATAAGCAAAGTAAGGGAATTGATGCCGCTGTTGTTATGCTAATTTCTTTACCTGATAGTATCCTTATAGAAACGACACTTACTGATGATAATGGAGACTTTCAACTTCCAGAGCAAACAGGACATTTCCTTTTATATATAAGGGCATTAGGTTATAAAGAATTTAAGAAAGATATAACAATCACCGCATCGGAGATTCTTCCAACTATCCAGTTAGAAGCAGATAATGTTGTCTTGAAAGATGTTGTCGTTACAGCTCGCAAGTCACGCCCATTAACTAGCTTATCTAATGGCAAATTACAGATAAATGTGGCACAAACTTATCTTACCGATATCGGAAATGCTTTAGATGTTTTAAAGCATTCACCCGGAATATCGGTAAATAGTAAGGGAGATATATCTTTAGCAACTCTTGGAGGAACCGCCATATACATAAATGGAAAGAAACTTATGTTACAAGGAGAAGAGCTTTCTGCTTATCTTCGCTCTCTGCCCTCATCGAAAATTACTCGCATTGAAAGTTCTACTAATCCTAATGCGAGTTTTGGTACTGATGGAGCAGGAGGAGTTATTAATATTATCTTGAAAAGCAATGAAAGAACTGGTACCTTCCTTACAACTTCACATAGTTTGTCTTACTGGAAGAACATAAGGCAAAACTCTGATATTTCTTTCTCCTTCAACAAAAGCAAATGGCAATTAGGTTTGAACTATAGCCATAGCTTAGGACATTATGCAATGAAGTATGGCTTTGAGAAAGTTCAAGATGGAAATAAAAGTATATCAGAAACATCTGATACTGATAAGCGGAACACTTACTCTGTAGGTGTTGATTTCTCTTGGCAACCTAATCAAAAGAATAAATTGTATTTTAATAGTACGATGAATCTGCTTGTTGGACCTGGTTTGACAGAGACAACAACACAGGTATATAATGGTACTTCTACGTTAGATGGAATCCTAAAGGCACGCAATGACTATGTAAAGCAGAAGACAATTCAATATAATAACAGTATAAACTATCTATACCAACCATCAGAGAGTCGTCAATTATCTTTTTCTGTTGATTGGACACACTTTGATGGTAAAGCTCGTTGCAAACAACCCAATGATTATTTTTCATCTAATAACATACTTATTCGTTCTGATTTATTCTATTCTCAACCTGACAAAGATATTGATATTTATGCCTTATTAGCTGACTATAAATATAAACCTAATGCACAGAATGAATGGCTAATAGGTGCTAAGACTTCATTGATAAAGAGTAATAATATCTTTCTTTTTAAAAAGAATGGGCTAATAGACTCACAACGCTCAAACAGATTTAAGTACAACGAAGATAATATTGAAACTTATGTGCAATACACACTCTCTTTGAATAAACTAGAGTTAAGTACTGGGCTACGTATGGAGTATATGTATACCAATAATAAGCTACACTCTTATGCTAACCAGTTGATAGAAGAAAATAATCGAAGGAAGTTGAATCTATTCCCCAACATGTCAGTATCTTATGCTTTCAATGATAAGAACAAAGTAGCTCTTTCATACAGTAGGCGACAAGATAAACCTCGGTATGAAGATCTTAATCCTTTTGAATATTTATTAGATGAGTTATCTTATTGGAAAGGCAATCCTTTTCTTAAGCCTCAGATAAGCAATAAGATTATACTGAACTATACATGGAGTAGTTTATCTTTAAGCTTATATTATAATAAGCTAGATGATTACTTTACGTCACTTACCGATTTATTTGAGCATAACAAGACGATAATGACAACTAAAAATATAGGGACACAACAGCAAATAGGAATAGAAGCGGTCTATTCTAAGCGTCTTACTTCATGGTGGGATATTAATTCCAACATAGGATTTTACTATTTTGATAATAAGTTGAATTACGAGAACTATAAGCAAGAATATAAACGTCCATCATGTTTCTTATCCGCAAATAATAATTTTCATTTACCTTTGGGTATCGACCTAGAGCTTTCAGGACGATACTATTCAAAACGTCAAGGAGGAAGTTATGAAGTGAATAAGTCAACAGGTGGTATTGATTTAGACTTAAATAAATCATGGAATAATAATCGTTTCCGCCTCTCACTATTGATGACAGACCTGTTACATACAGAGCGTTGGGATAGCTATGGAATAAAAGATAGCTTGGATCTATCGTCTTGGGGATATGGAGAGAGTCGGAAGATCATGTTGCGTTTCACTTATAGTGTTGGTAAACAAAAGTTTGAAAAAGAAGAGAAGAATCTTGAAGAATTAAAGCGATTGTAACTTCTTATTCTCTTAGAAATCTTTACTTTCGTAGTAGTTTATACTGATAGAGTTCTTACCGATTCTCAAAGAACATATCATCCAAACCTAATAAAAAAGAAGCCAAATGAAGAAATTTATATTCATATTATTTCTGTTTTTAGTGACGGATACGACTATAACTCAAGCATTCAGTAGCTTTCAAAATGATTTCGTAGAAAATGGAAAGAAGGTCTACACAGTTGTTGAAGAGATGCCAAGCTTTAAAGGTAACGTTAATACTTGGTTAATATCCCACCTTCGTTTTTCCAAAAGGATAATTAGAGAAGGAGTATATGTAAGAGTAATGGTAAAGTTTATTGTAAAGTCAGATGGCAGATTGTCTGATTTTAGTATTTACAGAAGCACTAACCATGAGCTTGATACGAAAGTACTTCGTGTAATGAAGAAGATGCCTAAATGGAATCCAGGAAAGCATAATGGGATTCCCGTTTCATGCTATTATATCTTGCCAATTATGCTGTGCCCAAGATATTGATTCTACATATATTATAAATAAAAACAGGAGGTAAACAACTACACGTAGTGTTTACCTCCCATTCGATTAGAGTAAAGCAACATTCACATCATGAATGGCTTAGGAATTAGCTACCGGGCCGTTTTCCTCTTCTTTCTTGTCAGGCTTAGGTTTAGTCGGCTTCTCCTTCTTTCGTAGAGGATTATCCACTTCCACTTGTAGATTCTTTAAAGCCTTACTCACAGAGTGTTTCCATGTCACAACAATGCGAGGCTTTTTCAATGAGGCGACGCTTACGTCTTTCTCATTGTTTTCCATCTTGGAGTGAATAACTGTTCGAAGGGAGAAGATGTCCCCTAAATCAAGTGATCCGCCTAGTTGTACAACCTCTTTGACAATGTTTCGTAACGTTATTAACACGTTATGCACATCGCCTTCGCTCAAAGAAGTCTCTCGAACAATACGCTCAATAAGCCATGTTGAAGAGAACTTGTTAGGAGCCTTAGGTACTGCACTAAAGGCTTTCTGACCTTTGTTAGGACCAACCCGATGGACTGATCTTTTAACTTTTAAGTAAATCATAAGTACGATTTTTTAAAAATTAATATATGAGGTATAACACATAGGTGCACACCCCGTTAATACTACAAAAATCTTATCATAAATCCTTCTTCACTTCTGAGCTGTAAAAGGCTCTTGTTCAGAAGAATTTAGTACTTTGACTTAAACGTTATTGTACTTTAACCTTAGCGTGAGTTGTACATTAACTTAAACGTCAATCGTACTTTAACTTAAACGCTAATCGTACTTTAACTTAAACTTGCTGGGAACTAAAATTATAGAAGTTCGTCAGGTTTGTTATTCTACATCATAGAGACTCATTAGGTTCTCCAAAGTCATTATACTTTATCATGCTAACCTCTCTTTCTTATAAAGGGAGATTACAACAATGACATTACTTATATTATTGCAATTACTTAATTGTAGATTCGTTTATTTAAACTCAGTTGTAAAAGAACGCTTTGTCTATAAAAGACTATAACAAATATTATTTGTATATTAAGTTGTATCTGTGACAAAGGTATAAATTTAGTTTGAAACGTCCAAATAATTAGAAACTTTTTTCTTATAAAGTTGATATAAATTGCGAAAATAACTATTTAATTCAATCAACGAGGCTTACCACCTGTTAATAAGGGTAATAAGTACAAGGAAGAACATCAACCTAAACTATAGATCTTACATTAAAAAGAGAAACAAACATCCTCATTTATTCAACATATTTGTAAAATAGTTAAAAAGCTGAAGATGTTTGTTCATGTAAAATCAAATCAAAACAATAAGAATTGAATTATACTTATAATTAAACCATTATCTACCACACATTTGTTTATAGGGGCAATAGGAACAAGCATTAAGATCATCAGTAGGGCTAAAAGCAATATTGCGATTAAAGAGATCCTCCAATTGTTGAATGAGATGTTCAAAGAAAGGTTCCTTATATTCCGTAACATCTGTTATTTCTTTCCCTTCCATTGACAATATTGGTGAATAATTATCACCGCCAGCGTGTTGAATAAAGAGTAATGCAGGGCTAACCGCATGATGCAAAGGATTAAGCTTATCATCATGTTCTGCTTCAATTAAGCTATAAAACATAGCTTGCATTGTATAGTCACTCTTTTTAAAAGCAACATTCTTTGGATCAAATACCTCTTCAATAGATTTCAGTGGTGCTGCAACTCTACCACCAGTTTTATAATCTACGACACGTAATTGTGCCTTGTCACTATCTGAAAAGACCTCATCTAGTCGATCAACACGCCCGCCAACTCTTAACTTCTTTTCTCTATCACCCACCTTGATAGTTATACTTCTATTCACATCAAACTCATGTGCAAGTACTCTTAAAGGTGCAGAGCGTTGGTCGATTCGTAATAACTGACGTAAATATTTCACGATGACTTCGCGGTTTATTAGCTGTAAACCATTTAGCTTGGGATAGGTTCTTGTTCCTGCTTCTTTATTAAAGAGTGTCGTGGCAAAGGCTTCATCAACAATGTCCTCCAAAGTTAATTGTGAGTTACCTGATGTAATTGACTGTGAACTCTTGCCTGTCTTTAATAGATCATCAATGTTCTTAGCTGTAATGATGTCTCTTGGTAGTAACTTTTCATACATCAACTGAGCTGCACAATGAAAGATGTTACCAAATAAACGTCCATCAATATCATCTTCTTCAACATCTTCTAATTCACTTATTCCTACAATGTATTTAAAGTAGAACTTTAACGAACAACGAATATAAGTATTAATGGCAGTAGGGGAGAAACGACTAATCTCATCCAACTTATTCATGACAGCATCATCCTTATATACGATCTCTGTATCAATCCTCATCGGTTCTTGACCAGCCTTTAATGCAAGTCGATGAATTGGATGATTCCACTCCACCATTAGTTGTAACATAAAGCGACTCATCTCTCCAGTTTGACTACCTTGCGTGGAATTATTATATAAGAAGGTTACATCTTTTGCTCTTTGAATCAAACCATGGAAATAATAACTATAGATAGACACCTTGTTATCAATGGTCGTTAGTCCATAAGCCTTACGAATCAAGTGGGGGATAAATGAGGCATCATCAACTCCCTTAGGCATATTACCTTCATTGCATGAGAGAACAAGGACATGATCAAAGTCGAGATTACGAGTTTCTAGTACGCCCATGACTTGCACGCCTTGAGCTGGTTCCCCATGAAAAGGAATGCTTGTTGTGGTAATGAGTTGATTTAATAATCTTCGGAAAATTATCTTATCAGCCTCAAGATCCCCACTTGACATTAAGTCGTATAGGCGTGTAAGTAAGGTGTACATTCTAAACACTGACTCCTGGAAAAGAGGATCTTTATTTACAGCTGCACCATTCATTCCAATGATACGGATAGCATCAGATAGCCAATGGACAAGTTCTAGTAAATGTTGTTTATCACTTTGATGATAAGTTAGTTGTGAAATTTCATTCACGTTTACATAAAACTCTTTTTCCTCCTTTATCTTTTCTATCAATTTCTCTGCCTCTGGAATTAGATATTTACCATACGGATGTCGTAACACCCTACTAAGATAACGTAGCCTATAACCCTGCTCCGATTGAGAGTAACCTTCTAATTGTAGTGCTAAGAGTTGCATTACCATGGAAGCAATAGGAGTTTGCTTTAAAGGGAAACCAGTTGTTATATTCAATGTCTTTACTTCGTCAGGGATACAATGGATAACAGTTTGTAATAAGTGTTCATCACATAAAACAATAACTGTTCGCTTGCCATCCTTATAACGATTGTCCTCTTTTAACCATTCTGTAATGTATCGAGCTTGCAGATTTTCTGTAGGAGCTGATATAAAATTTATTTGTTTATCATTCCCAAGGTTATCGTATATCTCATCGTTATCATTAGGCAAACTGTTCGGAAATTTATCCAACCATTGATGTATATATGTGCCAGCCTCGTTATTTGAGTTCATGTAATATCGATCATAATCCCAATAGAAACTAGCCTTATTATCTTTCTTTAAATGCTTGAATAAGTGCTGTTCGACTTTCTGTAGAACGTTGAAACCGATGAAAATGTAATGTTCATACTTTGTTTCAATAGAATTTTGTTCGGCTACATCTCTATATAGCATACCCTCATAAGCAAGCCCTTGTGAACGAAGTCTTTGCTTAAAGTTGTCATATATGTCCATCAGTCTAGCCCAAAGTGTGATAAACTTTTCACGAATACCCTCTGGGTTATCATCGAAATTAGCGAAGAAACGGCGTAATTCAGTCTTCTGCTCATTTGTAAGATAACTGACATCATCTAACTCATGCAAGTCTCTGATATTTGCAAAGACCATCTTTGTATCAGCCATGTTTTTATCGATGTCATCGAAGTCGGCTAATAGTAGTTGTCCCCATCCATAGAATTGATCTAAAGTTTCTTCAACATGACCTGTTACCTCTATGTAGCTCTTATATAAATCGCAAACACTTTTGATAGGATCGGCTACAGTTAGTTCCGAATGTTGACGGAAGAAATCTGATATTGTAATATAAGCGGGACTCCATATTGGCTTACCAGCTAGACGGGCTAGTTCTTGATTGAGGAATAAAGACGCACGTTTGTTAGGAAAGACAACGGCAATATGTGCCAAATCAGTTCCGTATTTATCGAGTAAATCTTTTGCTATATGTTCGAGAAATGATTTCATTTGTTTTGAATGATTGAATGATGTAAATACGATTTGTTACGATACTTTTAATGCTGAATAATACTACTATTGAGTAATATTGACTTCTTCAACTTCATTACGCATGACATACCACAAATAACCAGATATGTTCTTATGCCCCATACGTTTAAGTAATTCAATATATTGTTTTACTTGCTCATGATACTCTGTGCGTGGTTTACCAAATTTGAAATCAACGATAATTATTTCGTTTCCATCGGTCATAACGCGGTCAGGTCTATGTTCACGAACAACTCCATCTTGGTTGTCATATTCAATTATTGTACATTCATTGAATAATTCCCATCGATCAGAGAACCACGATTTAACTTTCTCATTTCTTAAAGCATTAGCTATTTTATTCCGTAGTTCTGCCGAGGTTACTTCATCATTATAAACAACACCTTGCAGTTCTAAATCCTTTAAACGTGGTTCTATATCTTCCTCCGTTAAAATGGTAGAAAATAGTTGATGAAGGATGTTACCAATCTTGATATATCGATTAGCGTCAGAAGGATCAACATCCTCACCTTTAATAAACTCTTCACTCTTATTACTTTGTCTGAACTCGGCAGGGTGGGGGAAGGTTTCTATTTTAATTAGCTTCGACTCTATAGTTTCACTGAAAGGATTTTTATTTAATAATTGATTATCAACTGGTTTTGTACTATTGTCAGCGTCTTTACATAATGTGCCAAACTCAAATTCTAATGGCTCTGACTCCTTACCATCGCAAAGTGTTGCACCATCCAACTTAGAGCTAAGCGACTCTGTTATTAGTTGTATTATTTGTGAGCGATTACTATTAGTGGGGTTGCTTTCAAGTTCTTTCAGTTTTTTATCCTTCATCCTTTTGCCAGAGATAAAGAGATTCTTACTCGCTCGAGTGAAAGCAACATATAAAAGATTCATGTTATCAACTATATTCTGTAAATGCTCCTCTTTATAGTCATCTTCAAAGATAGTTCCCATCATACTTTTCTTAGAGAAGTCGATAGGGATTAAAGGTAATTGATTGAAAGGTTCCTCTTTATCCTTACCATTACACCAAATAGTATTACCAGTGGTCTTCTCTAATTCCCAATCACAGAAAGGGATTAGAACATTATCATATTCTAAGCCCTTACTTTTGTGTATAGTAATAATACGTATACCATCAACTTCATCACTTTGTATAGTATTCTGTGACAAAGACTTTTCCCATTCTTCGATGAAATCGTCAATATCTGCAGGATTATCACGTAGATATTCATTCAACGTATCATAGAAAGCACATACATAAGCACTTTGTCCTTCAAGCTCTTTTAAACCGAACATTTCATAGATTTGATCTACTAAATCTATCAATGATAAATTGGGTAATTGCTTGAATTGTTCAATATAACTGCTTGGCAAGTTTTTAAATATGTTATCTCCTGGCTGAACTAATATCTCATTACTATTGCTACTATCTTTTAGAACCTGCTGATGGTACAACTTTAACAACTTACTTGCTGTAAGTTTATCATCGGGATGTACTAGTAGTCGGAGGGCAAGAATAATTACATTTACAGCGAGAGACGCATCTAAGCGGAATGCTTCGTCTGAAACAATACTGATAGCACTACCGAAATGATGTTGAAAGGTATCAACTATATCTTGAATTACACCTTTAGTACGCACAAGAATTGTGATACTCTTTTGTCTATATCCTAAATCAAGTAGTTGTTGTACGTTATTTGTTAGTTCATTTAAGACATCTTCTTCGTAATTGTCAGAGGGAAATAGCTTTACACTGACATAACCCTTATGATTATTCTTTTTAGGTTGCTGAATAATCTCTTTATATGCCTCAGTAAGTTGCTCAAAATTACCAATATTATCTTGTTGTAATTCCTTGATAGATTGCTCTATTGCTAGAGTAAAGAAGGCATTATTGAATAGGATAATATTTTCTTCGGAACGATAATTGGTATTTAAAGGTTTAATCGATAATTGTTCTGTAGAGAACTCTTTTTCTATGTTGTTTAAGAGTCTCCAGTCTCCTTGTCTCCAACGATAAATACTTTGTTTGACATCACCTACAATTAGGTTATGAGAATCGCCCTGAGACATACAGTTGATAAGAAGTTTCTTAAAGTTGTTCCATTGTATTGTACTAGTATCTTGAAACTCAT
Organism: Prevotella vespertina; assembly: GCF_009728485.1. Lineage (GTDB taxonomy): Bacteria > Bacteroidota > Bacteroidia > Bacteroidales > Bacteroidaceae > Prevotella > Prevotella vespertina. The sequence goes on from NZ_VVIQ01000012.1 coordinate 43,467, forward strand.
CTATCATGATATGTTTTAAATAAGCTCCAATCTTTTCAAAGACAAAAGGGGTGTCACTATCTTTCATTAAATTACTAAGTAAGGATTGTGTATTACTTAGCATAAATCTATTCATGTCTTTGTTTAGTTCGTCCACAGCTTCTGAAATAGAATGAAGTAAACGTAATTGAGAAAGATGTCTTAGTGTAAGGTTACATGATTGATATTCTTTCCAGTTGTTCAGACGATACTCTTCCAATAATTTAAGATCATTGCATAAGGACTTTGAAGCTAGATCTATAATAATTGTTTTAATTTCCTTTGGACACTTACCAGCAGGCCATTTGTCGGCATTTTCAATACAAGTTTGGACATACTGCGGGGCTAAATCTCCCGTTGGTTTATTTTGAGTTAATTTGCTGATATAGTTATAGATACCTTTTGTACCACGATTAAATAAAGCTGGATTATCGAGATTAGCCTTACTAATTACTGACATCAACTCTTTTGCCATGCTAGTCAGTTTATTAGCGATAGTATTACGTCTTTTTCTAAGATCTTTTATGAAGTTATCAAAGAACCCTTCGTTATTAAAGCATTTGTCCAGAGCTTCCTTATTTTCCTTATAGAAGTCTTGAAATATATTCCTACCAAAGTCTTTAATTTGATCAATTACGTTCCATCCTTGATTATCTTCAATGTTTCTATCAATATAGTCACTAATCCATATAAGTACATCTTTTCCTTCCTCAAGGTCATTAACAAGATTATCAACAGCTTGAGCTTCTACTTGAGTATCATTGAGATCAATGCGCAGGTTAGCTGTAAGATTAAGTTCACGTGCAAGATTACGTAAAATCGCTTGAAAAAAAGCATCAATTGTTAATACACGGAAGTAGTTATAATGATGCGTAAGTAATGATAATGCTTCGGCTGCATTTTCACGAATAGTAATCTCTGGTAAATCGGTCTTTGTTTGGACTTGTTCAAAGTAAGGCTGTGATTCCTTTAGAGAATGGGCAATACCATAAAGCTGTGTAAGAATACGCATCTTCATTTCTTGTGTAGCTTTATTGGTAAAGGTAACAGCTAGTATACGACTATAATCCTGGGGATTCTTAACTACAAGTGTAATGTATTCTGAAGCTAATGTGAATGTTTTGCCAGAGCCTGCTGATGCCTTATAAATTGTCAGTGCTTTTTCCATGTTTGAATAGCTTAATTCTTGAGTATATAATAAGAACTCTTTTTGCTTTTAGTTGTTTACTCTTATTGCCTTTAACTGGGTACTCTTATTGCTTTAAGTTATTTATTCTTAACCTACAAAATTAATGAATATATTTCATTCAATTTAGCTTTTAATGTTTTTTAGACTATAAGTACCATTGAAATATAAGTATAATATCAATAGTAATGATGGTTATGATAAATAAATTAAAGAAAGTCTCTCCTTTTGTGCTTTAAGGTTGTCATTGTTGATGAGGAAAGGCTGTTATGTGAAAAAGAAAATGTGTTCTATGTAAAAGAATAGTTGTTATATGAAAATAGAAATCCCGAAAGCCTGATGAAAGAACTTTCGGGATTATCCTCTTTATAGTTATATTCTTACTTTTGAAAAGATTATTCTTGATCTTTTTTAATCAGGTTATTGATCCAAACTTGAATATCCTAATATTTAAAGTAAGAATATTATTCTATCTATTGTTTACTGTTTAAGAATATGTGTCAGGTTAAAAGCGGTAACCTAAGGTCAATAGTAATTGACTCTTATCATTCTTAACTTTAGTTCCTGTTGCTATATTATTATATGTAGTTGAGTTGATATTTATATTCTTTACATTTGAGAATGGATAAAAATCACCAGACTGACTACTATATTGATAAGCTAAGTCTATATTAAACTTATCAATCTGATAACCAACACCTAAAGTAAAACGATTCGTTGCCTTCCAGTCGGTATAATCAGTTGCTGAAGCATAAGATGTTCCTAATGAAGATAGACCTGGGTCTTTCTGTCCATCGCTAAAATACATTGGACTTACATAATTATAACCAGCACGTAATGCGAGGTTTGTTGTTGGCTTATACTCAATACCTAACTTTAAAGTGCTAACAGCTTTTAGAACTTCTCGTGTGTGATTGTTCATTTGAGTATCAGCGATAGATGAATCATAATAACTACCAGTCCAATAATCAATGTAACCACCATCATTGATTCTCGTATTGATGCGACTATAATCTTCATACTCATAAGTTGCACCTAAAGCAAGAGAACTTCCGATAGTATGACCTAATGAGAAACCAAACTTCCAAGGAGTCCATATCTTAAAGTCATAAGAGTTGTTTACGTACTTGCTATTATTTGCAGCACCATAGTTTCTATAATCTATAAGACTAGTTGTGTTAGATGTGGTCAAATCATACCATGTTGGAGTCTTTACATACGCACCAATTCTAAATGGTGAAGATTCAATTGGACGTACAATTACACCTGCTGTAACATCAAAACCACTACCAGTGATACTTCTATTATCTGCTACCGAAGCACGCGCACCACTAACTAAATTCTCAGAGTATTCGCTATATGCGTTATAGTGTACATCCTTTATACCGAAAGTAACACCGAGATATACCCTATCATTCAGGTTCCCACTAACACTGAAATCGTAGTTACCTATATAACCATTGTGAGCACGATTGAAAGTATAATCATTTCCTCCATCATAGTCATAAGGTTTCGTAGGATTGTTAGTTGGAATTAAAGTGTTCCAATAGAGATAATCTATCTGACTAAATGTATAAGCATTGCTTTTCTTATTTAAGTCAGAATATCCAACATTAGCATTTGTTTTAGGATCTCTATCTACATAAAAGCCACCATTGCCTTCACTACCAACTAATCCCTTAATAAATGATTGCTTATTTTGTGAACTACCATTCAATGAATTTGCTGCATTCAGGATATAATCAAAGTTCTTACCTTTATGATAGTTGAAACCAAAGTTAAGGAAAGACTTTGCTCCAGTGCGAGTTGAATATACTCCACCTATTTGGTCAAAGCTAGCATTAGTCTTATTACCATTAGTAAACTCCTTACCATTTGATTGCATGAGTAGACCACCACTAACACTGAGATTACTATGTCTGAACAAACCAAGACCAGCAGGGTTGGTTCCTATTGTTGATATGTCGGCACCCAATGCTTCCATAGCACCACCCATACCTACATAGCGAGCTGTTCCATTGAGATCCTCCCCTACTAACTTTGCATTCTCATAAGTTTCCTGAGCATTTGCTGACATTGCAATCATTAATGCTGTCGCAAATAAAAAATATCTATTCTTCATAATGATAAACATTATTTCCTTTAACTTCTAACTACTTTAAATTATCTGTGTCCTCCAAATACAGAACCGCTACCGCCACGTGCGCCACCAAAGCTTGCTCCTCCGCCTTGTGAACCACCGAAGCCACCACCAAAGGAACCTCTACTAGCTCCACCAAAGGAATTATTCTCTGGCATTGAATAAACCTGGCGAGTCTGATTCTGGAAGTCACTTTGACGTTGACCGCCAAATCTATCCTGGTAACTTCTCAGATCATTAGGCTGAGTATTCGTGGTATTTCTGTTCTGACCAGAATAGGTGTGAGGATAGTTTGAATATGTGCGATTTCTATTATAGTTATAATCTCCTGCTGTAGTTCCCCAATGGTTAGCCGTACCAGTATGCCCATTGCGATAAGTTACGTAAGCTCCTCTATAACCATAATATGGATAGCCCCAACCATAACCATAGTATCCTCTCCAAGGATTATACCATCCATAACCTGCATAACCATAATAAGGATAACCGCCGTAATAGCTGTAGTATGGATATCCGCCATAATAACTGTAATAAGGATAACCACCATAATAGCCGTAATACCATGGATCGTTCCAAGTGTCATACCAGCCACCATAGAAAGGAGAACCCAAGCCCCAACCTACATATATTGAAGAACGACCAGCAAACCATGGATCATAATATCCGCCCCAATAACCATCGAAGCGACTCATGCGACGACTATAAGCAAAATCATCATTATTACTATCATATCTACGTGTTAATCCACCATAAATAGTATCCAATACAACTGAATCGCCATGCAAAGTTGAAATACGTGACATAAAAATATCATTACCCAAAGAGTCTACTCCAACTTTCTTATAGCTGTATTGCCCCCGACGATTATACTCATCATTTGATTTACCAATACCGCTATAGTAAACTGGGCGATCCTCTTCTACCCTATCCTTTAGATATTTTGCTTGTTCCGCCTTTGAAGGTGTGAAATAAAGGTCATCCTGCGCCATTGATAATAATGGCATGGCTCCAAATAAAACCGAAAGTAATACTACTCGTTTCATATGCCTTTTATTTTTTAATTTGTAACTTGTTTAACACCAATTTATTCTCCAATGCACTTAATATACACTTTCGATAGTGCAAAAATAGAATAACTTTCTTTGCAAATATACAGAATTTCCCTAATCCATGGTAGGTTTTTCCCTAATTTTTATAAATTTGCAATAGAAATTTAACACCATTATGAGATATATACAAGTAGAATTTACTGCAAAGCCTGATAATCAGGATATAAGAGACATTATTGCTGCTCTTACTGGTGAGATCGGTTTTGAATCTTTTTCCGATGAAAATGGGAAATTGATTGGTTATTGTCAAGAAGAACTCTTTCATGCGGAGAGTTTGGAAAACACACTTCAGAACTTTCCGATACCAGATGTCGAAATAACGTTTACTGCTAGTAACGTTGAAGATAGGAATTGGAATGAAGAATGGGAGAAAGCGGGCTTCGATCCGATAATTATTGACAATCAATGTGCTATTGTTTGTGGCAATAAACTAGAGGATGCGAATCATCAGCAAAATATCGAATCGATTCCAATGAAGATAGTTATTGATGCAAAACAAGCCTTTGGAACGGGAACGCATGAGACAACTCAGATGATTGTTTCGCTTCTTTTGAACCAAAATCTAACGGGAAAAAGAGTTTTAGATTGTGGCTGCGGAACAGGAATCCTAGGTATTGTGGCTGCAAAATATGGAGCAAAAGAGGTTGTAGCTTATGATATTGACGAATGGAGCGTTAATAATGCGCAACATAATGCAGAATTAAATGAGGTTGAATTAGATGTTCTGGAAGGCGATAAGCGTGTACTATCTCACATAAGTGGAGTATTCGATTTCGTTTTGGCTAATATTAATCGAAATATAATTCTTGAGGATTTGTCAGCTTTTGTGAGTGTGATGACAACTAATTCTAGGATTATTTTAAGCGGATTCTATGAGCAAGACGCTGAAATTATTTTAAAGGAAGCGAAAAACTTAGGTTTAGAAGAGTGCAAACGAATTATGAATCATGACTGGTGCTGCCTATTGCTTGAGAAGATTTAAATATTAAATTACAATCTTATTGATTGCATTATATATAAAATGGACTAACTTGCATGAAACTTTAAACTATAAATCTTTAAAGTTTAAACAAGAGTTAGTCCATTTCTTTGTATTGATTAATAGTAATCAATATTGATAGTTGAAGTTTAATACTTTATGAAAGCACGAACTTTATATTCATAATTAGGATATTGAGAGCCAAAGATTGTTGCTATTCCTTGGAATTCAACTTGACCTCCACCATTAAAGGCAGTACTTGTCCAGAAGTGCATGGTATCTTCATCATTTAAGAAAGGCTTACCGCCAGCTTCTTTAAATGCACGCTCAAACAATAGTCCATACATAGAATAAGCCTTGTATAAGCCTTTCAATTCGGCTTTCTCTGTGAATCCAAGGGTTACAACAGCATAAAAGTAATCTAATTCAGATGGCAAGAACCATTTCTTTCCCACTAATGAACCTGTTACACCTACAGATGGGGTGAAGTGAGCAGCAGCATAAAAAGCTGGGAAATCAGGGTTTTCACCTCTCACTTTGTTACCCTCAACAATGCTACTACTGGTAGAGGCATCCCATGTGTTGTCATAACCACTCTCACCATTTGTGAAAGTGTAATCTAAATAGGGCATCCAATTATCAGCAACAATCTTTGCTGCTGTATGATTATACCCATACTTTGCGGCTTGCCAAACATATTTTGCTCCATTCCCTGCTTCTTCTATAGCAGCCGCAAGACGTTGGTCAGCATCAACAACAACAGCCACAGCATGCTTATTAGGGTTTGCAGCCAATGAGCCTGTTGTTCCGTCACTAAAAAGATAAGTATAAACAGGTTTCATCGGTACTCTTGCTGAGTAAGTTCCATTTGCTGCTACTATATAATCACTAATAGTTAATTTTGGAATATTACCAGCAATGTTCTTCCAATAAACCTGCCCTTCAGTGATGTCCATTTGGAAATGATTTACATTTGTGCCTGGCAACACGTAATGCCAAGGTCCGCAAGAAGTAAAACCAGGAAAGCCACCATAACCTGATCCTGAGAATTTAGTTTCAGTACTTAGCGGAGAGTTATTTTCTTCTGGTGCAAATGCTGCAGAAGATAATGTGGTATAACTATTGGTAAGTGGGTTAAAGGAAACCTTTGTTGGAATATCAGGTGTGTTAGAAGAGAACGTTGCCTTAAATGGTTTTACAATATGCTTATAAGCCATTATCTTTGTCCTTACTCTTGCGCCAGCATGTTTAGCAACAATCTTTATCATAGCAGTACTTCCATCACCACTTGTTGTGAATGTACTACGTCCAATACGAGCTGTAGCAGCCTTAGCTAATACTACTTCTAAATTGTCGCCATTAGAATCAACGTCATCATTAAAACATACAAATGTATAAGTTGTATTACGTTTTAAGTCTAATTGGTTACTTGTACCTGCATCTGGAGTAAAGCTATTCCCAGCTAACACGCCACTCAACTCACCAACCTTAGTAGAACCTTGATAAACACGTACTTTATAATGTGTTGGTGTAGTGATTGCTCTTGTAGCAGCTCTTTCGTCTTTTGCTGTATCACTTTCTACATCTGTAGCAACACTACAATCCGAAATTTGTGTAAGCTCTGGAAGATTCTCTAAGTTTGTCTCGTTAACATGAGCACGTGTATGGGTACTAATATCTTCATAATTACTTTCAGTAATCTCAATAATCACCTTACTTTTACTATTTGTTCCTCCGTTTTCAATCTCTTCAGTATTGTTACAAGCCGAAAACGTAAAGATTGCTACTAACAATCCCCATTTCATATTCTTTCTTATCATCATTTCTTCGTGTCTAATTTGTTCTTAATTTTATTCAAAACCATATTCATTATTGTCAATATCTCTATTATTATCCCAGTCAGATTCTTCTGAATTTGCGGAATCAAGTTCTGTGGGCTTACTCCCACATATCATACTCACATACTCGCACATAATCACTTTTAACTCTGGAGTCATGTACTCTTTTTTTCGTTTCATACAATAAATTTTATTATTTAGTTTACGTAACACTTCTATCTATATATCCTTAAAGGAATAAGATAATGAAGATATATTTTTTTATATTTGGTAGTTCTGTTAGTTCTCTCTTTAATTTGCGTGCAAAGTTATTTAAAAATTATTATTTACCCCCCCCATTTTGTTAAACTACATTAAATATTCTGATTTTGTTAATTAGAAATTAGCAAAAATAGAGTATAATGATAAAATTTTTGATAGTTAAGAAATATTGGATTGATATTTCAAACTTGAATGCTATTATAGTATATCAACAAAATAGTATACTTGTTACACATCAAAAATACGTAAGTTAAATATTAATCAATAAAGTATTCTTTGTAATAAAATATTGCCTTTTTAGTGGCTTATAATTACGTTATTCTGAAATGGGGGCTTATTTTTCTCAAATATCGTATTTATGAAAGTGAAATTTTAGTTTCGTTTTAAGTATTTGAATTATAGGTAATTATAAATTTCTGTAGAAGTTCCAATCGAATTGATAGGAGGTTTTAATTTAAAAGAACTATCGTTTTAGGTGAAAAGTACTATCGTTTTGGACAAAAAGTACTATCGTTTTAGGTAAAATGGAGGTAGATTTTTGCTAAAATGGAGGTTGGTTTTCATCAAAACGGAGGTCGGTTTTGAAGAAAACGGAGGTACATTTTACTAAAAACGTATATACGATTTGGGAAAAAGCAAGATTAAAAGTCGTTTTTACGTATAATATTTACGCAAAGAGTCTATATTGAGGAAAATAAATGTAAATATCTTTTCTGTAAAATAATACACTCGATTTGGGTTGCTTATGGTATTAACATACGTTGCAGACTATAGAAACTTCCATTATATATATCTAAGTCTACATAGCCTTTAATGCCCGGCAACTTGCCCGCATCAGTATGTTGCCAGAATTTCCACGCTCCTTGATAACCCATTTGATCTACGTAATAATGTGCAATCCAATAAGGATATTCGTCGAAGCGAGAATCGGATAGGTATTGATCTTTAAACTTATAATAAGTATAGATAATTGGTTTTACATGATATTTCTGTTCTACAATACGCAACCATGTAAGGATATTTTGTTGAAACTCCTTAGTGCTGATATTGTTTGGTTTTGATTCTACATCTAAAACAGGGGGGAGGTCGCCCGATTCTAACTTTACCATTGCCAGGAAGAAATAAGCCTGTCTGTTTGGAGATGAGTTATTGCTCCAAAAATGGTACACACCTCGGATGAATCCCGATTCTTTCGCATTATAGAAATTATCCCTGAAAGTTGCGTCTAAGTGGCTATCTCCTTCTGTAGATTTAATGAAAACAAATCGAATTGGTGACCGCTCAATCATCGCATTTCTTAGTCGATTCCAATTGATTGTACCTTGATATCGGCTTACGTCAATACCATGGATTGTGTAACCTGTTGGATAATTCGGGTCGCCATATATACCGCGCCATCTGAAACCAGTAGGGGCTACGAATAAGAGATAGAATGAAATACTATAAATACAAGCTAAACATAGTGCACCCAATACTTTCGCCCAACGTGGAATGATAATCCAAAGATGAAATAAATGTTGAGGTAGCTTTGAGAATTGCATTATGCCTGAAGGTAAAATGAGGTTTCGCTAGATTATAAAAGTAGGTGTGCCAAATATTTAACCTTATTAGTTTTTATTTGACACACCTTTCTTATTATGGGTATGCTTACTTAGTTTGCTCTAAGACAAGGGTCTTAGTTGTTTGATCGCAAACTGAAGAAGGTCCCCAATACTGGATAGGACCTGGATAAACGTAGCATGTTTCCTTAGCCCACTTATCACGCTGTGCAGCGAAAGTCTTGAATGGAGTTCCATCAAGTTCTACAAGAGCTTTACGGATAACTGGTTTCATTTCACCATTACGCTTCTCCATGTTCATCATCATTGTGATAGGCACACCTCCAGCCTTCCATTGGTCTGTACCAGCAGTCGTATTCTTTACGATAGCCATGTAGCCAGTTTTGCCATTAGCGATTAGTTGAGCAGCTGAAGAACCTAGTGCATAACAGTAGTCAGCGTCGAAGTTAGATGGAGCAGCGCAACGACCTTCGTAACCGAAGAAGTGGTGCTGAGCAGCAAATTTGCCTTCATATTTGCCTTCTTTCTTCCATTGATCGAGCTTAGCAGCAACCATCTCTGAGATAAGTTTCTCGGTCTCGATGAGAGAAACCTGTACGTTTCCGTGTGGATCACGGTCGAGAGAAAGCTGACGAGCAACGCCTTCAGGAAGAGTTTCGAATGTAGCTTTGTTTTCTGCAGATAGGTGTTCGAGGATATACTTACGCTGTGCATCCTTGTCGAGGTTCATATAATCAGCACCATGAGCAGCCAACAAATCATTCAATTCCTGAATAAGACGACCGATAGCTGGGATAAATTCTATGAGACCTTCTGGGATTAAAACAACACCGAAGTTATTGCCTTGTGCTGCACGATATGCAACAACGCCTGCAATGTACTCAACGATGTCATTCAAAGTCTGATCCTTTGCCTGGATTTCCTCAGAGATAAGACAGATATTTGGCTGTGTCTGTAATGCGCACTCAAGTGCAATGTGAGAAGCAGAACGCCCCATCAACTTAACAAAGTGCCAGTATTTACGAGCAGAGTTGCAATCACGCTCGATGTTACCGATAAGCTCAGAGTAAGTTTTAGTAGCTGTATCGAAACCGAAAGAGGTTTCAATCTGATCATTCTTTAAGTCGCCGTCAATAGTCTTTGGGCAACCAATAACCTGTACGCCATATTGTTTTGCTGCATAATATTCAGCCAAAACACAAGCGTTTGTGTTAGAATCGTCACCACCGATGATAACAACAGCCTTGATGTCTAGTTTCTTAATGATCTCAAGTCCCTTCTCAAACTGATCTTCCTTCTCAAGTTTAGTTCTTCCTGAACCAATCATATCGAAACCACCAGTGTTGCGATAAGCCTGAAGGTTCTCAGCTGTAATCTCAATATAATTGTGATCAACAAGACCACCAGGTCCCATAAGGAAACCATAGAGGCGGTTGTCTGGATTCAACTTCTTAACTTCATCAAATAAGCCAGAGATAACGTTGTGACCACCAGGTGCCTGACCACCTGATAAGATTACACCAACATTCATCTTTGCATTATTAGCAGAGTCAGCTGGTTCGAACTCTACGAGAGGCATTCCGTATGTATTAGGAAACAACTTCTTGATGTCCTCCTGATTATCAACACTCTGTGTAGGAGCACCTTCTTTTACCTTTACTGCACCCTGAAGAGCTTTTGGTAACTTTGGTTGGTAACCTGCTCTTTCCTTCTGCAATGCGCTAATTTCCATTGTGTAAATAAAATGATTTAAATGTATGAATTATTAATAATTTATCTATGATGCAAAATTACTTTTTTTATCTGATAAATAAAAAGAAATGGCATTAATTTATTCTTTTAACTCTATTTTAGTAGGAGATATATTTGTATTTCTAATTATTTTATCTATCTTTGAGCATTTAAAAGTTAAATAATAGATTATTTAGGATTAATATGAGCAACAAAAGAGATCTTAAGCGCACCATTAATTATATTTGTGGTGACTTGTTTGTAGAGGGTATTGCAGCTTCTCTCTATGGTGAGAGTCGTGAGTCAGACAATATAGAGGCTCTCCTCACTTCTATTTTGTCTATGCACAATAATTATATTAGACGCGTCTCACATGTTGAGCCTGGTATGCCTGCTAAGGTATATTTTAAAGACCTCAAAGATAAATTCAGTAAGGAAGTCAATGAAGTTATTGACCAACTTAATAACCTTGCGTAGTAATGTTGCAATCTCTTTCAAAGTGGCTTTTATATAAACGTATGGGGTGGAAGAAAGATGTTCGTTTCACTTTACCCAATAAAGCTATTATCTGTCTTGCGCCTCATACAAGTAATTGGGATTTTATTATAGGGCAGTTGTATGCACGAGCAGAAGGGCTTCATAGCAATTTCTTGATGAAAAAGGAATGGTTTATTTGGCCTTTAGGTTGGATGTTTCGTAAACTTGGAGGAATACCTGTTTGGCGTGATAAGCACACGAGTATGACAGATCGATTAGCTGAATATGCTATGAGGGCTGACTCTTTCCAACTTTGTGTTACTCCAGAGGGAACTAGAAGTTTAAATGCAGAATGGAAGAAAGGCTTTTATTATATAGCAATGAAAGCAAAATTGCCAATCTTCCTCTATGGTGTCGATTTTGAAAAGAAATTGATAGTATGCTCTAAAGTGATAACTCCGACAGGGGATATAGAGAAAGAATTGAAAGAGATAAAATTATATTTCAAAGATTTTAAAGGTAGACATCCAGAGCTATTCACAATTGGAGAGATAAATAATGAAGATTAAATGGTTGTGTACAGCGTTTATTGCTGTATCTACTCTACATTTACATGCACAAACGGGCAAAATAACATGGGATAAGACCGATTATCAGGGGAAGCCATGGGTAAAGAATGTGTCTCGTCCAAATGAGATTTCTGAAGGATTGCAGAATAGACACCTTTCTATATGGGCATCTCATGGGAGATATTACGATTCAAAGAAAGGTACATGGAAATGGCAACGGCCAATTCTGTTTGGAACAACAGAAGATCTATATACTCAAACAATAGTACTCCCCTACCTCATTCCAATGCTAGAGAATGCTGGTGCAATAGTCTTTACTCCTCGTGAAAGAGATTGGCAAAAGAATGAAGTAATTGTTGATAACGATAGTAAGTATAACGGTTATAAAGAAGAAAGTCTGAAAAAGAAGTGGGAGAATACATCTGTACCAGGCTTTGCACAGCATTATGGTAGTTATAGCGATGGTGAGAATCCCTTCATAGCAGGTACTGCCCGCCAAGTAAAGTCCCGTAAGCGTAAAAGTAAATTAAGTTCAGTTGTTTATCAACCGACAATTCCTGAGTCTGGACGTTATGCTGTATATGTAAGCTATCAAACACAGAAGAAGAGTGTCGATGATGCAGAATATATTGTATTTCATAAAGGGCAGGAAACACATTTCCATGTTAATCAAAGAATGGGCGGAGGAACATGGGTATATCTTGGTACTTTCGAATTTGATAAAGGAAATAGTATCAATAACTCTGTAGTACTCACCAATCGTAGTGCTCACAAGGGGATTGTCACTGCTGATGCTGTTCGCTTTGGTGGTGGTATGGGCAATATTGTTCGTGGAACTTCTGTTAGTGGATTACCACGTTTCCTAGAAGGTGCTCGATATTATACTCAATGGGCTGGTGCTCCAAGGAATGTTGTAAGCACAAGCAATGGTTCTAATGATTATAATGATGACATCAATTCTCGTTCACTAATGACAAATTGGCTAGCTGGTGGATCTTCTTATCTTCCTCATGTGAAAGATGGTAAGATGGTTCCTATAGAACTTTCTTTAGCTGTACACAGTGATGCGGGGGTAAAGTCTGATGGTAGTCTGGTTGGAACGTTAGGAATATGTACAACACAACAAGGTAACAGTACATTGGGTGATGGTCTTTCTCGTCAAGCATCTAAGACATTGGCTCAACAGCTTGTTGCAAATGCAAAGAAAGATATCGAAAAGAGCCTTAATATCTCTTGGCAAACACGTTCTGTATGGGATCGTAATTATAGTGAAACAAGATTACCAGCAATTCCTTCCGCAATATTAGAGACTTTATCACATCAAAACTTCCCTGATATCAAGTTGGGACAAGATCCTAATTTTAAGTTTACACTTGCACGTTCTATATATAAGACTATTCTGAAGTATGAAGCAGATATGCATCATACAAGATACGTGGTTCAACCACTTGCTCCTAATAGCTTTAAAATAGAATATATTTCTGCCAAGAAGATACGTTTGCAGTGGAAAGCAACATCAGATGTAAGTGAGCCAACAGCTATACCAACTTCATATAATGTTTATACATCTATCGGAAACAGTGGCTTTGATAATGGTGTGAATGTGCGTGATTCTTATTACGACATTGAATTAGAACCAGGGATGGTCTATAATTTTAAGATTACAGCTTGTAATCGTGGTGGAGAAAGTTTCCCAACAGAGATATTATCTGCTTTCCAACGTAATGGTGCAAAACAGACCATTTTAATTATCAATGGTTTTCATCGTCTTTCTTCTCCAGCTGTTATCAATAACAACTTAGAGCAAGGATTTGATATAGAAGCTGACCCTGGTTTAAGCTACATTAATAATGCAGGCTGGAGTGGTAGGCAGAGCAACTTCGATGTTTCTATGATGGGAAAAGAAGGTGTAGATGCTCTCGGTTATGGTGGTGAAGAACTTGTTGGTAAAGTTATAGCAGGTAATAACTTTAGTTATACACGTGAACATGCGGAAGCTTTATCACATGCTGGTAATTATAATATTGTTAGTTGTAGTAGTAAAGCTGTAGAAAATGGCGAGATTGATCTTTCCAAATATACCCTTGTTGATTTAGTACTTGGAAATGAGAAAGATGATGGGCATAGTCTTATTTATTATAAAAGTTTTAAACCATCTCTTCGTCAAAAACTTTCGGCGTATCTTCAGAAGCACGGTAAGTTGCTTGTTAGTGGTTCCTATCTTGCTTCAGATATGCAAGGTGCAGATGAACAACTTTGGTTGAAGAACTATCTTAAAGTTTCTTATGATGGTTCTAATGCCGATAATTACAATTCTACAGTTAGTGGAATGGGAACGTCATTTGATATCTATCGCACAATAAATGAGCAGCATTATGGTGCTTATACACCTGATAATATTTCACCAACAGATAATGCTTTCTGTGCTCTTACTTATGCTGATGGACATGGTGCAGCTGTAGCATACAAAGGTAATGATTATAGCGTGTTTACCACATCTTTCCCTCTAGAATGTATAAAGAGTTCATCTATACGTAACAACATAATGAAAGGAATCATCACTTACTTGATGAGTAAATAATAATCTTAAAAGTTAAAGCTATGTACAAAATTCAAGCAAATGCCACAGGCACGCGAAGTATTGAAATTAGTGATAAACATCTAAAGACTATTCAGAAGTATGCCCTTCTCACTGGTCTTGTAGATTCTAATGGAATTGTTGATGAAAACATTCTTGATAAGTTAAAGTTTAATATACGTGGTCTATTAGAGTCTGAACCTGGAAAGGATAAAGAACTTTTGGATTTATGTTTAGATGTTATTTACAACCAAAATATGAAAGCTATTGGACTTAACAATCTCATTAAGCTTTACAAGACCTGGGTGGCAGAACATCAGGTTGAAGTAAATCTTGGAGAAGAGTCAATAGAAGAATAAACTAAAGAAGTAATCGTTTGAGTTCACAAAAGAAAAAACAAGAATCTGCTAAGCAGAATAGAAAGAACACAACTTCAACCCCACAAAGAAGAGAGCAAAAAGTAACTACTTTCAAAGAGCAAACAAAAAGTTATAGTCGGTTTCAATTAACCGACTTTTTGCCGACAACAAAGAAAGAAGTTGAATTAAGAGGATGGAATCAGTTGGATATCATCCTATTTTCAGGTGATGCCTATATTGATCATCCTGCTTTCGGGGTTGCTGTTATAGGTCGTACACTAGAAGCTGCTGGTTATAAAGTTGCAATTGTACCACAACCTGATTGGCATGGTGACCTTAGAGACTTTAAGAAACTTGGTCGTCCTCGTCTCTACTTTGGTATTGCACCAGGAGCGATGGATTCAATGGTAAATAAGTACACTGCCAATCGTCGCTTACGTTCGGAAGATGCTTATTCCCCTGATGGTCGTCACGACTTACGTCCAGAGTATCCTAGTATTGTTTATGCTAATATTCTAAAACAACTTTACCCTGATGTTCCTGTAGTGTTGGGAGGTATCGAAGCCTCTTTACGCCGCTTGACTCATTATGACTATTGGAAAGATTGCCTGCGCAAGTGTATTCTTTGTGATGCACATGCAGACATGATTATCTATGGTATGGGGGAAAAGCAAGTCGTTGAGATTGCAAAGGAACTAGAAACAGGGATTAGCATAAAGGATCTTAAGAATATCCCTCAAACAGTCTATCTATGTAAAGAAGAAGAAATACCTGGTGGAATTAATGAGGATGATATAGTTCTCCATTCCCATGAATCGTGTCTTCATAATAAAAAGTTCCAAGCAGAAAACTTTAAGTATATAGAAGAGGAGTCCAACAAGAAGCATGCTCAACGTATTCTACAAGCAGTAGATAATCTTTATGCTGTTGTAAATCCTCCCTACCCTACTATGACTACTGCCGAGGTTGATGCTGCATACGATTTGCCATACACTCGAGAACCTCATCCCAAGTATCGTGGTAAAACAATCCCAGCCTACGAAATGATTAAACATAGTGTTAACATTCATCGTGGGTGCTTCGGTGGTTGTGCTTTCTGTACGATCTCCGCTCATCAAGGTAAGTTTGTTAGCTGTCGTTCTAAGGAAAGTATTCTGAAAGAGGTCAAACAAGTTATAGAGATGCCTGATTTCAAAGGCTACCTATCCGATCTTGGTGGTCCTTCGGCTAATATGTATGGTATGGCTGGTAAGAATCAGAATGCATGTGAACATTGTAAACGTCCAAGCTGTGTAAACCCAGAGATTTGCCCTAACCTCAATACTGATCATTCAAGACTGCTTGATATTTATCATTCTGTTGATGAACTTTCTGGAATAAAGAAGAGTTTCATTGGCTCCGGTGTTCGATACGATTTACTATTGCACAAGAGTAAAGATGAGAAGAGTAATGAAGCAGCAAGACAATACACACATGAACTGATTACACGTCATGTCAGTGGACGATTAAAGGTTGCTCCAGAACACACTTCCGATCGTGTTTTAAAGTTAATGCGAAAACCTTCCTTCCAACAGTTTTATATCTTTAAGAGAATATTCGATAGGATTAATCGTGAAGAAGGTTTACGACAACAGATTATTCCTTATTTTATCTCTTCACATCCTGGATGTCAGGAAGAGGATATGGCAGAATTGGCAGTACTGACAAAGGACTTAGACTTCCATTTGGAGCAAATACAGGACTTCACTCCAACTCCAATGACAGTATCAACAGAGGCATGGTACACAGGTTATGATCCATATACCTTAGAGCCTATCTTCTCTGCAAAGACCCCAAAGGAGAAACTTGCTCAACGACAGTTCTTCTTTTGGTATAAGCCAGAGGCACGTCGTGATATCGAAAGGGAATTACAACGAATTGGACGTAGTGATCTTATAGGGAAACTTTACGACAATATGCCTAAGCGACATCCTCGCACGGTTTATGATCCAAAGGCAATTGGAAGTTCCCCAGAAGTGGATCAACATCAAAGTAGTAGTCGTCCACGAAAACAAAAACGAGGACAGCAGTTTACAAGTTGTAATAGTTCTTCTACACAAAGTAGCAATAAACCCAAGAGTTATAATCCAAACTTTAGAAGCAATAGACGACATAAGCAAAGGTAAGACTTAACAATATTTAAAGAGGTGAAGATTAGTATCTCCACCTTTTTTATTACTTTTGCATATAATTTTATAAAAAGGAAATGACGTCTACAATAAATAGACGTAAGATCCTTTTCTAAGGGAAAGTAACATCGAACATATAGTGAAGCTATAAATAAGAAAATAAAAACAAATTATGAGTAAGCAAACAGAAAAGATCAAGGCTCTCGTAGAGAAGCGTGAGTTGGCTCGCTTAGGCGGTGGTCAGAAAGCCATTGATAAGCAGCATGAGCGCGGCAAGTACACAGCACGTGAGCGCATTGAAATGCTGGTTGATAAAGGTAGTTTTGAGGAGTATGATATGTTCAAACTCCATCGTTGCCACAACTTCGGTATGGAGAAGAAACAATATCTAGGTGATGGTGTTGTTGCTGGTTCAGCAACAATTGATGGTCGCCTCGTTTATCTCTATGCCCAAGATTTTACTGTAAATGGTGGTTCTCTTTCAGAAACCATGGCACAGAAGATCTGTAAGGTAATGGACATGGCTATGACTAACGGCGCACCTGTTATCTGTATGAACGACTCTGGTGGTGCACGTATCCAAGAGGGTATCTCTGCATTGGCAGGTTATGGCGAGATATTTGAGCGCAACATTCTTGCTTCAGGTGTGATTCCACAGATCTCTAGCATTCTTGGTCCTTGTGCAGGTGGTGCTGTTTACTCTCCAGCTTTAACTGACTTCATCATCATGAAGGAACAAACAAGTTATATGTTCCTTACTGGTCCTAAGGTTGTTAAGACAGTTACAGGTGAGGACATTGATGCAGAACATCTTGGAGGTGCCAGCGTTCATGCGTCTAAGAGTGGTGTAACTAGTTTCACGGCTAAGACAGAAGAAGAGGCAATGGACTTGATTAAGAAGTTGCTTTCTTATATTCCTTCTAACAATCGTGAGGAAGCTCCACGCGTAGAGTGTACCGACCCTATTGATCGTAAGGAAGACCTCTTGAATGAGATTATCCCAGACGATCCAAACCAAGCATACGATATGTATAAGGTAATCCAGGCTGTAACCGATAACGGAGAGTTCTTCGAGGTACAACCTAAGTTTGCTAAGAATATCATTACAGGTTTCGCTCGTTTCAATGGTCAGAGTGTTGGTATCGTTGCTAACCAGCCATCAGCATACGCAGGTGTATTAGATACGAACGCTAGCCGTAAGGGTGCTCGTTTCGTTCGTTTCTGTGACGCATTCAATATTCCAATCGTTTCACTCGTTGATGTTCCTGGCTTCTTACCAGGTACAGGTCAGGAGTACAATGCCGTTATTCTTCATGGTGCTCAGTTGCTCTACGCTTACGGCGAAGCTACAGTACCAAAGATTACAATCACATTGCGTAAGAGCTATGGTGGTTCTCACATCGTAATGGGTTGCAAGCAGCTTCGTTCAGATCTTAACTTCGCATGGCCAAGCTCTGAGATTGCAGTAATGGGTGCTTCTGGTGCTGTTGCAGTACTCTGTGGTAGAGAGGCTAAGGAAGTTAAAGAGCAAGGTGGTGATGTAAAGCAGTTCCTCGCAGAGAAAGAAGAGGAATACTCAGAGAAGTTTGCTAATCCATATCAAGCAGCTCAATTTGGTTATATCGATGATGTTATCGAACCACGCAACACTCGTTTCCGCATCTGCCGTGGCTTAGCACAACTTGCTCACAAGAAGCAGGATCTCCCAGCTAAGAAGCATGGTTGTATGCCAATGTAATTGCAGGAGGCTAGACTATGGATAAGAACGTATATGCTGTAATAGCGATGGCACTCTACGAGTTTGCCGGAAACAATGTTCACGACATCGAACCAAGCATTATAACCATTAAGCCAAAGCAAACAATGTGGGATGCTAAGTTCGAGATAATGACAAAGAAACCATAATAGAAAGTCAAATGAAAGAATTTAAATATACAATCGACGGCAAAGAGTATAAAGTCGAGATTGGTGAGATTAGCGCAGAGAATGTTGCAGAAGTTACTGTAAATGGTGACAAATACAGTGTTCAGATGGATAAGCCAACTGAGCCAGAGAAGAAGAAGGTTGAGCTCGGCAAACCTGCTGCAACTGAAGCTAACGAAGACGCTGCACCAGCAGCTGCAATCAACGCATCTGCTGCTATCAAGGCTCCACTACCTGGTACGATCACTTCTGTTGAAGTAACTGTAGGACAGGAAGTAAAGGCTGGCGACACCGTTGTTGTTCTTGAGGCTATGAAGATGCAAAATAGCATTGAGGCTGAAAAGGATGGTAAGGTAACCGCTATTGCTGTTAAAGTTGGTCAAGCTGTACTTGAGGATGACCCATTGGTTGTTATTGAGTAAGACAATATTGTTCTCTATATACATGTAATTAGTATATATAAATAAGGTAATCCCCGGAAGTCGATTTACATCACTTTCGGGGATTACTATATAATAAGGTGGCACTTTAATGTTTAGCCCCATCTAATCTATAGAAAAATACGGATTCCACATAAAGAACAACTCCATCAGCTATACGCTCTTGTATGAGGTGAACCTTTAAGTTAAACGACAAATGTACTTTAAGTTAGCGGTTGATTGTACTTTAAGTTAGTGTCCAATCGTACTTTAACTTAAACATCTTTTCTGATTTATACTTAGCGAACTACTTTCTACTCGTTTGTATAGCGAATTATACAAACGTGTATAATCAGTTATACAAACGTGTATAATATCGCACTCTAACTTAAAATGCTTTCGTACTCTAAGTGAGAGATTAATCTTACTTCAAGTAGGATGTTAACGAAACATTGACTTAAACATAGAAAGCTATTTAAGTCAATGTGTTCGAATAAGTTAATGGGTGAAGAATTAAGTTCATTATTAGTAGTGTATCAAGCCCTACTAATAAGAATTATTGGACTTTAAACGTAAGTCTTTTGCTTACTATTAAAGAGTGTTCCCCTCCTTTGGGAATACAACAGAAGGCTTAAACTTCTTAGCCTCCTCAAAATCCATCATTGCATAAGAGATGATAATTACAGTATCACCTACAACGGCTTTACGGGCGGCAGCACCATTGAGACAAACGCAACCGCTTCCACGCTCACCTTTTATAATATAAGTCTCAAGACGCTCACCATTGTTATTGTTGACAATTTGTACTTTCTCACCAGCTATCATATTAGCAGCATCCATGAGGTCTTCATCAATGGTTATACTTCCCATATAGTGAAGGTTTGCCTCTGTGATTGTTGCACAATGTATCTTACTCTTTAATACTTCTATTTGCATTTCTTTTCTATCCTCTATATTTAATATGGTCAATCAATCTTATTGGAGTTTTACCGCAATAGACGGTTATACATCCAACGATATTTGTTGATTCGTTCCAGTCAGTAACATCAAGAAGTGTGTTACCATCTACGATTGCGAAGTACTCAACTTCTAGCCCAGATATAGCATTGATGTCAGCTATAACCTTATCATGAGTTTCCTTTACACTATGGCTTTGAGAGAACTCTATACTTTCCTTCAAGGCTCTGTAAATGTTTGGAGCAATAGCACGCTCGTCATTGGTAAGCAATGTGTTACGAGAACTCTTTGCTAATCCGTCTTTGTCACGAACGATAGGACATTCAACTATTTCTATATTCTTCTGTAAACCAAGATATTCTACAAGACGTTTAATAACAGCAATCTGCTGCCAATCTTTCTCACCAAAGTAAGCACGATTAGGGCGTGTGATATAAAACAATCTACTAACCACCTGGCATACACCATTAAAATGTCCTGGGCGCTTAGCTCCCTCCATAACAGTTGATTGTGGTGGGAAGTTGAACTGTCGAGTATCAGGTTGTGGATATATTTCATCAGCAGATGGAGCAAAGACATAGTTGGCACCACATTGTTCGAGCAGTTGACAATCAGCCTCCAGTGTACGTGGATAACGCTCCAAGTCTCCCTTATCGTTGAATTGTGTTGGATTTAAGAAGACAGAGACAATCGTTACATCATTCTCTTCCACACTTCGCTTAACGAGTGAAGCATGTCCTTCGTGTAAAGCCCCCATTGTCGGAACTAATCCGATAGTCTTGTTATCTTTTCGCAAAGAGAAAAGCTCATTTTGGACATCAACAATCTTTTTAAAAACTTTCATTAGTCACTATAATTTAAACGCTGCAAAGTAACAACAAAATTATTAAAAAGACGAGAAATAACATGAAATAATGAGAATAAGTAATACATTTCCACCCTTTCTAATTGAAAACAAGCTGAATCTCAGTTTTTATTCGTACCTTTGTAAGCAATATTAAATTTCTAACATAAAGAATGGGAAAGAAAGTATTATTTGTTAATCAAGAAATCATACCATACGTACCTGAGACAGAAATGTCTCATTATGGTTCTGAGATGCCACACCTTATGCAAGAAGCAGGATATGAAATTCGTACATTCATGCCTAAGTGGGGAAGTGTTAATGAGCGTCGGGGACAGTTACATGAAGTGATACGTCTCTCGGGGATGAACTTGATTATAGACGATACTGACCATCCATTGATTATCAAGGTGGCAAGTATCCCGCAGACTCGCATTCAAGTCTATTTTATAGATAATGAAGACTATTTTCAGAAGCGTTCTGCTATGACAAAGGATGAATTAGGCAATGATTATCCAGATAATGGTGAACGTGCAATCTTCTTTGCAAGAGGAGTTCTAGAAACAGTAAAGAAGCTCCGTTGGGCACCAGACATTATTCATTGTCAAGGTTGGATGGCATCTGTTATACCATTCTATGTTAAGACGGCTTACCGTGATGAGCCTCAATTTGCTAACTCAAAAGTAGTCACATCTCTTTTCTCGGAACAACCACAGGATAGTCTTGGGGTCAATTTCAAGAAGAGTTTAGAGTTCCGCGAAGCAAAGGCTGAGAGCCTAAAGAAGTATGGAGATAACTTTGACTTTATGGAACTTGGTAAGTTGGCAATCGACTACTCTGATGGTGTTATTAGCACTAGTGAGGGCGTTAATGCAGCACTAATTGATTATGCAAAGAATAACGAAAAACAACTTCTTGAGCATATAGCTAATGATACGGAACTAAAGGGTAAGTATTCAGACTTTTATAACAACTTGATTTAATGAAAAGAAACTTTATTGTAGCATGTTTACTGGTAGCCTGTTTCGGCATGGTATCATGTGACGATACGACTAATACAATTGGAGGTTCATTAATAGACAACATTGATAAACTCTCCGTGAAAGCTGATACTTTCAATGTAACATCGAAAACGGTATTGGCTGATAGAGTTATTGGGCGTACATCAACTGGATACTTGGGGCGAATGGAAGATCCTGAAACTAGAACAATGGTTACAGGTAACTTCATGGCACAATTTCATGTATTAAATGATTACCAGTTACCAAAGGCTGACTCTATCATGAGTCGTGATGCTAATGGAATCATAGCTGACTCATGTGATATACGTTTGTACTATTCTTCTTACTATGGTGATTCTCTTAGTCAGATGAAGCTCACTGCGTATGAACTACAAAAGCCAATAGAGGAAGGACAGGTATATTACTCTGACTTTGATCCAGAGGCACAGGGGTATATACGTACAAATGGAATTGCAGTACGACGTTCTTACACCTTATTAGATTATACAGAAGAGGATAGTATTCGTAATACAAAGGGGTATAAACGTAATATTATCATCAGACTCAATAAACCTTATACGGATAAGAATGGGCAGACATACAATAACTACGGAACTTACTTGATGCGCAAGTATCAACAAGACCCTGCTGCTTTCCGTAATCCATATAAGTTCTTACATGATATTTGTCCTGGATTCTACTTTAAAATAGATGGCGGCTCTGGTTCTATGGCACATATTCTCACAGCCCAACTTAATATCTATTTCAAGCATAAAGAGAAAGGAAAGGTAAATGAAACTTCAACGAATCTTATAGGTACGGAAGAAGTGCTACAGATGACTAACTTTGCTAATGATAACACCCGCTTACAGCAGTTGGCTGCAGAGACAGGTTATACATACCTAAAGTCTCCTGCTGGACTGTTCACGGAACTTTCACTACCAATGTCTGACATTTTGTCGGCTCACAGCAATGACTCTATAAATTCAGCGAAGATTGTTCTGCTACGCCAAAATAATACGTCAACAAGTAATTATCAATTTGGCATACCAAAGAACATTGTGATGGTTCCTTCAGATAGTGTTCAATCGTTCTTTGCTAACAATCGCCTTCCTGATAGTAAGACGTCGTTCTTGGCAACATACAATTCAAAGGAAAATGCTTATACCTTTAATAATATAGCAGGGATAGTAAACTTGTTTGCACACCATCAGAATGGAAGTGCTAATTGGGGTAAAGTAACCTTGGTTCCGGTTGAAGTTCAGACTGTACAGCAAGGTACGGGTGAAAGTGCAGTAACTAAAATTATAAAGGTCTCTCATGACATGGGGTTGTCAAGCACAAAGTTGCTAGGTAACACCACAGGAGCAAATAACATAAAGATTTCAGTTATATATAGCAAGTTCAATGGCAGATAACTTCTTAGAACGTCATCGAGAGGATTACGAACGTCGTAAGGCTGCTTGGCTTAAGAAAAAGAAATTGGGATTAATACATAAGAAAAGTTCAGAAAAGCCAACGATGACGCAAGATAAACGTTAAATATTAATAGTATCGGATATATCATTTACAGGTATATCCGATTATTGTTTGTTTTGGCATAGCATTTGTTTATGATACATCACTATTATAGGGCTTTATTGTCCTTAAATAAGTGAGTTAATTAATAAGAAAGGTTTAAGGATATGATGAATCAATTTTCCCCGAAAGTCTCGGAAATTCTTTCATTCAGTAGAGAGGAAGCTAAGCGATTGACAAGTAAGTCAGTTGCTCCAGAACATATCATGTTAGCTATCCTGCGAGAGAAGTCAGGGCCTGTTTGGGATCTATTCAACCGCTGGGAGGTTGATACCGACTACCTAAAGAAAGAAATAGAAAATAAGATAAAGGAGGAGAACGTTGGAGCGGGTGAAGCTGTCTCTGACTTACTATTGAATGAACAAGCTAATAATGTATTGAAGCTGTCAGTTCTAGAAGCACGTTTACAGCACGCACAGACTGTGGACATTATTCATCTCTTTCTAGCAATCCTTCACGACTCGTCTAACAATGCTGCAAAGACATTATTGGAAGAGAGAGGGCTTAGTTATAACAATGTAACCGCAATGTTAAAACCACATGCAAACCCAACAAGGAATGGCATTGGTATGGCGGAAGAAGAAGAGTTGGATGATGAGGAAATATCACCTTCATCGAGTGCAAAGAATACTAAAACAACGCAAGCAACTCGCACGAAGTCGAAGACTCCAGTACTTGATAGTTTCGGTACAGACTTAACTCAAGCTGCCTTAGAAGGTAAACTTGATCCAGTCGTTGGTCGTGAGCGTGAAATTATGCGTGTTAGTGAGATACTTGGTCGCAGGAAGAAGAACAATCCAATTCTTATTGGCGAACCGGGAGTTGGTAAGAGTGCCATTGTTGAAGGCTTAGCCCAACTCATCGTTAAGCGTCTCACCTCTCCTATCCTCTTTGATAAACGTGTGATGACACTCGATCTAACCGCAGTTGTCGCAGGTACTAAGTATAGAGGACAATTTGAGGAACGTATACGCGCTTTGATTAAAGAGATTGAGCAGAACCCTGACATTATAGTCTTCATTGATGAGATCCATACCTTAATTGGAGCTGGTTCCTCACCTGGGTCTATGGATGCAGCCAACATATTAAAGCCAGCCTTGGCTAGGGGTACGATTCAATGTATTGGTGCTACAACCATGGATGAGTATCGCAATTCTATAGAAAAGGACGGAGCCTTAGAGCGTCGTTTCCAGAAAGTTCAAGTCGAACCAACAACTATAGAAGAGACCTTACAAATCCTTGAGAATATAAAGGATCGTTATGAAGCTCACCATCACGTGAAATATACAACAGAGGCTTTAAAGGCGTGTGTAAAGTATGCCGATCGTTATATAAGTGACCGCTTCTTCCCCGATAAGGCTATTGATATTATTGACGAAGCCGGTTCGCGCACTCATCTTCAGCATGTGAAGGTTCCGCAAGTTATCCTTGACATACAAGGTCAAATAGAGGAAGCACTGCAAAAGAAGCAAGATGCAGTGAAGAACCAGAACTTTGAATTAGCTGCAGGGTTCCGAGATAAGCAAACCGAACTAGAACAAAGGTTAAAGGACGAACAAGAGAAATGGCAGAAAGGAGACACCACTGATAAGGTCGAGATATCAGAGGATACTATAGCTGATGTCGTCTCCCTAATGACAGGTGTACCCGTACAGCGCATGCAAGAAGCAGAAGGCATACGATTACGGAACATGGGTAGTGATTTAAAGAAGTTGGTCATTGCTCAAGATACAGCTATTGACAAGATGGTTAAGGCGATTCAACGTAATCGTGTTGGACTGAAAGACCCTAACCACCCTATTGGTGCTTTCATGTTCTTAGGTCCGACCGGTGTTGGTAAAACTTATCTTGCTAAACGCTTAGCCGAATTGATGTTTGGTTCTTCTGATGCACTTATTCGCATTGATATGAGTGAATATACAGAGAGCTTCAACACTTCTAGACTTGTTGGTGCGCCTCCAGGATATGTTGGATATGAAGAAGGAGGACAACTAACCGAAAAGGTTCGCCGTCATCCCTACTCTATTGTCTTGTTGGATGAGATTGAGAAAGCACATGGAAATGTATATAACATGCTCCTGCAAGTTCTTGATGAAGGAAGGTTGACCGATGGTAATGGTAGACTAATAGACTTCCGTAATACTGTCATCATTATGACTTCAAATGCAGGTACACGCCAACTAAAGGAATTTGGTCAAGGCGTAGGCTTTAGGGCTGTCAATCTTAATGGACTTTCACATAGCGAGAGCGATAAGGAAAGAGCTAGAAGCATTATCCAAAAGAGCTTGAGTAAGCAGTTTGCCCCAGAGTTCTTAAATCGTTTAGATGAGATCATCACATTCGATCAACTTGATTTGAATGCTATTCTCAAGATTATCGACATAGAACTCAAAGGTCTGTTCAAGCGTGTTAAGGCGTTAGGCTATGACATGGAGATAAGTGATGAAGCCAAGACGTTTGTAGCAACAAAGGGCTATGATGTTCAATTCGGTGCTCGACCATTGAAACGTGCTATCCAGAATTACATTGAAGATGGATTAAGCGAGTTAATCCTTTCTAATGAAATAAAGTCTGGTGATGTTATCTGCGTTTCTAAGGAGAAAGAAAGTGACAAGCTCAACTTTGTTGCAAAACCATCCATGCCTAACACGGATAAGGAAGCAGAAGATTAAATGGAATAGAAGTTTTATGACTTTAGATAACAATGAACCTCAAAAGTTAGATATCTAGCTTTTGAGGTTTTTCGTTGATTTATATTTAACGTTGGAAACGATGACTAATGTGTAAGGAACTATATTCCGTCTGTTATTATAGAAGGAAATAATCGGAACATAAAGGAGGATTTTTGTTTAACTGAAAGTATAAATGTCGATTAACTTAAAGTACGAGTATAGGTTAACTTATAGTACGAGTGTAGGTTAACTTAAAGTGCGAGTGTAGGTTAACTTATAGTACGAGTGTAGGTTAACTTGAAGTACGAGTGTAGGTTAACTTAAAGTCTTATCGTAAAAAATAGAAGTCCTCATAGTAATTAATGAGGACTTCTATAGTGATATAACTTTATAAAAAACGTTGTTCTATTTCAGCGAGAATTATAATCTAAGGCTCTTTTTGATAGCCTCAATCTTCTTCTCTGCACGCTCTTCACATAACTTGTACTCGGCAGCTGTATTCATAACATCCTTCACCTCAAGATAGAACTTAATCTTAGGTTCAGTTCCTGAAGGACGCACACTAACCTTTGTGCCATCTGTGCAGAACCATTGCAGAACGTTGCTCGTTTCAGGCATATCAAGTTTCTCCTTAGAACCATCAGCCTTTGTTAGTTCAAGGCTCTGATAGTCCTTTGTTATCTCAATAACACTACCACCGAGATCCTTAGGAGGATTAGAACGGAAGTCTTTCATCATCTGTTGAATCTCATCAGCACCACTCTTGCCCGGACGTTCAACATTGATGGTAAACTCTTTACTATATCCATATTCAAGATAAATATCCATGAGAATATCATAAAGTGTCTTACCATGATCCTTAGCGTAAGCACAAATCTCAGCTAAAAGTGAGCATGCGCTGACAGCATCCTTATCGCGAACAAAGTCTTCAGCTAGGAAGCCGTAGCTCTCCTCACCACCACCAATATACTGCTGCTTACCTTCAGACAATGCAATCTCACGTGCAATCCACTTAAAACCAGTATAACAATCACGCATC
This sequence comes from Prevotella vespertina, assembly GCF_009728485.1. Lineage (GTDB taxonomy): Bacteria > Bacteroidota > Bacteroidia > Bacteroidales > Bacteroidaceae > Prevotella > Prevotella vespertina. The sequence continues at coordinate 70,872 of NZ_VVIQ01000012.1, forward strand.
TCTACATGTTGTTTCTCGGCAATCTTGTGAATTACCTCTGTTGTAACGATAGTCTTAACGATGAAGTCAGTTGGTTTCATCTTGCCTACTGCTTGTCTATTTGTGATAATATACCACAAGAAGAGAAGGCAGGTTTGGTTTCCATTAATAAGTACCCACTCACCATTAGAATCCTTACAAGCCATACCTACACGGTCAGCATCAGGGTCGGAAGCCATGAGGATGTCGGCATCTAGTTCCTTAGCGTCACGCAAACCTAAGGTTAAAGCCTCAGCGAACTCTGGGTTAGGACGATCAACAGTTGGGAAGTTACCATCTTTGATCATCTGCTCTTTCACACAATGAACGTTATCAAAGCCCCATAAAGCTAGGGAACGTGGAATCATGACACGACCAGCACCATGTAATGGAGTGTACACAATCTTTAAGTCGTGCTGATGCTTGATAACCTCTGGATCAATGCAGATAGTCTTAACCTGATCCAAGTAAGGTTTGTCGATATCTTCGCCGATAATTTGAATTAGCTCTTTATTACCATCAAACTTAATATCCTCAACCTTAACATTGTTTACTTCGTCGATAATGCCCTTGTCATGAGGAGCAAGCACTTGTGCACCATCTTCCCAATAAGCCTTGTAGCCATTATACTCACGTGGGTTGTGGCTCGCTGTGATGTTTACACCAGCTTGTGCTTTCAAGTAACGAATAGCAAACGAACATTCAGGAGTTGGTCTCAAGTCATCAAATAGATATGCCTTAATACCATTTGCAGAGAAGATGTTAGCTACAGTTTCAGCAAAGAGACGGGAATTGTTACGGCAGTCGTGACAAACAACTACACTGATTTGCTCTTTGTTCTTGAAATTACGTTTCAAGTAGTTAGCAAAGCCCTGTGTTGCCATACCCACTGTATAGATGTTCATTCGGTTAGAACCAGCTCCCATAATGCCTCGAAGTCCACCTGTACCAAATTCTAAGTCTTTGTAGAAGCTCTCGATAAGATCAGTCTTATCCTCGTTCTTAATCATTGACTCAACGGCTGTTCTTGTCTCTAAGTCAAAAGCAGGAGACAACCACTGCTTGGCTTTACTCTCGCATTCAGCGATGAGTGTCTGGTTATTTTCCATAATTTAAGTCTTTCGTATTTACAATTTATTATTTGCAAATATAAGCATTTATTCCGAGAAAACGTTTGAGGGTTAATTATTTTTTGTATTTTTGCACCAGTTAAACTTTACGATTCATATTAGTTGCATTCATGCCCTTTTGATCGTTTAGAGATAACGAAGTATTCATTTAATTAGACATCCTTACATGAATTTGAATTTTGAAGGAATCCTTCTTGCAATATGCACGTTTTTAATTATAGGTTTGTGCCATCCTTTAGTTATAAAGACAGAGTATTATTTTGGTACAAAACCATGGTGGATATGGTTAGTATCGGGCATTGCTTGTTGTGTAGGTGCTTTGTTTGTTGAAAGTATCTTTTGGTCGGCTCTCTTAGGAGTCTTAGGTGCATCACTACTTTGGGGTATTGGTGAATTACTAGCACAAGAGAAACGAGTGGCAAAGGGTTGGTTCCCTATGAATCCCAAGCGCAAGGAGCATTACGAGCATATTAAGAAAGATGAGAGTCTATGCCCTGTCTGCAAAGAAAAAGATAATCATTAAGACTTATTCGTGGTGGTAAGGCTCACCTTTTATTATAGTGCAAGCTCGATAGAGTTGCTCGGTAAAAATGAGACGAACCATTTGATGAGAGAAGGTCATACGTGAAAGTGAAATCTTATCATTCGCTCTAGTGTAAACCTCTTGTGAGAAACCATAAGGCCCGCCAATAACGAAAACTAAACGGCGGGCTGTGTTTTGCTTTCGTGTTAACCAATCGGCATACTGAACAGAGGTAAGTTCTGAGCCATGCTCGTCCAAGAGGACTACAGTATCAGTTGGCTGAATCTCCTTCATAATGAGTTCTCCTTCCTTTTGTTTCTGTTGCTCCTCCGTTATATTCTTTGTATTCTTTAGCTCAGGTATAGTTGTGATTGAGAAAGGCATATAATGCTTTATCCGACTTGTATAATCATCTATTCCCTCTCTAAATATCTTACTTTGTGTCTTACCAACTAAGAGTAATATTGTCTTCATACTTCTTTGCGAATGATTATAGTTTATGCACTTCCTCCCAAATACGCTGTACTGGTAAGCCCATGACATTAAAGTAACTGCCATTGATAGAAGTTACACCAACATAGCCTATCCATTCTTGTATTCCATAGGCACCAGCCTTATCAAAGGGTTTGAAGTGTTCTATGTAATAATTGATTTCTTCATCACTCAGTTTCTTGAATGTTACATCTGTCGTGACTGAAAAGGAATGGTAATCAGTAGAGGTAAGTAGACATACACCTGTAACGACCTGATGTTTACGTCCGCTGATAAGATGAAGCATTCTACGAGCATCATTAGCATCTACAGGCTTTCCAAGTACTTCATTATCCACAACAACAACAGTATCAGCAGTAATAACCAAGTCCTCTTCTGTTATCATTGCTTTATAAACATCAGCCTTCTCACGCGCTATATATCCAGCCACATCAACAGCTGGTAGGTCGTGAGGATAGTCTTCAGCAACATCAGGTAACACCTTTACCTCAAAATCAAGATCTAATCCTGCTAGTAGTTCCCTTCTACGTGGAGAATTACTAGCTAATATAATATGTTTCTTCATTACCATCCAAATGCTTTTGCGTTCATCACCCACTTTCCTTGTGCTTTCATCACCTGCTCTAAGATGTCACGTGCAACACCATCCCCCCCTTTGTAGTCACTGATGTAAGTAGCTATTTGCTTGATTTCCGTGCAAGCATCTTTAGGGCAACATGGACAGCCTGCCAACGTCATGACTTCATAATCGGGAATATCATCCCCTACGTAGATAATCTCCTCTTCTTTCAGATCATACTTCCTTAAAAAATCATTCCAAGTCTTGATCTTCATAGAGCAGTTAATGTAAACATCCTTAACGCCAAGATACTCGTAACGTGAACGAACATTCTCGTTATGTCCGCCCGTCATAATTGCTAATTGTAGTCCATGCTTGACAGCTAATTGTATGGCATAACCATCCTTAATATTGATTGTGCGAATAGGATCACCCTTCTCGTCCATGAGAACAGTACTAGCAGAAAGGACGCCATCCACGTCAAAGACAACTGCTTTTATTTTCTTTAAATCGTAGTTTATCATTCTTATTTATTGTGTGAATGTATATCATTAGAAAGCCTCTCATAGATAGCTTGCAAACTAGGATGTGATTCCATCAATGCCATTTGCTTGTCAATAACATTCTGATCCCATCTAACAGCTGGTCCTGTTTGTGCTTGTAGTGGTGACATCGTGTGAATCTTATTGGTCGTTTCATCTATCAGTGGTAACATGACATCGAATGGAATACCTTGGTCACTTAGGATGTCTGAGGCTATACTATAACAATGGTTCGTAAAGTTGCAAGCCCATACAGCAGCTAGATGTAGATATTTGCGCTTCTCACTGCTTAATGGTATGACACGTTTCGCAATACTCTCGGCTAAAGTTCTAATGTCTTCTTCCACAGCTTCAGAGTTACCCTCAATAAAGATTGGAATATTCTCGAAACTCACGTTTTTAGTCTTTGAAAAAGTTTGCATCGGATAGAACACACCATAACGTTGAGCTGAATCCTTAAAGCAATCAATCGACATGGAACCAGCAGTATGGAGGAAGAGTTTGTCTTCCCTACCCTTGCATACCTGCATAATTAACTGACAAAGCACACTATCCTTTACTGAAAAAATATATACATCAGCATCATCACGCAAGTTATTAAGACAAGTCAATGGTTCTGCACCTAGCTTCTTTGCCAATTCACAGGCAGACTTCTCCGTTCTACTAAAGACCTGATCAATCTTAAAGCCAGCTTGAACAAGAGCCTGCCCTAATTGTGTTGCAAGATTGCCTGCACCTATCAATGTAATATGCTTCATGACAACAAAATTACTCATTTTCTAGGAAAATGTTGTTGTGAGAGATAGTCTTTTTAAAAAAGAATTGCTATTTTCGCAGTAATAAAACAAGGAGTTATAGAGCAAATGAAGTTCTTAGGAATCATACCCGCACGTTATTCTTCTTCCCGCTTCCCTGGAAAGCCATTGGCTATGTTGGGCGGAAAGCCAGTGATACAGCATGTTTATGAAAGAGTAAAGAGTGTTCTTACGGATGTATATGTGGCTACTGATAATGCACATATATATAAGGTGGTAACTGACTTTGGGGGGAAAGCTATTATGACCCGTGAGGAACATGATAGTGGAACAGAGCGTGCAAGCGAAGCCTTAGATAAGATTGATGGTAAGTTTGATGTCGTTATCAATATACAAGGTGACGAGCCTTTCATTCAAAGTGAGCAAATCAAAATGCTGATGTCTAGTTTTGCTGACGAACAAACTCAGATTGCGACCTTAGGAGTTCCTTTGAAGTCGATGGACGATGTAAGTAAAAGCAATACACCGAAGATCGTTATTGATAATCATAACAATGCTCTCTACTTCTCTCGCTCTGTAATTCCATTTGTGCGAGGGATAAATCAAGCGGACTGGTTGAGTCATTATCCTTTCTTAAAGCATGTAGGACTTTATGCTTATCGAACAGAAACGTTACGCGAAATTAGTAAATTACCCTTATCTTCCTTAGAAATTGCAGAAAGATTAGAGCAGCTCCGATGGTTACAAAATGGTTATCGCATAAAGGTTTGTATCACAGACATTGAAACAATTAGTATTGACACACCCCAAGATTTAGTCAATGCAGAGGAATATTTAAAGCAAATCAATCTATAATTATTCAAAAGATTGACAGCAAAATTTTGTAATATAATATTGCTAATTTAGATAGCTGTATTTGCGTTTTTATCCAGCGAACATTCATTCTACCTTAAATACGATTGTTTTGAAGTAATTGCTAGCTTGCTTATAAAGTTCTGATATATAAAGACTTATAAATTAGAGTCTTATTTTCAACTAATTACTCTCATCTATTTGGGTAAAAAACAGCGTGTTTTTTGCTAAAATTGAGCTATCTTTCACCAAAAACGATAGTACATTTTACTCAAAACGTAGGTACGTTTTATAAAAAACATAGGTCAGACTTCCAGAAATCAGTTATTCCTTGTAAAAAAACTAATTATTACGTTCAGATTCTTCCTAGAATGAGAAAATCAAATGTAAAGAATATATCAAAATCTTTCTACAATCTATCTCTTTTAAAACCAAGTTAGAGAAGTGGAAATATTCGATAAGAAGAACGTCCTCACTTGTCTGAAATAAATTAACTTTATTGCTGAACAAGGTGAGGACGTTAGCATTAATTTTCTCTTTCGATAGGCTGTATAAAGCATTCCCTCTAATCGAAGAGTTAGTTTCAGTAAATGATTAGAATGGAGGCTTCATCATGTCATCGGGTGGCGGAGGCAACGGACCATCGTTCATCTTGCTTCCCATAATCTCTCCTCCTATAGAATCATCAGGCAAAGGAGCATTGAAATCGATATCTTCAGGATTGGAGAAACGAGTATATTCACCACGGAAATTCAAGAGAACATCGCCCGTTGCACCCTTACGGTGCTTGGCTATAATGATTTGCGCCATACCATGGAGGTCGTTTCCCTTTTCATCTTGTAGAATATGATAATACTCTGGACGATGCACAAATAGTACCATATCCGCATCCTGCTCAATAGCACCTGATTCACGCAAGTCACTTAACTGTGGTCGCTTGCCTTCTGGCCCATCACGCTGCTCTACGGCACGACTTAATTGTGACAATGCTAACACGGGAATGTTTAACTCTTTTGCAAGACCTTTCAACGAACGACTTATCGTTGATACCTCTTCTTGCCGGCTATTGAAGCGCATTCCATTTGCATTCATCAACTGCAAATAGTCAATCATTAAGAGCTCTATACCATGTTCTCTCACCAATCGACGAGCCTTTGTTCGTAATTCAAATATAGATAAGCCTGGAGTATCATCAACATAAATAGGTGCGCCTTGCATTTTACGAATATTAGAGTCGAAACGTTCCCATTCATCTGGTGTTAACTGACCATTAAGAATCTTGTTACCAGGTATAGAACAAACGTTTGAAATCAATCGATTGACCAACTGAACATTATTCATCTCAAGAGAAAAGAAGGCTATCGGCTTACGATAATCAATAGCAACATTCTTTGCAATACTCAAAGCGAATGATGTTTTACCCATGGCTGGACGTCCTGCTATGATAACAAGATCGGAAGGTTGCCAACCTGCTGTAATATCATCCAACTTACGGAAACCACTAGGAACACCAGTTAAACCACCTTCACGATTAGAGGCTTGAAGCAAAAGTTGGTGAGCTTGATCTACGATGGTATCAATCTGTACATAATCTTGAAGCATATTCTTTTGAGAAATCTCAAATAATGCTCCTTCAGCTTTCTGCATTAAATCGTCTACATCCACCGTCTCATCAAAGGCATCGGTCTCAATCATTGAGGCAAATTGGATGAGCTGTCGTGCGAGAAACTTCTGTGCGAGAATATGTGCGTGATATTCAATATGGGCAGAAGAGGCAACTTGAGAACTCAATTCTACAACATAAGCAGGACCACCTACGTCCTCAAGTGTTCCTTTATGACGTAACTCTTCCGTAACCGTCATAATATCTACAGGCTTCTCTTGAAGATTTAACGACTGTACCGCCTCATAGATCTTCTGATGTCGGGCTTCATAGAAAGTCTCTGGCTTAATTATTTCAGATACAACAGTGAAGGCATCCTTATCAATCATAAGGGCACCTAACACTACTTTCTCAATATCAATCGCCTGTGGCTGTAAATGACCAAAGGATGTATCAATAGGAGCTTGTTGCCCCTTTCTACTAGTTTTACTAACTTTTCTTTCTGGCATACAGCGGCAAAATTACAAAAAATATTCCGTTCCCTACATCATTATAACAACGTTTTATTATCTTTGTAAGCAGTTTATAAAAGAAAAGCTATGATTTGTTTCCCCTGTTGTAAAATCAATCTTGGTTTGAATGTTGTGAGTAAGCGTGAGGATGGTTACCACAACTTAGAAACCGTTTTTTATCCTGTCCCTCTCTGTGATGTACTTGAAATAAAGAAGATGGACGAGGAGTTCCCTTCAGATACAGCTTGTGACCTAAAGGTTACTGGTAGTATTGTTGAATGTGATGAATCAAAGAACCTTGTTGTTAAGGCTTATAACCTTATAGCAAAGGATTATCAACTACCACGTGTACATATACACTTGTGTAAACGCATACCTATGCAAGCAGGTTTAGGGGGAGGCTCATCTGATGCAGCCTATATGATAAGGTTGTTAGACGAACGTTTCCGCCTAAATATGGGAATCAATGAGATGGAACGTTACGCTTCTAAGCTAGGAGCTGACTGTGCTTTCTTCATAACTTCCGAGATAGCTTATGCAACAGGTATTGGCAATATTCTAACTCCTGCTGATTCTGAAAGTGGAAATCTTAATGGCTATTATCTTGTTCTTGTGAAACCAGATATAGCTGTCTCTACGGTTGAAGCATATTCTTCAATTACTCCTAAGAAACCTGCAAAGTGTTGTCGGGATATTGTCAAGCAACCTATTGATACATGGCGTGACGAACTTATCAACGACTTTGAATCTCCAATCTTTGCGAATCACACAGAGCTTGCAACTATCAAGCAAACATTATATGACAATGGAGCACTCTATGCGCAAATGTCAGGAAGTGGAAGTACAATCTTCGGTATATTTGGAGGGAAACCTACAAACATAGAACAACTCTTCCCAAATATGTTTACCTATACTTGTAGATTATAAATGTCCACAATATTTGGTAGTTAGAGAAAAAAGAAGTAATTTTGCACCGCTGTCACGAGATGACAGCAATAAATTCAAACCTTATAAATTATTTATTTAAATTATGGCAACAAAAATCAGATTGCAGCGCGGTGGTCGTAAGAACTATGCTTTTTATAGCATTGTAATCGCTGACGCTCGTGCACCACGTGATGGTAAGTTTACTGAAAAGATTGGTACTTATAACCCTAACACCAATCCAGCCACAGTAGATTTGAATTTTGAGCGCGCTCTTTATTGGGTTGAGACAGGTGCTCAGCCAACTGACACTGCACGTAACATCCTTAAAGGTGAAGGTGTTTATATGATGAAGCATCTTCGTGGTGGTGTTAAGAAAGGCGCATTTGACGAGGCAACTTGTCAACAGAAGTTCGAGGCTTGGAAGCAAACTAAAGTTGCAGCTTTTGATGCTGTAGCAAAGAAGGTTACTGACGAGAAGAAAGCTGCTGTTGCTCAGAACCTTGAGGCTGAGAAGAAAGTTAATGAGGCTATTGCTAAGAAGGTTGCAGACAAGAAGGCTGCTGCCGTTGCAGCACAAGCTGAGGCTGAAGCAGCAAATGCTGCAGAGGAAACAGCAACAGAGGAAACTCCTGCTGAGGCTTAATTCTCTTACTCACATTTACAAGGAAATCCATAGATTAAAGAAAATCTATGGATTTCTCTTTTATAGATACCATTGAAATTATCTAATACATCTGTTTGACAAATAGTTTTTAATCGTAAAGTGTTTATTGATTTAGATAACTTGTGTTTAAAAAATAGGTGAAGTTACTCATATAAAAGTTATTTTGATAGAGGTATTTGCAATTTAAATTTTGCTTGAGGACAATAAATTAAGTCATAAAATGAAGAATTAAAATCACATCAATCACAAAATCACAAATCACAAAATCACATTAAGGTTATATTATGCTTTTCTCATAATTAAAATAAACATTATATATTATTATTTATTAATAAGGTAATATATTATATGAGAATCCTCCTTTACATATTGAAAATTTCTTTTTGTGATTTTGTGATTTGTGATTTTATGATTTGAACTTAAAGGAGATTATTTAAACTTTATACTTTTGATTATCCTTATCTTTCTGAAAAACAGAAACTTATGAAGGTAATTGCAATACTTGTTACCTCAGTACCACGAAAAACGTATGTATTATGAAAAAATCTGCTTATCTTTGCAGCAGAAAAAAGAAAAAGCCTCACTTCTATCTCTCAATCTGAATTTAATATATTTCTATCTTTAATCTTTGAACTATGATCTTTGATGTTTTTCCCCATTAACGCTTATCTTTGAACCTATCAACACTAACCTTAGAATATGCTAATGCTAACCTTTCAGAACTTTGATTACTAAATGTATATTGCTCCAAACTAAATTTAATGAAATAATGACATAAAGCAAAATCCAAATTAATCATTTAATACCGAAAGGTTTAAGTTATTCATCTAAACAATAGAAGAAAGAGTAAATACCTGTAGGTTGGAGATTCATTTTTGTAATATCTCTTTTCGATAAATGCTTTAACGTATCAGCTTCTTTAAGGATTACAAACTCTTTTTCTTCTATCATCTTTTTTAATACAAAAGACATATTGGAAGATTTATTGTTAACTATACTATGTGGTAATTTATATAGAAAGACATCACCAGAAAAATAGTAACAGGCTATTATCGACCGAGTTCTATTTGATGGATAATATAGAGCACCAGCAGAATTAACAATAGTTCTATCGTATCCATATTCAAATGGAGATAAAAATAAATCTTTCTTATAGTTGCCCTTTTCAGCATCTAAAGCAAAATCCATATTAATAAATTCTTTCCGACTTAAAGTATCTAAGGGATTAACCCATTTACGAATTGTATAGTTATCTTCTACCCTCATATAGAAAGGATAAGTCTTTCCTTTAATTGTTATTGTATGCCCCTTACGCACATAGCATAATCCGTTAGAATCTAATTCGTAATAACCTTTAATTATCCCATTCTCTACATGGATAGTCTGAATGTTAATCTGTGCAGTAAGTATAGTTGTTTGTAACAGAAAAAATATCCATATTACACTACTTATATATCTCATTATCTGATATTTACTTAGAATAAAATCTTATGATATGCTATTTATAAGCATAAAGTTAGACCAAACTGAATACTTCACTAGGAGTTTTGCGCTTTAAAACATCAAGCAAGAAATCCTTACCAGCAATAATACCTCTATTACGTAGCATTGATTCAATCGTCTTCTTTGCCAACTCTGGATGATTATTTTCATCGCTTAAATGACAAAGCCATACATGATGTAAGTTAGGAGTTGCATTGTTAACTAAAGCATTTGCACATGCTTCATTACTCAGGTGACCATTGAGACCGCTTATACGCTCTTTCAGGTGACGAGGATATGGTCCATTCGCCAACTTTTCAGGTTCGTGATTAGCTTCTATTACTAAGTAATTTGAAATAGATATGTAGCGGGCTATGTCATCTGTAATGTGTCCACAATCAGTCACCAATGTAAAGTATAGGTCATCATGTCTAATGGAATATCCCACACAATCAGTACTATCATGTGGAACAGAGAATGGAGTTACATAAAATTCTCCAATTTGCACTTCTTGATCTTTTATTAATTCTCGAGTAAGCTCATGATCAATCTTACGTCGTACACACCAGTTCTTACTAATCCCTAAATGCACATCACTGGTAGTATATACAGGTAATTGTAAGTCACCACTAATAGATCCAACAGACTTCACATGATCAGCATGGTCATGCGTGATAAGAATGTTATGAACCATTTTCATTTGTAGTCCGTAGTTATGGAATGACTTCTTCAAAGAACGAATACCCACACCACAATCAATCATAAGACAATCTGTATCCGTATAAAGCAAATAGCAATTACCACTACTACCACTACCAAAAGATAGAAACCTAAGCATTATTTCTTTTATTTTACGCAAATGTAATAAAAGAATTTAAATGTACAAAATTCTTTATTCCCATTGACCATTATTTAACCTTGAATTTATGATTAATTAATTATCCCATGTAATTTCCTTTATCATTAGAATGGAAGTCCAACTGCAAAATGGAATGTAAAATCACGCTTGAAATTTGGATGCCATAAGGCATAATGCTCAGCAGTGGTTGTATATGCAGGATTAATAGCTTTCATACCACCATCAAGGCGTAGTACAAAATAATCAAAATTCAATCTTAATCCTAATCCGTAAGCAACAGCTATCTGCTTATAGAAGTCAGAGAAGTGAAATTGACCACCAGGTTGGTTAGCATAATCACGCAATGTCCAAATGTTACCTGCATCAATAAAAGCAGCACCATCAAACTTCCAAAATAAGTGTGTACGATATTCAGCATTGAGATCTAGTTTCATATCACCTGTTTGATTGATAAAATCTATCCTACCATCTACACCTCTGAACTTACCTGGTCCTAACTCTCGAACACTCCAACCTCTAACAGAGTTAGCTCCACCAGAGAAATAACGCTTTTCAAAGGGTAATATCGTACTATTACCATATGGATAAGCAATACCAATTCCTCCATGTAATGCTAATGTGTTACGATCATCAAAACGTAAAATCTGAGTATAATCAAAATCAAACTTTGCATATTGGGCATAAGCTATATTAAATAATGTACGTTTACCCATGCTATTCTCTTTAAATTTAAAGATACCACCTAGTCCGTTGAGAACATTACCAGCAAGTTCTATTTTTCCTCTAAAAGCATGACTACGACTACTATAATTAAAACCAAAACCTGTACGGACAATGAATAAATCTTGATAATTATATCTAAGAATTGCATTGCGAGTCGTGGCATTATCAAGATAATTATGTTTAAATGTTTCACTAATCCACGGCATATACACATAACTGAGATTTAGAAGATCAAAATCATATGTAAGATGATGTGGCACATTCATCCAATGATATTTCCATGCTCCATTGAAAACTCGACGATGAAACTCTGGGCGATTTTGTAGATTCCAACTAACAGCAACTTCTGTGGTGGCACTACTACGACGCCTAAATTCCTTTGAGAGGAAAGGAGATAAAAGACGTGGGAACTGAAGACGTGCTTGTACACTATACTCTTCATAGTTGCTATTCTTATAACCTTCCAATCCTTTGATTGCTTCAAATGCTGAACGAAACTCTAAGCTCAAATGTTCACTTCCACGAAAAAGATTTCGATTCTGATAAGATAAAACAACAGCTGCACCTAAATCTCCCGCAGTATTCGTACCTTCTGGTTGAAATGAAATTGTATTAGGTTTATTATTAGATACCATAATATCAGCATCCAAATAGTGTGTAGAAGACTTTGTTATAGAATGTCCTATAACTAGACTATCATAACGAGGAACTTCTCTGAAATTTATATTTGTATAATGTACTGCCCCTAAACGAGAGAAATTATTATAAGTGTTTTGCAAATCTGTAGTAGAAAAATATTTACCTTTTTCTATAGCGGTGTTATCTTCTAATACACTTTTGCGGAGATGAAATCCAGTGGAATCCTTTGGTATAAAGTTTACATTATTGATTATATAACGTGGATGTAATGTGGGTGTTGAATTACTATTTTCTATGTATTTCATCAAGTGCAGTGTAACACAGACATGCTGCTTTCCCCTTATAGAATCTGCGGAATAGTATATAAAATCCTTATGAAAACGATAAAAACCAGAATCATTCAATATATGTGTAAGACGTTTACGTTCATCATCCAAGGATGTAACAGTAAATTGTTTAGGATGCTGTGTGCCTAATTTAAGATGATTAGTAAGTACTTTTGCTATGACAGAATCCTCAATATCATATTTGAAATTATCAATTACATAAGGTTCTCCAAAATGTAAATTATAAATAGCAGTAAGTCTTTTTCCTCTTACCTTCTTGTCTATTTTCACAGATGCATTCATATAACCCATATTCTTCATTGCCGAAGTTAGGTCTTCACATGACAATCGTGCTTGTAATGTATCATAGACAACAGGTTTCTCCCCCATTTTTCGTAAAGTTCGATTAATCCATCTTGTAGAATCTTTACCAGACAAAGTATAAGTTCCAAGCGGTATCTTAAATAAAGAGAACCAACGAGAGTTTCCTTTCTGGCGAACGTATTGCATCAAAAGAGATTGATTCACATCCTTATTGTCAGAATGTAGTTCAACCTTATCTAATAAATACTCTCCATCAGGTATAAATTTATCTGTAGAGCAGGCAATCATTGTTAATATAATGATGACTACTACAATGAGTGGAGAGATATAATTATGTAATCTTCTAAGTAACATTGCTATCTATTTTACTTATTATCTTATACCATAAATATCTTTATATGTGAGATATTTTCTTCTCTTTTGTTCTGTATCAATACCTGATACTTTTTTCATTGAAAATATTCCTTATTGATTGCACCATTAATAGAAAACTCTACTAAACACAACTGAAAGCAATATTATAAATTTCGGCAAAGATAATAAAAAGTTGAGAGTAATAGACACCGCGTGCTGTTTTTTTTGTACTTTTGCAAAGTGATTTCTAAGAATAAAATAAAACTTATCCACTCTCTCGAGACAAAGAAAGGAAGAGAAAAAGCAGGGTTATTTGTGGCTGAAGGACCGAAGGTTGTAAATGACCTACTACATGCTGGTTTCACTGCAGAAAACATATTTGAGGATATTGAGGATATTAAGAAGATTTCTTTTTTACAACATCCTCAATCAATGCTCGGTGTATTCAAGTTACCAAGAAATGAGCATTATACAGAATTCTCAATTACACAACTGGTCTTAGCTCTCGATGGTGTACAGGATCCAGGGAATCTCGGTACGATAATTCGTGTGGCAGACTGGTTTGGTATTAAAGATATCTTTTGTTCATTAGATACTGCTGATTGCTGGAATCCAAAAGTAGTGCAGGCAACAATGGGGAGTATAGCAAGAGTGCGGTTACATTACGTGGATTTAAATAAGATGGTTGAATCTTTACCTGCTGATTATCCTATATATGCCACTCTACTAGATGGTGAGAATATCTATAAGCAAGAACTCTCACACCATGGTATGATTGTGATGGGAAATGAAGGCAAAGGAATCTCCCCTATACTTCGTACAAAGATTAATCGCAAATTATATATACCTAACTATTCTTCTAATGAGGACACAGCTGAATCATTGAATGTTGCTATTGCCACATCTATAGTTTGTGCTGAATTTAGAAGAAGATAAAACTATAAGATTACTTTCAACATGTAAACTACATATTCATGAAAGTAATCTTATTCCTCATTAATAAACTCTAGGACCAAAAATAGCTGTACCGACACGCACCATTGTTGAATGGCATTCAACGGCTATTGGGTAATCATGGCTCATACCCCACGATCGCTCTTTAAATTCAGGATCATCAGAGAAATACGTTGCTTTTAGTTCATCAAATAAATTGGAAGCAAATGTCATTTCTTTACGTATTTGATCTTTATCTTCAACATTAGAAGCCATCATCATCAATCCAGATATATGCACATTCTTTAGTTCTCTCCATTCACCACTCTTCAAGAACTCACGACAAGCATCTGGGGTAAAACCATATTTACTCTCCTCTTCTGCAATATGCAACTCTAATAGAACATTGATGACTCTATTATACTTTGCAGCTTGCTTGTTTATCTCCTTCAAAAGCTTGACAGTATCTACTGCTTCTATCATTGATATATAAGGAGCAATGTACTTCACCTTATTTGTTTGTAAATGCCCAATGAAGTGCCATTCGATATCTTTGGGAAGACTCTGAACTTTACCAGCCAGCTCTTGTTCGTGACTTTCACCAAATATACGTTGTCCTTCACGATAAGCTGCTTCTATATACTCTTTAGGATGAAACTTACTGATAGCAACCAATTTCACTCCATCAGGAAGCGTATCGAGTACCTCATGTAAATTCTTTGCGACATCAAACATAAGTTATAAGTTTTTATCGTTTGATTATTGTTCAAATTCAGGCTTACTCTCTATTTCTTCCTTTTTCCCTGCACGATGTTCAAAGACATCCATAATCTTTGTTTCGGTGATAGCTGCAATTTCATAATCAATCAGTGTAGCTCCCATAACTTCGTCTACATGCTTAACGGCTCCATTGACAGAATGTGCTTGAACAAGATAAGTAACAGAAGAGCGTTTCTCTTTCTCTGTCTTTTCATCAATAGTAATAAAAGCTAGACGAGCTTTAAACCACTTATCATCTGTATCAATATCACTAAAGAATATTTCGCCGTATGCTGCTGGTGCAATTGCTTTTACATCAAATTCACCACTCACATAATGTGACATCTCTTCGGTAATAAACTCTTCTGCTTCTGAAAAACTGAAAGCATCAACGACATATTGTTCTATCACCTTCTTATTCTGACCATCTTCCATGGTTTTATCATATCTCACTCTTGTTTCAAACCATGTGCTAGTTCTACTTCTCATATCTTTTAATAATTTAGTTGAAAAGTTCTCATCCTCAAAGAGAAGATGAGATACTACATATTTAATGTAGCGCAAAAGTAGTAAAAAATCTGCGTTAATCACCTAAATGTGCCATTAAATAAAAAAAAATATATAACTTTGCAAGCATAGTAAAAGAACTATGGGTGGATGCCCTTCCTCCTATTTGTAATCAGTAAAGGAGGATAAACAAAACAATTATGCCAGAAATATCAGTTCGTGGGCTTGAAATGCCAGAGTCGCCTATTAGAAAGTTGGCGCCACTTGCTGCTGCGGCAAAAGAACGTGGCACTAAGGTTTATCATTTAAATATAGGACAACCAGATTTACCCACACCTCAATGTGGGCTGGATGCATTAAAGAATATTGATCGAAAGATTCTAGAATATTCTCCATCACAAGGTAATCTGTCTTACCGAAAGAAACTATGTGACTTTTACAAGAAGTTCAACATAAATGTTACGCCTGATGATATTATTATCACATCAGGAGGTTCTGAGGCAGTCCTATTCTCATTCATGTCCTGCCTTAATCCTGGAGATGAAATCATTATCCCAGAACCTGCATACGCTAATTATATGGCATTTGCCATTTCTGCAGGTGCAAAGATAAAGACTATTGCTACATCTATTGAGGAAGGTTTTGCACTTCCCAAGGTTGAACAATTCGAGAAGTTGATTAATGAGCGTACACGTGCTATTATGATTTGTAACCCTAATAATCCTACGGGTTACTTGTACACACGCAGAGAGATGAATCAAATACGTGACCTCGTTAAGAAATATGATTTATATCTCTTCTCTGATGAGGTCTATCGTGAATACATCTATACAGGCTCACCTTATATCTCGGCAATGCACTTGCAGGGGATAGAGAATAACACGATACTTATAGATTCTGTTTCTAAGCGTTACAGCGAATGCGGAATACGTATCGGAGCTTTGATAACCAAGAATGAAGAGATACGCAAAGCTGTCATGAAGTTCTGCCAAGCACGTTTGTCTCCACCACTTATTGGTCAAATCGTAGCAGAGGCAAGTCTTGATGCTCCACAATCATATTATCGTGATGTATATGATGAGTATGTCGAACGGCGTAAATGTCTTATTGATGGTTTAAACAGAATCCCTGGAGTTTACTCCCCTATCCCTATGGGAGCTTTCTATACTGTAGCAAAGTTGCCTGTTGATGATTCTGATAAATTCTGTCGTTGGTGCTTGGAAGAGTTTAATTATGAAGACGAAACAGTCATGATGGCTCCTGCTAGTGGCTTCTATACAACCCCCGGTGCTGGTCGTAATCAAGTTCGCATTGCATACGTACTTAAACGAGAAGACTTACAGCGTGCTTTGTTTATCCTACAAAAGGCACTAGAGGCATACCCAGGACGCGTAAAGGAAGAATAAAATCAAAACTCAAGTTTATAATTCTAAAATTATAGTCCATGAACACCATGGACAGAACTTATGAACTATCCACTTTTTATTGCTCGAAAGATTTATAATGGAGGCGACAAGACCAGAAAGGTTTCCAAGCCTGCTATCCGTATTGCCACCATTGGAGTAGCAATAGGTTTAGCTGTGATGATCATCTCTGTGAGTGTTGTTCTCGGCTTTAAGCACTCTATCCGTGATAAGGTTATCGGCTTCGGAAGTGATATAACTGTAGCAGACTTCCTCACCTTACAAGGTTCCGAGCAATACCCCATCCAAATCAATGATTCTTTAATCAGAGCTCTAAAGAGTACACCTGGTATAAAGCATGTACAACGTTATGCTTACACACAGGGAATCTTAAAGACAAACGATGATTTCCTGGGCGTATTATTAAAAGGTGTTGGTCCTGAGTTCGATTCAACCTTCATTCATTCAAATATGATAGAAGGGACTCTTCCAAAGTTTTCTGATTCTGAAAGCCACCAAAAGATTGTTATCTCAAAGACCATCGCAGATAAACTAAATCTAAAAGTGGGGCAACGCCTCTTCGCTTACTTTATTAACAAGCAAGGAGTTCGAACCCGTAAGTTCACCATTACAGGTATTTATGCTACTAACATGAAGCAATTCGATTCACAGATTTGCTTCACTGATTTATACACCATCAACAAGCTCAATGGATGGGAGCCTGATCAATATAGCGGAGCTGAATTGCAAGTCAATGACTTCTCACAGCTCAACCTCGTCACAATGCGGATATTAAATAAGGTGAAGAACACTGTGGATCATTATGGTGAGACCTATTCTGCCGAGAATATAACCGAGATGAACCCACAGATTTTCTCATGGCTCGATCTAATGGATATGAACGTTTGGATTATCCTAGCACTGATGACCGCTGTAGCTGGTGTAACAATGATTTCTGGCTTGCTAATTATTATTCTTGAGCATACCCAAATGATTGGTATTCTCAAAGCGCTTGGCTCACGCAATCGTCAGATACGCCACATATTTCTTTGGTTCTCAACGTTCATTATTGGCAAAGGCTTACTCTTTGGAAACATCATTGGCTTAGGTTGCATCTTTTTACAAAAATGGTTAGGATTAATAACACTTGACCCACAGACTTATTATGTGAGTGTTGTTCCTGTAGAGATTAACATTCCACTTATCATAGCCCTCAACCTTGCCACTTTATTAATTTGTATTATTGTTCTGATAGCCCCAAGTTATCTCATCAGTCATATACATCCTGCCAAGTCAATGCATTATGAATAAGAATAACCCTCCCTTACTTCGAATGAAAGTATCACAAGACATAGCGAAGTAATGGAGGGAAAATGAGTTGCAAGGACTTCGAAGTTCTTGAGTCTTCTTCTGTCTAAAACTATGTTACTATCCCCCTATGCTTTCTATGTCAAAAACCTCCAATATTTCTTATTTTAACTATTTATTTAACAATTACACTTTGTGTTGCCAAACAGATATTGTCAGGTTGATACATACAACCAGTTCTGACCATTGCAGTTAT
>NZ_VVIQ01000013.1 GCF_009728485.1 Prevotella vespertina
CTATAGTTTCCCTATCCTGTAGGCTGGTTCTTCCTTTTGACAACAAAGGTAATGAATCAACCTTGCTTCCTAAAGGGGATTATACCCTGTTTAAGTTTCTTGCTGCAAACTTAGAGTCCTTCTGTCTAAAAAACCTGTTCTTCTGTCATAAAAACGGATTTTCAATGCCCTAGATATTCGTTTTCAATGCTCCAGCTGTGCGCTATCTTTAAACATAAACATTCTATTATATATTTATATAAACGGCGACAAAAAAGTGTAAAGTTTAATTATTTTCAATAAACTCCGTATCTGTCGCATTCTTACTCATGCTTGTTAGGGTATCAACTTACTAATCTGTCGCACATAACTACATGTCACTGATAACGTGAGAGTTGCACGTTTGGATTATTAAAGATAATCCATTTCATAAAAGAAGAAACCGAGCTTGAAAAGAGATAAATGTTCGCTATAATCGAGATAATGTAAACAAAAAGGAAAGAAAAGCACTACAAACTACTAATTTGTCGCCCTCTTCCTCCCTTTCTGTCGCCCTCTTTCAAAATAACCTCCCCTTTTGTCGCAAAGAGCCTACCAATTTGTCGCATGGAAGTTCCCCTTTGGTCGGTCGAAACTTACGTATTTGTCGGCTATTACCAGCGTAAGGCTTTAAGAATCAACACGATACATAGGCGTAATAAAGTCTACTAATTAGACTACTATTGACCATCTATCCCGAGACAATTTACGTTTTCTTGTGTAATTATTGATTGTCAATACAAAGACAATTTACGTTTTCTTGTGTTATTATTGATTGTCAATACAAAGTCAGTTTACCTTTTCTTGTGTAATTATCGATTGTCAATACAAAGCTAGGTTACGTTTTCTAGTGTTACTATCGACCATCTATTGCAAAATAGCTTACGTTTTTTTAGTGCGTATGCAACTCACTGGAGTAGGGGAGCAAGGTATTAGAAACGATACAGCCTGCGAACACCAGAGTACTGGTTGTCCGCAGGCTGCGTTATAGAAGTAGGCTAATTACCTACAAGACGTTACACCCAAAGTGGTGGCAATAGCGGTGATGATGGTCACAGCTAGTTGGAGAATTGTTCTCCATGTAGATGGTTTGATCATGATTATACGACTTTAATAATGAAAAAATTAGTACTTAACTCTCTTCTTGCCAATAGACATTCTATTATCCAGCAGATATTGGTCCATGTTCCTCAGAGCCCTCAGATGAAGCGGGATCGGAGCCTTTCTTGCCCCCTTTCTTCTTAGTGGAACCCTTATAAATAAGCGATTCCTGCACCTTTAAGCCCGTCAATAAGAGAGGTGTGCGACGTCGGTCTGCCCCAACGCTAACGGCTGGTGTGAAGATAACATGAGGTCGGGAGATGTGCTTTTGGACGTTAAAATCCTTGACATTCGTCACCCCTTGCGAGTGAATTCCTACTCGGAACGTACCCAAACTATCGAGTTTCACACGCTTACCCTCACGCAGTGCGTAGTTCATCTCGCCCACTAGTGCAGTGATGACAGCAATCACATCCGAGTGAGTCACCGTACAGGAATTGTTGATGCGATTGGCTAACTCCTTCATATCCACTAGTTCGGGAGAGAAGGCGCGGGCGTACCATGCACCCTTGTGCTTACTGTTTGTGCGGTTGTCTTGATACAAACGATACTTAATAGACATAGTTTTAATGATTTAAAAAGTGAATAATTAATGATGTAAATAACAAATGATTGAAAATGTAAATATATAAAGATATAATACTATAAAAGCGTACTTTTGATTCATTCGAAGCCTTATCTGTGATTGATAAACTTGTGTCGATTCACCCCAGAGCGTTTGTAACTGACGTGTATCCAACGCTTTACAGGTTGGTTGACAGGTTCCAGAATGATTTGATCAAAGTTCGTTTTGAGCAACACACGGATATATTTATCCCTTATTTCGGGCGTTGTGAAATGTATATCAGCAGCCTCCCCTCGCAGGTGTTGTGAGTTAGCTACGCCTCCAACAGCCGCGTTGAGTTGTTGACAGCGGTATCCGCTCGTGATAATCACTCGTCCTACTTGTTGTCTGAGAGGTTCTAACACATTCACAGCCAATGCCTTTAAGTTCTCTATGACATCGTCATACGAAGGTTCAAAAGGCGATGGATTCTTCCCCGGCATATTATCAATATTTAATTGAATAGCCGTTCCCGATCGCAACATCTCACCGAGTGTGAAGTGGGGAGAAAGGCGTTGCTCGAGGTCAACGGGGGTTGGATTTCGATTCTTTACATTCATGTACTTATATATTTATATTATAACTTGTTTATGTGAACAGATACTTTCTGAACACATTGCAAAGGTACAATTCAAAGCGAGGGAAAGCAAGTAAGAGCTACATAGGGATGTTAGTAGAGTTATTGGAGGGTGTTAGGTGGATTGAAGGAAACGCCCTTCTTGCTTGAAAGAGAGCCTCTCTTGGCATGAAGGAAACGCCCTTTTAGGGGGGAAGAAAGCGTCTCTTTCTAACGCCATCAGCACCGCCTCCTTTCTTCCCTGCCTATTCGAGGAGGAAAGAGAGCCTATCGGCAGTTCTTCACGATAGGGCTGATTTGGATGAAAGGAATCTGTCAAATAAATACCATGACATCGTGTTATTTCGTCTGAATAGATACCTACTAGTAGGTATTTACTACTTAGAAGCGCCAATAACCAGCGTCTTATCAGTTTTTTTCACTACCTTTGCATATTGTGTTAGGAGCGTTAGAAGGAGAACGAATACGTATTACTTTTGATGCACCTAATCGAACAATGCAAATAAAGGAATAGATATGAAACTATCATCATTACAAACGGGTGAGGTCGGAATCATCGTTAAGGTGTCCGGACATGGCGGTTTCCGTAAGCGCATAATAGAGATGGGCTTTATCGAAGGAAAGCAAGTGGAGGTGCTTTTGAATGCGCCACTTCGTGACCCAGTGAAGTATAAGATTATGGGATATGAGGTCAGTTTGCGACATAGCGAGGCTGACCAAATAGAGGTTGTGCACCTTGATGAGGTGCAAAAAGGCGATTCCCAGGACAAGAAACAGAACCTGAATACGGCTACAATGGCGGATCCGCATGATAAAGAAGACCATGCCTTGATGCCTTCGGAACCATCGGAAGAGTCGAAACGACGCGCTAAGACTATCAATGTAGCACTCGTTGGCAACCCTAACTGTGGGAAGACTTCCTTGTTCAACTTCGCTTCTGGAGCGCATGAAAGGGTGGGTAACTACTCCGGAGTGACCGTAGATGCGAAGGTGGGACGTGCTGAGTATGAAGGATATGAGTTCCATCTTGTCGACTTACCAGGCACTTATAGCCTGTCAGCATATAGTCCTGAGGAGCTATATGTGCGTAAACAGTTGGTCGAGGAGACGCCCGATATCGTCATCAACGTCATCGATGCGTCCAATTTGGAGCGTAACCTTTACCTCACCACACAGCTCATTGACATGCACGTGCGCATGGTCTGCGCCTTAAATATGTATGATGAGACCGAAGAAAGGGGCGACCATATTGATTACGAGAAGTTATCTGAACTCTTCGGAACGCCTATGGTGCCCACAGTCTTTACCTCTGGACGTGGTGTGAAAGAGCTTTTTCATCAGGTGATAGCCGTCTATGAGGGCAAAGAAGATGAGAGTTTACAGTTCAGACACATCCATATTAACCACGGACATGAGATAGAACAGGGTATAAGAGATATTCAGGAACATTTGAAGAACTACCCTGATTTGCGTCAGCAATACTCTACCCGCTATCTAGCTATCAAACTCCTTGAAGGCGATAAGGATGTGGAACGACTCATCCAACCGCTTGGCGATTCCCTAGAAATATTCCAGCACCGTGACAGAGCAGCGCAACGTGTGAACGAAGAAACGCACAACGATTGCGAAACAGCCATCATGGACGCTAAATACGGGTTCATTCATGGAGCTTTGGAGGAGTCGGGTTATACCACAGGAGATAAGAAAGACACCTATCACACAACCCATCTCATCGACAAGATACTAACGAATAAGTACTTAGGGTTCCCTATCTTCTTCTTAATCTTGCTCTTGATGTTCACCGCAACATTCGTTATTGGACAGTACCCAATGGACTGGATCGATGCAGGAGTAGCCTGGTTAGGCGACTTCATCAGCCAGAATATGCCTGACGGACCTGTTAAAGCGATGTTAGTAGAAGGAGTTATCGGTGGAGTTGGGGCTGTTATCGTGTTCTTACCACAGATTCTTATCCTCTACTTCTTCATCTCTTACATGGAAGATAGCGGTTACATGGCACGCGCGGCATTCATTATGGACCGCTTAATGCATAAGATGGGGCTGCATGGAAAGTCCTTCATTCCATTGATTATGGGCTTTGGCTGTAACGTACCAGCGGTGATGTCTACCCGAACCATTGAGAGTCAGCGCAGTAGACTCATAACAATGTTAATCCTTCCATTGATGAGTTGTTCGGCAAGACTACCTATTTATGTTATGATAACAGGTTCGTTCTTTGCCCTTAAATATCGGTCATTAGCTATGCTGTCACTCTATGTCATCGGTGTGTTAATGGCTATTGTAATGAGTCGATTGTTCTCTGCCTTCGTTGTAAAAGGCGAAGATACGCCCTTCGTGATGGAGCTTCCTCCTTATCGATTCCCTACTTGGAAGGCGATTGGAAGGCATACTTGGGAGAAGGGAAAGCAGTATTTGAAGAAGATGGGAGGCATTATCTTGGTCGCATCCATCATCGTTTGGGCACTCGGTTACTTCCCTCATACGGATGATCCGAGCGTTTCCAATCAGCAACAACAGGAGCAGAGTTACATCGGAAGAGTAGGTCGTGCGGTCGAACCAGTGTTCCGTCCGATGGGATTCAACTGGAAGTTAGATGTCGGACTGTTGGCTGGTGTGGGTGCAAAAGAGATTGTTGCCTCCACGATGGGAGTGCTTTATTCTAACGACGATAGCTTTAAGGACGATAGTAACTTCAGTTCCGAATCAGGGAAGTATGTGAAGTTACACGAACTGATAACGCAAGATGTAGCGCAATTACATGGTATTTCTTATGAGAAAGCACAGCCAATAGCAACGCTGACAGCCTTCTGCTTCCTCCTTTTTGTGCTGCTTTATTTCCCTTGCATAGCCACGATTGCAGCGATAAAAGGCGAGACGGGCAGTTGGGGATGGGCTCTTTTCGCAGCCAGTTACACCACAGCTCTGGCGTGGGTGGTCAGTGCGGTGGTCTTCCAAATAGGCTGTTTATTTATAGGATAAGGTATAGAAAAGAACCTTGCAAGCTCTTAGAAATAAAAAAGCTAGTTGTCTTAGGAATCTTAAGGCAACTAGCTTTTCTCTTTTCTCGAGTGTTACTAACCTCACAATATCGCCCCAATTCCTTTTGACAACCAGCTTTCCCGAATTCCTTTGAAACCCTGGTAGCACCAGAGGTAATCATCCTTCTGTTTTTGAGAATACACCTAATAATATAAATCAAATTGCACTTCAACGTTCTTCATAAGCCCTATAAAAAAAAGAAAACGGCAGAGCTTCCGCTCTTCCGTTACCTCCGAATAACCATCGTCTCACGACGTTGATGTTTCTACAATCTTTACCTAAAATATAACTAAAAACCTAAATCTATTACTAACCTAAACAAATCTTCTTATTCAAATTGTAATCCTGAGCAATCTTATGTACCTACAAAGATACTAAGACCTCATTGGTAATTAGATACGTATTGTATCTTGATTACGATGCAAAGGTACACCCTTTTTTTGAAGTGACAAACGTTTCGAGGGTTATTTTTCATCGACTGTGATGTTTCTTGATGTATATCAATTATAAAGCGTAATATTATCTATTCTTATTATTAAAGGTTATAAGAAAAGGTGAGAAAGATGTGTTCTGATAGTAAGGGGAAGCCTCACCCCCAACCCAACTACAGCCTCACCCCCGTCCCCTCTCCGAATGGAGAGGGGAGTGAAGACTGCTAGTAGGATGGGAGAGGATGATTAGTGGGAATAGAGGTAATCATATTCTAAAATTAAAGGAACGCCCTTCTAGATTGCAGAAGGGCGTTTCTTCGTTATGAAAAGAGCCTTTCTTCAATTTGACAAGACGCCCCCTTTATTTGCAAACAATAGTTTTCACTCCCCTCTCCATTCGGAGAGGGGATGGGGGAGAGGCTTTCCTTCATCTGCAAACAATGGTTTTCACGCCCCTCTCCATTCGGAGAGGGGACGGGGGTGAGGCTGTAGATAGGCTGTGGATAGGCTTTAGTTAGTTCGTAGTGCAGTCCCTCTTTGATAATAACAAAGTGTTAATTAATGCGTGTTTTATTTACATTTTTTATATTGTAAGCACCTTTTTCGCTGTATAAAATATGTATTTTTAGATTATAAATAATGATACTTACAACAAAATAAAGGCTGAATTGTAATTTTTTATATCAATTACTTGCTTTTTTTCTATTTATTCTCTAAATTTGTCATCGAGCCTACTTGCAATGCACGTAAGGTTCTAAACTATAATAATTATCAACTAATAACATTTGAAGAAGGCGAAAGCCATAAACGAAGAGACTTAATTCTATACTTAAAATAACTATGCGAAGCGTTACTGCTGAGCGACGTTTTTAATAGTATAATATCACTATTTTCAATTCAGTTAAATCAAAAACGAGATCTATGGAGAAAAGATTAGCACTATTCTTGTTTGCTCTCTTGCTGTCAATTGGTACAGCTTTCGGCCAAACAAAGATTACTGGTACTGTTATTTCTCAGGACGATGGTGATCCCATCATAGGTGCTTCTGTTATGATACAAGGCACGACGATGGGTACAGTTACCGACATTGATGGTAAGTTCTCACTTGATGTTCCTGCAGGAAAGAAGCTTGTCGTGAGTTACATTGGTATGGCAACCCAAACCTTAAGTCCTAAGGCTGGAATGGTGGTAACGCTTACTAATGACAATCACACACTAAATGAAGTGGTCGTAACTGGTATGACCCAACAGGACAAGAGATTGTTCTCTGGTGCGGCAACAAAGCTTGATGCCTCTAAAACGAAGATTGATGGTATGGCGGATGTGAGCCGTTCTTTGGAAGGTAAAGCCGCTGGTGTGAGTGTTCAGAACGTATCAGGAACCTTTGGTACAGCACCTAAGATTCGTGTGCGTGGTGCTACTTCTATCTTCGGATCATCAAAGCCTCTATGGGTGGTAGATGGTGTCATCATGGAAGATGTGGTCGATGTATCAGCTGACCAACTCTCTTCAGGTGATGCTAACACCCTTATCTCTTCTGCTATTGCAGGTTTGAACTCTGACGATATAGAGAGTTTTCAGATCCTGAAGGACGGTTCTGCCACCTCTATATATGGTGCGCGCGCGATGGCGGGTGTGATTGTTGTAACGACAAAGAAGGGTCGTGCAGGTCAAGCACACATCAATTACACTGGAGAATACACCTTGCGACTGAAGCCAAGTTACCGCAATTTCAACATAATGAACTCTCAGGACCAGATGGCGATCTATCAGGAATTGCAGCAAAAGGGCTATCTTAACTATGCAGAGACGGCTAATGCAGCCAATAGCGGTATCTACGGAAAGATGTATCAACTGATAACTCAATACGACCCAGATAAGGGGCAGTTCGGACTTCCTAATACCCCAGAAGCTAAACTGGCGTATCTTCGTGATGCAGAGTACCGCAATACGAACTGGTTTGACGAACTCTTCTCTAATGCCATCATGCACAATCACTCTGTAAGTGTGTCTGGTGGTACGGATAAGAGCCAATACTATGGTTCTTTATCAGCTATGTTTGACCCAGGATGGACGCTCGATAGCAAGGTTCAACGCTATACCGCAAACCTCAATTTCACGCATAATATAAGTAAGAAGCTCTCTGTCAATCTCATTGGCAACGCCTCTTATCGTAAGCAAAAAGCACCAGGAACATTGAGTTCAGATACTGATCCTGTGACAGGAACAGTAAAGCGTGACTTCGATATCAACCCTTATTCTTATGCGCTGAATACATCTCGTGCATTGGATGCACATACCTTCTACACACGTAGTTATGCTCCTTTCAATATCTTCAGTGAGTTGAATAATAACTATATCGACCTTGCTGTGCACGATTTCCGTATATCGGGAAGCATTGATTATAAGCCTACTTCTAAGTTGAAGTTTACTTTCTTGGCTGCTGTAAAGTCGGCTGCTACATCGCAGGAGCATAATATCCTTGATAATTCAAATCAAGCTCTTGCTTATCGTGAGATGGGTACATCAACTATTCGCAAGGCGAACCCATTCTTGTACAAAGACCCTGATCATATCTACGACTTGCCTATCACGGTTCTTCCTTATGGTGGTATCTATGAGAGAACAGATAATAGCTCGTTCGGTTGGGACACCCGTCTCTCCTTCTCTTATAATGATGTATTTGCAGAGAAGCACATCGTTAACGTTTATGGTGGTATGGAAACAAACTATACAAACCGCCATTCAATATGGTTCCGTGGCTGGGGTATGCAGTATTCAAAAGGCGAGATTCCTCTCTACGCATACCAAGTCTTCAAGAAAGGACAGGAGGAGAAGTCGGATTACTTCTGGATGACTAACACCCATTATCGTAGTGCTGCTTTCTTCGGAACTGCCACTTACTCTTTTGCACATCGCTATCAGGTAACTGGTACGGTACGCTATGAAGGAACCAACTACTTAGGTAAGGCGCGTTCTGCCCGTTGGCTTCCTACATGGAACATATCAACCGCTTGGAATGCACATGAGGAGAGTTGGTTTGCCAATACATTTAAGGATGCACTCACACATGCCACTTTGCGCTTGAGTTACTCACTAACGGGTGACCGTCCAAATGTAACCAATGCGTTGCCAATCTATCGTAGTTCAACCCCTTGGCGTCCATTTGCTAGCTTGTCAGAAACGGGTATGAGCATGACAATGGGTAACTCTGATCTTACTTACGAGAAGAAGCATGAGTTCAACATCGGTGCTGACTTAGGTTTCTTGAGCAATCGCATTAACTTCAGTATAGATGCTTACTGGCGTAATAACTATGACCTCATCGGTTACTTCAATAGCCAGTTATATGGTGAGTTCTTGCGTGCGAACGTTGCTTCTATGCGTTCACATGGTTTGGAGTTCACACTTTCTACACAGAATATTAAGCATAAGAACTTCTCTTGGAACAGTGACTTTATCTTCTCACATACCAAGAATAAGATTACTGACCTTTACTCTCCAGCACGTATCTTAGACCTTGTGCAGGGTACAGGTTTCCCACTCGTGGGTTATCCAGTACGCTCAATGTTCTCTATTCCGTTCCGTGGTTTGAATAAAGAAGGACTCCCAACGTTCCTCGATCAGAATGGTAATATTACCACAACAGGCATCTACTTCCAGGAACGCGACAAAGAGAAGACTAAGTTCCTCAAGTATGAAGGACCTATCGATCCTACATTTACGGGTTCTTTGGGTAACTCCTTCCGTTACAAGAACTTCTCTTTAAATGTGTTCGTTACTTATTCCTTCGGTAATGTAATTCGTTTGGATGATGTCTTCAGCAATGAGTATGACGACCTAACATCCATGACTAAGGAGTTCCGCAACCGATGGGTTGTACCCGGAAATGAGAAGGTTACGAATGTTCCTGTTATAGCTTCTCGCCGTCAGAACTTCAATGATTCTAATCTAAAGTATGCTTACAGCGCATATAACTATTCGGATGTTCGTGTGGCAAAGGGCGACTTCATTCGTATGAAAGAGATCTCTTTGGGTTACGACTTCCCTAAGTCTATCGTGAAGATATTGGGTGTTAACACACTAGCAATGAAACTTCAGGCAACCAATCTCTTCTTGATTTATGCTGATAAGAAGCTCAACGGACAGGATCCGGAGTTCTTCAATACTGGTGGTGTGGCTGTTCCTACACCAAAGCAGTTTACTTTGACGCTGAGATTAGGACTTTAAGAGAGACAATAAGAAACTGTATTCTCATAATAGTTAGATATTTACAATATGAAAAAGAAATATATTTTCCTATCGGTTCTGGCTACAGCTGTATCTGTAACTACGCTTTCTTCTTGCGATGACTACCTTGATACAATGCCAGATAATCGTACTGTTCTTGACACGGAGGATAAGATGTCAGATCTTCTGACAAGTTCCTATCCTTCTAACGAATATGCTCTTGTGAACGAACTGATGTCGGATAATGCCGATTACTATGGTGCAGAGAATCCTAATGGAGGTCGTTTGGGTGACCAGATATACTTCTGGAAGGATGTTACCGAGTCTTCGAATGAGGCGCCTTCACGCCTTTGGTCGTCATGTTATAATTGTATCGCCAATGCGAATCAGGTGCTCGAATCACTCAAAGAGTATAAGTTCTCGGATGAAAAGGCACAACAGCTGAAGGCGGAAGCATTGCTCTGTAGGGCTTATGCACACTTTATCTTGGTCAATGAATTTGGTCTTGCTTACAATACAAAGACGAGTACAAAAGATTTAGGAGTGCCTTTGTCAACGAAAGTGGAGAAGATTACTGCTAAGCACGAACGTGCTTCTGTAGCTGCAGTCTACGAACAGATTGATAAGGACTTACAGGAGGCTCTACCATTGGTAGGCGATAACTATAAGGTGCCTAAGTATCACTTTAACGTGAAAGCAGCCTATGCTTTTGCCACTCGATTCTATCTCTTCTATGAGAAATGGGATGAGGCTATCAAGTATGCCGACCTCTGTTTGGGTGGTCAGCGTGGTCCGCTGCGTGACTGGTCAGTACTTGGAAGTATGGCAGATGATAATGATGCATTGATCAATCATTATATCAGTGCGGACCTAGGATGTAACCTTATGTTCTCCGACTTCTACTCTTCTTCAGGTATCTACCTCGGCGCATACGTTGTTTACAAGCGCTATTCTCATGGTCGATACCTTGGTGCCAACGAGGACATCTTGGCTAACAATGTATGGGGATCAGGCGGTTATTACAAGCGACCACTTAATATGGCGGGTGCGAACTTCGATATTTGTCTCTTTAACAAGATGGCTTATAAGTTCCAATATACCGACCCTGTGGCACAGACGGGATTCCGTCGTCTGACCTTGCCATTGTTTACTACGGATGAAGTCTTGCTTAGTAGAGCAGAGGCACTCATAATGAAGAAACAGTATGACAAGGCTTGCGAAGATCTCAACGCATGGATGCACAACATCGTAAAAACCACTGTTACGTTGACTCCAACACTGATTCAAAACTTCTATAACAGCGTGAATTACTGTTATGATGACGTTGATCACTTGCAGTCAACAGTAAAGAAACACCTCCACCCAGCCTTTGATATCGACGCAGAAGGCTCTGTACAGGAAACGATGTTACAATGTGTATTGGGCTTCCGACGCATTGAGACTGTACAAGAAGGTAAGCGTTGGTGGGACATCAAACGCTATGGTATTGAGATTCCACGCCGTGAAATGGATGCCAGCGGTCAGCCAAGTA
The DNA here is from genome assembly GCF_009728485.1 of Prevotella vespertina. Classification (GTDB taxonomy): domain Bacteria; phylum Bacteroidota; class Bacteroidia; order Bacteroidales; family Bacteroidaceae; genus Prevotella; species Prevotella vespertina. The sequence continues at coordinate 11,553 of NZ_VVIQ01000013.1, forward strand.
AGGTCCTGGATGTGCTGAAGAAAGACGATCCACGTCGTGCCGTTCAGATTCCTCTACCGCAGCGTAACGCCGGAGTACAGCCTAACCCACGTAATGGGGAGAGCTCAACAGTGGTGGCACCAGCTGGTCCTTTGGACAAATTCCTCAATAATGTTACCTCGGATGTGGACTTCTCTAACAAGCTCATAAGGGCTCCGAAGAATTGATAATGTTGGTTATTTAAATAAGACATAAGTTATGAACAAATACTTTATATATAGCTTATTGCTGGCGATGGCAGGTATGACCTTCACTGCTTGTAGTGAGGATAAACTGGACAGCACCAGTGTTATTCAGCCTGATGAAACCGGCAACAGCGAGTTTGACAAGTGGTTGGATGCCAATTTCGTAGCACCTTATAATATTGAGTTCCTCTATCGTTACAAGGATAACGAGACAGATATGAACTATTTCAACATACCTGCAAAGGTGGAAGATGCAGTCAAATTGGCACACATCGTGAAGTATTCTTGCTTGGAGGCTTACGATCAAGTGGCAGGCGTGAACTTCACTCGTGCTTACTTCCCAAAGATGTTCTATGCTGTTGGTGACTTCGAGTTTAAGAACAATGGAACGATGATCTTGGGTACTGCCGAGGGTGGAAAGAAAATCTTTCTGGCTGGTACTAATCATCTAGATAAGTTCTTGACGAGTAGAGAAGAGCTCAACACCTATTATTTGAAGACGATTCATCATGAGTTCACACACATCATGAATCAGACAAAGGACTATCCTGCAAACTTCAAACTCATCACGGGTGATGGGTACGTGTCCGATGCTTGGAGTCAAGCTCCGTATGGAGGAAGGCCTTATTACCTAAAGCATGGCTTCATCTCAGCCTATGCGCAGCATTCACATGTGGAGGACTTCGCAGAGATGTTATCTATCTATATCACTAATCCAAAGTCCCAATGGGATGCGTGGATGACGGAGGCTGGAACCGACGGAGCTAAGCTCATCCAACAGAAACTGGACATTGTTCGCTCTTACATGAAGACACAATGGAAGATAGATCTTGATAAGTTGCGTGAGACAGTGCTCCAACGTGAGGATGATATTGTGGCTGGCAGAGTTAATCTGACCGACCTTACCGTCAATAATTAATAAGTATTGAAGATTATGAAGATGAATAAGTTATTAGCATATTTATTCCTCCTTCTTCCCGCATTGACGCTTCAGTCATGTTTGAAGAATCAAGAGGATGTGTTTCCTGAGTCGTCTGCTGCACAGATGAAGGACTATCTCGACAAGACAAAGGATGTGTTAGCAAGTTCAGAGAAGGGATGGGTTCTCGATATGTACCCCGATAAGACAAGGAAGTACGGAGGCTTTGCTTTTGTATTGAAGTTTGATGCGGATAAGGCAACCGTTGGTAGTGAATTATCTCCCAACCCCTCCAATCTAATCACATCTCTATATAAGACCACCGCTGATGATGGTCCTGTGCTGACGTTCGATACGTATAATGCATGGATGCACAAGCTTGCTACACCTAGTTCTGAGCAGACTACGGCACTTGGTGGAGACTTCGAATTTGTCATCGATAGCATTGGTAGTGATTTAATCGTGGTACACGGAAAGCGCAATCAGAATGTGATGTACTTCCGTAAGTTGACAGATCAGACCATGACGGAGTATCTCACAGCTGTTAAAAAGATGAAGTCTACCTTCAAGATGTCCGAAGGCAAGGGTAGAGTTGGGGACAAGAAGGTTGTGATGAAGTTCTCTAATCACAGGTTAAACTTGTCAGTTGGCGATAAAGAAGTGGCTAGCAAGGTTGCTTACACACTTACTGATAAGGGCATCCGGTTCTATAGTCCATTGGATTTCAATGGTGTGAAGGTTAGCGAAATGACCTTTGATGCAGAGGGAAACAAGCTCACTGCAAAGGAAGACGCCAATATCGTGCTATATGGCTTCACCCCTCAACTATCCAAGAACGACGATGCTTTCGAGAGAGAACTCTATGTTGGCGAGGACATTCAGTCGGTTACTACCTCTGAAGGCTCTGAATGGCTGACAGTTACAAAGACGTCTAATGGTGTTAAGGTATCGGCTCCTGCCAATACATCTGGGCATATCAACAAGGCAGTTATCAAGGTGAAGACAGCTGATGGAGAGTCTACTATCACTGTCACACAAGCTGACTTTGATAAGGATGTAGCGGGTAATTACACCTTATACTTCAATGATTACTATGATGCCGCACAAACTACTCCAGCTACAATAAGCCGTGAGACAGATGGAAAGATACTCATGAAGTGGACGACCAGCAACGTTCCTGTTACCATAGAGTTGACTTGGAATTCCGAGAAACTTGCTCTGGACATGGAAAGTAGACAGCTAATGGGAAAGTCATTGATGTCTAGTGGCGATACATGGTACTTCTACAACATCTTCTTCTATGAGGGCAATCAATGGTCAGGGTACAATGGTAAATTCACTTGTAGCTTCCCATTGAGTTATACCAAGAATGCTGCAGGCACCTACGAAACCTCTGGCGCTCTCACAGGAAAGTCTTCTTTAGGTGGTGCCGTAGAAGCTCTTTGGATGAGCGCATTCAAAGGTGAGGGTACAGATGCAGGTAATTACCTCGGCAGCTACGAGTCGTTTAAGAAGTTGAAGATAGTTAAGAACTAGATAAAAGTTCACATTTAATATTCTCGGTGTAGCCTTGCTGTTGGAACGGAAGAATGCTCTTAGCAGTTAGGATACACCGATTTTTTAATAAGATATATGTGATGAAGAAGTTATATTCGATGTTTATGCTGCTAACCACCCTATTTGTTGTGGTTGCATGTAGCGATGATACAGAGAATCCTTACGTGATGGAATCTCAAGTACAAGTAGTGAAAGCAAATGTTCTCTTCGGTGCTAAAGGTGGCGAAGGGAGTGTAGAAGTGACGGCACCAGGTGTTATCTCTGCTACTCTGAATAGTTCCTGGGCGGTTGCAACGGTTGAAGGAAAGACCGTAAAGGTCGTTGCACAGCCTAATGAGAGTGGCAATGGGCGTTCTGCGAAACTTACTATTAAGAGTGGAAAAGACTCTACACAGCTTACAGTTCAGCAGACTGGGCTAGTCTTTTCATTGCAGGCTGAGCCTTCTTATATTGTTAATGACCAAGCAGGAGAGAAGCAATTTGCCCTAGAACACACCAATGATATAAACATAACTACGACTGCTGAATGGCTTACAGCAAGTTATGATGATGATAAATTCATAGTGAAATATACACAAAATACCACTGGGCGTGTTCGAACAGCTAAGATTAATTACAGCAGTGGGAATGTTAGTAATTCCATCGTAGTGACCCAAGGCGCTTTAGCAGATATCATTGATAAGTCTTACTTATTGGTTGGAACTTACAATGCTAATGGTCAGCAACGTGGTATAGAGTTCCCTGCAAACTTTGTGCAAGAGTCTGGTAAGCTATTCCTGCATATTAGCAGTACTAGTGCAGGCTTCGATTGGAAGATTCCAGTGACCTTTGATGAGGCAAACCTAAAGCTCTCTTTAAAGTCTATTGATAATGTGGGAACTTTTACAGGTGATATTAAAGGAGATGGAACAAGTATGACGGCGAATGTCTTCCTATTGATGTATAGTACAAAGGTAGGCGGTAAATCTATTGTAAGTAATGATAGTGGAGTCTTCTCGGGTAGCTTCTTTACGACAAAGACAGGTGAGATGAATTGCAATCTTGATGGTAATGTCGTGAATGGTAACCGCCTTAATTCCCTAATCTTTGCGGCAGCTACGGGTGCAACCTTTAGTACAGAGACTTTTGTAGGGTCGCTTCTTTCGATGGACGAACCCTTCTTACGTGAGGTAGTGACAGCCGCTACGAGGGCAAAAACGAGGTTTTAAAACCTTATGTTTGCGCTTACATTATTAACAAAATACACCAACTTATTATGAAGAAGAGATTATTATATGCAGCATTTGCTACATTGTTTATTTTCTTACTCACAGCTTGTCGTGATAAAGAAGATGTTATTTTGACGTTGAAACCTCAATTGAATCCAAGTGAACTTACGCTTACTGTAGGGGATAAAGCGACAGTGACACTTACAGGTGTACCTCAAGACGTGGAAGTCTTTTGGATAACTGGTGCCGATAATATAGCTTCTCCCGTCAATCGTACGCATGATAAGACAGATGTCCAGGCTGTAGGTGTTGGCAAGACGAATATTATTGCAGTTGTTAAAAGTAAGGGAGAGCGCCTCGAACTGAAGTGTCCTGTTACCGTAAATCAAAACCCTAACAAGCAACCCATTGCCTTTGAGGATGCTAACTTGAAGCGTCAACTCCTTGCAATGCAGCCTTCTATTGATAAAGATAATGATGGAGAAATAACCCCAGAAGAGGCAAAAGCGGTTACAGATATTGATTTCCATTTCGATAGTAAGGGTGATGCTCTCCCCGATAAGGTTATCAAGAGCGTTGTAGGATTGGAGCAATTCACGAATTTAAGAGCACTGAATTTGAAGAATCAAGATATTACCAACGCTGCTTCTATTGAGAAGTTAGCCAGTTTGGAGACGCTCAACTTATGTGGTAATAACATCACAAAGCTAGATGTATCATTGATGACTAATCTTAAAGACTTGCGTCTTTATGATACAGAACTCACTGCCCTTGACCTCTCTAAGAATATTAACTTGGAACAACTCTACATCCAGCGAACCAATATAAGTAGCCTTGATATTAGCCAACTAAAGAAGTTACAGCTTCTTATGGCTAATGGTGCAGCCCTTACGGAACTTACTGCTGTAGATTTACCAGCCCTTGAGCAGATTCAAGTCACTAAGAATAACATCAGGAAGATGACCATTCGTAATCTTCCAGCACTACAACAGTTGCATGCTAATAGCAATGTTTTGAAGGAGATAACACTTGAGAATCTACCAGTGTTACAGCGTCTTAACCTTTATGATAATGCTCTTGAGTCGCTTACACTGGACCTTCCTAAGTTGATGTTCCTATTTGTTTATGACAATCAACTTAAGCAGCTTGATACATCGCACTTGCCAATGCTCTTCCAGATAAGCGTATCTAACAATCCAATTAAGAAACTTGACTTATCTTCTAATCCTATTGTTCGCAACATAGAAGCCGAGAATATGTCTGCGATGACAGAGCTAAATCTAAAGAACAATGGCGACTTTGACGAAGATTACGAGTATCTTATTATAGATGGAAACAAGTCTTTAAAGACGATATATGTGGATGCGGGGAGTGAAGCAACAGCCGTGAAGCAACTTGTTGGGTCAAAGGCTATCAATGTTGTTGAGTAATAGTTAGGTACAAAAAGGTGGTTGATAAGAGAGGAATAGAGATGTATCTCGACTCTTATCAATGCTGAAGTAGTATCTTCATATAGAATTTTCATAGTTAAAAGAAAGTCTTTTAAATGACTTTAGTGAGCCTTGCGGACAGTGATGTTAGCAAGGCTCTTATATTATGTTAGATACGTGAAGTAGGTTTGCTTATCCTTGTTTGCATTGTGAAAGGGGATGTTGAGAAGGTGATGATATGAAACTTATCCTATCTTCTTCAGCGTTAACAATACTTTTGTTCTTATGTTCTTTTGTCTTAAAAAAAATGTTCTTTCGTCCCTAATATCTGTCATTTAATAAACAAGCGGATTGTGTCCTTCTCACAAGGAAGGGCTGTCTTTGCAAACTACTGACTATCAGTGAGATTACGAGGGGAGGGTTAGGTGAAAGTGAGGAGCAGGTAAAAAATGTTTAAAAAATAGCCTTTTAAGATGTTATCACTTGCTTTTTACAATTATTTTACCTATCTTTGTCCATGTCATTTAACGATGTGTGAACATTGAATTTACTAATTAATCTAATTAACGGAGGTAATTAAAATGAAAGAAACTAAGACCTTGGATTTCTTCGATGACTATGACTTCGAGAATCAGAATAATCAGGAGACCGCCAGTGCAAAGCATTTACTCGGTGGTGAGATATGGTACAATTAGCGTAAGATAATAGTAGTTTTTATTATTAAACGAATACTTTAGTAATGTTGCAACCCCGAGAGTTCTATAAAAGAGAGCTCTCGGGGTTCTTCTTTTGATGGGTTGCTTGATGGGGAGGAGAAGCCGAACCTCCGTCCAACTACAGCCTCACCCCCGTCCCCTCTCCGAATGGAGAGGGGAGTGAATACTGCTGTTTGCAAGTGAAGGAAAGCCTCCCCAAGCCCCTCCGAAGGAGGGGATGTGTTCCCCCAAAGTACTTCTTTCTATCTAAAAGAGCCTCTCTTTCATGTGAAAAGGGCGTTTCTTCGTTATGAAGAGAGCCTTTCTTCACACCAACGAAACGCCCCCTTTATTTGCAAACAATGGTTTTCACTCCCCTCTCCATTACTTCCCTTCGGTCAGTGACCGCTGGTTCGGAGAGGGGGAGAGGCTTTCCTTTATCTACAAACAATGGTTTTCACTCCCCTCTCCATTCGGAGAGGGGTTGGGGGAGAGGCTGTAGTTGGGTTGGGGGAGAGGCTTTCCTTTATTTGCAAACGCAACTGTTTTATATATAGTTTATGCTTATTTAACAAAAATGGGGGGGTAAATAAAGATTAATTAATACCTTTGCAGCCAATTAATACGCCGTTTTCTATATTAGAACAAAACTATTTAACAAATACAATTAAACCATTTATGAGAAAGAAGAGAACCTATATTCCACCGAGAGTGGTGCAGATTAATTGTGAGTATGAGGGCATGATATGTCATAGTAAGCCAATAACTCCTGATGCAAATAACTCTAGTGAAGAAGATTGGAATCCGAATGAAAACATCGGAGGAGACGATGAACACGGATTTGAATAAACCATTGATAAGACTTAAAAAGATGTTATACAATTTAAAGAGTACAATTACAAAGATTGGTTTTGGTGCAGTGATAGCCTTGTTAGTAGGCTGTAATAACAATGTAGAAAATGATGCTGCGAGTAATCAAAAAGCAAAAGTTGGAATTGAGATTATCGAGTCAGGCTATGATAATTTGGCACCTGCTTCACGTGCTGTAAGTAGTAATAGCGATAATCAAAAGTCTGTAGTTGATTTCAACGACTGCGGTGCTTCTACCGAACTTGTCCCTGATCAATCAAGTAAAGAACCTGCAACACGTGCCATAACAGGCAATACGCACTATACAATTCGATTCTATGAAGGGTCGACGAGAGTAGGAGAACTAAAGGGAAGAATGAATGGTTCAACCTTTACTCCTGATGCGGGCACGTCTAACCAGTTGTTTTTAATGCGTGGAAAGACTTACACTTTTGTTTGTTTCAACGATGATGTCGTTGCAAATGGAGAGTCTCTTGAGGTGAGTTTGGATAAAGCTGCGACTGCACGCATTGGACGACAAACAGTCACAACAGGTACTACTTGGGCGCAAGAAACAGTAAAGATTATCTCTAAACATGCTGGTGTGCGTGTCAGAACACAGATTCAAGCACAGAAGCATACGGTAAAAGACTTTAAAGCTAAGTTCCTTTCAAACTCGACAAACATACCTAATAAGGTGTCATACAATCCTGTTACGGGTGTTTACACAACCCTCTCTACAGCTGCATTGGCTGCATCTGAGAATAATTCTCCGAATAGTACAGAGGCAAGATATACTGCATCAGGGTATGGAAAGAACTTTTCTTACACCTCAACAGCCCCTTTCCATTATCTTCTACCAGGTACTGACGCAAAGAACTTGAAGATGGATATCAGCGAAGGACAAATCTTTTGGAAGAATATGGAGGGTTCTATCAATAGCCTTGTGAGTGCTGGTAAGGTCTTAGAAGCCAATGGAACCTATACTATAGCCGTCAAGATCAAGCCTTATTTCACCTATCTTTTCAGCGACGGAACAACAGGCTTGCTACATAAGAACCCTGGAAAGACACCTGTCGGAGTCGTTGTTGACCCCGTAAACCATCTCGCTGCAGCTATAGAAGAGGTCGGAAACGGAACGAAGTATAAGCTTGCTGAGACATTATATGACCATAAGCTTCTGAGCAGTCATGATATTAGTAATGATGGAGGGATTGGTGTTAGCACTGCAAGTAGGTACTATAGAGAGTTCTCAACCAGCGGTTATGACGAGACATGGAATGCTTCTTATGCAGGAGCGGACGTGCTTCCTGCAGATAAAGTAAGAGGTGAGAGTGATAACTTCCCAGCCTTTAAAGCAGCTGCGACATTCCACCCTACAGCCGTCTTAACGGGTACTTTAGCAACAAAGAAGTGGTTCTTACCCTCTCAAAGAGACTATTTCCATGCTTATGATTTGCTGGGTTTTGCTGATAGAGTGTGTGATATAGGGCAATTAAGCTATGCCTATGATTGGTATGGTTATCTATTCGAATCAGCATTTACTGCCGTTGGTGGCGTTTCTTTCGTTGGTATTACAGAAGATAGATTCTATTGGACAAGCACCTCACATTATGGTGGTAGTCGATTCGAAGCAAGACCTGGATATGTAGGAACTTATACGAATTATCCATGGTTTAAATATAAGGTTCGATCCTTTGTACAGTACGATTAAACAAGAGGGAACACACTCCTGAAATTAAGGAAGCAGCCTCTCCCCCGTCCCCTCTACAGCCTCTCCCCCGCCCCCTCTCCGAATGGAGAGGGGAGTGAATACTGTTAGTAGGATGGGAGAGGGTGGTAAGGGGGGATAGAGGTAATTGTATTTTGAAATTAAGGAAACGCCCTTCTCCAATCGAGAAGGGCGTTTCTTCGTTATGAAGAGAGCCTTTCTTCACACCAATGAAACGCCCCCTTCATCTGCAAACAGCAGTTTTCACTCCCCTCTCCATTCGGAGAGGGGGCGGGGGTGAGGCTTGTAGATAGGTTGGAACTGCGCCTGTTTTTATTCTCACTTGATTACAATAAAAGGGGAGGGGAGAGCGTTATTTGATAGTTATGATAGGTAAGTATCTGAAAACAAGTATATTATTTGTGCTCTTCCTAATGGTTACGCAGGTAGCTATTGGTCAGTCTTTTACGCTGCAAGGGAAGGTGTCTGATAAAGATGGAAACCCCATTGAATTAGCGTCCGTGATGGTTGTTTCGCAAGGAAAGTTGGCTATGACGAACCTAAAAGGCGAATTTCATATTCAGTTACACAGTGCGGATTCGGTCAAAGTACGCTTTTCGATGATTGGTTATAAGAGCAAGGAGCGGGTGCTCCGACGCCCACAAGGAAAGCAGACCATGCTCGTTCAGCTTCTTGATGACAATGAGATGCAGGAGGTGGTAGTAGAGGGTAAGACCAAGCAACACGGTACGACCGAGGAACTCGACGTCGATAAGGTGAAGCAGGGACCCTCTGCTTCGGGTAATGCAGTCGAAGAGATGGTGCAGACACAAGCGGGTGTCTCCACTCATTCCGAACTCTCCTCGCAATACAATGTGCGTGGTGGTACGTTCGACGAGAACTCTGTTTATATCAATAACATTGAGGTCTATCGCCCCTTCCTGGTACGTAGTGGGCAGCAGGAAGGCTTGTCTATCATAAATCCTGACATGGTTCAGAGTGTCGGCTTCTCAACTGGTGGCTTTGAAGCAAAGTATGGTGACAAGATGAGTTCAGCCCTTGACATCACTTACAAGCGTCCGAAACGAACTGAGGCGAGCCTCACTGCCTCCTTACTTGGAGCCAGTGCGTACCTTGGAATAGCGTCAAAGAAGTTCACTTGGACTAATGGTGTGCGTTATAAAACGAACCGTTATCTACTCGGATCGTTGCAGACTAAGGGTGAATATAAGCCCTCGTTCTTGGATTATCAAACCTATCTTTCATGGCAGCCTAGCAAGCGCTGGCAGATAGACTTTATAGGAAATATATCGGACAACCACTATAACTTCCAACCAGAAGACCGTGAAACGAACTTCGGGACACTGCAGAATGTGAAGAAGTTCCGTGTTTACTTCGATGGACAAGAGAAGGATCTCTTCCGCACTTACTTTGGTTCTCTCTCCATCACACGCCATCTCTCACCTCGAACTGACGTATCGCTCTTGGCGTCGGCATTCTCAACAAGGGAGCAGGAACGCTATGATATACAGGGACAATACTGGCTTACGCAGACCGAGACATCGGAGAATCTGGGTGTGGGAACCTATATGCAGCACTCGCGCGATTACCTGAAAGCGAACGTGAAGAGCCTCAAGTTAATGCTACAACATCGAATGGGTAAACACAAGATTGACGGTGGACTGACTTACAAGATAGAGCAAGTTCGAGAGAACTCTACCGAGTATGAGTATCGTGATTCGGCTGGTTATAACGTGCCACATACTGGTCGGGACCTTCGCATGATATATGCCCTTCGTGCGAAGAACGAGCTGAATGCTAAGCGAACAGAAGCCTATCTGCAAGACACATGGAACTTCCAAACACGTGATTCAGTGCCAACGCTCTTCACGTTAAACTATGGTGTGCGTTTTGCCCATTGGTCGTTTAATGGCGAGAGCATCGTCTCTCCACGTGCTTCCCTTACCATTACTCCTGGCAAGAATCGCAATCTTAGCTTCCGAATCGCAGGTGGTTTGTATTATCAAGCACCGTTCTATAAAGAGTTGCGAGATACCTCCATGGTGAATGGCATCACCTATGCAACTCTGAATCAAAGTGTCCGTTCGCAACGATCCATCCATGCTTTGGCGTCCATGTCCTATCGTTTTGAGATGATGGGCAGACCATTTAAGTTCACAGCCGAAGCCTATTACAAAGCCTTGTCACAGCTCGTACCTTATTCAGTAGACAATGTGAAGGTCACATACTACGGCGATCAGCACGCCACAGGACATGCAACAGGATTAGATCTAAAGCTCTTTGGCGAGTTTGTTCCTGGTACTGATTCATGGTTGACACTAAGTGTTATGAACACAAGAATGCGTCTGAACGGTAAGAGCATACCGCTCCCGACCGATCAACGATATGCACTGAATCTATACTTCACCGACTATTTCCCTGGTACGACGAGATGGCGAATGTCACTCAAGTTAGCCTATGCTGACGGGCTTCCCTTCGCAACTCCTCACCAGGAACTAGAGAACAACTCCTTCCGAGCACCAGCCTATAAGCGAGCGGATATAGGTATGAGTTACCGTCTACTAGACAATCATGATGGTAGTAGAAACACGATATTCAAGAACGTATGGATTGGGCTTGATTGCCTTAACCTATTCGGTATCAACAACGTTAACTCATACTATTGGGTGACCGACATAGCCGGTCAGCAATATGCCGTACCGAACTTTCTTACGGGTCGCCAGATTAATGGTAGGGTGACAGTAGAGTTCTAGTTCTCATATTCCGTAGGGTCTTTAACCCCTGCATCAGCGAATGCCTCTTTGCGTTCCACACATGTTCCACACTTTCCGCAGTGCATCTCTGAACCCTTATAACAGCTCCATGTCTTGGCGTAATCGATGCCTAGAGCAGTGCCACGGCGCACGATGTCAGCCTTAGAAATGTTCGTGTAAGGAGCTTCGACACGCACATCAACGAAGGTGCCAGCCGATGTTGCCTTATCCATGGCATCGATGAACTCGGGTCGACAATCAGGGTAAATCGTGTGGTCGCCACCATGATTTGCAATATAAACACGCTTTAGTTCGTGGCTTTCCGCTATACCCGTAGCAATCGCCAACATGATTCCGTTGCGGAAAGGAACCACTGTCGACTTCATGTTCTCCTCCTCATAATGCCCCTCGGGGATGGCTTCTGCACCTTCAAGTAGCGAACTCTTGAAGTATTGGTGCATGAAGGTAAGGGGTATAGTAATATGTGGAATACCCAGCTTCTGACAGTGGTATTCAGCATAAGGTAACTCCTTCTTGCTATGGTTCTGACCGTAATCAAACGATATAGCTAAGGCTATTGTCGCCGCCTTGTCATATAATAAGGTGATGGAATCAAGGCCTCCACTGACGATAATAACAGAATCTTTCATATCCAACGAATTAATCAATAACAATACAGCCCAGTGCTAACTGCGCTTTACAAAATACCCGATTAAGGGTAAACCATACGTGCAAAATTACAAAAAAGATACTAATCTCTTCCCTAATTCATCGAAAAGTAGTATTTTTGCGGTAGGTTAGTAATCACATTAAAAAGTATTATATAAGAGATGAAAATTAATGATTTCAACTTCGCCGGACATAAGGCTATCGTCCGCGTAGACTTCAATGTGCCATTAGATGAGCATGGTCATGTAACAGACGACACACGTATCCGTGGTGCTCTTCCTACCTTGAAGAAGGTGTTGGAGGATGGTGGTGCCCTCATCATGATGAGCCACATGGGTAAACCAAAGGGTAAGGTTAAACCTGAACTATCATTGAGTCAGATCGTAAAGAACGTTAGCGATGCCTTAGGAGTTGATGTTAAGTTCGCTAAGGACGCTGGTAATGCTGATGCAGAGGCAGCTGCCTTGAAGCCAGGTGAGGCTCTCTTGTTGGAGAACCTACGCTACTATCCAGAAGAGGAAGGTAAGCCAGTAGGTGTTGAAAAGGGCACTCCTGAGTATGACGCAGCCAAAGCTGAGATGAAAGAACGCCAGCAGAACTTTGCAAAGAAACTTGCTTCTTACGCTGACGTGTACGTTAATGACGCCTTTGGAACAGCCCATCGCAAGCACGCATCAACGGCTGTTATCGCTGATTACTTCGATGCCGACCATAAGATGTTGGGCTTCCTTATGGAGAAGGAAGTTACTGCCATCGATAACGTCCTACGTAATGCTAAGCACCCATTCACAGCCATCATCGGTGGTTCAAAGGTAAGTTCTAAGCTCGGAGTAATCAAGAACCTCCTTGACAAAGTGGACAATCTTATCATCGGCGGAGGTATGGGTTACACCTTTATCAAGGCTCAGGGCGGTAAGATCGGTAAGTCTCTTCACGAGGATGACCTTATGCCAGAGGCATTGAATGTGATAGCTGCTGCGAAGGAGAAGGGCGTTAACCTCTCATTGTCAGTGGCTACTGTTTGTGGCAAAGAGTTCTCTAATGACACTGAACGTAAGGTGTTCCCAATCGATCAGATACCTGATGAGTGGGAGGGAATGGACGCTTCTGAAGAGAGCATTGAGGCTTGGAAGAAGATCATCCTAAGCTCTAAGACCATCCTTTGGAACGGTCCTGTAGGTGTGTTCGAGTTGGAGAACTTTGCTAAAGGAACAGGCGAGATCGCTAAGACCGTAGCACAGGCAACACAAGAGAACGGTGCTTACTCACTCGTTGGTGGTGGTGACTCTGTAGCCGCAGTCAATAAGTTTGGACTTGCAGATAAGGTTTCTTACGTATCTACAGGTGGTGGTGCTATGCTCGAGGCAATCGAGGGTAAGGTGCTTCCAGGAGTAGCTGCAATCAATAAGTAAGCGCATTTCTTGCACTTAGATATATAAGCCGTCGTTCCGTAGGGGGCGACGGCTTTTTTGCTAAATGACCCCTTCAACCTAAATAATGAGTATTAAGAACCTAATAATGAGTAGTTTATCGTTACTATCGGGACTATCTGCAAATGCGTTCACAACCGATAGTTTGACACAGATGAAAGGATTTCCTACGACCGAAACAGGTATCGAACAAGGTGTATCAGCCTGTTTCGCAGGACATATAGGAGCGTATATTGTGATGGCAGGAGGCTGCAATTTCCCTGTTAACACGCTCGCTCCCGACAGTAAGAAGAAGTTTTATAAAGGTATATACAGCGCATGTTCCACCACTGGCGACCAACTGGCATGGACTCAGATAGGCTCCCTGCCCGAGCCAATAGCTTATGGTGTTGCCGTGTCATGTGCGGACGGAATGATCATAGCAGGCGGTCAGAACGAGAGCGGAAGCAAGCATGGTGTCTATCGCATTACGCTCGCTAAGGATGGTCAAGCACGTGTGACAGCCCTCCCCTCTATGCCTTGCAAGGTGGATAATATGGCTGGTGCACTCGTCGGTCGACACCTATATATCGTTGGCGGAATGGTAGATGGAAAGGCAAGCAATCGTGTGTTATGCCTCGACTTAGACCATCTCAACCATGGATGGAAGGACATTCAACCCTTCCCCGGGCTACCTCGTGTACAGCCGGTAGCCGGTTCTTTAGGCGAAAGAAAACTCTGTCTTTTCGGTGGATTTGCCCCTGCAACAAAGGGTGAAGACGCACAGTTGGCTATGGATGGCTACCTCTTTGATGAAGAAACTGCCACTTGGAAAAAGCTTGATAGCCCTAAGGATGAGGCTGGCGAAGCCCTCTTTGTGGGTGGCGGAGCAGCTATCAACATTGCAACTGACCATCTTCTGGTCACGGGCGGAGTAAACAAAGACATCTTCCTAGCGGCTGTCAATCATCCACAACCCGACTATCTCTCTCACCCGATAGCGTGGTATCAGTTCAACCCTTACACCTTATTATATAATGAGGGTGGTTGGCAAGTATTGTCGAAACATACGGAAACAGCACGTGCGGGTGCTGCTATGGTCAAAACCGATGATGGTGTCTTTGTCATCGGAGGTGAGTTAAAACCCCGTGTAAGGAGCAATCAGATTGTAAAATACCCCGAACAAGCTCCTCACAAACGTGAGATAAAATAACAAACAGCGGTAAAAACCTATCTATGAAGAAGTATTATCCCTGGGTGCTTGTCGCCCTCTTATGGTTCGTAGCACTCTTGAATTACATGGACCGACAGATGTTGTCCACCATGCAAGAGGCTATGAAAGTAGATATTAGTGAGTTAAATCAAGCCGAAGCATTCGGTGCTTTGATGGCAGTCTTCCTTTGGATCTATGGCATTGTAAGCCCCTTTGCAGGTATTATAGCCGACAGGATGAGCCGTAAGTGGCTCGTTGTGGGTAGCATATTCGTATGGTCTGCGGTCACATTCCTTATGGGTTACGCCCACAACTTCACGCAGCTTTACTGGCTAAGAGCCTTTATGGGCATTAGTGAAGCACTCTATATCCCTTCCGCCCTGTCGTTAATTGCCGACTGGCATGAGGGTAAGTCGCGCTCATTAGCTATCGGAATCCACATGACCGGACTCTATGTTGGACAGGCGATAGGCGGCTTTGGAGCCACACTCGCAGCCATGCTCTCATGGAATGCGGCGTTCCATTGGTTCGGCGTTATCGGTGTTATCTATTCAGTCGTACTCCTCCTCTTACTCAAAGAGAATCCTAAACATGCGCAGAAAACGCCCACCGCAAATGGAGAAAAGCCCTCACGTAATCCGTTCCGAGGCTTATCTGTGGTCTTCTCAACGTGGGCATTCTGGGTAATATTGTTCTATTTCGCTGTACCTAGCCTCCCCGGATGGGCAACGAAGAACTGGTTACCAACGCTCTTCGCCGATAATTTGAACATACCAATGGCTAGTGCGGGACCTATATCGACCATTACTATTGCCGTATCGTCCTTTGTTGGCGTCATTCTTGGAGGTATCCTCTCCGACAGATGGGTGCAGCGCAATATCCGCGGAAGAGTTTATACGAGTGCTATTGGGCTTGGTTTGACCGTCCCAGCATTGATACTCTTGGGCTTTGGACATAGTCTCGTCGCAGTCGTTGGGGCTGGACTATGCTTCGGAGTGGGCTATGGTATCTTTGATGCGAACAATATGCCGATCCTTTGCCAGTTCATTTCTTCAAAGTACCGAAGCACTGCCTATGGTATAATGAACATGACGGGCGTCTTTGCCGGGGCTGCTGTTACACAAGTGTTAGGCAAGTGGACCGATGGAGGAAACCTCGGTTTGGGCTTTGCCCTATTAGGAGCTGTGGTGGTGCTAGCCCTCATCTTGCAGCTTTCTTGCCTACGACCAACGACAGACAATATGGAATAGTAATACATTAAAATATAGTTATGGAAAAGATTATTGGACTTATCGACGCACCATTCACACCCTTTCATGCGAATGGCGATGTCAATCTCGAACCTATCGAGAAGTATGCAGCTATGTTGCAGAAGAATGGTTTGAAAGGTGTATTCATCAATGGTTCTTCAGGCGAAGGATATATGCTTACGACCGAAGAACGTATGCAGCTGGCAGAGAGATGGGTACAGGTTGCGCCCGAAGGGTTTAAGGTTATCGTACACGTGGGGAGCTGTTGTCTACGTGAGAGTGTCGAACTGGCGAAGCATGCCGAGCGCATTGGTGCATGGGGAATAGGCGCAATGGCACCTCCTTTCCCTAAGATAGGACGCATCGAGGAGTTGGTGAAGTATTGCGAAACCATCGCTTCGGCTGCCCCTTCCTTACCGTTCTATTATTATCACATCCCAGCCTTCAACGGAGCCTTCTTGCCTATGCTTGACTTGTTAAAAGCCGTTGATGGGCGCATAGAAAACTTTGCTGGAATCAAGTACACCTTCGAGAGTCTCTATGAGTACAATCAGTGTCGTTTGTATAAAGAAGGCAAGTATGACATGCTTCATGGTCAAGACGAAACAATCCTCCCAAGCCTTGCTCAGGGTGGAGCACGTGGTGGCATTGGTGGTACAACGAACTATAACGGGCGCGAGCTGACGGGTATCATCGAGGCATGGAACGCTGGCGACATTGAGACAGCACGTGAGAAACAGAACTTCTCACAGGCAGTGATCAATGTTATCTGTCACTTCCGTGGTAACATCGTAGGCGGTAAGCGCATTATGAAACTGCTCGGTTTCGACCTCGGACCGAACCGTGTTCCCTTCCAAAACATGACCGATGAAGAGGAAGCACGTATGCAGAAAGAACTCGAGGAGATTGGTTTCTTCGAGAGGTGTAATAGGTTTTAAGTTACCCCACCCAGCCTCCCCCAAGGGGAGGAGTGCCTAACGGGAGCAGGTGAAGGAAAGCCTCATCCCCGTCCTCTCTCCGAAAGGAGAGGGGCGTGAATACTATTAGTAGGATGTGAGAGGATGGTTAGTGGGAATAGAGGTAATTGTATTCTAGAATTAAAGGAAACGCCCTTCTCCAAACGAGAAGGGCGTTTCCTTATGTCGAGAAGAGCCTCTCCTTGCATCAAAGAAACGCCCTCTTTATCAGCAAACAATAGTTTTCACTCCCCTCTCCATTCGGAGAGGGGTTGGGGGTGAGGCTCTTCTTTATTTGCAAACATATGTCTTTTTAATAATGAAAAGATTATAAATTCGTTTTTTTTTCGTACTTTTGCAGTCGGATAATGATAGAAGAGTAATATCAAAGAAAGAGTTTTTTTAAGATTGTAATAAGAGTTAGAGCGAAAACAATTAACCATTATGAGCGAAACAAGTGATGGTATTCAGTTTAAGTGAAGGCTATTTTTCGATTAGTAAAAGATTGTTTTTTGATTAGTAAGTAAATATTAATTATAGAGAAAGATGCACAAGATGAATTTTCTCCAACGTATTACCTGTGTTCTTATTCTGAACCTTTTATGCATTGGACCATTATGTCTTCCAGCTTCAGCACAGGACTTCGATGGTGCTAAGGTAACGCTTTCTTTGCAGGATGCAACAATAGAATCCTTTGCAAATGAGGTTGCTAAGCAAACGGGTCTAGTAGTGAAATTTGCTGACGAGGATGTTAAGTCGCTCAAAGGAGTAACCCTTTCCGTTCGCGACCAGTCAGTCACAAGTTTATTGGTGAGCCTCTCCAATCAACTGCCGTTTACTTATTCGGTTGAAGGAAACACCCTCACCTTTGCCAAGAAGGTAGTTGCTCAACGCAAAGGAACCATTAAAGGTCAGGTTACTGACGCCGATGGCGAGCCAATCATTGGTGCCATAGTCCGCATGGAAGGCGTTAATGGAGGCTTCGTAACCGATATCAATGGTGAATACCAGATACAAACGGATCAGAAGGAGGCGCACCTTACGGTGTCCTACATCGGTTATAAGACCGTAACAAGGACTGTTAAGAATGGAGCAGCAGCCAACTTCACCTTGAGAGAGGACTCTAAAGAGATGCAGGAGGTTGTTGTTACGGGTTATCAAACTAAGAACAAGAACTCGTTTACGGGCTCTCAAGTAGCCGTGACACGCGATCAGTTGATGAATGTGGGTACGAAGAATGTGTTGCAAAGTATATCTTCCTTCGTTCCAGGTATGGTCATCGCTGATGATAACCTCAAGGGTTCTGACCCTAACAAGGTGGCAGATATCAATATTCGTGGGCGTGCCACCTTTGAGGGACAGGCTAATACTCCAGTCTATGTAGTCGATGGTGCACAGGTAACAGCAGAGTATGTTGCCGACATGGATATGAATGATATCGAGACAGTAACCGTCTTGAAGGATGCTTCAGCGTCTGCCCTTTATGGTGCGAAGGCGTCAGCTGGTGTGATCGTCATCACTACCAAGACCTTGAAAGGTGGTAAACTGAAGTTGAACTATAGTGGAACTGTTCGTTTGTCAACGCCAGACTTGCATGATTATCACCTCTTGAATGCTCGTCAGAAACTTGAGTATGAGCGTTTAGCAGGCTTATTCACTGATACAGACCCAACCCGTCAGTACCAGTACGACCGCGACTATGCACGTATCTATAACGATGTTCAGCGTGGAGTAGAGACCGATTGGCTATCGAAACCATTGCGTAATGCCTTCTCACAATCGCATAGCTTGAGTATAGATGGTGGTGATGAGCGTGCCAAATATAACCTTGGAGTACGTTATGGAAAGGACTCTGGAGTGATGAAAGGGTCTGATCGTACCCGCTTATCAACCAACTTCCGCCTCTCATATAACGTCTCGGGCAAGTTCTTCATATCGAATAATTCAACGTTAACATCGGTTACTAATCATGAATCACCGTATGGTGACTTCTCCGATTGGGTAAAGATGAACCCTTATGAAAACCCTTATGATGCCGACGGGCAGTTGCGTTCTTCGCTCTATCATGACCTTGCCAACCCATTATATGACGCCTCGTTAGGTAGTTACAACAAGTCGAATAACCTCGACTTCCTCAATACCACGAGTGTCCAATTATGGTTTGGTGATAAGGTGCGATTGGATGGTGACTTCACAATCGACCGCAGTAAGCAAGACAGACGAGTGTTTACTTCACCTTTCTCATACAATGAGAAGATCTCAAAAGCAGTCAATCAGCGAGGCTCCTTGTCGGATAACTGGACCAATACAACCACCTTCCAAGGTAAGGTAATGCTGTCTTATAACAACTACTTCTTTAAGAAGTTGTTCTTAACAGCTATGGGTGGTAGTAGTATGGAGTCGACTTCTACAGACGCAGCAGGCTATCGCTCCGTTGGATTCTACTCTGACCAGTTGGGTCATCCAGCCTTTGCTACCTCTTATGATACCAATAGTCACCCTAGTGGTTCAGATACAGAAACAAGGGGAGTAGGCTTCTTTGTGAATGCAAACACTATATGGGATAACAAGTACTTCCTCGATCTCATCTATCGTTATGAAGGCTCATCTCGATTCGGAAAGAACCAACGCTTTGCTCCATTCTGGAGTGTTGGAGGTGGTTGGAACATCCATAATGAGAAGTTCATGAAGGGTACTCCCATTCAATTACTCAAGTTGCGTGCTAGCATAGGATACCTTGGTAACATCAACTTCAACCCTTATCAGTCATTAACAACGTATAGTTACAACAGCTCTTACTTCTATGGTAAGGGTACAGGTGCCACACCTATTACTATAGGTAACCCCGACTTGAAGTGGGAACGCACGTTGAGTACGAATATCGGTGTCGACTTCACCGCTTTCCATGGGCGTATCGACCTCTCTGCCGACTACTATATCAAGAATACAGATAACCTGCTTTTGGATATAACCAAGGCACCATCAGTAGGTGTATCCACCTCTCGTGAGAATATTGGAGAGGTTCAGAACACTGGTTTCGAGCTTCGTGTTCGCACCTTCCCAATACAGACAAAGGACTGGCAATGGTCGCTTGGTTTCACCTATGCATATAATAAGAATAAGATTAAGAAGATAAGTAATGCGCTCCGTGCACTCAATGAGCAGAACCTCGCAAAGGGTGGTGTTGCACCACTCCCAGTATATGAGGAAGGTCAGTCATTGTCTGCTTTGAAGGTTGTTCCATCCGCTGGTATCGACCCAGTAACAGGTCAGGAAATCTTCATCAAGCGTGATGGTAACTACACATTTACCTATGATCCGAATGACAAAGTCATCTTTGGTGATACGAACCCAATCGGTATCGGATCCATCAACTCCTACCTTACTTATAAACGATTTGCCCTTAGTTGCACCTTTCAATACTCATTTGGTGGAGCCTTGTATAACGAGACTCTCGCTACAAAGGTAGAGGGTGCTAACCCTAAGTATAACGCCGATGAGCGTGTACTTCAGGACAGATGGAAGACGCCAGGAACGATTGCTAAGTACAAGCGAATTGATGATACGGCAACACCTTATCAAACATCTCGCTTCGTACAGATGAACAATTACCTGCGAATGAGCAGTTTGGCATTGTCTTACGAGGTTCCAACAACATGGATACAGAAGTACGGCTTGAGACGTATGTACCTCGAGTTCCTCACCAATGACCTCTTCTATCTATCCACGGCAAAGCGTGAGCGCGGTCTAAACTACCCTTACGATAGAAGTTTCGAGTTCTCTTTAAGATTCTCACTTTAATACGATTAGACAAGAAATGAATATGTTGACAAAATATATAGGGGCTTCGGTGGTACTTGCACTACTGACCTCTTGCAATGACTTCTTGGATGTTCAGCCCAAAGGACAGAACACCGAAGACCAGATGTTTACGACTATCACGGGTTATGAAGATGCTATGTTTGGTGTTTATGGCAAGTTAGCTTCCTCCAACCTGTATGGTGAGAGCCTCTCATGGGGGCTTGTTGACAAGCTCGGACAAGAGTTTGGTTATGATAACTCGCAGGATGTGAGCTATTATCTGAACCGTTACCAATATACCAACCAACAAGCTCGTTTGCAGACAGATGCCATCTGGAAGAACATGTATAGCAATATCGCAAATGTCAACAACGTGTTGCGACACATGAACGATATTAGTAGTGCGCCTCAAGAGAGACGCCTTATACATGGTGAAGCATTGGGTTTGCGTGCCTTTATGCACTTCGATTTGGCTCGCTTATATTGTACTGACTATACTCGAAGTGACGCCAATACGTTAGGTTTACCATATGCAACTGAGTTCAATCTAAAGAACCGCTCGCGTTATAGTTTGCATGATACTTTCAAGTTAATCATGGGTGATTTGAATGCTGCCGACTCGCTATTGTCAGATGATAATAACGTCACTTACAATAACGTTTTACAGCGTGATTATCATCAAGACCGCGTCATCTTCTTCAACAAATATGCGGTGAAAGCAACGAAAGCACGCGTTTACTATGCTATGGGCAATAAGTCAGAAGCAGCCAAGTATGCACGTGAAGTCATCAATGCAACACAGAACTTTAAGCTGAATACAACGACTTCTATCGATTCAATTATGCGTTTCCCAGCTAATAAAGAGATGATATTTGGCGTTTATGCAGCCGATCGTTCAGGTGCTATTCGTTCTGCTTTTCTGCGTGCAACAGGTGCTGGTACGTTTACTGAAGGGCGTCGTGATGCACGAAGTCTCTATGAGACAGACCACTTCACAGCCACTAGCTCCGATGCAAGATACAGCTCGTTCTTCAGAGAAAACACCTCTTCGGGTGCATCAACATTCTCTTTTATACGCTTCATACAGAACGATGCAGAGGCAAACAACAATACCCTCAAGGGCTTTGTACTGATTAGTCTGCCAGAGATGTACTATATCTTGAGTGAAAGTGTGTATGACACGGACAAGACAGAGGCTATTTCTCTGCTTAACGCAGTGAGGAAGAGTAGGGGACTTGGCGATGTTGATGCATCGAAAGTGAGCACACGTGACCTCTTCGAACAGGAGATGATGCGTGAACGTATGCGTGAGTTCCCTGGTATGGGACAGTCCTTCTATGCGTTAAAGCACTATAATCGCAGCTTTACAGACTTCCGCAACGTTGATACCTATCAACCTTCTGATGCCATCTTCAACCTCCCTTGGCCTGATGTGGAGAATGAGTACGGCAATAAGGAAGTACACAAATTATAAAAAATAAGGGCTGATAAGGTCTTTGTGGAGCGAAGACTCTTTCGCTAACCACACTGACCTGCCCTCATACAAAGTATATTGATACAATCAACTAGAATTTAATAGATTATGTATAAGTCAATCATAAACTTCTTTGCCATTGGTGTTATTGCCTTGTCATGGCAGGCATGCTCTGGTATAGATTACGATGGGGAATATTCTAAAGAAGGTGATTTTGAAGGCAATAATCAGGTGTATTTTGCTTTGAAGAATACTTCTGATACCTTATATAATTACTCTTTTGGAACCGCGCCAACTAGTGTAACACGTGATACGGTGGCTGTTACTGTAAAGCTCGCAGGCGTTAAAAAGTCCACTGCTCAGCACTTTAAGGTAGTCGTTGACCCTAGTAGTTCGGCTCAAGCAGGTGTACACTATGAGGCCTTGAATAGCGATCAGATTATTCCTGCCGATAGTCTTTCTGCAACGTTCCCAGTGGTGTTGTTGCGTCAAAACTTGAGTAGTACGCAGAATGATAACATACGAATTGTATTGCGTTTAGAGGCTACCAACGATTTAGGAGTTCGTTTCCCGAATATGACCAAGCGCATTATCACCTTCGATAATGTACTCGAGAAGCCTTATTGGTGGGACTATCCAATAATGAAGGCAATGGGTCTTCCAGACTATACTCCAGCTAAGTATCGTATGTTGTTGTCGTATTATGACTCCGACCCAAGCCTGATTGTGAATGCAATTCGCAATCCTCGTCAACAGACGCAGCTGTATAGAAACATTCAGAAGGTTAAGGCTTATTTCCTAGCAAACCCTGAGTAACAATACAACTAATAGATAACAGATACGGGACATGGTCCCTTCATGGAATAAGAAAGCTACAAGTATGATAAAGAAATATTTATATGTATTGGCACTATCTGCCCTTACCTTCACCTCATGTATTAAGGATGACTCTACTGCGGGGGGCGACTCTGTATCAGTGATAAGTCTTCAGAATCCTCTTGAAAGTACTTACACATTGGATCAGAACGATACTCTTAAGATCAATCCAACCGTCTTGCAGACCAATGGAGACAAACCTCTTACTTACGAATGGGAGGTTAATCATAAGCTAGTATCGAACGATTCGAAGCTAGTCTACCCTTGTAACAAGTCGGGAGAGTACAAAGCTCGCTTGCGTGTAAGCAATGGTCAGAACATTCAAATCTATGAGTTCAATGTCAATGTAGAGTATGCTTACACCAAGGGAATCTATCTCTTGGCTGATAACAACAATCAAACCATCTTGTCATACGTCCCAACTGAGGATGTAAAGAAGTCCTTCAAGTTGGATGTATTGGCTGATAACAACCCTAATGTCAGCTTTGGTGCGCCACGCTCAATGGCTTTCAGTAGGACATTCGATAGTCAGAAGGCAAACATCCTGTTCCTTGCTGCAGGCAACCCATCGAAGATTTATCAGCTAGATGGCTATGAGATGGTATCGATCTTCAATACTTCTGTTGGTGAGAAGGTCAATCAGTTAGTGGCAAGTTCGGATGATAGTCGACCCAAGGTGATGGCTATTACTGATCATAACCTCTATTCTCTTGATGTGAATTCAACCAATCTTCGAACACAGACATCACGTTTCAATGGTGCTGTCAGTGGTAACGTCACACTTGCCAATTACATGACTCCATGGTGGAGAGAGGACTTGTTCTATGCACATGGCGATGCTTACTTCGACAATTCACATGGTGCTCTTCTCACAATGGCGATTGAGAACACCTCAATACCAGCCGAGATCCTTAAAGGAACATTCTCTGGTGACACCTTGGTAGGTATGGCTAGCATTAATAGGCAGCGCCATCTCGCCCTCATCACATGCCAGAAGAGCACGGGAACATTCTATTTCAACTATATCAACCCAGGCTATTATTCGTCTGACGCAACCAAGCGCATTGCTGCAAATGTACTATATCGTATAGCTATGCCAGCGTCAACTGGAATTGAAAATGGCTCTGTTGTGCGTTCAGCACGTAGTAAGAACATCGTTTACTACACGAAGGGTAACGCTGTATATGCACATAACGTCCTAGCAAACGGAACCTTCCCTACGGCTCCACTCATTAGTGTTGGCAATAGCACGGAGACGATAGTTGACATGGTATTCTCCGATGATGACAACCTTATATATATAGCAACTAACGACCCATCAAGCACTATGCAGGGCAGTCTTTACTGTTATGACGCCCAGACTAATAGTCTACGTTGGTCGAAACAGCATATCACTAAGAGGATTGTGAAGGCACTATACAGAAACAAATAAACATTAATGATAATGAATATCTCACATTGGAAACCATTACTGGGAGGGACTTTTGCGTTCCTCCTAGTATTGCATGGTACTGTAGTTAAGGCTGATGACAATAAGTCGAAGGACTCTTCTAAAGCCAAGAAGGAGACGAAGTACGATCGACTCTTTAAGGACAAGAAGACCGAGACAGCGCGTAGTAAGTTCATCACTGTCTACAAGCAAGACAACAAAATCTACTTTGAATTACCGCGAACACTGCTTAAGAAGCAGATGATATTAGGTGGCACGATCACGTCAACGACCGACCCTACAACGGTGACAGTCGGTTCGACGAGTGCTAACCCAGTACTCTTTTATTTCGACATACAGGATAGCTCGGTGGTAATGAAGACCCCGAACAATGTTCTCTTTCAGTCGAATGCCTCCTCACCAGAGCTTTCTAGCGCCCTAGCACTCAACTATCGCGATGGTATCTGGCAGGGTTTTAACATCATGGCATATAACAATGACAGTACAGCAGTAGTCTTCGACGTTACCTCCTTACTAGGGAAACCAACCAACCTACTGCCTGTTATGCCAACACGTAATGGTAAGTATTCTATCAAGGCAACGCCTAAGTCAGAGCTTTCTTTTATAAGAGGTATAAAGAGCTTTGATACTAACTTGTCCATTAATAACGACTTCTCCTATGGCGTTTCCACCTCTTTAATGTCTATGCCGGTAGGTGGTGAGCGTCCAACAACAGTAGGTGTAAGTTATAGCCTAGCCCTTGTTCCCGAGTCAGCTATGCGTCCTCGTATTATGGATTCACGCATTGGCGTTGATTATTCTGCTCGATTAGGAATACCCGTGGAAGGGGCTGGAACTAAGAAAATCTACTATTCTCACCGTTGGAATCTTGTGCCACGTGATAAGAAAGCATACGCTAAAGGCAAACTAAGTGAGCCTGTTCAGCCTATCCGCTTCTATCTTGATAACACCTTTCCAGAGGCTTGGAAGAAACCTATCAGAGAGGGTGTTCTTGCGTGGAACAAGGCTTTTGAGAAGATTGGATATCGAAATGCAATAGAGGTGGTAGACTTCCCTAAGGATCAAGAAGACTTCGACCCAGACAACGTGCAGTACTCTTGTATTAGGTATATCCCTAGTGGTTCTTCATCCGAACCATCGAGTGACAAGTATGTAAACCCTAATACTGGAGAGATCATGAGTGCGTCAATGTTTATCTATTCTGACGTTGAACGCTCTCTGCATAAGCGTCGTTTGGTTGAGACAGGAGCCGTTGATCCATCTGTGAGAGGCAACCGCTTGAATGCAGCTCAGTTTGCTGAAGGGTTGAAGCTACTTGTGATGAGAGAGATGGGAAGTATGTTGGGATTGCAAGCTAACCCTGGTGCGTCATCTACTTACCCTACTGATTCTTTGCGTAATGCACGTTTCACCACAACCATGGGACTAACGCCATCGGTTATGGATGACGTCGATTATAATTATGTGGCACAACCCACAGACCATGGTGTACGCCTTACTCAAACCGATTTAGGCATGTATGACTATTTCACCATTGATTGGAACTATCGTTACTTCGACCCTTCTACTGTCTCTATCAACGATGAGACAAAGACACTCGAGGCTTTCGTCGATAAGAAGATACAGAACCCTCGCTATCGTTTCTACGCTGAACGCAATGGCAAGTGGGACCCACGTGTGCAGCAAGGTGCGCTCGGCAATGACATGATTGAGACTGCCAACCTTGCCAACAAGAACTACTCTATTGTTGAATCGAACCTCTCTAAGTGGATAAAGAACGATGAGGACACGCGAATCAAGGATCAGCTCTATCTCCAGATATCACAGAATCGATACGAAGTATTCAAACATGTGCTTAGTAACGTGGGTGGTATGTACCTTAACAACATGAAGGTTTCAAGTGGAATAGCGCAATATCAGGTCGTACCTAAGGATCTTCAGCGTCGCTCCATGCTGTGGTGTCTACAACAGGCAACCAACTTCACCAAGTATGCTAACCGCAACTACGAGCGCAAAGGGTTCTTATCTGTTAGCTACTATGACCAGTCTTTGGAGTTCCTAGGCTATGATTTGCTTGCAGCTCGGCTTCGTGTGGCTGTTACCTCTTACTTGAATCCAAACAGCTATACGCAGAAGGAGTACTTTGATGACCTCTATGATGGTATCTTCAAGAGCGTTGCTCAAATGCGCACACCCTCTCAGAGCGAGCGAGTTCTGCAACGCACATTCATGAATTATGCGCAGAATGTAGTCTCAAAAGCCACTGGTAATGGTGGTTCTGAGGGTGGCTCAGGCAGTCGTTCGGCGTTGAAAGATGACGACATGGGCGCTACACCAGGTTTTGGAGACCCTTCACAGAATCTCGCCCCAACAGTGGATATCACTGTAGCAGACAACTCTGAGCTTTATTTCTATAATTGTCTGGCTAAGTTAAAACCAGCTTTGGAGAAGTGCCTAAAGGCTAACTTGCCCTTAGAAGCACGCACCCACTATGAGATGTTGCTCTTCAAAGTGAACAAGACAATGGAGGTTAAGAAATGAGAAAACTATTCATTCCATCTAAGAGAACGGCTGCCATCAGCTTACTAGCGGTTGGCTTGCTAAGTATCTCACTCTCGGCGCAGGCTTTCCCACTCTTTAAAAAGAAGAAGAAAGATACGAAGACAACCACAACTGTGGTGAAGAAAGATGCTTACGAGCGACTCCTTACAGAACAGAAGACCGACTCTGCCCGAGGTCCTTTCGTCTCTCTCTATCGAACGGAAGAGAAACTTTACGTCGAACTCCCCCCTTCTTCCCTCAATCGTGATATGTTGCTAGGGGCAACCATCTCGTCAGTATCTAGTCCGCAATATGCCGAATTAGGTACACGAGCAGGCTCTGTTTCTCATATCCGATTCGTTCAGAAGGATAGTTCTATCGTCATGCAGGCTGTCAATTCAGAGTTGCTTGATGCCTTACCAACGCCAATGGCAAAGGAAGCTGAGGCTACTAACTATCGTAACCTCGACCTCTATTCCTTCCCAATCAAGGCTCGTAACAAGAAAACAGGTGGTATCGTCTTCGATGCCTCATCGTTCTTCTTGCGTGAAAGTAAGTATTTCCCCGTTATCGCCAAGATAGCCGGTCCTTACAGAGTGGATGCCGAATTGAAACCCGAATGGATAAAGGTTACTGCGTTAAAGTCCTTTGAGTCCAACGCATGTATTAAGATGGAACGTAACTACGTAGCCAACATGACGGGCAATAGTGGTAGTGTGGCAATCAGCAATCAACCGGTATCCATCGGTGTTGAATTTACATTAGCTCTATTGCCAGAGGATAAGATGACGCCTCGACTTAGCGATGTCCGACTAGGTTACTTCTTAACTCCTAAGGCAATAGTTAACGATGGACTCATTGAGCATGCGAGCTTTATTAATAGGTGGCGAGTAGAGCCGAAGGACCCTGCCGCATACTTTGCAGGGAAGCTCTCAGAGCCTAAGAAGCCGATTGTTTACTATATCGACAACAACTTCCCACCGCTTTGGAAGAAGGCAATTAGGAACTCCGTTCTGCGTTGGAACGCTGCTTTTGAACGCATAGGATTTAAGAATGTCATGCAGGTAAGGGACTTCCCAACGGATGACCCGAGCTTTGATCCAGATAATTTCAAGTACTCTTGCATACGTTACTTGCCTACTGCCACAGAGAATGCAATGGGTCCGTCATGGATTGATCCACGCACGGGTGAAATCATCACAGCCACTGTCTTGGTTTATAACGACGTGGTCAACGTCATTAATAGTTGGCGTTTTATCCAGACAGCACAGCTCGATCCCGCTGCTCGAACGCTCAATATGCCTGATAGCATACTAGAGGCTTCGCTCGAATATATCGTTGGTCACGAGGTTGGTCATACACTCGGATTAATGCACAATATGGCTGCTTCAGCCGCTATACCTACTGACTCGTTACGCTCGGTGGACTTCACTCATAAGTACGGCACCACAGCCTCTATCATGGACTATGCCCGTTTCAATTACGTTGCACAGCCTTCTGATAAGGGCGTATCGCTTACGCCACCTATTCTCGGCGTCTATGACAAGTATGCCATAGAGTGGGGTTATCGTGTATTCCCTAACTCTAAAGGCTTTCGCGACGATATTAAGCCTTTGCAGGAACTTGTGGCTCGACACGAAACCGACCCTATGTACCGTTATGGATTGCAACAGTCGCGTTATCGTTATGACCCTACTGCGATTGAGGAGGACCTTGGTAGCGATGCAATCAAGTCGAGTACCTATGGTTTGAAGAACCTTGAATACATCCTCCAGCACTTTGATGAGTGGATACCAGATGGTGAGGACGGGGCTAGAAAGGCGAAACTCTATCGTCAAATAGTGTCCCAGGCTTATGGTTACTCACGCAATGTTTATGCCTTGATAGGCGGTATCAAACTCTATCAAACGACCGAGTCTTCAGGGCTTCCACGCTATGAAGTCGTATCAAAGGAACGCCAACGTGCAGCTGCAATGTGGCTCTTGGAGGAGGCTCGAAAGTTCGGTAAACGAGGGATAACAAGTCTTGAAGATAGATTGCCACAGGTTAATTCGCATCCTTATAAGATGTTGGCAAGTGGCATACAAGAGATGGCTATGTCTGCAACAGCACGTTTGGCACTCAGTTACTATGCCGATTCCACATCCTATTCGCCCTTGGAATATAACGAGGATGTCTATAACAACGTATGGAGAAAGACGATTGCAGGTGAAGAGTCACTCGATGATGACGATATTGCCATGGAGCGTTTATACGTGGAACGACTCAGGTCGAACGTTATGGAAGTGAAGCAGATGGGTAGGGTACGCAGCCTTCGCAACGACAAAGAAGACGTATCCTTCCTCGGTTTCGGAACGGGTTATGGCGATCCAGAAACGATGTGGACAGAGACCATCGACCGCACTGCTGAGTATGTGTTCCACTATGCGCAGAAGTTGAAAACACTCCTTGCTGAGCGTATCAAGACCACGAGTAACAGTACACTCAAGTCGCAATACGAATTGATGTATGCGCGTGTTCAACGCTACATGAACGAATAAATCGTATAGAAGGAGAGCCTCACTCACAACCTATCTACAGCCTCACCCCCGACAATAACAGGCTTACCACCAGCCTATCTACAGCCTCTCCCCCGTCCCCTCTCCGAATGGAGAGGGGCGTGAATACTGCTAGTAGGATGAGAGAGGATGGTTAACGGGAATAGAGGTAATCATATTCTAGAATTAAAGAAAACGCCCTTCTCGATTGGAGAAGGGCGTTTCTTCGTTATGAAGAGAGCCTTTCCTTGCATCAAAGAAACGCCCCCTTTATCTGCAAACAATAGTATTCACTCCCCTCTCCATTCGGAGAGGGGTTGGGGGAGAGGCTCTTCCTTATCTGCAAACAATAGTATTCACTCCCCTCTCCATTCGGAGAGGGGCTGGGGGAGAGGCTGTAGGTGGGTTGGGGGAGAGGCTGTAGATGGACGGGAGATAGGCTGCTTCTCTCCCTTAAACAGCAAATAAGTGCAGTAAACATGATTGACTTCTAGAAGATTTTTGTAACTTTGCTCTCAGATAAATAACAATCAAAAAGGATATAGATATATGCTTACATTAAAGCTTATAAGCGAAGAGACAGAGCGTGTCATCAAAGGATTGGAGAAGAAACACTTCTCTGGTGCACGTGAAGCAGTAGAGAAAGTATTGGAATATGACCGCTTGCGTCGTGAGACTCAGCAGAAACTTGACACCAATAAACAGCATCAGAACCAACTATCAAAGCAGATTGGTCAACTGATGAAGGACGGTAAGAAGGATGAAGCTAACAATATAAAAGAAGAGGTGGCAGAGCTTAAATCGGCCGACAAAGCACTCCAGGAGATCATGGAGAATGCCCAGAAGGAGATGACCGAGGTGCTTTTAACCATTCCAAACATCCCTAACGACGATGTTCCAGAGGGCAAGGACGCTAACGACAACGTTGTTGTTAAGGAGGGCGGAACGAAGCCTAACCTCCCAGCTGACGCCCAATGCCACTGGGATCTATTGAAGAAGTTCAACTTAGTTGACTTCGACTTAGGTGTGAAGATAACGGGTGCTGGCTTCCCATTGTACATCGGTAAGATGGCAAGATTCCAACGTGCTCTAGAGGCATTCTTCCTTGATGAGGCACGAAAGAGCGGCTATCTTGAGGTGCAACCACCATTGGTTGTTAATCAAGACTCCGGTCTTGGCACTGGTCAGTTGCCTGATAAAGAGGGTCAGATGTACCATGCTAACCTCGATGATCTATACTTGATTCCAACGGCAGAGGTGCCTGTTACCAATATATTCCGTGATGAGATTCTTGACGAGAAAGAGCTTCCGATTAAGCGTTGTGCTTACTCTGCTTGCTTCCGTCGAGAGGCTGGTAGCTATGGAAAAGACGTGCGTGGACTGAATCGTCTACACCAGTTTGATAAGGTGGAGATCGTGCGCATTGATAAGCCAGAACACTCTTATGAGTCATTGGATGAGATGTTGAACCATGTAGAAGGTCTATTGAAAAAGCTCGAATTACCCTATCACATCCTTCGTCTCTGCGGTGGTGACATGAGCTTCACATCGGCTATCTGCTATGATTTCGAGGTATGGAGTGCAGCCCAAGAACGCTGGTTGGAGGTGTCAAGTGTATCTAACTTCGAGAGTTACCAAGCGAATCGTTTGCATTGTCGTTACCGTCATGCAGAGGATAAGAAGATAGAGTTGTGCCACACACTGAATGGTTCGGCACTTGCCTTACCACGCATTGTTGCGGCAATCATAGAGAACAATCAAACCCCAGAGGGTATACGTGTTCCGAAGGTGCTCGTACCTTATTGCGGCTTTGAAATGCTCGACGATAAGATGGACTAAGCCTTAGCCCACTAATACGGAACAACGAACAAGACATAACCTAACAATCAACCTTTTAACAAAACTCATCCCTCGTGGATCCTAATCCCCCCTCTCCAAGCGGAGAGGGGACGTGGATGAGCCCTTTAGACTATGAACAAGATTATAAGCAAGAAGCAGTTTTCTGAGAAGGTGTTTTGTATTGAAGTAGAGGCACCACTCATAGCTCGTAGTTGTCGACCAGGCAACTTTATCATCGTACGTGTTGATCATCACAGTGAGAGAGTACCATACACCATTGCCAAAGCTGACGCCCAGAAGGGTACGTTGACAATGGTTATTCAAGAGGTGGGACGCTCTTCGACGAAGCTTTGCCAACTAGAGGTTGGAGATGAGATAGTCGATATTGTCGGTCCTTTGGGCACCCCTTCTCGCATTGAGAAATATGGTACAGTCGTATGTGCGGGAGGTGGTATTGGTATTGCAGCAATACTCCCTATCCTCACAGCTCTTAAGCAAGCTGGCAACAAGGTAATATCTGTTTTGGCTGGAAGAAGCAAGGAACTTGTTATCATGGTGGACGATGTTCGACAGTACTCAGACGAGGTGATCATCATGACGGATGATGGTTCTTATGGTGAGAAGGGCGTTGTCACGGTGGGAGTTGAGAAGGTGATTCAACGTGAGCATGTCGATAAGGTGTTGGCGATTGGACCTCCTATTATGATGAAATTCACCTCACTCTTGGCAAAAAAATACGGCATTCCGAACGATGTGTCACTGAATACTATCATGGTGGATGGCACTGGTATGTGTGGTGCTTGTCGATTGACTATTGGTGGAAAGACCAAGTTTGTCTGCATTGACGGACCAGAGTTTGACGGCGACTTAGTCGATTGGGACGAGATGTTTAAGCGTATGGGCACCTTCAAGGAGATTGAGGCTAAGGACATGGCTGTGCCTAATCCTGCTGATAAGAAGGGTTCCGACCATTCTAGCTCGTCTATTAATAATGTGGGAGATGAGGCTTCTGCGGATAGTGAGAAATCATCTTCTATCGACAAAAACAGCGTTTCTACCGATGAAGCAAACGAACCCGAAGAGGTTTGGCGCAAAGCTCTTCGCAAAGAGTTGAAGCCTAAGGAGCGTACAGCCATCCCTCGTGTGCAGATGCCGGAACTTGATCCTGCCTATCGTGCAACGACCCGTTTGGAGGAAGTAAACATCGGTTTGACCCCCGAAATGGCTATGCAAGAGGCGAAGCGATGCCTCGATTGCCCGAAACCAACGTGTGTGGAAGGGTGCCCAGTGGGCATTCATATCCCCGACTTCATCAAACATATAGAGCATGGAGACTTCCTTCAAGCAGCTAGCATACTAAAGGAAACATCGGCATTGCCCGCTGTTTGCGGTCGTGTATGCCCACAGGAAAAGCAGTGCGAGAGCCGTTGTATCCATCTAAAGATGAACTCTCCCGCTGTAGCCATTGGTTATCTCGAGCGTTTCGCAGCCGACTATGAGCGTGAGAGTGGGCAGATGACCTTACCAAAAATAGCCCCCTCGACGGGTATTAAGGTAGCTGTTGTGGGTTCAGGACCATCTGGTTTGAGCTTTGCAGGCGATATGGTAAAGCGTGGATATGAGGTTTATGTGTTCGAAGCATTGCATGAGATCGGTGGCGTACTCAAGTATGGTATCCCCGAATTCCGCCTCCCTAACAGGATAGTAGATGTAGAGATTGAGAACCTCCGACGTATGGGTGTCCACTTCCAAACAGACACGATTGTGGGTAAGACTATCAGTATTGACGAATTGAAGGAGATGGGTTTTAAAGGCATATTTGTAGGTTCCGGAGCTGGCTTACCGAACTTTATGGGCATTGAAGGAGAGAACTCTATCAACATACTCTCTAGTAACGAATACCTCACGAGAGTAAACCTCATGGATGCAGCTAACCCCGAAACGGACACGCCACTCATAATAGGTAAGAGGGTTCTAGTTATAGGAGGAGGCAACACAGCGATGGACTCCTGCCGTACAGCTAAGCGTCTTGGGGCAGATGTGACATTGGTATACAGACGTTCAGAAGCAGAGATGCCTGCACGACTGGAGGAGGTGAAACACGCCAAAGAAGAGGGTGTTCATTTCCTCACGTTACATAATCCTCAATCGTACAAAGCCGATGAGAAGGGTCGCGTCTGTGCTGCGGTATTGGATGTGATGAGGCTTGGTGAGCCTGATGCTAGTGGGCGTCGACGTCCAGAGGTAACGGGCGAGACGGTGACAGTGGAGTGCGATCAAGTGATTGTGGCAGTAGGAGTTTCACCGAACCCGTTGGTTCCGAAGTCTATTGAAGGGCTTGAGTTAGGTCGTAAGAACACGATAGTTGTCAGCGACCAGATGCAGAGTTCGCGTCCAGAGATATATGCTGGTGGTGACATTGTACGTGGTGGTGCGACTGTTATCCTCGCTATGGGCGATGGTAGAAGAGCCGCAGCTAGTATGGCAGAAAGGCTCGCTTTGTAATCCAAAGCTATGAGTGCTTAGACAGAGTAACATAGTTTCTAAGACATAAGGATATAGTTTTTTTAGACAAAATGACATAAGGACATATTGTTTTAATGACATATTTTAAAGACATAATAATATAGTAACAATGTGCTTAGTAACAGAGGTTTAAGACAGAAGGACATGTTTTTTTAGACAAAATGACATAAGGACATATTGTTTTAATGACGTGTTTCTTAGGCTGAGTAATATAGGGTTACGAGGTGTACGAGTATAAGATAGCAAATAAGGAAAGGCTCTTCTCAAATGGAGAAGAGCCTTTCTTCCTATCCAAAAGAGCCTTTCTTCAATGTGACGAAACGCCCTCTTTATCTGCAAATAATGGTTTTCACTCCCCTCTCCATTCGGAGAGGGGTTGGGGGTGAGGCTTCTTCTCAAATGGAGAAGAGCCTTTCCTTGTTTTTGTCCTTTCGTTATTAGGATTCGTGTTCCTATGTTACTATGTCTTTAAAGTATGTCCTTCAACCAATATGTTTTTATGTCATTTTGTCTAAAAAACCATGTCCTTCTGTCTTAATAATAAGTCCTTCAACCAATATGTCCTTATGTCATTTTGTCTAAAAAACCATGTCCTTCTGTCTTAATAATATGTCCTTAAACCAATATGTCTTTATGTCATTTTGTCTAAAAAAACATGTCCTTCTGTCTAATTAACCACAACCTAGAATAGTGAACATTGCATTTTGAATTAGATAAATTGCTCAACAACATGTGCAACACCATCTTCTTCGTTCGATAATGTTACGTAATCGGCTTCGGATTGAATGTCTTTTGCAGCGTTCGCCATAGCTACCCCGAGTCCTGCAAAGCGTATCATACTCAGGTCGTTATAACCATCACCACAGGCGATAACCTCCTCTTTGGTGATACCGAGTATAGTGATTAAGCGGTTGAGCGACTGTGCTTTGTCGATACCTAAGGGTACACACTCTAAGAAGTAATCGGCTGAACGATAGAGTTCCATCTGTCCTTTCAGTTGAGCAAGTAGACTTAACTCTAGTTGATGGAGCTTAGTTGGCTCGCCAACAATCAGACATTTATTAATAGGATAGACCAGTTGGCGGAGGAAGTCATCGTATTGAACGACGGGCATCTTATTGATGTGCGCCTCAATCTGTACATATTTATCATCCTTTTGAGTGGCTGCAATCCCCTCACCTTGGTAAGTTAGAATCTGTAAACCAGCCTTTTTCGCCCCTTCATAGAGCATGGGAACGAGCTTCTCATCTAACTTCTGTTCAAATAAAACACGATTGTTCGTGCAGTCAATAATCTTTCCTCCGTTGTAAGCGAGGATGAATCCGCCATGAGTCTTTAGTTCCAACTCCTCAGCAAGAGGAATGATTCCGTAAGTGGGACGCCCCGATGCCAATACAATATGCACGCCCTTTGCCTGCGCTTGCATAAGAGCTTCCTTCGTTTTAGGCGTTATCTCCTTCTTATTATTCGTCAGTGTGCCATCGAGATCGAGCACAATCATCTTATACTTCATATATCCTTTACACTTAATCATTAGTCATTTGTATGCAAAGATACATATAAGTCGAGTCCAGGTAATAGTTAATTACGCAATTTAACACTTGCACTTCATTTAATAGCTATCATATCTTGGCTATCAGAAAATAATGTCGTACTTTTGCAAGTAACAATAGGTATTGACTTATTTCATTATTAAAACATAATTAATTATGGCAGTAGTAGATTACAAGAAATTAGGTCTCGTGAACACACGTGAGATGTTCAAGAGAGCAATCAAAGGCGGTTATGCAATCCCAGCATTCAACTTCAATAACCTTGAGCAGCTTCAGGCAATCATCAAGGCATCATCAGAACTAAAGTCACCAGTTATCCTTCAGGTATCTAAGGGTGCCCGCAAGTATGCTAACCAGACTTTACTTCGTTACCTTGCAGAGGGTGCAGTAGAGTACGCAAAGGAGTTGGGTTGCCATCATCCAGAGATTGTTCTTCACCTAGACCATGGTGATAGCTTCGAGACATGTAAGTCTTGTGTAGACTTCGGATTCTCTTCTGTAATGATTGATGGTTCTGCTCTTCCATACGAGGAGAATATCGCTTTGACAAAGAAGGTAGTAGAGTATGCACATCAGTTCGACGTAACTGTAGAGGCAGAACTTGGTGTTCTCGCTGGTGTTGAGGATGATGTTGTAGCTGAGGTATCACACTATACAAAGCCAGAAGAGGTTGTTGACTTCGCTACTCGCACTGGTTGTGACTCATTGGCTATCTCTATTGGTACTTCTCATGGTGCTTACAAGTTCACTCCAGAGCAGTGTACACGTGACCCGAAGACTGGTCGTTTGATTCCTCCTCCATTGGCTTTCGACGTTCTCGCAGCCATCGAGAAGCAGCTCCCAGGCTTCCCAATCGTTCTTCACGGCTCTTCTTCTGTTCCACAGGAGTATGTTGACATCATCAACGAGCATGGTGGTAAGTTGCCAAACGCTGTTGGTATTCCTGAAGATCAGCTCCGTCAGGCAGCTAAGAGTGCTGTATGTAAGATCAACATCGACTCTGACTCACGTCTTGCATTTACTGCAGGTGTACGTCAGACATTCGATGAGCACCCAGAGTACTTCGACCCACGTCAGTACTGCGGAAAGGCTCGTGAGTACATGGAAGACCTTTACAAGCATAAGATCACAGATGTTCTCGGTTCTGATAACAAGCTCGTTAACTGCGATTAATCATTAGTTATCGATCTATACGAGATCACATAAAAGATAGCGGTAGTTCCCTTTGTTGGGTGCTACCGCTATTCTTTTATATGTTTGTTCATCCTCTTTGGGATGGTTATAAAGCCCTTTAAAACATTCATCCCCACTTGGACTTGCCAAATGGGGATGACTTTTCACCTTATTATATAGTAACTTTTAATCGTCTAAATGTTGGAATGCTTTGGGGAGATAATTGATGATATCACTTGCAACAAGGCTCTCTTTGCCAAGTTCTTTAGCGGCAAGGTCGCCTGCAAGACCATGCAAATACATACCAACCATACAGGCATTCTGCTGATGATAACCACGTGCAAGAAGGGCGGTAATAATACCTGTGAGCACATCACCACTACCTGCTGTTGCCATTCCGCTGTTACCCGTTGGATTGAAGATTACGTTTCCGTTGGGTAAGCAAAGTGCACTATTGTGACCTTTTAATATGATATAAGCCTGCAAAGACTTAGCGAGTTCGCAGGTTCGATGTAGACGTTCATAGTCGGCATTAGCGGGTGATCCCGTTAGACGATCAAGCTCTTTTGGATGTGGAGTCATGATGATTCCCTTTGGTAACTGCTGCATCCATGCACGATGACTAGCAAGGATATTCAAGGCATCAGCGTCCGCTACGATAGGACATTGTGCACGTCGAATCTGTGCAATCATCGCTATTGCGGTCGTTTCCTGGCGTCCCAAACCTGGTCCGATACCTAATGCGTCGAAGCCATCAGTGTCTACTGCTTCTGTGAAAGCGGTCTCTTCATGATCCATCTGAAGTACTGCCTCTGGGACAGCTATCTGCATGATATCATAGTTCTTCTTCGGTGTGATGGCAGTTACCTTACCAACTCCACTACGCAAGCAAGCACGTGTGGCAAGGACTGCCGCACCTGCCATTCCATAGCTTCCAGCAACGATAAGAGCATTACCCATGTTGCCTTTGTGAGCGAAGTCTTCGCGATGAAGGAGGCGAGAACGGATGTCATTCTCTTCGAGAACATAGTATTGTGCTTCCGTCTTTTGGATGTATTCGGGACTAAGTCGTATATCGAGAACTTTTAGTTTACCGATAAACTGCTGTGCATCTCCAAATAGGAAAGACAACTTCCGCTCGTGTAGTGTAAGTGTAAGATACGCATGGATGATATTCGCACGTACGTTATAAGTATTGTCCTCAGACATCAGTCCAGATGGCACATCAATACTTACGACCTTTGCAGGACTTTGATTGATGTACTTCACCAAAGATGCAAATCCACCAGCTAAAGGCTTGTTTAATCCTGAACCGAAGAGTCCATCAACAACAAGCATATCGGCTGTAAGTTCTGGAGGATCAAACTTGGCAGTTACTTCAATGAGGTCTTTTGCATGCTTACCATCAAGCAAACGCTGTCGATTCAGTACACAATCATCAGAGAGATGATTCGTGATATTGAAGAGATAAGTCTTAACTTTATACCCCTCATTTATCAGCAATCTAGCCACAGCAAGGGCGTCTCCACCATTGTTGCCAGGACCAGCAAAGACCACAACAGGCGTGTGAGTGGTCCATTCCTCAGTGATTGCATGAGTGATGGCTTTGGCTGCTCGCTCCATTAAGTCAATCGACTTAATGGGTTCATGCTCTATTGTATATCTGTCCAGTTCGTGTATCTGGGCGCTTGTAAATATCTTCATACTGATGGCAAAATTACAAAATTAATGCTAATCGGATATGTCTGTTTGCTATAAATTTCGTAATTTTGCGGAAAATAAAGATTTATATCATCATGAGTCGTGTAACTATTAAGGATAAAACGTTCGAGACATCCCTTCCTGAAAGAGAGATTCTAGAGAGAGTAAAGCAGGTAGCTAATCGTATTAATAAGGATTTTGAGGGAAAGACTCCGCTCTTTCTTGCGGTATTGAACGGCTCCTTCATGTATGCATCAGACTTAATGAAGAACATCACAATTCCATGTGAGATATCCTTCGTGAAGTTGGCATCTTATCAAGGAACAAGCTCTACTGGAGCCATTAAAGAGGTGATAGGTCTGAACAATGATATTAGTGGTCGTGAGGTTATCATAGTAGAAGATATTGTCGATACAGGTGCTACTATGGAACGAATGTTAGATACATTGAGAGCCCACAAGCCTGCTGGTCTTCACATCTGCACCTTATTGTTGAAGCCAGGTAAGCTCACAGTCCCATTGAATATAGAGTATGCAGCGTTTGAGATACCTAATGATTTTATTGTAGGTTATGGGCTCGACTATGACCAAGAGGGTCGTAATTTAAGAGATATTTATACGCTTGTAAAAGATTAAAGAATAATGAAGAATATTGTTATTTTTGGTGCGCCTGGTGCTGGAAAGGGTACTCAGAGCGACAAGATGATTGAGAAGTATGGTTTTGAACACATCTCTACTGGGGATGTACTTCGTAATGAAATCAAGAACGGAACAGAGTTAGGTAAGACTGCAAAGGGCTACATTGACAATGGTCAGCTTATACCAGATGAATTGATGGTAGACATCCTTGCAAGTGTTTATGATAGTTTTGGAAAGGATCACAAGGGTGTTATCTTTGATGGTTTCCCACGTACAATACCACAAGCGGAAGCACTGAAGAAGATGTTAGCAGAGCGTGGTCATAATGTTGCTGCAATGATTGAGTTGTTCGTACCAGAGGACGAGTTAATGCAGCGTTTGGTACTCCGTGGACAGCAAAGTGGTCGTTCTGATGACAACGAGGAGACAATCAAGAAGCGTCTTAATGTTTACCACACACAGACTTCACCATTGATTGAATGGTATGAGGGTGAGGGTATTCACCATCATGTAGAAGGCTTAGGTTCTGTTGATGAGATATTCAATAGAATTGCAGAGGTTATAGAACAACTATAATAACAAAGGCCTCCCCAAGCCCCTCCAAAGGAGGGGATGTCTGATTACCTCAAGTGGTAACTTAAACATCCCCTCCTTTGGAGGGGCTTGGGGAGGCTTCTCTTTAAATATATATAATGGATAGTAACTTCGTAGACTATGTAAAGATTTACTGTCGATCAGGTAAGGGTGGAAGAGGCTCTATGCACCTTCGTCATGTGAAGTACAACCCTAATGGCGGTCCTGATGGTGGTGATGGAGGTAAAGGCGGAAGCGTTTATCTGCGTGGTAACCATAACTATTGGACATTGCTTCACTTGAAGTATCAGCGTCATGTCTACGCCGAACATGGAGGCAATGGAGGCCGTGATAAGTGCCACGGAACGGATGGTAAGGATGTTTATATTGATGTCCCATGTGGTACGGTGGTATATGATGCCGAGACAGGAAAGTATGTCTGCGATGTTATGCACGATGGGCAGACGGTGATGTTGTTGAAAGGTGGACGAGGAGGATTGGGCAATTTCCAATTCAGAACATCGACAAACCAGGCTCCACGTTACGCCCAACCGGGTGAGCCAATGCAGGAGATGACGGTCATACTTGAGCTTAAACTCTTAGCCGATGTGGGACTTGTTGGATTCCCCAATGCCGGTAAGTCGACCTTGTTATCATCGCTTTCAAGTGCGAAACCAAAGATTGCCAATTACCCTTTCACTACAATGGAACCATCGTTGGGCATTGTTAGCTATCGTGATAATCAGAGTTTCGTGATGGCTGACATACCGGGTATTATCGAGGGAGCTAGCGAAGGAAAGGGACTCGGTTTGCGCTTCCTTCGTCATATTGAGCGCAACTCTCTCTTGCTCTTTATGGTGCCTGGTGATACGGATGATATCAAGAAGGAATATGAGATTCTACTCAATGAACTAAGGCAATTCAACCCTGAGATGCTCGATAAACATCGTGTCTTGGCGGTTACGAAGTGCGACTTACTGGACGAGGAACTCATCGAAATGCTCAAAGAAACATTACCCGATGACCTCCCTGTAGTATTCATTTCGGCTGTAACTGGTCAAGGGATTGATGATTTAAAGGACGTTCTTTGGAAGGAACTAAACGCTGAAAGCAATAAGTTGCAAGACATAACTTCAGAGGACACACTCGTTCATCGCGATAAAGATATGAGTCGTTTCGCTGCGGAATTGGCTGCAGAAGATGCCGACATAGACGATGTTGAGGAGGTTGGTATCGATGAATTGGATGAGGTGGAAGACCTTGATGACTTTGAATATACCAATGATTAAGCCCGTATTACACTATTATGACATTGCCAAAGGGGTTGTTGCTTTCAGCACAACTCGGCATGGTGGTGTCAGCAAGGGACAGCTTGCCACGCTGAACATCAACCCTCATCGTGGGGATGAGCCTACTGCTGTTGCCACAAACTTACAAGCTGTAGCAACCGAGATAGGGGTTGAGGCGGATAGATTTGTGCGCCTTCATCAGATACACGAAACCCATTGTCTGATCGTAACAAGCGATTTCTTCCAATTATCAAAGGCTCAACAAGCAGAAAAGGAAGAGGGGAAAGATGCCGTCATTACCGATTGTTGTAATGTTTGCATTGGTGTGCACACTGCTGATTGCGTACCTGTTCTCTTCTACGACCCCACTCATCACGCCATAGGAGCAGCCCATGCAGGGTGGAGGGGGACGGTGCAGCGTATCGCACAACACACCTTGAAGCACATGATGGAGCAATATGATACGAAGCCAGCAGAGCTTAAAGTCGTTATTGGACCCTGCATATCTGAAAAGAACTTTGAGGTAGGGCAGGAGGTATATGACGCCTTCGCCACAGCGAACTTCCCTATGGATCGTATTGCAAAGAGGCACGAGAAGTGGCATATAGACCTCCCTCTTTGCAACCAACTACAGCTTGAAGAGATGGGAGTTCCCGCCTCGAACATCCTTCAATCAGCTATTTGTACCTACGATAATGCCGATGACTTCTTCTCGGCACGAATCCTCAAAGAGGGTTTCGGAACCATTTATACGGGTATTGCTCTGCGTTAGTTTCTTCACTTCTAAATACTTAACAGGAATGAGAAAAATAGTCTTTATCTTCGTAATCAGTGCCTTGCTATTGTCCTGTACAGATAGCCGTCAAGGGCAATTAAGCAAGGTCTTATTCCTATTGAATTGGTCGGGTGGCTTCGATGACTATACACTAACGAAGACAGCAAGGTGCTCTTACAATTATGATAGCCTGTTGGCTAAGGTCGACACAGCCTTTATGAAGCGTAGAAAGGCAGTTGCTTATCCGCGTGTTCAAGACTTGTTAGACAGCCTTTGCACCAATTCTCAACTCCTAACTTATACCCATCATCGTTATTCACCCGTTGTTCGTCTCTCCGCATTGGACGCTTTGATAAGACGAAAGAGCCCTCATGTGGAGCAGGTTTTATTGCAAACTTACAATGACACAAGCATGATTAGTGTTGGTGGAGACGATTATTTCTGGGAGGAGGCAGTAGGGAGTATAGCCCTCCGACACGTGCAGC
Source organism: Prevotella vespertina (assembly GCF_009728485.1). Classification (GTDB taxonomy): domain Bacteria; phylum Bacteroidota; class Bacteroidia; order Bacteroidales; family Bacteroidaceae; genus Prevotella; species Prevotella vespertina. Next base: position 53,648 of record NZ_VVIQ01000013.1, read on the forward strand.
AAAGTCGTAAGAAAGGTGTAATTACGCTGCGCGACTCGCTGTATAACGATTCATTAGCACTATCCCAACCCATGTTAGCAACGTTCCGTTATATCAAACAACTACATTCTTCCCATTTGAAATAACGCCTAACATCCGTATTGCTGACATACTCTAATCACGGAACATACGGATGAGATAACTCCATCTGATCTACCCCAAAGGGGAAAGGAAGAGCCTCACTTTCCAACTTCTCACCGAATGGAGAGGGGAGTGAAGATAGTGGCTTGCAAATGAAGAGAGGCTTTCTTCACATCAAAGAGAGCCTCCCTTTACATCAAAGAAACGCCTTCTTGCATTGCAAGAGAGCCTCCCTTGAAGTGTCACTTATGGTCACATCAATATAACCTTACTTCTCTTTATCGCATTTAAGTATGTTGGATGTAACTGATAGATAGCCTTGCAAGTTAAGACTAAGTATGTCCGTCTCACTCTTCATAGCATCAGTACGTCCCATTAGAACCGCTGGGTCGTGGGTTATACACGTTTGTAGAACTCGTTATACACGTCTGTATAATTGATTATACACACTTGTATAACTCCTTCTACACGCCTGTATAATCTAATAGAGTAACGCTCTGAAGGGTGCAAGAGATACTTATGAGAGGCGACGGGAGATACTTAAAGGGATGTGCGGAGGGTGGTTTACACCTCGACACATCCCTTTAATCCTGTTGAAAGTAAGGTTTGTTATGCGCTAAGCCGACTTATGCTATCAGCCATTTGTCTATACATCTCTTCTCAAGCGAGAAGTTAACACCAATCTTGAAGAGCTGTCGCTTGTCCATTGCAAAGGGTTGAGCATAACCTTTCTCATCGATTTGCTGCAGTGCAACATCAGCCGAACCATCAAGTTTAAACTCGACAATATAGACGTAATCATTCGTCTCAATCGTCAAGTCCATACGCCCATTACTGGTCGTGCGTTCCACCTTTGTATAGAATCCCATCATCTTTGCTATAAGATAGAAAGCGTTTTGGAAGTATAGTTCCGAGTTCCCCACAATCTTATAGTCGGTATCTGCAAAGAGTGTTGCCATGCGTTGCATGAAGTCTTCTGGACGTCCCGAACGAAGGTCACGCACGAACTCGCCCATTGAAAAAGGCGTCTCTGGATTGCGCAAACCAGTGTAATAAGGCAGCAAGAAACGTGTGAATCCCTCCTCAACTTCCTTATTAGGAAAGCCCAAGCGATACTCCCCGAACTCCTCATCAAAGCTTTTAATGGTGAGGTAACCACTCTGGTAAAGGACAGGAATAGGGTTGTTTGATGCCGTATCAATACAGTTGAGAACATCCGCAGTTGATACCTCTTTCGTCAAGTTGGGCAGCCTGTAATTGTCCTGTTTCAGCAACTCCACGAGGTAAGTGGGTGTACCCGTTTCAAACCAATAACTACCGAATTGCAGTCGTTTGAAGGTGTTTAGCAAGCTAAAAGGATTATAGATTCCAATGCCATTCTCCACGAAGTGATAGCCATCATATCGTTCTTTTAATCGGCAAAGTGCCTCTTCCACGGATAGTTTATACTTAGTGGCAAGTTGCTTGATAGGCTCTGCGAAGATGGTTTCTAACTCATCTTGCGTAACGCCACAAAGTGCTTGGTACTCCTCATCCATTGATAGATCTTGCAGGTTGTTGAGGTCGCTAAAGACGCTAACCTTGCCGAACTTCGTTACACCAGTGAGTAAGGCGAAGCGGATGTAGCGGTCTTGTGACTTCAAAGCACCATAGACCGACTTCAATAAACCACGATAGTCAGCCTGCAACTCATTGTTCCCTATGGCTTGCAAGAGCGGTTTGTCATACTCATCCACTAGGATAACTACCTGCTTACCAGTCTTCTTATAGGCTCGTTCTATCACTCCAGAGAAGCGTAATGAGAGTGTTGTCTCTTGTTCGTAACTGCCATATAGCTCCTCCCACCTCGATATGTTCCAATCAAGAATAGCCTCAAGTTTCTGGGTATCATCATACTTCTGACTATTCAAGTCGAGGTGTAGAACAGGATAACTAGCCCATTCCTTCTCCAAAGAGTCAATGGCTAAGCCTGCAAAGAGTTCCTTCTTTCCAGAGAAGTAAGCCTCTAAGGTTGATACGAGAAGACTCTTACCAAAGCGGCGCGGACGGCTTAGGAAGTAGTATTTCCCATCCCTTGTTAAGTTGTAAATCATGTCAGTCTTGTCTACATACAAGAACTTACTTTTCCTTATGTCTTCGAAACTCTGTAATCCAATCGGGTACTTCATCTTCTGCCTCCTTACTCTTTTTATAATGCTAAAAGGACTTACCTAAGTCGCAGAGAAAAGCCTATTACTTGTGGCGATTGGCTCTTTGCTGGCGGTACTTAGCCTTTTGCTTAGCACTGCCAGAGCCGTGCGCACCAGTAATATACTTCTTCTTCTTGGCTTTAGTCTTTACTTTCCCATCATCATTCTTGGGCTTTGATGCACCTCGAAAGACCATTCCTCCTTCTATAATATCATCTATCTCGCTCATACAAAATCGGTTTAATGATGGAATAAACGTACTCCTGTGAATGCCATTGCGATACCATATTTATCGCAAGTATCGATGACATGGTCGTCACGAATGCTGCCACCAGCCTGCGCAATATACTCCACTCCACTCTTGTGGGCACGTTCGATGTTGTCACCGAAGGGGAAGAAGGCATCCGAACCGAGTGCTACTCCTGTGTTCTTAGCAATCCATTCCTTGCGTTCCTCACGTGTGAGAGGCTCTGGACGAGTGGTAAAGAACTGTTGCCAAACCCCTTCTTGCAATACGTCCTCATACTCATCTGAGATGTAAACATTGATGGTGTTATCACGATCGGCACGACGAATACCCTCCTTGAAAGGTAGGTTCATCACCTTTGGACATTGACGCAACCACCACTCATCAGCCTTATTACCAGCCAAACGAGTGCAGTGAATACGACTCTGCTGACCGGCTCCGATACCGATAGCCTGCCCATCCTTCACATAGCAAACAGAGTTACTTTGTGTGTACTTCAGTGTGATGAGCGAGATAATAAGGTCGCGTTTTGCCTCTTCGGTGAACGTTTTATTCTTTGTAGGGATATTCTCGAAGAGCGCAGGATCATCTAGTTTCACCTCGTTTCTGCCCTGTTCAAAGGTAATGCCAAACACTTGCTTGTGCTCGATAGGGGCTGGAGTGTAATTCGGATCAATCTTTATAACGTTGTAACCACCCTTGCGTTTCGCCTTGAGAATGTCTAGTGCTTCAGGTGTAAAGTCAGGTGCAATCACACCATCACTGACCTCACGTTTGATGAGCAAAGCCGTTTCCTTGTCACAAGTATCACTAAGTGCACAGAAGTCGCCATACGAACACATACGGTCGGCGCCACGTGCTCTTGCGTATGCACTAGCCAATGGTGTCAACTCGAAGTCGACGTCATCAACGAAGTAAATCTTCTTTAGTGTGTCACTAAGAGGCAGTCCTACGGCAGCACCAGCAGGGCTAACATGTTTGAACGAAGCTGCTGCGGGCAGTCCAGTAGCAGCCTTTAATTCCTTAACGAGTTGCCAACTATTAAGCGCATCGAGGAAGTTTATGTATCCTGGACGCCCACTAAGAACAGTGATAGGGAGTTCGCCTTCCTCCATATAAATACGTGAAGGCGTTTGGTTCGGATTGCATCCGTACTTAAGAGCTAATTCTTTCATATAACTTATGTGGTATATGTGATTGGTGCTACAAAGGTAGCGAAAAATAATTGAAAAGCCCTTTCTCCTTCGTTGTTATTCGATAAAAATCACTGCTATGCTTTGTTCCTTTTATAGAAAAATAGTAATTTTACAGCCGTAAATAACAGTATTAACAGGTAAGGAATGGGGATGTTAGCGTTGCTCCTGATGACTTCTTTAACGTCTCTAACTCCTTTTTAAATCTTAAAGACATGCACGCATTACACACAGACAAGGCTCCTGCAGCCGTTGGACCTTACAGTCAGGCGATCGAAGCCAATGGTTTCATCTTTGCATCTGGTCAGCTTCCTATCGATCCAGCTACCAACGCTTTCGCTGAAGGAGGTGTGAAGGAACAGACTCGCCAATCAATTACTAATGCACAAAACGTACTGGCGTCAGCTGGTGTTGACCTATCTCATGTTGTGAAGACAACCGTTTTCCTTTCTGATATGGATAACTTTGCTGCGATGAACGAGGTATATGCCGAGTTCTTCAAAGAGCCTTATCCAGCACGTTCGGCAGTAGCTGTTAAAACCTTACCAAAGGGTGCTTTGGTGGAAGTTGAGTGTATTGCTGTAAAGTAAACATAGCCTCACCCCCAACCATCTACAGCCTCACCCCCAACCCCTCTCCGAATAGAGAGGGGAGTGAAAACTATTGTTTGCAAATAAAGGGGGCGTCTCGTTGGTGCAAGGAAAGGCTCTCTTGGATAGGACGAAACGCCCTTCTCAAATGGAGAAGGGCGTTTCCTTCTTTTTGCTCTTTCGTTATTACGATTCGTGTTCCTATGTTCCTATGTCTTAATAATATGTCATTCAAACAATATGTCGTTGTGTTGTTATGTCTTTAAAACTATGTTCTTCCGTCTTAGTAATATGTCATTCAAACAATATGTCTTTATGTCATTTTGTCTTTAAAACAAGTTCCTCTGTCTTTAAAGTATGTCATTCCAATAATATGTTCTTATGTCATTTTGTCTAAAAAGATATGTTCCTTTGTCTTAAAACGATGTTTACTCTGCTTGAAACCATTGTTTTGTCTTATCGTTTCAGTAGGTGGGCAGCGATAGAGATGATAATCTATAAAAAAGCATAAAAGACCCGAATTATATCCAACTAGATTTTGTTTTCTACATAATTATATGTACCTTTGCACGCCGTATCAGCTTAGGATAACGGGAAAAGCTATTATTTTTAGGAGGAACTAATAGGTCATTAAAGGAGGAAATAATAATTATTCATGAGACAACTTAAGATTTCTAAGAGTATCACGAACCGTTCCAGCGAGGCTTTAGACAAGTATCTTGTTGAGATAGGACGTGAGCCGATGATTACAGTTGATGAGGAGATTGAACTCGCACAAGAGATTCATAAGGGTGGACGAAAGGGCGAACGCGCAAAGGAGAAGCTGATAAAAGCCAACCTTAGGTTCGTTGTTTCTGTGGCAAAGCAGTATCAGCACCAAGGTCTCTCACTAACCGATCTTATCGACGAGGGCAATATTGGTTTGGTAAAAGCAGCCGAGAAGTTCGATGAAACTCGTGGTTTTAAGTTCATTTCATACGCTGTGTGGTGGATTCGTCAGAGCATTCTGCAAGCCATCGCAGAGCAGAGTCGTATTGTGCGATTGCCTCTTAACCAGGTTGGTGCTATATCAAAAATCAACCAGGTAACGAATGAGTTTGTGCAGAAACACAATCGTCGTCCCTCAATTCATGAGCTTGCTGAGCTTACAGGTATTGATGAGGCGCGTATTCGTCAGAGCCAGAGTGCGGACAACCATCACATGAGTATTGATGCACCATTTAGTGATGACGATGATAACTCCATGAGTGATATGCTCTCTTCTGGTGATGATTCTCGTACGGATAAGGGCGTTGATTTTGAGTCAATGTCAGATGATTTGCGTGCCGTTCTACAGAATACTCTGAAGGACAGAGAGATTAAGATCGTCACAGAATGCTTCGGTATCGGTTGTCAGGAGAAGGGTTTAGAGGAGATAGGAACCGAGATGGGACTTACTCGTGAGCGTGTTCGTCAGATCCGAGAGAAGGCTATTGAGAAGATACGTGAGAGTGGTAATGCCCGTGTGTTGATGAAGTATCTAGGTTAAAGAAGCGTTCCCTCGCAATGAGGAGACAGCTATAAGAAAAAGAGAAAAGCCCTACAACGATTGTTGTAGGGCTTTTTTAGTTGTCGATAAAAGGAGTTTATCTTTTCCCCAATACTCCTATTTGATTTTGAGGAGGGCAAATGTTGTTGATGAAAGATTAATTACCAGAGGGCAACCTTACCAATCGTCCCCATGTCTAGAGATACTGGTATATTCATTGCCTTAAATACTTTTGCAAGTGTACTAAACGTTATGCTTTTGCCTTTCTCTAGTCTGGAGATTTGTGCCTTTTGCACACCTACGCGATGACCAAGCTCTTCTTGCGTTAGATTTTGAGCTTTTCTAGCTATTTTGATAGCCTCTCCAATCTTATACGCCTGCACTGCCTCTGCTACATCTTTCTCAAATGCATCTCGTTCTGGAGTGCCTTTTTTGCCTAATAACTCGTCTTGTACTATATCAAAGTCTTTTAGTTTCATCATCTTGTCTTTGTTTTCTTATTATTAAAATATTCCTGTCTTAGTCTCTCTGCCTTGTGAACTTGACAAGTTCCTACATCTATAATAGCTTAAGAAGTCTGTTTATCCCTAAGCTATTAAGCGTTGCGAAGATAATAAAAGTTTCTTATATAGGAAACTTGTAATGGTCTTTTTTATAAAAGGAAGGCAAATATTGTTGATGAGAATATTAAGTTTTCCATGCTTTTTGTTTACCAGTTGATAGCATTCCGATGTTTTGGAAGGTTATACCATGTGGCATTTCAGCACGTGAGAGTTGGGGTTTAAGCCATGTGAGGAGTTCTTCTTCTGTCATGGATAGGCTGGGGGTACATTCAACTTCAGCCTGTATCACATTGCCAAAGAATGGGTGAGGAACGGCAAAGACACGCACTGCAATGATGGAAGGGTGGGCAAGTAGTACCTGTTCTATGTGTTCTGGGTGGACGTTCTCACCCCCACATACCACCATCCGGTCGGTTCTGCCTCGATGAAAATAGTACCCATCGAGATTCTGAAAGACCAAGTCTCCAGTGCTTTGCCATTGGTTCTTACGTCCAGCCATAGCCCAACTCGATCGCACCCATAGTTCACCAACATGCTCCTCGTTCGCTTCCTTAATCTTACATCTTACTCCCCAAATTGCTTTCCCAAGCGTTGTTTCGTCGAAAGCAGCAAGGTCTTGCGGAGTAGCAAGTAAGAAGAAGCCCGCTTCAGAAGTGCCATAGAGATTGTAAAGAACATCCCCCAGTTGTTGATGAGTAGTTTCGATGAGCTGCTTTGGAAGTCTGTCTCCCCCACAGATGAGGCATTTTAGGCTTTCCATTTGGCTTTTTGCTCCTTCTATCTGCCATAGTCTTGAAAGCATAGCAGGTACGATGGGCATTACTTCAATGCGTTCGTTCTGAATAATGGATAGTGTTTCTTGTGCTTGAAAACGCCTTTGCAGACAGATCTTCTTACCCATTAAGAGTGAAACAATGAGTGTGGCAAGTCCGAAACCATGATAGAAAGGTAAAGAGATGAGCACACTGTCATATTGATTAATCCCTATTTTGTGGAGCAGAGCGATGAGGGGTGGTAGGAAAGAGGTGATTGCTGGACGCCGAGCCACAGGCTTGTAATTACCACTCGAACCGCCCGTATGAATGATAATCTTTGTTCCTTGGAACATACGAGGGAGCTTCATTTTGCCTTTTTTGTGCTCCCTATATATAATAAGGTGGTGGAGTTCCTCTGTTGTTACAGCTTTACATGGAAGTAGTTGAGGCTCTTCTATCAGTTCTTTATCATATAGAAAGAGTTGATAATGACGTTTTCTCAGATATTCTAAAAGCTGATCTTGCGGCATGTCAGTGTTCAACAAGGTGATATGAGCACCTATTCGGGAGAGAGCAGGGAGCAGTAAGGACAGGATGAGGCTGTTACGTCCTAAGAGAGCAACATTCATCTTGGGGCGTAGTTGGTATTGTGTATAGAGCAGATGAGCCAGTTTTTGTGCTTTCTCGTATGTTTCTTGATATGTTAGAGAACCTTCTTCATTCTTTATCGCACAGCGATTTGGATAGAAGTGAGCGGCGAAATGGAGCAGAGCCATCAAACTCATTCCTTCTGAAAGCAAGTATTTTGCCCAGTAGAATAATCCTTTTGGCGAAAGAATATGTAGTCGATACAGAATGAGGAGGAGATCCCTTAATGTTTTGTTCTTCATAGTTTCTGATAGAAAAGACGGATAATAGGGGCAATGGCATGCGCAATGGGAACAGAGAGAGTAGCCCACCAGGGTTGGTAACAATACTTCTTTCCTATGCAGAGGCGCAAGAGAATCTTAGCAGCATCAGCTGGATTGTAAGCTGGAAGATTACGATATTGCCCGTTGACATCCGACATCTGTGTATGAACCAAGGGCAGGTAAGCCACATGAACACGCACCCCTAACTTCTTTAACTCTATCCTTGCTGTGTCAAGCCATGCGTTGGCAGCAACTTTGGAGGCGTGATAAGCCGACCAACCTGGTGCCATTGGATAGAGAGAACTTACGGAGGAAGAGTAAACGATATGCCCTTTATTTGTTTGCAAGGCAGGTAATAGTGCGAGAGATAACGCCACTAACGATCGATAATTGAGGTCCATTGTGCGGTCATAATCGTGCAATCGGTCTATTGCCAGTGCGATATTGCGATGAATGGATTTGCCTGCATTGCAGAAAAGATAGTCCACTTGCGGCATATCCTTGCGTAGCTTTTGATAGAGACGGTCGAGTTGCTCCCTATCACGGAGGTCTATCGCACAATAATCGGCATGACACCCTTGCTCCTTAGCTTTCGCACAGAGCATTTGTAACTCCGCTTCACTGCGTGCAAGAAGAAAGATGTTTGCTCCCAAAGAGATTAATTCCTCTGTCAGAGCACGACCTATCCCGTGGGATGCACCCGTAACGATTACCCACTTCCCACGCATTTCCTTTGCCACTACTTGGCGTTTTAAATGGATGGGCGGATAAGCTATTGCAGTGCTGATAGCCATTAACTTGCTTTTGATAGATGCTCTCATGGGTGCATTCTTCTCTATTCGTCTCTAAGAACCAACGCTATTCTGTATAAGAATCATTCGATTTCTTACCTTATTATAATAGGTGTTTAAACCATCTCAAGACTATAGTGTTGATAGTCACGGATAATGGTATAAAGGAATTTCTCATTACCCGTTCTGGTGTCAGAGATGCCTAAGTGTTCCCGAACTTTAGGTGCTAAGGTAGCTATTCGACGCTCTCTATCAGGTCCATAGTCGGCATTGAGCGTGCGTTGAATGACCTCTATCTGATTGAGCGAAAGGTCTTCTGCCTGTGGATAGACAGGTTTATAGTTGCGATCAAGGTACGAGAACTCGTCAAGAGAGACTTGAATCTTATGGTAATCATTGATTTTTATCACCATAGTATGGGCTGCTAAGTCGCCTAAACGCTGTGAGTTCTTGGTCAAAAGGATAATTGCTACACCTACGAAGGAGAACCCTATGTCAATAATCAGGAATAACCAGCGCATGAAGAAGTCGCCTATACCAGGTGTAGTACCGTCTTTCTTCACCACACGGATGCGCATAATCATCTTTCCAAGGCTCTGTCCATGGTTGAAGAGTTCCATATAAAAGGAATAGAAGAGCACTGACAAGAAAACAAAGAACGCCGAGTATACTTGTAGTTTATCATTCAGATAGTCGTCTGTATTATATATTAGTAGCCCCATACCAAAGGCGTAAACGAATAGGATAAAAGCGTCAATCATCTGTGCAAGCATGCGTTCGCCAATGCTTGCTGGCGATTGACTAATTTGCACATATTGCCCTGTAATGATGTTGGATTCTGACATTCTCTTTGTAACAAATTGGTTATTTCAGTTGCAAATATAGGAAAAAAACTCTACTTTTGTGGGCAGTTGGTAGAATTAATCATCATTACCTATAAAAGAGATAATGAAGGAAATCCTTTTCATACGTAATAACATTGAGAAGTGGAAAGCAATAGAAGCGTTGGTGGACAACATCAACTCGGTAATGCCTGACCGCTTGGCAGATGCTTACACAGACCTTACAAGCGATCTTGCCTTTGCTCAAACACATTATCCAACATCACGAATTACAATCTATCTAAACAACCTTTCCTCTGCACTTCATAATGAGATCTATCGCAATAAGCGTGAGAAATGGAAACGAATGATCACCTTTTGGACGCAAGAGGTACCTGATGTGATGTGGAAAGAACGGCGATTACTATTCCTGTCATTCGCTATCTTCATGATAAGTGTGCTCATTGGAGTCGTCTCAACACTGGGTGATGAATCTTTCCCAAGGCTCATACTCGGTGATGGATACATGGATCAGACGCTCGAGAACATAGCACAAGGAAAGCCAATGGGCATATATGGAAGTGAAGAAGAGGGGGTTATGTTCATCGGAATCACGCTAAATAACGTCATGGTATCGTTCTATACCTTTGTTCTGGGCGTACTGACGAGCTTCATGCCAGGCTATTCCTTGTTCCAAAATGGCGTTATGGTGGGTTGTTTCGATACCTTCTTCTATCAGCACGGATTGTTATCTGAATGCTTACTAACCACTATGTTGCATGGAACCTTAGAACTCTCATCCATCGTGGTGGCTGGTGCTGCAGGCTTGGCAATGGGTAATGGATGGCTATTCCCTGGTACTTACTCACGCTTAGTGAGCTTCCAACGAGGGGCAAAGCGTGGTATGAAGATCATTGTAGGTACTGTTCCGCTCTTCATAGTGGCTGGTTTTATAGAGAGCTTTGTCACTCGGCACACCGAAATCAACAACTATGTGCGGTTGAGCATCATCCTCCTTTCATTCGCATTTGTCGTCTTTTACTTTATATACTTACCTTATAAACGTAATAAATATGAACTTTCAAGTAGAGAAACCAAAGGTTGATTTGTATAGAGTACGCACCTTTGGACAGAAGTTTTCAGCAACATTCGACTTCATTAAAGAGAACTATAAGCTCTTGTTGAAGGCCTGTTTTTATCTCATCTTACCCGTTTGTCTGTTCCAGGCATTCGCTTTTGAGAGGTTAATGACTGCTGTTGCCAGTGACAATATGTCTTCTGTTGCAGACGATGGTAGTACTTCTGGAGCATTAAGTTACCTACTCATCAATACGGGCTTATCCTATATTTTGCTGTTAATTTGTATTTGTTTAGGCACACTTTTGCTATTCTCTATCTGCTTTGCAATGATAAGGTATTATAATGAAAGCCCCACTCGCTTACAGGGCGTGACCTTGCGTGACCTTAAGCCCCTCATCATTCAGTGTATGAAACGCTCCTTTTTGATGGGTTTAGTGTTCTCTGTTGCATGGGTGGTTATCGTTATCATCCTTGGACTCTTTGCTTTTATCTTCTTTGAAGTGGCCTCGAATGACCAATTCCCTAATGTCCTTATTGGTATTGGACTATTCTTTTTGGTTATTATCGGACTATTAGTTGCCTTTGTTCCAGCCACTGTCTCATGGCCAGTTTATCTATTCGAAGATGATGAGACAGTGTTCTCTGCCATTCGTCGTGGGTGGAGATTAGGTATTTACTCCTTCTTCCCTTTGATTGGATTGATGTTTATCATGGCGCTTATAGAGAATGTCCTTCAAACGGTGACGACGCTCCCTTGGTACTTCATGTACCTTGCGAAGGTCTTTCTAACGGCTGCGAATGCAGAGGAAGTATCGATTGCTAGTTCTCCAGTGTACAACTTCGTCGAGTACATCTTATCGGTTGTCATGAACTTTGGAACCTATCTAGCAACGATATTAACCATTATTGCGCTTGCCTTCCACTATGGTAGTGTTGCAGAGGAAGTAGATGGTGTCTCGGTTGAAGAAAGCATCCAAAACTTTGATCAACTGGCAGAGAAAGATAACGACATTGACGACTTTGATAAGCTATAACACAACTCGTTAAATCCTTCTGATATGTTACAAGCCCTGTCCGACACGCTCTCTTGCGATACAGCTTTACTACATCAATACCGCGTTGATGAGGCGTATAACTATGCGAAAGAGCTACAAGCTCCAGAGCTTGACTTATGGGACTGGCTGGTAAATAAGCTGATGGAGTGGATATCGACACTATTCTCTCCGAATGGGAAAGGCGATGTCCGCTTCTATCTCTATATAGGTTTAGCCATTGCTGTGGCGGCTTTTATTGCCTTTCTAATGTATCGGTATCGTGCGAAGCTATTTCATCGTACAGGTAAGGTGAGCATTATTGATGCTGAAGAAGACAATATATATGGTGTCAACTTCGATGCGGAATATACCAAGGCGATGGCACAACAGGACTATTATAAGGCTGTACGAATGGTGTATCTGCGCACACTTCGTTGGCTGGCAGACCATCATAAGATTAATTGGCAGCTTTATAAGACACCAACGCAATACACCCGTGAGTTCTTGTCGACCGACTTCCAGCGTATGACCAATGCTTTCATGCGTGTGAGATATGGTAATTATGAAGCATCAGAAGAGCTTGTCAACGAGCTACTCCATATAGAAGATGAGATTGAGAAAGGAGGTACTCACGATGAATAAGAAGTTCTTATTTGGCGTAGTAGTATTCCTCCTCTTTGTCTTAGCGATGGAGTTTAATGCCCCAGCAAAGTTCATTTGGAAACCAACCTTCGGTCATTACGATGATCAACCCTTTGGTTGTGCAGTCTTCGACACGCTTATGCAGAAGTCAATCCCTGCTGGTTATCATGTGACGAATAAGACCTTTGCGCAGTTAGAACGTGATGGATATGGTAAGAAACCGCATGCTATTCTTGTGCAAACATTGGCATTTAACCCAACAGAAACCGATAGGAGAGCGTTGAGTCGGTTGTTAAAAGCAGGCAATAAAGTGCTCATTGTCACCTCAGACTTCGCTTGCGACTCCTCGAAAATAGACTTTGGAGTGGCGGTATCAGGTAGAGACACCTTCCTTCCCCGGTGGGTGAAGAAGTCGATAGAGTCCTATCTAATCCCGATGGATACTCTCTATTGGAATGCAGTGAAGCCTTATAGACCTCATACTTATCAGGTCTATACGTCGATGTCAGGCTATGGGATTGAGGTAGATAAGGGCGTCCAGTGTGATACCTTGTTATGTGCTTTCCAACGTTCTATTGATGGGGATGTAGATACAACAGTCGTTTCTTACGACTTAGATGATGATGAGTATGCTGACAAGATAGGCGGTTATTGGCAGGCACGACTCATACGAATTAAGTGGGGAAAGGGCGAGTTGTTCCTCTCATGTGACCCATTCTTTTGGACCAACTATGGCGTACTTGACCCCGAGATAAACGGACTCTTATTCCGTGCGATGTCCCAATTCCGTGGCTTACCAGTAACACGTACAGAGGCGTATGCGCCTAAGAACGTGATAAACAAGGAGAGTCCGCTCAGCTACTGGCTGCAAAATGCGCCACTCAGATGGTGTGTCTATCTCACATTGTTAGGTTTGCTATTGTTCTGCGTGTTCTATGCTCGACGTCGCCAAAGGGTGATACCAGTGGTAAAACAGCCCGAAAACAAGTCGTTAGAGTTTGTGCAACTCATCGGAACACTCTACTATCAGAAGCATGAAAACCTCGACTTGTTGCAGAAGAAGTATGGTTATTTTGCAGAGCTAGTGCGTAGGCAGTTGCTAATAGACATAGACGACGAGGACATGAGGCGTGAGAATATCCAGCAGTTAGCCTTCTGCACGGGAATGGCTGAGGCTGATGTGCGCATAATACTAGATAGAGTTAGTAGATACTTACAGCACTCATCAAGTCTAACTGATAAGCAGCTGCAAGCATCGATAGATGGGTTAGACCGCATCATCAGTAATCTTTAATCCTAATGGACGAACTAATAAACAATAAGACGAACGAACAATACACCAACAAGATGGAAGAGAATACAACAAAGAGAACGGATCTTCAGGACTTCAGTGAGAAGATTACACAATTAAAGAAGGCTATCGGCAATGTGATTGTTGGGCAACAGGAGGCTGTCGACCTGCTGTTAATAGCCATCCTTGCAGATGGTCATGTACTGATTGAAGGCGTCCCCGGAGTAGCTAAAACCCTGTTAGCTCGATTAGTCTCACGCCTCATTGACGCACGTTTCAGCCGTATTCAGTTTACGCCTGACCTAATGCCTAGCGATGTGTTAGGCACAACAGTGTTTAATATGAAGACCTCCGAATTCGACTTCCATCAAGGACCTGTGTTCGCAGAGATGGTACTTGTTGACGAGATTAACCGTGCGCCAGCCAAGACACAGGCTGCTCTTTTTGAAGTAATGGAGGAGCGGCAAGTCACAATCGACGGCATTTCGCATCGTATGAAGGATCTTTATACAATCATAGCAACGCAGAACCCAGTGGAGCAAGAGGGAACTTACCGACTACCAGAGGCTCAGTTAGACCGCTTCCTATTCAAGATAAGCATGAGTTATCCTACTCTTGAGGAAGAGGTAAGCGTCTTGCAGCGCCATCAAGAGGATAGGCGGCTCGTGAAACTAGCCGACATACAACCCCTGCTAAGCGTTAGTGAACTGCTAGCTATGCGTCAGAAACTGCAAGAAGTGTATGTTGAAGATAGCCTCCTACGCTATATTGCCTCCATCGTACAGCAGACACGTATGTCAAAGGTAGTCTATCTCGGAGCCAGTCCACGTGCATCTGTCGCCATCCTCAATGCCTCTAAGGGCTATGCCATGCTCTGCGGACGTGACTTTGTGACGCCGGAAGATATCAAATTCGTTACTCCTAGCATCCTTCAACACCGCCTTCTCCTTACTGCTGAGGCTGAAATGGAGGGTTACACAGCGTTGAAAGTAGCGCAGAAGTTGATAGATAAGGTGGAAGTCCCTAAGTAATTTCGGCACAGAAAAAGCCTTGTTTTATGAGTAAGGATAATAACACATACGATTCGCAGTGCTGACACATACGATTCACGACACTGACACATACGATACACGACGCTGATACATACGTGTAAAACTGCTGACTCGTATGTGTGCGAACGCCCCGCACAAATGGTTACACAACCTCGCACCATTGGAGCGAACGCTTAGCACCCTTACACAATAACCCTCTTATAGATAGAGTAAATGTTTCTTACCAAGCGATTTTATATCATCTTTGCGTGCTTGACACTGCTTTGTGGGTTGGGATATGTCTATCCCATCCTCTTCACTGCGGCTAAGATTCTGTTGTGTCCCTTCGTTGTTATAACGCTTATAGACGCCTTCATGCTCTATTCTCGACGTGCCTTAACAGCGGAACGAAGCTGTGCAGATAGGTTTTCAAACGGCGATGAGAATGTCATAAAACTTCGTTTTGCAAGCGAATATACCTTCCCTGTATGGCTAACCATCATCGACGAGGCACCAAAGGTGTTCCAACGTAGAGACATATCATATACCACGCAACTTGCAGCAAAGGGCGAGAACGAAATTCGTTACACGCTAACCCCAGTGAAGCGTGGCGTTTATTCCTTCGGGCGGATTCGCTGTTTCGTTCGCACCCACATAGGACTTGTGGAACGACGATATAGCTTGGACAAGGAAAGAGACGTCGCTGTCTATCCATCTTATCTAATGCTGAATCGTTACGAATTGCTTGCGATGAGCAATCATCTTACTGAGATGGGGATCAAGAAGCTCCGACGTGTGGGCAATAATACGGAGTTTGAACAGATAAAAGACTATGTACCGGGCGACGACTATCGTATGATGAACTGGAAAGCAAGTGCGCGCACGCACCAACTGAAGGTCAATGTCTATCGTGACGAACGTTCGCAACAAATCTTTTCAGTCATTGATAAGGGGCGAGTTATGCAACAGTCGTTCCACGGAATGACCTTATTAGATTACAGCATAAACGCCGCCTTGGTGCTTTCTTACGTCGCTATGCACCGTGACGATAAGGCTGGTTTGATTACATTCACCGATAAGATGGACACATTCGTAGCCCCCTCGCGCCGCACGGGACAAATGCAACGCTTGTTGGATGCGCTTTATAGACAAGAAACTGACTTCGGGGAGACCGACTTCAGTAACCTTTGTATCAACGTGAGGGAGCAAGTTAGCAAGCGAAGTCTGTGCGTTGTCTATACGAACTTCTCGGGTATGACAGCCCTTAATCGGCAGTTGCCTTACCTGAAACTGCTAAGCCGTTGGCATCGTGTGCTCGTCGTATTCTTTGAAGATAGCGAGTTGAATGAGTACATACAATCGACTAAGCACTCCATAGAAGAGTATTATCAGCATGTCATTGCAGAGAAGTTTGTCTATGAGAAACGCCTTATCGTGTCTACACTCAGGCAACATGGCATTTATAGCTTACTGACAACACCTGAGAATCTAAGCGTAGACATCATAAATAAGTACTTGGAGATGAAGCAAAGACAGGTTTTGACTTAATTATAGCTAACAAAATCATCATATTTTAGTATTGTGTTGTTGACAGACATTACATAACTTTGCAATGAGTTAGAATCATATATATTAACAATGTCAATAACATGAGAATTAGAACTTTATGCAGGTCATTTGCTATCGCATTGTTGGCTACGTGGGGAGCAGTCTCTGCTTCCGCGGCTGATTATGTGACAGTAACTGACAAAGAGGGAAAGGCTACGACCTTTGCTCTCACAGACAAACCAATGGTTACCTTCACGTCAGATCATCTTGTCTTGACGGCTGGTAGCGAAACCGTAGAGTATCCTTTAACGGATTTCCTTAGCTTTACTTTCACCGATCAGCCTACTGGTATCAATACAGTTGGGGCTGAACAGTCTAATGCAGTGTTCTCTTTTACCAACTTCTCGGTACGAGGAGAGGGGTTGAAAGCAGGCACTCGTGTGAGCGTCTATACCATCAATGGGCAGCTTGTTGGTAGTGCTGTTGTCAACCAGAATGGCGCCGTAGAGGTTCCATTCGATGGTCAGAAGGGCGTGTTTATAGTAAAATCATTAACCAAGACATTTAAATTTATCAATCAATGAAGAAGTTCTTTACTTTAGTAATCGTATCACTCTTAAGTGCTATGGCAGTACAGGCACAGAAGGTAGTCATCAATAAGAAAGACGGCTCAAAGGTAGTTGTACTTGCAAAGGATGTGCAAGATGTCAAGTTCGCTCCAGCGTCAATAGCAGATCCATTTATAGGTCGTTACAAGGGAGCTGACAAAGTGAAGATAGGCGGTATGTTCTCATATACATCAGCAGATGAGGTTACTTATGAGATAACTGACAATGAAGATGGCACCATCAACTTGATAGTTCCAGAGGTGACATACGCTAAAACGTTGATGGGAACGCTTATTCTCGGTACTTACACCATCTCTAATATCCCTTACGATGCGGAGAAGAAAGCTTTTATAAAGGCTTATAAGAAAGACAACATCAAGTTCCGTTTCATCACAAAGGATGATTCTGGCAATACAACAAAGGATCAGGAGTACACCTTCGACAAGGATGTTTGTAAGGTAGTAATCGCTTTGAGCGATGATGGAAAGCTGACTATCAACAATACCTATCAGATGGGTTCAATGCCAATGGTTATCTATGGCACCTTTGTTGGGGCTAGGCAATAAATAAGGTAGGGATAATATGACTCTCAGTAGGTATATATACAATGCCCTTGCAGGCGCCGTTATCCTTTTGATAACGACGTCTTGCAATGGGCTTTTTGATGGTATATACGATGATGCGCCAGCCTCTCCCACGATTACGGAAGGGCAGTTGTTAGTCGATGCTACGAGTTGGAAAGACTGGTGTTACGTTGACTTCGATTCGTTAGAGACCTTCATTGAGCATAAAGATACCGCAGGACTATTGAAGGCGCAGAGCCATTTAACCCGCATGACGATTCCCACAAGTCTCACAGCTAGTACCACTGATGGGCGAACAGGTAGCTATACTTATTGGTTCGATGTGTTCGGAAAGGGAATAGCCGTCAATGAGAAGCGTTCGTTCACGGCTACTGATGCACAACAAGAGCCACCTTCGTGGAGCATTGCCTTCCATCGCAATAATGTGAGAACGAATGGAGGTGCAGTGTTGGAAACTAATTATAAGTCGATGAGTGAGCTTCCGAAGAGCAGCATAGACTTCCTCGGTGCAAACTTCCAAACGGATGAGTGGAGTGAAAATGAGGTCTGGACGGATCAGACGCAAATGCTTCAGAGCTTGATAGGATGCCAAGGGATAACTATTAATAAGGTGTTATCATCATGGCTTCGAGTAGACATTCCCCCAATGCCCCCAGCCTTTACTATGAAGAATAATGTGTACATTCTCCGCTTGAAGAATGGGAAATATGCAGCCTTACAGTTGGTGAATTATATGAATGCGGGAGGCACTAAATGTTGGTTGACCATCAATTATAAATACCCTTATTAGGCGTTACCTCCGTCTTACTTTGTTCCCTCGTCTAGGGAACAGAGAGGCGAATAAGGTTTTATATAGAGCTTATGAAACGAAATACCATTCTATTATCAGCTTTGCTCCTTACACTTCCTTCGGTGTCATGGGCAGATGAGTTGAATGACTCCATCTATAAGTCTTATGAGTTAGAACAGGTTGTTGTCACGGGAACGCGTACACCAAAGCTACTTGCCAACACACCTGTCTTGACGAAAATCATTACATCAGATGACATTGCAAAGAGCGATGCGACCAATCTTCGCGACCTATTGCAACAGGTGATGCCAGGCGTTGAGTTCTCCTATGCAATGAACCAACAAGTGCACATGAACTTCTCTGGTTTTGGAGGACAAAGCGTGTTGATACTCGTTGATGGGGAACGTCTTGCTGGTGAGACGATGGATGATGTCGACTTCACAAGACTACTGATGGACAATGTAGATCACATTGAAATCGTTGGAGCAGCGTCTGCGCTCTATGGCTCGAATGCGGCTGGTGGGGTCATCAATATTATCACTAAGAAGAATATACACCCATTCTCTCTCAACCTAAATATGCGTTTGGGCAAGCATAACGAGCAACGTTACGGCTTGAATGCGCAGTTGAAACAAGGGAAATGGAGCAACCTCCTGACCATTAACAGGGGCAAGGCCGATAACTACAATGTGCAGAATGGCGACCATCCTATTACTCGTGTCGTGTCAACGATATATGGAGATGCAACTTGGAACATTAAGGAGCAACTGTCTTATACACCGAGTGATAAACTCTCATTGAGCGGTAGGGCGGGTTACTTCTATCGCCAACTTGTTCGCACAACTGCGACTCCTGAACGTTATAGAGACTTCACGGGCGGACTTAGGGGAGTATGGACTCCGACCGAAGCGGATAACTTTGAGCTTACATACGCATTCGATCAATATGACAAGTCGGACTATCAACGAATCGCAAAGATCGATGTGCGCGACTACTCCAACGTGCAGAATAGCTTCCGATTACTCTATAATCACAACCTCAAAGGAGGCGATGTTCTATCCGTGGGTGCCGATTATATGCACGACTACTTATTGAATGTGAACCTTGAAGGACGCACCCGCAAGCAAGATTCCTTTGATGCTTTTACGCAATATGACTGGAACATTAACGAGCAATGGGAGGCTGTTGGTGCATTGCGTTACGACTACTTCTCGGATGGACATATCTCTCGCGTGACACCAAAGATAAGCCTTCGTTACCAGCCAATACATAATCTTAATCTCCGTCTTAGCTATGGTATGGGCTTCAGATCACCAACGTTAAAGGAGAAATACTATAACTTTGACATGGCAGGAATATGGATTGTGGAAGGGAATCCAGCCTTGAAACCAGAGGTAAGTCATAACTTCTCCCTGTCTACTGACTATACACACGGGCATTACAACTACACTCTTACGGCTTACTACAATAGGATTAAGGATAAACTCGCTACTGGTGCTCCCTATTACAAGCGGGCTTCTGACCTTATTCCTCATCTACCTTATCTTAACTTAGGAGGCTATTCCGTCTGTGGAGGAGAGGCTTCGGCACAAGCGAGATGGTCGAATGGTATCACCGCACGTCTGTCTTATGCTTATACCAATGAGCACCTACCAAAGGATAAGAACAATAACTCGGTGAATAACCAATACATCCCTGCTCGCAAGCACGCAATGACGGGGCATATTGATTGGGACCATCAGTTTGTGAAGAACTATGGGCTGAATATAGGACTCGATGGTCGCTTCTTATCATCAGTAGACAATCAAGAGTTCGTCGATTATTACGACATCTCGAAGGGAATCCGCACCATTCATTACCCTGCATACGCGCTCTTTAAGCTCGCTGTTGTACAACGATTCAGCAAGAGTGTGAAGTTGAGTGTTGCCTTGGATAACCTCTTCAATTATAAACCAGAGTATTACTATTTGAATTGCCCATTGACAGATGGCATGAACCTGCAGGTTGGCTTGTCTGTTGATGTGGATAAACTATTTAAGTTCTAATGTATAATAATGGAGAAAAAGAAAACTTATTGGTGGCGCACGATAGCCTCCTTTGTCCTCGTACTATTCACTATGCCGTTAGGTCATGCACTAATGATACTGATGGAGAAGTTTATGGATCCCGTGGCAGTACATTATGCTGGTTTCACCATGGGGTTCGTTGGCTTGATTATGGTTATCGTCGGTGTCTTTGTCAAAGGAGATACTCGTCAAACCTTATGGGGGCTTATTGGCGGTTTATTGTTTTGGACGGGATGGGTCGAGTTCCTATTCCTCTATTATGCACGCCGTTATGGAGTTCCACCCGAGATAGAGCATGGTAAAGTCGTTACCAAGCCTGAATATCTTATTATGCCAGCCTCCTTTGGATTGTGGATGATGGTCATGACGATGTATATCTTTAGTACCCGTAATGGTTGCGACTTCATCACATGGATACAAGAGAAGCTCTTCGGAAAGCATAAGAATAAGATAGTTGTGCAGCCAATGACCCACCACACGTCTATAATCACGTTCATGGAACTAAACATGATACTATGGGCTTTCTATCTGTTGTTGATGTTCTGTTATGATAAAAACTTCCTTGGCGACCACCATCCAGTAACTTATCTCATCGGAGTAGGCTGTTTCATCGGTTCACTCTTTATGTTCCGTCGACAGCTCCATATCGCCGCTTGGGGTGCAAACATTCGAATGGCTGTGGCGACAGTAATCGTCTTTTGGACGCCAGTAGAGATACTCGGTCGCATCAACTTCTTCAAAGAGTTCTGGGTTCACCCACAAGAGTATGGGTTCTTGTTGTTGTGTATCTTGGGTGCATTCATCCTTTTGTTGGTGTATATGTGGCTGAAGGGTGCTAAGAAGAAACGCATTGCAAAGCAATAAAACTCCTATCAATAGCATCCTTTTCTCTTAATGAATACGAAGGGAGATGAGCGCATTTATATCATTTCGATGTGCACAGTCTTCTATCGACTGGATGGAAAGTAAGATCAGTAAGGAGGGTACGCTCAAAGTGGCGCATCCTCCTTTTTGAATGGTCGGAAGTGGTGAGGACTGATATAGAAAGTACTTTACAATTTGTTTTCTCATTCTAGCTTTCATTCAAAGCCATACTTATTAGAAAACGAACCAATATGTGGCTTTTTATGAAAACGTACCTCCGTTTTTATGAAAAGATACTTCCGTTTTGGGCAAGAAGTACCTTCGTTTTATGCAAAAGATACCTCCGTTTCGGGTAGAAAGCACCTCCGTTATGCGTAAAAAGTACTATCGTTTTAGCTAAAAATAGCCTATTTTTTGTGCTTAAGATTACTTCCTCCTACCTAAAATGAAGCTTACTCTTATGCAAATAGCTATTAGTCAGGAGGTTATAAATACCTTGTAAAATTGCTCTCTAATTCCCGTATTTGTGGACAAAGTCCTTTGTTCTTCTGAAAAACGCAAATAGAAGCCCTGAAATTAGCAGTATTTTATTACATTATTCAAAGTAGTTTGCAACGCAACAAAGGGGTAAGAAGGCGCAAAAAAGATAGGTTTAAATTAAATATTTATCCTTCGGAAGGGGCTATCGGGAGCTAAGAACGAGGCTAAATTGAGGCTGGAAAGAATCTAAGAGAGTATTTCAAACCATCTTGACGACCCTCTATTTTACAGGAGTTAGCGAATACTACCCTTTGTCATATCGCTTTTTTTTCGTATATTTGCAGCCTAATTATAACTAAAAACGATGAATAAATTATTTCTATCCCTTTGTCTCTTATGGGCAAGTGTGGCTGTTGGTGCACAAGAGCGACTGCCCAAAGTGACCCTTAAAGATCTAGAAGGAAGGACCGTACAAACCGACACTATCTCTAATAATGGCAATCCTCTCGTTGTTACCTTCTTTGCTACTTGGTGCAAACCATGCGACCGTGAGTTGAAAAGTATTGATGAGCTTTATGATGATTGGCGCCTAGAAACAGGTGTGCGAATCGTTGCTGTATCCATTGATCAGGCTCAAAACGTTAATAAAGTGAAGCCTTTGGTCGACCAGAATGGCTGGCGTTATGATGTATTACTCGATCCTAATGGTGAGTTCCGACGCTCGTTAGGTATTCAGTCAGTGCCTTATACGGTCTTACTCGATGGTCAGGGCAGGATTGTTTATAAGCATAATGGCTACACAGATGGCGCTGAGATGGAGCTATATAAGAAGGTGAAAGAGGTTTTGAGAAGGTGATTTTATGAAAAGATGGATGATGATAGGACTGCTCATGAGCCTGAGTAGTGCATCAGTTTATGCACAAGAGTCCGACAAATTACACCTTTCTGGAAGTCTTCAGAGTGATATGCTGTTGGCACAAAAGGACAGTGCGACGGGCGCAGAGGCTACAGGCAGTCGTTTCCGAACGAATACTTATCTCGACTTGAGGCTCTCAAACAGATACTTTGAGGCTGGTGCAAGGTTGGAATATATGCCCCATCCGCTCCCAGGATACGAGAGCGACTTTAAGGGTTGGGGTGTTCCTTACGCCTACTTGAAGGGTCGTTATAAGAATGCGGAGCTTACTTTGGGTAGCTTCTATGAGCAGTTTGGCTCTGGTTTCATCCTCCGTTCGTATGAAGAACGCAGTCTTGGGATTGATAACTCATTGCAAGGTGCACGCTTGAACTATCTCCCTTGTGCGGGAGTTGCGGTCAAGTTGCTCACGGGTAGACAGCGTCGTTACTGGCACCACAATAAGAGTTGGATGACAGGAGCGGATGTGGAATGGAACATGGAAGAGTCGTTTAAGTCGCTTCAAGAGCATAATACCTATATAATGTTGGGTGGTTCCTACCTTAATAAATACGAGAGAGACGAGGTGGTGATGGTCGATCCGACCCATCGGTTGCGCCTTCCTCGTTATGTCAATGCGTTCGATTTACGTCTACGAGTGCAACATCACGGCTTCAATGTATTGGCAGAAATGGCAATGAAGACGCAGGATCCTTCGCATGATAATGGTTACATCTATCGTAATGGCTATGTGGCAATGCTGTCAGGGTCCTATTCTAAGCGTGGAATGAGCCTATTGCTGCAAGCAAAACGCAGTACGAATATGGGCTTCCGAAGCCGTAGAGGGATGGAAGGTATCTCCTCTTTCATCAATCATCTACCGCCTTTCACGGTGGAGCATACCTATACCTTGGCAGCACTCTACCCTTACGCTACACGCCCTGAGGGTGAGTGGGCTTATCAAGCCACGGCAGCTTACACCTTTCCAAAGGGCTCTTGGATGGGAGGAAAGTATGGAACAACAACGAAAGTGAACTTCTCTCATGTCCATTCAGTGCGTAAGAAGGGTGCAGGAGAGATGGGTACAGAGGGTTATGGAAGTCCGTTTTGGGCATGGGGTGACGCTACTTATTATCAAGATATTGATGTGCAGTTGGAGAAGCGGCTCTCCAAAGAAACGAAGTTAAACCTGATGTATATGTATCAACGATACAATCAGACCTTGTTAGAAGGGCATGGAGGAATGCTAAACACGCATATCTTCGTTGCAGATGTCAAACAGAAACTCGGAACGAACGCCATCTTGCGTGTCGAAGGGCAGTATCTTGCGTCAAAAGAGGGCGATAAAGACTGGCTATTCGGGCTGGGGGAACTATCGTTCGCACCGCATTGGATGGTCACCGTGAGCGACCTCTACAATGCAGGTAACACCCATGTGCATTACTACCAAGGCTATGTAACCTATAGCGGTGGGGCTCATCGACTGCAATTAGGCTATGGTCGAACACGTGCGGGCTTTAATTGTTCGGGGGGTGTATGCCGTTATATCCCAGCAACAAAGGGCTTGACACTCTCTTATAATTATAACTTTTGATGGAAATGAGACGTTTTTATATACTTATCTTGGCTGCTGTTGCACTCTTGACAGGCTGTGATTCAGTTGGTTCTGACGAACGATTGATAGAGATTCCGCCTGCAACTGTTCAGCGAAATGTACTCATCGAGGACTTTACAGGGCAACGTTGCATATTCTGTCCGGCGGCTTCTCAGACGATAGAAGAACTGCAAAAGCTTTATGGAGCAGACAGATTGATAGCTGTAGGCATACATGCTGGACCGCTCGCAATAAAGAGTCTGGGTGGAGTTAAGGGCTTGCGCACTGATGCAGGGGATGTTTATTACAAGTATTGGGCGGTTCCTAATGTGCCAAAAGCCATTATCAATCGTCGTGGAGGCGTCCTACAAAAAGATACTTGGGCTGGTCGTGTCTATGAAGAGTTCGCTCAAACAACTACAATCAATATAGCCCTTCAATGTCACTATGACGCAGTTACACGTCAAGTGAAGATTGACACCAACTTAAAAACATTGTCCGATGATGTGAAGGGAAGGCTTCAGCTTTGGTTAGTAGAGGATCGTGTCGTGGCTCCACAGCTCTTTCCAAACAATAAGATGGATAAGGAGTATGTGCATAACCACGTGTTCCGTGCTGCTATCAATGGTGAGTGGGGAACGGAGTTAATGCTCTCTTCAATGCAAACGCACGTGGAGCAAACATCGTACACACTCCCAGAAGATGTAGTACCAGGCAATGCGTGGATAGTAGGATTCGTCTATAACGATAGCGGAGTACTGCAGGCTGTGCGCCAAAAGGTTTCTATTTCGTAAATAAGTCATCATCAATTAAGTAGATAAATATAAATTGAACAATATGAAATTACGCTTACTCGTATTAATCGGACTGCTGACCAGTCTTTTAGTTAGTGCTCAAGCACAGACAAGTAACAATGATGTTGCCTTCGTGGATGCGCAAGGTAAGGTTATTCCGAACGGCACAACGGTGGTATTAAACGCTGTGAAAGATGCCATGTTCCCACCTGGATGGAAGGAAATAGCAGGTGAGGTGTATATTAAGAATACGTCGGATAAGAATCTGGAAGTAACCCTTTACAGTAGAATTAACAGCCTTGATGAAGGCAATGTGACGGTTTGTGCACTTGGCGGATGCACTCCTGTAGAAGAAGGTAATAGTACAGAGATAGGAAGTCAGATGTTGTTGGCAGGCTCGGAGAGGGAGTCTATTGCGATAGAACACACTTACGAGCATAGTGAGAAGGGCTCGATTACACTGAAACTGACTACCAAAGAACTTGGTTCCGAGCAAGAGATTGAAGGTCCAACTATTATTGTTAAGTTCGATACTAACCCAACAGGAATAGTAGATGTAGCGTCACAGAAGGGTCTTACTTACGATGTATTCAATACGCAAGGTACCTTATTATATAAGCAGCTTACATCCTTATCCAATCTTCCTAAGGGCATTTACATCTTGAAACAGACGGGCTCAAAGAAGGCAATTAAGAAGTTCGTTGTGCGCTAAGTATTCATCTTTAATCATTGACAACCTGATATGTTACGTAGAATTTACATACAATTTATTACCCTGCTTGCCATCCTCTCTTATGGAGTAAACGCTCATGCACAAGAGCATATACTTATCCCTGTTGCTGGACAAAAGGTGTATGTGCCACTTACGGAACCGAGTGTAAAAGGAAAGATTGTGGTTTCCAACATTGGTAGAACTCGCATTCAAGACATTGACTACACGCTTTCTTTCAATGGAAAAGAGCTAGAGTCAAAGCATTACACATTACCCCAAACACTGGGACATAATGATGATGCTGTGATTGAAGTAGCTGTTCCGCCACACACAGAATTGGGTGAAGATGAACTGATCTTCACGATTACGAAGGTGAATGGAGGGCGCAATGGAGCTACTATCAGTGAGGCTCGAATACCGAGAGTAACGGTTACTAAGGTGGCAAAGAGGAAAGTTGTTGTAGAAGAATACACGGCAATGTGGTGCCGATATTGTCCATCTGGTATTGCCCTCATGGAGAACTTGTCGCATACTTTTGGCGATGACTTCGTTGGCATAGCGGTGCATACTGATGATCCATTGACCTGTTGGGACTATTATGCAAAAGCCAGGGAAGACTCTCGCCGTCCCTCTCTTTATATGAATAGAAGCCGTAAGTTAGGGTATGTCAAGGCTGTTGATGAGTTCAAAGCAGAGCAAGATGCAGGTGCAGATATGGATCTTGATGTATCTGCCGAATGGGATAAAGAGAAGAACAACATCACTGTTACGCCTGCAGTAACGTTCCGTTTGAATCGTGAAAAAGCCCCTTATGGCTTTGCCTATGTGCTGACTGAGGATGGAATGTCACGTCCCGAATGGGTTCAAAACAATGCTTATGCGGGTAGCGAGAGCGATCGTGGAGTAACAAAAGAGTTCGATGTGTTCATCGATTCACCAAGTGAAATCCGTAATCTAAAGAACAACTTTGTTGCCATTGCGGCTACTGGTGTGAAAGAGCCAGTGGATAGTCTCATTGAAGCTCCTATCAAAGCCGACCAGACGCAGAGCCATTCTTACATCTTCAAGGATGTCTCGAAGATAAAAGTTCTACAAGATAAAGCAAGGTTGAAGGTATGTGTTTTGCTGATAAACACACAAACGGGAAGAATAGAAAATGCGGCTAAGTGCAGTATTGCTGACGCTCAAACAACTTCTATCTCATCTGTTTCTGATAGAAAGGAAACCGCTGTTGAGACCGCACGTTATACATTGGATGGTCGGCGAATTACGGCTCCACAAAAGGGAATCAACATTGTGAAGTATAGCGATGGACGTGTTCGTAAAGAGGTTATAACGCAATAAACGCTTTCAATATAGTATATTTCTCAACATGAATAAGGAACTAACAGCTCATTATCAACGGAAAGTTGAAGAAGAGAACAGCCTTCTCTCAAGGCTTCGCAACCGTAGTCGAGCCTTCATACTGGCAGAAGTAAGCTCTTTCTTACTTGCTATTGGCTTCGTAGTAGTCTATACTTTGCTTGCTAATGCAGCCTGGACACTAGCTTGTGGGCTGTTAGCTCTCTTCTTATATGTATACATTCGCAAGCTAGATGTGCGTAACGACCGCCGTATAAAGGTGGGAGAAGCAATGGTGATGACCTATGAGAATGAGATAAACTACCATCATGGCGACTTCAGTAAGCTCAATGCTGGCACGCAATATATCAATCCGCAGCATCCATACACATACGATTTAGATGTGTTCGGAGCTGGTTCTCTGTTCCAACGTATCAACCGCACCATCTCAACAGGGGGCAGTGACCAGTTGGCAGAATATCTTTCAAAGGAGTGGGGAGGTCTAGATCAGAGTGAACAGGTGGGTCAGATTCATCAGAGAATGGCATCCATTCAAGAGTTAGGACAGGCAGAGTCGTTTCTAACTCGGTTCAAGTCGTTTGGTGTAAAGGGGCAGATTCAAACAAAGGAAGTGCTGACGGCACTGACAGATGTGCATCAAAAGCAGCTACCCAAATACTTCTCTCATCCTCTTTTCCGCCTTTTCTGTTCTGCAAACTTGCTGGGTTTCTATGCCAGTATCGTACTTTCATTCATGGATATTGTGCCCTCCTTGTTGCCAATATGGTGGGGAATCTTCAACTTCCTATTATCTTTCTTGTGTTCGCATAAGCACATCCGTGTTATATCCGAACTGATAGCAAAGGTGCAAACAGCGGTCGATGGCTATTTACAAGTGCTGCGACTCATCAATCAAACCGACTTTCAAGCATCAGAATTGCAGGCATTGAAAGGGCGATTAGCAGGTGCGGAAGAGTCTTTAGAGCGGTTAGCACTCATCTTACAGAAGATAGATAACCGCAGTAATGAGATTGGTATATTCATCTTTAATTGCTTTGCTTTGATTGATATAACCATTGTCCGACTCTTTCAACAGTGGCAACGAGCGTATGAAGAGCGCACAAATGAATGGATAGAAACGCTGAATCTCTTTGACACACTGGTATCTATGGGCAATTACAAACTCAATGAGAATAAAGCGGTGCAGGCTGAGGTTGTGGCAGAGAATCAGGTCGTCTTTAATGCAAAAGCGCTCTATCATCCTTTCTTGGGAGAGCATGCTGTGGCAAACGACTTCGACATTCAAGATCGTGAATATTATATAGTAACAGGTGCAAACATGGCAGGTAAGAGTACGTTCCTGCGTTCGTTGGGTGTGAATTATCTGTTGGCAATGAACGGATTACCCGTGTTTGCCAAGCAACTAAAGGTCTCCGTCTTCCACTTATTCACGAGTATGCGCACCACAGATGACCTCACTCATGGTATTTCCTACTTCAATGCTGAGCTCTTACGACTCGATCAGCTGTTAGGCTCTCTACGTGAGTCTACACCCAACCTCATCATACTTGACGAGATACTAAAGGGTACTAACTCCTTGGATAAGCTAAATGGTTCACGTCTATTCCTACAACACATCGCCTCACGAAACGTCACGGGCGTGATTGCCACACATGACTTAGAGTTGTCAAAGATGGAAGATGAAGAGCCAGAACGGTTCCATAACTATTGCTTCGAGATTGAGTTAGGGAAGCAAATTACCTATTCTTATAAGATAAGTAAGGGTGTGGCACGCAATCAGAACGCAACGTTTCTGTTGCAGGGGATACTGAATAAAGAAGGAGCAAATAGATTATAAAGGCAAGAGAGCATGGCATTGTCCTGACTAAAAAACTGTTACGACACGTGCTATTCCTATCTTACTCCGTCTTTTAAAACCTGTTTCTTTATCAGGACTGACGATGATATAATAAAGAAGGTGAAGTTCTTACAACTTCACCTTCTTCTTTTTTCCAGTGCTCTCATTGCTCATTCTGTCTAGAGCAGTGACCACATAGACATATTTCTGATTGCCATCTTTATAATTCAAGCGCACCTTGTTTTCATAAGGCATCGCTATAATCTTCGATGGGTCATTGGTGTTTATAGGCTCATCAGGCGTGAACTGATACACAACATATTGATGTGCTTCATCCTTCCAGCCCTTTCCCTTCGGTGCTTTCCACGTGAGGTAATAGCCATCGCGTTCCCATTGTGCCTTCAACCGCTTGGGATGTTTCGGTGCATCAGAGTCTATGAAAGGCATTAAGGGTTGCAAGGCTGGATAGCGCCAGTAGTCTGTTCGCAAGAGAGTTCCATAGTTCCCAGGGTTGTCAACAGCTGCCTTTGCATACCAGAGCACTGTTCCGTTGACATTGGTCGACTGCTGATGTAAGCGACGTTTAGCTGCTAACTGATGGATAGAAGGGTTCTGTGGGTCAGCGAATTTGACGGTTCGCAGCACGTCTTCACCTATGTATAATGGGCGTTTCCCAGCGTTGCGATTCCACCAACCAATCAATTCCTTGTAGTCAGCAGCACGATTGCCAATCTCCCAATAGAGCTGTGGTACACAATAATCAACCCATCCGTTGTTCACCCACTTTAGTACATCGGCATAAAGGTCATCGTAGTTTTGAAGTCCATTTGTCCTACTTCCGTTACGAGGGTCAGCCTTTTGATTGCGGTAAATACCAAAGGGTGACACGCCAAACTTCACCCATGGCTTTACAGCATGTATCCTTTCGCCTAGTTCCTTGATGAAGACATCAACATTATCACGCCTCCAGTCGTTGATATTTGAGAATCCTCTCGGGTCCTGTTGGAAGTTCCTTTGATCAGGAATAGGCTGTCCTGCAACAGGATAAGGATAGAAGTAATCATCGATATGAAGCCCATCTACATCGTAACGAGACACGATGTCGTCAACAACCTGGCATATATACTCACGATTCTCACGCAAGGCTGGGTTCAAGATGTACAACCCATCGTATGAGAAAACACGTTCGGGATGTTGCACAGCGATGTGACTATTAGCCAACTGGTTGGTGTTCTTTGTCTTAGCACGATAGGGATTGATCCATGCGTGCAGCTCCATTCCTCGCTTATGGCACTCATCTATCATCCATTGCAAGGGATCCCAATAAGGCGAAGGAGCCTGTCCTTGCTGTCCAGTGAGGAACTTGCTCCATGGTTCTAACTTGCTTGGATAGAGGGCGTCGCACTCTGCTCGCACCTGAAAGATGATGGCGTTAACCCCATCCTTTTGTAGTTCGTCCAACTGATAACGCAGGGTTTGCTGCATCTGTTGCGTTCCGATACCCTGAAACTGCCCATTGACACACTGGATCCAAGCTCCACGAAACTCGCGCTTTGCTGGTTGACTCTTAGCAAAACTGGTCATAGTAATGGTCAAGAATAGTACTATCAATGACAGAATCTTCATGCCTTCACGAATTTGTCTCATGTGTTTATCTTTTTCTTTGTTATGCTTTTTTATTTGTTTTGATTGGTCTTTTCTTTTATAATTAATCTATCATGTGTATCACAACCGAGCCTCTTCTACCATCGTTTTGTAATACTCATCCCAGCTAGCTACAGCCTCCTCTGCTAACAGCCTATCCACTAGTCGATGCGGAAAAGAGGTGAAATAATTGTTGGGAACACGGAAGGGACGTGCCTTCCCATTGCTTGAATTGATATGATTTTCTTGTTCCATAGAGAGTTATTGTTACTACTCTCTTAGACTTCAAATAGGTAGATTGGTTTAAACATAATGCTCTTCTTTTTTACTTAGAAGACTTTGCAACATTATTCGTGTTGCTTCATATACGTCGTAACCTTCTCTACTGCAATGTGATAAGAGGCTTTCAACGCTCCGACACTCGTACCCAGTAGTTCACTCATATCGCTATATTTCATCTCATCAAAGTAGCGTAAGGTGAACACCAAGCGCTGTACATCGGGCAAGGTGGCAATGGCTTCTTGCAAAAGGGCTTGCCCTCTGTCACCATCGAAATACTCATCTGCTAGCAAGCTGTCGGCTAGGTGTAGGGTGTCTTCGCCTCCCGTGACAACTGCCGAGCGTTTCCGACGTAGGCACGCAAGTGCTTCATTGATGGCAATACGATATAGCCATGTAGACAACTGGGACTTGCCTTGAAAATTGTCAAGTCCTTTCCATGCCTTTAGAAACGTGTTTTGTAGCACGTCATCGGCATCATCATGCGTGATAACAATACTTCGAATCTTCCAATATAGCGGTTCACTATATTGGTTTACAATATCTAGGAATGCTTTCTGTCGCTCTTCCGAGCTCGCTAACTGGCGAACTTCTTCCGATTTATCAAGGGGAGACACGTTACTCAAAAAGCTTTTGCTGTACCAGAATTGGGGGGATGTCTAGCCCTTAACGGATAGATATTTTCCGGACAACTTTACCCACTTTCACAATGTAACAACCCCTTGGGAAGCTCAAAGTATAGTGCTTGTCACTACCGTCAACACGCACATTCATCACCTTTACTCCTGTAACGTTATAAATCGAGAGAACCTCATCTTCAGCACCAACAACACGTAAGACATTATTTGTAATGGTGATGGTAATGGATGGAAGTTCCTGTTCGATTAACTCCACTGGAGCCTCGGCACGTGCCGAAGTAACAGCACCCATGAGGAGTATTAAGGTGAGAATAAAAGGAGTAAATATCTTTTTTACCATAGACGATTGCTTTTGTTATTAGCTACAAAGATAGTAAATTTCAGCATACATTGGCTTGGTTTATTGCCTTGGTTATAGTATCTTTAATGATTATTAACGTGTTGAAAAGACAGAGGAACATAGTTTTTTAGACAAAATGACATAGTGACATATTTTTTGAATGACATATTTCTTAGACATAGAAACATAGTATCAATGTGCTTGGTAACGGATGTTTAAGACAGAAGGACTCTAAGTTTGCAGCAAGAAACTTAAACAGGGTATAATCCCCTTTAGGAAGCAAGGTTGATTCATTACCTTTGTTGTCAAAAGGAAGAACCAGCCTACAGGATAGGGAAACTATAG
>NZ_VVIQ01000014.1 GCF_009728485.1 Prevotella vespertina
TAACTGCAATGGTCAGAACTGGTTGTATGTATCAACCTGACAATATCTGTTTGGCAACACAAAGTGTAATTGTTAAATAAATAGTTAAAATAAGAAATATTGGAGGTTTTTGACATAGAAAGCATAGCAATGATAATTGAAAGAGGATAGAGCGGTGCATAACCTTTAAGTTGTCCGTTGATGAAAACAGGTTCTTCACCTGCACCCCTTTCATCGGGATGCAGGTTGGAAGATTTCATAATCGTCTGAAGCCTATAATTGAGTTTTCTCCATGTTACACCGAAGAACCTCGCCAGTTCTCCCTCCGTCATGGCAATTTCTCCATTTCCCTTATGAACAACCTGCATATTACTGCCCCAATCAAAACAACTACGATGATTGTACGTGTCGGTCATTGTTTTTGGTCTATAGCTCGTATTCATGCCGTTTCCTCCATTTTATAGATTGATATATCCGAAGGTTCACAAGCCCCTTTCTCCGTTGGTTCTCTCTTCATTTCCGATTGTTTGGCGATAAGCCTGTCCATATCCTCCGAAATTTTCTTGTCCGTTACCTGAGCATAAATCTGTGTGCTTGATATGGAGGCATGCCCCATCATCTTGGCTATGCTCTCAATAGGAATACCTGCGCTTAGACACATCGTGCCAAACGTATGTCTTGCCATGTGGTACGAAAGTCTTTGACGGATACCGCAAGCCTTACCCACGATACTCAGGTTCTTGCCCATCACGCTACGGCTGCAATGAGGTTGAAAGACAAGGCTGTCGCCTTTTTCTTTCACCGTCAGATGTTCTTCATTTCTTTCCTGCTCGTTCCTGCAATGGCTGATGATGGCTTCCGCTATGGGATGTAACGGCACGATAAACTCAACCTTTGTCTTCTGTCTCTCCTTGCGGATATACCTCTGTCCATCCGCTGCTGTTTGGATATGCTTGTATTTCAAATTCTCTATATCTGAGATAGCCATACCTGTGAAGCAGGAGAAAACGAACATCAGCCGTGCCTGTTCCGCTTCCCTGTCATTCATCTTCATTGCCATGAGTTTCATTACCTCGCCCTTTTGCAAAAAACGTATCTTCCTGTCCTCCTTTTCATACTTGGCATTCTCAAACGGATTGCATCGGATTATCCTTTGACTGACCGCACGGAACATCAACCTGCTCAGCCAGCAGAGATAGCGGTTGATGGTTGCCGCTGCAAATCCCTGCTTTTTCAGGAAGAAACGGTATTCCTCGAACAAACTCTCTGTAATGGTGTCGATAGATATGTCTTGTACTCCTTTGTTTTCGATAAATTCTCGGAGATTTCTATCATAATAGTAAAGGTTCAGATAAGTCCCCTCTGCCCTTGACTTTCCAACGCTTTCCTTGACGGCTTGCAGTTCCGCCTTGCTCATTGCAAGGAGCGTGGTGGGGTTAGTGGCGATGCCCTGCAAGCGGTTTTTGATAAGTTCCACGCTTACCACTCTTTCCTTTACAAGAATGTCCCGATAGGTATTCTCTACCAATTCCCTGAACTCATTGATTCTTTGGTTGGTCTTCTTATTGGTTGTCAAACCCTGTTTGGTGCTCCACTCGGAGGGATTGCACTCTTCGCCTGTGCGAATAGTTGTGTTCTTTCCATCGATGGTGATACGGCTGAGAATAGCAGTATTGCCGTCTGTCTTAGTTTTCTGTCTGTTGATATAGAACAGTATCTTGAATGTACTTCTCATAATGATTTTAGTTTTAATATGTCTATTGCTAAATACTCATCTGCATATCCTCCGTGAAAGAACGGAAACGATTAAACTCCTCAAAGAGTTTTTGGGGTGTAACCTTTGCATAACGCTCGGTCATACTTACGTTGCTATGTCCGAGCATCTTGCTCACCGTTTCTATTGGCACTCCTTGCTCAAGCGTGATAAGCGTGGCAAAGGTGTGTCTTGCCGTATGTGTGGTAAAGGGAAACGATATGCCTGCACGAAGCCGCAGGGCTTTCAAACAAATCTGATAGTTCTTGTACTTGATATAGGGGAGTAATGTTTCCCTTCCATCGCTGTGGAGCTTCTCCATCAGCCTTTTGGCTTCGGGCAGCAGTTTAACACGACAAGGCACACCTGTCTTGTGGCGGTTGAACTTCAGCCAAAGGCTACCCTCGTCGTCACACACAAGATGGGACTTGTCCAGTTCCATCAAATCACAATAAGCAGCACCTGTATAACAGGCAAAGAGGAAAATATCCCTTGCCGTTTCCATATCCTCCTCCAAGTCCTCAAAGTTGAGAGCCTTCAATTTGTCTAATGCTTCCTTGTCCAATGCTTTGGGCAGTCTCTTGTTGCCCTTGCTGATTTTGGCTTTGTCAAATAGAAGTACATCAGCCAATCCCTCACGGTAAGCCAACCTGCATACCGTCTTCAAATGCGTGGCTGCATTATAGAATGTGCTTTCTTGAAAACCGCACTCACCTAAGAAATACTGCCCAAACGCATAGATAAAGTTCTCCGTGAGCTGTGAGAAAGCCAAGTCTGTTACCTTGTATTTCCGTTGAATAAACTTCTGCAAATGAATTCGGGTAGAGTGATAGCCGTGTATGGCTCCTTCCTTGATGTCTATACCAACATGGCTTTCCTTCTCCTTGATGAGCATATCCAGCCTTTCAATGAGCATGCATCGTGTTTTTACACTCCCTTGGAACAGCTCTTTCACATCGGCTGCATCAAATGGGCAACCTTTGGATAGCAGAGATTGATAAGCTGACTGAACAGACAACAGCAGATTTTCCAATTTACCATTTATCTCCACCGCCTCACGACTCTTACCGTCCATTCTGCTCTCTCGTGGATTCCATAAGTCGGGGTTGCAGGAGAGTTTACAACTGAACTGTCCAATACTCCTTCCAAGTGTAATACGTCCCATGATGGGAGCCTTGCCCGACTTGTCAAGACCGCTCTTTTTGAGGTAGAGCAACACCTTCATTTTCTCTTGTTTCATACGCTTTAATTTTTATGGGCAAAGTTACCCGAATTAAAGCGTTCCTCGCTTATGCAGAAAACTGCCGACCGCAGCAACAGCCACACGAGCGAAAATAATTCAGTTACCGAACATTACTCCATCGTTACCTATGAAGAAATCAGGTAACACTTTGGTAACTGAACTTCTGCCTAAATCTGCATATTCCTACTCTTTACGAACTGTGTAGTATTATGCAAATGACTCCGTTTCCTGCTCATTATCAGTCAGTTTACACCAACTTCTACTTTTCTTCCTTTTCAAGGATTAGTTGCAATTCAAAAGGTGCTCTTTAAGCCTTCAAAAGGGCGTCTATTGACGCCTTAAAGAGCATCTTTTGCAAACCTATTGGGCGTCTTTTGAAACCTAATTAAGCATTAACTAAAAAGAGAGGGGATGAAAAATAAGAACAAAGCTTTCTCGATTTCCTCTGCAAAAAGAAAGGAAATCAACACTATGACACCTCATCCTAAAAACCATTCCCGAGCTAACACAATTCTCTTACAATGATGCAATGACAACCATATAAGATTATATAAAACAAAACTTGCCAACGAATCGCACTTCACTGAGTTGTCCGAAGACAGCTCAACGCTGTACGAGCGTTGGCAAGATTATGTTTTCAAACCTGCAACTTTAAGAAGGGGACTTCCTAAAGAGAGGAGTTAGAATGCAGCTTACTGAAATGTACCTACATAGAATCCTCCATCGCTTTGTGTGGTATTTACAATAACCTTACTCTTGCTAAATTGCAACAAGTATGCCCAGTTAGAGTCGGCTGGAGAAGCACTTGATGACCAATAATATCCACTCTGTCCAATATCTGTCAACTGACCATTACTATTATATTGACCCAAAGCTGGTAAAAAGAAGGATCTACTTGCAGAATAGCCTACAGGCGCACCTTGAGTAGGAGTCACTACCAATTTATAAAAGCTGTTACGCATGTCCGTATATCCTGGACCTTGTTCAGGTTGGAATGATGTCAGCATTCTGATAAGTGATTTTTCACGGAACCACATACCACCCTTATACAAATGTCCCATTGCTGTCCATAGTTTATCATCATCCCAGTGTGGATCACCATTCTTTACATACCATCCCAGCTCATTAGCATTAGGCAGATTCTTACAAGAATACGTTGCGTCCATACGACCAAAGCCTTCATTCTCATGGTAGTGGTTATCACTACCAAAAGTTGGGAAGTTTGAATTGCTTTCATTTGCAAGCACAGGCTGCCATGGGTTAGCCGAGTTCCACTCATGACCATTCCAGTAATTCTTCTGTGCATCCCACATGTAGTACTTACTGCCGTCGTAATCCGTTACATTGATATTGGCAGTCATATCATAGTAGTCGTTCTTCTCATAGTCGAACGCTGGATAGGTCTTAGTAATCGCACCCTCAACGTTTGTTGCATAGTCCTTAATCCAATAGCGTACGGTCAAGGCATGTGTACCAGGACGAATTACCACGTAAGCACCATTAGTTGCAAGGTCTGCTGTGCTGTTAGTCAATGGGAAACCATTAGCATAAGAGCCGCTACCCTTTGTTGTCATAGTAATACTCTTACCGCTTGCAGAACCTGTCAACTCACCTGTTGTTGTGTCAAGTGTGTAAGTACCAGTAATATCATTATCAGATTCTACCTCAATCTTTGTCAACTGACAATTCTTTACACCTGTATTGTTTGTAAAAGGCTGGAACACGAGGATAGCTGCCTGATGATCGAGACGGAAGTTAAATACACCATTACCACCTGTAGCGTCTGCTGTACCGCAATCACCTGCCTCACCAATATGTGTGGTGCTATTAGGCTGTGCCTGACTCTGTGCTGCAGAGATAGTTACGTTGTTGTTAAGACCATTCTTGCCAGGGTAATACACCTTATAGGTTGTGCTGTTAGTGTACTTACCAGGAACCATAAACTTAAAGCTGGCAGTCTTCTCTGCTGGAGCATTGCTACTCTTCTGCCAAGTTCCGTTATCATCTTTTACATAGATATGATCACCAGCCTCCCAGAAGAAAGCTCCGTCGTCATAGTTGAGTGATGTACGAGTTGCAGCAGCACCTGTCACGAATGAAGTCAGGTTGCTATTGTTTTCAGTGTTTGTATCTACAGTGCTCTGTGCTACATCTTCATTAGAGCAAGATGCAAAAGCCATTACAATGCCGCACAATGCTATTAATGATAGCAGGCGCACCTTAAAAGTCTGTTTTCTCATTATTAATATAGTCTTTTTATGCTTATACTTATTTAATTAAAACTCTCTTTTGATTAATCTTCCCACAATGATGTATGACCACTGTTTGACAAAGCCTCATCACCAACTTCGAGCCACTCAACTTCTTCCTTTGCGCCAGCGGCAGCAGGTCCTGGGCGACGACGGCCTGGATTGTGCTGACTATGGAATGATGCATCTAACAAAAAGCTCTCACTGTTGATGCTTATTATCTCTGTCTGAGGCTTCTGATATCCCAATTTAATCTTATTCTGTTTCATAACTTATGGTATAAAATGCTGTTTATTTACTTATTTTATTATCCTTATTCTCAATTTGTAGGACGCAAAAATGTTTACACTCACTCTTTAAAAGTGGGAGTATAAGGGTGATATTGAACTGGTTTTTAATCCTTTTCTGTTATCCTAATTGAAGAACTTTATGCAGTGTCACACTGCTCTTTTTGCCTTATTATTTAATATCAAGGCTTTATTCGTTCTTAATTATATTTATCCCCAAATTACATCCTTTTAGTAATTAATTTGATTTTTTTCGGCTGCAAAACTACTGAAATAATTTCAATCTCGCAAGATTTTAAATAAAAACAACACTTTTCTTTTTCATTTTTTATGGTGTAATGGACATTTGGTAGGCTGAAAAACTCTCGGAATTCTTTTATTTACTACCTTTGCAGCATTTGAATATCTATGAATAAAAAAACTGTATCTTCTGTAATAGCTCAAATGTTAAAAAGAATGGGCATCGACGTTCTGTTCAGATGTATTCCTGCAAGGATTGTGGTAGACAATTTCAAGGTGGTCTGCGTATAAATAATATTTCTCTATGGAACGACTATCTGACGGCAAATCGAACGATATCTGATCTATCCACTCTTTATAAATGTTCAGAGCGAACCATACGACGTAGGTTGAGCTTAGTAGTAGATAGCTTTACTGCTACTTACCCAAAATCTGCTGTAATAATATTGGATACAACATATTTTTCCAGGACATTTGGTGTGATGCTTCATCAGGTAAAATGCTCTATCGCAAGTTTGTCAAAAACGAAACTAAAAGAGATTATCTTGATGGACTTCGGTATATTGCGGAGCGTGGAACTGTGATAAAAGCAGTGGTGTGTGATGGGCATGTAGGACTTTTACAAGCTATAAGTTTCTGCCCCGTACAAATGTATCAATTTCACCAATTTCAAATAGTTAGAAGACTCCTTACTAACAACCCACATTTGCCTGCAGGCGTTGAACTGTTGGCATTAATGAGAAGGATGTTCTCTATGAGAAAAGAAGAGTTTATAACCGCTTTTGATAAATGGTGTGATAAATGGAAAGAGTTCCTAAATGAACGAACTCTCCTAATCTCGGGTAAGACAACACACAGAAGACTGAGAACGGCAAGACGTTCTATTAAGACACATCTGCCATGGCTCTATACGTGTGAGGAGTATCCGGATATGCAAATACAACAAACCTGTTGGAAGGATTTAACTCACAACTTAAAAGAGCACTGCATAATCATAATGGATTGAATGAAGCTAACAAGAAGAAGTTTATAGATGGATTCATAAATACAAAAAAGTAGACTAGAATAACCAGCCTACCAAATGTCCATTACTAAAACCCGAGAGGTTTTCAGCCTACCAAATGTCCATTACGCCCAGAAATTCAAATAATTCGACCTCTCAAATCATTCCCTTCGTCCTTTCATAGATTCTTTCTCCATCCTACATCAGCCTAAGTAAGACATGAGAAAGAAGCAATCTACATGAAACAAGATAATCTCTATCTTACTTTATAACCCTCATATCGCTTATTGACAATAAGGATAAAGAAGGGTTGTGTTGAATAACTCTGCTTCGATCCCTGCTTTAAATCATAGGTCAAAAGCAATTCCTTCTTACCAACCTCGCTGAGTGACAAAGGTCGGAGGTCTGTTTTAAGACTAGTCTTAGGCATGATATAGGCAACAACAAAACTCTTATTAAAGTCAATATGAGTAGGTTCTCCCCCTTTACCCATGAATGCAGCCTCACCAAACTGCCGCTCAAACTCAGTCTTCGAAGTAATTTTTAGAATTACAGGCTTTGTTTCGTCACCAATATGGAAGTAGTTCCGCGCCTCAACAAAGGCTACTGGTTTACTCTCCTTCAAACTCTTCTGACTCGTTACACATGATGACAATAACACCAATGCAGCACTAAATGCAATTAAAAGTCTCTTCATCTCTATTTTTAATATCATTTAATTTCTAAAAAATTAACCCTATGTATCACTACAAAAAACATATGCGAAACATGTGCCAAAGGACTGACAAACTGCCAAAACATACCATTTTCTATCACAAAAGTAACCATTTAATAGACACAAAAACACATTTATGCACTTAAAAGAGGTTAATATTCTTGCTGGCACAAGCTTTGTTAATACTAATCATAGGCAGAGATTTCATCTTTGACTGACATTATAAACACATTAAAACATCAATTATATGGCACATGGACATGATGTTCTCCACATGATGGAGGGCAATAGTTACAAAACAAAAGAGGATTTGGTAAAAGCAATCATAGAGCACTTTGGACCAGAGGAGGAGTTCCACACTTGCTCTAGAGAGGGTATGAATGCAACAGAACTAGTTGATTTCCTCACCGAACGAGGTAAATTTATGCCTGCAACAGAGGGCTTCACGGTAGATACAACGAAGATTTGTAATCATTAAACAAAGGCCTTTTAGTATATAACAAACCATTTAATCAAAAAAAAGAAACATGATAAAAATATATGGAATGAGCACTTGTCCGGATTGTATTGCCGTCGACGAGCATGTAAAGGGAGATAGTCGTTATGAAGTAATTGACATTGGTTCCCACATTCGATACCTCAAGGAGTTCCTTCGCCTACGCGATAATAGCCCTGTATTCGACGATGCGAAAAAGCATGGATATGCTGGTGTCCCTTGCTTCCTACTTGAAGATGGCACCGTAACATTGTCTCCTGAAGAGGCAGGAATCCATCTTGATGATGCGCCAGCAGCAGCTTCTTGCCGACTTGATGGCTCTGGTTGCTAAGCAAAACAGACTTAACAACAATCGTTTATATATAATGAGGGGAGGCACAACTGCAGTTACCTGCTATTATGCCTCCCCTTGACTGTCGACAGACAGTCTAATGTGTCTCTCCTGAACAATAATCAATCTAACCTTAATGACTTGATTATCTCTATTGTAACAATCACTAGTTATTTAATCAAAAGAAGACTGAGAAAGTAGTACACCACTACTCATTCCCTGTTAGTCTACCATTGCATTGCAAATGTACGATAAATAGTTGATAGTAATGTAATGATTTCCGAAAAGATTGAAGAGCCTCTCTTCTTTTTGACATACATCAACATTTCAACCGCAGAAAACCAAGTTTCTTAGATATAATTAACCGTTTAATATATAACTATCAAGCCTTTATCGTTATTACATATTAGTCCTATTAAAAGCAAGAAAAGCTATTTTTAAAAACAAGACAGCAGTTATCTGTCTGCAAATAAGCAGTTACATCAAAGGCTGAGAACCAACCTATGAAATAACTGCTCCTACTTTGCTATCCTATTGTAAGAACCTACTTGTCAACAACTAGATAATCCCTTTCAATTCGTCGGGAACCACAATAGAGTCGCAATGAACCTGTGCCAATTTCTCTAAACCATGCTTGGTAATATGAAATCGTTGGCATCTTCCATCTTCCGAACAAGCCCGACGACGAATAAGGGAGTTCCGTTCAAGTGCGGCAATCACCTTAGATGCATTCGAACGAGTCATCCCCATTTCGTCAGCAATCTCACCTGCTAACATCGGATTAGGCTGTTCGGAGAGCAAACAAAGTAGTGCCGCTTCATTGAGATTCAGCCCCACACGTTGTTGCAAGTCGGACTCAAAGGCTGTTACAAGGCGTGAGAGTTCCCGAATCTTACGAACACATTCACTATTCATGCGCCCTTTCTGCGTTACTTACTTTAGCAAGGTTGACTTGATAACCTCCTCAAATTGAGGCTTATTCATCGCTCCTGTCTGCATTGTAGGCTTACCTTCTTTAGGGATAAAGAGCAATGATGGGATTGAACGAATACCAAAGAGCGAAGCCAATTCAGCCTGTTTATCAACATCAACCTTATATACATCGATCTTACCTTCATAGTCTCCTGCTACCTCCTCAAGTATCGGAGCAGTTGCTTTACAGGGTCCGCACCATGTTGCATAGAAGTCTATAATAACTGGTTTATCGCCTTTGAAAACCCATGATTGTGGGTTCTTCTCATAGTCCATCACCTTCTCTTTGAACATCTCAGCAGTCATTTCTGTTACATTCATACCTTTTTCCTTTCCTTCATTTTGGTTATTTACATTTGTTTCTTTTGTTGCTTTGCCAGCAACAGTACTATCATCTGTCTTCTTAGCAGGCTTGTTATTTGCAGAACATGCTGTCATTCCTAAGATCATGATGGCAAATGCTAGTGTCGAGATACGCTTCATTTCCTTTTTACAATTATCTATTTTTATTATTACTTAAAGGTTTCATAAAACCTTATTGGATTATCCTTTTAATATTGTTTCCTATGGAAAACGATGCAAAGATACGCACTTTTATCAATAAGACCAAATTTCCTTTGGAAATTATTACACCTTAACAATATCGCACGTGAGCCTTATTTTTGTTAAAACTAGCACTTTGCTCCTCTCCACATAACCAACACCTGGAACATTAGACATTATTTTTTGTACCTTTGTAAACAATCAATCTACTTGGTTGTTAGCACCCTCTTCGTGCCAAACTAAGGTGATAAAGAATTAAGATCATAAATCGTAAATCATAAAAACATCATTCGCATGAAAAGAATTATCTTATCTCTTGCTTGCACAATGGCTTCTGCAACAGGCTTAGCACAGCAAGCGCTCGATTGGAACAAGGCTCCTCTGGCATCACCAGTGGTAAATGCTGATAAGTCAGTAACCTTTAATGTCAATGCACCCGAGGCTCAAAAGGTGGAGATTGTGGGCGACTTTCTACCTATAGAAAAGGTGAAAACACCACAAGGAGAGTATGACCGACAAGGTCCACAACTCTTAAAGAAGAACGAAAAGGGCGTTTGGTCCTTCACTTCTACCCCTCTCCAACCCGAGTTATACACATATAATATACTGATAGATGGCGTCAAAGTAACTGACCCACTGAACGTTTATGCGGTTCGCGACATCGCTAGTACCTTCAGTATCTTTATGATTGATGGGGGCATCAATGGCTTATATCAAGTGAAGGATGTACCTCATGGCACTGTTTCTAAGACTTGGTATAAGAGTCCAACGGCTAATATGACACGCCGATTAACCATTTACACACCTGCAGGATATGAACAAAGCAATGAGAAATATCCTGTTCTTTACCTCCTACATGGCATGGGGGGCGATGAAAATGCGTGGTCAGAACTAGGTCGAGCAACGCAGATTATGGACAATCTCATCGCTTCGGGCAAGGCAAAACCCATGATTGTTGTGATGCCAAATGGCAATATCTCGCAGGAAGCAGCCCCCGGTGAGACACCCGAAGGACTAAAAGTTCCATCCTTACAACTACCTAAGACGATGGATGGAAACTTTGAGTCTGCCTTCCAAGATGTGGTTAATTTCGTTGAACAAAACTATCGAGTAAAGGCGGATAAAGCGCATAGAGCCATCGCTGGTTTATCAATGGGTGGGTTCCATTCATTGTACATCTCTATCAATAACCCTAACTCTTTCGATTACATCGGATTGTTTTCTGCAGCTGTTAAACCCCATCAGAAGGAGACTACTTCACCGCTATACGAGGATACAAAAAGCAAGGTTGACAATCTCTTCAAAGGCTCTCCTAAACTCTTTTGGATAGGTATT
The DNA here is from genome assembly GCF_009728485.1 of Prevotella vespertina. GTDB lineage: Bacteria > Bacteroidota > Bacteroidia > Bacteroidales > Bacteroidaceae > Prevotella > Prevotella vespertina. The sequence goes on from NZ_VVIQ01000014.1 coordinate 11,147, forward strand.
GGCAAGGCTGACTTCCTATATAATGAGAATGAGAAATTGCGTAATTACCTTAATTCCAAGCATTATCCTTACACCTACCTAGAGACAGATGGCGGTCACATCTGGCGTAATTGGCGCATCTATCTAGCAACTTTCGCACAACAGTTATTCAAGGATTAAATATCAAGAGAACCTCGCTTCCTATCAAGGAAACACCCTTCTCCATTTGAAGAGGGCGTTTCCTTGCAATGAAAAGAGCCTCTCTTTGACTAGAAGAGAGGCTCTTCTCCATTTCAAATGATATATGTGAAGTTTACTGGTGGGCATTTTATACCTCCCAACTAGCTTCCCTTTCCCCCATAATAGACCAGTGGAGAGGATCATTAGTAGAGGCTAATGAGCAGGCAAAATAATGATGATTAGATTCAAATTAAGCCTTAGCAGCGTTTCAAATATCGTTTATCAGGAATTGTCGTAACGCCTATTGAGGGTTATAAAAGAGCTTATCAGCAGTCTAAAAAACAAAAGAAGGTGTGCCTCACGACATACCTTCTCTCTCGTTTCTAGTCATTTTATCTATTCGAGCCTCTTGTCGGATTCGAACCAACGACCCCGAGATTACAAATCACGTGCTCTGGCCAACTGAGCTAAAGAGGCGGGTGGACAAGCGATTCCTATCGCACCGCTACAACCTTCTACCCTTGCTTTGTTCCCAACCTGGGGGATTTGAAGGGAGCTGGTCGTAGGAGACTTGCCCGTATAAAGCTCTCTCCTTACTTGGAAAAAGCGCTGCAAAGGTACATAAATTATTTATAAATACGAAAAGAAAGAACACCTTTTTCGCTTTTTAACAAATAATCTTAATTTTAGGAAGGAGGCACCTTATATATAATAAATAATCTGTAATTTTGCAGTATGACACACGATGAGCTCAAACAATTATCGGCGTATTCTCGTTACGACGGATTCTATCTTGCAATCCTTTGGGTTGCTAGTTTCGCCTGTTTATTATACTCTAGTTCCCTTCCAATATTGGGTCAGTTCTATACGATATTGCTCTTTTCTACCCCCTTCTTTGTGGCTTATCGGTTTAAAAAGTTCCGTGAGGAAGGGCGCAATGGGGTGATTTCTTTCAAGCGCGGATTGTTTTACTGCCTTCGAGTTCACTTCAATGCGGCACTCATCTTCAGCCTTCTTCAATGGTTGTATATGAATTATGTCGACAACGGAAGGTTGTTATCTATCCTTACAACTGTCTATTCCACACCACAAGCGAAACAGATGTTTACAACCATGAACGTATCTTACAATGATATAATTCGGCTCCTTTCAATGATGACGGAACCGGCTGTCTTGGCTGCAAATAGCTTTATATCAGCAGTGGTATTCGGCGTTATCTTATCATTAATCATTGCTGCATTAATGATGAAACAAGTACCCTCCTCTAATTCAAAACAATATTAATCCAAACATAAACAATGGATATTTCCGTTATAGTTCCTCTATTCAATGAGGAAGAAAGTCTACCAGAATTGCACGCATGGATACAACGCGTGATGAATGCCAACGGCTTCTCTTATGAAATAATCTTCGTTAATGACGGCTCAACTGACAATAGTTGGGGTATCATAGAAGAGCTTCATCGCAAGGACGAGCACGTTCATGGCATTAAATTCCGCCGTAACTATGGTAAGAGTCCAGCCCTATATTGTGGCTTCAAAGCGGCTAAAGGCGATGTTGTCATTACAATGGATGCAGACCTACAAGACTCTCCTGACGAGATTCCAGGGCTCTTCCGAATGATCACGGAGGATAAGTTTGACCTCGTAAGTGGCTATAAGCAGAAGCGTTACGATCCGTTATCTAAGACCTTACCAACTAAGCTTTTCAATGCGACGGCACGTAAGATTAGTGGTGTACATAACCTCCATGACTTTAATTGCGGACTAAAGGCTTACCGCCGAGATGTAGTGAAGAACATCGAAGTTTATGGTGAGATGCACCGTTACATCCCCTATCTTGCCAAAGAGGCAGGCTTCGCTCGTATCGGAGAAAAGGTGGTTCACCACCAGGCACGTAAGTATGGTAAGTCTAAGTTCGGCATTAATCGATTCTTTAATGGGTATCTCGACTTGCTCACCTTATGGTTCTTGACCAACTTTGGAAAGAAGCCTATGCACGTCTTCGGACTGCTTGGTTCATTCGTATTCTTCATTGGCTTCATTGCACTCATTAGTCTATTTGTAGAGAAAACAGTGATGCTCTTCAATGGAGAATATGGTGATTTGCTTTCAAATCACGCCTCTTTCTATATCGCTCTGACCGCTATTCTCCTGGGTACACAACTCTTCCTTGCTGGTTTCATAGGCGATTTGATCAGTCGAAGTAACCCTCGACGCAATGATTACCAGATAGAGAAAGAGATGTAAAAAACCTACTGATGTAATGCAAATGATGATAAATGACAAATATGCGAAGGCTAGCATAACGAGTAAAAAAGGGCTAAGAGTAATGCTCCTAGCCGTTTTCACTTGTTTGACAGCAGGTGTCTTCCTATCTTTGACAAGCTGTTCTGATATTGATTGTGGCGTTCACAATCCCGTAATGGCTAATTATGTCATACAGGGCGACAGCCTTCGTGACACATTGACCATCAGTGCTCTTCGTGACGGAAAGGCTGATACTGTATTGATTAACAGGCTTATTAAGACTTCAAAATTCAGTTTGCCGATGAGCTACGGAGGCGCACAAGACCGCCTGCGGTTCGTCTTGACCAATGCAGCAGGGCTATCTGTCGTTGATACCATCACGATAAGTAAGACTAATATTAGCCACTTTGAAAGTGTCGATTGTGCCCCTGCTTTTTTCCATAAACTTACTGCCGTAAGTACAACGGGACGTGCAGTTAGTCAGATAAACATCAATAATCCCAACGTAGACTACGATGGAACGAAAGAGAATATATACCTTCGTCTTACTCAGCATTAGTCTGTTTCTCCTTCTGCCAAGTGTTGCCCATGCACAACGAAAGCAAAAGGTGCAACCCACAAAGCCTGATACTGTGGCGTTCTTCAGGGCTGTTGCCGTTGGAGTTGACGTCGTCGGTCCCGCAATGAAGGCGCTCTCCTCTTACGGACAATACGAGGCTTTGCTACGAGTAAACCTCCAAGATAAGTATTACCCAGTGCTGGAAATCGGTGTGGGAGAGGCTAATAAGACGGATGATAACACTTCGACACAATTTAAAACACGTGCTCCTTATGGTCGTGTAGGTATCGACTTCAATCTTCTAAAGGACAAACATGATGCCTATCGTGTGCTGGCTGGAGGACGAGTAGGCTATACATCCTTCAAATATGACGTTTCGGCACCTGCCGTGACGGATCCTATTTGGGGCAACCAAGTACCTTTTGGTGGTACAGGTGTGCGTTCGCACCTTCTTTGGATAGAGGCTTCTTTCGGTGTAGATGCCAAGATTTGGGGCCCAATACGTATGGGTTGGAGCCTGAGATATAAGGTTCGTGCCCATCAGAAGAGCAACGACTTAGGTGATCCATGGTATGTACCAGGCTACGGGCGAGGCGGTTCTTCAACGCTCGGAGCCACATTTAATGTTCTTCTCGAACTATAATCAACCAACTAGCAAATGCCCCATTCAACTCTAAAATGACCCTATTACGATTATGAAGAATAAGAAACTATATTGGCAAATACCCTTTCTTTTGGTGCTGCTCATCGGTTCCATCATTATTGTGAGGTGCCAACATGATATGCCCTATCAGCATAATACGGGCTTTATCTTCGGCACTGTCTATCACATCACGTACCAGAATGATGAAGACCTGCAGCCTGAAATAGATGCAGAACTTAAACGCGTCAACCAGACCTTCTCAACTTTTGAGCCTTCATCGGTCATCTCGCTAATCAATCAGAACAAACCCGTCAAGGTTAATGAGATGTTTGATGAGGTGTTTACACTCGCTCAACAGGTATCTAAGGAGACCAATGGTGCATTTGACATCACGGTTGCGCCAATGGTAAATATGTGGGGCTTCGGCTTTAAAACGGGCGTTCACCCATCAAAGGAGAAGATTGATAGCCTGCGACAAATCGTCGGTTTTAATAAGGTGAAACTGGTTGGTAACACTATACGAAAGCAAAACCCACGTATCATGTTGGACTGCTCTGCAATCGCAAAGGGCTATGGCTCCGATTGTGTTGCACGTTTGCTGGAACGAAGGGGAGTAAAGAATTTCATGATAGAGATAGGTGGTGAGATTGTTACTAAGGGCAACAGCGAAAAGAGATTGCCCTGGCATATTGGTGTAACAAAGCCTACTGACGATAGTGTGAACGTCAATCAAGAGTATGAGGCGGTACTGAATGTGACCGACCGAGCCATGGCGACGAGCGGAAACTATCGTAACTTCTATTATAAAGGAGGTAAGAAATACGCACACACTATCGACCCTAAGACTGGATACCCCGTCCAACACTCTCTCCTTTCGGCTACTGTTCTAGCCAAGAACTGCGCTACTGCGGATGCTTATGCCACCTCCTTCATGGTGATGGGCATAGAGAAAGCAAAGCAGTTACTCGATCATCACCCTGAGTTGATGGCGTATTTTATCTATTCAGATAGCAAAGGAAAGATGCAAGTATGGTATAGTAAAGGCCTCAGCCCCGCCCAATAAAAGCCTCACCCCCGCCCCCTCTCCGAATGGAGAGGGGAGTAGATAGTACTGTAAATGAGGTTAGGATATATCAAAGAAAACCATACCCTTTCTACCTATTCACGCCCCTCTCCATTCGGAGAGGGGGCAGGGGTGAGGCTTGAGAGGGGCAAGGTTGGGGCTTGATCGGGACTTGTTTGGGTTTATTTAATTGTTATGTTACAACTTTACAACGACCTTCTCCGCCTCCCACTCTTCCTCGGTATAGGTTCCAGTGAGCTTTCTGAGATTGTAGGGAACACCAAGTTCGGCTTTCACAAGCTGTTGGCTGGACAGTTATTGGCGGCAGAAGGCGACCGATGCACGCAACTCTTCTTTCTCATGGCAGGGTCGTTGAGCGTGGAGAGTCATGCTGATAACCACCGATACAGTATTGTCGAAGAGTTATCAGCACCGGCTGTCATACAACCAGAACACCTCTTCGGACTCATGTCGAGATACTCCCGAACATTCTCCGCACAGACTGATTGCAGCCTATTGGCACTCAGTAAAGAGGAGATTCTACGCCTCCTTGACTCCTATCTCATCTGTCGCTTGAATTTTCTTAATATCCTTTCCATGCAAGCGCAACGGCAGGGTCGCACTCCATGGAGGCAGAATCCAACGGATATTCGCCAACAGTTCTTTGCTTTCCTACGCCTTCGTTGCATTACACAAGCTGGTAGGAAGGTGTTGAAAATAAAGATGGAAACACTCGGACATGAGCTTCATCAAAGTCGTTTGAACGTCTCTCACATGCTGAATCAGTTGCAGGAAGAAGGACTGATAAGTATTACTCGTGGTTTAATCACTATCCCACAATTAGAATTGTTACGATAGAGAACAAGCCTTTCTAAGCCTTTCAAAAGGAGGAGACGCAGCTTCGTGGGACATAGAAAACGATTGTCTACTTGCCTTTCGTTAGGCACTCTTCCCCTTTCAGAGGGTGCAAATAAAGTTTTCAAAGAAATCATTTCCTATCAAGTAAATGTTTTTCATGAAACAAAGAGAGCCTCCCTTCACTGCAAGGAGAGGCTCCTCTTCATGCAACAAAACGCCTTCTTCAAATGGAAAAGGGCGTTTCGTTCTTTTTGTCTTATTGCTTGCTATAAAAGAATTAACGAGGACTTCATCTGCAAGTAAGCCTTTGGCTCTATGCTTGCACCTGTCATGATGAGGAGAGCGATTTATCTTTTATAAAACGCCTCATACTCCCGTGCTACCTTGATATGGTCATGGTGCTTGCGAACATAGGCGTAACTCTGGTGGCGAAGGGCTGGGATTTGATCGAGATGGGTGACAAGCTGCGTGAGAGCTGACACACAACTCTCATACGAGGGGAGTACATTAATGATCGGGCGGAGCGTTGTCTCATGCAGAAGAGCATAGTGTTCGGGTTCGCCCCCACCAATACATATAATGCCATGTGCCATCGCTTCGAGTGGATTCATTGATGGAGTATAGCTATAGAGTTGGTCCATGATAGCATCAGAACCACGCATCGTCCGCACATACTCATCGAAGGGTAAGCCCGTAACAACCTTTAGATTCAATCGTTCGGGATAGTCGGCTTTCACCTTCTCAGCCGCTCGCAACATGATATCCGTGCCTTTATACACTGACCGGTTACGGCTGATTCCGATAAAGAGATTTAATTGTTTGGGTGGTTCAGGGGCTATCTTCGGTTCGTCCCCCACAACGATTGGAAAGGGAATAAAGGTTGTCTTTGTAGGAAAAAACGGCTGATAGCAACACCAGTATTCGTAGAGTCCAGTGATAATACCATCACATTCCGCAGCCATCAGGCGGTTCAAGCGTTCCTTCTCAGTGCCAATCCAATCCTTCCGCTCGCTTACTGCCTCTTCATTCTGGCGCAGTTTCGTCCCGAAATTGAAGTCGCTATACCGCAAGGGCATCGTCGTGGAACAGGTATGCACCCAATAGTAATCCATGCCGAAAGCCCCCAGAAAGAGCTTTTTGTTGTGCTTTTTGAGGTAACGAAAGATGTAGAAAAGGCGTTCAGCACGCAATTCAAAGAAGATAGGGTTGATGAATTGCACCACATCATAGCCTCTCAAACGTGGTAAAAGAGCGTATATCTTTGCCAAGAGGCGCACTCCTCCCAGTCTTCCTGTTGGTCGGCTCACATCAATGTCACGTGGATAATCCTTCCAAAAGTCGCCATTTGAGACCACAGTCACTTGATGTCCAAGTGCACGCAAACCCATTGCCAGCGTGTTATGAACATTGCTGTACTCGCCTAAGAGGAGGATTTTCATTATTCTATCAGTGCTTTTTTACCAGTAAAAACTATCTCTTCAGCGTCAAAGCCAACAGCAAGATCTTACGTCCCCAAGCGGTGTTGATGAGTCTTCGGAACAGTTTATAGTTACGCGTGTAGTCCTTTTCTGGCAATGGGAAGAGCCCTTGGTCGGTCAGTCGTAACAATACTTTCTCCAAGTGACCAGCGTCATGAGTGAGGCGAATAACATTATATAGATAGTCCATCGTTAGTTGCGCAATGCGTCGCTCCATAGCTATTCGATCCTTAACAGGCAAGTACTCCACCTTATCCTTCAGTCGGTTGATGATCTTCTCGAAGTCTGATAGACGCTTCAACTTGCTCTTCAAGTCCCGAGAATGGGTGATGGAACCCTCGTGTTGACGATAGTAATAAGCCTTGTTGTTGCTTACGTAAAGTTTTTCAATGCGTAACATGAGCTGCGGAGTGAACTCTTCATCCTCATGCACAAAGCCCTTTGGGAATCGTAACTCATGTAGACAGCAACGGCGGAAGAGGTATCCCCAGGCACTGGCGTGTATGTTGTTATGCGTCATATAGTCCGTTCCGCTCACCGGACCAGTCCAGTCTGGACTTGGATTAGCCGTTGGCTTGTCCGAAGGAAAGAACATCACCATGTCTGCATCCTTGTATCTTACGATGTCAAGGCACTGCTCGTAAGGGCTAGTAAGCAGATAGTCGTCAGCATCAACGAACTGAATAAAGTCGCCTTCAGCCAATGTTATGCCTCTATTTCGAGCCTGACTCAACCCTTGATTGTCCTGTCTTAGATAATAGATAGTCGATGACAACTCCATGAGTTCAGCGATGGGTGAGCGGTCAGAACCATCATCTACGACAATAATCTGGCGTTCCGTCTCAGCGAGCGAGAGCGCAAGAATACTGTTGATACACTCTCGAAGCATCTCAAGAGGCTCATTGTGATAGGTCACGATGAAGCTAACTAACGGTTTCGTAAGCCCATTTTGTGTATAAATTGATTGAGTTGACATAAGCGTTTAAGCCCTATTAAATGAAGAATCAATAGTTTCGTTGTACCCTTATAAGGGAGTACTGGGAGCACAGGAGCAGCCTTCGTTGCCTCATAAACATCCATTTGAATGTTCAAAAGTGACTCATAATAAGCTGCTGTCAACGTTCCCCATTGTGCGAGATGACGCAAGTGAGCCTCCAAAAGATGGGTTAGCTCTTGTCCTCCAGCACGTGCCGTAATGCCTTGAGGATTATCTGTGTAATAATAAAGACCCCGTCCCGTCGTCCCTATCACACTCGCTTTTGCGAGTAAGAAAGGCAATGTGTAAGCATCTTCAAACACCTTTCCAACAGGATAGCGAACGCCCTCGAAGAGCCGTCGACGATAGTATTTATTACATGCGTAAGTATGCAGGTAGCCCCCACCAAGCCAATAGTCTCGAGCCGAGGTGAACGCCTTTTCAGAGAAAGTAAGCAACTTCTCGCATTGCTTATTGCCGTGATGTTGCACCACAGGATACTCCAGTATGTCATATTCTGGGTGCATATCCAGCACTGCAAGTAACGCCTCAATCGTACCCTCTTGGATAAAGTCATCCGAGTCAATGAAGGTCACATACTCCCCTTGCGCATGCTCCAGTCCCGTGTTGCGAGCCGCCGATAAACCTTGATTCGATTGATGAATAAGCGTGCAATTCGCCCGTCCTTGAATCATTCTTGAGGCTATCTTTGCCGAATCATCGGGGCTTCCATCATCAATGATAATCAGTTCCATCCTATCGTCCAACTGCATGAGCACACTCTCCAAACAGCGTTGGATGGTGTCTTCAACACGATAGATTGGAATGATAATAGACAGTAACATGTAATATTATTTGGTGCAAATATAATAAAAAAGAATGGTTTCCGTTCATATAGAAGATGAAAAAAAGCACTAATACCGATGGTTATCTCCATGTCTTGAAGTATATCAGCTTGTTTGGTGGTGTACAAGGACTTAATGTGCTGATAGGCGTTATTCGCAACAAAATCGTGGCTTTGTTGTTAGGTCCACAAGGTGTTGGTCTTATCTCATTATTCAACTCTTCGATTCGATTAGTTAGTGATTCCACCAACTTCGGCATAGCGATAAGTGCCGTGCGAAACCTCTCCAGCGATTATGACAATGGTGAGGACGAACGTTTACAGGCTGATATTCGCATCGTGCGGTCGTGGAGTTTGCTTACAGCTGTGCTCGGAATGGTGGTCTGCATAGCCTTGAGTCCGTTGTTGAGTCACTATTCCTTTTCGTGGAATGGTTATACTTTCGATTTCATCCTACTCTCTCCTATCATCGCATTGACGGCTATCACGAATGGTGAAATGGCTATTTTGAAAGCCGTCCGACGCCTCCGACAACTGGCAGAACTATCCGTTTATAACGTTCTCGGCACTTCCTTGCTCACCATCCCATTATATTACTTCTTCGGAGAGCGTGCCATCGTTCCCTCTTTACTGCTTGCTGCTGTGGTGCAAGTGGTGCTCACCCTCAGTGCTTCTTGGCGTCTCTATCCGTTCAAACTATCCTTTTCACGTTCCGATTTGAGTGCTGGCTTTGGAATGATTCGGCTCGGTGTGGCGTTCGTACTGGCTGGTGTATTGGGCTCAGGAGCCGACTTCATCATCCGAAGTTACCTCAACAACGTAGCCAATACAGCGACTGTCGGCTTCTATAATGCCGCTTATATGATGACAATGGTATATGCTGGAATGATCTTCTCTGCCATGGAAACCGATTATTTCCCACGTCTCTCGGGGGTCAATCAGCTGTCGTTTACTTTCCGTCAGACCGTCAATCGCCAGATTGAAGTGACCCTTTTGCTCGTTTCCCCACTGCTTGCTCTCTTCCTTCTGTTGCTTCCGCAGCTCCTTGAAGTGCTCTATTCAGGGCGATTCCTGCCTGCGCTTGGCATGGCACAAGTGCTCGTCTTGGCTATGTATGTGCGTGCCGTGCGCTTGCCGATGGAGTATATTAGTTTGGCAAAGGGCGCTTCTCGTGCCTATCTCATCCTCGAATCGACTTACGATCTATTGTTAGTAGCATTGCTCCTCACGTGTTTCAACAAGTGGGGAATTACTGGTGCAGGTATCGGAATAGCCCTCGCTGGTACGCTCCACTTGCTCATTGTCTATGTTTATATGGCTCGCAAGTATCGTTACCGACTATCGGCTGATGTCGTGAAACTCGCTGCTTTCCAGTTTACATTGGGTATTCTCACCTTCTTCTGCGTACGTTCTGAACTCTGGCAATGGCGTTGGTGCGTGGCAAGTGGGCTATGCCTCGTGAGTGCGATAGCATCCGTTCGGGTGTTAAGGAGTAAGACCGACCAGCAGTGGAACAGCCTTCGTAATAAGATAAAAGATAAGTTTATACGCCATGATAAAGGTTAGTGTGATTGTAGCCGTGTATAACACAGCACCTTATTTACGCCAGTGTCTCGACTCATTAATGCGTCAGAGCGTGCGAGACATCGAAGTGCTTTGTGTTGACGATGGCTCTTCTGATAGCTCACCCGCCATACTCCGAGCGTATGCCGAGCGTGACGCACGAATCAAACCCACCTTCTTAAAGGAGAATAGGGGCTTGGCGCATGCCCGAAATGTGGCTCTTGCGCAAGCCACGGGAGAGTATGTTTGCTTTTTGGATAGTGACGATTGGTTTGCTGATAATGCCCTTGAGAAAGTCTATAAGGCGTTCACGGCTGATATAGACACGGTTCTTTTCCATCTAGTTCTGCATTATGAAGATGGGAAAGAGCAAGATTTTCAAATGCAACCTTTCGATACTTTGTCGGGAGAGGAGGCTTTTAAAGAGAGTTTGACATGGCAGATTCATGGTGTATATGCCATTCGCAACACAATCCATCAAGCCTTTCCTTACGATGAAACACAGAAGACTTACACGGATGAGAATGTAACACATATTCATTACCTAAGGTCTCGGAAGGTGGCACTTTGTAGTGGTACTTACTTCTACCGACAGCGTAGTAGTTCCGTTACTCATCAAGTGAATGGACAGCGATTCGACTTCCTTTTAGCTAATGAACGTCTACATCAACAACTCTTATCGTTGCGTGTTTCCGATGAAATAATTGCCTTTTATGAAACGAAACGATGGTTGAATCTCGTGGGACTCTACTTCTTTTACTATCGTCATCGCCGTTCGCTCTCCCCATCCGACCGCCGTCGTGGACTGGACATCATGCACCATGTGTGGGCAACAATCAACCTTTCTCTTGTCCGCCCCAGCCTTCGCCGCAAGTTTGGCTATTGTCCCCTTCGCCGCTCCTGGCTGCTCTTCCGACTACAAGAAGAGCTGTATTTCTGGTTGAGAGGAATCATTAAAGGCAATGAATAACCCTCCCGAAGAAAGGAATCTACCTACGGGAGTTCGTTAGAAGAGGTGCGAACGGATTGGAACAAGGTAATACCTTGTTAGTTGGAACAGCAGGATAAAAAACAAGGAAACGCTCTTCTCCATTTGAGAAGGGCGTTTCCTTGCATGAAGAAGAGCCTCTCCTTGCTGTGAAGGGAGGCTCTCTTTATTTCAAAAAAGGCGTTTCCTTGCTTCCACTACTCCTCTATCTCCGACAGACTACGTACGAAGTTGCTGAAGAAATTACTAACCGTCTCCACAGGAGCATAGCCCACATAACGCACACTGCGACGCAGGTTACGACGCAAGACAGCCCCATTATTCTGTACGAAACCAGCCGAGTTCTGTTTGAAATGCCACTCTTGTGCTGTGTCTTTAGCCAAGTCGGAAACACTACGAAGCGTCAGTTCATAGGCTTTCTTATCAATTTTATTAACGAAAGGGAGCTCCTCTTCCTCAAAACCAAAGACTGATATAAGGATGTTCCCTTGCAGTTCTGCCATCGACTGAAGCTGTAGGTTAGCCAACCAAGAGTCTAGTTTCACAAAGTCCACCTTGTCTCCTCGCACCCTCAAGTACTGTCCGATGGTGATAATCCCACCTAGATTCATCCCCCGATTGAGCATTGTTTCAGAGTTAGAGACGATGAGTTTCAATATATCCAAAGCCTCAACGGAGGTGTCTATACTATGCAGTTCGTCGTGGATGAGCTTCTTCAATCGCCTATTTAATAGAGAGTTACTAAGGCGAACAGACTTCGGGACTTTTGCTGTTAACGCCTTGTTATCCCCCATCTTGGTCCTCAGTTCGGCAATGATAGCGTCAGGGAGGTTCAGACCCTCATCCATGCTGTGGGCAGCAATACCATTAACAAAGATGGAAGTAACCTTTTGTGCCTCCACCATCTGCATGAGTCTGCACCATTTGAAAGGCGACATCGGCTCAATACTCGACTGGGTTCCGAAGGCACCAGAGCTTAGAATACGAAAGAAGTTACGCTGTATGACGTCCATAATAAGCGAATAATATTAACATTAAGAATACCTCCTTGGATAACGGAAGAAGATAGATAGCAAAGCAAACACACCTATCAAGAAGGGGTAATAGAGGTAAGGCACAATGCTCACAGGGTTTATCTTTGCCAGTCCAGCAGCCATTAAGAGCTGCGCACCATAGGGTATCAAGCCCTGAACACAGCATGAGAAGGTGTCGAGGATACTTGCTGCTTTGCGCTTATCCACCCCATACTTATCACCAATCTGCTTCGATATGCCTCCCACAGTGAGGATGGCAACGGTGTTATTTGCCGTACAGATATCAACAAGAGACACCAAGAAGGCTATCGTGAGTTCTGCTCCTCGCTTGCTACTAACGTGCCGTGTGATGATACTAATGATGTAGTCAATGCCACCATTAGCCCTTATCATCTCGAGCAAACCGCCTGCCATCATCGTAATGATGATTAACTCGCCCATACCAGTGATTCCGTTACCCATACTAGAGAACCATCCATAGATGTCGTAGGTGCCATCTGCTATGCCAATAACGCCTGTTAAGATCAAACCAATGGTCAGTACCGCCATCACATTCATACCCAATACGGCACAGATAAGCACTGCCATGTAAGGTATTATTCGATAATAACTAACCGAAGGTGGGGCTGATAGCGTGTGAACATCCCATCCCATAAAGACATAAGCAGCAAGGATAAGGAAGGCAGCAGGGGCTACGATGAAGAAATTAACACGGAACTTATCAGCCATCTTACACTCTTGTGTACGCGTGGCAACGACTGTTGTATCACTGATAAACGACAAGTTATCACCGAAGAAAGAGCCTCCAACGACCACAGCAACGACAAATGGCATTGAAGAACCCGTCGAACTCGCTACGCCAGCAGCAATTGGTGTAAGCGCAACGATGGTTCCCACACTCGTACCAATGCTTATTGAGATGAAGCAAGAGGCAAGGAATAAGCCTGCAAGGAGCATGTTGCTCGGTAGAACTGACAGTGTCATGTTCACCGTGGCATCGATACTTCCCATCTGTTTAGCGGCATTTGCGAATGCTCCCGCTAGTACAAATATCCACAACATCATCATCATGTTATCCGTACTTGCACCTTTGCTGTATATCTCGATACGCTTATTAAGAGGAAAGCCACCCGACATTATGATAGCAAAGATGCTTGCCACCATAAAGGCAACAGTAATTGGTACCTTATAGAAGTCGCCTGATACAATCGAAGTGACTAGATAAAGTAGGATGAAGACAAGTAGTGGACTGAGTGCAAGAAGTCCTTTTTTATGATTAATCATTCTGTTTTTAATTTAACAAAAAGCTCTCCCTTACAGGTCCCAAGAGCGCAGATAGAAGTCGATGTTCTCCTTTGTAAGGAGGTCAATAGGCATGTAGTTCGTTTGTTCAACCTTCTTCTTCAATACGATGGCACGGAAGAGTGTGTCGATACTAAAGAACCCTTGCTGGTAAGCATGCTGTGCGATGAGGAAGGAGATGCTCCCTGCTCTGAGGCATTCAGCATTCTTATGCACAATATCATAGCCCATGATCTGTACGTCGTGACGCTTAGTTTTGAGTAAGAACTCGCCTACGATGTGCGCTTTCGAGTTCACTGCAAGGCAATGATGCACCTCTGGATGGGCTGTAAAGAACTTCTCTAAGATACCATCATAGCGTTTCCTCTCTTCGTCAAGCGGTAGATTCACGTCGAGAATATCAACTTCTGGGAAGTGCTTAGCCATGTAGTTGCGGAAACCAACCTCTCTGTTCTCCTGCTGTCTACTTGCCATCTTGCCGTCAATCGTTTGTTTCATCAGCATAATAGAACGCTCATTTCGTGCCAAAAGCATAAGCATTCGAGCAGCAAAGTGCCCACTCTGAATAGAGTCCTGACCGAAGAAAGCAAGTGGCTGAAGGCTCGGCATATAAGAATCAAGCAGCACAAAAGGGATGTTACGCTCGTGTAACTCGTCAGTAAACGGGCGTGTTCGCTCAAGCGTGGTAGGCACGAGAATAACTCCATCAGGGTTCTTCTTCAAGCATTTCTGGTAGGTATCGACAAACGACTGAGGGTTCAGTCGACTATAATACATAATTTCCAAGTCGATATAAAAGTCTCTTCTTCGCTCGACAGCCTTCATTGCGCCCATCTCAATCTCGTCCCAATAAGCCTCGCTGGCATGCTTTGGAATAAGACAATAAAAGGTATAGCTCTTGTTATGAGCCAGTGCGCTAGCATACATATTAGGCTGGTAATCCATCTCTTTCAGGGCTTTCTCAACTCGCTCAAGAGCCGATTTCGACACGTTCGGACGCTTATGAAGAACGCGGTCTACCGTACCCACACTCACACCAGCACGTTTTGCAATATCCTTGATTCTAATTTTCTCCGCCATAGAGGATGCTAAACAATTTCATTATTCAGTGCAAATTTACGAATAATTGTTGGATTGTGTAGCATGGACAGGGTGCTTTCTTACAATTCAATAAAGACTCTCTAAAAGGAGGAGAGAGCCTCACCTTCGCCCCAACGACAGCCTAACCCCCGTCCCAACTACAGCCTCACCCCCATCCCCTCTCCGAATGGAATAACCCCTCCCAGCCTCCCCCAAGGGGAGGAGTGCCTAACGGGAGCTATCTAGGAAAAGGCTCTCTTAATACTAAGAGGGCGTTCCTTTGATGCAAAGATAGGCTTTTAGGGAACACATCCCCTCCATCGGAGGGGCTTGGGGAGGCTTTTTAGTAGAATGAAAGAAACGCCCTTCTCGATTTGAAGAGGGCGTTTCCTTGCAATGAAAAGGGCGTCTCTTCACATCGAAGAGACGCCCTCTTTGAATTTAAGTAAGCCTCCCCTAACTGGCTCCCGTTAGGCACTCCTCCCCTTGGGGGAGGCTGGGTGGGGTTATTCCATTCGGAGAGGGGACGGGGGAGAGGCTGTAGTTGGCAGAGAGTGAGGCTTTACCTCCCTACTTAAACGTGCGCTTTCCCTCATGAACAACGGGCTTGACGATGATTTCACGTTGCTTAGCTTGTGTGAGAATCTTCGTTGCAACCTGTGCAATATCTTGTGCTGTAAGGGTCTTGAAGATAGGTTCTGAACTAGAGCTATCTGATGGTGACAACTCCTCACCAGTCTCTGCATAGACATTCAGAAGTCCCATCCACAATGAAGGATCAGCTGTGTTCTGCTGTGCATTAGCATCTTCCTCTTGTACAGCTAATGGTACCATCGCTGCCTTGAAATCGTCAGCACTAATGCGACCAGCCTTCACATCCTCAATAAACTGATATACTAACGTGAGGACACGATCGATATGCTCCGCTGCAGTAGAGAGGTGGATACTTAGGTTCTCACTTGCTTCTGGCTGCGAATTATAAGTACTTTGCACACCAATCGTATAAGTGAGATGTTCCTTCTCACGCAACACATCGAAGTAACGACGCTCCAACAACGCACGCAACACCTCTAATGCTGCCTGCTCACGATCGGTTAGTTTCTGCTTATTGGAGTATGAAATTTCAATCTCAGCCATGCCTCCGTCGGTCTCAGTCTCAAAGGTATGCTTGATGACAGGGGCACTCGCTGCAAAGTCAAGTGGCGTCACTGACGTTACTGCTGGCTTACCAGAACCCTTGAGCGAAGCGATATATCGTGTGATTAACTCCCTTGCTTTCGCCTCTGGAATATCGCCCATCAGACAATAAGTGAAGCCTGATGCATCGCCTAAATGCTTTTGGAACTGCTCTGCGAGTTGGTCATATTGCATTGAATGGAAGAACTTTTCATCCTGACGAGGGTTCAATGCGCTCACTGGATAGAGCAACTGACGGATAGAATCCTGCACTGCCTCCATACCACTCAATGGTCGGTTGTCATAGAGATAAACACTGCGTTGGATGTACTTATCGAATGCTGCCTTTGAAAAGTTCTGTTTCGACAGAACGAGATGGAGGTATCCGAAGAAGTCATCAGCGTTTGCAACAGCTGCAGAACCACCTATTCCGTCACTGTAATCCTCGAGTGATAGGGATAGATTCAGGTCTTTCCCTTGTAGCCATTGGGCAAGTTGATTGCGGTTATAGTTATATACTCCCGACTGCATCAAGAGCGAGCGCATAGCCGTATAGTTGGCTAGCTCTGTTGCAGGAACAACCGATTTGCCACCGATGGAAGAGCCTGCAAAGAAGAAGCGACCCTTTGCTTCAGGTACATACTTATAGATGACTCGTGCGCCATTACTTAGTTTCCACACCTTCGATTGGAGCTTCTTTAATGTCGTCTCACTGGTTATCTTCCCTGGAACGAGATTATAATCAATGAGGTTCGTGATAGGTTTCACGTTAGCAGCCTGCGCCAAATCGTTGTTGGAAGAGGCATTCTTTAGAGCAGTATTAAACTCGTCTTCGGTGATATTCATCTCTTCCTTCGACTTTGAATAAGTAACGAAAGCAAGGTTCTTATCATCGAGTAAGGTCTTCAACCACGCATTGATGTCGCTCACCTCAAGCTCTACTAAGGTCTCAAGGTTGCGACTAATCTGTGAACGGAAGTCTTTCACAGGAATACCATAGAGGTAGTTTTGGCGGAAGAGCATTAGGGCATTATCAGGAGTTCCTAGTCCCTTTGCCTCCAAGACATCCTTCATTCCGTTGTACATCGCCTCTTTCTCGGCATTAAACTCCGCCTCGGTAAAGCCCTTGTCACGAAGGTTAGCACGCACGGCAAGCAACTGCTGCAAAGCAGCTTGTGCCTCCCCCTGATACGGAACCATGTCCCATGCCATTTGAGAATAGTCTCTCACCAATGGAGAAAGGCTCAAATCGGCAGCAATAAACTTCTCTTTATCCGCATTCTTCAGCATTGCAAACCGCTTAGGAGCAAGTGTATTGAAGAACTTAGTGAAGATGAATTGACGGGTGCGAGCCTCTTCTTGGATATTACCTGGCGTCTCATAGCGTTGGTAAAGACCAAAGGATGCACTCTTATTCTCGGGGTCGATGAATCGAAGATAGAGTGGCTTGTCATTTACGGGGATGTTCCGAACCTGCGTATCAACGGCTGGTGCGAGCTTATTCGGTAATGTTTTGAAGATCGACTGAATCTTTGCTTCTGTCTTATCAAGGTCGACATCGCCTATAACAGCTATGAATTGGAGGTTAGGACGATACCACTTATCATAGAAAGCCTTTACCTGCTTCTGTTGAAAAGACTGTAAGAAATCAATCGAACCAATAACATTGTGCGTTGCATAACCCGACTGGTTATAAACAACAGGAGCAATGGCATCGGTCAAACGGCGGTTCACGCCAGCACGATGTCGCCACTCTTCAAGGATGATGCCACGCTCCTTCTCCACATCTTGTGGCGTGATTTTAATGCCATGGCACCAGTCACGAAGAATCCACAATACCTTGTCATTGAGTTCGTCGTTAGTACTTGGTACGTTGTGAATAGCATATCTCGTATCATCAACACCCGTAAAGGCTTCGAAGTCATTGAGGTTATTCTTGCGGAG
Source organism: Prevotella vespertina (assembly GCF_009728485.1). Lineage (GTDB taxonomy): Bacteria > Bacteroidota > Bacteroidia > Bacteroidales > Bacteroidaceae > Prevotella > Prevotella vespertina. The sequence goes on from NZ_VVIQ01000014.1 coordinate 29,063, forward strand.
AAAAGACATCACTCCAGTAGGGAAATGATCGGTTGTGTTGAAGGCTAAATGCTCCAAGACGTGTGCCAAACCCATCTCATCTTTATTCTCCATGATGGCTCCCACGTTTTGATAAAGATAATATTGAGCATCGCCACTTGCCGACCCGTCATTATATATATAATAGGTAAGCCCATTCGGTAAAGAGCCTTTCCTCAAGCCCTTCATCTGCGCATGTGCAGGCGAAGAGAGTAAAAACAGAAAACTCACGAGTAGGCACATTGGCACACTCGTGAGGTTCTTTATGATGTTTCTAAACATATACATTCTTATTTTTCAAGTAGTTCGAGGGTAGAGAGCTTATGCTTAATTGCACTTTGCAACATTGCTTGTGGCATCTCCATATTCTGTAGTGTGAGGGTCTCAGCAAAGGCTTGGTTGTAATACTCGCGAGCCTTCGCATAGTTCTTCAACTCACGATATGAGTCGCCAATCATTACCATGTAATTGACGCGATCCATAACTGCATTCTCCTTTTCGAGGGCTTTCTCTGACCACTGAATAGCTACTTCATGGTGCTTAGGTTTCAACACCTTGCCTGCAGCCATGTATAGATTCTGGGCAGCCTTACCATAGTCAGCAGCTTGAACATTGCCCTTCATCTTGTCAAAGTAAGTCTGCATAGCCTTAATATAACCATCAACATCCTTGTTCTTATATAGGTTGAAGAGGGCATCATTATAGAGTTTTGTCTTCTCATAAGGCGTGATTTCAGTTAGACCAATTACACTGTAAGCCTTTGCATACTTGCCTTTTACGTTCTCAACATAGTCCTTGTACTTGGCATTACCATCCTTTGCTAAGTCTTCAGCAAAGCCATCATTCGCCTCAACGATATAGTAGGCAGGAGCCTTACCAACCGCTTTTGTCCAATCGTCAAGATGGTCATTGATGAGATCAACTATGTATTGCTTGTGTTCCTTATCATCGTCTCCCTCAAGTGCAAGAATAATCTTGTAATCATTCTCATTGATAAGTTTTAAAGGTGCTTTAGCGGTGATGTAGTTCTTATACAACTTCTGCAAACGGGTGACCCACTTGTCGGCTTCCATTCCTTCTTGCGCTTGTAAGAAGGAAGGAGCTTTGAGAAGGAGTTGCTGTTGGACGTCGAGATCATTGTTATCAGCCTTATATTTCTCATAAAGAGCTTCAAAGCTCATACTCTGACCAGCGGCTATCTTCGCTGCATCCAATAGCTCATCTTTGTTCATTGCACCCGTATTCACCGATATAGCTTTCCCATCAGGTGAGATGAAAGCAACCGTTGGGTAAGCAACAACCTTATAGCTTTTTGCGATGTTAACATTGTCTCCCTTCTCTGCATCTAGCTGTATGCTAACGAAGTGTTCATTGAAGAACTTACCCACTTCCTCTTGTGTGAATACAGTCTTCGCCATCTTCTTACAAGGTACACACCACACTGCATAAAAGTCGACAAAGAGCACTTTATTCTCTTGCTTTGCCTTTACAAGAGCTTCATTGAAGGTTCCTTGAAAGAACTGAATACCCGTTGTACCCTCCTGCGCAAAACTTTGCAGGGTGAAAGCAATCAGTGCTACTAGCACTAAGAAATATCTTTTTATTCTCATAATCTATGGTATTTTAAAACTATACAATTATATGTCTACGATTAATTGACAGCTAACTCATCATCCGTCACAACGACTGTGAAGATGTTTTCTAACAATGCTTCGTGATCCTCGTTATAGACCTTCAAGGTGAGATGATAATTCCCGTTGGTCAACTGTTGAGTTGCTTTTAAAGAGACAATGACCTTTCCGCCCACAACAGAAATCTCTCCCTCTTTGTATAACTTCATAAAGAGTTGAGCCGCTTCAGGCGTATCTGCCTTCACACTGGCTAGCTCGAAGTTAACGGGATTAGTACCTGCAACACCCTGAATACTCGTTGAGACGAAGGGTTCCTGCTCTAGATAACGAGTAGAAGTAGTGTCTATATTATGAAAAACATTGATGAAGTCTGGTGCAAAAGATGCCCCCGCAGTACGGAGATAACCCACTTTCATCTTGCTGCATGATGCCATAAAGCCTACAGCCAGTAAGGTTAGACATACTAACGCTATACTATTTTTTATTCTTCTCATACCTTAAAAGTCTGTTAAACTAAAGTTATATTCAAGTGAATGAACCACTCCGGTTTGGGTTTCTATATTACAAGAAGCAACGCGAGTGGTCTTTGTTGTGGTGCGAGAAACCAAATAGATCTGTAATGGACCAGCGTTTGGTACACCATCGTAAGACTCACGGAAGGTATAAATCCATAGTTTCTCACCTGATGCCATAGTGAATGTTTCACCACCTTTACCTATTGGGCTAGAGGGGTCAGAAGACTTAGTACCAGTCTTAAAGTCGTCGAGCATTATGCGTTTGTGTGGTAAGACGCAATTCAATATAAACTTCTTACAATCACTAACAGGCATCTCTGATACGCTTGTCATACCATTCTTATAGAGGTAACGACGAATACTATTAGACGTTGGACCAAAGAAGGTGAAGTCCTTACCATACTGACTTGTACCCTGGAAGAGCCCTACAAGCTGTGCCCGTTCTGCCATTTCGCATAACAAACTCCAGTTGTAAGTATCGGTTTTAAAGTAGTCCCACATGGTAGTCTCATGCTTACCATTAGCAAGACCAGTATCATCAAAATTGTAGTCGGTACAGCTTGACATCATTCCTAACGTCAAGCAGAGTACCACAATATAAATTATCTTTTTCATTATTCAACCTTTTTAGGGTTCGTAATAGAACCTATTTACTTATAAGCCTGCCAATAAGGTTTCTGTCTCAACCTGTTGTTTATGATGTGACCATCCTTATCTTGCCATGAATCAGCAGGTAATGGCAAGAAGAGAGCACCACCTTGAATGTCTTGATTGGTCAATAGTTTGAACTTACCATTGAGCTCTTCTTTGACATAACCATTGCGTATGATATCGGCATAACGAGCATCATTCTCACCAATAAACTCTTTTTCTCTCTCAAGGAAGATAGCCTTCTTCAAGCCTTCTGTATCATAGGTTGAAGGATAGAGAAGAGCACCCGCACGAGCACGAATAACATTCAGGTCGGCAATAGCATGTGCCTCATCACCTAACTTCTGATAGCATTCTGCACGTAAGAGATATAAGTCTGCCAAACGCCAATAGACGTAGTCTGCATCAATGGTACGGTAGCTGTAACCACTTGGCGAGAACTGGTCAGGATCCATAATGGCTTTACGGAACTTGTACATAACAGCATATTCCTGTCCATCAACCTCATGGCTTGTATCCCATTCATAGAAGAATGCGTGCAAACGCTTGTCTGTTGCATCAGGAAAGAGAGCCTCAACTGTAGACTTATAAAGCTGACATGGCGTCTCTGATGGTAGGTCGGCTAAGGTCTGATCACCCCTCACTGGCCAACTAACAAAGTTACGTGCTATCTCATTAGGAGAGGCTACATTCTCTGAACGAGTCTTATCGAAATAGAGGCTAAAGATGGCTTCTGGGTTCGGACTCTTCTCATTGGAAAGATACTCACAAAGCTCCTCTGGCGTGCTACACAAGCGATAAACACCATCCTTGCCAGCTATGACATCGGAAGCATACTTGATGGCATTCTGATAGTCAGCCTGTGCATCGTTATTGAGGTGATAAAGCCCCGTTATACTTCCTCTCCAGGCATAAATCTGTGCTAATAAAGTTGCGGCAGTACCCTTTGAAGCTGTCTGACGCTCGGTGATAGCCACTCCGTTGATATCAGTTAACTTATCCCATGTTGGCAAAAGGTCTAATGCTTTCTTCGCATGAATAATTGCTGTGTTGAGAACATCAGCCTGTGAAGACTGGTCATAAGCCTTAATAACAGAAGAGTTCTCTGTTATAATGGCATCCCCATAACGCTGTGCAAGAAGGAAATAAGCCAGTCCCAATGCAAATTCGGCTTGTCCCTTGTGATAGTTTGCACGCTCTTCTGTGAGGTCCTTTGTACGATAGATATTATCTAACAATAGGTTTGATTCAAAGATAAGATCGTACAATCCCTTCCAAGAATAGTCGTTTGAAAGAACCGTCCGAGGGTTCCATTCACGCAACTGAGTGTTCGACTGCACATTATCAGCTAGAACTCCAGCCATTGACAAAACGAAGTTGCTGCCAATAGTTGAGTTGATATAATATTGTATGGAGGTTGTTGTTGCATTCAACTCTTTCTCTGTGTTGAAAGAGTTTCGGTATGTCATACTATTCTCTGGCTCAATATCAAGATTACATGAAGAGAGCAGCGAACATACAAGAACAGACCCTAATATGATTTTACGCATCGTCTTTAGAATTTTAAATTAACACCCAAAGTAATCTTTCTATTCAATGGATATTCACGTCCATCATCCTTTCCTGTATAAGGATCTATCACTTCAGGATCTACTCCCGAATAGTTAGTTAGGAGGAAGAGATTCTCTCCGCTGAGGTAGAGATTAGCCTCTTTTATAAAGGTCTTCTTCAACCAGTTCTGTGGGAACTTATACCCCAGTACAAGTTGCTTTAGGCGTAAGAAGCTGATTGTCTCTATGTTTGAATCAACGTTTCCATCAAATTGTCCGATGTAATCCTTATCTGCGAACTCCAAAGAAGGATATTTCGCATTACGGTTGTTGGTGGTCCAGAAGTCATGAATATTAAACTTATTCATGATAACGCCAAACTCCTTTGTGAAGCTAAAGGCACTGTTCTTGACCATATTCATTACCTTACGACCAAGGGTGTAACTGAAGAGTAAGTCGAGACTAAAGCCATTCCATTCCAAATGACTATTGATACCACCATAAGCAGCAGGGAGTGTACTACCAGCATAATAGAGGTCTTTATCATCAATAACACCATCATAGTTCTGGTCTTTAATCTTTCTTCCACCTACACGCAAAGGGTTATTTGCTGATTGGAAATACAATGGCATCAACTTACCAGAGGCGTTACGATACATTGGAATATCCTCTTCACGCTGCACTATTCCCTCATCCTTGTAAGTATAAATACCATAGACTGGACGACCAAGCACCTTATCGTTCAAGTCTTCTCCATTATAGGTTTTACGCAACATATTGCGGTTGTGTGAGAGATTGAAGCCCACCGTCCAGTTCCACTTCTTATTGCGGATGACATCATAAGAGGCTTCAAACTCAATTCCCTCATTAGAGATTGCAGATGCATTATCCCACATACGTGATGCAAGGAAGACGTTACCAGGGAGGTAAGACTGCATCAAGAGTTTGCTTGAATACTTATAATAATAATCGAGCTTGAGCTTCAAACGATAGTCTAACATCTGAAGATCGAGACCAAGGTCATACTGATCACTCTCCTCCCAAGTCAACTTTGGATTCGCCATGTCTTGTGGTATCAATCCGAGAGAACCATTAAAGACGTTACTTTCTGACATAATACCTAAGGCTAAGTAAGGCTCTTGGAACTTCTGTCCTGACTTACCCCATGAGGCGCGAACCTTACCAAAGCTCAACCACCAAAGCTTCTTCATGAAGGCTTCCTCACTGAATGCCCAGCCTAGACCCACTGATGGGAATGTACCCCAACGAACGTCCTTTCCGAACACACTTGATCCATCAGAACGAATAGACAATTCCGCCATGTAACGTTTCTTATAGCTATAGGCTGCACGCCCCAAGAAGCTGACCATGGATTGTTCCTGCTTATCGGTTCCGAAGCTCTGAGCGGCTCTTATCGTTCCATTATCATTGAAGAGTGAAGGCCAACCTTCGCCTGCATACTTAATAGAATTGGTTGGACCACCCTTTGCAGTACCATTCAAATTCTGCAAAAGTTCGTGGTTATAGGTCATACCTGCCATCAACTCCAACTTCTGATCATGTGGGAGAAGGAGGTTGTAAGTCAATATATTCTCTGTCTGGATATTGGTCATCGCAATGTTTGCAGCTTGTATCGCTGACTTGAGGTCATAGGTCAGATAATCTGGCGTAAAGCTGTAGACACGTGTGAAATAATGGTCGAGAGAATAAGTTGAAGAGAACTTCAAATTCTTAAGAATATTGTAATTGAAACCTAAACTCAATCGAATATTATAGTTAGAATTCAACTTGTCAATATCACGTAATTGCCTTAATGCAACACGCTCTGCCGTACTTCCCTTACCTGGCAACAATGTGGAAGTGCGCTTCGGATCGAAAGTCAATCCTTGAGCACGACCCGCATCGGAGCCTGCCTGTTGCGTGGCATAAGAGAGATTAATACGTGTGAAGGCACTCAACTTGGTGGAGAGATTGAAGTCAAGATTACTCAACAAGCTATAACGACGGAAGTTGGAACTAATCATGATACCTGTTTCGTCATAGACACCACCATTCACCATATAACGAAGATTATCCGTTCCACCTGCCAACTGAAGGTCGGCTTTGGTCACACGACCTAAACGGAAGGCATATTTCCACCAGTTTGTTCTATTATTATAAAAGGTGTTCAAGGAGTCTTGTGCTATAGCTGGTAAATTGCGATCGCTATTAAGCACCTGACCATTGCGCCATAAGTAGTCATACGAACCATCGTATTCTGCATCCCAACCATAGGAGTCTTTGTATGATCCAGGATTAATCAGTCGGTCGGTTGTATAGTCATAATGAGACGTACGTTGGTTCTTCGCCAATAACAAAGCAATATCGCGCTCTCCCTTACCAAGTGTCTGTAATGGTGTGCGTGGTAACCAAGAAAGCGACTGAGATACATTCACGCTTACCTCTGTACGCCCTGACTTTCCTTTCTTTGTTGTAATCAGAATCACACCATTACCAGCACGCGAACCATAGAGGGAAGCCGAAGCTGCATCCTTCAACACCTGTACGGACTCGATACTTGAGGGGTCGAGAGCTGACAAAGGATTGATACCACCCGTATTCGCATTACCTGTACTATTGACAGGAACACCATCAATAACGAATAACGGACTGCCATCATTCACTCCTTGCTGATTCAAAGAACTAAAGCCACGAATAGTGATTCGAGAGCCACCACCGCCTGGCGAACCTGAAAGATTGGTAACATCTACACCCGCCATACGACCTTGCAAGAGATTCTCAAGGCTAGCTGTAGGAGCTTTCTGCAAGTCTTCCACCTTCACAGAGGTTATCGCACCCACTTGCTCACGTGTGTTTCGCTTACCATAAGCAACCACTGTCACCTCGCCCATCGTATAAGCCGAAGAAGGCAAAACAACATTCATTGGTTTACCAGCGTGATACTTCAAGTTCTTACTCTCATATCCCACACTGGAGAAGCTAATCATGCCCTCCTCCTTTTCTACAGGCATTGAGAAATTGCCATCAATATCGGCAATAACGCCCTGCGACGTTCCTTTAATCTGCACGGTGGCGAATGGAATCCCTGCCCCATCCTTGTCTTTCACCGTACCACTCAATGTGAACTGACCCTGAGTGGCGTTCTTCATCTTAAAGACATTGATGTCTTTCTCACTCACATTATAAGTAAAAGGAGTGTGAGAAAGCAGACTTTGAACGGCTCCCAACTCATCAACCTCATCAAAAGAAATGGTCAATAGCAATGAGTCGTTCCGTACATCATCCGTGTAATTAATCTTATAATCGCCCTTCGTAGCGATAAAGTCTAAGATTTCTGCTACACCCTTATCCTTGAAAGAAATAGAAAACTTCTTGCCAACCACCTGTGAGAAGGCGGGAGAAGTCCACGAAATCATCAAGAAGAAGGTAGCAAGGAATAGCAAAGAAGGCAATTTCTTCCGTATTCCTGACATGTGTTGGTGATACTTCATTGAATCGTTTTATTGTTTTACTAAGTTTATGATATCAAAATCAGGTAAGGCCGAATACTTTACTTCAATATAAAATAATAACTCCAGTCTGCCTACTTATCATCGTTTGAAAAAACCTTTAGAAAGATTCCAAAACAAATGACTTGCAAATATAAACATATATTTTCACTTAACAAGAAAATCTATGCAGTTTTTTTCCAATTATAACCTTCTAAATCAGAGAAAAGAACTAACTGAAACTAAAATAACAAATTACAAGTGGGCTGTTAGGGACTAACAAAAGGATGATTTTTACCTCATTGAATTGCACAAAGCCCATAGCTTTTTATGCAAAATATACTTTACAATCTGTTTTTTCATTCTAGACTTACAACAAGAAGAATATAACGAAAAATCGAGAAGATTACTAGCTTTTTATGAAAAAGTACTATCGTTTTTGTGAAAACGTACCTCCGTTTTGGGTAAAACGTACCTCCGTTTTGGGCAAAACATACCTCCGTTTCAAGTAAAAAGCACCTACTTTTAGACTAAAAACAAGCTCCTTTTGACGGAATTAGCACACAAATCTCTCCTGAAAGATAGCATCCTTACATGCAACTCATTATTTATCAACACCTTACGCCAACCATCATTTCCTTCTCCATAATTCGCCTATTTACAGAGAAGGGCATTGCTTGCTGAAAAAAACGCAAATACAAGCCCCTCAATTAGCAGTATTTTATTACAAAACATCTCCTCTCATTTCCACTTTCTGCAAATAATTCTTAAGTCATATCAGCCCCTGATGAATAGGAAACAAACCCAAGCAACGAGACACAATATGCCTATTTCGCAGGCTTATCTAGGTAAAGCAACAACACATCTACCCGTTCGATTAATTGACAATGAAGGACAAGAAGAAACTTTCGCATAGCGTTTGAGCACCTCTGGTTATCCAACTTCCATGATTAGAAGTAATGCTCCTAACTGGACAAATATATTTACTTGGTAAACAGGAAGAGCTTTCTGGAGGAATTTATTATAAATAAAGAACAAAACAGAAGAAACTATTAATGTAAAGGAACAATCTTTATGTTAAACATATCTAAAATGACTTTCAAATCAAAATTTGTGTTTATATTTGTTTCAGAATATAACTAAAGAAGAAGAAAAGACTTACTAATAATTATATCCACAACAGAACTCAAACATACATTAAATGGTATCTAAGTTTTCTAAACATATCATATTACAATAGTCCGTTAAATATTATGCTGCATCATCAGCGAAACTAAATATATCATTTATCCTTTCTTTATTTAATGGCGTGTTCGGGTTTTTCTCGAACACGTCAATAATTCGTTGCGCATAATAGGCATTGTTCATCTTCGCTTTAAGGCGACCGATGGACGTACCAAGTTCCTTGCATATAATCTTCGCCACATTGAGTGCTGTGAATGAAGAGTTAAAAGCAAATTCAAGTTTTTTCTTGTCGCGTGCCTGACAATCGGTAAGACCTAGGAACTGCTTTGCGTCGCGAAAGCAAAACTCCTCTTGGAAACGTGTGGTGTAGTACTGAAATGCGTTTTGTAAAGTCTATTTACCGTAGCTTTCAATCATTACACCCAGCTTTTTAAACCCAAATCAATTGTAAGACCACTAATCACACAATTGATGTTGCTTACATTTCATCCAGTTCATCTTTTGTTGGCTTGTCGGCATCTTGCCTATGATATTGTTTGAGCGTAGTGCACTACATTTTCAATAACAACATCGGCAATGTGTCCAGCAATACACAAAATCAAAACAACTCTACCCACTGTTTTTGGTAAAAAAGACATAATACCTAGTACGAAAACTTCACCCCAAGAAACAAACTGCGGGGTTGAGTAGGTCCGTAAACATAGTCGGAGGCACGCGAAGCCCCTTTATCCAAATCCTTTTGGTAAGCATCGAGCATGTTTTGCACCCCCGCACTAGCCTCCAATTTCACCTGCTTAGTTATGTAGAAATTATAGGCAAGCTTCAGGTTAAGCGTGAGAAACGCGGGAGTGTGCTCAATGATAGCAAAGTCGTTGGTGCGCTCGCTCCCCCCTTTGGGGTGGCCAACATACATTCTACCCGTGTAAACGCCCGATAACGATAGGGCAAAATCGATGGTGGGATGCACAGTGAGGGTGAAATATCCGTAGGTGTTGGGCGTTCGCAGCAGACGTTTAGTGGTTTTAAACTCGGGAGCAGCATCGTCGTCCCATTCTTCGGGCGTGCGATAACGGCTGCTTTGCCAAGTAAAACCAGCTTGCAATTGCGCCCACGACGAGAGCGAAGCCTTGCCCTCGAGGTTAATTCCATACACCGTTGCACCGTTAGAATTGAAGCGTTCTTCAACACGTGCGCCATCAATAATCACATTATCAGCCAGTTTGCGTGTAGCAAACATGTTGTTAAGGCGTGTGTAAAAGCCCTCAATAAGAACGTTGGTTTGTACTGTTCCAAAACTTTTATAGAGGTCGGCCGATGCACTAAAGCTGTGCGAACGTTCCTCTTTCAAATCCTTAGCCAACGCAATTTTCACACGGTCGCCATCAGCAATACGCGTATGAAGGTCTTCATCAAAAGCCTGTGGGGCTCTAAATCCGCCAGCGTAAGTAAGTCGGAAATTGGTGTTGGGCGTGGGATTGTAGCGCAGATTAACGCGCGGACTAAAGATAAGATGCGAGATAAGGTTGTGTTTGTCTAGTCGTCCGCCCAGAAGCAAGCCCCAATGGTTGTTTTTCCATTCGTTTTGAGCAAAGAAGCTACCAATATTCACGCGCTGTTCCATCAGGCTGTTGTAGCCCAGCGAGTGGTCTTTAATGCGGTCGTAGCTATATTCGGCCCCCACAACAAGACTCGAAGGCATGAACCACAGACGGTCGAAATTGTGCACATATTGCGCACCAGCTATGTAATTGATGTTATGCGTAAGGTTATAGGCTCGTTGTGCTTTGTCGTAGGCTTGCGCATCGGCCAGCGTTTGTTGTTGGTTGGCGGGCAGCGTGGCGGCATCGTCTTCGCTCATATCGAGGTTAAGTCCCAGTTTATAGGCTTCGTTCAAGGCCTTAAGTCCATCGGCAGCGGTGGCCAGTTCGCCCAGTCCGCCGTAATAACTCTTACGGTCAACGTTTTGAAACGAGGCATAAGCACTGAAATGTCCCTTACCATTAAGGCTAAAGAGGTCGTAGCCCAAACTTCCGCCGTTGATGGTATGTTCGATTTGTTCGGCAATATTGGCCTCGTGAGCAGGCAAGTAAAGTTTGTTTCCGCCACGTCTATACTCCTTCAAGCCGTGGTATTTAAGGGTTATTTTGGAGTAATCGGTGAGTCGGAAGAAAGAGCTAAGCCCCACAGTTTTATTATCTAGCGTGGGAAGGTCGGTGTAACCATCGCCATCGCGGTCGTAAGCAGCGCGGTGTCGGCTTTGTCCATAGAGATAAAACCCAGCTCTATTATTGGTTGTAACAACCGATAGGTTGCCCGTGGTGTTGTTGTCGAAAGCAGTAGAGCCATTTGTTGCGCCTGTGATGGTGTGCGCCACATCGGCCGAATTTTCGCTAGGTTCTTTGGTAATGATATTGATGGTGCCACCAATGGCCGAAGCACCGAAGAGCGCCGAGCCACCACCGCGAACAATTTCAACACGTTGCACCATGTTAGAGGGTATCTGTTCGAGTCCATAAACACCTTGAAGGGCCGTGAAAACGGGTCGCGAGTCGATTAATATTTGCGAATAATGACCATCAAGCCCATTGATGCGCACCTGCGAGAATCCGCAATTGGTGCAATTATCTTCGGTTCGCACGCCCGGTTGGAAGTTTAAACCCTGCACCAAGGTTGTAGAATGGGTAGACTCGAGCAACTTCGTGTCCAGAACATTCACAACCACAGGCGACTCACGTCTAAGTGTTTGACTACGATTGGCCGACACAACAACCTCGTCGAGCGCAATTTCGTCGGGTTTGAGCATCACATTCAGCTCATGGGTAATATTTTTTTGCGTTGTCACCTCGTGTTTGTAAGCCCTATAACCAGACGAGCGCACTTCCACAATCACCTTTCCCACAGGCAGATTTCGCAGCATAAAATGGCCATCGGCATCGGTGGTGGTAGTGATAACTGTACCCAAAACCAGCACGCTCGCGTGCGAAAGAGGATGTTGTGTTTTACTATCCACTACGCGTCCCTTAATGTTGGCTTCGGTATTAACTTTCACTTCGTTCTCGTGCCTTGCGTAAGTGGGCAGCGAAAGAACGAACGTAGCGGCGAAAACAAACGCCGATTTACATAAAATCTGTTTTACGGTTCTTTTCTTTATCATTTTAAATTGTTTTAAATTCAGGCATGTTCTGTAAATCTTTGATATAGTCACAGCACGCCCCATAGGGCTTTTTGTGACCTTATCAATGATTCTAGAGCTCGCCTTTGATTTGTTAATGCAAAGGTAGGATGTTGTAAGGAATAGTGCAATACCTAGAAGTAGGGAAAAAGCCTCACCCCTCTGCCCCTCTCCAAAGGGGAGCTACTCTTTCTACACATCTTTTTTAAGACTTGTATAGAAGCAATAGTCCGTTAAATATTATGCTGCATCATCAGCGAAACTAAATATATCATTAACACTTTCTTTATTTAATGGCGTGTTCGGGTTCTTCTCGAACACGTCAATAATTCGTTTGGCATAGTATGCATTGATCATCTTCGCTTTAAGGCGACCGATGGACGTACCAAGTTCCTTGCACATAATTTTCGCCACATTGAGTGCTGTGAATGAAGAGTTAAAAGCAAATTCAAGTTTTTTCTTGTCGCGTGCCTGACAATCTGTAAGGCCGAGGAACTGCTTTGCGTCGCGAAAGCAAAACTCCTCTTGGAAACGTGTGGCGTAGTACTCCACCACATCGCGTCCGTCCATACTCTCATCCGTACAGAAATACAAGCGCCGACTGCCATTAGGTAACTCGTGGATGACAAGTGACACGACCCTATGCAAGGACTTGCACCATGCCTTTAGCGCATAGGCTTTGCCTTCGGTCTCTCCTAAATCAAGCTCATTGACTTTGGATATGTCGATGTTCCTTACGTCAATCTTATCACCTTTGACACGAGGACGGCCAGGCTTTCCTGTAGGTTCCCCGTCCCACGTGTAGAACAAGGCTGCGTCATGACGCAAGCGGCTCACAACATGGAAGCCCATCTTCATTACCTTGTCGATGAAAGGTCTTTTGGAGAAGGCTGAGTCGGCGACAAGAACCTTGCTAATACGCTGTAAGGCTACCTTGTCGTCCTCCAATACTTTGGCATACCAGTCGTATAGGCTCATCTCTTTTTTCTCCTCGCCTTTTTCCAATGTGGTCTGCACAGCCTTCAGCATCATACACTCATGCAAGTCCACGTCTATCACACCGATGCCGAGATATTATTAACTTCTAAATAAATTATCAATTATGAAAAAATTATTTTATGCAGCTACCTTAACACTCCTATTTGCAACGGCTACTCCACTCTATGCAGCCATACCAGGTACCAATGAAGTGCAAGAAGTACTTAGGGATAATTCTGGAGAGATAACGAGAGAAACGTATTATATAGGCAAACAGAAAGTAACAATTATAATGCATCGTGTGAAAACAAGAAGAATTTCTGGAATTGATGATGTTGAGTCTGTTTATGAAAGATCCTCATGGAATGGTTATTTCTACTACAGGCAAGGAGGAAAGAGAATCAAATACACTGTTAGAATGGAATCTTTTATGCACGGATCTAGAGCCACCTCCGCAGGTGATATATATCTTAATGGGAAAAAAGTAGGAGAGTTTGGAGACTCATTTATGTCTCCAGATCACCCCGAGAATAGTTGTTGGCTGATTTTACATGGTAAGAAATATAAACAGCCAAAGCAATAAATATCAACTAACTACATATTGAATGTAAGCGTTTATTTCTATTTGCTGTCATTCCTTTCACTAACTATCGGTTTATAATCCACTAAGAACAAAGGATGTATACAAAGTGTTAAGAATGACAGCAACATAAATAAGTCTAGGTTTTTAAGGTGCAAATATACTCCTTGAATAACCTAAAGAAACAGGGAAGCCATAGAGTGTTTACTGATAAAAGGATGTGCCACAGATAAGTAATAATTATCCTTATCTGACGAAAGAATCATAATTTCCACCACGAAGTAACATTGGGAAGTGTCGTCGATAAGCGTAAAGAGGATAGCAGTCATCCTCATCCGAGGCTGTAAAATCATACTGATGAGTGACTTGATATTGCGCAGTTGAATTGCATTCTTCTACATCCAAGTTCATTAAACAGGGCTGACCAAAAGACATTGCGATGAGTATATTGTAATAGTACTTATACCCTTGTCCTGCCATATAGATTAATTCTAATCCTTCTTCTCCTGCTCTTAAATCTTCAAAACCGAACGAGTCTTCACAATCGGTGTTACGGATAACATTAGCATATACCCATTTCTTCCCTTTGTATTCAATGATAAGTAGGCGGTCAGTATAGACTGAATTTGTATTACTATCAGCACCTGCTATCATGGTGACTGGTGACAATATCGCTGCAGACATCCCCTGGAATGTAGCTTCCGAACACTTCACATAAAAGTTAGAAATCGTAAAACCTCTCCATTGATAATACCCCTTGTTGTCTTTGGGGACGGAGATTCTTAGCTGTATGGTATCGTTCTGAAAGTTCATAAGATGTTGAATAGGTTTATTCAAATAATTAGCAACGGTGTCAGCAGTCATATCATAACCATCTTCATCTAATGTATTATGTGACATTCCATTACTAATTGCAATCGTATCGGGCTGGAATACTAATGCCAGGCAGTTATTTGCTAGCATCAAAAGGAATATTAATAGCTTATATTTCATTTCTATTTGATATTTAGTGTACCACTATCTCTGTGCCAAAGATATAAAAAAAACCTGATAAAACAAGCATTTACATCTCTTTTTTCCACCGATGTTCTCCTTTTAAAATATGATGATAAGGATGACTCTCTAAAATCTCAATACACAAAAGTAGGATATTATTGTTATTCAACACAAATATATTATCTTTGCAAATGACATTAGTCGCTCCCTATCAATCTGCCTATAATCAACACACCGCCTTAACGATTCATTCACTGATTTGCAACTTCTTTTATTAAACTAGCATTTACATTTTGCTGTCATTCTTATCACTAATTATCGTCTTATCATCTCCTAAGAACAAAGGATTTATGCAAAGTGTTAAGAATGACAGCAACATAAAACAGAAATAAATCTAGGTTTTTAAGGTACCAAATAACCACGATTCTACTCTTAAAAACTGGAATCCTGACTTCTCATTGATAGCAATCTTACATCTACAATACCCAAAAAATGATAACAACTTTTTTATTCTATACTTATTAGTTTACATAAAAAACATCAAGACAAAAGTTATCATTAGGACGTAAAAAAATCTTTTGAAGTACTTTTATTCAAGTAAAGCGACCTTATTGGTAGCATCATTGTAAGAAAAGGTTACTTTCTTTTTTTATACAAGCAAGCAGTTATCCGAATATAACTAACAGATAATCAGTAGTTTTAATTTTGTATTAGTTGGATATTGTTTATAATATTATTTTTTAACTCTCACGGCTAATTGGAATGTTCTATATTTGTAAACGAAAAGTTTATACTGAGTATTTATAACTCTCTTGTTAAAAACAAAATTTAGTGAAAGTATGAAAAAGAAATTGTTGTTAGCATTAACACTTTTGCTTACAGGAACCCTCATGATGCATGCAAGCTATGCAGATGAAGTTACTGTACCTGGTGCAAATGCCAATGGACGTGTAGGAGCATTAATGCCTTACACACGTTACGATTCTGAGACGGCAAGGCTTGGAGGCGGAGCTACTCTTGTTAAATCCACAAACTGGAAACGCATGGATATTGCAACGCAGGCTTCTAAGCAGTCATATATAGAATTACCATCAAATGGTTCGTATGCTGAATGGACGATGAAGACTTCTGCCAATGGTGTTACACTGCGTTTCACATTGCCTGATACATCAAATGGTATGGGGCAAGATGGTTCATTAGATGTTTATATCAATGATAAGAAAGTGCAGACGATTGACCTTACTTCTTATTATATGTGGCAATATTTCTCTGGTGGTCACCCTTCTGATTCAAATGATGGTGGTCCTGGATGTTTCGCCTTTGATGAGACTCACTTCCTTTTGAATAAGCCTTTACACCCTAATGACCGTATTCGCATTCAGAGTTCTGGCGCAAAAGGATTGAAATATGGTGTCGATTTCATCGAAACGGAGATTGTTCCAGAAGAGATCGAACGCCCAGCAGGTGCAATTAGTGTCACCGATTCTAAATATAAACAATATGTTCATGGCAAAGATTATCTGAAGGCTTTCGAGGAAGCTCTAAAGGATGCCGATGCAGGTTCTAAGAAACTTTACATTCCAGCAGGTACTTATGAGCTTAGTGGTATATGGTATATGTTTGGTTCAGACGTAAAGATTACTGGTGCTGGTATATGGTACACAAACCTTAAGTTTACCAATCCTAACAAATCTGGTGGCGGTATCTCTGGCGGTAATGGCAAACATGGTCCTGATGACTACTGCAAGAACATGGATATTAGCAACTTTTACATCAATTCTAGTCTGAGAAGTCGTTATAACCAAGAGGCTGTCTACAAATGTTTCATGGATGTTTTCAAAGGTGGAAGTGCTATTCATGACATTTGGGAGGATCATTTTGAATGTGGTTTCTGGATTGCTGACTATAATGGAACGATTGATTATAGCAATAATTTGAAGATTTATAATTGTCGAATCCGCAACAACTTTGCGGATGGTGTGAACTTCTGTCAAGGAACATCAAATGCTACTGTATATAATTGTAGTATTCGCAATAATGGCGATGATGGACTAGCAATGTGGAATGACGATTATTTAGGAGCACATGATGAGAAGAATAACACTTTCGCCTATAACACAATTGAATTTATATGGCGTGCGGGGGGTATTGCCATCTATGGTGGTGACGGACATAAGGTTTACAACAACTACCTTGCTGATATGTTTATGGCATCAGGTATCCATTTGAACGACAACTTTAGAGGTCCGAAATTCCAAGCTACACAGAACATCAGCTTTGATAATAACGTGCTTGTACGTTGCGGTACGAATGATGATAGCTGGCATGAGGATCTTGCAGCCGTTGATGTCAGAGGTGGTGTGCGTAACGTAACCTTCAATAACACGAAAATATATGACTCTCCTTTCGATGCGATTCGTATAATTAAAGGTCCAACTGATATCGTATTTAAGAATACTGAGATTCTAGGGGCTTCTCTTGCGGGGCAAACAACGAAGTACTCTACATGGGAACACTCAACAGGTGCTATCCGTTTAGAGAACGATAACGTTAAGTTCATCGATGGACTTAAGATTGCAAACGTAAGTTCTGATAAGGTTGGCAACAATCAAACATGGCCTTTATGGACTGACAATAATAAGGATCGTGCAAAGGCTGTTAACTATGATTATCTAACAGATGTAAGTTACAAAGTTCCAGAGGCACCAGAAGCTGATAAGAATCAAGGCGGTGGCCTGGTTGATCCAATGGAAGGCATTACCAACTATGACATTATGCTTAAAGGCTTACGTTGGGAGAATGCAAATGGTAATACGAATCTTAAAGAAGGTGACCAAGTAACATTCAAGACGGCAGTTGTTTCTAACAAGAATATCCCTGCTGGAGTTAGTATTGGCGTAAGAGTTACGGTGGATGGCAAAGATAGTTACATCTCAACGAACTATAAGAATGGTCTGAAAGCTAATCAGCCTATCATTATAACAACAAACACTACTTGGACAGCGCAAGCTGGCGGTCATACAATCGTCGCAGAAGTTGATTACCGCAACTATTTGTCCGATGACATAAATAAGGACAATAATCTCCGAACAAAGAGATTTAATGTACTCGAATCTGCTGATGATAAGGGATCATTCACCCCTGTTACAGGTGGTTACGACCTTGTCGTTACCAAGATTCTCATGAACAAAAAGAGTATCAAGCCAGGTGATAGAGTAAATTTCTCTGCTTATGTTGCCAATGCTGGTGATCAAGATGCACCTGCCGGTCAGCAATTAGGAGTTGAATTTATCATTGATAACAATACAGACGTTATTACGTGGTCGGATAATTACACCCAGGGTGTGAGGTCGCACGCCTTTGCAAAGGTGACGGCAAATGGTGGTCAGCAAGGAAATGAATGGGTTGCGACACCTGGTAAGCACACTGTAACAGCATGGATTGACAACTATAATGGTCGTTACGCTGGTGAGATAAATCACGACAATAACAAGTTTACCATTGAGTTGAATATTCCGCTTGAGGAGATTAGATTCATCGCAAATCCTGATCAGCCAGATGATTTGGGCGATGGAAAGAATACTAACACAGCAATAGAATATATCAGTGTTAGACCTCAGACTAAGGATGATCACTATTATGACCTACAAGGTCATCGTTATGGTACAACACCTGAGGGCTTAAAGAAGGGTATTTACATCCATAATGGTAAGAAGATTGTTGTCATGTAACATGACAAATAAGTAGAATTACTCTACGATAAAAACAAATCATAAGGTCGGTTGGAACTTCTTCCAACCGACCTTTTTTATGCGTTCATCATATTTGACAAATCAAATAATATCTTCACGAAAGAAACCTGAAATGGGAAAGAAAATAACAATAGTAGGTCTTTTAGAAAACGATACTACCTTTTCATGAAAACGATAGTACTTTTTGAGCAAAACGATAGTACTTTTTCTTTGAAACGATAGTACCTTTTTTAGAAACGATATTCGCCTAATTTTACGGGGCTTGACCATCCCTAAAAAACAGACTATCAACATCAACAATTATATGGGAATATCATTCCAAAAGGAATTAAAAAGAATCGCATTCAAGCAAGGCGATTAAGCTTTATGATAGGACTGGATAAACAAAATCCCTTTAGATTCTTCCAGAAACATTAGGACAAAACTGATAGAATTATACTACTTTATGTAAAGAAAAGAGTCGTATCATTACACATTATTGGGTTGATACGACTCTTTTTGATTAAGTAAAAGTATTATATCTTAGGGACAGTCTCAAGGTTCTTTTTAATTTCTTCGTCTGACAGCGTATAGTTTCTCAGATCACCATTAATATAATTATCGTAAGCAGTCATATCAATAAGCCCATGACCAGAAAGATTGAAGAGAATAACCTGCTGCTTGCCCTCTTCTTTTGCTTTATTTGCTTCACGTATTGCTGCTGCGATTGCATGACAACTCTCAGGTGCAGGAATGATTCCTTCAGTGCGCGAAAAGAGAATACCTGCCTCAAATGTCTCTAATTGTGGGATGTCGACCCCATGCATATAGCCATCTTTTATCAGCTGACTGACGATGACACCAGCACCATGATAGCGCAAACCTCCTGCATGGATATTGGCGGGTTTGAAATCATGACCTAATGTGAACATTGGCAATAAGGGAGTATAGCCAGCTTCATCACCAAAATCATATTCAAACTTACCCCTTGTCAGCTTGGGACAACTATTAGGTTCTGCTGCAATGAACTCCGTTTTCTTACCATCGAAGATGTTATGACGCATAAAGGGGAAAGCAATTCCTCCAAAGTTACTACCTCCACCGAAACAAGCAATTACCTTATCGGGATATTCTCCCGCCATTTCCATTTGTTTCTCAGCCTCAAGCCCAATAATCGTCTGATGTAATGTTACATGATTCATCACAGAACCTAAAGTATATTTACAATTTGGAGTTGTTGTTGCTAGTTCAATAGCCTCAGAGATAGCTGTTCCCAACGAACCAGGATGAGTGGGATCACGTGTTACAATATCTTTTCCAGCACGCGTTGACATGGAGGGCGACCCTTCGACCATAGCTCCAAAGGTACGCATGATGAGCGAACGATAAGGTTTCTGTTGCATTGATATCTTCACTTGATAGACTGCTGCCTCTAATCCAAAGACTTTCGCAGCATAAGACAAGGCTGCACCCCATTGCCCAGCGCCAGTTTCCGTCGTAACATTGGTAACTCCTTCCTTCTTACAATAGTAGCATTGCGGAATAGCGGAGTTTACTTTGTGCGAACCTAAAGGATTTACACTTTCATTCTTAAAATAAATGTGGGCAGGCGTATCCAATGCCTTTTCTAAAGCGTAGGCACGTACAAGCGGAGTGGAACGATAATACTTATACATATCCAGTACCTCTTCTGGAATATCTATCCATGCGTGTTCTGTATCTAACTCCTGTTTAGAACATTCTTTACTGAATATCTTTGCAAGATCATCTACTCGCATAGGCTCATGAGTAGCAGGATTTAGCGGTGCAAGTGGCTTGTTTGGCATATCTGCCTGGATGTTATACCACTGCGTAGGGATATCTTTTTCATCAAGAAGAAATCTTTTTTGGTGTGCCATAACGATATCTTTTTAAGATTTGACAATACTTGTTGTTATCAGACTATAACAATCGCAAAGATACAAAAATGAAATATTAAAAGATAAATATGATGATATTTTTCACAATTACACCCTTAATTTGAAAACAATAGTAACTATTCCTGCATATTATTGCATATATTAAAAGCGATTGATGAGCTGTCTTCATTTTACTATCTGCAGGCTTTATAAAATTGCCCGACCCATTCTATAAAACTATCAAATATTTCTTATAATCAGTTGCGAGAGCTTCTTTGTTAGGTCAAGTAGTTCTCAGCGAGCTGTCCTAAAGACCTTATTAAAACGATGGAACTATTCCTGTAAAATAGTCGTCAGAATCTTTCTATCGTTTAAAGCAATCATCACATTGATTACTATATTCTTCATACTTTTGAAATAGAAAAGGTACAGACTATGAAGAAGTCTGTACCTTTTTTATAAGATAATATCCCATCACAAATACTATGCAATGGCAAAATCAATTATTCACCGTACCTCCAACAATATCCAGTAACTCGGATGTAATAGCTGCCTGACGCGACTTATTATATTGCAAGTTGAGCGAACGAAGTAATTCATCAGCATTATCCGTTGCTGTTTGCATAGCCACCATACGGGCAGCGTGCTCTGACGCATTACTATCCAAAAGGGCTGTATAAACCATGAGATGGAGTAACTTTGGTACCAAAGCCTGCAATACTGTAGGTAAATCAGGCTCCACAATGAAGTCATCATTCAATGGAACAACAACGTCACTATCAGTTTTATGCTGATTGGTTTGCCCTTTTTTCTTCAGATAGTCTTGCGCTGCTTTGGTTGAAACATCCGATGATAGGTCACGCTCATTATCACGATTTAACTCCTCACTGAGATCTATTGGCAAGAAAGGTTTAGACTGTAGAATCTGACTACCAGCACTCTTAAAGTGGTGATAAATCATCTCTACCCTATCAAACTCACCTTTTAGCCACTTCTGACCAAGCTCCTTCGCAATATTACGACACTCTTCCGAATTAGGCTTATCAGCAAGGTGTGGATACGGACAAACACAGGTGTAACCACGCTTCTTTGCCGCTTCTGCAACCTTTCTTCCAACTGGATAGATAACTATATCATCGTTAGATAAACCTTGAGCATGATAATCATCGATTGTATGCTGCATGAGTTTGATGACATTCGCATTAAATCCACCACAGAGCGAACTATCAGAAGAGAACACAAGTAAGGCTACGCGCTTCACAGGTCTCTGTACATCAAAAGGAGTCTCAGTATTCGGTGTAGAGACAAGGAAAGCCTTGAGAATATGCTCGAGCATCGCTTCATAAGGGAGCATATTCTCGATTGCATTCTGTGCATGATGCAACTTACTCGATGCTACCATCTTCATTGCACTCGTAATCTTACGCGTGCTTTGGACACTGGCTATGCGAGTCTTTATTTCCTTTAACGATGCCATTTCTTCTTGTCTTATTTATATTGTCCGGCAATATTGCCCATGACTTCCTCAATTACCTTTATAGAAGAATCTTCCAACTGACCTGCAGCAAGGGAACTGATAACATCGGCATAAGAAGAACGCATACTATCAAGGAATTGCTCCTGACAATGGCGAACCTGATCAACAGGAACATCACGCATCAAACCATGTACACCGCAATAGAGTATCGCAATCTGCTCTCCTACTGGCATTGGGCTGTACTGAGGTTGTATCAATAGCTGGTTATTCTTACGACCACGGTCGAGTGTCATTGCTGTCACTTGATCCATATCAGAAGAGAACTTTGAGAATGCCTCTAGCTCACGATACTGTGCCATATCTATCTTCAGTGTTCCCGCCACCTTCTTCATACTCTTCACCTGCGCAGAACCACCTACACGAGATACGGAGATACCAACGTTAATAGCTGGTCGGAAGCCCTGATTGAAAAGGTTTGTCTCAAGATAAATCTGACCATCGGTAATGGAAATCACGTTCGTTGGAATGTAGGCTGATACGTCACCAGCTTGCGTCTCAATGATTGGCAAGGCTGTTAAAGAACCGCCACCCTTAACATGTCCCTTCATACTCTCTGGTAGATCGTTCATCTTCTCGGCAATTTCTTGCTGATCGTTGATACGCGCTGCACGTTCCAAAAGACGTGAGTGTAGATAGAATACATCACCTGGATAAGCCTCACGACCTGATGGACGACGAAGAATCAAAGATACCTCACGATAAGCAACAGCTTGTTTTGACAAGTCGTCATAAACGACAAGGGCAGAGTAACCACGATCACGGAAATACTCGCCAATAGCGGCTCCTGCAAATGGAGCATAGTATTGCATAGCAGCAGGATCAGCCGCCGTTGCACTCACGATAATCGTATATGGCAATGCACCACGTTCCTTTAGATTCTGCACTAATGTTGCGACTGTAGATGCTTTCTGACCAATGGCAACATAAATACAATATACTGGCTTACCTTGCTCATAGAAACTCTTTTGGTTGAGAATGGTGTCAACAGCAATAGCAGTCTTACCAGTCTGACGGTCACCAATGATGAGCTCACGCTGACCACGACCAATAGGAATCATTGAATCGACAGCCTTCAAACCTGTTTGGAGAGGTTCTTTCACTGGCTGACGATAAATCACACCAGGAGCTTTGCGGTCCAATGGCATCTCGAAAGAGTCGGTCAAGTCTATATCACCTTTACCATCAATAGCTTCTCCCAGAGGATTTACCACACGTCCCAAAAAGTTGTCATTCACACGAATTGAGGCAATACGATGTGTACGCTTTACGCTTTGTCCCTCCTTGATACCCGTTGTAGGACCAAGAAGAATACATCCGACATTGTCTTCCTCCAAGTTCATGACAATAGCCATAGTGCCATTCTCAAATTCAAGCAACTCATTGGCTTCAGCGTTACGAAGACCATACACACGTGCTACACCATCACCAACGGTCAACACGGTGCCGACTTCATCAAACTTCTCCTCTGAGTTAATGCCTTGCAATTCCTTTACAAGAATCTCAGACACCTCACTTGGTTTAATTTTATCTGACATGTTATTAATTTATTACTTTGTTAATTGTGTGAGGATAGCATTCAGTTTGTTCTTCACACTCGCATCCATCCTGTAAGTATCATACTCTAGTATGAATCCTCCAATAAGCGATGGATCAACTTCTGTGTTGAACTCAACAGTTCCCTGACTACGGGCTTCCACCAATGCTTTCATCTTCTTCTCTGTCTCTTCAGAGACGGGCGAAGCAGTGATGACCTTACCCTGGATAATATGTTTATGCTTTCTGTACAGAGAAACATAATCATTTGCCATTAACTGTAATAGGTCTTCTCTATCCTCCTTCAGTACAAGGGAAAGGAAGTTACTAACCAACTCGGGACAGTTGTCACCACAGGCTACTTCC
The DNA here is from genome assembly GCF_009728485.1 of Prevotella vespertina. GTDB lineage: Bacteria > Bacteroidota > Bacteroidia > Bacteroidales > Bacteroidaceae > Prevotella > Prevotella vespertina. The sequence continues at coordinate 52,892 of NZ_VVIQ01000014.1, forward strand.
AATAGCTTGCGCTTTTTTTCCTTAGGAAGCATCGGACTTTCGATGGTCACACGTAAATCCTTTACTTGCAAGTAAGCCTGAGCAAGGGTCTGCATAATTGCATATATCTTGTCTTCAAGCCCTTGTTCACAAGCAGCCTTGAATAACGCACGAGCATAACGAACCGATATTACACCTGTATCCATAAGCGTTTATTTACTTTCTGTTCCGTTAGAAGAAGCAACTTCATCCAATAAGCTATCGATGAGTTGAGCCTGTTCTGCAGATGTTGTCAACTGCTTGCGAAGAATCTTCTCAGCAATTTGTACAGACAACTCAGCTACCTGTGTACGAATATCACGTATAGCCGCCTGCTTCTGACTCTCAATCTCAGCCTTGGCTTCTGATAGGATTCGAGCACTCTCTTCGTGCGCCTTCTCCTGAGCCTGTTCGACTATGGTATCACGCGTTTGAGACGCTTCACGAAGTATCTGCGCCTGTTTCTCGCGTGCTTCCATAAGCAGCTCCTCACCTTGTTTCTGAATATTAGCAAGCCTCAAGTTAGCTTCCTCTGCTTTTGCTAGACTCTCATCTATATAGTTCTTGCGCTCATTCACCATCTTTATAATGGAAGGGAAGCCCCATCTCCATAGGATGAAGAAGACCACCAGAAAGACAATTGTCATCCAAAAGAGCAAACCACTATCTGGCAATAATAATGACATAAGCTGCTAAATTACTTTTCTTATTACTCTTATTAACTAACTCCTCATGCGTTGTTTAGAATACGCAGAGAAGGGCGATGATACCAGCAAAGAAGGCAACACCCTCTACCAATGCGGCTGCAATAATCATTAATGAACGAAGGTCACCGATCTTCTCTGGCTGACGAGCCATAGCATCCATAGCCTGACCACCGATACGACCAATACCAAGACCTGCACCTACAGCTGCGATACCTGCACCGATTGCGGCGCCTAACTTTGCAGTCTCTGCTGCTAATAACAATGATGTCAACATAGTTTTTTACTTTTAATATTAATTATTTCTTATTATTTATTCCGTTACTCATGATAGATTAGGGAGGTCTTACTACTATTCCAAAGGATTAACTCCCTACTCTATCCTTATTTCCCTAGGCTTTCACCTTCTCTTCTGCAGGCTCATGAACACGTGCCAAAGAGATAAATACAGCACTCAACATCGTGAATACCAATGCTTGAATGAAGCTAACAAGGATCTCCAAAAGCATCATAAAGATACTCATTCCCACACTCACAATGGTCATGGAAGAACTAAGTACAATACCCATAGTCGCCATGATGAAGATAATACAGGTCAAAGCCAATGCAATAGCATGTCCTGCCATCATATTAGCAAAGAGACGCACCATCAATGCAAAGGGTTTTGTAAAGATACCAAAAATCTCAATCACTGGCATCAAAGGTACTGGCACCTTCAACCATGCGGGTACATCTGGCCAAAAGATATCCTTCCAATAATGCTTCGTACCCGAGAAGTTGGTTACTAAGAAGGTACAGATAGCCAAAAAGAAGGTAATTGTAATATTACCCGTGAGGTTTCCTCCACCCGGTGGAAATGGTACAATACCCATGACATTAGCCACAAAGATGAAGAAGAAACAGGTCAATAAGTAAGGTGCATATTTATCTGCTTCCTTACCCAATGTCGGTTTTATCACCTCATCATAGACATACATCACGAACATGTGCATCAATCCAGTGAATCCCTTTGGAGCCTTATCTGTAACCTTGTGACGGCGACACCAGCGTGCTGGTATCAATATACAAAGTAACAGAAGAATAGCATCTATAAAGAGTACACACACCGACTTCGTAATTGATATATCAAATGGGCGCACTTCTGTTCCATCTGGTTTCAATTCAACAATACGTCGTTCATAATCCCCCTTTGTCGCTATAAACAAGTTAGGGTTATTCTTACAAGGACGATAACCAGCGTGTGGACCATGCTCTAAAGGCTCTTCTTCAAAGTCTTCTGCCCAACCTGTATACCAACCATCTGATGTCTTCACGATAACTGGAAGATTGATGATGACAGGTTTATCTCCTATATTCGTAATATGCCACTCATAGGAGTCTTTGATGTGTCCCCACAATATACCTTGCAAGTCCACACCGCCTCCCTTACTCTCAGATGCAGCTGCACCAGGTAAGAGAAAGAACAGCATTACAGCCATGCAAAGCAAATGCTTGAGATATTTCATTCGTCAATTATTAGTTTTATTGTTCTTTTCTACTTTAGAAAAATAGATGGTATCAAATGCTAATAGCACCAGATAGAAAATCATAAAGATGACCGCAAAGCTCAGAATCATTACACGTTCCTTTACAATGATGGCATAAACCAAAATCGTAAGGAAGGCTAGTAACATACGCAAAGCCGAACCTGCAAGGTAAAACTTACCCAATACTGCTGGTGAACTAGTCGCTATTGCTTTCCAAGCTCCTCCATAAATTGAGGCTGTGATAAGGGAGAATAATGCACTTATTATTAGCATATTAAGATAGTAGGAATGTGCTGTCACCTGCGCAACAAGTAAACCCACAAGATATAACGCAAAGATAATCCACACGTTAATCTTGTAATATCTCTTATACACCTTATTATACTCCACCATTCTAAAAGCCCGTCTCTAAGGAACAATCCTCTTTATATCTCCACACAAAGACTCACCTCATTCTTCTTCACCTCGACGAAACCGCCAACGATTTGAAGCTCGTTCTTCGTGCCCTTCGTACTATATACAACCTTGCCTTCTACCAATGTTGAGATAATAGGAGCATGATCGTTGAGAATCTCAAACTGCCCCACTGTACCCGGAACGAGCACACTATCGACTTCACCAGTATAAACAATTCTTTCGGGAGATACTATTTTAAGTGTCAGCATAGACAATCCTATTATTATTCTATTTCGGTATGGAAGCCCATTACTTCGTAGCTGCAAGGAGTTGCTTAGCCTTCTCCTTCACATCTTCTATCGTACCAACGTTCAAGAAAGCCTGCTCTGGAAGATCATCAACTTCACCATTCAAGATGGCATTGAAGCCCTTGATGGTTTCCTCAATAGGAACCATTACACCCTTGATACCCGTAAACTGCTCTGCAACAGTAAATGGTTGAGAGAGGAAACGCTGTACACGACGAGCACGATTAACGACTAACTTATCATCATCTGACAACTCATCCATACCAAGAATAGCAATGATATCCTGCAACTCATTGTACTTCTGTAGTAATTGCTTTACTCTCTGAGCACACTCATAATGCTCTTTTCCCACGATTAATGGGTCAAGAATACGAGAGGTACTGCCTAGTGGGTCTACAGCAGGGTATATACCCAACTCCGTAATCTTACGACTTAACTCTGTCGTAGCATCCAAGTGGGTAAAAGTTGTAGCTGGAGCAGGGTCCGTCAAGTCGTCTGCTGGCACATAAACAGCCTGTACAGAAGTAATAGAACCATGCTTTGTTGATGTAATACGCTCCTGCATTGCACCCATCTCACTCGCCAATGTAGGTTGATAACCCACTGCTGATGGCATACGACCGAGCAACGCTGAAACCTCAGAACCAGCCTGTGTGAAACGGAAGATATTATCAATAAAGAACATGATATCGGCTGCTTCACCGTTTTTACCACCATGATCGCGGAACTCCTCAGCAACTGTTAAACCAGAGAGAGCCACTGATGCACGTGCCCCAGGAGGCTCATTCATCTGACCATAGACAAGTGTTGCTTGTGACTTCTGCAACTCTTCGGGGTCAACTAACGATAGATCCCATTTGCCTTCCTCCATTGCTTTGCGGAACTTATCGCCATATCGGATAACACCTGACTCCAACATATCACGAATCAAGTCGTTTCCTTCACGCGTACGTTCACCTACACCAGCAAAAACAGAGTATCCGTTATGCCCCTTAGCGATGTTATTAATCAGCTCCATGATAAGCACCGTCTTACCTACACCAGCACCACCAAAGAGTCCAATCTTACCACCTTTCATATAAGGCTCAAGTAGATCGATGACCTTAATACCTGTTTGAAGCATCTCTTTGTGCGTAGATAGGTCTTCAAACTTTGGTGCCTCACGATGGATAGGGTATGCACCTTCCATCTTCAAAGGTTCCATACCATCGATAGGCTGACCTATCACGTTCATCATTCTACCCTTAATCTGTTCTCCAGCAGGCATTACTATCGGACTACCAGTTGGTACAACCTCTAGTCCGCGTTGCAGTCCATCGGTATTATCCATGGCTACGCAACGTACAGTATCCTCTCCTATATGCTGCTGAACCTCGATAATCAAGTCCTGTCCAGTAGCTCTTTTAACACGGAGGGCATCGTAAATCTTAGGTAAAACCTGCTCTGGATTCTCTCCCTTAGTATCAAAGAATACATCGATAACAGGGCCGATGATCTGGGAGATACGCCCATTAATCTGTGACATAAAATATGTTTGTTTTTTATTATTATTTCTTCTCTCTATATATAATAAGGTGTAACACTCCTGCAGATGACCATTCGGAGCAATGGACTAAATACTTAGTTCGTCCAACACCTTAATGAGTTTACGATCGAAAGGCTTATCCGAACGGATGGCTTCAGACAATGGAACATAGACAACCTCATTGTTTCTCACACCAACCATGATGTTTCGCTGACCTTGCATAATAGCCTCAACGGCACCAACACCCGTACAGCTTGCTAAGATACGGTCACGTGCTGAAGGGCGACCACCGCGTTGCAAGTGTCCAAGGATGGACACTCTCACATCGTAATCAGGGAACTCTTTATGCACACGATCGGCATAATACATGGCACCACACTTCGGGCTCTCTGACACAATGACGATACAACTTCTCTTAGACTTGCGTATTCCACGCTCCATAAAGCGTGCTAACTGGTCAACATCAGTTGAGTCTTCAGGGATGATAGCAGCCTCTGCACCACTTGCAATAGCCGAGTTCTGTGCTAAGAAGCCTGCATCACGACCCATCACTTCGACGAAGAAGATTCGTTCATGGCTCTGCGCAGTATCACGAATGCGGTCTACACACTCCATGATTGTATTCATTGTCGTATCGTAACCAATGGTACTATCTGTTCCATAAAGGTCGTTGTCAATCGTTCCAGGCAATCCAATGCAACAGAAGTCATGCTCTTGTGCGAACTTCATAGCGCCTGTCAACGAACCATTACCACCTATTACAACAAGAGCATCAATGCCTTCAGCCACGAGATTGTCGTAAGCTGTCTGCCGACCTTCCACTGTTGCGAAGCCTTTTGAGCGTGCTGTCTTGAGTATCGTACCACCTTGTCCGATGATACCACTCACATTCTCTGTTGTAAAAGGTCTTATATCGTTTGTTATCAAACCATCATATCCACGATAGACAGCCTTGATATTGAATCCATTATATATACCAGCTCTTGTCACCGCACGTATTGCAGCGTTCATTCCTGGCGCATCGCCTCCTGAAGTCAGAATACCTATTGTCTTTATTCTAGCCATCTCTTTGTGCTATAAACCATTTATTAAATCACGCACAAAGATAAGAAATAAATAAGAGAAACGCAACACTGATCACAAAAAGTTGTGGTTAAGTCTAAAAAAATTATTGCTTATGTCGATTATCAGACAGCCTTAACAGCTATCAACAAGAGGCTCTCTTGCTATGGAAGAGAGCCTTTCTTGCCATTGAAGGGAGGCTCTCTTCGATAGGAAGAAACGCCCCCTTACTATATCAGACGTTATCCCTTACTTGGCAACTCATCCACTCGTCAACTCGAAATAATCATAATTTTAAACGCTGGATGATGATTTTTGAATTAAATAAGAGCATTTGTAAGCTGTTTAAGAAAAGTTTCGTAAATTTGTCTCACAAATCATTTCGATTGATGGCGAATACTTTTTACAACAGATGAAGACGAACAGAACAAAAGAGATCATCATGTCCTTGGCAGCTATCTGCCTACTTCTGTTCTTCTCGGCATGCAATGCTCCACATAGACAACAGGTGGATGACTATAATGACAAGGCTTATGCTGCACATTACAGGAATCTTGACTCGGTTAAAATCTATGCGAAGCAAGCCCTCGCCTTGTCGAATGGTTACAACACTGGTAAGGCCGAAGCACTGAATAATCTTGCGTTTATCTACCTCATGCAAATGCACTTTGATAAGGCATACGCTACTCTCAATGAGGTGATGGGCAGCACGGATGACCAGGTGGAACTGCTTGTTGCCGACATACAAATGATGCGTCTTTGCCAAAGGGAGTCGAACAATAAGGAGTATTATGACTATAACGAGGAAGCCAACAAACGCTTTTTACGTATCAATGAGGATAAGCGTCTCTTAACCGATAGACAGCGACGTCGGATGGTATATGCCCGTTCGGAATATGCCATAGTAAGCTCTACTTATTATTATTATGTCGGTTTGGAGCAACCCTCCGTACGTGCTCTTTCTGCCATCAACCCCGATGGTGAGATTCAAACGGATATGCCTCAACTGCTCGCATACTTATATAATGTGGGCGCAGGAGGTATCTTTACAAAGGGTAAACAAGAGGAGATTAATCAAAAGGAGTTCGATTATCTCATTCGCTGTTACATGCTGGCTATCCATCATAACTACCCTTATTGGGAAGCAAACTCATTGCAGGCTCTAAGCGAACATTTGGTGAACGACAAGAGTAGAGAGGCGCTTATTCGTGATAATCTGCCCTCTTTTAAATACCTGAAAGTGGGTAACTTGCCCGATAGTCTTATCGCTGGTAACCTCGCCGAACGCTCTTTAAGTATCTTCCAAAAGTATGGTGACGTCTATCAAACAGCTGGTTCTTATCGTACACTAGCGTCTTGTTACTGGCAGATAAAGGACTATCGCTCTGCACTTATCTGCTTGCAGAATGCTTTGAAACAGAACCCTGCAATCAATCAAGCCCCCGACTTGGTGGCTTCTATTCGTGAACAACTAAGCGTGGTGTACTCTGCTATAGACAATAAACAGGCGAGTGACTATAACAGAAACATATATCTTGACTTGCAAGAACAGACCCGTCAGGACCGATACTACGAAGCACGTGCTGATCAACTGGACTCTACTTCACAGCAGTTGAACATCATGATTATTGCAATCGGACTTATCATCATTGTCATCCTGTCATTGTTAATCATCTTCCACTACCTCCGTAGGCGCGCTGATAACCAATCGGAGCTCAACAAACTGCTCTTGCCTTTGGAAGAATGGAAGCACCATAACATCGCTTATATGGCTCAGCTCGATGACGAATACACTGAGGTTTCGGAGCAACTCACCATTAGTAACATTCATCTTATCGACAATAAGCGTCGCTATATAGAGCAACGTGCGAAGGTATCATTGGTTAACAGCATCATGCCACTCATCAATCGAATGCTACATGAGATTAACAAGCTAAAGAGGGGAGGCGAGTCTGATGCGGTGAGAAGCGAACGCTACACCTATATTAGGGAACTCACGGACATGATCAACAACCTTAATTCGACGCTGACAGAGTGGATTCAACTCCGACAAGGGCGACTATCGCTACACATTGAGAGCTTTCCTGTACAGCAGGTGTTCGACATTGTGAAGAAAGGACGTATGGCTTTCCAATTAAAGGGGGTACAGCTAAAGGTGGAGGATACTGCCGCCATTGTCAAAGCCGATCGTATCTTAACGCTCTTCATGGTGAATACTCTTGCCGACAATGCCCGTAAGTTCACGCCTGCTGGGGGCAAGGTATGTATCAAAGCAGTAGAAGAAGCCGACTATGTGGAGCTTTCTGTGGAGGATACAGGATGTGGCATCAATGAGGAAACACAGCAACATCTATTCGACCGAAAGCCTATCCACGATCAAAAAGACAGCACTTCGCATGGTTTCGGACTAATGAATTGCAATGGAATCATCAATAAATACCGCAAGATAAGTCAGATATTTACAGTCTGCCAGATAGGTGTTAAGAGCGAAGAAAACAAGGGTTCACGCTTCTTCTTCCGCCTACCTAAGGGCGTGAGTCGCGTTCTTTTGTTCCTACTCATCGCCTTTTCATCATTATGCACGGCACAGGCTCGCCCTCAAAGGAACAATGATAAGGCTACAGCCATAGCCCGAAAAGACTACATGACACTAGCTGGTATCTATGCAGACTCGGCTTACTTCAGTAATATCAATGGTCAGTACGAGCAGACTCTACGCTTTGCTGACACGTGCCGATACTATATTAACCAGCAATATCATAAGTTGTATCCGCATGGAAAGCTCTTCATGCAACGCATAGGAAGCCTTTCAAATGTGGCAGCAGAGATTAAGTGGTTTCATGCTGACGTCCCCATCGACTACAGGGTGATACTTGATATACGTAACGAGAGTGCTGTTGCAGCCCTAGCTCTGCATGAATGGGACCTATACAAGTACAATAATAACGTTTACACACACCTCTTCAAGGAGCGATCGGCCGATAGTTCGCTGGGCGAGTATTGCCGAATGATGATGAAGTCAGAGACCAATAAGAACGTAGCTATCGCTCTCTTGGTGCTCTTACTATTGTCTATTCTCCCCGTATATTACGTGATGTATTATCGTCATAGGCTTACTTTCCAATTCAGCATAGAGCAAATTAAGCACATCAATGCCGTTCTCTTAAGTGATGTAAGCGTGGAGAAGAAGCTCAAAGAGGTTAATCGTGTGAATAGCGACCGCCTCCCGGAACGTCTACGGAACATTGTTCAGCAAATCAGGGAAGCCCTGGTAGCATCACAGGAAGCGAGCCAAAAGAGTAAAGCCGACATCGAGGCACTGGAAGATGAGGTGCATTGTGTGGAATACGAGAACGAGCGTTTACATATTAGTAATAGTATTCTCGACAACTGCCTGTCTACTCTCAAGCACGAGACAATGTATTATCCCTCACGCATCCGACAGCTAGTTGAAACCGACACCGATAGTCAGTTGGAGGCTATTGATGAGTTAGCTGTGTATTACAAAGAGCTTTACAGTCTGTTAAGTCAGCAAGCCATGCACCAGGTGAGGGCTATCAAACTCATGGCAAAGAGCGTTGACATCGCCACACTCGTGCCTGAAAACAAGTTCAAACAGCCCTTGGCTCCTATCCCACCAGTGGCTGGCGACCCTGTAATGATTGCTTATCTATTCGATATACTCTACTCCGAAAATCAGAACCAGCCCCTCCGCATCACCGCAGAAGAGCATCAGAAGCAGTATGTCATACTGCATGTTCTACTCTCATCCATGCACCTCTCGGCAGAAGAATGCCGTGAGCTATTCTCGCCACAAGCACAGGGAATGATGTTCTTCAGCTGTCGGCAGATAGTAAGAGACAATGGTGAAGCAACCAACAGGCGTGGCTGTGGTATCATAGCAAAGCCTACGGAGGAAGGAACAGAGATACAGATTACATTAGCGAAAGCCTAAGAAATAAAATAAGAAACACCTAATTAAAAGATAAAAGGACATAAGATGGAGAATTTCAAAGTAATAATTGTGGAGGATGTACCACTCGAATTGAAAGGTACGGAAGGTATCTTCCGCAATGAAATACCCGAGGCTGAAATCATTGGAACGGCTGAAAACGAGGTAGCATACTGGAAGTTACTAAAGCAACAACTACCCGATCTAGTGCTACTAGACCTTGGTTTGGGTGGATCAACTACTGTTGGCGTAGAGATCTGTAGGCAGACTAAGGAGGTATATCCCAACGTTAAGGTGCTAATCTTTACTGGTGAGATACTCAATGAGAAGCTTTGGGTGGACGTGTTAGACGCTGGCACCGATGGTATCTGTCTAAAGAGTGGGGAGTTACTTACCCGTGGTGACGTATCGAGTGTGATGTCTGGTAAACGCTTAGTATTCAATCAGCCCATCCTAGAAAAGATTGTTTCGCGCTTCAAACAGAGCGTGAATAGCATGCTAATGCACCAAGAAGCGATGGTAGGATACGAGATTGACGAGTATGACGAACGCTTCCTTCGACACCTTGCACTCGGTTACACGAAGGAGCAAATAACCAATCTTCGAGGTATGCCATTCGGTGTGAAGAGTCTTGAGAAACGCCAAAACGAACTCGTACAGAAGCTCTTTCCTGAAGGAAATAAGGGTATGAGCGTCAATGCCACACGCCTTGTTGTGCGCGCATTAGAGCTTCGCATCATCGATATTGATAATCTCCGTGCTGATGAGGAATAAGTTAGGTTATGTTGTCATAGTGCTTTTCTTGGCACAGATAGCAGTCATCCTACTATCATGGTTAATAACTGCTGCCAATCCAGACTGGGCTCTTCACTCTCTCTTGAGTAGTGAGGGTATACGCTGGTTCTTCGGTTCGTTCGTTAATAACCAACTAACTCCTTGGCTCATTTACTTCATTGTGATGAGTATTGCTGGGGGTGCTTTCTTGCGCACAAAGTTCCTGAAAGCCTTACGACAAAGGTTCTCCAGAACGCCACAACAGCGTTCCTCCTTAGCTTATCGAGAGCGAATGGGACTGCGCATAGCCCTTGCTGAGTTCATAGTCTTTATAGTGGTAATGGTCTTACTGACGCTTGTCCCACACGCAATCTTACTGAGTGTGACAGGTCAACTCTACCCCAGTAGCTTCTCCGTGAGCCTCATCCCCGCTCTATCCTTCATCCTTCTTATCATGTCCATATCCTATGGTATAACGAGCGGAACCATCAACAGCGTTACTAGTATGCACGATATGCTCGTCTATGGACTCCTCCGTTCAGCCCGTTATGTCCCTATCTACATCTTTGCCATTCAGCTATATATGTCCATCCGATACGTGTTTCAATAGGTGAGGAGGCGCAGAGATAGTGCCGATTCAATCTTTGAAAGAGTCTCAATAGATAAGTTCTCCTTCCCACGCAATATCTTTGAGACATATTGCTGAGTGCACCCCATGCGCTCAGCAAGGGCTTTTTGCGTCAGACTCAATTCATCCATTTTCTCTAACATCAGCATAGCTATATACTGAGAATGTCGTAGCCATGCCCTGTTCTCTACCCTATATTCAGCCTCTTCCCGCCACCTTGAAGGGGTGGAAGATTGGTATTTCTCTAATCTATTTGTAATCCTGCTCATATCTACCTCCTATATTACAACGTGTTGACATAATCGTCAAATGAATCATTATCAATAATCTTTTCTTCGAGAAGAAAGCGTCTTACCCGTTCTAACTTATGCAGTTCCAGCTTCGTATGAGTCCTTTCCTCCATTGTGAAAGTTAGTTTTATTGCCCCACCCGCTATAACATATACCCCTTCGGAAAGCCTTATCGCATAAATACGTAACCATGAAGAATGGCGCTCCTTGCGTTTCGGTTTAGCCTTCTCTTTGCCTAATAGCATTTCTGAAGTGCGATAATTCTCCAATGGATGGAATATTCCTTCCAAGTTGGTATCATCCTTTAGCTCCAACATAAGGCATTGCAACTGCTCGTTATCATCGATGGTGTCTGTTATTGCTTGTCGAATATCAGTAACCTTAAAGTAGGCTATAAGGTCATTCCAATTAGCCTTAAAGAACTGATGAAGATACTCTACATCACTCCATTGAGCAAACAACTTGAATAGTTCATTATCGGTTTCCTCCTCATAACGAACTGCCCAACTTACCATTATCTATAATCTTATCGAATGTCATACTCAGTAGTTTGTGCTACAAAGGTAGGTATTATCCTTCAGAAATACAACTTTTGAGTTGTATTTTTATTGCTTATCTCACATGTAAAGAAAGCCTCACCCCCAATCATCTAAAGCCTCTCCCCCTATCATCTACAGCCTCTCCCCCGTCCCCTCTCCGAATGGAGAGGGGAGTGAAAACCATTGTTTACAAATAAGGGAAAGCCTCACCCCCGTCCCCTCTCCGAATGGAGAGGGGAGTGAAGACTATTATTTGCAAACAAAGGGGGCGTTTCGTTGGTGTAAGGAAAGGCTCTCTTCGATAGGAAGAAAGGCTCTTCTCAAATGGAGAAGAGCCTTTCCTTGTTTTCGTTCTTTCGTTATTAGGATTCGTGTTCCTATGTTACTATGTCTTTAAAGTATGTCCTTAAACCAATATGTCTTTATGTCATTTTGTCTAAAAAACCATTTCCTTCTGTCTGAAACACCTGGTACTAAGCACATTGATACTATGTTACTATGTCTAAAGAATATGTCTTTAAAACAATATGTCGTTGTGTCATTATGTCTTAAACATCTGGTACTAAGCACATTGATACTATGTTACTATGTCTTTAAAAGTATGTCATTAAAATAATATGTCACTATGGCATTATGTCTAAAAAACCTGTTGCTCTGTCTTAATAATATGTCATTAAAATAATATGTCGTTGTGGCATTATGTCTAACTCATCATACTCTCGAACCCTGGACATTGTATTTTGAATCCCATCTAGACCTCTCCACCACAGCAACCTGTCAGTAAAATTTGGTAGTATCAGTTGTTATTTGTATCTTTGCACGTATTTAGAATATAAGCAAAATAACATCGATAATATGGCAAAGAGATTCGCCGAACACAAGGGACTTGACCTTGTTCAGACAAACCAAGACATGTTGAAGGAGTGGGAGAAGCATGACATTTTCCACAAGAGTATTGACGAACGAGAGGGAGAACCGCAGTTTATCTTCTTTGAAGGGCCTCCTTCGGCTAACGGACATCCGGGTATTCACCATGTTCTAGCACGTTCCATCAAGGATACCTTCAACCGATATAAGACGATGCGAGGCTATCAGGTGCACCGTAAAGCAGGCTGGGATACGCATGGACTACCCGTTGAATTGGGTGTTGAAAAGGAGCTTGGTATCACCAAAAAGGATATCGATAACCATAACTCGGAACGCTATATTTCAACTGAAGACTATAATCATAAGTGTCGTGAGAACGTAATGAAGTTCACTGCAGAGTGGCAACAAGTTACGGAAGAGATGGGCTACTTTGTCGACATGGAACACCCTTACATCACTTATGACAACAAATATATTGAAACCTTATGGTGGCTCTTGAAGCAACTTTATAATAAAGGGTTACTCTATAAGGGTTATACTATCCAACCTTATTCTCCAGGTGCTGGTACGGGCTTATCAAGCCATGAGTTGAATCAACCAGGCTGTTATCGTGATGTCAAGGACACCACGGTTACGGCGCAATTCGCTATCCCTGAAGAGGATTGGAAGGCATTGGCAGAGAAGGTAAAATTGCCTCAGTCGACTTGGGGTAAACCTTGTTTTGTTGCATGGACAACCACTCCTTGGACCTTGCCATCTAATGTTGCGCTGTGCGTCGGACCGAAGATTGAATATGTTATCATCGAGACTTACAACCCTTACGATGCGCAGAAAGTAACCTTGGTAATGGCTGCCAGCCGTGTAGCTGCCTATCTGAAACCAGAAGGCGAGGTAACTGATGGAGGCGAATTACCTGCTTTCGAGCGTGGCGACAAGTATGTTCCTTATCGTGTCATAGGGCGTGTGATGGGTACAGAATTGGAGGGTTTGCATTACAAACAGCTCATGCCTTGGGTGAAACCAGTGGAGAAGACAGGCGAATTTGCACCTCAATTCGTGAACGACTATGCGACGGCTCACCCAGAGAAGGTATTTATGGGCGAGGAAGGACGCGACGAGTTCGTTGAGATGGAGAGCGAGGCTTTCCGCATTATCCTCGGTGATTACGTTACGACGGAGGATGGTACTGGTATCGTGCATATCGCTCCTACCTTCGGTGCTGACGATGCTAAGGTGGCAAAGGATGCGAATATTCCTGCGCTATATCTCATCTCGAAGAAGGGGGAAACACGCCCTATGGTCGACCTCCAAGGTAAGTATTACACCCTTGATGAGCTTGATCAGAACTTCGTAAAAGCGTGTATCAACAAGGAAGCATACACCCATCATGCAGGCAATTACGTAAAGAATTCATACGACCCACGCTTTAATCCAAATGGAGTATGGGACAAGAAAGCCTCTGAAAAGGCTGAAGATCTGAACATCATCATCTGTATGGAGATGAAGCAGGAAGGCTCTGCTTTCAATATCCAAAAGCATGTTCACAACTATCCACACTGCTGGCGTACAGACAAGCCAATCCTTTATTACCCACTAGATAGCTGGTTTATTAAGGATACGGCACGCAAGGCTCGCATGGTGGAACTCAATAAGACGATACACTGGCAACCGGCATCTACGGGTACAGGAAGGTTCGGTAACTGGCTTGAGAACTTGAATGACTGGAACCTAAGTAGGTCTCGTTTCTGGGGTACACCATTACCTATCTGGCGTGATGACAACCGTGGCGAGAAGTGCATTGGGTCGGTAGAAGAACTCTACAATGAGATAGAGAAGGCAGTTGCAGCAGGTGTCATGGAGAAGAATCCACTGAAGGAAGCAGGCTTCGTAGTGGGTGATTATAGCAAAGAAAACTATGATAAGATAGATCTCCATCGCCCTTATGTGGATGACATCGTACTTGTTAACGACGAGGGTAAGCCTATGCACCGTGAGAGCGACTTGATTGATGTATGGTTTGATAGCGGTTCTATGCCATATGCGCAGTTGCATTATCCATTCGAAGGAGAGATTAATTCCGATGGTCTCAAGGCTACGGGTATGAGCGAGGAGGCTTATCGTGATGCCTTGGTACACTCTACCTACGAGGGAATAGCTGTACCTCCTGCATTCTTCCCAGCCGACTTCATCAATGAAGGAGTTGACCAAACGCGTGGTTGGTTCTTCACTCTTCATGCCATAGCAACCATGGTCTTCGACTCAGTTGCATTTAAGAATGTAATCTCAACAGGGCTTGTCTTGGATGCAAAGGGTAATAAGATGAGTAAGCATGTAGGCAATGTTACCGACCCATTTGAGATGCTTCATAAGTACGGGGCAGACCCTGTTCGCTTCTACATGATGACCAATAGCGAGCCTTGGGATAACCTGAAATTCGATCCAGAGGGCGTTGATGAATGTAGACGCAAGTTCTTCGGCACCTTATATAATACGTATAGCTTCTTCGCTCTATACGCTAACGTCGATGGTTACGAGCCAACAAACTGCAAGGCAATTAAGGCTGACGCACCAGAGATTGACCGCTGGATTATTTCTAAGCTGAACTCTTTGATTAAAGGTGTTACAGCCGAGTTAGAAGACTTCGACCCAACGCGTGCAGGTCGACTCATCGACTCCTTCGTTAATAACGACCTCAGTAACTGGTACGTCCGACTGAATCGTAAACGCTTCTGGGGCAAAGAGATGAGTGCAGACAAGCAGAGTGCGTATGACACCTTATATACTTGCTTGATGACAGTAGCACGTCTCTTGGCTCCGTTCGCACCATTCTATGCAGATCAACTGTATAGAGATTTAGGTGGAGCCTGCGAGAGTATTCACTTGGATCGTTGGCCTGTTGCAAACGAGGCAGTCATTGATACTGACTTAGAAGCACGTATGGACATGGCTCAACGCATTACTTCTATGGTCTTGGCATTGCGTCGTAAGGTCAATATAAAGGTTCGCCAACCATTAGCACAGATAATGGTTCCAGCCATAGACAGCACTCAGAAGAAGCATATAGAGGCTGTTGCCGACCTTATTAAGCATGAGGTGAATGTGAAGGAACTCTCTTTTGTTGAGGGACAAGGCATCTTGGTAAAGAAAGTAAAGTGCAACTTCCGTGTCATGGGCAAGAAGTTTGGTAAGCTGATGAAGCTTGTTGCAGCACGTATGGATACACTGTCTCAAGATGAGATAGCTGCTTTGGAGACTACTGGTGAGTTCAACTTCGAGTTGGAAGGACAGCCTATTAAGGTAGAAGCAGCCGATGTTGACATCATATCAGAGGACATCCCGGGCTGGTTAGTGAGCAATGAAGGCAACCTAACTGTGGCACTTGAGGTGGAACTAACCGATGAGTTGCGCCGCGAGGGAATGGCTCGTGAGTTGATTAACCGCATTCAGAACCTCCGTAAAGAGACTGGTCTCGAGATTACCGACCGCATATCTGTTATCATCGAACCTAATGAGGAAGCTGCGAAAGCAGTAGAGTCTTTTGGTGAGTTGATAAAGACACAGGTATTAGCGAACGCCATCTCACTGGCTGAAAACGCTGGTACTGAGGTTGAATTCGACGACTTTAAACTTCATATAGACATCCAAAAAGACTAAAGAACATAGTGGGGCGTATCCTTGTGAACGCTCGAAAGCCTGACAGGATGGGTGTATCAACCATGCACCCATCCTCCATCAGGACTCCAAAACCCACTTTGCTATATCTCAGATAATGTTTAATAACCTAATTCACTTTATTCCTTATGGAGACTAAAAAGCGTTATACCGATGAGGAACTCGAGGAGTTTCGCACGATAGTAAACAACAAATTAGCCATAGCTAAGTCTGATTACGAAGAGACCATGAAGATTCTTACCAACAAGAACACCAATGATGTCAATGACACATCACCCACCTATAAGGCATTAGAGGAGGGTAGTTCGAGTCAAACAAAGGAGGAACTCGTACAGATGGCACAGCGTCAACAGAAGTTCATAAAGGGTCTTCAAGCTGCACTCATGCGTATTGACAATAAGACCTATGGCATAGATCGTATCACAGGAGAGCTTATTCCGAAGGAACGTCTGCGTGTCGTCCCTCATGCAACACTAAGTGTAGCATCAAAGGAAGCTAATAAACAACATTAATGAATAGTAATAAGAAAAAGGGCTTGACGGCTGCTTCTTTGATCGTGTTATTGCTTATCATCGATCAAGCCATTAAGTTAGCTGTCAAGCTAAACATGACCTTGGGGGAGTCAATTC
Source organism: Prevotella vespertina (assembly GCF_009728485.1). Taxonomy (GTDB): domain Bacteria; phylum Bacteroidota; class Bacteroidia; order Bacteroidales; family Bacteroidaceae; genus Prevotella; species Prevotella vespertina. Next base: position 69,782 of record NZ_VVIQ01000014.1, read on the forward strand.
ATATATTTGATTGGTTCCAGATAGAGTTTGTTGAGAACAATGGTATGGCATGGGGAATGGAGCTCGGAAGCAAGTTGTTCCTCAGTCTCTTCCGTATCTTCGCAGTCGTCGGATTGATATGGTACGTTCGAGGTCGTATCAAGAAGGGTGCGAGAATGGCGTATATTGTCGTGTTATCGATGATATGTGCAGGTGCAGCTGGTAATATCTTCGACTCGTTGATATATGGTCAGATATTCACTGCCTCTACACCTTATTATATAGAGGGAGCCATTCCTTCAACTCTTACCACATGGGGAGAAGGGTACGCACCAATGCTTATGGGCAAGGTAGTTGATATGTTTTATTTCCCCCTCTTTACCGGTACCTTCCCTGATTGGATGCCCTTATGTGGTGGACAATCATTCGTATTCTTCTCCCCTGTCTTCAACTTTGCTGATGCCTGCATAAGCGTGGGTGTCATCACCATTCTATTGTTTTTTAGAAAGGACTTCAACGGTTGGATACCAGAGAAGAGATAGGAGTTAGGAATGTTGAATGAGGAGTTTTGAGAGGATCAAAAGCCTAATGAGAATGAGAGATAGATATATAACTCACTTGCTTACAGCCCTTTGTGGCTTACTACTCACAACCTTTTTTGTGGGTTGTAAACCATCTATTCCATCCGAATACATACAGCCGTCGAAAATGGAAGATATACTATATGACTATCACCTAGCGATGGCAATGGCAAATAATAGTAATACTTCTGCAACACAGCAAAAGGCTTATAAGCTGGCAGTCATGAAGAAGTACGATGTGACGGAGGCGCAGTTTGACAACTCCCTAAAGTACTATATACGTCACACCGAGGAACTTCATGACATGTATGTAGACATCTCCAAGCGTCTTGAAGACCAAGCTCGTGCAGAGGGCGCATCGGAGTCTGAGCTATCACAATACGGCACTATCACCTCCAAAGGTGACACTACTGATATATGGAAAGGCGCTCGCTCGCTCATTCTCTCCCCTTACGCACCTGTTAACAAAGAAACTTTTGAGATCAAAGCAGATACCGCCTTTCATAAAGGCGACCGCTTAATGCTCAATTTCGATTCGCAGTTTATCATACAAGATGGTATGCGCGACGCTGTAGTTGTTATGGCGGTCACTTTCACCAACGATAGTATTACAACGCAATACACGCACATCTCCTCTGATTCTCATCAAACGCTTATGGTGGATGGAGGCGACTCTTTACGGATAAAAAACATCCGTGGCTACTTTATGATGCTAAAGGGTCAAGAGCCAACTACCACCTTTAAGATGTTAATTCTTAATAACATTCAACTCGTCCGAATGCACGTTCGCAAGCAAGAGAACGTCAATCCTGGTGATTCAACGAATACTTCTGACCCGATAAGAACAATCGGTGGAACACCAGTAAACCCCAGTTCGGCACCAGCACAGGGTGACCGTCCCCCTCGCACACCCACTGATGCTATGCGTGAAAGGGGCTTACCCATAAAGAGGACACGATAAACTTGAACAGATGCGACGCATAGCAGCGAACTTCATCCACACTCCCAACGAGACAATCGAGCAAGGAATCGTTGTCATCGAGGCTGGAGCTGTCACGGAGATATACCCCTTCACACACGAAGAGGCTATGACTGAATGGATGAGCGGGACGATTGATGTACGCAAAGACAGCGATGGGACGCTCCGTGCCTATCGACAGAACACCCCCATAGAATAACCTTTGAACAGATTAAAAACATAAAAACTACAGCTTATGAAGAAGTCATTTGCAACGCTCGCAATGCTTTTTATGATGTCATACACCTATGCGTGTACGAACTTCATAGCCACTAAGGGCGCAACAAAGGATGGTTCCGTCCTCGTTACTTACAATGCTGATGATTACGGCTTGTTTACTAACTTATGCCATTATCCGGCTGGTTCTCATGCTAAAGATGCGCGTCGTGAGATCATTGATTACGACACACACGAGAGCCACGGGTACATTCCTGAGGCGCAAGTAACCTACAATGTCATCGGAAACATCAATGAGTACCAGGTCAGCATAGGTGAGACTACCTACGGCGGACGCGAAGAGATGGTGGATAAAAACGGCATTATCGATTACGGCTCACTGATGTATCTAGGCTTACAACGCAGTAAGACGGCAAGAGAAGCTATCAAGGTGATGACGACACTGGCTGAGACTTACGGCTATAACTCCGAGGGTGAGACCTTCACAATAGCTGATCCTAATGAAGTGTGGTTGCTTGAGATGCAAGGATGTGGCGGTGATAAGAAGCAGAAAGTGGTATGGGTTGCAGTGCGCATACCTGATGGCATGATTTCAGCTCACGCCAACCAGAGTCGCATTGGGCAATTTTCTACTTATCCAACAGAGGTCATCACGTCTAAAAACTGCATTAGTTTCGCACGCTCAAAAGGCTGGTTTACTGGAAAGGATAAGGATTTTAACTGGAAAATGGTGTATGCAAAGCCCAACTTCGGAGGCCGTCGTTGGTGTGATGCACGCGTTTGGAGCTACTTTAATCACTTCAAAGATATGTCGCACTGGTTGCCTTGGGCACTCGGAAAAGACGCCAACGCTGAAGATATGCCACTATGGATTGCACCCGACAAGAAGCTCGATGTAGCAATGATGGAGGCTTGTATGCGTGATCACTATGAGGGTACTCCACTCGCACTAGACAATGATATCGCTCAAGGGAATTGGGATTGTCCTTATCGCCCTACCCCACTTCAATACGAAGTTGACGGTAAGAAGTATTTCAACGAGCGTCCAACTTCTACCCAGCAAACAGGTTTCTCCTACGTAGCACAGCTCCGTTCATGGTTGCCAAGAGAGCTTGGTGGAATCCTATGGTTCGGTAACGACGATGGCAATATGATAGCTTATGTGCCTATCTATTGTAGTAATACGGAGCGAGCAGAGTGTTTCAATACACCTGGTGCAGACGCTGTTACCTTCTCAGATAAGAATGCTTTTTGGGTTTGTAACTGGGTAAGTAACATGGTTTACCCACGTTATTCGCAGCTCTTCCCATCGTTGAAAGCAGTGCGCGATTCGCTTGAGAACGCTTATTTCGCAGCCCAACCAGAGGTGGAAGCAAAGGCTCTTAGCCTGTACAAGACGGATAAGTCCGCCGCAGTGAAGTATCTTAACGACTACTCCATACAGAAGAGTAACGAGATGCTTGCACGCTGGAAGCAGCTCGCCATCTACCTGATTGTGAAGTACAACGATATGGCTGTGAAGCCAGAAAAGGATGGTAAGTTCCTCAAAACACCAACTGGTCTTGGTGAGCGTGTGGCTCGTCCAGGTTATAGTGACTATATGAAGCATGAGATCGTCAAGCAGACTGGCGATAAATATGCTGTACCAACAAAGTAAGAAGAAGCCTCACCCCCCAGCCCCTCTCCGAATGGAGAGGGGAGTGAAAACCATTGTTTGCAAATAAAGGGGGCGTTTCTTTGATGCAAGGAAAGGCTCTCTTGAATAGGACGAAACGCCCTTCTCCATTTGAGAAGGGCGTTTCCTTGTTCAAACTATTGCAATTATTGCTAACAAGGTACGACCTTGTTAAATTCCGACTTAGCGTCACGCAAAGGGAGGAATATCAAATAGGAACTTATCAGGAGAGGATTTCCTTTAATTGTAAAAATTAATCTTCAATAAGTCATTAAAGGCTTTGGTTAATTCGTCCTTACCTGGATGGTCACGATGAAATAACGCCATTGCATAATCTGTGTCATGCTCTATTTGAAAGCAATCTGATAACATACAATAGTCCTTTCTACCAAACTCTTCATACCATTGACTAAATAGTCTACGTCGAACAAGTTGCCTTCCATCACTACTATCAAAGACTGCAACAAGGGCATTCTCATTGTTTTTAAAGAATAAGGAAAGAATGGTTAGAATAGTATTACGTACTTTGTGATCTTTACGATGGTATCTCTTATCCTCTGGGTATCGCTCAATTCCAAACGAGTAAATAGGATAAGAGAGCCCCATAACATCGGTATAATAGATAAAAGTGACTATATAATGACAATCCTCAGTATCAAATTCGTAGGCTCCAGATAGTCCATTATATACTATCTCAAAATGGTCTAACGAGTTTGATTCTATCATGTTTAAAACCATTTAAAGTGCCATGCTCACGAATATACGCTTGAATTTCTCGCTTGTCAGCAACCATCTGTTGGATGATAGCTGTCGCTTTTTTCTTATCTGTAATACGCATAAGCCTCTAATATTAAGTTAGTTCCTAAGTAAGTTAAACACCACTGCAAATATAGTTCTTTTTATTCATTTAGCAAATTAAACACCATCTTTTTATTATTCAAAGACTATGTTTTAGATGCCTTTCAACGAAACATACCACAACATTAGCCACTAATCTTGATTTAAAAGGAGCGTTTCCTTCTTTTTACTCTTTCGTTATTACGATTCGTGTTCCTATGTTCCTCTGTCTAAGAAATATGTCATTCAAAAATATGTCACTATGCTTTCTATGTCAAAAACCTCCAATATTTCTTATTTTAACTATTTATTTAACAATTACACTTTGTGTTGCCAAACAGATATTGTCAGGTTGATACATACAACCAGTTCTGACCATTGCAGTTA
>NZ_VVIQ01000015.1 GCF_009728485.1 Prevotella vespertina
TTGTGGGGTAAGGGGATATTGTAGGCAGAAGTGGGTGCTTCAAGTTCAAATTATCTGCAAATTCAGTAATGAGAGGACGTGTAAACGCAATAAGAACCTTCAAGGGCTTAGTTGCGGATTTGAGGTCGATTTCATTTTTTAATACTTCTGCTTTCTTTGATAGTATTAGGAGGAGGATATTTGCTTCCCGAAACACATTCTCTCTTTATTCATTTTATGGCATATACTTATGTATATAATTCCCCTTTTCTTTTGATACTTTCTATTTCAATTTTCTGTTTATTTAGAAATTTATCGTTCAAGAATAATATTATAAACTATTTAGCAAGTTCTTCTCTTGCAATTTATTTGATACATGAACATCCCTTGATGAGAGAAATTATATATGTGAAACCTTTTATGAAGATTATTTATATGAATCCATATTACTTATTTGGTACAATTATAATCTTTTCAATATTACTGTCAGTGATTTGTATGTTAATGGATAAAATAAGAGTATTTATTTTTAATTTAATAGATAAACCAATATCAATTGTTTCTGATAAGATTGAAAAAAAAATAGAGTTATGAAAGTGGAAAATATTAAAATTGCCGTTATTGGCTTAGGTTATGTTGGCTTGCCTTTGGCAAGATTATTCTCAACAAAGTTTAAGACCGTTGGTTTTGATATGAATCAGAGTCGTGTTGATGCGTTAATGGCTGGTCATGATGCTACATTAGAAGTATCAGATGAGTTATTACAGTCTGCTATAAAAAATGGTTTTCTTTGTACAACTAATCTGGAAGACATTAGAGACTGTAATTTTTATGTAGTTGCTGTACCAACACCTGTAGATGTAAACAATCGCCCTGACTTGAAGCCTCTTTGGGGTGCAAGCGAGACTGTTGGTAAAGTTATTTCTAAGGGAGATATTGTTGTTTACGAGTCAACTGTTTATCCAGGAGTAACGGAAGAAGAATGTTTACCTGTAGTAGAGAAGGTTTCTGGCTTAACATTCAATAAAGATTTTTTTGCAGGTTATTCTCCTGAGCGTATAAACCCAGGTGATAAGGAGCATACTGTAGAAAAAATAAAAAAGGTAACATCAGGTTCTACTCCAGAGATTGCTGATTTGGTAGATAATGTGTATAATGCAGTTCTTATCAACGGAACACATAAAGCACCTTCTATAAAAGTAGCTGAAGCTTCAAAGATTATTGAGAACTCTCAACGTGACGTTAACATTGCGTTTATGAATGAGTTGGCTAAGATCTTTAATGCAATGGGTATCGATACAAGAGATGTAATAGATGCTGCTGCTTCTAAGTGGAATTTTATTAAGTTGAATCCTGGTTTAGTTGGTGGTCATTGTATCAGTGTAGATCCTTATTATCTCATTCAAAAGGCACAGGTCTATGGTGTCTTGCCACGTATCATGTCTGCAGCACGTAGATTGAATGACGGTATGGGAGATTACGTCGCAAATCAGACAATCAAGATGATGAATAAGAAGGGTGCACTCGTCAAGGATTCTAATATCTTGATACTTGGTATCACCTTTAAGGAAAATTGTCCTGATGTACGTAATACTAAGGTTGTTGATATCTATTCTACATTGTCGGAATACACTTCAAACATTACGGTCTTAGACCCATGGGCTAATGTTGAAAGAGTGAAGAAAGAATATGGGATTGATGCTGTCGCGTCTTTGCCTAAGGATAAGAAATATGATGCTATTATTCTTGCCGTTTCTCATAAGCAGTTTGCTGATACAGACTGGAGAGAGAAATTAAATGAGAATGGTGTTATTTATGACGTCAAAGGCTTCTTAAATAGAAATCAAATTGATGGTAGACTTTAAGAGCTTTCTTCTCAATCATCTAAAAGGATTAGCCTCACGTGTTATGACTAATCCTAGACGATTGTATCATAAAAAGAAATCAAAGTACTGTTACAGAGATAAATGTAGTATTATTTGTAACAATTGTACGGGTGGTGTTATTCTACACGATTTAGGACTAAAATTTGATACGCCTACAATAAACACTCTCTTTTATAGTGCAGATGATTTTATTTTTTTTGTTTCAAATATAAGAGAGTTTTCTAAAACTGATGTTTTCAAGATAAATGACTCTAAATATTCTTATCCTGTTGGTGGAATAAAACTTGGTTATCGTGTTGTAAAAATAGGTTTTGTTCATTACTCAACTTTTGAAGAAGGAAAAAGAAAATGGATAGAACGTTTTGCTAGAGTTGACTTTGATAACATGGTTATTTTGTGGGAAGGAAAGGGTGTTGATGAAAAAGAACTTGTCTCTTTAGATGCTCTGAAATTTAAAAAGATGGTTATTTCAAATGTAAATTATGCCCTTTCAGATAAATTCCCTTTCTATAGGGGAAGTAATCTATATGAGAATTGGTTTCCAGGTAAAATCCTAGAATATAAAAATATATTTGGGCTAAAAAGATTTCTTGATGATTTCGATTATATTAGTTTAATAAATGATGGAGTTAAAATTTGATTTAATGCTTAGCATAATAATTCCAATGTATAATGCTGAGAAGTACATTGAAGAATGTTTGGATTCTATTCTTAATTCAAATTTACCAAAAAAATTGTATGAACTTGTTATAGTTAATGATGGATCGAAGGATAAATCTCCAGAGATAGCTCAGAACTATGCAGCAAAGTATTCCAATGTAACATACTTAACTCAAGAAAATCAAGGACAGAGTACTGCGAGAAATTATGGAATAAAAACTTGCAAAGGTGAATATGTTTGGTGTGTAGATGCTGATGATAAAGTTATAAGTGAGCAGTTGCCAAAGATTATTGAAGCTTTAGACGAATATAAAAATTTGGATATTCTGGCTGTTCAACTTCAGAACGTAACAGAAGGAGGACAGTATTTAGATGTTGAATGTAGTCAGCCTATGCTTGAGCACAATAAGGTTTTATCTGGTGTTGAGGCAGTTCTTTCTGGTTATAATCCTTCTTCAATCTGTGCTTTAATTACAAAGAAGCAATTATTTATTGATAATAATATATTCTTTGTGAAGGGAATTACACATCAAGATGTTGAGTTGACATATAGACTTATGCCGTGTGCAACGAATGTTGTGTTTAGCGATATAACTCCTTATCTGTATATATATCATCCAAATTCTACCAGCAAGTCTATGGTACCAGAGAAGAAGATAAAATACATTAAGGATGATATTTATATTATAAATTCTTTCCGTAGGTTAGCTTTGTCTTTTAAGGATATAAACCCTCAGTTATATAGTGTAATATTTAATCGAAGCCAGAATGTGCTGTTTGGTTTGGTATACTCTTTATATAAAAACAAAAAAGAATGGGGAAAGCTTGGTATCAATTCTGTTATTATAGAAGAAATGAAAAAAGAACAGTTATATCCAATGAAGGGACATTTTGATTCATTGAAGAAATCATTATTTGTAAAGTTGTTTTTGAATATTCCTTGTTTAATTAAATAATTTATCACAAGTCGTTTAAAAGTATAGAATAATATGAAAGTCACTATGATTTCTGTGATGATGCCTGCTGCGGAAAATATCCGTGGTACAAGTGCATTGCCTTATCATTTACTTGCTGGTAGAGATAGAAGTATAGAGGTAATTCTTTATTCGTATAACTTAAATCGGCTTTCTAAAGAGCAGATTGATTCTGTAGCAAAGGAACTTAATATAAAGATTTGTTTATTGCCAGTACCATGGTGGTATAATTTTTTCCTTAGATTTCTTTTACCATTTAGAATATTATTGAATTATCCTATTGGTAATTATATTAGCTTAAGTTCTTCACAATTAGATACTATTATTAATGATTATCCTGATGCTATATGGATTTATGGCGAGGAGTTATCTCGTGTCAGTTGTCAATTAAAGGATTTTAGGCGAATACATACATTGCCAGATTGTGAATCTCTCTATTATTATAGGATGCTTGGTAAGCGTTTCGCAATAAGAAATAGAATAAGATTTTGGAGATCAGCGTTTATGTATCCTAAGTATCTGAATATGGAGAAACAGTTTGATACATCTTCAAATATTCACTATCATTTGGTAGGTAAAGAGGATGTTAATTTCCTTGAGGAGATTTGTCCTGGAATTCAAGCTCATTTTCTTCGTCACCCTCATTATCAAGTTGCAAAACCTGCTAAGGTTATTTCCTTTAATTCTCCAAAAATAAAGGTTTTATTTGCAGGGCAGTATAACTTGTATATGCAGCAGGATGCTGATATGCTGATAGATTGTCTGATAAAATCTAAAGATCTCTCAGAACTAAAAGAACATTATGTATATACTTTTTTAGGTAAGGGATGGGATAATCATGTAGAGAGACTTAATAAAGCAGGGTATGAAACTCATCATATAAAATTTGCCCCTGATTATATTGAAGAAATTTGTAAACATGATATTCAGGTAACACCTATATGTATAGGTACAGGTACTAAGGGAAAAGTCCTAGACGCAATTGCTAATGGTTTGTTGGTAATCGGCTCATGGTATGCACTGGAAAATATAGCTGTAGAGCATAATGTTTCATGTATACAATATGAAGAGATAAAAGATGTTGTTAACATTCTAAAGAAAATACACCTTAATCCTTCTAAGTATGAGGCTATAGCTGAGTGTGGTAGAGAAAATATTTTGCAGAAGCATAACGGAGAGACTACTTCTAAAGAGCTTTTCTGTCTCTTCAAGTAGTTATTTATAATTAAAAATATCCTCACATGATAGTCTATTTATTCATTTTTATTCTTGTTCTTTTCATTAACAGTTTAGCCATCAAGTATAATTACAATCGCGATAGGGCCTTGTTTTTCTCACTTGTGATATTGGCCGTTTTTGTAGGTCTGTCTGACATGCTTGGTGGATATGATAGATATATATATGCAAGTTTATTTGATGACATTGCTGATATTACTAGAGTAGGAGGAAATTATAAAGATGCTAGTATTTTTACATTATATCCATCTGAGATAGGTTATATTGGGAGTAATGTCTTGATTTCTTTTATTACAAGTAATAGGTATATATTTATTCTACTGTATACTTTGATAATTTATTTCCTATATTATTTTTCCCTAAAGAAGTATTGCATTAATTATCCATTTGCTATAATGCTTTTTATGGGACTTATGTTCTTCTTTACATTCACTTATCTTAGACAAATGGTGGGAGTAGGTATTGCTTGGTTTGCTATTAGATATGTTTATAAGAAAGAATTGTACAAATTCATAATATGCGTATTGGTTGCAGCCTCATTTCACAATTCTGCTATAATTTTATTCCCATTATATTTCTTACCAATCAAACGTTTTAGTCAACGAAGTATTATTATTATTATGAGTATATGTTTGGTTCTTGGTTTGTCTGGTGGTCCTTCTGCATTATTCAGATTATATGGTGATGTAACAGATATGCAATATCGAACAGATTCTTATGCGGAGCAAGAGACTGGCTTTAGATACGAATATATTATAGAAGCATTTGTTTTTTTATATTTCATATTAAAGAATTATTCTTTAATCCCAACTACGAAAAAAAATATAGTTCTACTCAATACATCTTTAGGATTCTGTGCAATATTATTACTTTTTGTTCTTTCTCTTAATGGTGGGCGATTAGGATGGTATTATTTGATAGGAGTAATAAGTACATTATCTTTGATTGCAAATAATATCAAGAGTAATAATCTAACGAGGAAAATTATTCCTATTATCTGTTTCTTACTTTTCTTCCGAATTGTGTATTATTGGGGTTTTTTGCTTTCTCCTTATAAAACATTCTTCACAAATGGTGTACGTGAATATGATCCTATCTACGAAAAATACGAGTATGATGAGAAATATTCTATAGATAAATTTTATCGTTGATGATTACAGTTTTAACACCTACTTATAATAGGGCTTCTTTACTTATTAATTTATATCAAAGTCTTACAAAACAGGACTTTGAAGATTTTGAATGGGTTATTGTTGATGATGGTTCAACAGATACTACTACAGATATCGTAGATAAGTTTATAAAAGAACAGAAAATAGTTATAACTTACATACAGCAGCTTAATGGAGGTAAGCATAAAGCCCTAAATAGAGGAGTTAAAGAAGCAAAAGGTGAACTTATTCTTATTGTTGATAGTGATGATAGTTTACCTCAAAATTCTTTATCTATTATACAGCGTTATTATTTGGATATAAAAGATAACCCTTTAATTGGGGGGATATGTGGTTTGATGGCCCATCACGATGGGACCGTTATCGGAAAGCGGAACGTTTCTTTACCGATAAATATAAGTTCTATAGAAATGCGTTATAAATATGGATTTGTAGGAGATGTTTGTGAAGTGTTTAAAATAGATGTTTTGCGAGAGTTCCCTTTCCCGGAGTTTGATAATGAAAGGTTTTGCCCAGAAGATTTAGTTTTAAATAGAATAGCAAAAAAATTTAAGTTACTATTTATTAATGATGTTATCTATTTGCGTGATTATTTAGAGGGAGGACTAACATCGAAAATAGTAAAGATACGTATGCAAAGCCCTATTGCTTCTATGATGTGTTATGCAGAAATTTTACAAAACGATATCCCATATATTTATAAATTAAAAGCTGCAATAAATTATTGGCGATTTAGATACTGTTATCATGGTAAAGGTTCTTTTCCGAAAATAAGAGGGATATGGAATGTTGTGTCACTAATAGGTTGGGGAATGCATATAAAGGATGTTTATCTTTTAGATAAATAATACTGATAAGAATAGATGAATATTATGAGAAAATATACTTTTATTTAAAAAAATATGAATGAATATTACTTGGTTTTTTATTGGTTTGCAATGATAGTATAAAAGATAATCTTAATGTTATGTAAAATGAAGAAATAAACTTTAACTAGTTATCTTCATATATTGTAAAATGAATATTAACGTTTTGTTCAATCATTAGATGTGTATATTATGTTTCTAAAAAAGAAAATTAAGAAACTAACAGAAGAACGTTGGAATGTTGGTTTTATTCAGAATTCTATAGAAGACATATTGAATAATTTCCCTTTAAAAGTGAATTGGGTTAAACATAATTATAAAAATTCATGGTTTGCGGATCCATTTATTTTGGATGTATCTGAAAAGAAAATAGAACTTTTAGTAGAAGATTTTTTTAAGCCAGCAAATAAAGGTAGAATATCTAAGCTAACAATAGATAAAGCTTCTAGCGTCTTGCAGAGTTGTGATGTAATCCTTGATTTAACGACACACCTTTCTTTTCCTTTTATCATAAGGCAAGAAGACCCTTTGTCTCTTTTTATTAGAGATATAGATACTCATGTAAATTCTTTTAATGAACCTTATGTATATATCTTACCTGAAAATGGGGAAAGTGGACATTTAAGCATATATAGATATTTTCCACTATCAAATAAAATCGATTTTTTACACAGTGTATTGGATGAAGGTGTTGAGGATGCTGTTCCTTTCTTTATTGATAATCAAACTTTTTTATTCTGTACTCCGAGAAAGAATCCTAATGGAAATATCCTATATATATATAAATGGCATTCTGAAGAAAAAAAGTTTATTTTCTTGAAATCAGTTTCTTTTAAGGAAAATGTTGCTCGTATGTCTGGAGCTTTCTTTTATTATAATAATAAGCTTATACGCCCGACACAAGAATGTAATTTGCAGTATGGGCACGCAGTCACATTACAAGAAACAAATATAAGAAATTTCAGTTTCAAAGAGCTTAGAAGGATTTATTCTACACATCCTATTTTGAATGTCGGAAGTCATACGTTTAACTCTTATAAGAATATTATAGTTACAGATACTTTAGGATTTGATAGGATGTGGATACGTAAGATATTAAAGCGATTTAATTTAATATAAAAACAATGAGAATACTTCAAGTCATAACATCTTTGGATATGGGAGGCGCTGAAACGTTGGTGGTTAATTTGATACCAAGGTTGCAGGCTTTGGGGAATACGGTGGGTTTATGTATCTTTAATGGAAAAGAAACACCATTGGCTCAGAGATTAAGGAAAGAGAGTCCACAGACAAAGATATATGCGTTAGGACATGGGGTTTATAATCCGCTCTATATATTAAAGCTAATAAAGATAATGAGGAATTATGACATTGTTCATACTCATAATTCATCACCACAACTATTTGTAGCTATTGCTAACTTATTTTGTTCTAAAAAACTGGTATCAACAGAGCACACAACTTCTAATCGCAAACGTGAATGGAAATGGTATGCACCTATTGAGAGTTGGATGTATGGGCAATATAATCATGTGATTTGTATAAGTCAGATTGCCGAAGATAAATTGCGAGAGTACATGGGAGGAGTTTGGTTAGATAAGACTAATCCTCAATATAAGCAAATCTCAACGATTAATAATGGTGTAGATGTTAAGGGCATTAGTGATGCAACTCCTGATAATGCTTTGTTGTCATTAAAGAGGCAAAGAAAGGCAATCTTGATGGTAGCTGGGTTCCGAGATGCGAAAGATCAGGATACGGTTGTTAAAGCCTTAGGACTACTCGATAGCAGTCACTTTGAGGTTTGGTTTGCTGGTGTTGGTATACGTCAAGAAATAGTTAAGCAGTTAGCAGAGTCACTTGGTGTAAGTGACCGAGTTAGATTTTTAGGTTTACGTACTGATATTCCAAATGTTCTGAGAGCAGCAGATGTTATCGTGATGTCTTCTCATTGGGAAGGATTGAGTCTTAGTAATGTAGAGGGAATGAGTGCACATAAGCCATTTATAGCTTCTGATGTTAATGGTTTGAAAGAAGTTACTAAAGGATATGGTTTACTTTTCCCCCATGAGGATGCAAAGGCATTGGCTGAAGAAATTAATCGTTTAGCAAGTGATGAAGCTTATTATAATGAAATAGCTGAACGCTGTTACAATAGAGCTTTAGAGTTCGATATTTCAAAAACGGTTAATGGGTATAACTCTGTATATGAAACTGTAGTGTCGTAAAAAAGAGTTTTTATATATTTTCTCTTTAGTTTTTACTTCATGTTTTGATGCTATCCCTGCACTGCAGTTAGTATTTTAATAGTTTAGACATGAAGAAAGAAAGTCTTAATTTATGATAGGTAGAAATAGTTTAGTTAAGCTTATAGATTACTGTTATCGTGAACCTCTGATGAAGTTTAGGATAATGAAGGAGAAAGGGTTCTCTTTGTATACAACGGGTAATAGTTATCCATATATTTTTATGGTAGATGGGAGAATTCCGCATGGTGGAATGTTTGATAGACTGAAAGGTCTGATTACCATTTATGCTATATCTAAAGCTTTGGGAAAGCCATTTAAATTGAACTGGAGTTATCCGTTTGTTTTAAGTAAGTATCTTGAGCCCAACGAGTACGATTGGCTAATTGATGAGAGCCAAATGAATTTTGGTTTTCTTTCATATAATAATGTTATAACCTATGGAGAGATAGTAGACCCTTCCCGTTTATATAAGAAACGTTCATCCGAAACACATTTCTATTATGGATATAACTCATTAGATAAGGTGAATGCTCATTTTGGAACGAGTTACCAGTGGGGTGAGTTGTATAGAGAGTTATTCCGTCCAACAGCTTATCTTCAACGCTATTTGGACCTATATCAGTCAGAGATTGGAGCTAACTATATCGCAATTCATACACGTTTTATGAATCTTTTGGGTGATAAGACGGAAACGGCTATCAACCCAGAGTTAGGTTCTGATAATCAAAAGAGTGCATTGGTAGAGGCAGCTATCAATGCTGTAAAGAAGATATCTGAACAGCATCCTAACACAAGGATTCTTATCGCTTCGGACTCTATGGTCTTTATTGAAGAGATAAAAAAAGCAAAGCTTGATGTGTATATCGTGCCTGGAACAGTAAAGCATATAGATACTGCTGGAGAAACAGATGATTCTGAGAATATCAAAATGTTCACTGATTATTATTTAATCAGCGGTGCACAAAAGGTATATAGCTTATGGCATGAAGGAATGTGGAAGAGTGCATTCCCTGAATATGCTGCAAGAATTGGAAATGTGAATTTTGAACGTGTCGAGTTCTAAATCATGAAGAAGAAGTTAATTCGCATTACAACTGCGGACATATCTTTAGATGGATTGCTAAAAGGGCAGTTGAAATTTTTGAACCAATACTTCGAAGTTGTTGGTGTTGCAAAAGATACTGGTGTTCTGAAGGAGGTCAGTGAGCGAGAGGGAATCCGTGTGGTAAATGCTCCGTTAGAACGTCCTATTAGTTTAGTGAAAGATATCAAGGGTTTATGGTTCTTGTATCGTCTGTTCCGTAAGGAGAAACCATGGTGTGTACATGCTAATACTCCTAAGGGAAGTTTGTTGGCAATGATTGCTGCGTGGTTTGCATGTGTTCCGCATAGGGTATATACCGTTACTGGCTTACGTTATCAGGGTGCTCATGGCATGTTGAGGACGATTCTTAAGACAATGGAACGATTGTCATGTCTTTTTGCTACGAATGTAATTCCAGAAGGGCAGGGGGTATTACATGCCTTGCAAGAGGATTGTATCACAAAGAAACCGTTGCGGGTGATTTGGAATGGAAATATTAATGGTATTGATACAGAGTTCTTTTTGCCTGTAGAGAATACTAATGATAAGTCAGATACATTTACCTTCGTCTTTATTGGAAGGATGGTTAAAGATAAAGGTATACATGAGCTTACGGAGTGTATGCAACAATTGAATTGTCGGTTAATATTGGTTGGTACTTTTGAGGAGGAGGACGCCGTTTCGGAATCAGATAAGGAGTTTTTGACAACTTCTGACAAGGTGAAGTTTGTCGGCTGGCAAAGTGATGTTCGTCCTTTCTTGGCTCAAGCTGATGCACTTGTCTTCCCAAGTTATCGTGAAGGATTCCCTAATGTGCCAATGCAAGCTGGTGCTATGGGATTGCCTGCTATAGTTACGAATATCAATGGTTGTAATGAAATTATTAAAGATGGTCTGAATGGTAAAATTATAGCTGCCCCTCTTAAAGAAGGGTCTGAAGTTATGCAACAGGCTTTGCTTAATACTATGAAATGGTTTATTGAACATCCTGAAGAGGCTAAACGTATGGGACGCAATGCACGTCCAATGATACGTGAAAGGTATGAGCAGAAGGATATTTGGAAGGCTTTAAAAGAGTTTTACGATGCTTTATAAAATAGCACATATCCTACGTGACAAGTTACCTTGGATCTGGGATATTATAGGGATTATCAATTCCTTCCTTTTTGGATTAAGGTATGGAAGTAAAATGAAGAATGTTCAGAAGATTCTTTCTCATTTTACTAAAACTACAGATGAGGCTGGTAATGCACTTTCCTATAGGATAGAGAGCCTTGGTAAGGATAATCTTCCTATGTTGGCAAAGATGTTTGCAGAACAGCCTACGTCAGCCTTTGACTTCTTTAAACCTCATGGTTTCGATGAACTATCATTGAACAAGTTAGCAAAAGATAAAAGTTTTCTTGCTTATATCGTTGTTGCAGAAGGAGCTGTTCAACAAAAAGTATGTGTTGGATATTTCTTCCAGCGGAGTTTCTTTTGGGGGAAATCCTTTCGTGGGTATATGACGGATTATCGTTGGCAACGTCGTGGAATCAATAAAATGATGAATCTATGTGCAACAGAGATTTCTTCATTATTAGGTCTTAGGGTTTTTGGAACAATCGCACCAGATAATATTGCTTCTATGAAATCTGCTCAGACTGCTAATGATATTCAGATTATTGAAACATTACCTAATGGAGATTACTATGTAGAGTACAGACCTAAAAAGGATTAATCTGTAAGGTTATTTTTTTAGATTCTGAAAAAATCATTCTTAATATTGCAGTATAATTATGTTTTTAAAATGGATATTTGATAAACTCGCATCTTTGTTTGGTTTGCTATTCCTTAGTCCAGTGTTATTGGTAGTAGCAATTCTAATCAAGGTGAATATGCCTGGTCCTATTTTGTTTTGTCAGAAGAGAGTGGGGCAGTATGGCAAACTGTTTACTGTATATAAGTTCAGATCGATGACAGTCAAGGCAGAGGCTTCTGTAGCAAGTAGAGATTCAGAAGCAACTTCTATTGCTTCAACTGAACAGTGCCGTATCACACCACTTGGCGAGAAGCTTAGACGTTATAAGTTAGATGAGTTACCAGAACTCTGGAATGTCCTCAAAGGTGATATGAGTTTTGTCGGTCCACGCCCAGACGTTCCTGGTTATGCAGATCAGTTGCAAGGAGAAGAAAGAGATATTCTGAAGTTAAAGCCAGGAATAACAGGTCCAGCCAGCTTGAAATATAGAAATGAGGAAGAACTCTTAGCCTCTGTTGAGAATCCTGCTCAATATAATGATGAGGTTATTTTCCCAGATAAAGTCAAGTTAAACCTCTATTATTTAAAGAACTATTCCTTTATAAAAGATATTCAAATGATTGTCTGTACAGTTCTCGGAAAAAAGATGGACTATGCAGGTGAAAAAATATAATTAGTAAAATGGAAAGAAATCGTGTTT
This sequence comes from Prevotella vespertina, assembly GCF_009728485.1. Taxonomy (GTDB): domain Bacteria; phylum Bacteroidota; class Bacteroidia; order Bacteroidales; family Bacteroidaceae; genus Prevotella; species Prevotella vespertina. The sequence goes on from NZ_VVIQ01000015.1 coordinate 12,548, forward strand.
TACTTTGTCTCGCTCACATGAGTGGTAACGAGATGAGATACATCCAAGAGGCGTTTGACACCAATTGGGTGGTGCCATTGGGACCAAATGTCAATGGTTTTGAAGATGATCTGAAGAGATTTGTTACTTCTGTGGTTAATTCTAAAGAGAAAGAATCATCTTTTAGAGATGGAGGCTATCCACAATCAATTCTTCCACATGAAGATAATCCCGGTAACTTATGGAAAGATTCATTGCCAAACTTAGAGGATAAGCGTGTTGTTGCGCTCTGTTCTGGTACCTCTGCTGTACACCTCGCTTTAGTTGCATTGGGAGTTAAAGCAGGGGATGAGGTCATCTGTCAGAGTTTTACCTTTTGTGCCAGTTCACATCCAGTAACTTACCTTGGTGCAACTCCTGTGTTTGTTGACTCAGAGAAAGAAACATGGAATCTTGACCCTGCACTTTTGGAGGAAGTTATTAAAGATAGAATTGCCAAGACCGGTAAGAAGCCAAAGGCAATCATCGTAGTTTATCTTTATGGTATGCCTGCAAAGATAAAAGAAATTCTTGTAGTAGCAGATAAATATGATATCCCTGTTGTAGAGGATGCTGCAGAGGGTTTAGGTTCAAGATACGAAGGACAGGTATGTGGTACCTTTGGTGAGTATGGTATTCTGTCATTTAATGGAAACAAGATGATTACCACATCAGGTGGTGGTGCACTTGTTTGTCCTAATGAAGAGGCTCGTAATAATGTGATGTTCTATGCAACACAGGCTCGTGAGGGTTATCCATACTATCAGCATGAGAAGATTGGTTTCAACTATCGTATGAGTAATGTTTGTGCTGGTATCGGTCGTGGTCAGATGACAGTTTTAGATGAGCATATTGCTCATCACCGTCATATTGCTCATTTGTATGAAGAGGCTTTCAGTAAGATAGATGGTATTACCTTCCATGCAAACCCTTCATCGGAGTTTGATTCTAACTTCTGGCTGAATACAATGGTTCTTGACCCTTCTGTTAAGGTGAAAGGTCAGGAGAATGCATATAAGACAACAGTACAAGGAGCTGTAGGTGGTGCGGCAGGTGTTATTCATTCAGTAGATAATGCACATACTGATTGTGAACCAAATGCTAATATTGAGGCTATGCGTGTCTTCCTTGATAAAGCCAATATTGAGAGCCGTCCTCTTTGGAAGCCAATGCACAAGCAGCCATGTTATAAGGATTGTCCAGCATACGTAAATGGTGTGAGCGAAAGTCTTTTTAAAGTAGGTATGTGTTTACCAAGTGGACCATTAATAACAGATGATGATGTGAAATATATTGTGGAGAAGATAAAAGAGGCAATGGCATAAGTGTTATCTTTTATAACCCATATTAAGGGCTGACGTCGGAGATCTTAATGTCTTCGGTGCCAGCCCTTGTTGTGTTTCTCCATATATTAGATTATGGTGATATCTAATTCGCCTATCTAAGTTTTATCCTTTAATAACCTGTGGATTAATAGAGTTTGTAATCTTTGAGAATCCTTTTAATTTGCAAGTTAGTTTGTAGGTTACCTAGAATAGCGTACTTTCTCTTTACTGATACGTTTAAATCTTGTATGCAGCAAAAGTACGAAAAAAAAATTAATAGAAGAAGAAATCACAAAAAAACTAGTAGCTCTTTTTGTGTTTTTTATTCGATGTTACTTTGTAGGATGTATGGTTTACTTTTACTTTGTAAGTACTTGATTCTTAACAAGTATCATGGTTTTTATTATCGTCGGTATGTTTGTGGTAAATGTAGATAAAATGATGGGATTTTTATTAGTCGTTTTTACTAATCACAGAGTCCTTAGGCAAGTTTTGTATATAATTCTTCCAACAAGCTTTTGCCATTCTTTTCGTTTGTTCTAATCTCGTTTTGACGATTTCTTCCGCTTTATAAGGGTTATAATCTATTTCGGCTTTCATATAATTATCATAGGCTTGCTTCCATTGTTCCAGAAACATGTGACACATTGCTACACGATAATAAGCGTCAGGCTTCTCCCTTTTGTAACAAAGCGTAGCAGCTTTCTCATAATAGGGAATAGCCTTTTCGTATTGTTTCATATTAAAATGGCTTTCACCTGCCGTATAGTAATACACCGAACGCTCATGCGGAGCAAAAGCATCTAGTTGTGGAATAGCATTATCTAGGTATTTAGCAGCCATTTCATAATCCCATTCATTATAATAGCATAATCCAATATAAGCTTTAAACCTAGGATTAAGTTGATATGCCTTATCTAATCTCTGAAAAATGATCAATGCTTCATGATATTTTTGTGAAGTGAAATAATCTAAAGCCTTACCTAAATCTTCAGAATCTTTACTTTTTTGCGCCAATAAAGGTTGGAACGACAAGCAAAGCATAGCGAAGGTTATTATCATCTTGTTCAAGAAATTCATAACCATATTATATCCCTTATTGTTTTATTGCCATATTTAATGAGATCAATATCAATGCGTACAAGTCCATTCTTATGATTCTCGTGCGAATCCCCGAGTTCCGTTTCAATTTGTTTGAAATATCGTTCTATGATAGCTTGCGGATAGGATGTCTCAAAAGTAGCAATACAATTTAAGAACCTATCAGAAACAATACCGATAGGCTCCGTCCATTTCTGTTCAGAAAAGCATATATTGGGGAACAATTCCTTTAATCGTTCTTTCGCTTTACGAATGTTCTCTTCCTGATTATAATTAGAACCTAATGTAATAATTACCTTCATGAGAGCAAAGTTACTGATTAGTTTTGTAATGTTTGAGAGAATTTAAGAGAATTCGTTTTGGAATGTATTAAAAATCGTGTATTTTTGCACACAAATAATCCAAAAGAACTTTTTATGAAACGATATAGCCTTCTTTTAATCACCCTATTTTGCTTTTTATCCACGATGATAGGTGCTCCGATTAAGTGGAATCAAGCCTATCAAACTTATATTAATCAATATAAAGATATAGCGATTGAGGGGATGTTGAAATATGGCGTACCAGCAAGTATCACCCTTGCGCAAGGGCTATTAGAGAGCAGTGCAGGGCGTAGCGATCTTGTCCTTCAAGGCAATAACCACTTTGGAATTAAGTGTCACGGTTGGACGGGTCGAACTGTTTATCATGACGATGACTTAAAAGGGGAATGTTTCCGAGCATATCCCAGTGCTTTGGATAGTTATGAAGACCATTGCAAATTCCTTCGCGAGCGCCCTCGTTATCGTAGTTTGTTCGATTTAGATCGTACAGATTATCGTGGCTGGGCATACGGATTGAAGCGTGCCGGCTATGCGACGAACCCTTCTTATGCGCAAATGCTCATTAACATTATTGAACTTTATAAGCTATATGAGTTTGATAAGGCAAAGCATTACGATCGATTCATGGTGAAGCACAGCGGAGAAGAACCACCAATTCTCACTCCCGATAATGGACTTCCTGCTTACACTCCTATAGCGGGACCACACCCGATACATAAATATAACGAAAACTACTATATCATTGTAAGACAGGGAGATAGCTTTAAGTCGTTAAGTAAGGAATTAGACATCAGCGCGCATAAGCTAGCTAGATATAATGAGCGTAATAAGAAGGATAAGCTCATTCCTGGTGAGTATATTTGGTTAAAGAAGAAGCGTAAAAAGGCACCAAAGAATTTTAAGAATCGCCCTTATTATGTGCGAAAGTCAGAGAGCATGTATGATATTGCACAGAAGTATGGCATCCGTTTGAAGAGTCTTGTTAAGAAAAACAAAGCGATTGCCGAGCGTGGACTCCGTTTCGGAGATGAAGTTCAGTTATACTAATACATGAATTTTCTAGCGTGAAATACCCTCGCCCGTCCTTAAGAAATTATCTAACGGATAGGCGAGGGCATTTGTTTTTATCTATCGAATCATCAGAATTATCATCTCACTTTTGTAATAGAATATTGCTAATTTCGATACTTGTATTTGCGTTATTTTCATCCTAGCTTAGGTTCTTTCCAAATATGCAAGTTATAGGATAGTTCTCATACTTATTGTAATACTTTGATAATCAGTAAATTCTTAAAAACATAATAGCAGTTAGTCGATTAAAACCTATCTTTTTCTCCAGAAATCACCATCTTTTGGATAAAAACCTACTATCTTTTCATTTAAAAAGTACTATCGTTTTAGCATAAAAGTACTATAGTTTCACTCAAAAAGCACTATCGTTTTATTCAAAACCATCTTTTACTTCTTATTTTTCGTAATTTCTTTCCATTTTTAACGCTAGAATTAGATTTTCTTTTGTAAAGGATTATCCGATTAAAACGGTATGAGAAAGCATACAAAAAGAGGATATGCTTCGATTGACATATCCTCTTGTTTTGGTTATCTGTATGCTTGTTTTAGAAATCAGTTAGGCATTGATCAAGTGCTTTTGTAATTGCGTCTTTGTCTAAATCCTGACCAATAAATACAAGTTTCTGCATACGATCTCCGTAAGGTTCTTCCCAATCTTTGTTTATTTTAGGGTTCTTTTCAAGGAAACTCCTTAATTCAAATGCGGGCATTGTAGCATACCATTGTCCAGCATTACGTAAGCTAACTTGTTTTCCTGCCTGTTCGAATACGTAACATATATCTTTTTCATTCTTGAAATAGCATAATCCTTTACAACGAATGATTTGTGCTGGCCACTTACGTGCTACGAAATCATCGAAGAAGTTAATATCAAATGGTTTACGCGCATTGTACACGAAGGTCTGAATGTTATATTCTAATGCCTCACCACTCTCTTCGTTTTCTAGTCCATGATGGTGGTGATGATGGTGATGCCCATGATGCTCTTCTTCTTCCTCATGCTCGTCATGATGTCCCTCAATCTCAGCAATCCAAGCGGCTGATGTTGCTACTTCATCAAAGTTGAATGCTTTTGTATTAATAATCTTATTAAGGTCGACATCTCCATAGTTACATTCAATAATCTCTGCCTTGGGTTGGAGCGAACGAATAATGCTTTTTACCAATCCTAACTCTTCTGCATTAACATCATCCACCTTGTTAAGTAAGATAATGCTACAGAATTCAATCTGTTGAATCAGTAGGTTTTCAATGTCATCTTCTTTGAGGTCTTTCTTTAACAAGTCATTACCTGCAGAAAACTCATCACACATACGGCGCGCATCAACTACGGTAACGATAGAATCGAGTACAGCCTTTCCGTTCTTTGCTAAGTCGGGATACATTTGTGGATATGCACAAATAGTTTGCGCAATAGGAGCTGGTTCACAAATACCGCTAGCTTCAATAACAATGTAGTCAAACTTATTTTGTGATACAATATCGTTTAACTGCTTTACCAGATCCATTTTCAGTGTACAGCAGATACAACCATTCTGAAGAGCTACGAGCGAATCATCGTTTTGATCTACTACGCCGCCTGCTTCGATAAGGTTCGCATCGATATTCACCTCACCTATATCATTAACAATAACTGCAAATTTAATACCTTTCTCATTGGCAAGGATTCTGTTTACCAATGTCGTTTTACCGCTTCCTAGGTAACCGGTAAGCAATAGAACTGGTGTTTCTTTTATCTTCATATTATAAAGTATATGTTTTATGATGTTCTGTACTTACAAAGTTACAAAAAATATTCATAACGAAGAAGAAGGATTCTTTTAATTAGGATAATGAAAGTTAGTTATACGTTAAATGATAACTAGGATGAAAGTTAGTTATACATTACATGGTATATAAAACAAAAGACTTGCAATCGATTGGATTGCAAGTCTTTTGTGGGTAGTGATGGATTCGAACCACCGAAGCTAGAAGCAGCAGATTTACAGTCTGCCCCATTTGGCCACTCTGGAAACTACCCTTTGATAGTGGGCGTTGACGGATTCGAACCGCCGACCCTCTGCTTGTAAGGCAGATGCTCTAAACCAACTGAGCTAAACGCCCTTACTTATTGTAAGCGGTTGCAAAAGTAATGATTTAATTTGAACTCTGCAAACTTTCTTCATCCTTTTTTACTAATTAGTTCTGAAAAACGGGATTATAGTTGTTGTGTTGGGCATAAATCTAGTGTGAGGATGATTCAAGGCTAATTGTTTGTATAAAGTTCGCCCTGTAAGTAGTCCGTAGAAACCGATACTTACAGGGCGAAGCAATTTTATGAATATCTTTAACTGATGATAAAGTTCAAGACAAAGAGAACAGCCAATATACAGAGTGTCAAGTTAAGATCTTTCCATTTCGCTGTACATACTTTCATAAACACAAATGACAAAATACCAAGACAGATACCATCAGCAATAGAGTAGCAGAGCACCATGGTTATCATTGTGATGAAGGCAGGGAATGACTCTGTAATATCATTCAAGTTAATCTTCTTCACGGAATCAATCATCAACACACCTACCATAACCAAGGCTCCACTTGTTGCAGCACTTGGAATAAGCATGAAGATAGGGGAGAGGAAGAGTGATACAAGGAACAGAATACCTACAAAGAATGCAGTTACACCAGAACGACCACCTTCGGCAATGCCGCTTGCACTTTCAACGTAAGTTGTAAGTGTTGAGCTACCTAACATTGCACCGCAGGTTGTTCCAATGGCGTCACTCATCATAGCTTCTTTTACGCGTGGGATATTACCATTTGGTTCCACAATACCCGTCTTATCTGCTAAGCCCATAAGAGTACCAATCGTATCAAAGATATTTACCAATAACAATGAAAAGACAACCAATACCGTCTTGAGGTTCAAAAGACCACTAAAGTCGAACTTACAGAATATCGGACTAATATCTTGTGGTGCAGAGAAAGGCATCCAACTACTAGGAATAACTGTTACTCCTAAAGGAATACCGATGACGGTTGTAATAATAATACTCCAGAATAGCGAACCTTTGACATTCTTAGCCATTAACACGCCACTCAATAAGATGGCAATTATACCAAGAATACAACTAGGAGTGAAAGCACCGAGACCAACAAAGGTAGCATCTTTCGCAACGATAATCTCTGCATTCTTGAGTCCTATAAAGGCAATGAACATACCGATACCCGCTGATATTGCGTATCGTAAATTGTTCGGTATAGAATCGAGAATCATCTCACGCACATTAAAGAAAGTAATGAGGATGAAGACAATTCCCTCAATAAGCATAATAGCTAAAGAGTGTTGCCAGGAATAACCCATAGTTTGGCAAAGCGTGTAAGCAAAGAAAGCATTAAGACCCATGGAAGGGGCTTGTGCAAATGGTAGCTTAGCCATGAAAGCCAATAACAAGGTAGCAATAGCAGCTGCTAAGGCTGTACCAGTGAACAATGCTCCTTTATCCATTCCTGTGGAGGTAAGGATAGCAGGATTGACGGCTAAGATATAGCTCATCGTTAAGAAGGTTGTAGCTCCAGCAATAAGTTCAGTACGGAGCTTCATTGACTTGGGGTTAAAGCCAAGGGCTTTTTCTAAGAAAGTCATCATTGTTTTAAGGTTTAAATACTCTTTAGTTTATATTGAAGTTTGATTGATCCAATCATCAAGAATCATGCGTGCGATTGACAAACGTTCTGGAATATTGGGCAGATTCTCTTTTGTGAACCATGCTCCTTTTGAGATTTCGCTTTGCTGTAACTGTAAATCGCCTCCATCATAATCTGCATTGAAGCCCACCATTAGCCCACAAGGATAAGGCCAGGGTTGGGAACCGAAGTATCGTAGGTTCTTTATCTTGATACCTGTTTCTTCAGCTACTTCACGATGCACTGCTTCTTCTAGTGTTTCTCCTGTTTCAACGAAACCTGCTACTAATCCAAAGAAGTCGGATTTGAAATTGCGTGCATGAACTAACAACACTTCATCACCTTTATGAACAAGGACGATAATAGCTGTCGCTAATTGTGGCCATACTTCTTTCGCACAATTCGTGCAACGTTTCGATATATCAGTGTGCATTTTCATGGGTGCTCCACACACACCGCAGAATTTTGTGTTCTGATCCCAGTAAAGCAGTTCATGACATTTGCCAGCCTTCAAGTACAATTCAGTTGAAAGAAGATAAAAGGATGGTCTAAGTCCGCACATCTCGTAATTAGGATTATCAGTTACAGGACTATCAATCATGAATGCTTTTACTTCTGTTCCATCCTCCGTTGGACCAATATTCATCACATGAGTCCAAGGACGTAAGGCGATAGGTGGTTCTTCTGAAAGTGGAATCGTATAGTTATTACCAACCTTCTCTAACAGAAGGTCGGTCTTACAAAAGATAAACCAGTAATATTTCATCTTTATGATAGTTATAATCAGCTGTTTATGAAGTTTATGCTCCCTTCTAACTTATTCTCCAAACAAGAGCTTGCGGTCACGTGCAGCTGCAGGGATGGTCCACTCTTCTGGTATGAACTTCCAATTTTGATGTGCTTGCGGATTCATGGTACCAGCCTTCTTAATCTCCTCCATGAGATAATGGCGTTGATCTTTTGGACTCTCCCAGATTATCCTACTTTGAAGTGAATCATGTGGTATTCCAGCTCCCTTTGTGAGTAGTTCCCCACCGCCATTTGCACGATAACTATTAACAGCAACGGTGTACCATTTATGCTCATCGAAGGGTTGCCCATTACTCATACGTAAGATGTGAACTTTCTCGCCGTTAGGTTTAGTTACATCAACCGTATAATCAATACCAGCGGCAGAATCGAAGTTAAATGAGAAGTTCTTGAAGCCTAAACGTTGTGCATCATTCTGCGTGTTAGAGAGTAACAACAGATGATCATCAGGACTCTTCATCGTGTTTACCCATAAGTCGTAACTCATTTCAAGGTGCTTGCGAATCTCTTCGCCAGTCATCTTTATCACACAGAGTTGGTTTTCGTATTTATAAAGGTTGAACATATCGCCCACTGTTACAGGACCAGCCTTGATAACAGAGTTAAATTGTAGAGGAGCGTTAAAGGCAATATCAGCCTTTGTAATCTTTAGTTCCAGGTCGAGGATTAGATCGTTGAAAGCAGAATTGCCGAAGAAGCAGTCCTTCGTGTAGATTGTATTTTCAAAATTACCAATCACCTGTTCACTCCATTGTTTTACAGCATCTATCTCTGGTTGGAAATGCTTAATGAAAGCCTCATCAGCTTTCAAGTCCCTCACATCCACGAGTTCGCCTTTTGCCTTAGTCAATGTGTATTGTTTCTTACCTTTGATGTTCTTAGGAGTCAATGTTAGGGTCGCCATTGCTACGCGTTGCGCATTGTTAGCAGGGTCAAGGCAGATGACTTCCTTACCTATGATGTTTCTTTCAGTTGAATTATGAGGCGTGTGATCGTGTCCGAAGAAGACAACATCAAAGCCAGGAACCTCCTGCGCTACCTTTTGAGATGCATCCTCATCATATTGGGGCGTCTTGATACCTCCATTCCAACCAGAATGGAACAAACCAACTATTACATCAGGATTCTCCTTCTTTTTCACCTCTGCCATGGTACGTTTAGCACATGAAACCATCTCATCGAAACGAAGTCCACTCCATATTGTTTCCTTCAACCAGTTGGGTATTGCAGGTGTCAGCATACCAATAACACATACTTTCAGTCCGTTCTTCTTTTTGATGACCGTGTAAGGAAGTATGTAAGGTTTGTTCGTTCTAGTATTGATGATATTTGCACCAAGAATAGGGAAGCGTAGTTCTTTAAACCACTTGTCATAGACACTATGCCCTGTCTCAATATCATGGTTACCTACAGTGGCGGCATCATACCCCATATAGTTGAGCACACTCGCTGCAATATTCGTTTTCTCAGGGGCTACGTAGTTGTAATAATAAGAGATAGGTTGCCCTTGCAAGATATCTCCGTTATCCAACAGATAAACATTTTCTTTGCCCTCCTTCTTACGTAAATCTTCAACGAAAGTATTTACTCTTGCCATGGAACCGCTCTTTGGCTTACGTGTAATGAAGTCGTAAGGGAAGAACGATCCGTGTACGTCAGATGTTTCAACGATTTTAATGGTAATATCTTTCTGTTGTGCCATGGAGGAAGAACTGATCCCTAGCATGATTGTGAGTGCGATTGTTGATAGTTTCATACTTTTATTTTAAAATCACTTGCAAAAGTAATAAATTAAACGGGAATAAACAACGTTGGTCTTATTTGATTTTGCATTGTCGTTTCAATCGTTGTAGGATGTTTCTCAGCTTTGAGGATAATAAAACGAGTTGTTTCTCGTTTGTTGTTATATCTGGTTTCCTACCTTTTATAAGTGTGAGTGTATGTACAAGAAAGGGCTAATTAAGTTATTACGATACCTATTGTGTATCGAACTTCTATGGTTGATTGTTGTTTGGTTATCGCCATGGTCATTCTATCCAGTTATTACAAAGTTTGCTCAGTTCACACTTCCCTGGTTAGTGCTTTTCTTTCTTATTCGTTTTATTAGAGGTCGGTGGGAGCAGAATCATGAGGTACTTATAGGTTGTTTGTATAGTTTGTTATGGGTAATGGTGCCCGTACTATTCGTTATACAAATCTTCTACTCATGGCTTCTGATGTCAGATAGCGAAACTACTCATGTATCGTATGAAGACGATAAGTATCGAGTCACAGAACTTTATGGCTTCTTTACAACTAATTCTGATAATGTGAGAATAGAGGAACATTGGGGACCTTTCTATCGTGAGGTGTATTATGGTGATCTTTATTCTGCACATACAAAAACGTTGAAAAGTAAGGTTGCTATACAACGCTTTTTGGAGAAACAGAAGAAGGAAGGTTATGCTCCTTAACAAGGTTAAATAGTGCTTGCTATAGGGTTGCATCTTTACGTTCTTTGTGCTTTTCTAGTGTGGCTTTTTGTGTATTAAGTTAAAGTGCGCTTGTACTTTAACTTAAACTCCATTTGTACTTTAACTTAAAGGGCAATCGCACTTTAACTTAAAGTCTCATTGTACTTTAAGTTGAAGTATTATGCAGAGAAAAGTTATGGTAAAAAGAAAGCCTGTAGCTTACTTGCGTATAGCTACAGGCATTATCATCATCGGATGTTATTTCTTTCCAAGATTACGGAGCCACTTAAGCGGCTTCTTTATCAGTGCTTTCAATCCAGAGTCACTCTTAGAACTTGTTGGTAGCTCTTCACGAATATCGTACTTCGTACTTCTTCTTGCACCCTTCTCGTTCGTGTTACGCTGACGATTGTTATTCTTCTTCTTTTTGTTGTTAGGCTTTCTATTTTGTTGAGCGTTCGTCTTCTGACTAGCCTCCTTATTGCTTGCAGCTTCCTTGTCGTTTCGTCTGTTATTGTTAGGCTTCGTCTGCTTGTCAGTTTGCCTATTCTTGTCTTGACGATTATTCCGCTTGTTTGCGCTCTTTGCCTCAACAGCATTGTTATTATTGTTCTGCTGTTCTTGCCCTTTGTTCTTCTGCCTGTAGTTAGGCTTACGCTCCTGTGAGTGCTGCACCTTATTGTCAGAAGATTCTTGACTTTGCTGTTCGGGGCGTCTTGAACGTTGCTTGTTATTGCCCTGTTTCTTATCCTTGTGACTTTGATAGTCCCTATTCTTCCTGCGAATGCTCTTTGCGCTAGCTCCCCTCTTAGGCTTTCCGTTGCTCTTATACTCTGGTGCTTCGCCCAATCCATCAGGTAGTTGAACCTTCTCGATCTCCTTACCTAAGAATGACTCAATCTGCTGAAAGAAGTAGATGTCATCTTCATTCACAAGTGTGATAGCAGTTCCATCATGATCAGCACGTGCAGTACGACCAATGCGATGAACATAGTCTTCTACATCGTGTGGCACATCATAATTAATAACCATTGTGATGTCATCAATATCAATACCACGTGAGACAATATCAGTTGCCACTAGAACATCAACTTGCCCGCTCTTGAACTTGAACATTATGTCGTTACGCTGCTCTTGGTCAAGGTCGGAGTGCATCTCACCGCAGTTGATATGCTTACGGCTAAGCGCACCTGCAATCTGCTTAACCTTTTGTTTCGATCCAGAGAAAATAATGACACGCTTCATGTTTCCACCTTTGAAGACATCCTTGAGTATCCCCATCTTCTGTGTTTCGTAACACACGTATGCCATCTGATGTATCTTTTCAGCAGGTTTGCTGACAGCTAACTTGATTTCTACTGGATTCTTTAGCAGAGTCTTTGCGAGTTCCTCAATCTTCTTAGGCATTGTAGCCGAGAACATAATCGTTTGGCAAGTACTAGGGAGCTTCTTGGCGATGGTCATAATGTCTTCAGAGAAACCCATATCAAGCATACGATCAGCCTCGTCAAGAATGAAGAAGCTAACCTTTGACAAATCAACATTTCCTAATGAAAGGTGAGAGATGAAACGACCGGGAGTAGCTATGACAACATCGGCTCCGAGCGATAAGCTCTTAAGTTCCTGGTCATAGCGATTGCCATCATTGCCACCATAGACAGCAACGCAGGAAACGCCATTTAGATAATAAGCAAAACCTTGCATTGCTTGGTCTATCTGCTGTGCAAGTTCGCGTGTTGGTGACATGATTACACAATTTATGGCAGACTCTGGGTAGCCTCCATCGGCTAATTTAGATAATACTGGTAAAAGATAAGCCGCAGTCTTACCAGTTCCTGTTTGTGCAACGCCTAATACGTCGTGACCTTTTAATATTTCTGGAATGCACTTCTCTTGTACGGGCGTACATTTATCAAAACGCATATCATAGAGTGCGTCGAGTACATTATCGTTTAAATCTAAATCTTCAAAAAACATAATTTCTAATTTATCCTCTTTGTCACAGAGGGTAGTTCTTACTTCTTCTTCTAACTCTCCTTATTAACTTGGTGCATGTCTATAACAGAAGTATGCGACAATAGCAAAGATAATGTTCGGTATCCATGCCGCGAGCATTGGTGGTGTGTTGTCTTGGATGGCGAAGGTAGCAGAAACTGTTTGCAACATAATATAGCTGAAGCTCAATGCAAGACCTATACCTAACGATAGCCCCATTCCACCTTTTCGCTTGCGAGAAGAAAGAGTCAATCCAATAATCGTCAATATGAAAGAGGAGAACGACATGGCTATACGTTTATGGAACTCAACCTCATATTGCACCACATTCCCTGAGCCACGGCTTGTCTGCTTAGAAATATAATCAAGAAGCTCTGGTGAAGTGAACGTTTCTTGTTGTCCTTTTGAATATACAAGGTCAGTAGGCTCCATGAGTAGAACCGTGTCCTTAGTTGCTCCACTCTGAATGTGTTCCTTCAGTCCTTTGAGCGTTCTTATTTTCCAGTTACTTAACTTCCAATGATACTTTGAGTCAGCAATCGTATCATATTGAATCTCCATTGCGGTTAAGTGACTTACAATCTTCTTGTTTTTGATCTTAACAAGCGAAAAGCCATAACCACGCTTGTATTGGTCGTCATAATTCTGGATATAAGCAGTGGTGTTCTTAGCTACAAATAGTTGGATGTCCTCCGCAGATGTATTCTTCTTCGAATTACGATATAAGGTTTCAAAGTTCTGTCTGATAACAGTGCCATGGGGGATGACAAAGCTATTGAGATAGAATGTTAAGCCTGCAATGACTACGCATGAGAGCATGTAAGGGCGCATTAACCTCTTTATAGACACGCCTGCTGCTAACATTGCTATAATCTCCGAGTTTCCAGCTAACTTAGATGTGAAGAATATAACAGCAATGAATACGAATAGCGGTGAGAAGAGGTTGGAATAATAAGGTATGAAGTTGGCATAGTAATCAAAGATGATGGCTCGCCATGGTGCGTGGTATTGCGTGAATTTTGAGAGATTCTCATTAAAGTCGAATACAATAGCGATGGAGATAATCAAAAGGATGGCATAGATATAAGTTCCAATGAACTTCTTAATGATGTACCAATCAAGAATGCCAAGATATCTAGTTGGGGAGATCTTCTTGAGTAAGTTTCCCACCTTATATATATAAGGTAGGCAAGGCTTAATCCTTTGACTAAGCTTACCTAGTAATCCTTTAATTATGCTTACAATCTCTTTGACCTTATGCATTGTGCGTATCCTTAAATTCTTCTTCCTAATTGCTCAATTACAGATGCCTTCCACTGAACGAAGTCGCCTTGCTCAATGTGTGTTCGTGCGTCTGTTACCAAACGAAGATAGAAAGCTAAGTTGTGTATACTAGCAATCTGCATTGCTAATAGTTCGCCTGCCTTGAATAGATGGTGTAGATAGGCTTTACTTGTAATTTGATCGATGTCACATCCGTCAGGATCAACAGGGGAGAAGTCTTTCTCCCATTTCTTGTTACGCATATTCATCGTTCCATTGTAAGTAAAGAGCATTGCATTACGACCATTACGTGTAGGCATAACGCAATCGAACATATCAACACCACGCTCGATAGCCTCAAGGATGTTTTGTGGTGTACCTACACCCATCAAGTAACGTGGCTTATCTTTAGGTAGAATCTCATTAACTACCTCAATCATTTCATACATAACATCAGTAGGCTCACCGACAGCTAGTCCACCAATAGCATTACCATCAGCACCTTGATCCGTCACAAACTTAGCAGCCTCTCGACGTAAGTCTTTGTAGGTGCATCCTTGAACAATAGGGAAGAGGCTTTGCTCGTAACCATAGAGAGGTTCGGTCTCATTGAATCGTTTGATACAACGAGTTAACCAACGTTGGGTCATGCCTAGACTCTTCTTTGCATATTCATAATCACTTTGACCTGGAGGACATTCATCTAGCGCCATCATGATGTCTGCACCTATAATGCGTTCGGTATCCATAACATTCTCTGGTGTGAAGAAATGCTTAGAACCATCAATATGGCTCCTAAACTCACATCCTTCCTCTGATAACTTACGAATACCAGTTAATGAGAATACTTGGAACCCACCTGAATCAGTAAGGATAGGGCGCTCCCAACCATTAAAGCCATGCAAGCCACCTGCAGCTTTTAATACATCTAAACCTGGACGTAGATAAAGGTGATAAGTATTACCTAAGATAATCTGCGCCTTTACCTGTCTTCGTAGTTCTTCAAAGTGTACACCTTTCACAGAACCAACAGTACCCACTGGCATAAAGATAGGAGTCTTTATCTGTCCATGGGCTGTCGTGATTAGTCCTGTACGTGCATCGCTTGCGTTATCTGTATGTTGCAGTTCAAATGTCATTTCTTTGTAGCTTTATTGTCTTCAGATATAGTGAAGTCTACTGGATGTTCTACCAGCTCATCGGTAAGAGCGAAATCCCATACTTGTTTGATATTCTCAACGAAGTGGAACTCAATACCCTTTCTGTAAATCTCTGGTATTTCTTCAATATCTTTCTTGTTCTCCGAACACATTACGATATCTGTAATACCTGCACGTTTAGCAGCTAGAATTTTCTCTTTAATACCACCAACAGGAAGAACTTTACCACGCAGCGTTATCTCGCCAGTCATAGCAGTGTTTTTGCGCACCTTGCGTTGTGTAAGGGCTGAGGCTATACTTGTAGCAATAGTTATACCAGCGGAAGGACCATCCTTTGGTGTTGCTCCTTCTGGTACATGGATGTGTATGTTCCATTGTTCAAAGATGCGATAATCAATACCTAAAGTATCAATGTGTGCTTTGACATATTCGAGTGCAATAACCGCTGATTCCTTCATCACATCTCCAAGATTACCAGTGAGTGTTAACTTTCCTGCCTTTCCCTTTGATAGAGAAGTTTCAATAAACAATATCTCACCCCCCACACTTGTCCAAGCAAGTCCTGTTACTACACCAGCGTATTTATTTCCTTGATAAATATCACGTGTGAAAGGAGGCTTACCAATGAGATCTTCCAGTGCTTCTGGAGTAATCTTCGTGTAAGGTAAGTTAGCGTTCATCGCTTGTTCAAATGCCAATTTACGCATTACCTTATTGATTTGTTTCTCTAATTGACGTACACCACTCTCACGTGTGTAACTTTCAATAATCTTTTCTAATGCGCTCTTTGTAAACTTTGGTTTAACTTCTAACTGATCTAAGCCCGTATTTTCAAGCTCTTTTGGAATCAAGTGTCGTTTTGCTATTTCTATCTTTTCTTCTGTGATATAGCCTGAAACATTGATTAACTCCATGCGATCTAACAAGGGTCTCGGAATCGTATTGAGATCATTGGCTGTTGCTATGAAAAGTACCTTTGAGAGGTCATAATCCATATCAAGGTAGTTGTCATGGAAAGCACTGTTCTGTTCTGGGTCAAGTACTTCCAATAATGCAGAAGAGGGATCACCATTAATTGTGTTTTGCGTTATCTTATCAATCTCATCAAGGATGAAGACAGGGTTGGAAGAGCCTGCCTTTTGTATGTTCTTGATGATACGTCCAGGCATAGCACCTATGTAAGTCTTGCGATGACCTCTAATTTCAGACTCGTCATGTAAACCACCTAACGATACACGTACATACTTACGTTTCATTGCTTCGGCAATACTTACTCCTAAGCTAGTCTTTCCTACACCTGGAGGACCATAAAGGCAGAGGATAGGAGACTTTAGACTGCCACGTAATTGTAATACAGCTATATATTCAAGGATTCGCTCCTTGACCTTCTCCATTCCATAATGATCTTTATCTAATATACGCTTTGCACGCTTTAAGTCGAGATTATCAGTTGTATATTCATTCCATGGTAAGGCTACCATCGTTTGAAGATAGTTTACTTGTATGCTATAATCAGGACTTTGAGGGTTTAGTGTGTCGAGCTTATCAATTTCTTTTTGGAAGATTTTAGCAACATCTTGTGACCATTTCTTATTCTTTGCCTTTTCCAGTAATTCCTTCTTATCTGGTGCAGAATCGCCATCACCAAGTTCTTCCTTTATATTCTTAATTTGTTGATGGAGAAAGTATTCACGCTGTTGTTCATCAAGATCCTCACGTGTTTTTGAGCGAATATCTTGACGTAAATGTTGAAATTGAATTTCTCTGTTCAGTATCTTCATCAGTCTGAAGAGACGATCCTTGATGGAGTTCTCTTCCAACATTTGAATCTTATCAGCTACGGGGAAAGGCATTGTAGAGCAGGTGTAGTTGACAGCAATGATAGGGTTGCCCATGTTGTCAAGTGCAAGCTGAGTATCGTCAGGAACTTCCTCGCTCCCATGAATATACTCCTTAGCTACTAACTTCATGTCTTCTACAGCAGTAATGAATTCCTTATCTTTCTTAGGATCCATTTCTTCTTGCAGCGCCTCAGTAAAACCTTTCATGTAAGGTGATTTGGTCGTTATCTCTTTGATACGACATTTGCCAAATCCTTGTAAAATAATGGTTTTGTTATCTCCCTCATAATTGCCCGGCATATCAAACGCACGTACATAGCGTGCATAGATACCTGTTTTATAGATGTCGTCCTCTTGTGGCTCATTGACATTGCTATCCTTCTGACTTACAATGGCAATGATGGTTTCTGGATTTTTCTCCAAATATTTTACCAATGCTAATGTTGCCTTTCTTCCAACAAGGATGGGGGAAAGGATTCCAGGGAACATTACGAGGTTGCGGGTTACGAATATGGGGATTTCACCATTAACTTTGATATTTAAGTCAGGTAAGTCGCCTTCGTAATCTGTAAACATCTGTATTGAGCTATTTTGTTTCATAAAGTTTTGTTATACCTATATTAGCTTGCAAAGTTACAAAATAAAAGCGAAAGACAGAAGAATTAGTGTGCTTTAATGTTTTGTAACCTTGATGCAATTCTATGGTGATGAGTTGTTTTCTTACTTAATGTAAAAATCTTTAGTGAGATGGTGGTACCACTCTGAACGCTCTCCATTGTCTTGCATTAATGTTACGTTTGTCTCTTCTTTCGGTGCGGTTAATGTTTTTTTTAATTCGAGTAAACACCGTTTAGGTGACTTGGATTCTTTTGTTTTTATATTAACAACTTTAGTGGTTGATAATCCACAAAATACAGCCTCTGACTCTATAATAATTTTATTGTCTGATGGAATAATGATAGAGAGAAGCCCTCCATCTTTCAATAGGCGTGATGCGTGATGTAGTAAATCATGGGGTGTTAAAGTGTCTGTGTGTCTTGCAATAGTCCTTTCTTGTAAAGGGCTTTTTAATGATTTTATAAAGTAGGGGGGATTACTCACAATCGCATCATAAATGTTGTCAAAGTCAGTTTTGAATGTATCTGGATGATACTCTTGCAGAGAAGTATGGATGAGACTAATTCTATTATTAAATGGCGATAATAGTGTGTTGGTCGTTGCATCTTCTAATGTTTTAGCGTCGATTTCTATAGCATCAATGTAGGCATTAGGAAAACGCTGAGCCATCATTAATGCTAGAAGTCCAGTTCCTGTTCCAATATCTAATATCCTTGCGCCACCTTGCGCCCATGCTCCAAGGAGTATACCATCAGTGCCAACTTTCATAGCAGAATGTTCTTGGGTGATATGAAAATTTTTTAGTGTAAAGCCCATTCTTCTTATTGGTACAGTTATATATTCAACTTACGTAATATTGTCTTGTTGATAGCTTGCACCTTTCTACTTTGTTTGGTGATATCCTGCCTCATTAAGTCAATGTTATAGAAAATTTCAGAGAAAGCTGTTTGTAGTATATTGGGCTGCCTGCGTGTCTTATCAGCATTGTGGTTAATCACGATGTTGATTCCCTTTGACACAATAGATATATCAACGTCAGCACCAGAAAGTACGGGATCTCCATCGTAGTGGATTACTCCTTCTTTCTTTCGGTGGATATGTATTTTCTTTGCTTTGAAAGTTTTGATTTTGAGGTTCTTGTCAAGAGTTTTGTTAAAGAGTTCAATAGCTACTTGTGGTGCCTCAATAATATCGAAAGGTTCCATGATAATGATGTCTAATAGTCCATCACTCATAGAAGCTTGAGGAGCTATGTAAGCGTTGTTACCATATTGTGAAGCATTGGCGGCTGATACAAGGAAGGCTTTGTAGCGTTTAACACCATTTTCATCTTCTATCTCATAAGTTTCTGGTTGGTATTTGAGTCCTTCTTCCAAAACTTTTTGCATGTAGGTGATAGGTCCTCGTTTACCAGCTTGAGCAAATTGCATTGATATAAATGCGTCGAAGCCCATACCACAGGTACAGAAGAAAGGGTGCTCATTAATGATACCATAATCTAAGGCTCTAATTTCGCATTCATTTATGATATCTATACATTTCTTGAGATTCATCGGTAGATTTAAATGGCGTGCAAGTCCATTACCTGACCCACAGGGTAAGATTGCCATAGCTGTCGATGTGTTAATTAATGATTTACCGATTTCGTTTACGGTCCCATCACCCCCAATAGCAACGACAATATTGACGCCCTCTTTTACTGCTTGTTTTGCTAACTCTGTGGCATGTCCTGCATATTGTGTTTCTAATATGTTGTAATCAAATTCACTTTTGTTAAGTCGTTCTTCAATAAGATCGGGAATACCAGCCTTGCTGATAGTTCCTGATATAGGATTAAGAATGAAAACGATTCTTTTCTTATTCATAGTGCTGTATGGTCAGAGTATAGTTCCTCCGGCAAAGTTACACATTAATCTTATATCTTATTGAAAAAGTGGTATGAAAAAAACTTTAAAAAGCACTTTTCTAATCAAATTGTTCTTTTTGTCGTACAAAGTTAGTATCTTTGCAACCTAAAATAATTATTATGTAGTCGTTGGCTACACCATATTAAATATAATGGGACAGTTACAAGATAAGTACAAAAGTTACCGTGATCCGCAGAAGTTTATAGAAGCAGGAGTTTATCCTTATTTCCGCGAGATTACGAGTAAGCAAGGAACAGAAGTTACAGATATCGATGGAAACGAGATTCTCATGTTTGGCTCTAATGCCTATACGGGTCTGCCAAATGATCAGCGTGTTATAGACGCAGCACATCGTGCTTTAGACAAGTATGGTACTGGGTGTGCAGGTAGTCGTTTCTTGAATGGAACATTGGATCTTCATGTTCAATTAGAGAAAGAACTTGCAGCTTTTGAAGGAAAGGATGAAGCTCTTGTTTTCTCTACTGGTTTCTCCGTCAATGCTGGCGTTCTAGCAATGGTTGTTGGGCGTGGTGATTATATTATTTGCGACGATCGTGATCATGCTAGTATTGTTGATGGTCGTCGTTTGAGTTTCGCAACTCAACTTCACTATAAGCATAATGATATGGTGGATTTGGAGCGTGTTCTCCAGAAACTTCCGCATGAGGCTGTGAAACTTATCGTTGTAGATGGTGTCTTCTCAATGGAAGGTGATTTAGCTAATCTACCAGAGATTGTGAAACTGAAGCATAAATACAACTGCTCTATTATGGTTGATGAGGCACATGGTTTAGGTGTGTTTGGTCGTCAGGGTAGGGGCGTTTGTGATCATTTCCATGTAACAGATGAAGTCGATTTGATCATGGGAACGTTCTCAAAGAGTCTTGCATCAATAGGTGGTTTTATTGCAGGAGACAAGGATACAATCAATTATCTTCGTCATACATGTCGTACATACATCTTCTCTGCAAGTAATACACCTTCAGCTACAGCTGCGGCTTTAGAGGCTCTTCATATCTTGGAAAATGAACCAGAGCGTATAGAACATTTATGGAAAGTTACAAACTATGCTTTGAAGCGTTTCAAGGAGGAGGGTTTCGAGATTGGTGAGACAGAGAGTCCGATCATTCCACTTTATGTTCGTGATATACAGAAGACTTTTATTGTAACGAAGTTGGCATATGAGGCAGGTGTGTTTATCAACCCTGTTATTCCTCCTGCTTGTGCACCTCAAGATACACTTGTTCGTTTTGCTTTGATGGCTACTCATACAGAGGAGCAGGTTGAACGTGGCGTACAGGCGTTGAAGAAGATTTTTAAAGAAGAAGGTGTCATTAAGTAGAAGTTTCTTCTAATTGATATTTTCGTCACTGAAATAGAGGAGAAGGTTGTGTGTTATTACGCAATCTTCTTTTTTTATTTTTTCTATGTTCACTTTTTTGAAATCCAAGTTTTCCTAATCACGTTAATCAGAATCTTTTGTAGTGCATTTACCTTTTGACTCTGACCTTGCTAACGCTAATTTCTGACCTTGCTAAGGTTAATCTTTGAGTTTGCTAATGCTAATCTTTGACGCTAAGAACGCTTATCTCTAAGCATACGAGCACTAACTTCTGAAACTTTTTGGGGCAATCTCGCGATCTGCACTCCCCTCCTTTCGGAGGGGTCGGGGGAGGCTGTAGAGGTTGGGTAGGGCTTTTTTATTCCCAATCACACAATCACAATCACAAAATCACAAAAAGGATTTTCAACGTGTAAAAAGGGATTCCTAATATAATATAATACCTTATTAATAAATAATAATATATAATGATACATTATTTACATAAAGAAAAAGCATAATACTACCATAATTGATTTTGTGATTTTATGATTGTGATTTTGTGATTGATATGAATTTCAGTTGTTTTCATTTTTGATATTTCTTATTTGCTAAACTCTTTGTTGCAAAATACCCTTTAAAAAGTAAATTTGAATTGAAATAATACAGACGATGATGGAATATATATTTTTGCAGTATTTTGTCCTATGTAGGTGTAGATAAATATATAGTGTTGTTTATCAGGATTTTACATATATTCTTGGGATGCCCAAAGTTCTTTGTTTAAAAAATAAATGAACTTTTTGATAGAAAAATCGCAGAAACATTTGGTAGTTTCAAAAAAAAGTACTACCTTTGCACTCGCAATTCAGAAATACTGCTAATAATTTCTGGATATGCAACGGGGCGTAGCGCAGCCCGGTAGCGCTCCTGGTTTGGGACCAGGCGGCCGCAGGTTCGAATCCTGTCGCCCCGACAATCATCAATCTTTAGAGTAAGTAGATGTTTTATTGCGGCAATAGCTCAGTTGGTAGAGCACGACCTTGCCAAGGTCGGGGTCGCGAGTTCGAGTCTCGTTTGCCGCTCTTTGATATTCTGAAAGGCTTTTAGTTATCTCAAAACTAATGCCCAGGTGGCGGAATTGGTAGACGCGCACGTTTCAGGTGCGTGTGTTTCACGACGTGCAGGTTCGAGTCCTGTTCTGGGCACGGAAGTTCTTTGAATATTATAGGCATATTGGAGAGGTGGCGGAATTGGTAGACGCG
The DNA here is from genome assembly GCF_009728485.1 of Prevotella vespertina. GTDB lineage: Bacteria > Bacteroidota > Bacteroidia > Bacteroidales > Bacteroidaceae > Prevotella > Prevotella vespertina. Next base: position 34,688 of record NZ_VVIQ01000015.1, read on the forward strand.
CTACTTTGAGGGGGTAGTGAAAATTGATTCGTGGGAGTTCGAGTCTCCTCCTCTTCACATGCAGATTTTGGTAAGTAATTACTTACATTGTATGCGGCAATAGCTCAGTTGGTAGAGCACGACCTTGCCAAGGTCGGGGTCGCGAGTTCGAGTCTCGTTTGCCGCTCTTATTTGTTAGAAAGAGAAACATACATAACATTATCTTTATGAATTTATATTTACGGTATTTCGATAGTGAAGTATTAGTACATAATGTTGAAGAGGCGTTAGATTTTTTGAGTTCTATTCCTGATATTCAACTCACTCCAGAATTGGAAGATGATATTAGGAATTATGCAGCGAGTGATGTATTCTATCCTAAACGTTATAAGGTTCGTCCTCGTGTTTATTTTATCGTCATAAAGACAGAGGCTCCTAGTATGATGGATTTTAAACAGAAGAAAGCATTGCGTCCTAGCGTTGATAGCATACAGCGTAAGGAGAATCCTGCAATTATGCATCTTAATGAAGAACGTGAGGGCTGGTATGAAGGTGAACTTGATTTCAAGCGTGTTGTTTTAATACCATCTACAGGTAAGCACGAATACAGGGATACGCATTTTGTTGTACAATGCAAGGCTGTTTCAGGCTGGGATTGTTATACACGTATGGTTGAATACTTGAAGGAGAGAGTTGACAATAGAAGTCAGTTCCCTTCAGCTAAAGGTAAGAACTTTAGATTTAAGTATTTGGGAATGTGGAAGTAAAGAATTTCTCTTTCTTTTAGATTTGTGCTATATGAACAAAGTGATGTTAATTGGTAATGTTGGTCGTGAACCAGAAGTGCGCTATTATGATGCGGATCAATGTGTTGCTACCTTTACGTTAGCTACAACAGAACGAGGATATGAGCTTCCTGGTGGAACTAAAGTCCCCAATCGTACCGATTGGCATAATATAGTACTATTTAAGAGTTTGGCAAAGTATGCCGAACAATACATTCATAAGGGCGACAAACTATATGTTGAGGGACGTATAAGGAATCGTTCTTATGATGATAAAAAAGGGGTGCGCCGACAGGTTACAGAAATCTATGTGGATAATCTTGAATGGTTAAGTGCATCTCGAAAGATGGAAAATGCGTCAGAAGAGAAGAATAAAGATGCTGATAACTCCATCTCTGATAATAACAAATTACCTTTTTAATGGATAGTTTTCTATTAGATATATCTTCTTATATCACCGTTAATCCAATAAGTCCAAGTATACTTATTTCTATCCTCTTGGCATTCTTTCTTATCCTTTTATCTGGCTTTGCTAGTGCGTCAGAGATAGCCTTTTTTAGTTTGTCTCCAGCAGATTTAGAGGCTATGGACCCAGATAAAAGCCCATTGGATATGTTGGTTCAGAAACTTCGTGATGATAGTGAGCGCACACTGGCAACTATTCTTATAACGAATAACCTTGTTAACGTGACCATCATCATGTTGTGTAATTATATCCTCATCAATTTACTAACATTTAGTGCAGAATGGTTACAATTTCTGTGTGTTACGATTCTATTAACCTTCTTGTTGTTACTTTTTGGTGAGATTATTCCTAAAGTATATGGTAATACGAATCCACTTGCCTTCTGTCGTAAGGCAGTGAAAGGGGTTATGTTCTTTCGTAAGTTATTTTGGCCGATAGAGACAATTCTTTTAAAGAGTGGTGCTTTCGCAGAGAAAGTCTTACAGAAAGAGAATAGGCAATTATCAATCGATGATTTGGAACAAGCACTGGAGCTTACTGATAAGAGCGACATCAAAGATGAGCAAAGTATGTTGCAGGGCATTATACGTTTTGGTGATGAGACCGCAAAGGAGGTGATGACTTCTCGCCAAGACATAATAGACCTTGATATACGCTGTTCTTATGAGGATGTGTTGAAGTGTATTGTTGATAACAACTACTCTCGTATCCCTGTTTATCAAGATAATAAAGACAATATCCGAGGTGTTCTTTACATCAAAGACTTGCTCCCTCATCTATCAAAGCCAGCTAACTTTAGATGGCAAAGCTTGATACGTCCACCTTACTTTGTTCCTGAAACGAAGAAGATTGACGACCTTCTACGTGAGTTCCAAGAGAACAAAGTTCATATTGCAATCGTTGTGGATGAGTTTGGTGGAACCAGTGGTATAGTTACGCTCGAAGACATCTTAGAAGAGATAGTCGGGGAGATTAATGATGAATACGATGAGGAAGAGCATAACTACACCAAATTAGACGCTAATAGTTATATCTTTGAAGGTAAAACCTTATTGAATGACTTTACCAAAATACTCAATCTTCCAGATGATGAGTTTGATGACGTAGAAGGTGATGCTGATTCACTTGCTGGTTTATTGTTGGAAATCAAAGGCGATTTCCCTGCAGTGCATGAGATTTTGAAGTATAAGCGATATACCTTTGAAGTGTTAGAGATAGATGAACGTCGTATTAGTAAAGTCAAGGTGATCATAGGTTGTGAGGATAACGCGTGACGTTTTTGATAAAATCACTATCGGTCTTTTGCCGATAGACAAAGGGCGAAAGGCAGAGAAAGAAGGCGAGCAACGTCTTCTTTTTGCTATGTTGGGTTATGTTCCTGTTATCAATCATAATGAGGATGGTAAACCAACTATCGAGGGCTATCACATTAGTATATCTCACACCATTGGTTATGTTGCTATTATCTTTTCCACGGACTTTGAAGTAGGGATTGACATTGAGTATGTGTCCAATCGTGTGAGTCGTATCACCTCTCGTTACCTTCGCTCTGACGAGCCCTTCACCGATTTACGTTCCCAGCTTATAGCTTGGTGTGCAAAGGAAACCACCTATAAACTGTTTTCAGAAGAGCACTTAGCCCTTCAAGAGATGAAGGTAAACGTTGCCTTAGACCATGTTACCAACCTTAGAAGTAATATCGACATAAAGTTTGTAAGCGAAGTTACACATGATTATGTGTTAACTTATGCGTGGAAATAAGTAGCATCGAAGCAATCGTTTAACCTTTAAAGCTATTTGCCTTTAGCCTTAATCAATCGACTAATGATAAGTTATCATTTTCGGTGTTATTAGTTGATTGTTCAAAAAAAAACAGTATCTTTGTAACTTCAAGTCAATAAAAGATATAGAGCTAAGGCAAATTAAACAGATATGACTGATAAGATATCCAGCAAGAAGATAACTCGTAAGCGTGGAGCAAAAGCCCAAAAGGCACCACTAAAGAGTCGTACCATATCGAACGACCTCATCCCTATTGAAGAAGAGACATGGTTATTGCAGCCAATTGCTGTGACAATGATGCGTCATGACTACTCGCTAATTCAAGTCCGCATCCTCGTTTCTATTGTTGAGAGTTTACAAGATATTTTGCATGGAATCTTAAAGAGCAAACGAGGCTTTCAGTTAGATTTGTTTCAGACAGATGAGCTTGATGAAGATGGAAGAATGCCGATTAAGTTGCCTTTCAAAGAATTAGGTGTTGACCCTAACCATTATCCTCAACTTCGCAATTCATTGAAGATGTTAGCTTCCATCCCTGTTGAGATACCTTATAAGACGACTGAAGGGCGTAAGTACACGAAGGCAACTAACCTTTGTGATGTATATATTCCCGAAGACCGTTCCTATAATAAGTATGCTATTTTAAAGTTGGATCATACAGTAGCTGAACGTCTGGTTTCTTTAGATTTAGGTTATCATAAGTTTGGTAAGCAGATTGTCTTTGCTTGTAAGAATAGATACACACAGCGCATCTATATGTTTATCGAGTCATGGGCAGATAAGGGGCGTGCCGTCATTGCAACATTAGATTTCCGCAAGATGTTACGTCTTGAGAATAATTATAAAAAGTTCTCTGACTTCTGCCGTCGAGTACTCGATCCTGCCATGCAAGAGTTAAAGGAATTATCCGAGAAAGGTTCTTGTGATTGCTTCTTTGAGTATGACAAGAAGTATGATCATGGGCAACGTGGTGGCGAACCAGACCGTTTAATCTTTATCATCCATCGTACTAAGGACAAGATGAATGCGCAGTTAGAGAACATGATACAAGCACAACGTCGTCAGTTCCAGCAGTACCTTGTGCAGTATTTTAATTTTACTCCAGCGAACGCCCAACAGATGGCTGATCGTATAACTGCCGATAACTATCAAGAGGCTGTTCAGAAACTAATGAGCTTGCGTGACCGCTTCTCTAAGACTGTCGTTCAAGATAAGGCTGCCTACACCTTTAAGAGTTTAGATGAATTATTAAGATCTAAAGAAATTCCTAATACAATCGTTGAGGAAGTAGAGTAATGCGACTATAGTATAGGAACATTCCCTTCGTAATTAGGAATTTACCTATTGCGTATTTAAACGTTATCAGCTATCTTTGTCATTGTAAATAAAGGTAGTTATTAACTTAATATGATAGCAATGGATAGAAGATTTTTATATACAATAGCATTGGCGTTTACAAGTTTAAGTCTAACTTCTTGTGGCTCTCTATTCTCAGTAGGAATGGGTGTAGGTGGTCCTGTGGGAGCAGTTGGAAGTGTATATGATGACTCTTATGGTCGTTATGATGATTACGGCGATAGTTATTATCGTCTCGGCTATGAAGAAGCTCGTCGACAAGCTTTATTCTTATCTGATAAGATGGCTTATGAGTTACGTTTGAACGATGCTCAATATGCAGCTGTCTATGAGATTAACTTAGACTATTTACTGAACTTACAGGGAGGCAACTCTTTATATGGTAGTTACTGGGATCAACGAAACAGAGATTTATACTTTGTGTTGAATACTAACCAGTATAATTACTTTACAAGGGAAGACTACTTCTATCGTCCAGTTTATTGGAGTAACGACAATTACTATTACCGCGTTTATTCGCGTTATGGTGATCGCAATTACTTCTACCGTACATGTCCTTCGGAGTATTATTCTTACAGGGGTGGGCGTCCAAGTAGCTATTATCAAAGCCAGTTCGGTTCCCGTAGGGATCAAGCTCCAATGCCAAGCAGTACAAGGGTTTATCAAAATCCTTATCCAAATGGTGGTTCCTGGAATGCGCCCAACTCACCTAGAACTGACAGCCAGCAAGGGAATCGTAGTTTTGGTAATGCTACTCGAGAGAACATGGATATGAACAATACAACGAGAAGTACGCAAAATAACACTTACTCACGTCCTAACAATCAGTCGTTTGGAAACGCTCGACCTGAAGCGCCATCTCCTTCATATTCTCCTTCACAGAGCACACCTGTTTTCCCTCAACAGCCAAGCAATGAGAATAGAGCTTCATTTGGTAACGCACGTAGGATGGACTCACCGAGTCAACCTTCATTTGGAAGCCAATCATCTTCGAACACTGGTGCTACTCGAGAGAACATGGATATGAACAATACGAGGAGAAGTACGCCAAATAACACTTACTCACGCCCTAACAATCAGTCGTTTGGAAACGCTAGACGTGAAGTGCCATCTCCTTCTTATTCTCCTTCGCAGAGTACACCTGTTTTCCCTCAACAGCCAAGCAATGAGAATAGAGCTTCATTTGGTAACGCACGTAGGATGGACTCACCGAGTCAACCTTCATTTGGAAGCCAATCACCTTCAAGCACAGGTGCTTCTAGTTCGTCAACTGGGAGTGTATTTGGAGGTCATAGATAAATTAAAGAATATATGAGAATAACGGACATTAACCGATCGAGAGTAGCCACTGCAATGGTCAGGGGCTACTTTCATTCTTTCTTCTCTGGACAGATAGATGCTTTATCATCCGACAAGAAGAAATTAGAACCACGAGAGTATAAGCAGTTGTTAGTTAATAACTTCGATAACCTGTCTTCACAATTTGTATCGGTACTATTCCCCGTTCTCATTCGTTTGAATTATGATGACTTTGATAAGGTGACTACTGATATGAAACGTAGACATTTCTCCTCTTCTACTTCTTCAAAGTTGCTCTTGCGCTATGCTTGTGGATCAAAGGAATTATACGACTTGGTTACTGCGGAATATCAGAAAAACGTCTTTGCTTTAATGGAAGGGCATTTGTTGACAAAGGAGGAGTTCTTTGCTTCTTGCCCTAGCTTGCAGGCAGACGATACAGTTCCTGTTTCTTTAGCCATTCGCTCTGTGGTGCGTGTACAGATGCAAGCGTATGTAACTGGCGTTACAAGTGCACAAGCATCTACGAACGACTTGCGACAGGCTACTATCTATCGTTTAATGCTCTCGGGTATGGAATCTTTGTTACATGACTCACCTATTCTTCTCGAGGAGGAGAATTTAGAAATGATGTTCCGCAAGGTTTCATTAAACTCTGAAAACTTCGAAAGATTAATGGATGAAATGACTATGGCTTACACGGAATTAGTGTAGACACCTGGCTATTTATGTACGCATAAGTAGTCTGACTTCTGTAATCTTACTATAAGTTTACTCCTATATATTGACATCCTCGTTTGCCCACTCAATTTAAAGAGCTTTGGACAAACGAGGATGTTTGTTTCTGTTGGTTTAACAAAAGAAAGAGAGTCCTTCACTCAGAAGAAACTTCTTTACTTAAAGCTTCCCTGCGTCTCCCAAGTAACTATCCTTGAATCCAAGAAAATACAACACACCATCAAGCCCGATAGTTGTTATATTTTGTTCGGCAGTAGCTTGCACACGTGGCTTTGCATGGTAAGCAATGCCCAATCCCGCTTCTGAAATCATGGGTAAGTCATTAGCTCCGTCGCCTACAGCAATCGTTTGTGCAAGATTGACTTTCTCAACTTGAGCCAGTAGCTTCAATAGTTCTGCCTTGCGTTTTCCGTCAACTATATCGCCGAGGTAACGCCCAGTTAACTTATTATGCTCATCTATTTCTAGTTCGTTTGCATAGACATAATCAATACCATATTTGCGTTGTAAGAACTCACCAAAATAAGTAAATCCACCGCTGAGAATCGCTATTTTATAACCACATTGTTTCAGCACATTCATCAATCTGTCTACGCCTTCCGTAATTGGCATTGACTCTGCAATATCTTTCATTACGCCAGCATCTAATCCCTTCAATAGTGCTACACGTTCAGCGAAACTCTCTTTGAAATCAATCTCACCACGCATCGCACGTTCTGTGATCTCTGCCACTTGTTCGCCAACACCAGCTCGCTTTGCAAGTTCGTCAATACACTCGGTCTGAATAAGTGTCGAATCCATATCAAAGCAGATGAGTCTGCGCATACGACGATACATATCATCCTTCTGTAGGGAGCAGTCAATACCTTGTTCATGGCTCATTTGCATCAACTCCGCTTGTAAGCGTTGATAATCGGTAGGGGTTCCTCTAAGTGAAAACTCAATGCAGGCTCTGACGTGCAAGTAATGTTTCTTAATACTTTGCCGTCCAGTAAGGCGTCGTACAGCATCAATGTTAAAGCCATGCGCCGAGATGATTTGTGCCGTTGCTTGTATGTTCCTTGCCGACAATGATCGCCCAATAATAGTAAGGATGTATCTGTTCTTACCTTGTTGATTCACCCATTCCTCATACTCATCGTCACTGATTGGTGCAAAACCAATGTTTACACCAATTTCTGTAGCTTTGAAGAGCAAGTCTTTCATCACCTGCCCTGAGCTTTGTTTGTCAATTCTGATGAGAATACCGAGTGATAGGGTGGAATGAATATCCGCCTGACCAATGTCTAAGATATGTGCGTCATATTGTGCAAGTATTTCCATGATAGACGCTGTTAGTCCCGGTCGGTCTTGCCCTGTTACCCTGATTAATATTTGTTCTTCTTGTGTGTTTGTCTTTTCTTCCATATCAAATCTTTGTTCATGCAAAAGTACTGATTAATTATGACGTGAGCAAATGTTCTAGCAAACTACATTAGGATTATCTTCGGTTTACTCCCGTGTGTAGGATGATAGTCTAATTTTAAGTACTATCCACTTCTAAGTTTAAGTACATTTGATGTATAAGTTAAAGTACGCTTGACGTTTAACTTAAAGTATAAACCGACTTTAAGTTAACGTGAAAATTAACTCTAAATTGGAGGCTGTTTTATTCTATATTAAAAGTTTAATATTAACTACTATGTAATTGATTATCAAATTATAATAGATAGCTTGTAAGTGACAAACTATAAGCTTTATTTAAGTTAAGATTAAGGCTTTGTTGAGAAGAAATTTATCCCTATGAAGTCCTACGACTTTTCTATAAAAGCAAGTATTGATTGGTATTTAATGTTTATGAAACTAATGAGCAAATAAAGGTTGTGTCTTCATGTAGATCTTGTCTAGAGTATTTCGATGACAGACTAAAAGTAAAGACAGACCCCCTCGTCTATTTATTAAAGCAAATGTGCTTCAGTTAGGCGAAAGCGTCTGTCCCTACTTATTGTATAAACGATTTATCTCTTTGTGAGATACCTCATCTTTACTTCTTCATCTGTTGCTTTAGTAGTGTTGGAATCTCACTTGTCTCACGTGCAACAGGAACTCCAACAGCCTCAAACGCAGCTATCTTTTCGCTTGCAGAGCCAGAGCCACTTGAAATTATAGCACCAGCATGCCCCATTTGTTTGCCCGGAGGAGCTTGTTGTCCAGAGATGAAGACAGCTACGGGTTTAGTTACATGCTCCTTTATAAACTTTGCGGCGCGTTCTTCAGCGTCACCACCAATCTCACCAATGAGAGCAATGCTATCCGTCTCTGGGTCATCTTGGAACATCTGTAATAGTTCTTCAAAGTAAAGACCTACAACAGGGTCACCACCAACGCCAACGGCTGTTGATTGTCCGAGACCTGCTTGGGTGAGGTTATGCACCACCTCATAAGTTAAAGTACCGCTACGACTGATGACGCCAGTGTGTCCTTTCTTAAAGATGTTCGTTGGCATAATACCAGCCATGCTCTCTTCTGGAGATATCAAGCCAGGGCAGTTAGGTCCGATAACCTTTACACCATGAACTTTAGCATAATGCTGTGCAGCTACAGCGTCGAGCGTTGGTACACCTTCTGTAATACAGATGACAAGTTGAATGCCGCCATCAATAGCTTCCAGCATAGCATCCTTTGCGAAAGGTGCAGGAACAAAGATAATAGAAGTGTTTGCTTGTGTTGCAGCCACCGCATCTTTCACCGTGTTGAAAACAGGGATACCACAGACTTCTTGTCCTGCCTTACCAGGAGAGGTACCACCCACAACATTGGTTCCATACTCTTTCATCTTTGATGCGTGAAAACTACCATCACGACCAGTTATACCTTGTACAATTAGTCTTGTATTTTTGTTGATCAGAATACTCATAATATCTTATTTAAAGTTGTTTACTTAGTTCAACTGCCTTATGTCCAGCATCTGCCATAGAGGTGGCAACATTGAAGTGGGTTCCTTCTAATATTGCCCTTCCTTCTGCCTCGTTGGTACCAGTGAGACGGATGACAATAGGTATGTCGGTTTGAATCACCTTGAATGCTTCAAGCAAGCCCTTAGCAACGTCATCGCAACGGGTAATTCCACCAAAGATGTTAATGAGAACAACCTTTACATGCTTGTCGGCTAATAAGAGCTTCATGGCTTCAACAATCTTCTCGGGGTTAGAGCTACCACCAATGTCAAGGAAGTTAGCTGGTTCGCCACCATAGAGTTTAATCATATCCATCGTAGCCATTGCAAGACCAGCACCATTCACCATACAACCGATAGAGCCTCCAAGGTTAACGTAACTGAAGCCCTTATCCTTAGCCTCACGCTCTTTCTTCTCCTCGGCAGTAGGCTCGAAGAGTTCAGCTATATCGGGATGGCGGAAGAGGGCATTATCATCAAAGGTCATCTTAGCGTCGATGGCTTTTAGTGTACCTTCCTGTGTCATCACGAGAGGATTTATCTCTGCAAGTGAGGCATCCTTTTCGACGAAGAGTTTATAAAGGTTCTTGAAGATAGGCACTGCTTGCTTCACTTGTGCCATATCATCGAATAACTTGAATGCTGCTTCACGTGCGAGGAAGTCGGACATACCAATAGTTGGATCAATGACAATCTTCTCAATCTTCTCTGGAGTCTCTTTTGCCACTTGCTCAATATCCATACCACCGGCACGACTCAACATCAACATAGGGCACTTCGACTTGCGATCAACAAGAATACTCATGTAGTACTCAGATGCAATGTTAACAGCTTCGCTAACTAGGACGCGATCAACAGTGAACCCTTTGATGTCCATGCCTAAGATTGCTTCTGCATGTTGGCGAATCTCTTCTTCACTACTTCCAAGTTTAACACCACCAGCCTTACCACGACCGCCCGTGTGTACTTGTGCTTTTACTACCGCTTTTGCTAAACCTAATTGTTTATACGCAGCAACAGCCTCATCCGGTGTTCGACAAACGATGTTGCGATCTACCGGTAGTCCATAAGATGCAAAGATACTCTTTGCTTGGTATTCATGTACCTTCATAAGATTTGTTTTTAATTATAAACTATAGTTTAGGTGTTCTGTAAATCGATTGAATGTGAATCAATAGTCTTTAGCTACTCTTTCTCCACGTAAGACAGCCAAGGCATTCTCTGTTAATGCGAGCATCTCATCTTGACCAGGATAAACATGCACTGGAGCAAGATATTCTATTCGACGTTTAAGGCGGTCGATGATGTAATCGCTTTTTGCCATTCCACCCGTGAGAAGGATGGCGTCAACTTTACCATATAGAACAGCCCCTTCTGCGACTATGTTCTTCGCAACATGCCATATCATAGCTGACACGATTAACTCTGCATGTTTATCGCCAGCCTTTATCCAGTTCATTACCTCTCTTAGGTCATTTGTACCAAGATGTGCAATTAAACCAGCCTGCCCACTGACTCTGCCTAGTAATTGGCTTTCAGTGTATTTACCACTAAAACAAAGGCGTATTAAGTCGGCTGCTGGGAGGCTACCCGCACGTTCGGGTGAGAAAGGACCTTCACCATCAAGGGCATTATTAGCATCGATGGCTCGACCATGATTGTGGGCGGCAATTGATATTCCACCACCAAGATGACAGATGATAAGGTTGAGTTTCTCGTATTTAGTACCTATATCTTTGGCGTATCGTCTACCAATGGCTTTCTGATTCAAAGCGTGCCAGATACATGCACGAGGCATTAGAGGAGAACCAGAGATACGGGCTTCGGGCTCTAGTTCGTCAACTACACCAGGATCGGCAACAAAACTTTTGCAACCAGGGATGTCACGTGCAATCTCGTCTGCAATCATACAACCTAAGTCACAGGCATGCTGATGAATAGCTTGCTGCTGGTCAAGTATCATTTCTTCCGTAATGGTGAATACACCGCTTGACACGGGTTTAGCTAATCCGCCTCGTCCGATAACTGCATCAAAGTCAAGAGGGATATTGCGTTTCTTTAATTCTTCAATAACAACTTGCTTTCGGAAATGAAATTGATCTGTAATCTTCTTGAAAGTACTTAGTTCTTCTCTTGAATGGGGTATGTCTGCAACAAAGACAGGTTCATCGTCATTCGCTAAGGAGATTTTTGTTGAGGTTGAGCCTGGGTTAATAGCTAGGATCTTGTATGCCATAATGTTTTATTGGGTTATATTGGGAAGGGTAATAACCTTATTTTACTATGAGACTTGCAAGTGCAAGACTATATAACTTGGAGGTAATAGTATCGCCTCTGCTAGGGAGAACTACAGGTGCCATTGTTCCTTGAAGTACACCTGCGACCTCAGCATGACAGAAGAGCGTGATAGTTTTATAGAATAGATTGCCCGACTCTATATTGGGGAAGATAAGTGCGTCAGCCTCTCCGTTGATAGGTGAGTTGATTTGTTTAATCTCCATTGCTTCCTTAGAGCATGAAGTCTTTAAATCTAAGGGTCCATCTATCTCACACTTACCGAAAACTCCTGCTTTAGCATCTTCTTTTAATGTTAGATAATTTGCCGTATGAGGGAAGTGTTTGGTATCGACCTTCTCGGAGCAATGTATTAGAGAAATCTTAGGACAAGTGATGTTGAAAGCATGGCAAAAGTCAACAAGATATTGTACTTGAGCTTTACGCTGTTCATCCGTAGGATAAGGAATCACAGCAGCATCAGTAAAGAATATTAGTTTGTTATACTCTGCTAATTTAGCAACAGCAATATGGGTTAAGACAGCCCCTTTAGGTAATATACCTAGTTCCTTATCTAATATAGCGCGTAGCAGGACATCCGTATTGACAAAACCTTTCATTATTATATCGGCTTGCTTCTCTCGGATAAGTGCCACAGCCTTACGTGAAGCCTCTTCTGGAGAGTCTACAATAATAGTTTCAAAGCCTTCCTTTTGTGCAAAAGTATTCCGTGTAATTTCAGAGCATATCAATATGGGCTTTATAAAACCTTCGTGGGCTGCTAATAAGACAGCTTCTTGTGTGTGGCTCTCTTCTGGCCATACAACAACTACACGTTTACAAATATGTTTCTCTTTGAGCAGACTTATTAGTTGTTTAAAGTCTTTGATACTTCTTTCTTTTTCTGGCATGTTCTGTTGATTTTTAAGTAGTAGTATGATAACGCAACAAAGATACTATTTTGTTTTGATATATAGATTCATTTTAAGGAAAAAACTGATTAAAATTCTTTTATTCCCATTAGTTGCAGTATATTTGCAGCCAAATTAGAGTCTATATGAAACGTCTACTTTTCTTTTTCTTAACGTGTATGGTTGTTGTTATTGGTTTCGCACAGACAACTAATCATTCGCCTATACCAAAAGATGCTATTTTCTATAATGCACGTTGGCAAGGAGTTGCCACGGCAAATAAGGCGGCGTATTATCGTGTTCTTACTATAGATAATAGAGGGGCTAAGATGTTCTATGACTATTACATTACGGGGCAGTTGCGTGCAGAGAAGCATTACATAAGCATCAATCGTCAAGATGATAAACTAACGAAGTTAGAGGGAGTGTGCCGTACATTTTATAAGTCAGGTAAGGTAGAGTCTGTAATGCAATATAAGAATGGTGTAGCTAATGGGCGTGCCCTTTCTTTCTTTCCTAGTGGGAAAGTCGGTATGAAACTGAATTATCGTAATGGTGTTTTAGATGGACCTTGTTATGCTTATAATGAACAAGGTAGGGTAGAGTACACGACTATCTGGCGTGACGGCTCTCGTATATCAGACTCAAAGGGAGGCAAAGATTACTATATAAATAAGGTGACGAATGAAGATGAGTTTTGTGAGCGGTATCGTGTAAGGGAGCGTGTAACCATGGCGCAATCTAGACAGGTAAACACATCAACTATTGATGACAAGAAGATTGAAAAGCGTGAAGCCCCTGCAAGTAAAGTTACATCTTCTACAATAAAGAAGGATGAGAGCCAGCAAGCGAATAAAGCATCAGTTCCTCAACAGAAAGTCTCCAAAGAAATGACAGAAGAAGAGCGATTGATAGCAGAGGTGAAATATCCTGATGCACCAGTGGATGTTACGGAATCATCGAAAGGTAATTCTTCGAAGAAAGAGAAGGTAAAAGCACCAACTATTGCAGATGAATGTTTGTTCCCATTCCCTTACTTATGTCACATCTTACTAGATGATACTGAACGTTTGAAGGATATACCCTCTTTGGTTGCATTGAGTAAAGTGTTTGCGTTGAAAGATTCACAAACCATCAATGGGTATAGTACTCAGAAAGAGATTATCTTCCATCACAATATGTATTATGATGAACAGAGTGGTCAAGATAAGGTTGTCGGTAAACAACCAAGACAAATAGGCTATTTAGGAACCTTTGTTGATCATCAATTAATGTTAGAACGCATCAACCTATTTACTTGGTCTTCAGATGAAATGTTATCATTTGCTCGACAAGCTATTGAGGCAGGTTATCATGTTTTGGGTGGAGGAGATTATCAGTCCTTAGATGGTAACTTTATCTTAGAGCCTAAGAGTTCGAAGGTCAGTGACGGTTCTCGATCAGTTCTTATTACCTTTACGCATCAGCCCAATCTTTATGGAGGTCTTTACCATATTCAAATGGATGTAAGATGATAAAATGAGGTGATTTTATAAAGTTGAGATAAATAAGTTGTGAGATATGTGGTGAATTGCAAATTTTTGTCTATATTTGCAGAATCAACGTAATTGTGAATTAAAGAAACTTCGGTGTGTCTCTTAGTCCTTTCTTTCTGATACACTAAATGTAACGACAACATATCGAATATGAAAGTAATTGAGAAACTTTGGAATTGGTATTTATCTGCCAATGCTTTGCCTTATTGGGTTATTTTAGCCATTGATATCTTTATCTGTTATTTCTCAGGTTTATTCGTCTTTTGGTTGTATTCTCATGGTGCTTTGGCTTGGAGTTATATTGCATTGTTCTCTAAGACAATCCTTATTTACATGATCTTCAACCTGATAGGTTTTAGAATCTTCCATACCTATTCAGGAATCATTCGATACTCCTCTTTTGTTGATTTACAACGTGTAGGTTTAGCAATGTTATCTTCTTTAATTGTTGCTGAAGCCATGCATTATGTTATTTATTATTGGGATCTTGATTTCATTCGACTTCAAGGACGACAGATTGCGGCAATGTATCTAGTTGCTACAATTGGAATGATGTTGTTTAGAATTGTTGTTAAGTCTCTATATGATGTTCTCTTCAATACGGGCGGTGGTATGCGTACGCTCATCTATGGTGTGAAAGATGGTGGTATCGGTTTAGCCAAGAGCATTCGAAGTAGTAAACCTAATAAGTTTACTTTGAAGGGCTTTATTGCTCATGATTCAACTTTCAAAGGACGTATCTTGATGGGAGAAAAGGTCTATATAGTAGATGATGATTTGGCAGAAATTATTAGGGAGTTGAAGATTAAAGCAGTCTTAGTTTCCCCTTTACAGAATGAGCGTTTCCGTGATGACCAAAAGCTACAAGATGTCTTGTTAAGTCAAGGCGTCCAGATCTTTATGAGTGAAGGCGAGAAGGAATGGAGTCAGGATGATGATTATTCAAATGTACAACTAAAGGAGATTAGTATTGAGGATCTTCTCCCACGTGATCAGATACGTGTCGATATGGATTCTATCGGTGCTCTCCTGCGTGGGAAGAAGATTATGATTACTGGTTCTGCAGGTAGTATTGGTTCTGAAATGGTGCGTCAGATTGCCATTTATAATCCTGCCGAATTGATACTTATTGATCAAGCCGAAACGCCACAACATAATATTCGATTGATGATGCACTTTGAGTGGCCTAACATCAAAGCACATACAATCGTTGCAAGTATTGCTAATGCTGATCGTATGGAAAAGATTTTCCAAACTTATAAGCCTGATTATGTGTTCCATGCCGCCGCTTATAAGCATGTGCCAATGATGGAGAATAATCCATCAGAGAGTATTCAAAATAACGTTTGGGGAACGAAAATTATTGCGGATTTGAGTGTTAAGTATGGCGTAAAGAAGTTTGTTATGATATCTACAGACAAAGCTGTAAATCCAACGAATGTGATGGGTTGCTCTAAACGAATCTGTGAGATATATTGCCAAAGCTTAAACAAAATAATTAACGAACAAGCTAATGGTAAACCTGTGACGCAGTTTGTAACAACTCGTTTTGGTAATGTATTAGGCTCTAATGGATCTGTTATTCCTTTGTTTGAAAAGCAGATTAAGTCAGGTGGCCCTGTTACGGTTACTGACCCAAAGATTATTCGTTTCTTTATGCTTATTCCAGAGGCTTGTAAACTCGTGTTGGAAGCTGGTACACATGGTAGTGGAGGAGAGATATTTGTCTTTGATATGGGTAAACCCGTAAAGATAGCAGATCTAGCGAAACGAATGATAAAACTCTCTGGAGCAAAGAATGTTGAGATTAAGTATACTGGTTTACGTGCAGGTGAGAAGCTTTATGAAGAAGTTTTGAGCACAACAGAGAATACTCTTCCTAGTTTCCATGAGAAGATTCGTATAGCAAAAGTACGTGAGTATGACTTCAAAGAAGTTGAGGCTCAGATTAATTCCCTGATCTCTTTGAGTCACACCTACGATGATATGGCTATCGTTGAAAAGATGAAAGAGATAGTACCAGAGTATGTAAGTAATAACAGCAAGTATTCTGTTCTCGATAAACACTAAACTTTCTTAGGAAAGAAGTATGAGAATGAAATCATTACTGCGATGAACAATAATAGAAAAGATTCTACTATTATATTTTTTGAGTTCCTTAGGTTTTGTCTAAAAGAAGATAGTACTGAACCGCAAAGCCTAAAGGATATGGATTGGGATGCCTTGTATGATTTTGGCAGGAAACAGGCTATCTTAGGTGTTTTATTTCATGGTATTAAGCGATTGTCTTCTTCTGAATTTCGACCAGATAGAAAACAAATACTAAAGTGGTATGCGGCTTGTTCTTTTATTGAACAGGCGAATAGGCAAGCTTATAAAGATGCATCTGATCTTACAAAGTTAATGCGGGATAAGTTTGGTGTTCGGAGTTGTGTCTTAAAGGGACAAACTAATGCTTTGATGTATCCTGATCCTTACATGCGTACTTCCGGAGATATTGACCTTTGGACAGATGCGAAAACTATTGATATTATTCGTATCTCTCGACAATTAGATAAAAAGGGAGAGATTGGTTATCATCACATAGAACTTTCTTATTATAAGACTCCCGTTGAAGTTCATTTCTTTCCATCCTTTATGGGGAATATATGGCACGAATATAAGCTGCGACGTTTTTTCAATCAATGTAAACAAGCACAATTTGAGAAGTTATCTGAACTCCCTAATGGGTTAGGAAAGATATATACACTAACAGATGAATTTAATCGTGTTTTTCAGATGTCTCATCTTATGCACCATTTCTTCTTTGAAGGTATTGGATTACGGCAAATGATAGATTACTACTATCTATTATTACGTGGATTTTCAGAAGAGGAACGTCTACAAACAATAAAAGTCTTTAAGCAAGTAGGCATGTATAAGTTTGCTGCTGCCGTGATGTATATAATGAAAAATATGTTCAACTTACCAGAACCATATTTATTAATGAAACCTAATGAAAGAGTTGGTAAGGTTCTTGTATCAGAGATTCTTCAAAGTGGAAATTTCGGGTTCCATGATGAGCGGTATTCTTTTTCAGGAAAGTCTGTGTATAGTCAGTATTTCTTAGAAATATATCGTAATTTACATTTTGCTCTTGATTTTCCTTCTGAAACTATTTGGGGACGCCCTATCTCTCGTTGGTGGCACATGCTATATAAAGCACTTTTACGTCGTCAACTGCGTAAGAGTCTACAATAATTCTTTTTATTAAGATGATAAATCCAAGCGTAATAGGCAGTATAAACTTACCAGTCTATTCTTTGTCTGTTATGTTGTTTCTTATAAGTGTTTGCCAAAAGATATCCTGGGAATAATTTATTCTGTTTCTCCAAAGTACTTGTAATATTTATTCAATGCTTTTGTAATGTTTCTCTAGGATATTTGTAATATTTCATTAAGAGATTATTTTCTGTAATCTAAGGAAACATTGTAGGTATAATTAGTATAGTTAGAATAAGATAGTAGACGATGGAATTTCTCTATGACTAAGATGTTAGAAAGGGTAGAATGAAGAAATGCACCCCATGAACTGAAGTGCATTTCTTTATTATCGAAATAGATAAAACTATTTATCGTTACTTTGCATAAGCAACAGAACGGGTTTCACGAATTACTGTAATCTTAACCTGACCAGGATAAGTCATTTCGTTCTGAATCTTCTCTGCAATTTCAGAACTTAGTTTCTCGCTCTCTACATCGTCCATCTTATCAGCACCAACGATGACACGGAGTTCTCGACCTGCCTGTATTGCGTATGTCTTTGTCACACCTGGATAGCTCATTGCAATAGCTTCCAAATCATTCAAGCGCTTAATGTAAGCTTCAACAATCTCACGACGGGCACCTGGACGAGCACCAGAGATAGCATCACAAACCTGAACAATTGGTGCAAGAAGAGTTGTCATCTCTACCTCATCATGGTGGGCTGCAATAGCATTGCAAATATCTGGTTTCTCTTTATACTTCTCCGCGAGCTTACCACCATAGATTGCGTGTGGTAAATCAGTCTCCTCATCTGGGACTTTACCAATATCATGCAATAAACCTGCACGCTTTGCCTTCTTTGGGTTTAAGCCTAACTCACTTGCCATAACTGCACAAAGGTTCGCTGTCTCACGAGCGTGTTGGAGAAGATTCTGTCCATAAGAAGAACGATATTTCATCTTACCAACAATGCGAATCAACTCTGGATGCAAGCCATGAATACCAAGGTCGATTGCCGTACGCTTACCAGTCTCAATGATTTCATTATCAAGCTGCTTTTTGACTTTTGCGACAACCTCTTCAATACGTGCAGGGTGAATACGTCCATCTGCAACTAGCTGATGAAGTGCCAAGCGGCAAACCTCACGACGAACTGGGTCGAAAGCTGAAATTACAATTGCTTCTGGCGTATCATCAACAACGATCTCTACACCTGTAGCAGCTTCCAAAGCACGAATATTACGACCTTCACGACCAATGATGCGACCCTTTACCTCATCGCTATCAATATGGAAAACACTTACAGAGTTTTCGATAGCAGTCTCTGTTGCAACTCGTTGTATAGTCTGAATAACTATTTTCTTTGCTTGTTGATTCGCATTAAGTTTGGCTTCATCAACAATCTCATTAATATAAGAAGCTGCATCCAACTTCGCTTGATCTTTCAAGCTTTCAATCAAACGTTCCTTTGCTTCTTCAGAGCTAAGTCCTGAAAGTTCTTCTAACTTAATACGCTCCTGCTCTTGCATCTTTTCAAGATCCTGTTGTTTTACCTGTAACAGTTTCTTCTCATTGTCAACACGCTGTTGCTGCTGATCAACATCCTGCTTATGTCGATTGAGCTCCTCTTGACGCTGATTAAGAGCAACCTCACGTTGCTTTAATCTATTTTCTCCTTGTTGTATCTTGAGTGTGCGTTGTTGAACTTCTTTTTCAAGCTCGCTCTTTTTGTTAAGGAACTTCTCTTTGACTTCAAGTAATTTCTTTTCTTTTATTACTTCTGCCGCTTTCTCTGCCTCACTTATAGTGTCGTTGTATTTTCCTGTAAGGATATAGCGGAAAATAGCAAATCCACCAGCACAACCTGCAGACAAACAAAGCACAGCTATTACAACTGTAACAATTGGACTCATTTATTATTCTTTTATTATTTTAGTTAATATTCTCGTTATTTCTTTAATACTTCTTCGATTTCTGAAGTGAGTTTACCGAGAATATCATTGAATGGAGCCGTATCATTGCGTACTCCTTCTTTCTTATATTTCAATGCAATATCAAGCATTGCCATATACATAATATCCTTATCCCCTTTTTTACCTTTGAAAAGAGTAGAATAAGTATTGATAGTATCAGTAATTAATTTGGCTGCAGAACGATAATACTCCTCATCGTCGTGTGGAACGTTTACAGAGAGTTCTGTATCATAAACATGCAGTCTTATATGTAGTTTATCGTCTGCCATTATATTCTGGATTATTTCTCACTTAGAAGTGTTATGCACTTGTTAACATCCCGGATTAGTTTGGCAACACGCTTTTGTGCACCTTCCATATCACCATCAGTTACTTCGAGCATCTTTGCCATCTTTAACGAATTATAGTTAGCTTCTGCTTGAGACAACTCTTCTTGGAGCTGTTTAATTTCCTTCTCACGTTGATCAACAAGTGTGTAAAGTTCATCATTTTCTTTCTTCAGTTCTGCATACTGAAGAATCATCTGACGCGCACGAGTTGCAAACGTATTGAGAGTTTTCTCATTCGAATCCATAACTAACTTATTCGTTTTGGCTACAAAATTACATTAAAGTTTCTGTTTAAGCAAATATATACCTAATTATTTTGACTCTGCTTGTTCTGCAGGTTTAGGTTCTTTCTTTGCTAAAGTTACAATCTGATAAACGAAATCAGTAGTCCATTTTCTACTAAAGCGCAGTCGCTGATTATATTGTCGAACCGCTACAACTGCTTTGATTACACCAGCATCAGAGAAGTCATTTTTATCGTAAATATCATTTACGGTCTTCTCCGTCATTGTGTATATAGCTTTTTTGAAGAAGCCTGGAACACGTAATTTGAATTTCATCAAATTGCCAATTAACATCATTAAGTCTTGTGTGAAGCCTTGGAATTGATAAAGATAAGGCTGTACATCTTGCATCTTCTTACAATTCTTTTTAATACTTGCGTCTATTTCTTCAAAGAAATTATCATCAACTTTATATAAACTTTTCATGGTTTTCTTAACACTAGCCATTTCACCTAATCCCAACTTATTATGTAGGGTTGGAACATGGAATGTTTGTTTATATGTGCGTAAATCAGGGAGCATTGCCAAGTTGTTGATACCTAGGCGAGAAGCAAGTACTGCTTGAAAATAAACCCTAATAAGAGTCATATAGTCTTCCATACCTCCAGACTTCGCTGTTTCATCCCCACTTTTATTAAAAAGCTTTGAAAAAAATCCCATTTCTTATATCTTGTTTTTAAGTTATTACAATGTAATTAAATTATTTATTCGCTTGCAAAGTTACTAAAAAAAACAAGAAAACACATTCTTAATGTATGTTTTCTCATTTACAGTTATTTTAATTAAATTAAATTTGTTATCTTTGCATGCGTTATATATGCATCGTTGAATGAGGAATTATTTGCATGATAAACTCATAAGAGCTGACCTATTCAATTCCGTTATTCTTCTCTGCTCATAATAGCAACTAAATTATAAGTTAAGATATAAAACGAACTGATTATGAAAGGAATTGTTCTAGCTGGTGGATCTGGCACTCGTCTCTACCCGATAACGAAAGGAATAAGCAAACAACTTATTCCTATATTTGACAAGCCAATGATCTATTATCCTATATCGGTATTGATGTTGGCTGGGATCAGGGAAATTTTAATTATTTCTACGCCACATGATTTGCCTGCGTTCAAACGATTACTGGGAGATGGTAGTAGTTTTGGGGTGCGATTTGAATATGCAGAACAACCCTCTCCTGATGGACTTGCTCAAGCGTTTCTTATAGGTGAAGAGTTTATAGGAAATGATTCTGTCTGCCTTGTTTTAGGAGATAATATTTTCTATGGTGCGGGCTTTAGTAGTCTGTTAAAGAATAGTGTTCAAAGGGCTGAAGAAGAAAATAAAGCAACAGTGTTTGGATATTATGTTAATGATCCTGAGAGATATGGTGTTGCAGAGTTCGATAAGAATGGAAAGTGTCTTAGTATAGAAGAAAAGCCAGAGCAACCCAAGAGCAATTATGCTGTTGTTGGACTTTATTTTTATCCCAATAGTGTTATTGATATTACCAAACAGATTAAACCTTCTGCACGCGGAGAACTAGAGATTACGAGTGTAAACCAGAAATATCTAGATCAAGATATTCTGATGGTTCAAACTCTTCAGCGTGGTTTTGCATGGCTGGATACAGGTACACATGATAGTTTGTCTGAAGCCAGTACTTTTATTGAGTGTATAGAGAAAAGGCAGGGACTTAAGGTTGCATGTTTAGAGGAGATAGCGTACAAGAAAGGATGGATAACAGCAGATCGTTTGAAAGAAGAAGCTCAACCGATGGCCAAAAACAATTATGGGAAATATCTACTTGAATTGATTGATTAGAATAAGATACGAGTCTTGTTAGCGGATGAAACAAAAATAAAACAAATATGGAAGAAACGACAAAACTAGAACTAGACAAAGAACAAGAGAAGGAAGGCGTAACTTCTTTCTTTGACTTTGCTGCTCTTTATCGAACCATAATTCTTAATTGGTATTGGTTCGTACTTTCACTAATTATCTTTGGTGGAATTGGAGCTATTTATTTAAGGTACACCACACCTTTGTATCAATCAACAGCAAAATTGCTCATTAAAGATGATGACAATGGAAGTAGTAGACGAGGTTCTTCGTTACAGAACATAACTAACTTGGGAACAATCTCTAATTCCGCTGGTATCGATAATGAGATGGAGATTCTTTCATCACATTCTATTGCTGAAGATGCTATCCGAGATTTAAAGTTGTATGTGAATTACACGACAGAAGGAAAGGTTAAGGATGTTATAACATACCGTGACCAACCTTTGGTTGTAGATATTGATGCTGCCCATTTGGATAGACTGAATAGACCTATCAATCTTAACATTACAAAGAATGGTTCTTCATTTGTTGTTAATGGAACATATTCTGTTCCAACAGATGAGGAAAATAGTGAAGGTCCTTTCTCTATTAATAAAAAGTTTACGAGTCTGCCAGCAACAATCCCTACACGTGCAGGTATTATTACCATTAATTCTAATAATGGTAGAACTTTACATGAAGGTCAAGTTCTAAAGGTTAGCATTCTTTCTCCTAAAATGGCATCTGATAAGTATGTAGGTGAATTAAAAATAGGTCAAAGTGGGAAAGGTACTTCTATCTTACAACTTCAATTGACTGATGAGGTTCCTCAACGTTCTCTTGATTACTTGAAGCAATTAGCAATTGTTTATAATCGTCAAGCAAATGAGGATAAGAATGCTGTTGCACACCAAACAGAGAAGTTCATTAATTCACGTTTGGAGAAGATTAATGCTGAATTAGGTAAGACCGAAGGTGAGCTTCAGAACTACAAGCAAAAGAATGGCATGGTAGAACTGAAGATGAATGCTAGTAATTCTGTTTCCAACCAGAATACATCAGAGCAGAAACTTGCAGAAATGGAGACTCAAATTGAGCTCTTTAATACGATTGCTCGTGAAGTAGAAAGCTCTTCACGCAATTTAACACAAGTTATTCCATCTAATGTAGGATTGGATGATGAAAGTTCTACTTCTTTGATTAATAAATACAATGAGTTAGTTCTTGAGCGTAATCGTCTTCTTCGTAGTGCATCTGAGAGCTCACCAGTTGTTGAACCTCTCACGGATCAGATTCGTGATTTAAATGTTAATATTCGACGTGCTATTGCTGCAGCACGCAAGAACTTACAGATTCAGAGAGATGCAGTTTTAGCGCAGGTTACAAAATACACAGATCAAGTAGAGGAGACTCCTCAACAGGAACGTATGTTGACACAGATTGGTCGTCAGCAGGAGGTGAAGTCAGGACTTTATTTGATGTTACTTCAAAAGCGTGAAGAAAATAGTATATCTCTTGCAGCAACAGCCGACAAGGGAAGGTTGATTGATGATCCACAATTGAATGGTAAAGTAAGTCCTAATTCAACATATATAATGTTGATTGCTCTTGTCATTGGTTTGGCTATTCCTGTGCTTATCATTTTAATCATACAATTCTTCCGCTATAAGATTGAAGGACACGATGATGTTGCACGTCTTACCAAGTTACCAATCATTGCAGATATTGCAATTGCAAGTAATTCGGCTAAGGGTAAGGCTGATATCGTTGTTCATGAAAATCAGAACAATCAGATGGAAGAAATATTCCGTTCTCTACGAACGAATCTTCAATTTATGTTGCATGAAGGTGAGAAGGTTGTTCTTTTCACATCTTCAACCTCTGGAGAAGGAAAGACATTTACAGCAGCCAACCTTTCTGTCAGCTTCGGGCTTCTTGGTAAGAAGGTTATCTTGGTAGGTCTTGATATTCGTCGTCCACGTTTGGCAGAACAATTCGGCATTAACGATCACAAGCATGGTATTACCAATATTCTTGTGAAAGATAATCCGAATAGAGAAGATGTTGAGGCACAGATTCTACCTTCTGGAGTAAATAAGAATTTGGATCTTCTCATGGCTGGTCCAGTTCCTCCTAACCCTGCCGAGCTTATTGCGCGCAATTCTCTTGATACGATTATTGAGATTCTGAAAGAGAAATATGATTACATCATGATTGATACTGCGCCAGTTGGTTTGGTAACTGATACTCTTCAGATTGCACGTGTGACAAACGTTTCAGTTTACATGTGTCGTGCCGATTACACTCCAAAGGCATCTTTTGCAATGATCAATTCACTTGCAAAGGAAGAGAAATTGCCTAACATGGCTATGGTACTTAATGGTGTTGATATGTCGAAGAGAAAGTACAGCTACTATTATGGCTATGGTAAGTATGGAAGATATGGGCGTTATGGGCGATATGGTGGCTATTCTTATGGTAGTTATGGTAACTACGGAAATTATAGCAACAGCCATTATGGAGATAAAAATGACCATTCTGTAAAGCGATAAAATTAAAGGTTAAGAATGATAATAGCTATTGATTTCGATGGAACCATCGTAGAACATAGATATCCTAAAATCGGTGACGAAATTCCTTTCGCCACCGATACTTTGAAGATGTTAATCAAAGATGGTCATCGCTTAATCTTATGGAGCGTTAGAGAAGATGACTTACTCCAAGAGGCGGTTGATTGGTGTCACGCACGAGGCGTTGATTTCTGGGCAATCAATAAGGATTATCCAGAGGAAGAGAAAGAGAAGAATAATCATTTCTCGAGAAAGATTAAAGCTGACATGTTTATTGATGATCGCAATTTCGGAGGATTGCCTGATTGGGGAACTATCTATCAGATGGTGACAAATCATGAGACATGGGAAAGTCGAAATTTCTCTAATCATTCACTTGAAGATCAAAAGCCACCCAAGAAAAAGCATTGGTGGAATTTTTAATTAAGTAGTTAGGTTGAACAGAGAGGATATTCTTTGTTATTATATCCTCAAATGTTGAACAGTCAATTAACACGTTAACTATTTATTTCTCTATAATGAGCTCAGTATTGTACTGGGCTCATTCTTTTTACCTCTGTTTAATACCTTTGTTTAGTATCATTTCATATATCTTCTTACTTACTAGCTATCCTGTATGGATTCTCAACTTGTGTATAGCTTTCCTGTAAACTTACAGAACGATTGTCTACTTATTCAGTTAATGTAACAGATAAGTGTATAGTCAAATCAGGGAAAGTTAAAGGATTAAGTTATACACGTATGTATAACTAATTATACACACGTGTATAATTGATTATACAAAGCTGTAACTAATTAATGAAAAAGAAGAGATATCGAAGCTGATGTAAACTAACTGATAATGAGAGAGAAACGAAATGATTTGCATAATACTGCTCTGTTTGTAAAGGGCAGGAATATGCAGATTTAGGCAGAAGTTCAGTTACCAGAGCGTTACCTTGTTTTGATGTAGGTAACGATGGTATAGCATTCGGTAACTGAATTATTTTCGCTAGTGTGGCTGTTGCTTTGGTCAGCAGTTTTCTGCGTATGTGAGGAACGCTTTAATTCGGGTAATTTTGCCCACAAATATTAAAGCGTATGAAAACAGAGAAAATGAAGGTGTTGCTCTACCTTAAAAAGAGCGGGCTTGACAAATCGGGGAAAGCTCCGATTATGGGACGTATTACCATTGGGCGTTCCATTGCCCAGTTCAGTTGTAAACTCTCCTGCAATCCTGACTTATGGAATTCACGTGAGAGCAGAATGGATGGCAAGAGCCGTGAGGCGGTAGAAATTAATGGGAGATTGGAGAATCTGTTGCTTTCCATTCAATCTGCCTATCAGTCGCTAATTGCCAAAGGACAGCCATTTGATGCAACTGATGTAAAGGAACTGTTTCAAGGCAGTGTACAGGCAAGATGTATGCTTATCGAGAGGCTGGATATGCTCATCAAGGAGAAGGAAAGCCATATCGGTATAGACATCAAGGAAGGGTCTATGTACGCCTATCATTCCACTCGGAAACGATTACAGGAGTTCATTCAGAGGAGGTATCATGTTTCGGATTTGGCTTTCTCGCAGCTTACAGAAAGCTTTATCTATGAGTTGCAGGCGTTCTGTCTCGGTGATCTCGGTCATCAGCAAAGCACATTTTTCAGAGTTGCAGCAGATTTGAAGACCGTCTGCAGGCTAGCTTATCGTGAGGGGTTGGCTGATACGCTTCTGTTTGACAAAGTCCATATAGAACGGGGAGACAAGAAAGCGCCCAAGACTCTCGACCAAGAAGCATTGGACAAGTTGAAGGCACTCCGTTTTGATGAATTGGAAGAAGAAATGGAAACCGCTCGTGATGTGTTTCTCTTCGCCTGTTATACCGGTGCAGCCTATTGTGATTTGATAGAACTAAGCAAGAAGCATCTTATCCGTGACGATGAGGATTGTCTTTGGTTAAAGTTCAACCGACAGAAGACAGGTGTGCTTTGTCGTATCAAGCTATTGCCCGAAGCAGTTCAATTAATACAGAAAATGCACAGCGATGAAAGGGAAACACTGATCCCTTACTTCAAATATTCCACTTATCAGTCCTGTCTCAAAGCCTTGCGATTACGGTCAGACATTTCTTTTCCCTTTACTACGCACACTGCAAGGCATACCTTTGCCACACTTATCACATTGGAGCAGGGCGTACCTATTGAAACGGTGAGCAAGATGCTCGGACATACGAACGTAAGTATGACCGAACGTTATGCAAAAGTAACACCGCAGAAACTCTTTGAGGAGTTTAACCGTTTCCTTTCTTTCACCGAAGATTTGCGTTTAACCATTTAACCAAGATTTTTTATGAGAAGTACATTTAAGATACTGTTCTATATCAACAGACAGAAAATAAAGGCAGACGGCAAGACCGCCATTCTCTGCCGTATCACCATAGACGGAAAAAGCATCGCCATTACCACAGGCGAGCAGTGCAAATCCTCCGAGTGGAATAGCCGACAGGGACTGACAACCGACAAGAAAACCAATCAAAGAATCGGCGAGTTCAAAGAACTTGTAGAAAAGACCTATCAGGAGATATTGATAAAGGACGGAGTGGTAAGTGTGGAACTGCTTAAAAACCGTTTGCAGAGGATAGCCACCATGCCGACAACACTTCTTGCCATGAGCAAAGCAGAACTGCAATCCGTTAAAGAGTGCGTGGGCAAATCGAGAGTTGAGGGAACCTATCAGAATCTTCTCTATTCAGATAAGTTACTTACGGAATTTGTAAAGGATAAGGGAATGACGGATATAGTCATAGCCACTATAACGGAAGACTTGTTTGAAGAATACCGTTTCTATCTGAAAAGACGAGGCTTGGCATCAGCAACCATGAATCGTTATCTTTGTTGGCTGAGTAGGCTGATGTATCGTGCGGTCAGCCATAGGCTCATTCGTTGCAATCCTTTTGAGAATGCCAAGTATGAGAAAGCGGAACAGAAGATACGCTTTCTGCAAAAGAGCGATGTTGCCAAACTCATGGCATTGAGAGTAATTGATAAGGAAGCAGAACAAGCAAGGCGGATATTTATCTTCTCATGCTTTACGGGCTTGGCTATTGCTGATATGAAACATTTGCAATTTGGACACATTCAAACGGCAGCCGACGGACAGAAATATATCCGAAAAGAACGGCAGAAGACAAAGGTGGAGTTTGTTGTGCCCCTGCACCCGATAGCGGAGGCCATCATCGATCAATGTAAGGAAGAACTACCCAGCATGAAAGAAATGCAGACAGTGAAAGAAAAAGGTGACGACTTTATCTTTCACTGTGCTTGTAGCCGTAGCGTGATGAGTGCAAAGCTGAGCATCGTGGGAAAGGCTTGCGGTATCAGAGAACGGTTGTCCTATCATATGGCAAGGCACACTTTCGGTACAATGAGTTTAAGTGCAGGGATACCCATCGAGAGCATTGCCAAGATGATGGGGCACGCCTCCATATCAAGCACCCAAATCTATGCACAGGTGACGGACAATAAGATTTCTGAGGATATGGATAGGTTGATAAGGAAACATCAGACAAAGGAAACGAAGGAGGAAGCCGTATGAATACCTATCACTATCAAACTAAAAAAGACCGTAGCTATTTCGAGTGGGGCGACAATATGCAAATCATTCGCAAAGGCAAAGGTAAAATCGCCATGACAGAGAGCGAACTGGTAGATTTCTTCGGTGTAACATGGAGGAAGCTCAACCATCGTCTGCAACTTCTACTAAAAGTCTCTCCCCTGCAACCCGACGAAAGGGATACAGGGGAGCAGGAAGTCTACGTGAACGGACGACTGCGAGGTTATGCTCCGCTTTATCCACTCACAATCATCATCGCCTTGTCTTATCAATTGGACAGTACGGAAGCACACTTCTTCAGGAAACATGTATGTCAGAGATTGCAGAAACCTACATCCATAATAACACCGATATTCTTAATAGGAAAGACGGATACCTGATGATTATATTTTCTTTTTCTTTCATTGATTATATCTTACTACATAACTACAATAAGGTATAATACGTTGAAAGAAAAAGGATTAAAAATTTTTATTGATATACGAATATTCTTTCAATTATTTACTACGCTACTACAAAAAAAAGATTTTTATTAAAACTGAATTGACAGTGTATAAAAACTAAAAGCACAACCATGAGAATTTATAGTTTATAACACATAAACTAAAAGAGCCGTATCAAACCCTATAATGAGTAACGATACAGCTCTTTTCCTTGTTTTGAGGAGGTTAAAGTTTCTAATCAAGAAGTTCACATTCTTTTAGATGTTGGGGTTATGTCCCAATAAATATCATAAGTAATATTCTATTACAACTATTTAAGCTCATGCAACATATAGGGTGCTCCGGAAACCTTTACCTTCAATTTTTCATAGCTTCCATCTTTCATGTGATAGACAAAATAACCCGTACCTTGGTCTGTTGACATGCCGAAGATGATGTCATTGCCCGACTTGCAAATGGATGCCGCCCAGCCTGTAGTTCCTGAGAAGTTCATCTTCTTGCAAGTCTTATCATAGAGATTAATCTCAAAAGGCTGGAACGATTTATCATGAACGTAATCAGGTGGGTTGCTTGCTGCCCCAGGAATATTTAGGTATCCATAAACCTTTCCGTTTCCACCATATACCTTATTATAGGCATATGAAGTTTTACCTCCTTTTACACCATCCAGATTTACATCTGCAAGGGTAAAGCAATAAGACTTGTCAAACTCCTGTTCTCCCTTCTTAATGCGCAAGAAGCCTTCCTTTGCCCCCTTCTGATAACCGAACATTCCTACGCAATAGAAATAAATATCACCCTTCTCGTCCACAAACGGATCACCAGCAGGTGTTCCACTGGACGACATCGTGACGCGACTGTCACTAATAAGTTTTATTGGCTTGTCTGTTTTCGTGTCAATTAATGCAACATAGGCTCCAGTTTCGCAAGAATAAGCAGACTTCATTTGATTCAGAGACACATATAAAATTCCATCTCTGATAACAGAGGCACACGGTTCAGGATTATTGTCACCAGAGGACTTTCCCAAGGAATAGTCGGATAAGTCTATTTCTCCTGTCTTCGTCATTGAGGATGGGTCAATAATCCACACCTTTCCAATACCAAGGCAAGAAACATATGCCTTCTTATTGGATGCGAACGTGATGTACGTTGCCTTAGCACCACTTGGAAATACCATAGTCGTGCCCTCTTGGACGAGCTTGCCATCTTTTGGTGCATATTTGTAGAGGTGTTCCGTGTCAGTCACATATACCTTGCCACCATGCACAAATGAAAATGCACCCTTGGCAAACACCAAAGCATTGTCCGTATTGAGCGAACCAGCTGTCAAGTCTTTGAACAGACTGACATATGTGTTCTCTCCAATATTCACGCTATGCACAAATCCTGCCTCGGACTTTGCTGGTGGTGTTGGAGGAACATCTGGAGTGTCTTTACTACATGAGGAAAGACCTGATAACACAAGCAGCGCCGTGGCTGCGACTAAGAAATAATGTTTCATTTTGACTATAAATTTTTGAAATGAATAATAAGAATTTACATACTCATAGCTCCTCCTGAGACTTTGTCTCGGAACAGATTAAAACGCAATTTAGCCTTAAAGGTTCTGCCTTGCAGTGGCATTTTGAATTCCATGTAGTTCTCTTTGTCAAAAATATTTTCGACCTCGAAACTCAGAGAAACATTGTTATGCCAAAATGACTGTTGAAGCCCTATGGTAAACACATCGTTGGAAGGAATGATCCATTTCTTTCGTTGGTCGGGCAGTGTGCTCATTTGCCAGCCCCAATCGAATTCTCCGACATGAGAAACATCAACATAAACTCTGGACAACTCTTTCTTTCCCAACAAACCTTCAACGTGATATTCCATGCCATAGTTGTAATAGAATGAAGGTATGTTGGGAACATGCTTGTCATACGTAGGATTATCCGAACCTTTCTCATCGTTTAACCATTTTTGACGGTCTCGAATGTCCTGCAATGTAAGATTAAAGTATGCATAGACGTTTGGGGTTATATCTACCTTTAAGTCAGTATCGAAACCAAGCGTACTTGTCTTTCCTAAGTTTATGTATATGGAACGGATGTCAGCGGGGAAAAGTCTTATCATATTCTTCATATACATATAATAAAAATTTGTTTCCCATTGCACACGAGTAAGCCCCAATAGATTTCTCTTGTCCATGATGACCCCAATGTTCAAATTATCTCCAACTTCTGGCTGAAGATTTACAGAAGGTTTGATACTCATTCCGTTTCCGAACAATTCTCCCGTATTAGGAATTCTTACATTGTGTGAAAACGAGATTTTTCCCCTCACACCTTTCCACAATTCATAGCTAAGCCCTTCGCTAAAGCCATAATACGTTTTGTTCACGTTGGTCTGTTGGGGAGCGAATACGCTTTCTGTCTTGTCTTTTGACAAAGCATCGCTTGTTCTATAGATTTTTGACTTCAGATAATAGATGCTTATTGTCAAGGAATTCTGAAAGCGATTATTAGAAGAAGCAAACAAATAACTTAGTCCGATGTTGTTTGAAGTCATTTTGCTGGGAAATGAACTGGGGTCGAAGCCAAGGTATTCATTCATACGATCGTCCTTAGGTCTATAGTCCGAGAATACGAATTGATCATTCAGATTGAAAGTATGTCGTCCAAGTGTATATTTCAAGTTAAATTTATTTCGCAACTCAAATTGCCGGTCATGGGACTCGTTGAAAAGATTATCCTCTGTCTCCCCATTAGCTGGCGTGACCGTCCCATTCCATTGCGTTCTTGTAGTTGCCGTATCCGTCATGTTAGAACGTATGATGGGAACAACAAGTGTGTTTTTCAGCTCCAAATCTTTGAAAATGAAATTTTTCTTCTCCATATTCAAAGTAGGCATAATATTAAGACTTTTTGTATAGGCATATCGAGAGTCAAAGTTGAGAGACTGTATGCCTTTCTTATTCCTGTAAAAAGCACATTCCAAATCCAGTTTGTCGAAGTATTGCTTTCTAAAACCTATGCCCACATGATAGAATTCTGCGTCATAATAGTCATTGTTTCGTCTCACCTTTCTGTATTCAGAAGCAGGTAGATTAGTCTCAAACACTGGCCATGACATCATATAATTGTTCTTGGATTTGTTCCTGAAGAAAGCAATATTGAATAATATTCCAGATTTTGCAAAAAGTTTCTGGGCACTTGCAAGTGTCTTGAATGTCCCGAATGATGCCAATTCCTGCGTAAAACCTACTAGGTCACATTCATCCTCTCGTGTCACTATGTTGATAGCACCACCAAGTCCATCACCGCCATATTCTGCAGGAACGATTCCTTTGTACACCTCTATGTACTTAATTACATCAATCGGAATATCGTTAATATCAAAGGAACCGTCAGGGCTATTTAAAGGAAATCCATTGATGTAGACAGCGACTCGCTTACCCTCCAGCCCATGTACAGATATGCGAGAGGCACTTCCTAATCCGCCTGACTTTCTCACCTTGATGCCAGACGTTCTTGTGAGAATTTCTTCTATACCGCTTGAACGTCCCCTCAACTTGGATCCGTCCACTACGGTTACAGCCATAGGACTCTGCCGAATGCGGTTTATTTCCGCCTGCTGGGAAGATCCCCTCACTACAACTTCGTTAAGGACGTTCGCTGATGATTCTAAGAAAAAGTCTTTTGTGATATTGCCGTTTAACACAATGACTTGCCTTACTCGTTTATATCCAACAAATGAAACCTCAACGATACATGTTCCATTTGAGAGAATGTCAATTTGATAATTGCCTGTTTTGTCAGAAACTGTTTTCTGTTTTGTGTTTTTGATTGATATGTATGCCCCAGATATGGGAAGTCCTGTTTCTTTATCTATGATTTTCCCACGTAATATATTTTGGGCAGACAAAACTGTTGTACACAAACACAGTATCGTTACGATGAATAATCTGTTCATAATTTTATGGATTAATGAGTTCTCGCCATCCTGCCGTATTATAGCGTATGTATTCAGATAAGACCTGTTTTACCTCTTCCTTGCAGATTTCTGTGCTTGAGACAATCTCTCCGATGATCGTTACCCATGTGGAAGAGGAAATCCGAAAGAATAGTGACGAAACTTTTGTTTGTATTTGTGGATAGACTTTTTGCATTTGATCAATATATTCTTTACTTATTGCAACTTGTTCTTCGATAAAATTTTCACGGAAAAACTCTACAGAAGTACCTTTTGATTCAAAGAGTAATAACTTTAATTCTTCTTTATATAAGAAAATTATTTTAAGCGTTTCTCTTAGCAAATCTTTTTGATTTTGTATAGAGAAGTGAAGTTTATCTGTTTTGTTATGTTCTATGCGATAGGAGGACATCCTTTCATCCAAGACTATAAGTAAAGGTCTAAGGACAGTATAAAAAATATCATCCTTTGTCTTAAAATAATTGTATATATTACCTAAGGTAACTCCCGATTTTGCCGAAATTGTTCGCATCGAAGTTTTTCTAAAGCCATTTTTAATAAATTCATTGCGAGCTGCTGCGACAATCTTGTTTCTTATATCTTCTTTTAATATTTTCATTACTATTTTATTAACGGACATCGTTCAGTTTTGTTCATAAAAAAAAGCGTACTGTTAAAAAACAGTACGCTCCTTTTATTGTTGCCTTTATGCGGCTGTGTGATATTTTCATCATTAATTCAATTTTGGATACAAAGGTATGGGAAGAATTCTATACTGGCAATACTTATTAATAGGTATTTTTAATCGAATTATAATACTAAATTCAAATGGACTTAAAATAGTAATTCTCCTCCAACATCCTTTCCAAGTCCGAAGCCTTGTAGAGTATCTTCCCTGCAAACTGCGTGTAGGGTATAATCTTCCTGTCTCGGTAGTCCTGCAAGGTGCGGGGACTGATATACAGCCGCTCGCACACTTCCTTTCCTGTGAGGAAAAGTTCGCCTGCAAAGAGTGGCTTGTGTGTCTGTGCCACTTCCACAATCCGTTTTCCTACACCTCTCAACGCTGAGACAACCAGCTGCATCTCGTCCGTCTCCATGTTCAAGTCTCTTGCTGTTTCCATCATATCTGTCTGTTTTTAGGTTTGTTCAATTTCGTAAGAAGCAATGCTTCCACATCCTCGCGCTTGTAATAGCACTTGTGTCCGATTTGCGTAAACGGCAGCACGCCCGTATCACGATAATGCTGCAAGGTGCGTTTGCTGATATTCAGCAGCTGGCACACATCGCCGTTGTGCAGCCAGTCCGTGTGCTTGCTTTTCTCTCCGAATGCCTTGTAGCAGCATTCCGCAAGGCTCAAGATTTCATCCCGAAGCTTTGCCCAATTGGTTTCCGTAATGATGTAATAGTTCATAATCATATTTTGTTATTGTTTATTGTTTGTTGTTTCAGGTCCTTCCTGTTTCCATCGGCAAAGGTAATGACGTGCGTACACCTCTCAAAGCCGTGAAGAACAACAGGGAAGGATCGGGAAGAATGAGGAAAAAGCAATCCACATCATCGGTTCGCATTTGCGTTTTCCTGCCCCGTCTTCTTCTTTTGTTGCAAAGACAATGCAAGCGAGTACAGAGGAAAGTTCACTTATCCTTTGCCGAGCGCAGCTTGTCTTATGCAAAATTAATATCGGGCATTTCTTATTCCATCACTTTTCATTCAAGTGGCAGTTGTGGCGCTATGACAAGGACAAAAGAGACAGATTGATGTTCTTGCCACTGCACAAATGAGGTTAATAAGGTAATCAAAGCAAAAGAGTGCATCTGAAAGCAAACAACGACATCCGTATTTCTACTAACCTATCTTTCCTGTCATCCGTTTTTTGCTTAATGAGGCGATAAATGCTCTTTTTAACAGCCTGTTTCCCTAAGAATTTTGCAGCAGACAGATGCAACATTATGCAAGAAGGCTTTGAATGCTTGGAAGTTACGCATTCTCACCCTAACTTCACTCTTGGAAACCAATTCAAGGAAATAATGAAAAAGAACGCAGATGCAGGCAATATAGATAACAGAAGAAATCCTCATCGCAGGGGTAGCTCATCCAAGAACGCAGAGATAGAAAACTACCTCTCCACACACTACGAGTTCAGATACAATACAGTATTGGGAAGAACCGAATACCGAAGTAGGAACAGCGGCATATATACAAAAGTCGGTCGTTATGAAATCAATACGCTCCGCAGGGAACTTGATTGCGATGAAGGCATAGCGACTTCCTCCGATAATCTCTACTCCATTATCGAGAGCAGCTTCTCTCCCCGTATCAATCCCGTGCAGGAGTATTTCAAAGCATTGCCACTGATTGATATAAGTGATAGCAGTAGCTGTGATGGTGAGAGTTTCAGGGATAGTAATGTACTTTACCTTTCACCAAAAGCGATTCTCGATTTGGCAAGCTGCGTTGTTGTCCGTAATTCTAACAAATGGTTGCCGTATCTTACCAAATGGCTTGTGGCGGTGGTCGCCAATGCGATGAACGACCGTGAGTGCCGCAACCATACCTGCCTTGTGCTGACAGGCGAGCAGGGCAAGTTCAAAACTACATTCTTGGATTTGCTCTGCCCGTCCAAACTGCACGGTTACAGCTATACGGGCAAGATATATCCACAAGAGAAGGATACACTTACTTATATCGGTCAGAACCTTATCGTAAATATAGATGACCAGCTCAAAGCTCTCAATAAGCGGGATGAGAACGAGCTGAAGAACCTCATTACCTGCCCGATGGTCAAGTACCGTATGCCGTATGACAAGTATGTAGAGGAGCATCCCCACTTGGCAAGCTTCGTGGCATC
Organism: Prevotella vespertina; assembly: GCF_009728485.1. Taxonomy (GTDB): domain Bacteria; phylum Bacteroidota; class Bacteroidia; order Bacteroidales; family Bacteroidaceae; genus Prevotella; species Prevotella vespertina. The sequence goes on from NZ_VVIQ01000015.1 coordinate 69,798, forward strand.
GGTGAACGGCAATGACTTTCTTACAGACCCTACAGGCAGCAGACGGTTTCTACCCTTTGAAGTGCTTTCCATAGATATTGAGAGAGCAAAAGCTATCTCGATGGACAATGTCTATGCGGAAGCCAAAGCCCTGTTAAAGTCAGACTTTCGCTATTGGTTTGATGATGATGAGATTGCCGAACTATATAGGGAGAGTGAAGACTTTCAAGTACAAACTGCAGAGATGGAGCTTTTGTTGCGTTGTTTTGAAAAGCCAACGGAGGATGAAAGATATTCGTTAATGACCACTACGGAGATACTTACCTATCTGGGTATTTATACCCACCAGCCACTTGTTGCCA
>NZ_VVIQ01000016.1 GCF_009728485.1 Prevotella vespertina
GTCGACGTCCATTCGGTGCAAGCACTAAATGCCGTTTCCCCTCGACTTGCATGTGTTAAGCCTGTAGCTAGCGTTCATCCTGAGCCAGGATCAAACTCTCCATTGTAAAATATGTTTGGGTGATTAGTAATAGGTAAGAATGGTAATAAATATCAACTTAACCCAAGACTTCACCGAGTAATCTCTGTTTCAGAATGCTTATCCTTTAGTATCAAGTTTTAAAAGCACCTATTCCTATACAAGGAATTCAATTGAATTGATCGGTTCGTTTCTTTTACCCATCTATTTGATTCTTAACCAAACAGACGCTTCTTGTACTACTTCTCTGTTTATGTAAATCTCTTCAAAGAACGCTTTCTTTATTGCTTTAAACAACTCATAAGCACATAGCTTATTTCGTAAAAGCGAGTGCAAAGGTATATACTTTGCTAGAAACTGCCAAATGTTTTGAGAGAAAAAATCAATAAAAAGTGGTTTTTATTGCGCCTGAGAGGAAATAAAGGGCGTTACACCTTATTTATATATAGGCTTGGGGAAGTTTGTATATAGGCATAGGGAAGATGAAAAAGAAGCGTGAAGATATTGATGAGAGAGGCAAACGAATATTAGTATTCGTAGTTGGGAGTATTGGTGATGGGGTGTGAGAATACTGCTAAAGGCATATTGGAAAATGCTGAAAGAGGGTTAATAGTAGTGCTAAAAGCAACCATCAACTGCAAAGAAAATTGTTTTCTAAAGAAAAGGCGCCTACCTTTAACAACACAAAACAGCATTATTCCCCTATGCTCTCTACTGTTGGTTTCTTAATTTCAGGCTTCGGAACCTTAACAGAAGGCGCCGACCCCGCCTGTCCTTCAGGCACACTCGGAACGATAACAGGCTCCTCTGGCTCATCTGCCGACTCTTCCTTCTTCGACTCAACAGGCTTAGGAGTCTCCTTTTTAATCTCCTCTTTCACTTCTTCCTTGACCTCTTCTTTCGTCAAAACAGGCGTCTTCGGACCATTATCAATACCAATAACATCACCCGACATATCCACCTCATACTTTCGAGGCGGCGCCATCTCGCGTGTCTCCATGAGTACCCCCAATGTAATAGCCCCTACTGCCAAAACGATGGCGCAGGTGGCTACTGGAACCTTATAAGTTGGTTTTTTCTTCATTTGTTCACGTATATCTTACATCCTCGTGCACGTAATCTGTACGTTACAAAATTATTAAATAGTTCAGAGAGAAGCGTTATTCAACAAATGATTTTAGTTTTTTTAAGACAGAAGAGCAGCCTTACACAATCTTACTACCGCATATTTCCAAGACAAAATAACATTCATCAAGGCTATTCAACACTAACACATGAACATTAAAATAGCCTATTTCAAAGACATTATAACCTAGTAAATGTTCACTTGGAAACCAAAGAAACCACGCAAAGAGAAACCTGCAAAAACATCAATCGACGGTCTTTCAGGACAGAAAAAAGGACTCTATCAAATCATCGCTCCCCCACTCTCACTCGCAGATAGGTATGATTTGATACAGTCCTAAAGAACTAACAACCTTATAAACAGGCGTTTATTGTTTATATTTTGCTAGCAGTTCGCCCAACACTTCACCATGATGAACCTCCTGCCGTATATACTCTTCAATCTGTTCGGCGACGTCATCTCGCCCCAACTCACGCAACTTGTCGGCCAAAGGTTGTAGGAACTTTCCTACTCCCAACTCGCCCTTCTGCATGTTTTCCATCATCTGAAACACATCCGAAGGATACTTTGCATTCAGCGTCGCATAGTACCCTGCATGCACAGACTCCTGATCGGCTAACTCACGAAGACGCTCTGCCAACTCCTTCGGAAGCCCCTGTTCTTCAGCCATCAACGCCAACGAATAATGATTCATCACGCCCATTGCCTTGCCCATAGCGGCAGCCTCGATGAGTTTCTCCAGTCCCGTCCCTTTCGTCAGACCATATATACTCCTCTTTTCCATGCTTTATTCAAATCTTTTCTATAGCCCCGATTACAATATATAACGACACTCTTTGTCCTTCGCAGCCGCTTTATCCTGTGCTCGTTGTTCAGAGAGAGTATTGATCAGAGCGTCTAATTCAGCAGATAACAAATGAATATCATCAACACTTGTACGGTCACTTAGCACCTTTCCTAACATACAAGCAGGTATGCTTGCAGCCTGTCTTTCAAGTTCTTTTGCCTTGTCCGTGAGATAAACGTAGGTCTCTCGTGCATCCAACTTACCCTTCACTCTCGTCACCAGACCCTCGCTTGCCATGCGTTTAACAAGCGGTGTCATCGTGTTTGAATCGAGGTAGAGTCGATGCGCCAATTCCATCACCTTCTGTCCATCCTCCTCCCACAAAGCCATCAAAACGAGGTATTGTGGATAGGTAAGTCCTAACTTCTCGAGCATTGGAAAGTAAGTCTGGGTAATCAATCGACTAGCTGTATACAATCTAAAACAAAGTTGATTCTGCAATTTCAGTTGGTCGTAAGCCATACGTATAAGTCTTTTTTAAATTTGTGTTAGCCTGTATCAAACATCCTTACAAGCTGATGTATATATAATGTTATCCCTCTTAAAAGATTTTACAAAGGTACTATAATGTTCTAACTAACGCCTCCGCGTATCAAACATTTAACACTTTTTGACCACAAAAGGGCTGTTTCAGAGGTCTATTTTACTATTATTCATAAGTTATATAAGCTCATATACCTTATAATAATAGCATTGCGTGTACACGTCTCATGCACCCCAACCTTTGAAACAACCCTTTCGGTTATCGTTACAAATTATGCTTATTCAAAATAGTAAAGGAAGGTTGCGATCCCTTCGAGGGCTGGTTTGCGTTCGCCCTCAATCTCGATTTGGAACTTGATACCCGCCTTGCAAATACCACGGAGGTTCTCAATGCTATCGAGGTTGGCTACCAAACGAATGCGCGAACCTGTCAATACAGGCTTACCAAAGCGCATCTTGTCCATGCCATAATTGACCATCATCTTCAGATTATGCACCTCGATAATCTCCTGCCACATGTGTGGAAGTAGCGAAAGTGTCAAGTAACCATGTGCGATAGTACTCTTATAAGGGCTCTCCACCTTGGCACGCTCCTGGTCAACATGAATCCATTGATGATCGAGGGTGGCGTCAGCAAAAAGATTGACACGCTCTTGGTCAACTGCTAACCACTCACTTTCTCCTAGCTTCTCACCCAATCGGGCAGCTAGCTCTTCGTAGTTATTTACAATTAATTTTGCCATTGTCTTAATTTATTATGATGTTTATTTCAATTCTAAAAGATAATCTGTTTTAGTCGACGAGTGGACAAGTTCACACGTCAATGAGTTGTTTCTTCCATCGGAGAGCCTTGTCACACAATAGGAGAAAGCTCATTCAACCGAATTTCCCTGAGGTTTTCTTTCTCACCGAAAAGGTTGGGCAGGATTTCAACAAAGGCTCTTCTCTATTCGAAGAAGGCGTTTCCTTCATGCCAAGAGAGGCTCTCTTCATAACGAGGAAACGCCCTCTTGATTTGTCAACAAGCCCATTCATGTCGCTTACCATTCGGAGAGCGACTGACAATGAGCCGCTTTGTAGAGCCTATGACGCAGTGCAAATATACGAAAAAGAATCCGAACTGCAAAGTAATCAATCGATTGTCTCGAACGCACCATGATGTGAACGGAAGAATTGCAACTGCTCTTCTCTCACCTCCAAATCGGCTTTCCACAATGATTCCTCACCTTTCTGATGGCGTTCCAAACGCTTCAAACAACGGGCAATCTTGCGTTTGTTGTTACGCATCTGTAGTGCATCAGCCTGCACGGGACCAGCCTCATCAAGTGAAGCACGGCGCAGTTTCTGCATGAAACGATCGAACTGATTATATTGTAAAGCCAGTTGCATCATCTTCTCTTGATTCTGTTCTATGTCGTTAAGTCCCATTAGTTGCGCCAGATGTTCATGACTCCAATCATCCGTCTTGAGCCAGAACCACTGGAAGAAGTGGTGCTCCTCCATTTCAATCAGCTCTCTCATCAGCGCATCTTCCGCCTCATCTGCCGTCTGAAAGCGGGTGAATACCATTCGAGCAAGTGCCACAGGATCCAGTTCCAAAGCCTCATCAGTCTTCATGGCTTTCGTCACGACGATACGCCAACGCGTGTCCTTATGTTTCACAAGGGCGTTGCGCGACCCCTGCAACAGCTCTGACAGCTTACCTTGTGCAGCCTGTTCACGCACCTTCTCCATCTTTTTTCTTAGGTTGCGAACCGACAATGTACCATCCTCATACCATATATATTGAAAGCTTTGAGCCAAGTCGTCAAGGCTAACAGCAAATCTATCGTCATCGTCACTGCCCACGAAACTATAGTTATAATGGTCTAACTCGGTGGAAGGAATCGTCAGATCGCCCACAACCATCGCCCCATCTTCAGTCGTGATATTAAATCCGACAAAGGGTAATTGCAGTTCCAAACTGAACGACTCGCCCCCCTTATCAGGCGTGAGAATGCACTTCAGCATCTTACCATCTGCACAATCAGCCTTCCTCACAACGTATCCTTCATCAATTTTCGTTGCTCCCTCGACCCTTACCTCACCATGATACCAATCAATCTGAAAGGTTGTTGAGTCGGCATCCTGGCGCACCATGGTCAGAAATTCGGCTGGTTCTACACCCAAATTAATTACTTCGGCAGGGCGCACCTCCTCGTCATCATCAGCTAAGACCATCGCCTCAATGCGTCCCAAAGGGGCATCATCTTCCCACTCTTCCGCACCTTTCTCACGGAAAACAACGAAACTCTGGCGCACCTGTTGGGCTTCTTCTCCCGTGCGACAGAGGCTGAATCGTGTGGCACGACTTAGTAGCGCTGCCTTCACAAAAGGGTTATAATCATCGGGTTGGTGATTCACTTCAGTCCATGCCAGTAGACTTTCTGTTTCGTTATCCTTTGCAGTTTCCATTGTAGAATATTAATGTTTATGTTGTTGCCAAAGGGCAAAAAGTGGCGCAAAAGTACGAAAATTATCTGATAAAACGGGCACTTCAATGGCAAAAGGTGCTATAAAAAAAGAGTTGCATCAGCATTGACACAACTCTTATAGTTTGTTCTCTCACTCGTGACAAAGCCTGTGGAATTACAAAGACAGACGATTATGTCTTGTCGGCGTCACGATGAATGAGGATTTAGTAATTGCTTTCCTCAACCTGGAAGAAGCTCTGTGGGTGGTTGCAAACAGGGCAAACAGCAGGTGCTTTCTTGCCTACAACGATGTGACCACAGTTGCGGCACTGCCAAATGCAATCGCCATCACGTGAGAAGACAACCTTATCCTCGATGTTTTTCAACAACTTGCGATAACGCTCCTCGTGGTGCTTTTCAACCCGACCAACGCCACGGAACTTAACAGCCAACTCTGGGAAGCCTTCCTCCATAGCCTCTTTTGCCATCTGATCATACATGTCTGTCCACTCGTAGTTCTCGCCTGCAGCAGCATCAGCAAGGTTCTGTGTTGTTGTTGGGATATCGCCCTCATGCAAGAACTTGAACCATAGTTTAGCATGCTCCTTCTCGTTACGTGCGGTCTCTTCAAAGAACCCTGCAATCTGCTCGTAACCATCTTTCTTAGCCTTAGAAGCGTAATAGAGGTACTTAGTGTGAGCCTGACTCTCACCTGCAAAAGCATTCATAAGGTTCTGCTCTGTCTTTGTTCCCTTCAAAGCTGCTGGGTTGAACTCCTTGAACTTGTCGACCTTTGCGTGGCAAACTGGGCACTCTGCTGGTGCTTCAGCACCCTCATACATGTAACCACATACTGTGCAAATAAATTTCTTCTTCATAATGTTTTTGTATTTAAATAATGTATTTCTTCATCATGCCGCATTGATAGCTCCACTCCTTCTGATGGTCTTCTCGCTATCAAGTGTTATCCTTTTGGCATATTGTAATTATTCCAAATCACACTGCAAAGGTATGAATTATATCCGAAACAAGCAATACTTTCAAATCAATTTTTGCTTTTAACGACTCTATTTAGACGATGAAAAATTAACAAAAACGATGTTGCGTGGGGGCTTATATATAAATAAGGTGAGACAGAAGAACAGGCTTTTTCAGACAGAGGTACATAGTTTTTTAGACAGAAGGATATAGTTTTTTAGACAAAATGACATAAAGACATATTGTTTTAATGACATATTATTAAGACAGAGGAACATAGGAACAAGAGTCATGATAACGAAAGGGTAAAAAGAAAGAAACGCCCTTCTCCATTTGAGAAGGGCGTTTCGTCTTATCCAAGAGAGCCTTTCCTTGCATCAAAGAGACGCCCCCTTCATTTGCAAACAATGGTTTTCACTCCCCTCTCCATTACTTCCCTTCGGTCAGTTACCGTTGGTTCGGAGAGGGTGTGAGGCTGTAGATGGATTGGTGTGAGGCTTTTACTTTACTTCAAACAGATCTTTGAAGCCTTATTGCCTACACGTACAATGTATGTACCAGGAGCCAATGAGATGTGCATGTCAGCTGTAGCTGCCTTTGCACGATAGATAGTCTTACCATCAATAGAGTAAACAGCTACAGGGCTGTTCTCGCCTCCTACGATGTTAATACCACCTGCCACGAACTGAATCTTGACGTCTTCATTGGTCTTCACAGCGTCAATACCTGTTGGAACATACTTAACGTAATCAGTGTGAAGAACGGCACTTGGGAAGGCAAGATTGGTCATTACACAAACGAGATTGTTGATTGGATTATCCAGTTTCAATGTAGTGACACCATTCTCAAGTGTGTATGACTCATTAAGTTCTAGCTCTTCGCCTTGCAATTCACCATCAATAACTTGAACCTTACCAACGAACCAACGGAAGGTAGTTGACTTCCCACCAGCTGTTACCTCAGAGCTGAGATCAACCTTACCATCGACACATTCAACCTTAATTGGGTCCTGAAGGTTGTATGAGTACTTGTTAAAACGCTGCACTCTAGTCCCCGCTTTCAACACTCTCTCATTAGCAGGAGGCATGGTAGAGAAGCGTAGACGATTGCCAACAAGGTTGAGAATAGTTAGCTCAGGGTTCTTCTTATAAGGTACAGAAACGGCTGTCAATCTATTAGAAGCTAAGAACAACTGTTGCAACTTAGGCAACTTTGACACGTCGATAGACTCTAGTTTGTTCACACTCAAGTCTAAGTTCCACAAGATTGGGTTATCAAGTACAATACTTGTCAAGCTGTTGTTTGAAATCATCGCAAGCTCTAACTTCTTTGCAGAAGAGAGGTCGATAGAGGAAATCTTATTGTCTGCTAATGACAAGAAAGACAAGTTTGGATACTTAGACACATCAAAACTAGCGAGCTTATTACCGCTTAGGTTGAGCTGAGTAATGTACTGTGCATCAGCTGGGAGCTTAACACTTTCCAAGCCTGTATTCGATAGCGTGATAGCGTGTGTGCGTCCCAGTTTAGAGAGATCAGCGTTCTCCATCTGTACATTTGATACACTGAAGACAGAAAGCTCATCGGTTGGATTAGCAACAAGTACGCGTACTCTAGCTCCTGCCTTAGACTTAGCACGGAAGCGAGTGTAGGTGTCCTTTAGTGTATACTGGTAGACATTGTTGTCGCCACTCCACTCGAAATAAACCGAAGTACCTACTACTGGACTAGCCAAAGAGAGCTCTACACTATCGGTCTGGTTGACTGTTGTGAACTCTGCCAATACGTTTGTTGGCATTGGGATAGGTGTAGTATAGGTTGTTCGGAACACATTAACACCCTTGAAATCAGGGTATGCCTCATGGGTCATCTCACAATAGATACGACCCGTATTGGTGTTCTTAAACTTAGAAGAACCATTGTTGATGGTATAGTCAGTGCCCTCAGCAAGAACTTGGTTATTCGACTTCTTCCATTTGTACTGAGTAACTTTTCCGTTCTTGGTTATATACTGTTCAGATAGGTCGATACCAGGAGAAGCAGTAGAGATCTCCAATGGGTTCTGTGGAGCATATAGGAACTTACCCTGTCCGAGAGCAAGGTAATCAGGCATATTAGCCAATGTAAAGAAGTTACCACGGATGTCCAAAGTCTTCAATGGAGCATTAGCAGGAACGTAGAACTTCGACAGTTGGTTATAAGAAATATTCAGATTCTCAAGCAACTCACTATGGTTCAGCAGCATGGTGTTGAACTGGTTGTGTGAAGCATCAAATGAGCGGAGGTTATCGGCATTGTTTACTCCGAGCTTAACGAGGTTGTTGTAACTTACATCAAGATGACGAACAACAGTGATGTTGTTATACTCGATTGTCTCCAAATTGTTGTGACTAAGGTTGATGTCAGTCAATATACTCTTATCGAAGTAAGTAGAAGGTCCCTTCAAGCTCACCTTTCTCATGTTGTTATTTGAGAGGTCTAACTTCTCGAGCTTGTTGTTATAACCGAGGTCAACAGAGTCTATTGCGGCATGAGTCAAAGCGAGTTCACGAAGCTGAGGGAGGTTAGAGAGGTCGATCTTAGACAACTGTACACCGTCCATCTTCAATGATGTAATCTGCTTATCCTGTGGTACATAAACCGTAACAACGTTTGATCCATTAAGAGCTCCTGTAACATTAACAGCGGTAGGAAGCTCATCTACAACAGTTTTCTCTACCTTCGTGCCATTACCAAAGTCGATCTTCACCTTTACAGGAACAGCTGCCGTAGCACCCTTCACACCAATCGCCATCTTGATGGCAGAGCCTTGTGCGTTGCCAGTAACAAATGAGAAAGCCTTGTCGTCTTGCCCAAATTCAGCTGTAGTCTTTATTCTGAAGTTCTCAGTACGTAGTGAGTAATCCTTCAAAACAGAGTTATCATACTGGATGAAGACTTCATCGTCCAGTGCACGTTTCAGTGTTAACTTACCATTGTTATAGTCGTAATAATCGTCAGAGAGCTTCTCTGGCTTCGTTGGATCATCCTTTGGTACACGATAGAGCACACCATTTGTGGTTGAGCTAGGGCGATTAACACGACTAGAAAGGTCGACAACAGACCCTACACTATAGGTTGGATTCACCTCAAGATTGTTCTGTTCGTGATAATACTCGAACCAGTTACCAGGCTGAGGAAGCGTTACGAAGTCAAGATAGTTGTAACGAACATTCACGCTATAAAGCTTTGTATTCTTGGTTAAATCAAGGTTTCTTAGCTTATTGCGAGCACATGAGAAAGTGAAGAGTTCAGGGTTTCTTGAGAGATCAAGATTGGTTAAGTTGTTACCATCACAATAGAAGATAGTAAGTAGCGGACAGTTTCTTACATTGATATCATCAAACTTGACGTCTGTATTAATACTACCTGATGAGTGAGAGGCATACAACTGTTTGATCTTTGGACTACGGCTCAGATCAAGGGTCTTAATGCGTGAGTCGCTGACATTCAACACCTCCAAAAGAGGGTTCTGACTAAGATTTACAGAAGAGACAGAAGTCATATCCAAGCTCAAACGGCGTAGATTAGGACAACCTGTAGGGTCACAAGAAGTAAGACTTACCGTGTGGTAAGCATCGAAAGACACAAGATTAGGGAAGTTCTTCAATGTGAAACTTGGTGAGATATGGCCTATCTGCGTTACTTCCAACACCTGGAGGTTAGGCAAACGACCAATCATCAACGGCGTTGCAGCTGTGAAGGGGTTATCTTCCAAATAGATTACTTGTAACTTCTGGAGCTTATTAATGTTCAAAGCCTGCAATGAGTTATGCTCAAGATTGAGAATCTTTAAACCTAACTGATCGCTGAACTGGATTTGATCAATCTCTTGACCAGAGGCATTGAAATAGTCGATCTTGCTGGCATCACCATAGATCTTCACCCAGCCGTTAGCATCTACTTGCACAGAAACAGGCGATCCCTTCACAGCGACTTCGCCCTGTTCAGTGGTCGTCAAGTCGGCTTTTCCGACCTCAGCCTCTTCTCCGCCGTTACCGCCATCGACGCTAAGTGTGGTCGAATCGGTGGCTCCGAGAGATAGATAAACCATTGGTGTGGTTCCAGCACTGGTAGCCTTCGCATAGATATTAGTATGGAAGGAGATAATAGGATCGCCCTCTTGTGCATGCACAACAAGCGGACATAAAAGCATCGCCACTATCCCTATGAGGAAAGATGACAGATAGGTAAACTTTTTATTCATATCCATTGAATAGATTAATAAATGATAATTCGTTTTGAAACTCCGCCTGCTACTTGTACAAGGTACACACCCTTGCCCCATGAAGCGGCGTTAACATCAGCCTCATCGCCCACACACTGCTGTGCATGAACAAGCTGTCCAGAGACGGTATAGACGCGCAAACCAAACTGCTTAGCACCTGCGAGGAATACACGGAATGAACGATCGCCAGTCATGGTGATAACAGGTTCTGTCTTCTCAGCCACTGTCTTCACACCATCAATACCTGCTGCCATCTCACGCAACACCTCTTTCAATCCATCATAAGCATTGAACTTGCCCGCACCCCACTGTACAGGATCGCCTGTATGGAGCACTTTATCATCCTTAACAGCAGTCTTCTGGATAATACGGAACACATCCTCGTACTTCAATCTAGGATTAGCTTGAAGCCAAAGAGCAATGGAACCTGCTACAACAGGCGTTGCCATGGATGTACCTAACGTCTGCGCCCAGTAATAAGTCTTGTTCCCTTTCTTCAACTTACCCTGTAGTCCAGCATCAGTAACACCATTGGCAGGGTCGTCAACAAAGTAGCCATTATAAGAAGAAATGATAGCTGCTGCACCAGGAGCACATATATTAGGTAAGCTTCTGCCGTCAGCAATAGTGCCATAAGATGAGAATCGAGTGGCTTCTCCATCTGGATACTCATCGATACCATTCTTTACATTATAGCCATAGACCCATCCGTCGAGACAAGGCCAGTGTTTGCGAACATTGTAACTGCCCACGCTAATAACATTCTTGGCACATGCCATATCACTAATTGAGCCATTGCGCGAACCTTTATCGAACCTAGGTAGACCATAGTTATCGAAGTAAACAAACTGTGCATCACCATAGGCATCAATGCGCTGACCGGCTTTCTTGCTCTTAAACAAGAGTCCGAGCTTATAATTCCCATCCTTATTTGTGACTTGATTGTCGCTGGTCAGGAACTGAACAAGGGCATAGTAACGACCTGTTTCAGGGTCTTTCATTGATGCAAGACCGATATATCCGTCGAAAGCCTTTGCGAAGCCAGCATCTGTGGAAGCTCCACTAATAGCATAGTCACCACCTGATGAGATGGTAACGGGCTGACCATTAGTATTGTTCTTAACGGTGTATCGCTTAGCAATAGCCTTTGTTAAACCATTGTAAATGATGACTTGCATCTCGAACTCAGTGGAGTCCTGACTATAAACAGCTACCTGCCCATTACGCAAGTTATAGTAGGTTTTGCTCGTCATCTTAAACTCTCCCTCTGACATTGGGCGTATGAGAGTTTGCTTAATCTGCTCTGGTTGATCGAACTTAGCCGTATATGCCACAGGATAACTAGCCTCATTACCTGCTGCCACACAGATGATTACATCCTTACCACACTCTGCAAGGAACTTATTCATCACGCTTGTAGAGTCATGAGCACCAACGTTACTACCTAAAGAAAGGTTGATAACGCAAGGTTTAGGCTCTTTGCCAGATAGCTTCGCATAGTTGACAATGTCGTCAACACCCATTGCGATAAACATATCTTGCAAGTCGCCGCATGAAGCAACAAGCTCGGATTCGGGCGCACAGCCGTAGAATGGATTCGGACCAACCACTTGCTTGGCTGTTTGGTCAGTCACTCTCTGGGCATAAGTGATGTTTCCTCTATAGCCACCAGCCATGATTCCAGTAGTATGAGTGCCATGGAAGCTCTTTTCAGAGTCAGTTGTAAAGTCCTTCTCTATCGAATAAGTCTCATCCTTGTGCGCCATAGTGTCCATCACAGCCTGTGGATAATAATTCTGATAAAGGTAGCCTTCCTTTGTGGCTGTTGACTTCGTTATCTTACTGATGTAGCCGAAACGTGTGGTGCCATCAGACTTGAGAAAGTTGATATGGTTAGCCTCAATACTACCATCAACGATACCCGTCACAACACCTTTACCAGTGTAAGCCTGTGGGAGGTCGAGCCCTTGATGAATCTTGTCGACACCTATCTCCTTACGTACCACATCCATCTTCTGATACACACGACGTGGGAGTTCCATGCGAGAAACGCACTTCAGACTTGCAACACGCTCTACATCAGCAACAGGCAAAGAGACAATTGCGATGTTACCACGCACACGGAGCACCTTTACACCTTCTTCTTCGAGTTTTTGCAAGGCATCATTTCCCTTAAACTCAACCATTGCCATAGTTCCTTTTGGCAACGATGTTTGGGGCTCATAAGCACGTGTCCGACTATTGTAAGTAGGTATAGAGGTATTGCGCATACGTAATAACTCCATCTGACTCTGTAGGTCTAACTTGGACTGACCATGTGCAGTCCAAGCCAAACCAAGGCTTAAAATGGTTAATAAAAACTTTTTCATCAATTATTTGATTATAACTTTCTTACCATTGATAATATATATTCCACGTGGCAACTTGGTCTCATTTACACGTGTTCCATCCAAACGATAAACTTCATTCTTGCCGTTTGCTGATTGGCGAACAGCCTCAATTCCAGTTGGATCTCCCTTAATATTAATCTCTAAGCGATCGCCATCCTGCAATGTTACCTCATATGAAGTACTATTAGGATAAATACTTGCAACCTTCTGACCATTGAGTTTTACAACCATCGTATTGGCGTCTGCTCCATAGGCAGAGAAGCGGAATGGATTGTCATCAGATGTGAACATGAGAGTGTTATCACCTGTATTCATGGTGATTGTGGAGTGATCAGCTCGTTCGAAGTTGAAGCCATAAGGACTTGCAGAAAGGTCATCAATAACAATGGTTGCCTTCTTATCTCTTACAATCTTAGAGGTCTTGATCTCAACATTTGCACCATCGGTCAGATTCAACTGATAAGATCCGTCATAGCTAGCAGATTGTGGAATGCCATCAATCTTGACACTATTAATCTTACAACCAGAAACTGGTTTTAACTCAAAATACTTATTGCGCTCACCAAACTCGATGTTGTTTTCGCCTGCAACAAGGCTGACTACCTTATTTTGATAGCTTTGTCCACGATAGAGAGTGATATTCGCAGGAGTATCAACAGATACTTTGGCGTGAAGCATAGCATACTTATGTGCCTTCACATCAATAGTGGTCTCGTCTGCAACAAGGTAATCATAAGAGATTCCATAGATGGTGATTTTCTTACCATTAATCTTTAGTTCGTCTAATGCATAGTCGTTAGTATTGAAGTTCAAACTGATCTTCTTACCTGCTTTCACTGTGAAGTTGCTAGCGAGGTAATTATTAACTTCTTGTCCATCGACCATCACCTTGGATATAACTCCCTTAATTGCTTCATCGGAGAAGTTGAACTTGACAGGGCAATCAACATCTGGGTAATTAGCTTGAACACTGACAACTGTGTTAGGAGTGAGCGTCACACGATATTCACCATCATTACTTGGAATATCCTTACCATCTTGTGTCACCTTATATATAGGTGCCCCGCCATAGCTAGCAGAACCTATCATAAGTGTGTTTTCAAGTTGATCTACGAATTTAATAGAGTTATCACCATTCTGCAAAGAGAGGCTTGTTTGGGTTTCAGCCAAGCTAGCACGAACCTTTGAGGCATCATCCACTTTCAATGTAAAGGATACATCACGATACTCTTCAAAAGTACCTGACTCTACATCTACAGATATACCAGCATCAAGGTTGGCAACATAGATTGAGCAGCTCTTATGATAGCTGATAGGCTGGTCAACAGGGTCTTCTCCAAGCTTACTTCTCGTCACTCCTAAAAGGAAGCAACCTGTTTTTGCCTCAATCTGAATCGATCCATACTGTGGTACCTTCACAGTATTCTCACCATTTTGTAAGTCTAGTGGCTGACCATAATTGACACGTACTGCCACGCGACTAACGTCATCCACGTTAACTGTTATGGCTGTCTCCTTATTGTCTTCACCTTGTGCAAAGGTGTTAACAGACAGGAGTAACATGACAGCCAATAGCATAATAGAGTATAATTTCCTCATACTATTTATTTTTATTGATTATTAATTAGTTCATCTCTTGTATATTTCCTCTTATGTTATTAAGCGGCATTTAGACTGCTATTTACTGATTAGGAATAGGTAAGGATAGTAGCAAGAAGAGGCACGCCGCATCTAGCAACGTACCTCCTCTCTGCTTATTTATCTATGAATAATCCTATTAATTCCATCTCAATTCGTTCTTAATTAAAGTTGACAAGACTAATTCCCTTATTAAAGACTAGCTTGTAGGTAGGATCCAAAACAGATGTTAATGTTATCTTCGTTGGGTTCTTTGGATCATTGAGCGATACCTCATAAGCTGTTTCCAAACCATTCAGTTTGAAACGAACAAGTACATCTTCAAAACGGAATAACCGCTTAAAGGCACTATAGTTATTGTTTTGTGCTCCATTCAACTTGGCTGTTGCTGGCTCATTAGTGCCTATGAACGTAATGTGATTATCGTCATTTATCTCGTAATCATATACTACTCGACCTCCAGCTTGACCAAACACAGCACCAATAGTGAATACTTCATCACCATCATAAGTACCGATGAACAAACTTCGGAATGGGTACTTATTACTAGAAATAGCACTTGCATAAGCATTTACAGTCTTCCATACATCTACAGTCTGGGAGTTTGTTTCAGTCAAGTTGACTGTCCATTGACCAGAGATAAGCGCTTCCACTGGTGAAGGATAGTATGGCATGAGCATAACGGTATTGTCGTTTCTGTCCGCCCACTTGTCATCTTCAGAGTAAGTGAAGTTCCTTACGATCTTATCATGTACTTTCTTTGGTGTAAGTAAGTCCATTCCTTTATTGGTATAGATGAATGGGAGGTCGATAACAACACCATTTGTATCTGTTACCGCAATGACATTATAATCCGTCTTAATGGCTTTTAAAGTGTCATTTCCTAGAACAAGACGATAGCGATCAGAGGCCATCAACGTCTTCATATAGTGTGCATCGGCGATGTAATCACTCCATGTTTGATTCTCAGGCACAGGTGTCATGACTATACGAGCCTCTCCCTTCTTACCTTGAAGAACAATACTATCCTTTGAGCAAGACAACACACGGAATTCAAAGTCGCCTTCGAAACCTTTACCAGCCTGCCCTACTTGATAGCCATCGAGCTTTCCAACAGGATCAGAGAATTTGTGGAAGGCTTTATTGAAAGTGTCAAATGAGATCTGAACACCCTGAGACTGACTTACAGTATAATGTGACTCAGCTTCCGACATATCGGTTTCTTCCATCACTTTCACATTCTCCGCCGTATCGAACTTACAGAATATGTTGTATCCACCATACTGCTCAGCACCATAATAAGCCATTCTCCATCCATTAGGAGCAGAGGCCAAAATCGCCTTTGTATTACTGATTGATTCAGCTATACGATTCGCAGAAGACTTGTCAAAGACACTATCTACTTCAGGTGTACAAGCGCCTAGCAGCAGTATTGATGTCAGTGCAAATAATAAACTATATAACTTCTTCATAATCTAAATCTCTTAATTTAATGTTTCAAGATCCAAGCTACTTATCTCGCCCTCACGCCTTAATACAATCTTACGTAACTTATCAATATCAACGCCCCAAGAGTCCATTAGGTAACTGCGAATCAATGATAACTTAGCGAGAATAGCATTCTTTCCATCTTCTTTTCCACCTGCTGCGGTTACAGCCTGTGCCAATCTCTTCTGCCACATCTCGTCTGTATCGGTCACATAACATGCGAATACCTCAGCAAAGTCCTCGTTATATTCACCACTGGCATAGCCTGTAACGAATCCTTCTGCACCTGATTTCAGATTGCTGACATTGACCCAGTCAGATGAATGATACTTGCCCTGAGAGATTGTACGGAAGTCTGTTGAATAGTTCTTGAGCTGCGTTAGGATATGAGCAAACTCATGGTGCATTGTGTGGAAGTATGAGAAATTCAAATCAAAGACGCCCGATGTGTTATAAGGGTCATGCTCCTCAATATAGAGGTTATTGAAGTCAAGGTTGTTAACCTGGAACAAGTTCACACGTACACCACCCTCTGCAAAACCCAAGGTAATTGATCCTTGACCATTGTACTGAGCGGATCCAATGAGCTGAAACTCACGGAAACAATGCTCTTTCAAGAACGTTGGTCCCATTAACTCGGTATATGCGTCCAACCAAACATGCTTGATGATCTTTGCCAAAGCGATAGAACGTTTCAGCTCAGCAGGCGTCACATTATAGCTAAGATTGGAGTTCTGGTCAACGTACTTGTAATTAAATCTAATATTGTAAGGCTCGGTGTAATTTTTATACAACCACTTATCAAATTCGTTCTGATGCTCCGCTGTCTTTGTAGGGAATATTGAATTCCCCTTATCAACGTCATCGTTTGAACAAGCGACAGCCGTTAGCACGAGTACAGCTGCTATAAGCATTAACTTTATATTCTTCATATTATATTACCTCCTTCATCGTTTAGTTACGTGGATTAGCTTGTAGTCCACTATTGATAACATCGGATGGCAACTGTATAGCACCACGTAAATCTCCAGCCACGAAATAGATTGGATCTTCACCATCTATGCGGTGCGTAATCTCAATACCATAGCGTTTAATATCCTGGAAACGCAATCCCTGCTGCCAAGTCTCTATACGACGCATCTGCAAGAGGGCGTAAAGCATATTGGTCTGTGTGCCATCTTCTACGCTAAAGCCTTGTGGATGTAATGGTTTCTTAACACCCATCTGTGCATCCATCATCACCTTTGCAGGAACTGTTGAAAGCCCATTAAAGAAGCTGTTGATTGATGCCTCGGTCAGAGTAGGACGTGTTGCAGAACCCACAGTCTCCTCTGTGTGTGATACAACCCACGCATTCATATCAGCCAAAGCTGCTGTGTAATTCTTCAACAAGATCTCTGCCTCTGCACGTACCAATAGTGTTTCATCAGCCGTCAACACTGCATCCAAACTATGGACATAGCCTGTCGTCTTTGCTGCATTGGTGTACTGTATCTCGGACATAATCTTTGGGAAGAACGTAAGCTGTGTATTACCATAGAGCATACGAGACTGATACAGCGTGTTATTCTGTGAACCTCTACCCCATGGCATAGGTGCCCAGAAGAGTTCTTTCTCTACCAATAACTGTGCAAAGTTGAAGCGGAGAGCACCCGAGCTGATCAACCGTCCCAATGAAGAGTAAGCTGTTTGAAGCATGTAATTAGCCTTCTCACTCGAACTAATGTAGGCATTGTGGATATCTATCGAACCACTGAGTGTCTTATAATGTGCCCAATTACGCAAATCAGCTGATGGTGTTGAACCCAACGCCTTAGTAGCATAATCGATTGCTTTCTGCCACTGTCCATAATAGAGATTGAAGCGAGCTGCGAAGGCATAAGCCGCACGACTGTTGAAGTGATACTTAGGAGCTGTCAAGTAACTATCGTCCAGTAACGGCAGAGCTTCTTCAATGTCTGCATTGATATTCTCGTATAGTTGCTTCAAAGTTCCGCGTTCGTTAACAGATACTCCAGGCTCCTTTGGATAAGGAAGACCTAAGTATTGGTCGGCTTTCGTACCATCGTATGCCATACAGAAGATGTTTGAAAGGCGGAACATTGTCCATGCTCTGCACAGCAAGGCTTCAGCACGTACTGGTGAAGGATCGCGATCTTTCACCTTACTAAGGCTTGCTAACACCTCGTTGGCATGCCCTACTGCGAGGTAAGAATTATTCCACACGCTGCGTGGATCATCATTTTCTGTGGTCGTAACAGGCTTCCAGCGATAGACTTCACTTTGGTTCGTTTGATACAAGAAAGTCTTACCATTGTCCATGACGTTATCGCTACTCCATTCCATTAGAAAGGCTGGAGAACCCTCTGCATAGGCTGAAGCTACGAGCTTCTTTGCTTTCTCAAAGGTATTAACCTCTGCTCGATCATCAGGCAACTTATCTAGGAAGTCGTTGCAAGAGGATAGGGCAATAAGCCCTAATCCAGCAAGCAGTATATTTAAATTCTTCATGTTCTTGTCTATATATAATAATGTGTTAGATGCCAAGACGCAATGTCAAGGTGAACTGACGAGGTGTTGGAAGAGCCACACCACCTGCATTCATAAACTCTGGGTCTTGTCCGTTGAGCTTCTTATCAGTGTAGATAAGGAAGAGATTGGTTGCTTGGAGCTTCAAACTGAGCGCACTCAATGACAAGTGACGAATCAGTTGTGCAGGGAAATCATACGATAGTGAAATCTCTTTCATACGGATGAAGTCACCCTTTGCAATACGCTCGTTCGAATAGTTATAAGCGTTATAAGCACGATTGAGGTAACCATCCTGCTGCAGAGTACGTAGGTCGGCAATAGCAGGGATAGTGGTTTTCTCTTCATCACCAGCCTTTGTCCAACGGTTGCGGAACTCCTTAGGCATAGCCAACATATCGCTATAGCTTGTGCTAAAGAACGGATCCAAACGAACCTTATTACCAAAGGCATAGGTCATAAAGAAGCTCAAGTGCCATCCCTTATAACTAAAGGTATTGTTCAAAGAACCTGTAACGGTTGGGTCAGTCGGACCTTCATACTTCAAGTGAGTGAGGTCATAACTCTGGAAGTCAACGTCACTTGTAGTCAATTTACCATCTTGATTGATTACCTGTGGGATACCATCTTTATTCAAACCTTTGAAGTCGAAAGAGAAAAGAGCACGATAAGGATAACCCACCATGGTAAATCCTGTACCTGAAACCATCGACATAATACGTGAACGACTATCGAGTGATGTAACCTCAGTCTTTACGTGTGAGAAGATGAAGTCGGTGCTCCATTGGAAGTTCTTCTTCAATATGTTCTTGCTTGAAATAGATAGTTCTTCACCATGAGACTTCATAGATGCAACGTTAGCATACTCTGTGATTGAACCCTTTGTACCATTGGTTGTACGTGGACCAATGAGGTCGTAGTTGTTACGAGTGTACCAATCGAAGACTACATTCAAGCGGTTATTGAAGAAACCAAGGTCTGCACCAATGTTAAACTCATGTTTCTTCTCATAGGTCAAATCCTTATTTGCGAACTGACTGATATATAAACCTGACTCCTGATCGACTGCGAATGGACGCCAGATGTTGGTACTACGGATAATTACCTGTGAGTTGGTAATAGCTGGCTTATCACCTGTCAATGAGTAAGATGCACGAAGAGTAGCGTGAGTCAAAGAGTTCTTGAATGTCTGTTGGAACCATGGCTCCTCATGTACATTCCATACTCCTGATACGTTCCAAGTAGGTAACCAACGTGCAGAACGTGCCTTACCCAATCGGTTACTACCCTCGTAACGGGTGGTGAAGTTAGCTGCATAGCGTCCTTTCCACGAGTAGTTAGCTGTACCGAAGAATGAAACGTCACGCATATAGCTGTTGCTCAACTGGTAATAAAGGTTACCATCTTCCACTGCCTGCTTGAAGTAGTGGTAGTCGTAACTAGGAAGGTAACCCATATCATACTGCATGCCGACACCATCGTAAGCACTTTGTTTACGAACAATGTTGTTGACTTCCATACCACCATATAGGTTTACAATGTGACGATCATTAAAGACATCATTGTAACTAGCCGTTGCACGGAAGTCCCAACTGTTCATCTTATACTTTGTCTCATTGTAGAAACCACCCTGAGGAAGCACTGAGTACTTCAGAGAGTTAGGTAGGTCTGGGTCTTGATAGAGCCATGGATTGTTGTCACGAATAGTGGCATCATCCATTGCACGATAAGCCATTGCCATGTTAGAACGCTCGCGAACCTGTGAAGCCTGCGTCGTTGTAGAGAACTTATAAGCACCGAGTACGGCAAGTGTAAGTTTAGTGATAGGCTTATACTTCAACTCTGCTTGCACCTTCATATCGAGCACATCAAAATCGAGGAAGTTGTTGTTAAGCTCGTTATGGATGTTGAATGGAGCATAATTACGTACGTAATATGCCTCTGGATCCAATGCTCGTGAAGCATTCATTGCGTATGAGAACGGGTTGATATCGAAGTTTCGACTCACTGCACCAGACGTTGGATCAACCTCTTGATTGAATGATCCTGGGGCGCGTTGCTTACGATATGAGGTGTTACCAATTAGGTTCAACGACACCTTCTTATTGATATTGTAGTTCGCATTAATTGAATATGTCATACGTCTAACCTTGCTCTGCTCGGTCCATCCTGGGTCATCCATGAATGAGAAAGAGGTGTAGTATTGAGCCTTGTCAGTACCTGAAGACATAGAGACAGAGTGGTTCATTGAAATGGAGTTAGTAAACAACTCGTCAAACCAGTTAGTGTTTCTCATCTCCGCCTCACGCAGGTAAGCATTCATAGCGTCCTCTGTGTTGGCAAGACCAAACTTGCCTGTACTTGCGTTGTAGCTGTTGATGAGATTGTACATCTTACCATAGATACCACTTGTGGCAGCACGAAGTGTACGAGAGAAGGAGAACAATCCGTCTGCAGCCATCTCTTTGTAAACACCCATCTGCTCCTGTGAGTTCATTATATTAAACTGTGAGTAACTAGGACGAAGACGCATAGTATACTCGCCAGTGTAGCTTATTCGGTTACTTCCTGCTTTACCTTTTTTGGTCGTAACTACGATGACGCCACCCATTGCACGTGCACCATATATAGAGGTGGCAGAACCATCCTTCAATATCTGGAAGCTCTCGATGTCATCTGCATTGAGTCCTGCAATAGCCGAAGAAATCAATGTTGCAGCATCACCTGATGATAGATTGTCGGCATTCACCTCGGCTACATCGTCCATGATGACGCCATCTACAACCCAAAGTGGTTTAGAAGATCCATAGATAGAAGTGGCACCACGCACACGAATCTTTGGTGCCGTACCAAAGGTACCAGACACGTTTTGAACGCTGACACCTGCTGCACGACCCTCCAAAGAGCGACTCACATCAGCCACACCATCGAGTTTTGCCTTCGAAGCATCAATCTTTGTAGCTGCACCAGAGAATAATCTCTTGTCCTGTTGGGTCATACCTGTAACGACAACCTCCGTGAGTTGGTGGTTATCATTGGTCAGGGTGACCTTCATACCATCCTTAGGTGTGACGGTCTGAGTGGTCATTCCAATGTAACTAACTACGAGTTTCTTACCTGCAGGAACGTCAAGTGAGAACTTACCGTCTATATCGGTAACAGTTCCAGTCGTCGTGCCCTGTACCATGACAGAGGCTCCGATGACCCCTTGACCATCGTCCTGAGAAACTACGATACCATTGATTCTTGTCTGACCAAACGCTGTGCCGATGGACAGCAATAGCCCGAACAAAAATAAAGCGAATCTTTTTTCCATAGATCTCTTTTACTTAACTGAATTTTATATAGTGATACTTTCTTTCATTACGTCAACTCTGTACACTGACAGAAAATAGTCTTCTCGAACACTTCTTTGTGTCATCTGTCTTTGTGCAGAACACCTTATTATATATATAACAAGTAACAATTTGTTATGTAATCGTGCCTTTTAAACATTGACAGAACCTATGACCACAAATTTAGGGAATGTTTAGATTAAATGCAAGAGATTCACATAAAAAATTACAATCAGCACTTACTTTTGTTTAAAACATTAATATTTATAATCTAATAATGCGTTTTTACTGCAACTATATGCACTTTTTTTAAACGAAGAGTGTACACAATACAAGTTTCAATTCGTAACTATCTCCACCCTTAGAAGTGCGTGTGTACATAAATCGGAGGCGTTATTTTTATTCAAGAAAAAGCCTCCCCAAGCCCCTCCGAAAGGAGGGGATGTTTTCCAACAAAAGCCTTGCTTTAATTCAAAACGCAATGGTCAAAATTCAAAAATATGATTAGTTCAGTTGTTGAAAGGCATTAATAAATTCTTTGCTAGGACATTTTTAACACGGAATGCACAAATGGCACAGAGCCTAAAAGGGACACAGAGTTCCTAAAGGAACATGAGAATACACAGAAGCTAACGCCCATGTGTAATTCAACTAAACGCCTCACCCCCGTCCCCTCTCCGAATGGAGAGGGGAGTGAAAACCATTGTTTGCAAATAAAGGGGGCGTTTCGTTGGTGTGAAGAAAGGCTCTCTTCATAACGAAGAAACGCCCTTTTCACATGAAAGAGAGGCTCTTTTAGATAGAAAGGAGTACTTTGGGGGAATACATCCCCTCCTTCGGAGGGGCTTGGGGAGGCTTTCCTTCACTTGCAAACAGCAGTGTTCACTCCCCTCTCCATTCGGAGAGGGGTTGGGGGAGAGGCTGTTTCCTTAATTCCAAAACAAACTTAGGAACCCTCGAATGAGGATTCCTAAGCGATGAAAAGTTGCGGGTGCAGGACTCGAACATGCGACCTCCAGGTTATGAGCCTGGCGAGCTACCAACTGCTCCAACCCGCGATATTAACCAGAGAAACTCACTAACTATGTTAGTATCTATCCTGAATTGCTTGTGCAAAGGTACTACTTTTTATCCGAACTACCAAATAATATTGGAAAAAATATCACTTTTCTCTTATCTTTCCAGGCTTTTAAAGCTGTTTTGAATGCCGTTTCATCCCAGAAAGACAAGGGTTTCGCTGACTGCAGACAATAGTTTTCTACCTAATCTCCAGTACTATTTAGGGCCACCACTGGGAGCAAATTGTTCGCCATGAGATACCGCTCAAGCCGCTTGATATCGCTTATCACTCGTTCAGCACCTGCCTTTTCGAGACTCTCACGACTACCATTTCCATAACTAACACCGATGGTATGCACACCAGCATTGCACCCCATAAGGATGTCAAACTCGGTATCGCCCACGACAACTGTCGCCTCGGGACGAACATCGAAATGCTCCAAAGTAACTAAAACGGACTCTGCATTGGGTTTATGATGTTGCACATCATCCGAACCAACAACGTACTGGATGTAAGGACTAAGCCCTAGGTCGTCCACCAAACTAGACAATGTTCGATGGCAACGACTACTGGCAATCGACATAAGGAAACCCTTTTCATGCAATCGTTCGAGCGTTTCCTTCACCCCAGGGAAGAGCGTCACAGCCCCCTTAACATTCTTCTCGTCGAAGATACGGCGGTAGGTTTCCTCACACTTGTCAGCCTCTTCATCGGTCAAGGTCATTATACTCGTGAAGCACTCACGGAGCGGAAGTCCGATGGTACTAGCGAATTGCTCACGTGTTGGAGAGGGCAGTCCGAGTTCGTCAACAGTGGCAAGCATGGTGTCAGTAATGAGTTTCTGCGAGTCGCCAAGCGTACCATCAAAGTCGAAAATCACCAACTTTATCCTTCCTCCCTTGACGTTCTTGCGTCTCAGTCTGCGCTTCAGTCGCTTGTAGCCCTCCACTCCTAAGATGGTAATTCCACTATATTGAAACAGCTTCGCAATGCCGAAGAACACTGCCCATAACACACCCTTTACACTCGTTGAGAGGGGTAAAAGCATTTGAGCAAAGGAGATAATATAAAACGGAATACACATCAGAAGAACGATAGTACCCGTTCTGAAGGATAGTCCTTGTAGCTTCGTTTTTATAGACATAATACTGAATTGATTTCTAATTGAGGCTACAAAGGTACACATAAAATTGTGTTTCTATCATGTAAAAGGAATATTTCAATATGGAAAGAAACAGCCTCCCCAAGCCCCTCCGAAGGAGGGGATGTGTTCCCCCAAACGCTTCTTTCTATCGAAAAGAAGCCTCTCCACCAGCCCATCTACAGCCTCACCCCCAACCCCTCTCCGAATGGAGAGGGGAGTGAAGACCATTGTTTGCAAATAAAGGGGGCGTCTCTTTGATGCAAGGAGAGGCTCTTCTCGACATAAGGAAACGCCCTTCTGCAATCGAGAAGGGCGTTTCCTTTAATTCTAGAATATGATTACCTCTATTCCCACTAACCATCCTCTCACATCCTACTAATAGTATTCACGCCCCTCTCCATTCGGAGAGGGGTTGGGGGTGAGGCTGTAGTTGGGGTTGTGGGAGGCTTTTAGTTGAATTTCACATGGGCGTTAGCTTCTGTGTATTCCCATGTTCCTTTAGGAACTCTGTGTACCTTTCAGGCTCTGTGCCATTCGTGCATTCCGTGTTAAAAATGCCCTAGCAAAGAATTTATTAATGCTTTTCAACAACAGAAGTAATCACATCTTTGAATTGTGAACATTGCATTTTAAATCAAAGAAGAGCTTCGGGAAAAAGACATCCCCTCCTTCGGAGGGGCTTGGGGAGGCGTTTTCACACCGCTTTAAACAGCGTGAAATTAACGCTGCCATAGCTTCGGTGCTCCAGAAAATGGGGGTGTGACGAGAAGTCGTTATGCTTTCCATGCTCGAAAACGAAGAGTCCATCGGGCGCAAGAAGGTCCTGCGAGAAGATGAGATCAGGGATGGTTGGCAGCTCTGGGAGGGCATAAGGAGGGTCAGCAAAGATGAAATCGAACTGCTGATGACAGCTCTTTATGAATCGGAAGACGTCGCCCTTGATCAATACATGTTCATCGGCACCTATCTTCTCCATGCACTGTGCGATGAAACGAGCATGGTCTCTGTCCTTTTCCACACTAACCACTTCCTTGCAGCCACGCGATAGTAATTCCAGAGAAATGCTCCCCGTACCCGCAAAGAGATCGAGTGCCACCGTCTCATCCCAGTCCAGATAACCATTGACAACATTAAATATATTCTCTTTAGCAAAGTCCGTTGTGGGTCGTGCCTTGAATGTGCGAGGGATATCAAAGTGCCTTCCCTTATATTTTCCTGTTATGATTCTCATTCGTAATGCAGTATTGTTATCTTGTGAAGTCGTTGTTTTGATTAATCCAGATAGATGGCTTTGATATCGTAAGGAATATCCTTCCTTTCTGCCAAGGCATGATGTTGTGCGAAGTCATCCGCCTGCTCCACCACGCGAGAGAAGCGCAGATACTTAGCCAGTTCCTCGGTGAGCAGCTCCGCTTGTGGCATATCTCCAATCAACAAGAGTTCGTCTTGTTGGGTATCCAAACCCGTCAACTTCCATATATATAATAGGTAGTAGAGGGCATCTTGGGCGTTTTCTGTTTCGTAAGTATTGGCAAAACGAAATCTATTCTGCTGAAAGCTAAACACTTCCATACGCTTTTCATGGAAATAGGCATATAACTTTCGGCGTGCTCCAGCGTATGTTCTACGATAGAGATGCGTCCAGACAGGACACATCAAAGGCTGTATGCGTATGTCTTCGAAGTGATCCTCGATAACGAGCCTCAAGTCTTTATTCATTGAGAACACCGTTACCACATTCAGTTCCTTTAGTTGGTAAGCAAGCACCTCATCGTTCCCCTTGTGATGAAAGGTGTGATAATAAAGCGTATCCACATCCTGCGTTTCATACTCCTCAATGGGCATGAGCATAACAGGAGAGTCCATCTGAACAAGCACCCGTTTGTATCCACTCTGCAAGAGTTCCGATGTTCTAAATGCGTCCCGAAGGTTAGCAGCCACCGAGATACCCGTATTCATTTCATAAGGCTCGTATGCCAAGACACCATTCTCTTGTGGGTCTCCAACGGAGAAGGTCATGTTATTACGACCAATCCTTATGGTTAATCGAAGTTTCTTATCGGATATCTTGTTATCAATCTCAGTCATTCTGATGGGGACATAAACGTTTTTAAAATATCTGCAAACTTACTAAAAATCGCTGTAATATTTGCAGGAAATCGGAAGTTTAACGCAATTCGGCTTGATTATTAGGGCTATACGGTGTAAATCGCAGCAAATCCGCCACCTGCCACGAGGCAGGAAAATGCGGATTATTGAAACAGAAATGTTTTCAAATCGTTACCCGAAAGCAGGATAATTACCTCCGCTAAAGAGGAGAAAAACAGCGGTTTTCCGTGCATCCGTTGCTGTTGCTCTATTGCTCTATATTTTGCATAGCAGGGTTAGGCTCTTTCATGTTTAATTTTGCAACCAAAAAGAAAAGACAATGGCAAGAAGCACATTCAAGGTGCTGTTCTATGTGAACGGCAGCAAGGAGAAAGACGGCATCGTCCCCATCATGGGACGGGTTACAATCAACGGCACGGTGGCTCAGTTCAGCTGCAAGCGCACCATCCCAAAGGAGTTGTGGGATGTGAAAGGCAACAGGGCGAAAGGCAAGAGCAGGGAAGCCATCGCCACCAACCTCTCGCTCGACAACATCAAGGCGCAAATCATCAAGCACTATCAGCGTCTTTCCGACCGTGAGGCGTTCGTCACGGCGGAGATGGTGCGCAACGCCTATCAGGGGCTGGGCAGCGAGTACGACACCCTGATGAAAGCGTTCGACAGGGACTGCGCCTCTCTGTTCAAGCGTGTGGGTAAGGACAGGAGCATGGGAACATACAAGGTGATGCTCAGGGCGAGGAACAACACGGCGAGGTTTATCCGCCACAAGTACAACCGCAGCGACATGTCGATGCTGGAACTCACCCCCGACTTCATCAGGGACTTCGCCGTGTACCTCAGCACGGTGAAAGGAAACAGGAACGCCACGATATGGATAAACTGCATGTGGCTCAAAGGCGTGGTGATGCGTGCGCACTTCAACGGCAAGATACCGAGAAACCCGTTCGCGCAGTTTCATATCAGCCCGAACACGAAGGAGCGTGCGTTCCTCACGGAGGACGAGTTGAAGACACTGGTTTCGCACGAGTTCAAGGACAGCCATTCCGCCTTCGTGCGTGATTTGTTTGTCTTCGCCTCCTTCACCGCCCTTTCCTTCGTGGACTTGAAGGAACTCACCACCGATGAGATTGTGGAGGTGAACGGCGAGAAGTGGATACTTGCAAAAAGGCACAAGACACAGGTGCCGTACCAAGTGAAACTGCTCGATATACCCTTGCAAATCATCGACAGATACCGACCGTTCCAGAAGGACAACTCCATATTCGGGGACATCAACTACTGGACGGTCTGCAAGAAGCTCAAAAAAGTCATCAGCGAGTGCGGGATAACAAAGGACATCTCCTTCCATTGCGCAAGGCACGGCTTTGCGACATTGGCTCTGAGCAAGGGCATGCCGATTGAGAGCGTGAGCCGTGTACTCGGACACACGAACATCGTAACCACACAACTCTATGCGAAGATAACCACCGAGAAACTCGACACCGACCTCTCCATGCTCGGCAGCAAGCTCAACGCCTCATTTGGCAATATTAAGATGGCATGACAATGAAAGGGAAAGACATAAGCAGCAATGCCCGTCGAATAATCACGATAGACGAGCACGGGAACATCGTCATACCCAACGGCGAAATATGGATGGGCGAGTTTGAGATTGCCGACCTGTTTGGCGTGTTCGGACATACCATCCACACGCTGGTCAAGAAGATATACAGGGATGGACTGCTGCACCCCTGCACGGCAGAGAGGAACATCAGGGTGGCGGAGGGTCGCTGGCTTGATGCGTACAGCCTTGAAATGGTCATAGCCCTTGCGTTCCGTATCAGGTCGCAAAGGGCAAAAAGGCTTTGGGAGCATGTCATCGCAATGCTGAACGAACGGCACGAAAGGTTTGTCATGCTCCTTCCTGCACGGGCAGGCAGTCCCTGCTGAAACGCCTTGACAGAGGTTTATAGAGGTTTATCCCCTTGTGTCGATGGGGGAAATAAACCTTTTTCTTTTTGGGTGGTTGAAGGGCAGGGATAACAGTTAGGGACGAGTCGTATAGGACTGCCGAGAAAAGAAAAACATACCGAACACAACTTCTTTTATTTTGATGAATTGATGAATATTGATATAATATGATTGAATATCAAGCGATTGCAAGTTCATCAACATATCATCAGACGCTTGCGAACGATGAAAGAAAAAGGCATTTTCCCTTTTTCAGCAACCCTCGACAAATCCTGCAAAATTATCCTCCTGTTCCCCTCAATTATTGCTCCGCACCTCCCTGCTTTCCCCTGTTTTTATTCCATTCCGTTTTTCTTTCACCGTTCCGCGCCATTCTTCACAAGTAGTTTTCCGAACGATGTCCGTAACTTTGCACGATGCTATATATCAACCATTTAAGCAAGAAAGAAATGGATAAGAAAAACAATGACGGGCTGCTGGAAGATATGCCCGAAAAAAGAAAAAAGGACGGGGCTTTCGTCCGTGTGGGCACAACGCTCTACAAACTTGCAGACATGCCTCTTGTCGGAGGCGGTTTTGTAAGGAAGCGCATCGTGTGGAACAACGAGACGCTCCGTCAGGACTACGGCAGGGACTATCTGGCGACCGTCCCGAAGTATGACGGTTTTTGCACCGTCCCCGACCATGTGAACTATCAGCCCGTAGTAGGCAGTTTCCTCAACCTCTACGAGCCGACGGGGCATCATCCGAAGCAAGGTGTGTTTCCCCATATCGAGGCATTGGCAAGGCACATCTTCGGGGAGCAGTACGAACTTGGCATGGACTACCTGCAACTACTCTACCTGCAGCCCATAGAGAAACTGCCCATCCTGCTGCTCGTATCAGAGGAGCGCAACACGGGCAAGAGCACGTTCCTCAACTTCCTCAAAGCCCTCTTCGGGGGCAATGTAACCTTCAACACCAACGAGGACTTCCGAAGTCAGTTCAACTCGGACTGGGCAGGGAAACTGCTCATCCTCGTGGACGAGGTGCTTCTCGACCGCAGGGAGGACAGCGAGCGGCTCAAGAACCTCAGCACCACCCTTTCCTACAAGGTGGAGGCGAAGGGCAAGGACAGGGATGAGATTTCATTCTTCGCCAAGTTCGTACTATGCTCCAACAACGAACGTCTACCCGTCATAATCGACACAGGAGAGACACGCTATTGGGTGAGGAAGGTGGGGAGGATAGAAAAGGACGACACGGACTTCCTGCAAAGGGTAAAGGAGGAAATACCCGCCTTCCTCTATTTTCTCCAGCACCGCACGCTCTCCACGAAGAAAGAGAGCCGCATGTGGTTCAGTCCCGAACTCATCCACACGCAAGCCCTGAGCAGGATTATACGGAGCAACCGTAACAGGACGGAGGTGGAGATGGCGGAAACCTGCCTTGAAGTCATGGACTGCATGAAAGCGTCCGCTTTCTCTTTCTGCATCAACGACATGCTCCTTCTGCTGAACTGCGCAGGCTGCAGGACGGACAGGACGCAGGTAAGGCGTATCGTGCAGGATATATGGAAACTCACTCCTGCCGAAAACACGCTCACCTATACGACCTGCCAGCCGAGCTATGACAACATGCGCCCATATACGGAGATTAGGCGCACGGGGCGTTTTTACACCATCGGCAGGAAGCAGTTGGAGGAAATGCAGGGATAGAGGAATCGGAAATGATGAAACTCCACTTTGACAAGCGGCTTGATGAGGGCATGATGAAAGCATATTATGTTGATTTCCAGATTATTGGAACGACATTCATCAATTCATCAGAATTTTCATCACTCCGACTTCGGTGGGAAACGGCAGTGGCATTACAGGCTGAAACGGAACAGGCAAGACACGCTGATATAAGCAACAGAAAAAGGCAGTCACGGCAAGCCGTGCATTCTGTATTTCCAAGCATGCAGGGTATTCAGATATTCGGGTGCAGTCCAAGTATGCCTTCGGAGAAACAAGTCCAATCGGCAGCACCGATGGAGAAACCGTGGGGACTTCAGGTTATAAGGGAAAGAAGTGGCAGGGGCAAATGCCCACGTGGTAAGCACGGTACGGATATTTTCAAAAGAGAAAATACCGTAGCTTATTAGGGGATTTTCCTCACGCTTCACTCCGTGTCCGCTGAAAATCTCCCAATAAGCCAACGGGGTTGCACCCCTCTGGACACCCCTGCCGAGCCTGTCGGCATAAAGAAACGAGCAAGCCGAAAGGAAGTCTTTCCTCCTTTCAACGATTGTCCACCGACCGTATCTAAGGACATCAAGGCAACGAAAACAAGATAATGACAACATTAAAAAAAGACAAAAGGATATGGGATATTGCGTATTGCATTTGGAAAAGGCAAAGGGAGCCGACAGCGGAATGTCGGCTCACATCGAGCGCACCATCGTGCCGAAGAACATAGACCCTACGAGAACGCACCTCAACCGTGAGTTAATCAGGTTTCCCGACGGTGTGTGCAACCGCACGGCTGCCATACGCCACCGCCTTGACACGGCAGGGCTGAAACGCAAGATAGGGAAGAACCAAGTACAGGCAATCCGCATCGTGCTGAGCGGAACGCACGAGGATATGGAACGAATGGAAAACGAAAGGAGGCTCGGAGAGTGGTGCGATGACAGCGTGGCGTGGCTGAGAGAGACCTACGGGGCGGACAACCTCGTGTCGGCAGTCCTGCACATGGACGAGGAAACACCGCACATCCATGCCACCGTAGTGCCGATAGTGCAGGGTGAGCGCAGGAAGCAGAAAAAGGAAGAGAAGGCAAAGCGCAGGTACAGGACGAAAGCGACAGCCCCACGCCTCTGCGCAGACGAGGTGATGAGCCGTGCCAACCTCATCAGGTATCAGGACACCTACGCCGAACACATGGCGAAGTACGAGCTGAAAAGGGGTGTCAGGGGCTCGACAGCCAAGCACCTCTCCACGCATGAGTATTACCGCAATCTCATCACGCAGGGCGAGGACATACAGGAGAACATCGCCAACCTGCTGGCAAGGGAGGCGGAAGCACGGTGCATCATCGAGGAGGCGGAGCAAGCCAAAATGGAACTCGCACGCATCAAGGCGGAGAAAAAAACGGTGGAACTGAAAAACTCAGCTACCAAGACCGCCACAGCAGCACTCAACGGCATCAACTTCCTGTTGGGCGGTAATAAAGTGAGCAGGCTTGAAAGCGAGAACAGGCAGTTGCATGGTGAGGTGGCGGAACTGAAAGAGAGCATCGGACAGATGCGCACGGATATGCAGAAAATGAAGGAAAGCCACGTCGCCGAGCGGTTGCGGGCATCGGAGCAGCATCAGCGTGAAATCGGCAATCTCAGGCGCATCATCGACAAGGCAAAGGAATGGTTTCCCATGCTTGCCGAGTTTTTCCGTATTGAAAGGCTTTGCCGTTCGGTCGGATTGTCAGAGAGACACACGGACGAACTCCTGCAAGGCAAAGTACTCGTTGTTACGGGGAAACTGCATTCTGATGAGTACAGGCGTTCGTTCGCCGTTGAGAAGGCACGCTTGCAGGTGGGCAGGGAGGAAAGGGATGGCAAGACCGTACTCGACCTGCTCGTGGACAGAGTGCCGATTGCCCGTTGGTTTAAGGAGCAGTGGGAGAAATTCAGACATTTGTCCGTCCATTCCTCCCAAGAGAACAGGAGCAAGGGAGTGAGGCTGTAACCGTGCCTCCGCATGCTCCACTTCCTTTCCTGCATCTCACTCCATGACTTTCTCAGGCAAGGTTGCTTCCTTATAAGTCATTTCCGCCATGATATGCTCTTCCATGTCGTGTTCGTCAAGAAAGACGGGACAGATGAATTTCTCTTCATTCGGAAGAAGTCCGAGCCTGCCTAATCTCCCGAGTTTTTCCAAAGCCTCTTTCTTGTTTTTCCCTGTCAAGGTGAAATCACGGACAATTCCCTGTTTCTTGCTTTGCAGGCGCAAGTTCGTCGGAACGCCGTCTTTCATGACAATCTCATATACGCCCGAGAGAACGGCAGGACTGACATACCGATAGAGAGTGGGCTTGTAACGGCACAGATAAAAAGAATGCGCTGCGTTCTGGACAAGGAAAAGTCCCGAAACTCCGCTTCCTATTGACCATACAGGGTCTGAGCCTTCGTGAATTTCCAGTAACAGATAAGGCGGGAGGACTTTAACGGTCAGTTGCTGTCTTTCCTTTGTGAGGTTGTCGGTCAGTGAGACCTGAAATTCTCCCACTTGCAGGGCTTGGATTGAAAGAACACCTACATGCCCTGCCTGTTCGGGAGTTCTCGCATAGGCAATTCTAGCATAGTCCTTAAACGCATTGGAATTGCTTATCTGCAAGTCTCCACTGCCACTCATGATGAACACACGGAGCGTAGAGCCTTGCATGATTTCCCTATAAGGTTTATCCAATTGAAAAGAAGATTTCCTGTCCTCGTCTTGGGGATTGGAACAGGACGCGCATGCCAGCAGGAATGCCAAGAACAATAAAACAAAACAAGTTTTACGGTGTGCCATATTTACATCTTTTTTAGTCGTACCTCGCAAATATACGAATTTTCCCGCCATTCCGCAAACGAAAGAGCGGAAACTTTGGGTTGCACTCGTCCATATCGCATTGCCATATAATCATTTATAGGTATTTTTCATGGTAACGAATGAAACATGCGGTCTTATTCCATGATTATTGCTACCTTTGTCGTTGAAACCATAACACCCCTAAAATAAGATGCAGTCAAGACAACTTAACCGAAGACAGTATTTCAACGAACTCGCAACCACAAGCGAGAAGTATTTCATTCCTTACATCAAGCGGTACAGGCAGGTAGGGAAAGGCACGAAAGTGTTGGAGATAGGCTGCGGGGACGGTGGAAACCTCCTGCCTTTCTCACGCATGGGCTGCGATGTAGTGGGCGTGGATATGGCAGAGGGACGGATAAGGGACGCAAGGAAGTTTTTCCAAGAGAACGGAGCAAAAGGGCGTTTCATCGCCTCCGATGTGTTCCTGTTGAAGGAACTCAGGCATCAGTTCGACCTGATTGTCTGCCATGATGTGATAGAGCATATCGACGACAAGGAGGAATTTATGCACAAGTGTAAACAGTTGTTAAAAACCCGGGGGGTAATTTTCATGTCCTTTCCTGCTTGGCAGATGCCTTTCGGTGGGCATCAGCAGATATGCCGAAGCCGCTTCCTCTCGCACCTGCCTTTCTTTCACCTGCTTCCGACGAGATTGTATGAGCGGATATTGAGGGCTCGGAAGGAAGACGAGGGATGCGTCAGAGAACTGTTGAACATCAAGAAGACCAAATGCCCGATAGAGTTGTTTGAGAGGACGATGAGAAAGGAAGGCTTTGAAGCCATTGACAGGACTTTCTATTTCATCAATCCGCATTACGAGGTGAAATTCCACCTGCGTCCCCGAAGGCTGTACGCCGTGATAGGGGCAATTCCATATATCCGCAATTTCTTCACAACATCGTGTTTCTACTTCTTGAAATCGGCAGGGGAATAATTTTTTCCTTGCCTTGAAAAAATAAAGCAAAGAGTAGAATTGTTCGGGAATAATCATTATCTTTGTCGGAGATAAAGAGTTCTTTGCAAGCAAAACAAAGCAGTACACAGCAAATGGAACGGTTGCCAAATCGTTACCCCAAAATCAGCCAATCGCACAAGGTGCCCTTGTATAAAGGATTGTCGCTATTCTATCCAAAGTTACACAATTTATTTTGATTATGGTCGTTTTCTTCTTGATAAATGTCATCTATTTGCCTTCCAAAGGCTCCTTTCTGGGCTAGATAAGTGATAAGCTGGTTAAAAAGATATACCTTTGCAGCCACTTTTCTGCACTCTGTCAGATGATTATTCAGCGTTAAATGCTGTCATTGATATTACATCTTTTCTAAATGGCAATACAGTTTTTTGTTATCTTCGGATGCCTTGCATTGGGAGAGCTTATCGTATGGGCGACAGGAGTTAAGCTGCCGTCCAGTATCATAGGTATGTTGTTTCTCACCTTATTCCTTAAGTTGGGATGGGTAAAACTTAGTTGGGTTGAACACTTATCGGAGCTTCTTATCGCCAATCTGGGCTTCTTCTTCGTTCCACCTGGGGTGGCATTGATTCTTTATTTGGACCTGATTGAGAAGGAGTGGTTCCCTATTGTGACGGCAACTATCGTCAGTACGGTGCTCGTTCTAGTGGTTACTGGACACATGCACCAGCTTGTTATTAAACTAGAACGTCGAATGATAGCACTCGACTTACTACATCATCGTGCCCATAAGAGGCAGGCGGAAAAGATGAAGGAGATACTCAAAGAATATGCAGAATACACCGAGGAGGAACAGATTCTCACGACTGAAGCCTTGCAAGGAAAGGATATTATGGATGAAAAGGAGGCTAAGTTATGATTTCAATAGACCAAACCATCAATCAGACGGTGAACCTCATTCAGGACGGACGGGACATCTTCTCTAATCAATATGTTATCCTGACGCTCACCTGCGGGACGTTCTTTTTGATCAAACGACTACAAAAGAAGACAGGCTGGATGCTGTTAAATCCCATCCTTATTGCTATCATTCTTATCATTATATACTTAAAGGTAACGGGTGTTCCCTTTCAAGTGTATAAGCAAGACGCACAGCTCATTGACTTCTGGTTGAAGCCTGCGGTCGTAGCCTTAGGGGTTCCTCTTTATTTACAGTTAGACGCTATCAAACGTCTTTGGTTGCCCATTGTTCTGTCGCAGCTAGTGGGCTGTTTGGTTGGAATTGTGAGTGTTGTCACAGTTGCCAAACTATGTGGTGCGTCGGATGTTGTCGTGTTGTCAATGGCAAGTAAGTCGGTCACAACCCCTATAGCAATGGAGGTTACGCAGAGCTTGGGAGGTATTCCTTCACTCACAGCTGCCGTTGTTGTCATCACAGGTATTATAGGAGCTTTGGTTGGATTCAAGGCTTTGGCGATAGGACATGTGCGTAGTCCGATAGCTCAGGGACTATCTATGGGCGCTGCTTCTCACGCTGTTGGCGCATCCACGGCGATGGCTTATAGCAGTAAATATGGCGCATTTGCCAGTCTTGGAATTACATTAAATGGTATCTTCACTGCGCTCTTCACCCCTTCTATCTTGCATTTCATCGGGGTTTCGTAAGGGCTGAACGAAATAAAAGAAAGTCTCACTAAGATTTCTATATACGATAGATTTCTTAGTGAGACTTTCTTTTTTTCATGCTTCAAAGGCGTTATCTCGCCTTAATTCTTTACCTCAACAATCTTCGTTGGGGCTTGTTCTTTATTCCGTCTGTTGACCACTGTCACCACAGACTGCGCCAGACTCAAGAACGCCTGACCGGTCACGGTGTCCACTTGAGAGGCTGCTGGTGTACCTTTATCGCCGTTTTCACAAATACTCTGAACGATTGGTATCTGTGCAAGTAACGGACAGTTGAGTTCTTTCGCTAGGTTCTTACAGCCGTCCTTACCAAAGATATAATACTTATTCTGCGGTAGTTCGGCTGGAGTAAACCATGCCATGTTCTCTACCAAGCCTAAGATTGGAATGTTAACCTTGTCGTTTCGGTACATATCAATGCCTTTTCTCGCATCGGCAAGGGCTACACTTTGAGGAGTGGAAACAATCACTGCACCTGTAATTGATAGTGTTTGCATCAGTGTCAAGTGTATATCACTGGTCCCAGGAGGCGTGTCGAGGATGAAATAATCAAGCTCTCCCCAATCGGCATCAGCGATGAGTTGTTTCAAAGCTGACGTCGCCATGCCCCCTCGCCACAGCGTTGCTGTATCGGGATTAACGAAGAATCCGATGGAAAGAAGCCGCACGCCATACTTCTCAACAGGCTCTATTAGCTGTCTACCATCCTTCTCAACGCCATACGGACGGACGTCTTCTACACCGAACATCTTAGGCATACTCGGTCCGAAGATGTCGGTATCGAGCAATCCAACCTTATACCCCAAGCGAGCTAAAGCGATAGCTAGATTGGCAGAAATGGTGCTCTTCCCCACTCCACCTTTACCCGAACTAACGGCAATGATATTCTTCACTTGTGGCAACAACTTGCCCACCTCTGGGCGAGGTGCACTCTTGAACTCGGTCTCGATGGTCACTTCTACGTCCTTCCCCACCGAGTAGTGAATCTGCGCCTCGGCTGCTTTAAGGGTCGACTTGAGGAACGGATCGGTCTCACGAGGGAATATCAACGTGAGCTTCACCTTGTTTCCATTAATACTCGGAGTATCTGCCAGCATCTCACTCTCTATGAGATTCTTCTTCGTCCCGGGGTAGATTACCTTCTCCAGGGCGTCTGTTATCAATTTTGGATATAGTGTCATAATCAATTAAATGTCTATTTCAAGATTCACATTCAGGCTTCGGGAGGCATCCCACTCCTCCATTGCTTGCTTCCAATCGGTCATCTCGCCCGACTCTATCGCACGTCGTTCTGCCTCCACCTTATCGCGTTCCTTATCACGAGCACGCTTCGCCTTCATATCCGCAATAGTAGCATCATCGAGTATTTGGATGGCTCCACGATCGATAGCCTCATAGAGTTCGGCTTCACCGAAAGCCTTACCAGGCACATTGAAGTCGGATATGTTAAACTCAAATAGCGTTCTGAGGTCATGCCGAACGAGCTTTTGTTTGGCTCTGTTACCCGCATTCTTCAATCGAAGTAGCTTCGCTATCTGTTTTATTTCGCTGTCTGCAAACTTATTTCTACCCATAGTTTTTATTTGTAAGAAAGCTCCGCTCACCAGCCCCTGTTCCTCCTTTCATCTCCCTGTGAAGCCTAGGAGGGTGAAAGAGGGAGATAGTGTGGGATGTAATTGATTATGCGAAGTTACTAAAAAGATTGTGAAATCACAAGTTTTCTATCATCTTTCAACGTATTACTGACGCCCCACAACAACCCCCATTGTCCATGCCGCTTGCAGATTGAAACCGCCTGTTATGGCATCAACATCCAACACTTCACCTGCAAAGAATAGTCCTGGACAATGCTTACTCTCGAGGGTCTGTGCATGAACAGACGACAGACTCACACCGCCACAGGTGACAAATTCGTCACGGAAGGTGCCCTTTCCAGCAATAACATATTGGTCGTTAGTCAGCGTCTCGATGATTCTATTCATCGTCTTACGCCCTATCTCTGCCCAAGGTTTGCATGTCTCAAGCCCTAACTTACTGATGACATAAGTCCACAAACGCTGCGGAAGACTGAAAGGGTGCAATGTCCCAATCTGTTTCCGTGGGTTCTGTGCCTGCAAACGGAGCAATTCCTCTTCCACTTCCTGCCGTTTCCTCTCGCCCGTCCAACTGATGGCTAGGGGCGAATGGTAGTCTTTCTCTGCCAGAAAACGGGCTGCGTAAGACGATAACTTCAGTGTGGCAGGACCGCTAACACCCCAGTGTGTGACCAACAATGCGCCCACGGAGCGCATTTTAGAGCCTGGTATCGACATCACAACAGGGTCGACAACGGTTCCCATGAGGTTGCAGAACGCCTTATCTCGTATGTTGAACGTGAAGAGAGAGGGCACGGGTGGCTCAATGGTATGCCCTAGTTCGGCAAGATAAGCTAGTCCACGTGCCTGCGGCGAACCGCCTGTTGTGATGATAACACGCTGGAATATGCGGTGAGAACCCTGTTGGAACGCTAACTGCCAACGCCCGTCCTCCATCTGCGTAAGTCCTGTCAGACGGGAACGGCAGCAGATGGTTACACCCAACCGAGTGGCTTGTCGTGTTAAACAATCCATCACTACGTGCGAATCCTGCGCCTTCGGAAAGACGCACTCATCATCCTGCGTCACCAAAGGAACGCCCCGTTGCTCGAACCATCGATAAGTGTCTTCATGATTAAAGGTGCTCATCAAGCGTTTCATCAGCTTGTGTCCACGTGGATAAGCCTGCTTTAAATCAGTGATGCGAGCGAAACTGTTGGTCACATTACAGCGTCCGCCGCCTGTCACCTCCACCTTTGCTAGCACCTTCAATGCCCGTTCGAAGATGGTCACCCGAGCCTCTGGATGTGTTTCCTTTGCCGTTATCGCTGCCATGAAACCAGCTGCTCCTCCACCGATAACAGCTATATCTAAATCTGTTTTAAGCATACTTATTCAATTCTAAATATAATGTTCAAAGAATCTAACGCCCCCACCCTCTCTTCGAAGCGGGGCTTTCCTCGTATGGAAGAGAAGCCTCCCCAAGCCCCTCCGAAGGAGGGGATGTATTCCCCCAAAACACTTCTTTCTGTCTAAAAGAGCCTCTTCTTCACGTGAAAAGGGCGTTTCCTTGCCTCGAAGAGAGCCTTTCCTTGTTTTGAAGAAACGCCCCCTTTGTATTAAGAGTGCCTTTTCCTAGCTAGCTCCCGTTAGGCTCTCCCCTCCCTTCGGAGGGGTTGGGGGAGGCTTTTCCATTCGGAGAGGGGTTGGGGGTGAGGCTGTAGTTGGTCGTCTGTTAGGCTTCTTCCTTATTCTCAATGAGCCATATAAAAGGCTGCACCTAAGGCTCCTTTATACTCCTCAACATCAATTCTATCTCCCTCCTGATAGGTCTCATACTCCTTTTTCGATACTGTTATCTCACCATCCTCTTGCATAGTTCCGCAGGAGGCAAAGCGCACTTTATATGCATGACTGCGTCCGCTCGTCTCAAACTTATCCTTCACATAACTGATGTGATGATCTGGTTCGGAGTAATCAAACGCTACGTTATAGGTTATGATGGTGCCAATCGCATAAAAGATAGCGAAGAAGAGGACAAAAATAAACTGCTCGGTTGGATTGTCCACACGTGATTTTGTGAAACTGAAGTTGTACCAGAGGAACGGAATAGAGACCACAACAATGCACAGAAGCATATAGGGTATGAGCGGATAAATGTCTATTATGTTCTCACGCAACGCTAAACACAACAGCACCAAAGACACTAAATAGGTACTACTAAACAATGTTGGGCGGTCGGTACTATCACGATATACATCGAAAAGTGCCGTTCCTTTCGACTTGATAAACACAATGCTCGCCAGCCAGGGCATTGCTGCTGCCGCCAAAAAGACGTATCGGTAATAGGGCATTGGTACGAAGATGAGGGCGACGGTGACGATGTTTGCAAGGATATTCACCGCTCGTGCCCATAGACGATTGCGTTCGTTCTGATTGAGCCGTTCGACTGCATTGGCTCCTAAAGAGCTATTCTGCCTTATCGCCTGGCGGTCTTTTCTCTTCTCACGGAGGAAGTAATTATGGAAATAACGCCCTGCCCAGCGTTCCACGTCATGGTAATCTCGATAGTAAACACCGAAGGTTATCTTCTTTCCTGCACCCTGATAGGGTACGAATTCGATACCATTCCCGTAAGAAGGTAGCACACTTTCAATACTATTGAAGAACAGAACTCGAGTGCCAAAGAGGGTTTCCTTGACGATTCTATCTTCATAGATATACACCTTATCACGCCTTGTATAGAGGATGGCAAATACTGGCAAAAGGAGGAGGATGAGCCCCATAAGTGTGGAGATATAATCGTGCAATGAGGCAGAACCATGTAAAATAGTGGTCAAAACGCCTGTTTGTACGGCATCATAGATGATTGCAATGCCGAAAGCAAAGAGTGCGATAGCAAAGAAATAGAGTATGATTTGTCCTGTAAGTGCCATCTTGTAGGGTCTTGCTACCCTACTATCTCCCCTCTTCCCGTCCGTTGCCGAGGCTGGAATCTGTATGTCTTTTCTATGTTCCATTATCAATGTTTTAATATAAAGAATAGCCTCACCCCCAACCAACTACAGCCTCTCCCCCTCTCCAACTACAGCCTCACCCCCAACCCCTCTCCGAATGGAGAGGGGAGTGAAGACTGTTGTTTGCAGATGAAGGGGGCGTTCCGTTGATGTGAAGAAAGCCTCTCCTTGATGCGAAGAAACGCCCCCTTCGTTTTAAAAAGAGCCCCCCTTTGTTTGTTGTCCTGCTATTTCAGCTTACGAGGCAGTACCTCGTAATACTTCGACCAGCCTTCCCCAGCCAACGTCCAAGCAATACTCCCCTCCTTTCGGAGGGGTCGGAGGAGACTTCCTCAACCATCCTCTCGTATGCAAACAGCAGTATTCACTCCCCTCTCCATTCGGAGAGGGGGCGGGGGTGAGGCTGTAGTTGGGCTAGTGGTGAGCCTGTATGGCTTGCGAGTGAGGCTTTCCTTACAGCAGACTCTCCCCAAAGATAGCGTTCTTGATGTCCTTCTCATGCTCGAAGACAAAGCGTGCCACGATTGCACTAAGGATGGCTGTCGAGGGGAGTTTGATACTCGTTGCCGACTTTAATCGGTCTAGTACGCTCTTCAAATTAGAGTCTATATATACCGTTGCAAGGCGTGAGTCACGCATTTTATAGTCTCGTGCCAGGTCGAGGAAGAGCTGCCAACTATCCTCACCGCTATCCTTTGCCATTGAATACTCACGTGCCAACTGCCTGCCCTCGGCCTTTGGTAACTTCTTTGCAGCTGGTGCCGTGCGGTCTTTCTCATCATTCACTGCATCGATTGCAGACACCTGACCAAACCGAGACTGCTGTGTTTCTGGTTCTGTCTCAGCCGTCTGTGTTACCTGATCAGTGGACTGCTCCACTACTGTCGGACGCTCGTTTTCCACCTGCTCTACTGCCTGCTGCACTTCTTCCTGTGGCTCTTCTTCCGTCTTATCAACGACTTCAACCTCCTCATTATCAGTCTGTTTGTCGTCAGCATTAGCATTAGCTACACTTGTATTTACTCTCTGAACGCTATGAGCCAAGTCTGCCATTGCACCCGGCATCACAACCATTGTTCTCTTCTTCTTTGCCATGTTTAATTCAAAATAGTATTTTTAAAAGTCAAAACTAAACTCCAACTAGCCTTACCCCCGCCCCCTCTCCGAATGGAGAGGGGAGTGATTAGATAGTGTGGAAACTGTTGCCTATTAGGTTTCAACCCTTCCTCTTTGGTTCCATCTAATCTCCTTTTCTTCCGAGAAAGGCTAATTAGACAATGTAACTTATCGTCATCATCAAATATCCTAACTCCCGCCTTCTGTACTATCTACTCCCCTCTCCATTCGGAGAGGGGGTGGGGGTGAGGCTATTTCATTCTCTTAATCATAAACTCAAACGCTTCTTTCACTGCACTCCGTTGCGTGGCTAGGAGCTCAAAAGTGTTCGTTCGCTTCAGAGTTGCACGACTATTTACGGCTGGAGTAACCTTTCCGAACTTGCCAAACACTTCATCAGTTTTCTCCCACATATCCTGCTCCTCCGCCGTACCAATACGTGGGTCAATGCGGTTAGGAACGAAGAAGAGCTGTGCATGCATTTGTGGGTTATGCTCGCGTAAAACGTTGATTACCTGTACAAAAGTACCTGTTGAGTCGAGTGTCTTATCCTCATATTCATAAGGACAAACGATGTAATCGGCTTCAACAAACAATGGTGCCAATCCGTCCTCACTGATGTTACCAGGGGAATCGAACAACACGAAACCGTCAACCTGCGATGCCGAATCCATCAACTCCTGCATGGTCTCGACGTCAGTAACATCGAAATCCTGCACGTTGTAAGGCTCATCTTCACCCTCATAGAGCTGTGCGTCTTTCTGACGTTGCATGAGGATGGTCTTCTGCAAGTCGGTATCGATGATGCAAACATCCTTGCCTTTTGAGGCGAGATAATTAGCAAACAGGATGCAGAGGGTGCTCTTCCCTACCCCACCCTTTTGGTTTGCAAATACTACTTTCTTATTCTTCATTATTGTTGTTGATATTTGTTTCTATTCTTATTAATTATATTGTCGTATTATTGTCACCTATCAGCATTTTCTTCCAAACCACTCCGATACCTATCACATCAGCGATAATAAAGATGGGAAGGGCATAGGAATAAACTTCTGAAATCCATCCTTTTACTCCCATATCAAGCCCCAGAAGGAAGATTAGAAACGAACCGATAACGACCAAGATAAGGGCTAACAACATCCATATCTGTTTGATTATCAGATGGTAAAGTTTGCCTCCTGTAAGCATTATTAGGCGTACAATGAGGAACAAATAGGCGGTTACTGCCACCCAACGGGATAGACTCACGATGGTTTTCCAGCTTATATAGAAGGCTTCGCCACTATAGTCTGCCTCGGAGAAAAGCTCTAAGGGCTTCACATCTGTTAGATAGATTGCACCGAAAACTACTAGTATCCATGATGTGTAACTAACGATTGTCCAACCACTTACAGCACGTCCCAAGCGGTGCGCCACACGTGCAAATACGGCGATCATAGCCATGAAGGAATAGCTCGCCAAAAGCTCTGCTATCATGGAGAAATGGTCGACAAGCGTGTTTTGTTCATCTGTGAAGATGTTGTCATTAACGATCTCTAACTGACTACCTAATGCCATTACGTCACCCAATACACCTAGGATGAAGAGCGAAAGAAAGGCACTCATCAGATTCTCTTCGAGCCTCGTTGCAGGCAAACAAGATATGATCTTTTCTTTTTTCATTCGTCTATTTCGTCTATAAATAGTTCTTCTTCGTCCTTTAATAACCACTGACCTTTAATGTAGTTATCCGTGCTAGGAGCATGTAGATGGGCTGCATCTAAGATATTCCTCCATAACACTCCGATATAGAGAACGACGGATAGATAGCACAGACATAATATAATTTCTAA
The DNA here is from genome assembly GCF_009728485.1 of Prevotella vespertina. GTDB lineage: Bacteria > Bacteroidota > Bacteroidia > Bacteroidales > Bacteroidaceae > Prevotella > Prevotella vespertina. Next base: position 42,609 of record NZ_VVIQ01000016.1, read on the forward strand.
CATCAAAGGAACGTTATTGTTGGCTGCTCCCGGTAGACAGAATTGTATCAAGATGAGGAACACACAGAAGGCTGCTAACTGCTTAACAAACAATATCTTGAGGTGACCTTTACTCAAAAGGAGTGACCGACTGATTATGTAAACATAGCAGAGAAAACTCAAAGTAACGCATGTAAAATAAACTCCATGGCATGTATTCATAATGTCAGCATCGAACTCATTGCTCACAGAAGAGCTGAATGTAAGCGCAACGATGATATTGGAACAAAGCATGATCATCAAAAAGGTAGCAAACAGCCAAGCCCCTATTGCTATGCTCATCCAGCCTACATGCGACCGACCAATGCGATGGATAACAAGTCCAAAGAGGGTCATCAAGCCCGCAAACCCACAATTAAATGGGATGTTCGTGAGGGTCTCTAAATCCATTTGACTTAGCCCAGAACCATACCAGAAGAGCGTGTTCGGACCAAGAACATACACCATTGAATAGGCTATCATACCGATAATAAAGAGCGTAAGGAAGATATTTGAAGCTCTTTGCTCCCATTTCTTCACAGGTAGAAAAGTTATATCTTTGGCATCCATAACCATGTTTTATTATCTTTCAGACGGCTTACAAGAGCCTAATTGCATATTATTTACTTATTTTACTATCATTTTGTAAAGTTTACGCTACCCTTTTCTCCTTCATTTCTGGCGTTTTTTAAACCACCTTACCATCTACTCGCAAATACGAGAAATACAGCAGTTATAAATGTTGAAGAATCTTACTTTCGATTCAGGTAACGCCCTCCCCCACCTTATTTATATATATATTATACATAAAACTGTGCTGAGAAGCACACTTGTTTACGCTTGATTCGCATCTTCCTCATCGAGGTCCTCTTCTGTAATATCCGCTGACATCGAACCACGAAGGGCAATCGATGGAATCAAACCGAGCACGAAGACAATCAGTGTAAGGATGGTTCCGTAAGTGTCAATGGCTGTCATTGATAGTCCTCCAACCTCATTGTACATATAATAAAATACTCCGCCAGTTAGGAAAATGAGGATTGGACAAAGAATGATAGACATACCATACAAACGAATGGAGCCTCGGAACTTACGCACCAAACCGATTCCTAAGAATAGATTCAATAGTCCAATAACAACATTGTTGTAGCCTCGGAAGGTCTGAATCAATGCCTCCTCGCGTGGTGTCTCCATCATAATGTCGTGAGCAGGTAACAATGCTCTGTAACAAACAGCGGCTGTTCCCAGCACCGACAAAACCATAATCACAATCATAGCCAACTGCAAAAAGAAATGCTTACTATTATTCAGGCACCTGCGAAAAACCTCCCACATCACCAACTGAGTGGCGCATACAAGAATCGACTCTGCTATCTGAATCGCCGAAGAACTTTGAACAGTTTCAAAGGTCTCAGTCAATGATGTCATCCCATCAGTGGGTGCTCCTGTCCAGTGATCAATGCTATTCACCAAACTAAACGCTAGAAACAAACCAAGGCTCCAGTTGAGAGTTTCACTCTGAACAGATGATATTTTAAACTTCTTCATACGTTTTTATATATTTATGTTTTAGCCTTTCTAAATAAATAAACATCGCTTCGTTCATTTATATTAATGTGTATGCAAATATACACCTAAATACTGAAAGAAACAAATACATTCAAATGTTTTTGTTTGAAAAAGTAATGAGATAAATCATTAAAAACACATTTAAACAAACAAACAAACACTTATATACGTGTTTATTTGTTTATATATTTAGTTATTAAAAACGCTTATCTATATATCAAATAAGTATCTAAATAGATATTAGAAGTATTATTTTAACAAGAAGAAGATATTACACTTTTATATATTTAGATATATTTTCGGACGAAAGTGAGCCTAGAGAAATATATTATATATTTATTGATTCATATAGAAGAACGTTCTAATAAGAATAAAAGGAGGTTATACATTTATATAAACATGATACTAGAAAAAATCAAAGTAGGTATCTATTTTAGTATAAACATATATTTATACAAAGATACAAAAGTACGTTTTAACCTTTAAGAAGAGCCGAAAAAAAAAGGCAAGATATACACAAATAATTATTTATATATTAGTATATAATATTGTTTTTCAGTACTTTATAAGTATTAAAAGAGAATTTAAAAAGAAATAACAAATATATATCTTGATAATTGGAAATAGGTAAGAAATATAAAAGGAGTATAGCAGGAAACATTAAAATGAGGTAAAATTCAAACATAGGGTACTATTTGCAGATGAAAAGAAAAGTATATATTTATATAATAAAGACGTACTAATAACGAATTGAGAAGTATTTATAAAGATAAAGTAGAGCGTTTATAGAAAGACAAACAAGTAGTTTATACTTTTATACTTTTATATATTTAATAATAGAAGATAGACACAATCAGTATTATAAAAGTGTTTATATAAATACATACAACTGATAACAAATAAGCAAATAAGTATTTTTTTATTTATATATTAGTAGTATTTAAGAAGCAAGTAAACATATATTTAATTTATAATAGTATTATATTTATATATATATAAGCAGTTAATTAAAAGTGTAATAACATATTCAAAGAAAGAAGTAAACCCTTAGATACATATAAAAGGAGTGCGTTTTTAATATGTATATATAAATATGTTTTAAAACAGACAAGCAAAAGAATAAATACATATTAGTATTAATAAGGTAAAACAAAGAGCTTTGTAAGGAGGAAGTAAGTAGGGGAGAAGAAAGCGAAATGGTGTGCAGGAAGAGGAAAAGAAACAATGATAAATACATGAAAAGAGGGTAAAAAAAGAAGCTAAAGAGATTCCAATAAGTACATAAAAGCACTTTCAACGAAACAAAGAATGCCCAACTATAAAACCAAGAAGACACACCTGTAAAATAAAGAAAGCCAGCCTATAAAACAAAGGAAATTCAACTAAAAACAAAGAAGAACTCAGCTATAAAACAAAGAAACGCCTTCTTCAATGTAAGGAAAGGCTCTCTTTAACATGAAGGGAGGCTTTCTTTAAATAAAGAAAAGCACTTCCTGCATTGGTAATGAAACTTAGAAGGGCAATTAAAGGGTATAAAAGCCACAGAAATAACATCTCTTCTTATTCACAAGAAACGACTAACTATCTAGGAAAGAGTAAGATACTAATTTGAGAAATAGCTCTGATTAGCAAAATAAAACGAGTCCATTTAAATAAGAGAAAGGCTCTAAAAACTAAAGATTAAACGGCAAAAAAATAAAGAAAAAACATTCCTCTAAATAAGAAGAAATAACCCCCAAAAACTGAGATAACATCTATCTGGAGGGAAAAAGACGACAAAATAGTAAGGTTATAATGGGTATATTAAAAGGTAAGAAACGACAAATAGGGAGAGAAAACTTACTTACTTAAAACTAAGAAGTGCGACAAATAAGTAAGTTAAAACGCCTAGAACGATCAGAAAGAAGCATTTGAAAGACGACAAAAAAGGAAGTTCTTTGAGGAAAAAGGGCTTTGCGACAAATTAGGAAGATATTTCTTTGAGTGTAGAAGAGCATATAAAGAGTTGTAAATCAGTATGTTTACAAAGGCAATTAAAGCCAAACGGCGACAAAAAAGTGAATTGTTTGGGTTTCATTTAAACGTTTCGTACAATTTAAAAGAGCTAAAGTACTGTTATACAGAATAGTTAGTAAGGATGGAGAAAGGCATTCTTAAAGTAAATAAGTTCCTAATATGTCGCTTAAAACAAGGCTCAACTTGTATAAAAAATAAGCTCTTTTGGTAGTAAAAAGGGAATAATTCGACAAACAGGGAACAAAAAACTTAAATGAAACTAAGTATTAATTATAGAAAAGGAGACGTATTGGGAAGGTTGAAAAAACGACAGATAGGGAAGAAGAAAACGAATAACAAGACAAGAGAAAAGCGGCAGGAAAAATAGGAGAATATCGGTTAAGAAAATAAGAGGAAGATGCTCAATAGAGGATAAAAGGAATCTGACAAAAAATAAAGTTATCGAGAGAGAAGAGAGTAGGGGAGGGGTGATTAAAATGAAGTAGAGCATAAGATAAAATAAAGCTATCCGATTAAGAACAAAACACTTAGCGTTGAGTTAGTTAGGAATAAACCTATTAGAAGGATTAAAGACCATCGACAATAAGATTAGAAGTAAACCGACAGAAAAACGACAAAGAAACCATCAAGACTAAAAAAAGAAAGCGAAAGAAGCGGCGGAAAAAACGAACAGCAAGCACAAAGCAAGCACCCTTCAAGCAAAGTTGCGACAAATAGGGAGGGTCGCCCAAAAGCCCTTAGTAAAAGTCATCTCCACACAGGCAAATATCTTTTTAACCCTTAACTTAAAAACTTCTCATCGAGTTAGATATCGTTAGTTAATCAATTATAAGATATTAGTAAAGGTGCTTTAAGATACTGAGATACAATGAGTTGCAGGGTTAACTACCGACAAATTAGTAAGTTAGCGACGACAGATTAGTAAGATGGAGGCGACAGATTGGGAAGGAGCTTGCGACAGATTAGTAGGTAGATGATGGATGTGTTCGACGAATGAGGAGCATTGGTTCGACGTTTAGGGAGACTCTTGTCGATATTTGCGAATAGTTATGACAAAATAAGGAGAATCTTAGTTTTAATAAAGGAGATGATTGTCTTTTATGTAGGATGTTGTCTTTAAAAGGGTAGGGGAGTTCGTGATGTGATGTAGAAGATAATCATTTGTAAACAACTTATTGCTTGATAGTTACAAAAGAAAGCGTTTTTAAGATCGACAATAAGGGAATATTTTATGTGAAGAGAGGTATGCTGAGATACGACAAAAGGGTAGGTTTTTGAAAAACCTTTACTTGCTTTGGGGATAGGGGAGGGTGATGAGTGAGGCAGATGGGGCTGATTGGGTGAATAGAGAGGCATTGGAAAGTCGCCAAACCAGTTGGTTATCCATCATTTTAAAGGCTGGATTTTGAATTATGAGAATAATTGCTTACTTTTGCCTAATGATATACAATGCTCATGCTAGTGCTTAGCAATGTGGCAGACAAAGGTTCGCTCTACAACAACCAATGCTTAGCCAGACGACAGCTGCTACTTAGTAATGCGATTGTCCATGTCGAGTGCAACAACCACCGACGATAGGCAAGACGATTGCGAAGGATAGCTTGCACTCTTGCGAGCGGTGGACTAGAGCGGAGTTATCGCTAGAGATAAGAATAGATATGGAACCATTGGCAGAAAGGATGCGTCCTCGGACGCTGGATGAATACATTGGGCAGGAGCATCTTGTGGGTCAGGGAGCTGTCTTGCGACGTATGATCGACAGCGGTCATATCAGTTCGTTCATCCTCTGGGGACCACCAGGCGTTGGCAAAACCACGCTCGCTCAGATCATTGCCCATCAATTAGAAACACCCTTCTACACGCTCTCGGCGGTGACAAGTGGTGTAAAAGATGTACGCGAGGTAATCGATCGGGCGAAGAGCGGGAGGTTCTTCAATTCGGTTTCCCCGATACTCTTCATCGACGAAATTCATCGATTCTCTAAGTCGCAGCAAGACTCCTTGTTGGGTGCTGTGGAGAGAGGAGTTGTGACGTTGATAGGCGCAACGACGGAGAATCCCTCATTCGAAGTCATCCGCCCACTGCTGTCGCGTTGCCAGTTATATGTGCTGAAATCGTTGGAGAAAGACGACCTACTCCGCCTCGTGCAACGTGCAATTACGGAAGACACGGAGCTGAAGAAACTCTCGATAAAGCTCTCCGAGACGACCGCCCTACTGCGTTATAGCGGTGGCGATGCACGTAAATTGCTCAATATTATCGACCTCCTCGTGAGTGCTCGGGCGTCAGATGAGATTGTTATCACCGACGAACTCGTGGAGAAAGAGTTGCAGGAAAACCCCTTGGCATACGATAAGGACGGTGAGATGCACTATGACCTTGTGTCTGCATTCATCAAGTCGATCCGTGGAGGAAACGCCGATGCCGCCCTCTATTGGATGGCTCGGATGATTGAAGGAGGCGAAGATCCACGCTTTATCGTACGCCGAGTAGTGATCAGCGCAGCCGAGGATATCGGACTTGCGAACCCCAATGCTCTGTTATTGGCAAACGCTGCCTTTGATGCAGTCGACCGCATAGGATGGCCAGAGGGGCGCATACCTTTGGCGGAAGCAGTGGTCTATCTCGCTCGTTCCAAGAAGGACAATTCGGCTTATAAGGGTATCAATGCCGCCCTTGAGGAGGTGCGCCGTTCGGGTAATCTGCCTGTTCCCTTGCACCTTCGGAATGCACCGACAAAGTTGATGAAAGACCTTGGTTATGGTGATGGATATAAGTATCCTCACGATTATGAGGGGCATTTTGTCGAGCAACAATATATGCCAGATGAGTTGGAGGGGAGGGAGTTTATACCCCAATAATAGCCTCACCCAAGCCTCCCCCGACCCCTCCGAAAGGAGGGGAGTGTTGCTTGGGTGTTGGCTGGGGAAGGCTGGTCGAAGTATTACGAGGTACTGCCTCGTAAGCTGGAACAGCAGGACAGCAAACAAAGAGGTGCTCTTTTTAAAACGAAGGGGGCGTTTCTTTGAAGCGAAGAGAGGCTCTCTTTATAATAAGGAAACGCCTTCGTTGATGGGAATGAAAGCCTCACAGCCTCTCCGAACCAGCGGTCACTGACCAAAGGGAAGTAATGGAGAGGGGAGTAGATAGTGCTATTTCCCACAGAACAAACAACTTGTCTACTTGTCAACTATCAACTCGTCAACTTATAAAAACAAATAATAACAACAAAAAGGAGCTCTTCCTCTTATCCTAACTCGCCCCCGTTAGGCTACATCCCCTCCTTCGGAGGGGCCTGGGGAGGCTTTAATTTTGAATTATGAACTTTGAATTTTGAATTAGAAAAAATGCTCTCGTCAACTTATAAAAACAAATAATAACAACAAAAAGAGGCTCTTCCTCTTATCCTAACTCGCCCCCGTTAGGCTACATCCCCTCCTTCGGAGGGGCTTGGGGAGGCCTTAATTAAACAATAAGAAAGTATGAAACTAGTTATTCTCGACTGCCATGCAGTCAACCCTGGTGACCTCTCGTGGGAACCAATAAAGCAACTCGCTGATTGTACGATATACGAAAGAACACGACAGGAAGATGTCGTTGAGCGTGCAAAAGACGCTGACGGAATACTCATCAATAAGGTGAATATCACTGAAGAAGTGCTCCAACAACTGCCTAAACTGAAGTATATTGGAGAGCTGGCAACAGGTTATAATAATATTGACATCGCTGCGGCACGTGCAAGAGGAGTTGTGGTTTGCAATATCCCAGCCTATAGTACCGATAGTGTGGCACAACATGTTTTCGCCTTACTGTTGAATGCTGCAACACGAGTAGACCATTACGCCGAGGCTGTCAGACGTGGTGATTGGTGCAAGCAACAGGACTTCTGCTATTGGGATACGCCTCTGATCGAGCTCGCGGGGAAGACTCTTGGTATTGTCGGACTCGGTCATATCGGTCAGAAAGTGGCGCAGATTGCCCACGCCATGGGTATGGATATATCGGCATACACCAGTAAGAACAGTAGCGATCTACCCGAGTGTATCCGCAAGACAACCCTTGAAGGACTCTTTAGTACGTCTGACGTCATCACCCTCCATTGCCCTCTTACGGCAGAGAATACGCACATGATCAATGCAGAAAGTCTACAGAAAATGCGCCCCGGAACCATCCTTATTAATACAGGACGTGGTGGACTCATTGACGAACAGGCTGTTGCTGATGCCCTCGAAAGTGGTCATCTCAAAGCCTATTGTGCGGATGTTATGACCGACGAACCGCCTCGCACGGACAATCCCCTTCTACAACAACCCAACGCATATATCACTCCGCACGTGGCATGGGCTACTCGTGAGGCACGCGAAAGACTTATGGCTATTGCCGTGGAGAATATCAAGAAATTCATAGAAGGCACTCCGCAAAACTGCGTATGACCTACACTGACCCCCATCTCGTCCGTACCCTCCAGGTTATCTTGGAGTTTCTAGGCACCTTCGCATTCGCTATCTCTGGTATACGGCACGCTGCCCAAAAGCACTTCGATTGGTTCGGAGGCTACGTATGCGGCTTTGCTGTAGCCATCGGAGGCGGTACGATACGTGATGCCATGCTTGGTGTGCGCCCGTTCTGGATGTCAAATATCATGTATGTGTTGGTTACTGGACTTGCACTCTTCCTCGTTATCCTATCGAGGAAATGGATAAAGAGGCTCGATAACGCATGGTTTGTCTTCGATACACTGGGCTTAGCTCTGTTCACCATAGCCGGTATTCAGAAGACTATCGCACTAGGACATAGCTTCTGGGTAGCCGTTATCATGGGGTGTATCACGGGTGTGGCAGGTGGCGTCATACGTGATGTTCTGTTGAATAACATCCCCGTCATCTTTCATAAAGAGATTTACGCCGTGGCAAGTGTGGCAGGAGGTCTAACCTATTGGACGCTCTTCTCGCTCGGACTGGGGCTTCCCCTGACGGTGATAGTCACCTTTCTTATGATTTGTGTAATACGCTTTGTTGCAGTAGGTTACCATATTTCGCTACCGACACTACACGATGAAGACGAAAAGAAAACGTAAAAAAGTTGATGAAAAGTTTGGTGGGTTGGAAGAAAAGTCATACCTTTGCACTCGCAATTAAGCAATAGCACTATTGCTCTTAACGTTTGCAACCATTTTAATGGTTCCGTAGCTCAACTGAATAGAGCACTTGACTACGGATCAAGAGGTTACAGGTTTGAATCCTGTCGGAATCACAAAGAGGACATCTTAACGATGTCCTCTTTTTTTTGTGTGCGTGTGCAAAGACAGAGGAGAAGCCTCACCCCCGTCCACAACCAGCCTCACCCCCGTCCCAACTACAGCCTCACCCCCAACCCCTCTCCGAGTGGAGAGGGGAGTGAACACTGTTAGTAGGATGGAAGAGGGTGGTAAGGGGAGATAGAGGTAATTGTATTTTGAAATTAAGGAAACGCCCTTCTCAATTTGAAGAGGGCGTTTCTTTGTAATGAAAAGGGCGTCTCTTCGATGTGAAGAAACGCCCCCTTTGTATTAAGAATGCCTTTTCCTAACCGGCTCCCGTTAGGCACTCCTCCCCTTGGGGGAGGCTGGGTGGGGTTGTTCCATTCGGAGAGGGGCTGGGGGTGAGGCTTCTTTTCACCTAACTCCCATTAGGTGTTCCTCCCCTTGGGGGAGCCTAGGTGGGGTTGATGAAACAATTTCGTCGAATTTAAATGGGCTTTCGTCGAGTTAATAAACATTTAATATTTTATTAATTTAAGATATCTTTTTTTACGATTGAACATCCTTTGCACAACATCAAACTAACTTTGTCAGCAAATCACATAGCCCACTTCTCACCCCAGCAAGTGGGCTGGTGATATCAAAGGACATGCGCCCCACTTCCCTTCTCCTACCACTCAACAGGTGGTAACAAGCGTGGGCAAGGCATGATGTCACACATTATTAATTCTTAAAGTAGTACAACTATGGAACATGAAAAGAAGAAAAAAACAATGATGAAACCAATGAAGAAGTGGACAGAAGAGGATATGCAACGCCTGAAGTCCACGATTATTAATGATTTTTACGACCTAATCAATCGTAGTGAGAAGGAGGGTTTGTATTGGAAAGGTGCCACCTGCGACCTGATAGATATGGCACACATGGTGTGGGAGAGTGGAGCTTTATTGCGCCCTGATGGTCGACCGATGGACTTTATCTCTATCGTTCGTAACATCTGTCGGGTGCTGCACGTGAGGGTTCCGAGTAACCCCTCTTCAACGGTGATGGCGGTACGGATGCGTAAAAACATACGTGTCGGGCCGCTCTTGGAACGCTACTTGTATGTGATGACTACCATCAATATACAGGATCCCGTGCGGTTAGAAATAGGTAGAAGGAAGCCTCGGACGAAGCTTTAAAAAAGCCTTATCAAAGTCCAACTACAGCCTCACCCCCTCTCCGAACCAACGGTCACTGACCGAAGGGAAGTAATGGAGAGGGGCGTGAAAACTATTGTTTGCAAATGAAGGGGGCGTTTCCTTGATGCAAAGAGAGGCTCTCTTCAATGCAAGGTAACGCCCTTCTTGATTGCAGAGGGGCGTTTCCTTTAATTCTAGAATCTGATTACCTCTATTCCCGCTAACCATCCTCTCTCATCCTACTAGCAGTCTTCACTCCCCTCTCCATTCGGAGAGGGGGCGGGGGAGAGGCTGTAGTTGAGTTGGTGTTAGGCTTGTCGTTGGGCTGTTCGATTCGGTTAGTTTGGTTCATCGGAACGCTAAACTAGCGTATTAATTACACTTTTATAGTAAAGAAAAATGTAATCTCTAATATGGACAAATAGGGCAATAACAACGCCTAGAAAAGGCTTTTTATAGACGAGAATATTATAATTATTACAAGTAAGAAAGTGTTTAATATTTTCATAAAGTATAGCTTGCAAAATATTACAGCTACTTTCCTCACTTGCAGTACACGATTTCCACTATCTCGACTAATTGTCAGTAGGATACGACAAAAGTCTTTCGTTTTATAATAAAGGTTAAAAGTAATAGTCTAAACGCATTTTTCTTGCGGTCGAGCATTGCGTTTTGAAAATAAAGCACTACCTTTGCATCAAGTTTTTTTAGTGGTTAATTTAGTTTTAGTATTTAAACCTTGGGTGATGTGAATCAGTCAAGGCTTTTTTGTATCATAGCCTTTCTTCGATATTGAAGAGGGTTAATAAGAAGAGATAAGTGTAAAGATAATTTGCAAGCGATATACTTGTTTTATATCAAGTACATTGTTGAATAAATAATAAAAAACTATGCAAATGAAATATGTAAACGACCGTGTTCGTCGTCAGGATCGCCTGATGGATGAGGAGCGAGCACTTGAGTTATTAAGAGATGGTGAGTATGGAGTATTGAGCATGGTGGCAGATAACGCTGGTTATGGTATCCCTGTCAACTTCGTTTGGGATGGTGATCACAGCGTGTATATCCATTGTGCGCCATCTGGGAGGAAGTTAGATGCCATTGAAAAGAACCCTAATGTGTCGCTATGTATCATTGGTAACGTCCACTTGTTACCGCGTAACTTCACCACAGAATATGAGAGTGCTATCTTCTTCGGAGAGGCTCGTATCCACCTTTCTGAGGAAGAGAAGATGCACGCCCTGCACCTTCTAATCGATAAGTTATCGGCTGATTTCAAGGAGATTGGCGATAAATACGCTCACAAGAGTTTCCATCGTGTGGAGATCATACGCATTGACTTCACTGAATTCAGTGGGAAGAGAAAGAAGGTGCATACGGCTGATTAGGGGGGAGAAGATAGCCTCACAACAGCCTAGCTACAGCCCAACCACAACCCATCTACAGCCTCACCCCCGTCCCCTCTCCGAATGGAACAACCCCACCTAACCTCCCCCAAGGGGAGGAATACCTAACGGGAGCAGGTGAGAAGAAGCCTCACCCCCTCTCTGAACCAACGGTCACTGACCGAAGGGAAGTAATGGAGAGGGGAGTGAAGACTATTAGTTGCAGATAAAGGGGGCGTCTTGTCAAATTGAAGAAAGCCTCTCTTCATAACGAAGAGAGGCTTTCTTTATGGTAAGGAAAGGCTTTCTTCATAGCAAGAGAACGCCCTCTTCAAATCTTATCAGTCGCCACGAACAGACTAATCTAATCTTCCCTGAAAATGAGAAACGCCTGGCGAAAACCTTTGTTTGCCTGTCCCTCTGCCTTAAACATCTGTCATTAAAATAATATGTCACTATGCTTTCTATGTCAAAAACCTCCAATATTTCTTATTTTAACTATTTATTTAACAATTACACTTTGTGTTGCCAAACAGATATTGTCAGGTTGATACATACAACCAGTTCTGACCA
>NZ_VVIQ01000017.1 GCF_009728485.1 Prevotella vespertina
TAACTGCAATGGTCAGAACTGGTTGTATGTATCAACCTGACAATATCTGTTTGGCAACACAAAGTGTAATTGTTAAATAAATAGTTAAAATAAGAAATATTGGAGGTTTTTGACATAGAAAGCATAGAGACATATCTTTTAATGACATATTTCTTTAATGAGATATTTCTGAGGTGAAAGGAATAAGTCACTGTTAAATCTTCATTAAAACTGATATACGATGGGCACAGAGCAGTTGATAAAACTAATTATAAACACCGCCTACGAGGTTCGGAGCCATTTAGTAGCTGGGTATATAGAGAGTGTATATAAGAAGGCTTTGTTGTTAGAACTCGGAGAAGCTGGGCTCAAAGTAGAGGATGAAGTAGAGTTGCCTGTGCAATATAAAGGACATGTGATAGGCAATTTCAGAGCAGATATAATAGTAGAAGGAAGCGTTATTATAGAGTTAAAGGCTGTTGCTCATTTGCTACCTGCACATGAGATTCAGCTCGTAAACTATCTTACCATAGCAGAGATAGACAATGGACTAATTATTAACTTTGGTGCTGCAGAGAGATTAGAAATTAAACGCAAGTATAGAGTTTATACTCCGCATATTTAAAGAATATGTCATTAACTAATATGTCATTAAAAAATATGTCTTTATGTCATTCTGTCTATTTCATTCTTTCTATGTCATTAACTAATAAGTCATTCTGTCTAAAGTTCATTTTGTCTAAAAATAAAGCATTATGTCTAAAATAAAGCTCGGAGCATACAACACGCTCACTGTATTAAAGATTGCCTTACGTGAAGGCAATGGTGAACCATTTGGACTTTTCCTCGATGGAGGACCAGATGGTGAGATTCTCATGCCTCAGAAGTATGTACCAGAAGGTACTGAGATTGGTGATGAGATAGAAGTATTTGTCTATCTTGATCAAGAGGAGCGCCCTATTGCTACGACAGAAGATCCCCTGGCGCAGGTGGGCGACTTTGCTTACTTGGAGTGTTCGTGGGTCAATGAGTATGGTGCATTCCTTTCGTGGGGTGTGATGAAAGATCTCTTCTGTCCGTTCCGTGAACAGAAAAAGCGAATGGTAATGGGTAATTCATATATTGTGCATATCCATTTGGACGAAGATAGTTATCGCCTTGTGGCATCTGCTAAAGTGGAACATTATCTTGACGAACGTCGACCACGTGATTATAAGCATGGGCAGGAGGTTGATCTTCTCATATGGCAGAAGACAGATCTTGGCTTTAAGGTGATTGTTGATAACCAGTATCCTGGTCTTATCTATGAAGATCAGGTGTTTCAATATGTTCACACTGGCGACCGATTGAAGGGTTACATATCCACTGTTCGCCCCGATGGAAAGATAGATTGTACACTTCAACCCACAGGGCAGCAGCATGCAGAAGACTTTGCTGAGGTGCTCCTCCAGTATCTCCGTGATCATAATGGCATCTGCGACCTTGGCGATAAGAGCGAAGCAGAGGATATCAAGCGTCGTTTCCAAGTGTCAAAGAAGGTTTATAAGCGAGCTATTGGCGACCTTTACAAACGCCGACTCATCACAGTTGAACCATTGTCTATACGCTTAGTCGGCGAGCAATGATTCTTCTAACTCGCTTTTTTTGCAGACCAAATAAAGGATAATAAAATACAATGCAGAATCAATTTTCAAGAACCCAACTTCTTCTTGGTAAGCCTGCCATCGACACCTTAAATGGTAGTCGCGTGGCTGTTTTTGGTGTTGGAGGTGTTGGTGGATATGTTGTGGAAGTCTTGGCACGCAGTGGCGTAGGTGCTATTGATGTTATTGACGACGATCGTGTTTGTCTGACAAATGTCAATCGTCAACTCCTTGCCACTACTCGAACAGTGGGGAAGCATAAAGTAGATGTAGCAGAAGAGCGTATTCACTCTATTAATCCTCGTTGTATTGTTCGGAAATATCAGACCTTCTATTTACCCGACAATGCCGATCAATTCGACTTCTCACATTATGATTATGTCATTGATTGCATTGATACTGTAACAGCTAAGCTCGATCTCATCTATCGTTGTCATGAGTTGAATATTCCTTTGCTCTCTTGCATGGGTGCTGCTTATAAGCTCGATGCTACGCAGTTTCGTGTGACTGACATCTTCAAGACTATCAACGACCCATTAGCGAAGGTGATACGTAAGAAACTTCGTAAGACCAAGATAAAACACCTGAAGGTGGTGTACAGTCCAGAGGAACCGCTTGAGAGTATAGAGCAACCCGAAATTTCTTGTCGTTTCCACTGCATCTGCCCTGATAAAGATATGCGTAAGTGCACCGACCGCCATACTATCCCAAGTTCTAATGCGTGGGTTCCAGCCACTGCGGGGCTAATTGCTGGTGGAGAAGCTGTGAAAGATCTTGTCAATCTTGCCCACACTATGCGCATCCGCCCTGAAGATGAGGCTACAAGTGAGCCTGCTCGAATCGCTCGTGAGCGTGCAGCAAAGATGTTGGAAGAGCATAAACGAATCAAAGCAGAGAAGGCTGCTGCAGAAAAGTAATGTATTTATATTGTATATATTAAGGGGATATAAGTTTTTCTGTCATTGTTAGAAAGACATAATCCTAAGACTACTTAAGAAAATAAAAGGGCATTTGGTGATGTTGCAATCTCCAAATGCCCTTTGTTTTTGTTGCTTGTTATGTCAAATTATACTATGAGATTACTCATAAACGAATGTGAAGTCTTTCTTTGCAGTTAGCGTATTACCTACAAAGCAAGTCTTTAGAGCGATATGCTCAAACTTCTTACGTTGCTTCTCGTCAAATGAAGCTTTCAGATGAAAGGTGATTGGAATACGTGAAACAGCGAAAGTCTCCATATCTTCTTCTATCTGACCAATCTCAGCATAGCAACCAGAAAAATCTTCGCCACCCCGTTCTGCTTGCAATCCCATCATCGTCAGCGCACATGCAGCCAGTGCATTGCCCAATAACTCAACAGGATTTTGATTTTCACCCAATCCTCCTACAGCCTTACCAGCATCAGTATTTATGGTTACTGCAGACCTAACGTGTATTGCTTCAACTCGCCCTTTCCCTTGATAAATTGCTTTTGTAACTGTCATAATTGTATCTTTTAAATTAGTAATAATACTTCGGTTTGCTAATAACATCTATATGTTTCGACAAAGGTAGTAAAAGAATGTGGATAAAACAAAGATCGTATATATACCGAACGTTTTTCTTCGTTTTCTTTTAAATTCAACCTTTAGCAATCTGTACACTCATCATATATCCATACCCTTGTACATCTAATAAAAATATATAGCGACATTGATTTATAAAATTGTTATTTTATAAATCCTTTAGTTAAATAACATGAAAAGACAATAACAACCTAGGGTTTTATTAAAATGTTACCGATAAGTAACCTATCTTTGTGGTTACTAATTGGTAACATAAGTATGTCAACATAACCACATAATAGAATGAAAAATAGAGAACAAACAGAAAGTAGAATACTCGAAGCTGTCGCAAGTATCGTAGAAAGCGAAGGATTCGAGAAGCTTGGTATCAATACAATAGCTTCAAAAGCTAATGTTTCGAAGATGCTGATATATAGGTATTTTGGTGGACTTGAAGAGTTAATTGCACAGTTTATAATGCAGAAGGATTATTGGGCTAATACAGGTACTGTTATTATCAATCCTCAATCTGTAGGAGACAGTATAAAGAATATGTTCCGTAAACAGATCGAGCAATTACGAAACGATATAACTCTACGACGTTTGTGTAGGTGGGAACTGTCCTGTAACAACACAAGCATTGAGCAGCTTAGAGATAAACGTGAAGAAAATGGATGCAGTCTAATCAAACTGGTAAGTACATTAACAGGTTGTCCTAATACAGAGGTTGCCTCTTTAGCCAGTATACTCTCGGCTGCTATCAGCTATTTAGCTTTGATTGAAGACCAATGTTTGTCATATAACGGTATTTCTTTGCAAACTGATAAGGGCTGGGATGAGATAATGAAAGGGGTCGAAATGATAGTTGACTTATGGATAAAAAGTATTCAGGAATGAGAAAATTAATTATTGTATTTGTTATTTTTATGGGATTTATGGATAATATAATAGCACAGAACCCAGACTATCTGTTTATGATTGAGAATGCTTGCAAGGCTCCTTCTGGGCATAACACACAGCCTTGGTTGTTTAAAATCAGAGAGTCAGAAATTGATATATACCCTGATTTGTCAAAAGAGTTACCTATCGTAGACCCAAGTCATCGAGAGTTATTTGTTAGCTTGGGGTGCGCGACAGAGAATCTTTGTATTGCTGCTCAGGAAAAGGGGTATCAGACTGAAGTTAAAGTTATTAAGGACTCCTTTATTCGAGTTCTACTTACAAAAGATAAGAAAAAGCAATTTGATTCTTCATTGTTCTCTCAAATCGCAGTAAGACAAACAAATAGAAGTGTTTATGATGGGAAAGAAATTCCTAAAGATAGCATTAATCTACTTAAAGCCACTTCTATTGACCCCTCTATCTCTATTTATTTTTACAAAAGGGGAACTGTTGATTATGAAAAGATTGCTAATATGGTTTATGCTGGTAATAGCTTACAAATGAATAATGAAGCTTTCAAATCAGAACTGACAAAGTGGATGCGTTATAATAAGAAACATCAGAATAATACAAGAGATGGATTGAGTTATGCTACTTTTGGTGCACCAAATGTTCCTCTATTCTTGGCAAAATTTATCATGTCAAAGGCTATCAACACGAAAACGCAGAATAAAGGTGATCGGAAAAAGATAGCTTCAGCATCTCATTTTGTACTTTTCACAACAAAAAATAATACTGTTGAACAATGGGTTGCACTTGGCAGAACCTTGGAACAGATATTACTGCGTTCAACGCAGATGGGTATTGCAAATGCTTATTTCAATCAGCCTAATGAGGAAAATGATATTACAAAAGAAATGGTAAAGCAACTTCAAATCTCTAACGAGTACCCGACTATTCTTATAAGGTTAGGCTATGGAAAGAAAATGCCTTATTCGCTAAGACGCGATTATAGGTCATGTATTTTCTCTGAAGAATAAATCTGAGGACATATAAATGCTAGCCCATTTAGTAATCTCTCTTTAGGTATTACAATGATAGCATTTGTTTCCGAAAGTTCTTTACATTCAAAATTCTCATTCTAGAGAAAATAGTCAATTAATATGGTCGAAAAATGAGTCAAAAGTAGGTTCTTCCAGAAAAGTATATACTTTTTGCGCAAAAGGTATATAGTTTTTTGCTAAAAAGTATATAGTTTTTCGCTAAGAAATATATAGTTTTTTGTTGAGAAATATATAGTTTTTCGACAAAAATTCCCTTGTTTTTCAGGAATAATGAATATTTCTTTTGTTAAGATGATACTATAAAATATGTAAAACTTTGAATATCAGTAGATTATAAAACATTATCTTTTCAGCCCCATATTTTGCGTATTTGAGTCAAAGTACATTCCTCTTTGAAAATATCGCAGAAATACCCCCTCAAATTAGCAGTATTTTATTACAAAATATAGCATTCGATAAACCTCTTCCACAACACATATCTTGTCAAGCTGCGAATATGTTTGAGAAGTTTAAAGCCCTACTACATGTGACTTTGCTTTTATAGGAATACTTAGTGAATTGAATTCTTGAGTAGATGTAGATTTAACGAACAACTTTCAAAGAATAAGAATAGAGTTGAAAATGTTCTATATGTTTTTCTTTATTAGTCTATTCTGTTAACTCCTGATATGGAAGAATATTCCTCGAGAATAAAAAAGGCGACCATCTGTTGAGATAGTCGCCTTCTGTTATCTTATCTTTAGAACTCAGCGTTCTTTGGAGTACGTGCAAATGGGATTACGTCACGGATGTTTTGCATACCAGTAACGAAGAGAATCAGGCGCTCGAAGCCAAGACCGAAGCCACCATGTGGACAGGTTCCATATTTACGAGTGTCGAGATACCAGTCGTAAACCTCACGTTTCATTCCACGATTATCGATCTCTGCAAGCAACTTGTCGTAATTCTCTTCACGGACAGAGCCACCAATGATTTCACCGATATGTGGGAAGAGGACGTCTGTTCCCTGCATTGTCTTGCCATCAGGGTTCTTCTTCATATAGAACGACTTAATTTCGCTTGGATAGTCGGTCATGATGACAGGGCGTTTGAAGTATTCCTCAACGAGATAACGCTCATGCTCACTGCTGAGATCCATTCCCCAACCAGTGATTGGGAACTCAAACTTCACACCATCAGCAACTGCCTTCTGAAGAATCTCTATACCTTCTGTGTAAGTTAGGCGAACAAAGTCTTCCTTAAGTACACCCTCTAGGCGAGCTATCAATCCCTTGTCAATCATCTTGTTAAGGAATTCAAGGTCATCCTTGCAATTCTCCAATGCCCAACGAACGCAGTACTTGATGAAGTCTTCCTCAAGATCCATCAGTTCATCCTTGTCAATAAAAGCAACTTCTGGCTCAACCATCCAGAACTCTGCCAAGTGACGAGGCGTATTAGAGTTCTCTGCACGGAAAGTGGGTCCGAAAGTATAGATAGCACCAAGCGCGGTAGCACCCAGCTCACCCTCCAACTGACCAGATACAGTAAGGTTCGTGCGCTTACCGAAGAAGTCAGCACTATAATCAACCTCACCACCTTTTGCGACGCGATCGAGGTCGAGTGTCGTTACTTGGAACATATTTCCAGCACCTTCGGCATCACTACCAGTAATTAATGGAGTGTGGAAATAATAATAACCATGGTCGTGGAAGTACTTGTGGATAGCGATTGCCATATTGTGGCGAATACGGAATACAGCACCGAAAGTATTTGTGCGCAGACGCATGTGACCATACTTGCGCATATACTCAAAGCTCTGCCCCTTCTTCTGCATAGGGTAGTCACTTGGACAAAGACCATAGATTTCAATCTCTTTACATTGAATCTCCGACGTCTGACCAGCACCCTGACTCTCTACAAGCGTACCGATAACGCTGATACAAGCACCTGTTGTAATGCTCTTCAGTTTCTCATCGTCGATAGTAGTAGGGTCAACGACCACCTGAATGTTCTTGATAGTAGAACCATCATTCAGTGCGATGAAGTCAACAGCCTTGCTACTTCTATGTGAGCGAACCCAGCCTTTTACATTAATATCTTTACCAAAGTCGGTGCAAGCAAGTGCATCGACGACTTTTGTTCTTTTCATCTTTGTATTGTAATTAGGACTTCTCAACAAGCTCAAAAGAAAAGGAGAAGGAATAAAGAGGGAATCTCTTTACACATTCTTTCCTTAGAAGTTTATTGTAGAAGTCTTTATCCTCGTTTATCCTCTCACCCCCTCCCTTCGGAGGGGCTTGGGGAGGGCTTCTTATTCAAATGCACCCATGCGCAGCATATCAACTTCCTTCTCTGTGAGGAAACGCCAATCGCCACGACGTACATTCTTCTTTGTTAGACCAGCGAACTGTACACGATCGAGCTTAACAACACGATAACCAAGACTCTCGAAGATACGACGAACGATACGATTCTTGCCACTATGAATCTCAATACCAACCTGTGCCAAATCGTCAGGACTAGCGTATTCAATGGCGTCAGCCTTTATCTCTCCGTCTTCAAGCTCGATACCATCAGAGATTTTCTGAAGATCATTTGCTGTGACAGGCTTATCAAGGAATACGTGATAAACCTTCTTCTTTAAGAACTTAGGATGTGTGAGTTTAGAAGCGAGGTCACCATCGTTTGTAAGGAGCAACACACCTGTTGTGTTACGGTCTAGGCGTCCAACAGGATAGATACGCTCTGGGCATGCACCTTTAACAAGATCCATTACAGTCTTACGCTGTTGTGGGTCATCACTTGTTGTAACATAATCCTTAGGCTTATTCAATAGGACATAAACCTTCTTTTCTAGTGAAACTGTCTTATCTTGGAAGAGTACAACATCAGTGCGTAGAACCTTACTTCCAAGTTCTTTAACAACCTCACCATTTACGGTGACAGCACCAGATAGGATGAACTCGTCAGCCTCACGACGTGAACAAACACCAGCATTAGCTAGATACTTATTCAAACGAATTGGCTCGTTTGGATCGAAATTCTCTTCCTTATATTCAATGCGTTTCTTCAATGAATACTTTGCATTTGGATCATAATCTGCAGTACGCTGACGATATCCTCCTTGGTTATATCCACCACGGTTGTTATACCCACCACGACTCTGATAACCGCCACGATTAGTGTAACTACTGCGGTTCTGATAACCACCACGGTTATTATACCCACCGCGATTATTATATCCACCACGGTTTTGGTAACCATTTTGACGTGGCTGATAGCCACCCTGGTTTACCTGATAACCATTGTTGTTCTCTTCTCCTTCTGCGCTAGTATTGTTGTTATAACGAGGGCGATAACCTTGTGACTGGTATCCTCCTTCTTCGTTATTATAACGTGGACGATAGCCACCTTGCTGTGGTCTGCTTTGATAACCACCACGACTCTGGTATCCACCTTGGCGTGATTGATATCCTCCTTCTTCGCCATTGTTGCTGTTGTAACGTGGGCGGTATCCTCCCTGTTGAGGGCGACTTTGATAGCCACTACGATTGTTGTATCCACCACCATAGTTGCTTTGACGTGGGCGATAACCTCCTTGTTGTGGACGGCTACTGCTTTGCAAGCCTGAGCCAAAGCCCTCTGGACGGAATCCACCTTCGTCATTTCCGCCATTAGCCTTGTCGCTGCTATAAGCACGCTGTGTGTGAATACGTGGACGTTGTGGGCGTCCTGTGCCACGGTACTCTCTTTGATAACCACCTTGTCCAGCTGCAGAATAGCCCTCACGGCCATTATCATTCTGTTCAGACTGAACCTCTTTGTTCTCGAATTCTTCTGCCATAATTGTAGTTTGCTTTAATGTTAACTACTGACCTCACGATCAATGAGTAATAAAGTTTATTATTCTTTTATTTCTAATTATTATTTGTTAGAACTCCTATTAGAAGGAGCTACTCAGTTTTATTAATAATCTTTCTTTTTAATGATTTATGGATGTTTTAAATTCCCGTATAGTTGTGTGGAGTAATTGCCATGAGCTCTGCCTTTACGCTATCACTAACATTCAATGTCTGTATGAACTCATGAATTGTCTCCTCAGTCATCTTGTTATTGGTACGTGTGAGAGCCTTTAATGCCTCATAAGGATGTGGATAAGCCTCACGACGAAGGATAGTTTGAATCGCTTCAGCTACTACCGCCCATGTATCATCAAGGTCTTCACGTAGTTTCTCTTCATGGAGAATAAGTTTACGTAAACCTTTCAACGTACTTTGAATAGCGATAACGCTGTGACCAAGTGGTACACCTACATTACGTAAGACAGTAGAGTCTGTCAAGTCGCGCTGTAATCTACTAACTGGCAATTTCTGTGCTAAGAACTGCAAAATAGCATTAGCGACACCCAAGTTACCTTCGCTATTCTCATAGTCAATAGGGTTCACCTTGTGTGGCATAGCACTTGAACCAACCTCTCCGGCTTTAATCTTCTGCTTGAAATACTCCATTGATATATACATCCAGAAGTCGCGATCAAGGTCTATAATGATGGTGTTGATACGACGAATAGCGTCAAAAATACTACCCATGTGGTCGTAATTACTAATCTGTGTAGTCCATTGTTCACGTTCCAAACCTAGTTTCTCGCTGACAAACAGATTGCCAAAAGCACGCCAGTCATACGTTGGATAGGCTACATGATGCGCATTGAAATTACCTGTTGCACCACCAAATTTGGCTGTAAACTTACAACTGCGTAAGGATTCCAGTTGCTCACTAAGACGATATACATATACTTCTATTTCCTTTCCTAATCGAGTAGGAGAAGCTGGCTGCCCATGTGTCTTTGCTAGCATTGGAACGTCTTTCCATTCTTCTGCATACTCTTTTAGCTGCTGAATAAGCTCTTCCACCTGTGGATAATACACCTCCTCAAGTGCCTCCTTGATAGACAGAGGAACGCTCGTGTTGTTGATGTCCTGTGAAGTTAAGCCGAAATGGATAAATTCCTTATACTCATCTAAGCCCCCAATCTTATCGAACTCCTCCTTAATGAAGTATTCTACAGCCTTAACATCATGGTTTGTTGTCTTCTCAATCTCCTTTACTCTTGCTGCACCAGACTCATCGAACTTGCGGTAAATATCACGTAGTTGTTCAAATAAATCATGGTTGAAACTTGCCAACTGGGGTAGTGGTAGTTCACAAAGAGTGATGAAGTACTCAATTTCTACACGTATGCGATAGCGAATAAGAGCATACTCTGAAAAATAATCAGCTAGACGTTCTGTTTTGTTTCTGTAGCGTCCGTCAATTGGAGATACGGCTGTTAATGTGTCGAGAGTCATAACAATGGATGATTAATAATAGGTGCAAATTTAGCAATAAAATCGGTAAACTCACAAGGATAAATAATAATAAAACAAAAAAGAAGACGCCTTTTATACAGATAAAAAGAAAACTTCGTAACAAGTGTTACGAAGTCTTCTCTTTTGTTGATAACCATTCGTGGGCGTTGACGGATTCGAACCGCCGACCCTCTGCTTGTAAGGCAGATGCTCTAAACCAACTGAGCTAAACGCCCTAAATTAAAATTCCTGCAACCCCGAAGAATCACAGGGAAACACCCCTTGTGGGCGTTGACGGATTCGAACCGCCGACCCTCTGCTTGTAAGGCAGATGCTCTAAACCAACTGAGCTAAACGCCCCTCACTTTCTGTAAGGCGGGTGCAAAGGTAAGTGTTTTTTTTGTTTCTGGCAAACAATTAAGGAATTATTTTAATGTAGGTTGCTATTATTTACATCTTTCTTTATTTCTATTTGATATCTTGCTGTTCGGTTATGTGTTGTACTTGTAGTAGGTCGTTAGGCTTGTTACACAAGCTCTTTTAGTATTCTTTCAGCTCCCTTTAATTTGCAAAAGGAGGCTCTACCTTATCAGAGAAAGACTTTTGTCATTGGGGAAAATAGATTATTTTACGTTAGATTTAAAGCCGTTTTCATCTAAAAAATAGTCTATTTTTAATAAGAAAATAAACAAATAACGAAGAAAAAATAAACTAAAAACTCACCTAAGAAGAGTTCTTCTCAAACATAGTGGAGCATTTGTATTCAGAGAGACAGACTTCTTTTCAAAAATAGAAGGAGTTTATCAACGTAGCAAAACACTAATATTTACAACAAAATCATTTGTTTTTTTACCCATATTACTTCGTCTCTTTTTCTAAAAGTTCGTACATTTGTAAGCAGTATCAATCAATACCAAACGATGAAATATATACTATTACCTAAACAAGATAAGCTCCATCAGCTACCTTTCTATTTTGCTGTCGAAGAATACGTAGCCCATCATTACCCCGATGATGATTATTTCTTGGCATGGCGTGTACCCCCTACTGTGATGTTAGGGCGCAATCAACTGATTGAAAATGAGGTGAATGTTGATTATTGCAAGGCACATTCTATCGACATATTCAGGCGTAAGAGTGGTGGAGGATGTATCTATGCCGATGAAGGGTGCATACAGTTTTCGTATATCTCACGCCTCTCTAATGCGAATGAAGCCTTCGTTCAATACATGAATCGCATGGCTAATTTGCTACAAAGTATTGGTATCAATGCTCAATTATCAGGGCGAAATGATATTCTCATCAATGACACAAAGGTCTCAGGATGTGCTTTTTATCAACTTGATAACCGCTGTGTTCTGCATAATTCATTGCTTTTCAACACGCAACTATCGCATCTTTCAAATGCACTCACGCCCTCAATTACGAAGCTCAAGAGCAAGGGAATCGATTCTGTTCGGCAACGTGTCAACAACGTGTCACAATATACTGACATTGAAATAACCGACTTCATGCGCTATACCCGACAGCAATTCTGCCATAGTGAGGTGTTAGAATTGACCGAAGAGGATATGCAGGGAATTGAAAGAATCGAACAGGAGTTAGCCTCCGACAGCTTTGTTTATGGTAAAAATCCGAAGTATTCTATTGTAAAAAAGCATCGTTTCGAGGGTGTGGGAACACTGGAAGCACACATAGAACTAAAGAATAACACGATTGTAAACATCAATTTGATGGGCGATTATTTCCTCCTTGGAGATATTGATAACGCTCTTCTGAAACCATTGAAAGGCGTGGAGTTTACGAGAGAGGCTATTGAAAATATTTTAGGAAACACTGATTTGTCGACTATCATACGTGGCTTTCAAGTATCGCAACTGCTCCGCTTGCTCTTTGGACGCAAACCACACGTGATGAAACCAGAGTGGTTGAAGATTGATCTAACATCGAAGAAGTCTACTGGAGAGACCGCAGGAATCTTGTCGAAACACCACATGAACACCATCTGTACGAGTGGCTTATGTCCAAACAGGGCTGAATGTTGGATGGCACGCACGGCGACTCTGATGATTGGGGGCGATATCTGCACCCGAAAATGCCGTTTCTGCAACACTTTGAGTGGGCGACCAAGAGCATTAGATAGCAACGAACCGACCAGAGTAGCCGAATCCATCAAGGCTTTAGGACTGCGTTATGCCGTCATCACATCGGTGGATCGTGACGATTTAGACGACTATGGAGCTGCACATTGGGTACAGACTATCAAGGAAATACAGCGTTTGAACCCCGCAACAAAGGTCGAACTACTTATCCCTGACTTTATGGGTAAAGCCGAGCTCATACATCAGGTAATGGCAACAAAGCCTCATGTGGCTGGTCATAACATGGAGACTGTGCGACGACTGACGCCTTCTGTGCGTTCAGTAGCACGCTATGACCGAAGTTTGGAGGTGTTGCATGAGATTACGGAATGCGGTATTACAGCTAAAACAGGCTTTATGTTGGGCTTAGGAGAGACCCACGAGGAGATATTAGAGACGATGGATGACATTCTCAAAACGGGTTGTAAGCGTCTAACCTTGGGGCAGTACCTTCAACCAACAGCCCACCATCTCCCCGTGTCAGCTTATATTACACCCGAACAATTTGCCGATTACAAGCGCATTGCATTGGAGAAAGGATTCAAGCATGTGGTGAGTGGACCGCTGGTTCGCTCTTCTTATCATGCTGCAGAGGGGTAAAACAAGATTGACAATAGGCTCTCCCCTACCCTTTACTGACATGGTTTAGACAGAATGAAACAATGACAGATTGTCGTAATGACATATTTCTAAGATAGAGGAGACGTGTTTTTAGACCTAAAGACACAATGACAAGTCGTCTTAATGACATATTTCTATGACAGAGGAATACAGGTACACGACCTTCCGTTAGGCGCTTCTCCTCCTTTAACTATCAAACAAATGTTCAATGTCCAGCTGCTTCATGACCGCAATAATCGGTTCGCCAGATGGCGTGTAATTGACATTTCCACAAGTGAAAAGTTCATTCACAAGGTTATCCATCTCACTATTGGTCAGCACCTGACCCTGTGGAATAGCGGCATTACGTGCTAAACTCAAAGCGAGTGTACGATCGATATCTTCCTTCACACTCGCCCCACTCTCCACAGCCGATGCCACCATATCTTGGATAAGACTAACAGCATTGAGCCCTTCGATGCCTGCTGGCACTCCATTCACAGCATAACTATCACCACCGAGACTATCCAATTGGAAGCCCATCTCTGCCATTTCAGGGAGGATGCGATCGATGATTAACTTGTCAGATACGGTGAGTTGCACCACTTCAGGGAATAAAACCTTTTGCGAATGAGCCTTATGAGATGACAACTGGCGCAAATACTCCTCATATAAAATGCGTATATGAGCACGGTGCTGGTCGATAATCATCAAGCCAGACTTCACCGCTGTCATGATATAACTACCCTTATACTGATAGTGCGAAGGTGACTTTTCCTCTATCACCGACTCGTTCATAGAGGCTGTAGAGGCTGATGAAATAATCAAACTCTCGTCTGTTGGAGTCGTATTAACATCTAGTTCATCTTGTTCAAAAAGTTTCGATTGGCGTATCTCAGCATTCCCTTCCAAACCAGAGTACAACTCCTCCCAACCCTCTGGCACACTTGGCTTCTGCGGTTGGGCTGTTTGTTTAAAGGGATTGAACGATGGGTTGATTTCAACCTTCGGTGCTTTAGTTCCTGAATGAGGGTCGAATACAGGAATATCAGGCTTCCCTTCGGTGTCAAAGTCAATCGAAGGAATATCATTAAAACGCCCTACGGCTTCTTTCACAGCTGCTAAAAGAATCTGCCAGATGGCTTGCTCATTCTCAAACTTTATCTCCGTCTTTGTCGGATGAATGTTTACATCAATGTTCGTAGGCGGTACTTCAAAATAAAGAAAGTAAGGAATCTGCTCGCCCTGAGGGATGAGTCGATCGAACGCAGTGATGACCGCCTTATGAAAATACGGGTGTTTCATATAACGTTCATTAACGAAGAAGTACTGCTGGGGAGTCTTCTTGCGTGCAGACTCTGGTTTCCCGACAAAGCCATGGATATGACATAGACTCGTGTCAACGTCGATTGACAAGAGATCTTGGTTCAGTCTCTTCCCAAACACCTCAACAATTCGCTGTCTATAGTTGCATGACCGAAGATTAAAAAGCTCTGTTCCATTACTATATAAGGTAAAGGCTATATGCGGATAAACCAATACAATGCGTTCAAAAGCATTGATGATATTATTCAATTCAGTGGTGTTTGACTTCAAAAACTTGCGTCGTGCAGGTACATTGAAGAAGAGATTCTCAACCAAGAAATTACTTCCTACAGGGCAAGAACAAGGTTCTTGATTCGTAAAACGACTACCCGAGATAGACAGATGAGTACCAAGATCATCACTCGCCATGCGTGTCTTCAATTCTATCTGCGCCACCGCTGCAATCGACGCAAGAGCTTCTCCACGAAAGCCCATGGTATGAAGTGAGAAAAGATCATCTGCCTTCCGTATCTTAGAAGTTGCATGTCGCTCAAAAGAGAGGCGTGCATCAGTCTCAGACATACCTTTTCCGTTATCAATCACTTGAATAGATGTGCGCCCCGCATCAACTACTAAGACATTAATTGATGTTGCTCCGGCGTCGATGGCATTCTCTACTAGCTCCTTGATAACGGATGCTGGGCGTTGAATCACCTCTCCCGCTGCAATCTGATTGGCTACACTATCGGGTAAAAGTTGTATGATATCACTCATTGATTAATAATGCTTAAGCAATAAACAAGAATAAGATAAGCAGTGCTATAACACCTGCAGAGAGAATCAAAGACACCCACATGGCTGTGAAACGATTGTGTTTGTGTGTCAAAACTTGCGGTCGCAAACTATGAGAAAGACGCCTTTGAAGTCCCTCACGATATCCCTCCTTTGGCTCATCTTGCTGTTCTAACTCATTTTTCGCACGCTTCTCTATATCCGAGAGAAACTCTTTACGTTCATCAACATACATGTATTCATGATGAAAACGACGGGGTTTTGATGATTGAAAGAAGAACATATTTCAAAGGAGTTAATGATGTTAATAATGTGAAGAGAAGTTGACCTATTGTCGGAAATGATTCTACCTATTGTCGTAAATGATTATGACAATAGGTTGACAAGGGGTCACTCTATACGTTGTCGAGGTGGCAAGATGACTTGAGCATTGCGCTTGGTAGCTGCCGTCTTACGTGCCGCACGACGGAAGATATCATTCTTATCCTTTGGACGAACATTATCAAAAAGCTCAAAGTGAGGCAATGTCAGGCGATCAGGGGGAATCTGCGTCATTGGACTAATCACACCATCTGCCTTAGACATCCATATTTTTTTCAACTTACGTTCGGGTGTTATGAACATACGAAGGGTATCTGTCTCCGTGTAATTATGCCCTATCAACGTACTGTCTTTATCGGTATGATAGAACACAACTTCTACGTTTCCCCATGCGTCCACACGCCTAACAGCACCATTGACAAAGTCTGCACGCATGTCACGTGACGATATTTGATTATAGTGTTGCTTATCTGGAAGCGTCTCAATAGAGAACGCATTACCATAGACAAAAGCCTGTCGAATGGTGGAATCATTCATGTATGCCTTGATCGAATCACCTACTAGTTGACGGTTACCACTCCATACTATCGGGTAGTCATACATAGTCATACAGGAGTCTTTCGTATTAGCAACAAGGAATCCACATACGGCTTGTACATCCGTGCGGAACGCCCTCACGTTATTGACGCCATAGATTTCACGATACATCTTAGGCGTGTTCATGTAGAATCCCTTCATACTAATAGTGTCGGCATGAACGAATAGTGTGTCACCCTGAGAGAAGTCCTTTGCAATCGGACCAGGCTTTCCGCCAAATGCTATAGCCGCCGAGTCAGTATAGTGAAGATAGTCTCCTTTGAAGGCATGTTTCTGTTTCTCATCTATATAATAGAAGTTTCCTTCCCCTGTTCCTTCGTGAGTGTTACTATTATAAGTAAGATCGCGACCAGTGATTGTACGCTGGTTTAGCTTATCAATAATCTTCACATTACCATGTCCCTCACTATATCCAGACTTGGCATTGTAGATTACTTCATCGCCAGTAATCACTCTCTTTTGTCGACGATCATCGATCTTCACATTACCACGAGCAGTGCTATGACCAGTCTTCTCATTATAGAATACGTCTTGACCTATTATGGTTCTGTCATTTGCCTTATCGACTATCTTTACATTACCATGCCCTTCGGCTTCACCCGTCGAACTGTTATAAACGATGTTATCTCCCTCTACATCTTGCTTTGGAGATGTAATCGTTGAATGACCATTAAGCTCCATGTTGTCAGTTCGACTATTATAAGTTCCATCGCTAGTATGCACGACTTCGCCCTTTGCTGTTCGAATAACTGACTTGCCAACAACGTGTACCAAGCCTGTTTCTGTATTACCATGTGCCTCTGGAGTTGTGATCCTGTACTTAGGAGTAAACATAACAACATTACCGAAGAAGTTGGCATCATGGCTCTCTGTGTTATAATCACCTTGATCGGCAATAACGGTATTTCCATTGTAAACCAAGGTTCCACGACCACCGAAGTAATTGGCAACTTTCGATATCATGTTATAGTCTAAGCTATCACAACGTAGCGACTTTCCTGGCTGACGAACCACAACCTTTTCTC
Organism: Prevotella vespertina; assembly: GCF_009728485.1. Taxonomy (GTDB): domain Bacteria; phylum Bacteroidota; class Bacteroidia; order Bacteroidales; family Bacteroidaceae; genus Prevotella; species Prevotella vespertina. The sequence goes on from NZ_VVIQ01000017.1 coordinate 17,224, forward strand.
TAACATGAACCATTTGAGACATGCCATCATAGTGAAGACGATGACAATCAAGCGTCACTCCACCCGGTCGAGTCATATGAACTTTACCGAAAGCTTTAAACCAATTCGATTGGTCATTGAAGTATGCACTATCACAACTAAGCGTCATTCCCTTATAACGCAACCGAACATTACCCTTTGCAATCTGCACATCTGGCATCAACATCTGGTTGTGTCTAAGGTTATCAGCATGGTCTATATAGAACTTACTACCCTTCTTTTCCGTCACTTTCTGAGCCATAGAAGGGTAGTTATAGCATAACCCAAACAGGCATAGAATCGTGATTAACATGATTCTATGCCCGCAAAGCTTATATATATAAGTGTTTTCTAATGTCATTTAATCCAACCTTCATACTTGAACTTACAATCCTTGTAGCGAGGATTCATTCGAACATAAGTATTCTTAATCTTGCTTACAACCCATTCATGAATTATCTCTTGACGACGATGAGCAATAACTATATCACGCATAGTTTGGAAGTCTTCTGTTATCGTAGCTCTATGTTCGTCCGTGCGACTCTTTAGCTTTACGATAGCACAAACAACCTTCCCTCGATTGTTAACCATCTGAAAAGGAGCAGAGATCTCACCAACTTTCATGGTATCAACAACTCGTGCTACTTCCGTTGGTAAGTCCTTCATCTTGAAGCGTGAAGTGCGTGAGTTATCTGACGAGTTGACCATGAGACCATGGTTATTCTTCGTATCTTTGTCATCAGAAAGATATGCGGTAGCATCTTCGAAAGTGAATTTCTCTTTGCGAATATCGCGCCCAATAGAGTCCAACCTTTCCTTTGCAGCATCAATAGAAGCCATTGATACACGAGGTTTCAATAGGATATGACGACAATTAATCTTATCTCCTCGACGGTCAATCAACTGAATGATATGATACCCAAACTCGCTCTCTACAATCTTAGAAACCTTCTTCGGATCAGTTAGATTGAATGCTACTGCTGCAAAAGCAGGGTCTAACACTCCTCTTCCCATATAACCTAATTCACCGCCCTGACGCGATGATCCAGGGTCTTCGGAGTACAAACGTGCTAAAGTGGCAAAGGATGTTTCTCCCTTTGTTACACGATCCGTATAGTCACGTAGTTGGTTTTTAATGCGATTAACTTCCTCTGTCTCCACCTTTGGTGTTTGTGTCAAAATCTCTACTTCCACGGTAGTTGGAATCATAGGAATACTATCCACTGGTAGCTTCTTAAAGTATTCTCGCACCTCTGCTGGTGATACTTTCACATCACCAACAAGCTTTTCTTGCATCTTCTGAACCAACTGACGATTCTTATAATCATCATGCAAGTCTTGTCTAAGTTGTGCTATACTCTTATGTTGGAACTCCTCTAGTTTCTCCTTAGAACCTATTTGTGGCAAGGAAATCCAGTAGTTGATTTGTTGATCAACTCCCTGTGCTATCTCCGACTCAGTCACCTCTACACTATCAAGGGCGGCCTGATGAAGGAAGAGTTTCTGCACAGCTATTTGTTCTGGCAGCACACACTCTGGGTCTCCATCCCACTTCATTCCCTCTGCTTCTCCTTGCAGTTTCATGATCTCGACTTCGGACTTTAAGATTGGTTCATCACCCACAACCCATATCACCTCATCGACAACATTGTTGGCTTTATCAACCTGGTTCGTATCTACCGAATCTGTTAGAACTAGCGGTGCAGAGGCACGAAAGGCACCTGCATGCAAGCCCATTGCCACAAGCGTAACGCCTATGAGCAAAGCACCTGTCTTACATTTATTTATCTTCATCTGATTCCTTTATTATCACTTAATGCTTATTGACTGTAGCAAGCACAGCCTTATCAACCACAACTTTATATTTCTTTCGCAATGAATCGACCCAATTCTTCTCAAGTTCCTTTTGATAATCAGAAACCACAAGATCACGTACATCATCCAAAGACTCTGGTGCTTTCAACTTCTTACCATAGGTTGCACCAATAGGAAAGTCCTTCATCTCTTTCACAGGAACACTCTTTCCAAACACCTGCTCATCGACAAGTTCACTATCACCCTTACGAAAGATTCCCTTCTCAACACGTATGCGAAGTGTGCTATCAGCATTGAATGTCTTACGCAGTGCATCATTCCATTGTGCAAAAGGGAGTCGCTTCACACAATCCTTCACAGCCTCAACATCAGCTTGATTCTTTACATGATAAGCAATGCCTTTAAAGCGTGGTTCAGTCCATTTATATTGTTTCCTATGTTTGTGAAAGTAGTTTTCTAAGCCCGTAATATCTGCTGATGCCTTATCCCAAACCATACGATTACTCATCTCAACCATCAATAAGCCATCATAATACTCACGGATAAGATTCTTCAAATTAGCATCCTTTTCTTCCAGTTTCGCAAGTTGTTTATCAAGCAACTGCTCACGAGTTACACCCTTACCAGCCTGCTGAACAAGGCTATCTAACTTCTTATCGACAATCTGCTCACGCAATCCACGCATCTCAATAAACTGTAAGATCCTTGCATGCAACGAATCATAAGGAGCCAATCCTTCATGTGCTATCATCTTAATAATGTGATAACCATAAGGAGAAAGCGTTGGTTTACTAATTTCACCAGGCTTCAATGCCAACATAGCACGCTCAAACTCCTGTACTGTTTGCCCCTTTTGAAGCAATGGCAACTCGCCTCCGTTCTGTACAGACTCTCGATCAGCAGAATACTTCCTAGCCAACTCTCCGAAGTTTGCTCCATGCTGTAAAGCATTATAGATAGAGTCTGCCAAGACCTTAGCTTTCAATTCTTCTTCTTTTGTCGCACGCTGGTTTATTCCTACAAGAATGTGTGCACAACGCCACAAGCCACCATTCGCTTCAATACTCCCCTTCGTCTCTTGATAAATATCCCGAGCCGCTTTCTCAATATCTGAGTCTGTTAGGAACGATGGACGAACCTGCTGATCTCGATAGGTAAGGAACTCCTGCTTGAAGGAAGACAACGTATCCAAACGAGCATCCAAAGCCGCTTGCACCTTCAACTTATAATTGATGAACAGATCCACATAATCGGCTATACTCTTCTTATCAATGACTCCTTCAGCATTGTTCTTATTATATGAATACTCAAATTCAGAACGACTAACTGGATGCCCATTGATAGTCATTATGGTTGGGTCACTCTGCCCAAATACCATCGTGGTAGACAGCAGCGACAATAATAAAAGAGCCTTGACTTTCATTGTTATTATTTAAAACACACATACCCTCTCCACTGCTTTTACAGAGAAGAGGGCGGTTGATTCCTAGTTATTTAATTACTCTGGACGAGAGTAGTTTGGTGCTTCACTCGTAATAGTGATATCATGTGGATGACTCTCCATAACACCTGCATTGGTGATACGAGTAAACTTCGCATTGTGTAAATCTTCAATAGATGCAGCACCACAATAGCCCATTCCAGAACGAAGACCACCAACAAGTTGATAGATAACTTCTTGAACAGTTCCCTTATAAGGAACGCGTCCTGCAATTCCTTCTGGCACTAGTTTCTTTGCATCGTGAATATCATTCTGGAAGTAACGATCACGTGAACCATTCTTCTGCTCCATAGCCTCCAAAGAGCCCATACCACGATAACTCTTAAACTTACGACCATTGAATATAATCGTGTCACCAGGAGATTCCTCTGTTCCTGCAACCAAAGAACCAATCATCACACTGCTTCCTCCAGCTGCCAAAGCCTTCACGACATCACCAGAATAGCGCAATCCTCCATCAGCTATCAATGGCACTCCCGTTCCTTCCAACGCTTTATAAACATCATAGATAGCACTCAACTGTGGTACACCCACACCTGCTACAACACGTGTTGTACAGATAGATCCAGGACCAATACCTACTTTCACAGCATCCGCACCATTATCAACAAGGAACTTAGCTGCCTCTGCCGTCGCAATATTACCCACTACAACATCAAGGTTAGGGAAGGCCGCCTTTACATCATGCAACTTACCAATAACACCTGCAGAATGTCCATGAGCAGTATCGATGACGATAGCGTCTACACCTGCAGCAACCAATGCTTCGGCACGCTCCATGGTATCACCTGTAACGCCAACACCCGCTGCGACACGCAAACGACCCTTCTCATCCTTGCTTGCCATAGGCTTATCTTTAGCCTTTGTGATGTCCTTATAAGTGATTAGACCTACAAGATGATTGTCCTTATCGACTACTGGTAACTTCTCAATCTTATTCTCTTGAAGAATCTGCGCAGCGGCAGTAAGGTCGGTTTGTTGATGTGTAGTAACAAGGTTCTCCTTGGTCATCACGTCATCAATCAACTTATCCAAATGGCGTTCAAAACGCAAGTCTCGATTGGTCACAATGCCTACTAAGTGGTTATCCTCATCTACAACGGGGATACCACCAATGTGGTAATCGGCCATCATCGCGAGTGCATCCTTCACAGTTCTACCTTTTAAGATAGTCAGTGGGTCATAAATCATACCGTTTTCAGCCCTCTTCACGATTGCAACTTGGTGTGCTTGATCCTCAATAGTCATGTTCTTGTGGATCACACCAATACCACCTTCTCGAGCGATGGCAATCGCCATTGAGCTCTCCGTAACGGTGTCCATTGCCGCTGTAACAAAGGGCACATTGAGATCAATGTGGCGTGAAAACTTGGTTTTCAACTGTACCTCTTTGGGTAATACTTCCGAATAAGCTGGGATTAAAAGGACGTCATCGTAAGTCAATCCGTCCATCTTGATCTTTTCTGCAACAAATGATGACATAATGATTTGGAAATTTATTGCATGCAAATTTAGCAATTAATTATCAAATAGACAGGCTTTTTCTCCATTTTCTCTAATCGAATTAAAGCTATTTAACGGCAGATTAGTACGATAGTAGAATATCAGTAATATCACACGGAAAAAAGATAGGGTAACAGATGTCTTAACCCTCTTCTGTATATAAAATTTGAGCATTTCATACATCTTCTAACTAGTAGTTGCAAACTAAAGAACCCCAACCTCATTAGCAACGGATAAATGGTTGAAAAAAAAGAGACGCCTTCTTCACCTCAAAGAAAGCCTCTCTTTACATCAAAGGAAGCCTTTCTTCAAATCGAAGAAAGCACTTCCTTTAAGTCAAAGTTATATTTTTTATATACAATCAATTTGCCATCTCTGACAGAAACTTTATACGTACCAACCGGATAACATCCTCACTATAATCACCATCAAGTTCTTCCATTGCCACATCTAGGCTATCTGTCTCGCTGTCCATGAAGTAGTCATAGATGTCATTGATTGTATCATCATCGTAAACATCCTCTAGGAAGTAATCGATATTGAGCTTCGTTCCACTATAGACAATCTCTTCAATCTTAGTGAGAAGATCATCAAAATCAAGTCCTTCTGCCGATGCAATGTCATCAAGTGGGAGTTGTCTGTCAATGCTTTGGATGATTTTTACCTTCTGCATAGACTTCTTTGCGACCGTTCGCACACGTAGTTCTTCGGGACGTTCGATGTGGTTTTCTTCGCAATGTTGCCTTATCAATTCACAAAACTCTTTCCCATAACGCTTCGCCTTACCTGCTCCTACCCCTTGAATGTTCTGTAGTTCCTCTTCATTAATAGGATACATCATTGCCATCTGCTCTAAGGATACATCCTGAAAGATGACGTATGGAGGAATTTCTAACTTACGTGCTATCTTCTTACGAAGGTTCTTTAGCATAGAGAAAAGCTCCGGATCGAGAACTGCAGTGCCCGTCAATGGTGTATCATCGTCCTCTTCATCCTTAAATTCGGCATCCATTACGATCATAAACGACGTTGGCGACTTCATGAAGCGTTTGCCTGCTGCTGTCAACTTCAGTAATCCGTAATTCTCGACATCCTTCTTCAAATAACCAGCCAAGAGTGCTTGTCTGACTACAGGGTTCCATATCTTCGGGTCTTCATCTTCGCCGGCACCGAAGTCTTCAAGCTCGTTGTGCTTATGATCTTTTTGATCATCTGTTGCCCTACCTTTGACGAAGTCAATGACATACTCTTGTCGGAAGTTTTCTTTCAAAGCCTTCACTGCTTGGAGAACTATCAAGAGCTGATTCATTGCCTCAATCTTCTTCTTCGGGTGCAGACAGTTATCACACATACAACAATTATCCTTTGGATATTCTTCACCAAAGTAATGAAGTAACATCTTACGCCTACAAACAGACGATTCAGCATAAGCCTCAGTCTCTTGTAACAGCTGCCTACCAATGTCCTGCTCGGCTACAGGCTTCCCTTCCATAAACTTCTCGAGTTTCTTTAAGTCGTTCTTTGAATAGAAGACAATACAGATCCCTTCCTCACCATCACGCCCAGCACGTCCTGTTTCTTGGTAATATCCCTCCAAACTCTTCGGTATATCGTAATGGATAACGAAGCGTACATCAGGCTTATCAATACCCATTCCGAATGCTATTGTAGCCACGATAACATCCAACTCCTCCATAAGGAAGTCGTCTTGAGTCTTCGATCTCGTTTCCGAATCAAGCCCTGCATGATAGGGCGCAGCCTTTATATCATTAGCTTGAAGGATGGCTGCCAACTCTTCCACCTTCTTACGTGAAAGACAATAGATGATTCCGCTTTTACCAGTATGCTGCTTAATGAACTTAATTATTTGCTTGCTTGTATCATCATCACTCCTCTTTGCACGTACCTCATAGTATAGATTAGGACGATTAAAAGAGCTTTTAAACTCGGCACAATCCTCTATTCCAAGACTACGGATGATGTCCGTTCGCACCTTATCGGTAGCTGTTGCAGTGAGCGCAATGACCGGTGCAGCTCCAATAGTATCTATTGCATAACGTATCTTACGATATTCTGGACGGAAATCGTGTCCCCATTCAGATATACAATGAGCCTCATCAATCGCATAAAAACTTATCTTCACCGACTTTAGAAATGCCATATTCTCCTCTTTATTGAGGGATTCTGGGGCTACATAAAGTAGCTTTGTGCGTCCGGAAACAATATCGGCACGCACCTTATCTATCTCAGCCTTCTTTAAAGAAGAGTTAAGATAATGCGCCACACCATCCTCTTCACTGATACCATTGATGACATCTACCTGGTTTTTCATTAATGCAATAAGAGGCGAAACAACAATAGCTGTACCCTCCATTATCAGTGATGGAAGTTGATAACACAGGCTTTTACCACCACCTGTAGGCATTAGTACGAAGGTATCATGTCCTGCAAGAAGATTGCGTATAATGGCTTCTTGATCACCTTTGAACTTCTCAAAGCCAAAGTAATATTTAAGTTTTTCGGTAAGATTGAGCTCTTTTGTCATGTTAATAGTTGGTGATTTCCTATCCGTTTATGGTTTTGGTAGAAACAAAGAAAGTCTGCTGATGCAGCGTTACACACGACATCGGCAGACTATACATATATGTTATGAGGCTGAACCCGATTGTTGGATATGAGCCTTATCGAGCTGTTGACGAACATATTGTTCCGTCACCTCAAATTCTTTTACGTCTCTTGATGGGACTTCAAACATAGCATCCATCATTACAGACTCTACGATTGAACGTAGTCCACGGGCTCCTAACTTATATTCAACAGCCTTGTCTACAATACTATCAAGAGCTGCCTCTGTGAAAGTGAGCTTTATATCGTCCATTTCAAACAGCTTGATATACTGCTTAACAATGGAATTCTTTGGTTCAATAAGGATGTTGCGCAAAGCTTCTCGATCGAGTGGACTAAGATAGGTAAGCACTGGCAAACGACCAATTATCTCTGGTATGAGACCAAAGGACTTCAAGTCTTGTGGTAAAACATACTTCATTAAGTCCTTTTTATCTATCTTTGCAACATTCTGAACAGAGTTATAACCAATCACATGTGTATTGAGTCGCTGTGCAATCTTACGTTCAATGCCATCAAAAGCACCACCACAAATAAATAAGATATTGCGGGTATCCACATGGATATAGTCCTGATCAGGATGCTTACGACCACCCTTTGGTGGGACGTTAACCATCGTTCCTTCCAATAACTTTAGCAATCCTTGCTGAACACCCTCACCACTTACGTCACGTGTAATACTTGGATTATCACTCTTACGGGCAATTTTATCAATCTCATCGATAAATACTATACCACGTTCAGCGGCTGCTACATCGAAGTTAGCTACCTGTAACAAGCGTGAGAGAATACTCTCCACATCCTCACCAACATAACCTGCTTCAGTGAATACAGTTGCATCTACAATGGTGAAAGGAACATCGAGAAGTTTCGCAATAGTACGTGCCAATAAGGTCTTACCAGTACCAGTTGAACCCACCATAATGATGTTGCTCTTCTCTATTTCTACACCATCTTCATTCTTCGGTTGCTGAAGTCGCTTGTAATGGTTATACACTGCAACTGAAAGATAGCGTTTAGCTTCATCCTGTCCAATGATATATTCGTCAAGATACTGCTTAATTTCTTTGGGCTTAGGAACCTCCTTTACCTTAAAAGCAACACTACCAGTATTCTCATCATCAGCCAATGCGCCTGCCTGTGTAACTATCTTGTAAGCCTGCTGTGCACAATCTTCACAGATGTAACCATCCAACCCTGTGATGAGAAGCTTAACTTCCTTCTCACTGCGACCACAAAAACTACATTTCTTCTGGGGCATTATTTACTCCTTTACTTATTTGATTCAGTATTGTCATCAGACGTATTGAGGGCATTATTGGAAGACTTCTTAACAAGAACATCATCTATCATTCCATATGCTTTAGCCTCTTCTGCGTTCATCCAATAGTTACGATCACTATCATTCCAAACCTTCTCGAAGCTCTGATGGGAATGGTCACTAATGATGGTATAAAGCTCTTTCTTGAACTTCATAATCTCTTTTGCCTCTATCTCAATGTCGGATGCTTGACCTTGTACCCCACCCAATGGTTGATGAATCATAACGCGACTATGCTTTAGTGCAGATCGCTTCCCTTCTTTTCCAGCAACCAATAATACTGCTGCCATAGATGCAGCCATACCAGTACAGAGGGTTGCGACATCACTAGAAATAAATTGCATGGTATCATAGATACCCAAGCCTGCTGTCACACTTCCACCTGGTGAATTGATATAAATAGAGATGTCTTTACCAGGGTCAACAGAGTCCAAGTAAAGAAGTTGAGCTTGTATTGTATTAGCTGTATAATCATCTACTTGTGTACCAAGAAAGATGATACGCTCCATCATCAAGCGTGAGAAAACATCCATTTGGGTGACATTCAACTGACGTTCCTCAAGTATATAAGGGTTTAAGTATTGTGCTTGTGCCTTAACAACATCGTCTAGCACCATACCATTCATCCCTAGGTGTCCTGTGGCAAATCGCCTAAAATCATTCATTGTAATCCTTTCTTATATAATAATGTGACAAAAATAGAGGTTATCGACCTCCCTTATTATTGCCATATTCACAAAGAGTATGCCATAAAACAGGCATCTTCTCGCTTACTATAAGCAAAGATAAGGAAAAAAACCGATAACCTCTATATATAAAAGAAGATTTTTCTTAAAATTGTTACTCGCTTACAAGTTTGTTGAACTCATCGAGAGTTACAGTCTTAGTATTTAGCTTCACTACCTTCTTAATAGCGGCAGCGAGCTTACGATCCAATGCTGCTTCTACGAAAGAATCGATGTTCTCGCGCTTCTTTAACATCTCATCAGCATAACCATTCAAGTAGTCCTCTGGCACATTGGTCATACCATATTGAGCGAACTGGGCACGTGCCATCTGGCGTGCACTCTCACGTACATCATTATCATCGACCTTAATATCATTAGCTTGTGCTAGCTGTTCCTTGATTAAGTGCCATGTGAGTTCTTTGACGCTCTGCTCATAGTTCTTCTCTACAAACTCTTCACCCTTATCCTGGTTGTTAGCCAACATAATGCGCTTCAAGAGAGCATCTGGGAAAGTAAGATCGCCCACTTTCTTCTCACAATAAGCACGGAGATCCTGAACGAACTTATAGTCAGAATCACCCTTCAACTGCTCTTTCAAACCATCAGCGATAGCCTTGCGGAATGCAGCCTCATCCTTTATCTCGGTATCTTCACCATATACGCTTTTCCATAACTCAGCATTATTCTCGGCCTTTACGAAGCGTGAGATTTCAGTGATCTGATACGAGAAGTTACCCTTATGTTCAGCAACTTCTTCCTTCTTGATCTTCAATAGAGAAGACACCTCGATATCGTTATCTGGGTAAGCTGCAGTAGGATTGAAAGTGATAATATCACCAACCTTTGCACCATCAAAGAGCTTCTTCTGATCCTCAACCTTTATATATTGTGGCATCAAAGAAGCACCCTCTACAGTAATACCACCTTCAAGAGTATTACCATTCTCATCCAACTCACGAAGATCACCCTTCAACAAGTCACGCTGTTCTGGATCGAAAGTCTCTGCCTTATCATAGTGACCTGCACGGCTCTGAAACATCTCAACTTGCTGATCAATCAACTTGTCATCAACCTCAATCTCATAGAAGTCAATCTTGTTCTTACCATTTAATTCGATCTTAAACTCTGGTGCAACAGCAATATCAAACTTAAACTCATAAGGTGCAGGTTGCTCCAACTCTACAGGCTTTTGAGCCTCTGATGACATTGGCTGACCCAACATCTGAATCTTATTATCAGTAATATATTTCTGTAGATTCTCGCCTAGGATCTTATTGATAACATCCATCTTCACCTGTGGACCATACTGACGTTTAATCATGCCCATTGGTACTTGCCCCTGGCGGAAACCTGGTACATTAGCACGCTTACGATAATCCTTGAGGGTCTTCTCAACCTCATTCTTGTAGTCAGACTCTTCTACTGTAATGGTCATCAAACCATTTACTTTGTCTGGATTTTCAAATGAAATCTTCATCTTGATATTATTGAATTTATGTTTAATTATTATTTATCAAATGTTTACATACACGCTAAGAGTATTGCACTTCGTAGGGTATTTGGTGTGCAAAGATACTTAATTTTTCGCACAACCTTATCATATATAGAGGGAAATTTGTTTTTTTAACCTAGGTAGTAATGGTTAAAAACGAACTTATCAGCACTCTTCAAAACTCAAATCCCGACCCTTTTCCTCTAGAGAAGGGATCCTTTAAGAACCCAATTAGCAAGAGTTCTTATAACAATCAGTATTCTCTTTTCTCTTATTAAATGTTAATTTTAGTATAAAAGTAAGATTCTTTTCACAAAAAGAATTACATTTGTCACAAATAATACAATAAACCTAAACAGACATAAATACTAACCGACCTAAACAAACAAGAAACCTAAATCAAGTTTACCAGGTCGATATTATTCATCTAAGACACAATACTTAATATGAAACAGCAATTTAGGAAGCTGGGGATGTTTGCAGTTGCAGCTGCCATTTCTACAGGATCTGCCTATGCAGGAAAGTCTGCTATGCAACCTATGACAAGTTTGCCTGTCATGCAACAGGACAATAACACTTGCACAGGACAGGTTGTCGATGCTAATGGTGACCCTATCGTCGGAGCAACAATCATGGCAAAAGGAACTACACATGGTACTATTACTGATCTTGATGGTAAGTTTTCTCTATCTAACGTAAAGGCAGGTACAATCATTATTGTCAGCTATGTTGGTTATGAAAAGAACGAGATTATATGGAGAGGAGGCTCACTTAACGTTACCTTAAAAGAAAGTACACAAACCATGGATCAGGTTGTTGTCATTGGTTATGGTAGTGTTCGCAAAGCCGATTTGGCTGGTTCTGTAGCAGTAATGAACGACAAAGCCTTCAGAGATCAACCTATTAAGAACGTTAGTGAAGCCTTCCAAGGACGTGTAACAGGTATCAATGTTGTCCAGAGTGGCGTACCTGGTGGTGGCGTAAAGATCCGTGTGCGTGGTACGAGTTCTATCCATCGTAACAACGACCCACTATATGTTGTTGATGGTATTGTACGTGAGAATGGACTCGACGGTATCAATACTGAAGATATCCAAAGCATACAAGTTTTGAAGGATGCATCGTCTACAGCCATCTATGGTAGCCGTGGTTCAAATGGCGTTGTACTCGTTCAGACCAAGCAAGGAAAACAAGGTCAACAGAGTATCATGTTTGATGCTAGCCTCGGAATTGCCAACGCTTACAACATGCCTAAGGTGATGAACACAAAGCAATATGCACAGGCTTTACTTGATGGAGGTAAGATTACAAACCAAGCAGAGCTACAACCTTACCTCGATGGTACGAAGCCTGGCATTGATTGGATGGATAAGATTCTCCGCACAGGAACTATTCAGAACTATAAACTTACGATATCTAAGGGTAATGCCGACACACAATACTACATGAGTGGCAGCTACCTAAAGAATAAAGGTGTCGTTGAGAATACTCAATTTGAACGTTATCAAGCTAAACTCAACATTCACTCTCGCCTTTATAAATGGTTTGAATTCACAGGAGACCTCGATTACAGCCATGGAAAGAGTACAGGAGGTGGTTTTGATATGTCGCAATATAATCCACTATGGATTGCTGAAAACTACTCTCCAACCATGGAGATGTATGACCAGAAAGGCAATTTTATGAAGGATCCTTATAACTCAATTCAAGCCAATCCTTATGGTATTTTGATTGCAAATGCTAGTCAATTTCGCACAGATATACTCACTGGTCATGCAGACTTAAAGTTCCATATTCTTCCAGGACTTACCTTTACCAGTACCAACGGATTTGATTACTTTGATGGCAAAGGCTATAGTTTCTCAACCACAAGGGTACTTCCTAAGAGTAGTATGGGCAACAATGATCATCAACGTGCCACTTTACAAACCACCAATAACCTTACTTATACAGGCGCATGGGACAAGCATAACCTCACAGCAACAGGTGTATTCGAGGCTACACAGAGTACCACTCGTATGATGGGACTCAATGGTACTAACCTTCAAACAGAATCCGTTGGATGGTGGGATTATAACAATGCAACTAACCGAGGTGGTTCAAACGATTACAGCAAGTGGGGACTTCTCTCATGGGTAGGTCGTGTAATGTACAATTACGATAATCGTTACATGCTAACAGGAACATTCCGTGCCGATGGTAGTTCACGTTTCTCAAAGAAGAAGTGGGGCTATTTCCCTTCTATCGCTGCGGCTTGGACCATCAGTAATGAGAAATTCATGAAACCAATCACATGGATTAGTAACATGAAAATCCGTGCTAGTTATGGTCTTATCGGTAACCAAGGAGTACCAGTATATGCAACTTTAGGCACCATGACCGCTACTAACTTTGACTTCGGAACATCAACGACTTACACAGGCTACTGGGCTAAAAACATCGCAACCCCAGACCTAACATGGGAGAAGTCGAAACAGTTTGACATTGGATTAGATGTTAGCTTCCTCAATAACAGGTTGGAGTTGAGCATTGACTACTTCAATAAGAAGACCACCGATGCCTTATTAAAGAAGTCACGTACTTATTATCTCGGTGGTACACAATACTGGGTTAATGCTGGTGAAATTACCAACAAAGGTCTTGATATTGCACTTACAGCACGCATCATAGATACTCCAGAACTTTCATGGACATCTACTATCAATGGTTCTTATCTAAAGAATAAAGTCGTAAAGTTGACATCACAAGATCCAATTCTCTATGGTAGCTCACCTTCGCCAGGCACAGTTGAACCTTCAACTATCATTAAGGAAGGGCAACCTATCGGTACATTCTATGGTTACAAGTGGGCAGGTCTAAACGCAAATGGTCTCGACAGCTATTATGCAGCCGATGGGAGCATCACTACAAGTCCCCAAAGTGCAGACCGACAGATACTCGGTTGTGCTAATCCAGACTTCACAATGGGTTGGAACAACTCAATTACCTATAAGAATTGGGAGTTCAATGCCTTCTTCAATAGTGCCTTTGGAGCACAACGACTGAATCTTGTTCGTTTCGCAATGAACTCCATGGTAGGTGCTTCAAAGTTTGTTACTGCAGCCGATTATATCAGTGAGATTGGTAAAACAATGCCTGCTCTTAATGCTGTAGGAAATAATAACCTTGGCAACTCAAGCAAGTGGATTGAGAATGCAGACTACTTCCGTTGTGAGAACATAAGCATAGCATACAATATTGCTCGCAAGCACACTCACTTTGCTGATATACGCTTAGCATTGAGCATACAAAACCTCTTTACAATCACAAGCTACAAGGGTGCTGACCCTGCAGGTATGTCTTTTTCTAACAACAACGTCGACATGGACAATGGTATTGATATGGGCACATATCCTAATCCACGCACCTTTACATTCGACATTCGCTTTAACTTCTAACAAAATAACGATATGAAAAGAAATATATTCTATGGCTGTATGCTCCTTGCTTCAGCCCTTACGCTACAAGCATGTAGTGATATTCTCGACGAAGACCCAAAAGGTAAGCATACCCCTGGTAATTTCTTCGCTTCACAAAACGACCTTGATGAAAGTCTATATGCCCTCTATGAGCAGGTGAATCATACTCAAAACTACACCAATCCAGGCTATCCTCAATGGCAAGGTGACGATATTACGGCTAATCCAGGCTCTAATAAGCAGGCTTGTGCAGAGATAGATAAGTTCCAAGTGTCCGATAACAACAAGGGGGTAAGGGATGCTTGGAGACTGCATTATAATCTCATTCAGGCAGCTAACTACATCATTGACAATGCAGAGAAGACGCCTGTTGCTAAAGAGAACATCGACCTTGCCATCGCCCAAGCACGTTTCTGGCGTGCATACGCATACTATTATCTTGTGCGTGTGTTCGGTCCTCTTCCCATCAATCTACACAATGAAGATGACAACGGAACAACTAAGTTAACTGATGTTCAGGGCGTCTATGACCTCATCGTATCGGATCTGGAGGCTGTTGATGCTGTCAATCTGCCAACACATTACACATCAGCTCCAGCCCAACTCTTCGGTGTTGACGTCTATGTAACACAACAGGCGGTGAAGTCAACACTATCCGCAGTCTACATGTCAATGGCTGGTTATCCTCTAAACAAGGGTCAGGAATATTATGCGAAGGCTGCAGAAAAGGCAAAGGAGGTTATTGATGGTGTGAACAGCGGCAAGTATAACGCTACTATGGATGCTGATTGGCGTAACGTCTATTCGTATGGTAACAACTACAACAAGGAGACTATACTTGGAATCAACTTCTCCCCGACAAAGAATTGGTCAACTGATTCAGAGTTCTCAAGCTGTTGTTTCTTTGAAAGTCTCGGTGGATGGGGCGATGCATGGGGTGAGATTAAGTTCTGGAAAGACTTCCCTGATGGTCCACGTAAGCGTGCCATCTATGATCCACAAATACGTTTAAAGGATGGAACGCTCGTTGATTGGTGGGCACTTGCTGGTAGCGGTAAGCCTATTGTGGCAGAGCGTCACCCAATGTTCTCCATCTTTACCATCAATGCAGACGATAATGGCAAGGAGATTAAAGCACCTTACGACTACACCAAGAAGCCTTACAAGGGTATGTGTACCGACACTCGCCATCAACTCATACGCTATCCAGAGGTATTACTATGGTATGCAGAGAGTGCAGCACGCAGTGGTGGCAACCTCGCACTGGCTAAGGAATGTTTGAAGAAAGTGCGTGCTCGCGCTGTTGATGGGGCTGCGGCAACAATCGTTGATGGTGTTGCTATTGATGCTATGACCCCTAACCAGCTTGCAGAAGCTGCCTTTAAAGAGCATGGATGGGAAGTTGCTGGTAACTGGGTTGCCCTTGCTACACGCCGAAGTGATGAGTTGCGTATGAACATTCTACGTAATAACTTCGAGTATCGCAAGGCTAACGCACCACTCACAGTAGCCGCTGGGTTCGTTGCAACAGAGAGTGTTCCAGTCACAGGAACATGGAATGATAACATGAACTACTTGCCTTATCCAGGTACAGAAGTTGAGAAAAATCCAAACTTGAAGCGATAAGTTATTCATTTATTAAACCTATCCTGCTCACCTATTGCTTACTCTTCAAAAGAGTTTGCGATAGGTGGGCTTTCTATATTATAGCGATTATAACTACTCAAAGCAATGAGTGAAACACATTGTCACTACTATAACTTAATAAGAGTAATCCCCCTGATTATCTGCTTCGAAAGTATAGCTTACCAAGGCAGATACCATAACAAACCGACCAAAGAGACTTGTACAGAGATAAGTAAATACACCCAATGGTTTCAGTACTACCATTGTCTTAACGAATCGAATCTAGAGTTTGTTTCACAAGAAACGCCCCTCTCCATTCGAGAAAGGCGTTTCTTCATATCGAAGAGGGCATTTCCTTGTATCAAAGAAACGTCCCCTTCGTTTTTGACTAATACTATTCTATCCTCTATTCATTTGGAAGAAGGGAGAGAAGAAGGTTTTAATAAAAGAAAACGTAACCATATCCTGCGATACACATAAGATATGATTACGTTACTCTTTACCGAATAGCTTTGCGGAAGTAGAGGGATTCAAACCCCCGATACACCTATGGGCGTATACCGGATTTCGAGTCCAGCGCATTCGGTCACTCTGCCATACTTCCTTACTAAATGCAGTGCAAAAGTAAGCATTTATGATGTAAACAACAAATTATCAAAGGGTGAATTTCGCTCTAACTGATAATTAATAAAACAATGATGTACGCTCTAATCTAATGTTCAACTCCTATTGTCTATTATAGCTCAACACCCTCTTGCTGTGCTCGCTTACGCTGGTCTAACAGCTGGAAGTCCTTCTTTTGTAGCACGAAGTCTGTACCCAGATACTTCTCCTTAACAATCTTATTGGCGGCTAACTCTTCTGGTGTCCCCTTGAAAAGGATGCGTCCTTCAAACAAGAGATAAGCTCGATCGGTGATATTCAACGTCTCGTGCACATTGTGGTCGGTGATAAGAATACCGATATTACGGAACTTCAATCGCCAAACAATATGCTGAATATCCTCAACAGCGATAGGGTCTACACCCGCAAAAGGCTCATCCAGCATGATAAACTTTGGATCAATAGCCAGACAACGAGCAATCTCACAGCGACGACGCTCACCTCCAGAAAGACGGTCACCAAGGTTTTTACGCACCTTCTCGAGGCGGAACTCACGGATAAGACTTTCCATTTTATCAATGCGTTCCTGCTTATTTAACTTCGTCATCTCTAATACACTCATGATGTTGTCTTCGACACTCATCTTGCGAAAGACACTTGCTTCCTGTGGAAGATAGCCTATACCCGCACGCGCACGCTTATAGACAGGATAATTAGTAATCTCTTGGTCGTCAATATAAACATGACCTTCGTTAGGAACAACAAGTCCTGTTGTCATATAGAAAGATGTTGTTTTTCCTGCACCATTCGGTCCGAGCAACCCGACAATCTCCCCTTGTCGCACACTAATACTCACACCATTTGCCACAGTACGCTTTCCGTACCGCTTTACCAACTTGTCCGTATGCAGGATACTCCCTTCTTCTTCTGGACGCACAACTATATTATCTGTCTCTGACATAGCTATTCTTTTCTTTCGAGTTTGCTGTTATCTTGCCTCTCCTTATAGTTTGCAAATGTAGCAAAATATTAATAAAACAACAAACAACAAGGCTATATAGCACCTTGTTGTTTGTGTTTTTTAAGAGACAAAGAGTCACATCCGAGTATTACTTAACTAGTTTCAGAACCTTACCAGACGCTGAACGAACAATATAAACACCATGTTTCAATTCTATATTTGATGGTGTACTTCCAGTCCAAATAGTCTTTCCATTCACATCAAAAACCATAACCTGTTGTGGTGTGGCTGTCTCTATACGACAACCATCATCGGTCTTTATCACATGTAAAGCAGCATCCGAAGCCGTAACAGAAGTGATACCATTAGGGATGGCTTTGAGTTTTATCATATAAGTCCCAAGTGTATTGCTGCTCTTCTTACCGATACCAGGGAAACCAGGGTTCGACATCTTGCAATAAACACGCACAATATCATCCTCCGACAAAGACTTATCAAAAGTAAATACACCAAGTATATTGGTCAACTTGTTAGCAGGAACAGGCTCATAAGCAGCCGCTTCATTACGTTTATACATCCATGTGAACTCTGTTCGTTCGGCTGCTGTTGAGATACCACGAGCAGACAGAAGGTAAGAAAGGTTTACTGTTAACCCGTTTACTTTATCTTGAGGAACAAGGTAAGCAGTCTGTCCACTGTATCGGAAGTTCTCGATTGGTGAATCCTGAATATAGCGGTCGGGGATTTGATCAAAAGCCAGTGCATTTCCTCGAACATCAAGCATTTGCAATTTACGAAGAGCCTTCGCTCCATTAATCTCACGAAGAACTTTCTTAGGATTAGCGAATACAAGGGTTTCTAAGTTAAGGTTATTGCTTACATCGAGCTTGCTAATAGACGCCCCCGTAACCCCTAACTGCTTTAGATTCTTTGCGTCTTGATTATTCAACTGGCGCAATGATCCTTGTCCAAGAAGGGTTGGAGATGCCTGCACCGACACAAGGTTATCACTCTTAGGAAGTACTATCTCACCAACACCACTAGCACTCAAGGTCAATACTTCAAGGTTAGGACATAAAGAGACATCCACCTTGTCGTGCGCAGTAAGGTCTACATAATCAACATTCAAATCACGAAGAGTATTTGACTTCACCTCTACCACACCATTTACTTCACGCCTCTGTACAATCCGTAAAGTCATTAGTTTGTCGGCAGCAATAGTAAAGGTACGCTCGGAAGTAGAAAGAGTTACGAATTGGTACTCTACCTTTGTGAAGGTTCCATCAGTATTTGAAGGAAAAGATTTAACGCCTTCATCTGATCCAAAATCACAGACGACGGGAGCATTAGCAAGCGTACGCACTGCAAACGAAACCGAGGCGGTATTAGCCTTCACACTGATTACTACCTTCTCATTAGGAATAGTTTGAGCTCTTGAAATTGTCACACAGCATAAGAATAAAGCTGAAATAAGTAATTGTTTCATCATACACATTTGTTTTAATATAGCGTAAAAGGAACGCTAGTGAGTTATTTAAATAAATAAAGAAAGCAAATAGATGACACTTTGAATATGTGGCAATCATTTTGCAATATTCGTTATTTTATTTGAAATATGCAAACAAAATTGTGCCAAACTGATAGTTAATAAGGAAAATAAATATTGCTCTTATATATATACGAAGCCATTAACACATTGAATAGAGATCATTTATTGTCAGCACACCCCTCCCCTCTTGCCTTTCATCAGACATTTTATTCATGCACTATAATTCACAAGAACCACACAAGAAAGATTATTAAATAATGTCTTTCCTGCCTATATCTGTGATTATTTGCCTACTTTTGTAGCCACAAAACTAAATAAGAGAATCATGCTTATCATTAAGTGGCTGAATACATTCGGTAATTATCTTATGCTGATGGGACGCTCATTAAGTCGCCCGGAACGCATGAGGATGTTTTTTAAAAGATATCTTAAAGAGATGTCACAACTAGGTGTCGATTCTATAGGAATCGTGTTGCTCATCTCGTTCTTTATAGGAGCTGTGATTTGTATTCAGATAAAACTCAACGTACAAAGTGCTTGGATGCCTCATTGGGTATCTGGTTATGTAACGCGCGAGATTATGCTCTTGGAGTTCTCGAGTAGTATCATGTGTTTGATATTATCGGGTAAGGTTGGCTCAAATATAGCCTCTGAGCTTGGCACCATGCGTGTGACTCAGCAAATAGACGCCCTTGAGATTATGGGAATCAACTCCGCCAGCTATCTGATATTACCAAAGATTCTCGGTTTGATGACCATCATGCCATTCCTCGTAATATTCTCTGCTGCAACGGGTATCATCGGAGCTTATGCCACAGCCTACTTCGCACATATCATCACACCAGTAGATCTCACCGCTGGATTGCAGCATGATTTTAATCCGTGGTTTATGTGGATGAGTATTATTAAGGGCTTCTTCTTTGCCTTCATTATCTCAAGTGTATCGTCTTACATGGGCTACACCGTGAAGGGCGGAAGTGTCGAAGTGGGCAAAGCATCCACTGATGCCGTAGTCTGCTCTAGCGTTTTGATTCTCTTTAGCGATGTGTTCCTAACGCAGATGTTGAGTTAGAAAAAGACTTCCCACAGCCCTTCCAAGGAAGGGAGTATCTAACGAAAGCTAGTTAGAAACGGCAGGGAAAACTTTTCATATAGTATCATTAAGAATAAGAAAACTAACAATTCTCCCACATCCCACTCTTAGTATATGGGACTCCCCTCCTTTCGGAGGGGCTGGAGGAGGCTCCTCTACTATGATTGAAGTAAAACATCTATTCAAGTCATTCGGTGACAAAGAAGTGCTGAAGGACATTAATACAGTCTTTGAAGATGGTAAGACGAATCTCATCATCGGACAAAGTGGTGCGGGAAAGACCGTGCTCATGCGCTCTCTGACGGGACTCATAGAACCCACAAAGGGCGAAGTCTTATATGACGGACGCAACTTTGTGAATATGACAAAGAAGGAGAAGATACTCATGAGGCGTGAGATGGGTATGATATTCCAGGGTGCTGCGCTCTTTGACTCGCTCACCGTGCTAGAGAATGTACGCTTCCCACTAGATATGTTCTCGGATATGTCGGCTACTGAACGCGACAAAAGGGCACTAGAATGTCTAGAGAGAGTGAATCTATCAGGCGCAGAACAGAAGTTTCCGGGTGAAATCTCAGGAGGTATGCAGAAGCGTGTTGCCATAGCAAGAGCCATCGTTATGAACCCGAAATACCTCTTCTGTGATGAGCCGAACTCTGGACTCGACCCTAAGACTTCCCTTGTCATAGACGAACTATTAACGAGTATCACTCGAGAGTTTAATATGACGACCATCATCAACACGCATGATATGAACTCCGTGATGGGTATTGGCGAGAATATAGTATTCATTGCAGACGGTAGGAAGGAGTGGCAAGGCGATAAAGATTCTGTCATCTCATCACATAATAAGAAACTGAACGACCTTGTCTTCGCATCGGATCTCTTCAAGAAGGTGAAGAGCATTGAGCTATCCGCAGAGTAAATAGCACTTCATAGGATTATATAGGAGGGCAGCACCTACCCAAAGTTCGCTGGCGGGCATAGCCTTCTAAAAGAAGAAATAACATCAATAACCCATCCGAAAGGATAAGCAGGGAAAACGAAATACGCGCGTATTGCCTTTCGTTTTCCCTGTTTTTCGTTTGTCTCCTGGCGTATTTTACACTAGTCTCTAGCCTATTCGCCATCATTCGCCAGCGTATCTCTTATTGCTTACAAGCCTATCCCACATTGTTTTCTAACGCATTCCGCATTAGTTCCCAACCTATTCCGCATTGTTTTCCTGCGTGTTCTGCATTGTTTTTGAACGTATCTAATCGTATTATCTAAGTGTGATAAAGTTTTATCACGCTTAGATAATTAATTATCAAACTTAGATAATACTTTATCACACTTAGATAATATAAAAACATACGTGTTCCACAAATGCGAGATACGCACGCAAATAAAATAAGATACGTATGAATTGAATACGAAATCAGCATAGGATCGCAAGAACATAGGCGTCTAACGCAGACAAAAAGTGGATATTGCTGTGCGAAATCTAGGGTAAAATCAGGATGAGGCAAGTGTGTTAGGGAGTCACCACCCGTATGAAGGAGCATAAAAAAGAGGATATACTTGCCAGTATATCCTCATTTATAAGATAATAAGACGATTATCTAAGAATCCATTTCCCACGCTCTTTCACCATCGGCACAACCACTTGTTCTGTGGTTTTGTCACCATAATGGAAGAGGAGGAATACGCTAGCTGTGTTATCCTTAGCAGAGAAGTTGGATGCACCTAAGGATATGGAATCGATACCATGATGCAGACTATCTTGCTGAGTCACAAACTGCTTAAGATTGAGCAATAGCTGCTTTCTGTAGCCATCAGGCAGGTTATTGGTGCGATTCTCATTATTGAGGAACGCCTCGTAATCGCCTTTTAGGAGTTGCTCATAATAGTCTTTTGCCGCTTTGGCTGCTAGCTTTCCTTGATCAATATCCTGTTTCTTCCCGCCGCAAGCTGCTAATAGTAACGTTACGACAATGAGAAGACATGATGAAACCTGCTTCATTGACATAGACTACTTATCATTACTTTTGACGAATAAATACATTTATGGGGCAACCATGTAGGTTCCAATTCTCACGTAACTTATTTTCTAAGAATCGACGATATTGCTCCTTAACATATTGTGGGAGATTCGCATAGAAGACAAAGGATGGGATTTGCGTGTTCGGCAGTTGTGAACAATACTTTATCTTGATATACTTACCCTTGACTGACTGCGGTGGAGTAGCCTCAATGATAGGCAACATGACCTCATTCAATTTGGTTGTACCTATGTGAGCCTTACGATTCTGATACACCTCCTTAGCGGTCTCTAACACCTTAAAGATGCGCTGCTTGGTGAGAGCTGATGCGAAGATAATTGGGAAGTCAACGAATGGTGCCATACGACTACGGATTGCATTGACGAAGGTGTCGATAACCTTTTGGTTCTTATCTGGCACCAAGTCCCACTTATTGACCACAACAACCAAACTCTTATTATTACGCTGGATCAGTTGGAAGATATTCATGTCTTGCGACTCAATACCACGTGTGGCATCCAACATAAGAATACATACATCGGCATTCTCAATGCTTCGGATGGAACGCATTACGCTATAGAACTCTAGGTCTTCTGTTACCTTATTCTTACGACGGATACCCGCAGTATCTACAAGATAGAAGTCGAAACCGAACTTTGTATAGCGTGTATAAATACTATCACGTGTGGTTCCTGCTATCTCTGTCACAATGTTACGATCCTCACCAATGAAGGCATTAATGATACTTGACTTGCCTGCATTAGGTCGACCAACGACGGCGAAACGTGGGATGTCCTGATCGATTGTCTCGTCTGGTGCGTCTTTTAACTTCTCAAGAAGTGTGTCTAGCAAGTCGCCTGTACCGCCACCTGTTGCGGCACTAATACATATAGGATCACCTAGACCGAGCTTGTAAAACTCAGCAGCCTGGTAATATTCGCCGCTATTATCCACCTTATTAGCAACGAGCAATACGGGAAGTTTCGTGCGACGAAGAATCATTGCAACATCTTCATCCCAATCAGTAACACCCGTCTCAGTATCCACTAAGAACAGGACGAGGTCGGCCTCTTCCGTAGCAACGAGTACTTGCTTACGGATTGCATCCTCAAATACATCATCCGATTTAACAACCCATCCGCCCGTATCAACAACGGAAAACTCGCGTCCATTCCACTGACACTTACCATACTGACGGTCGCGTGTTGTGCCTGCCGTGTCGCTCACAATAGCATGACGAGTTTGAGTCAAACGATTAAAAAGAGTGGACTTACCAACGTTAGGGCGTCCCACAATAGCTACTAAATTTGCCATTAATATTGGTCTTTTCCCTCCTCATAACTCAGCTCTAACACTGATAAATAAATTATGAAAAGGCGCCGGATGTGGTCAGGCATCCGATGAATATTTGCCGAGGATGACCATTCCCCAGCCCTCACATTGTGTGAGAGTGTACCCTACTAAGCAGTCAGGGCGATTGTCTTCTTATTGTCAAAGGGGGGCTATTAGCCTAATTGAGCCTATTAGCCTAATTGGGTCTATTAGCCTTATTAGACTGATTAGCTCAATAACCTTATTCCCCCATCTCTCCCCCTTCCACAGGAGTTAGAGGGGGCTTTTACTCTGGATTATAACCAAAGTTATTCAATTCCTTCTGAGAGTTACGCCAATCCTTATCAACCTTAACAAAGGTTTCTAGGAATACTTTCTTATCAAAGAAACGCTCGAGACTCTTTCGTGCTTCTGTTGAGACTTTCTTCAGTGCCATACCCTGATGACCGATGATTATACCCTTCTGACTGCTACGTTCCACATAAATGATAGCATTGATATGAATCTGTCGATCGTCTTCCTTAAAACGCTCAACAACAACCTCAACAGAGTAAGGTACCTCCTTATCATAGTAACGGAGTATCTTCTCACGGATAATCTCCGACACAAAGAATCGGGCTGGCTTGTCCGTTAATTGGTCTTTGTCAAAAAACGCAGGACTATCTGGTAACAACTCATGAATACGCTTCATTAAGATGTCTGTACCAAACTTATTCTTTGCAGAAATAGGGAGTATTTCAGCATTCGGGAGTAACTTATGCCACCGCCCCACGAGGTCGCCAAGTTTCTTCTGGTCGCTCTCATCGATCTTGTTAATAAGCAGAATGACAGGGATTGTCATCTTTGAGACTTTCTCCAGGAAGTCCATATTCTTCTCTGGGTCTTCAACAACATCTGTCACATAGAGTAGGATGTCAGCGTCAGCTAAGGCTGATTCAGAAAACTGAAGCATCATCTCCTGCATCTTATAATTTGGCTTCAATACACCTGGCGTATCAGAGAACACAATCTGAGAATCATCCGTATTAACAATTCCCATAATGCGGTGACGTGTTGTCTGTGCCTTAAAGGTAGCAATACTAAGTTTCTCACCAACGAGCTGATTCATTAGTGTGCTCTTACCAACGTTCGGGTTGCCAACAATGTTTACGAATCCTGCTTTGTGCATAATTGATATCTACCTCCTTTCTATGGGATAGTTGCGAAATATTTCATTAATATGCGAGGCTTTTAAAAGTAGAGAGTACATTAGGATTAACGCTCTTCACTCCCTAAGCCCATTAACTCCTAAAAAAAACGCATCAATCTTATAGGAAAAGAAAGATGCGTTTTTATTATATGATAACTTAGAGTCTTATTTCTTAACCGCTGCTGAATTTCCGTCGTATGCCCACTTATAATAAGAAGCACCATTTACGAAACCAGCTCCGAATGCCGTAAAGATGATGTTATCACCTTTCTTTAGCTGTGACTCAAAATCCCAAAGAACGAGAGGCATGCAGGCTGCACTGGTATTACCATATCGCTGGATATTTACCAATACCTTCTCCATTGGAACGCCAATACGCTTTGCGACTGCTTCTATGATTCGTAAGTTAGCTTGATGACAAACAACGTAATCAACGTCATTCTGTGTCAAACCATTACGCTCAAGCAATGCTGCACAATCATCACCCATTGCTGTTACAGCATAGCGGAAAACTGTGCGACCTTCTTGATAGGTATAATGCAAACGATGGTCTACCGTAAAACGAGATGAAGGACATACAGAACCGCCTGCCTTAACATGCAAGAAAGGAAGTCCCTTACCATCTGTGCGATGATAAGAATCTATCAAACCGATTCCCTCCTCTTCTGTACCTTCAACCATAACAGCACCCGCACCATCACCGAAAAGCGGACATGTCGCACGATCACGATAATCAGTAATTGACGACATCTTATCTGCACCAATAACGATAATACGCTTATGGCGACCGCTTTGAATCATGTTGCAGGCTACATCAAATGCATACATGAAACCACAGCAAGCTGCAGCAAAGTCAAATGCGAAAGCATTCTTCAAACCTAACTTACCTAATACAATTGATGCTGTAGAAGGATGAGGATAATCAGGGGTCGTAGTGGCTACAATAACAGCATCAATGCTGTCTGGATCTGCACCAGTCTTCTTCATCAGAAGCTTAGCAGCCTTTCGAGCCATATAAGAAGTACCAAGTCCCTCCTCTGTCAGGATTCTGCGCTCCTTAATACCAGTACGTGTGGTAATCCACTCATCATTGGTATCTACCATGCGCGACAATTCCTCATTGTTGAGGACATAGTCTGGCACGTAACCTGCGACACCCGTTATGATCGCATTGATTTTACTCATATTTATTCAGCTGTTTCCTTTACGACAGCAACTTTACCACGATAGTAACCACAAGTAGGGCAAACTGTGTGGTAAACATAATAAGCACCACAATTAGGGCATACTGCCAATGTAGGAGCTACTGCCTTATCGTGAGTTCTTCTCTTGAGTGTACGAGTCTTTGACTGTCTTCTTTTTGGATGTGCCATAATTCTTTAAACGTTTAATATATTATTCTTTCAATTTTAATAGAGCTTCCCAGCGCGGATCCATTGGTGTGTCGTCTTCCTCCTGACCACTTCGGGTGGCAGAGTACTCTTCAAGAGTACGTATCATGGCAGGGTTGCATTTTCCAGGTGCATGCACATGCCTGATAGGGATTGCGAGAGCTATGAATTCGTAGAGGTACCATGTAATATCGAGTATTCCTTCGTCCTCGGCCACCATTACAAGGTCTTCCTCTTCTGAGTTTTCTGTTCCTAATTTCACTTCGAGACGTTGTGTTGTCTCTATGGGCTGCTCCATTAAGTCAAGACAGATATCACATGGAACCATTACCACGCCTGTCTCATGGAAGTCCAGGGTAAAGAAATCATTTCCTGTACGCATAATATCCAATAAAACACGCACTTTCCCCTGACTCACTTCAGGAGCTTCAACTGCCTTAAAGTAAGTGTCATCAAGGTCAAACTCAAGGTGATTAGCACCTTCATTAAGACCTTTCAAGTCGATTTTAAGGGTTTCTAAGTCCATAATCAGGTTGCAAAGTTACGAATATTTTTCTGATTATAAGCAAATTATAAGTAAAAAAGTAAACGTAGATAAGAGTAACGCCTCATAGAAAGGATATACACTTTATCGCTAATATCTAGCTATAATAGCATTATAGAAGTCACACGTCTAAATATTAAAAGAGGATTTCCTAATCCTTCTTCAATTCAATTCTAAACGTAGTTCCTTTCCCTAACTCCGAGCTTTTCACAAAGATCTTACCATGATGATAATCTTCAACTATACGTTTAGCAAGACTTAATCCAAGTCCCCAACCGCGCTGTTTTGTTGTAAAACCTGGACGGAATACATTCTTAATATTCTTTTTCTTTATACCTTTACCAGTATCTGAAATTTCAACAACAACTTTATTATCAAGTTGTTCAAGATGAAGGACTATTTGTCCACATTCTCCTCCCATCGCATCCACAGCATTCTTACAAAGATTCTCTATGACCCATTCAAATAACGAAGCATTCATTTTTATTATAATATCTTCGTCAGGTAAATCTGCTATCATCTGTATTTTCTTAGAAGTGCGACGATCCATATAGTCAACTACATGGTCTAAGACCTCATTCATACTAGCTGGGACAGGTTCTGGAATAGAACCTATCTTAGAAAAGCGATCTGCAACAAGCTGTAACCTCTGCACGTCCTTATCTAATTCTGGAAGTAATTTATCATTAGGATATGATTCCTTCAAAATAGCTAACCACGCCATTAAAGAGGATATAGGAGTACCCAACTGATGGGCTGTTTCCTTACTTAAACCCACCCAAACCTTATTCTGTTCAGCTCTTTTAGATGTCAATAACGCAAAGATAGCAACTACAACAAAAAGCATTACAAC
Source organism: Prevotella vespertina (assembly GCF_009728485.1). Classification (GTDB taxonomy): domain Bacteria; phylum Bacteroidota; class Bacteroidia; order Bacteroidales; family Bacteroidaceae; genus Prevotella; species Prevotella vespertina. The sequence goes on from NZ_VVIQ01000017.1 coordinate 44,850, forward strand.
ACCTAACTGAATATAAGGATAAATAGCTATTCGTCTCAACATGAGTGATTCATCATAGCAAACTTCTATATAATCATTATGATTATTTGCCAATGGTATTCGAATAACTTGCCCCGCGGCCTTCATCTGCTGTGCTACTTTATTTACATATTTCACACTATCAGATTTATTACTAGCACTGATTTTCACATTTCGATACTCCGTGACCATACCATCCTTGCCCAGAACAACCACAGGTATCGTATTATTCTCATCTAAAACTTTTAATACTAAACTCAGGTCAGCACTATCATCGGCTTCACTCAATGTCCTCATAGCTTCAGCCCAAACCTCCATCTTACTTCTTTCTTGTTGCGCCAAATCACGTATCAAAGAATGTGAGATAAGCAAAGAGGCAACAGCAATAAAAATTGCTGCCAAAACTAATAATATCTTTACCTGTCTGATCCTATCTGTCCATTGCATACTTTAATAACGAGAAGATCTCATAATTATTACTTCCAAAAGCTCATGAAAAAGGATCAAATTGAAACGATAAGATTCATTGAGTATCATTTTCTTCTCTCCATTTAATCCCAACCAGCAAACTCCACTTTCAATATCTTTTTCAAAGTAACGAGCTTGGGTATATCTAAATATGCTGGATTTATAAGATAACTACTCATCTTCTAAGTTATCACCCGATTTTACCATTGTTTCATACTCATGATAAACTCTCTCACATAACTTCTTATAGTCTGGAAGATTTAAGTAATTATTCTCCTCAAGATAAGCCCTAAAAGCGCCTTCATAATAAAGCTCATGACCCAATACCGATGTCCAATTTTGTCTGCCTTTAGCGCCTAACTGATAAAGATAATAACTAATATAAGCTACTATTTGAAATCGTTCTTGCTTCGTGAAAGCACTCACCCACTCAGGTTGTTCGTCTTCAGTCATCAACACGAATTGGGATAAATATGACTGAAGAAGATTTCCCCACACAAAATAACGTACATCATTAACAGGTTGGTTGAGGATAGTTTTCAACAATCCTTCTCGAATCCCAACAGATGAATGTTTCGTATTCTTACAAGCAAAGGTATTTTCAAACATATAGACTTCCTTTTCCTCTTTGTATTTCGATAACATTTCATTCATTACAAGTCTGTTAATATCCTCATTCTTATCGTATCCATAATTATAAAATAAGTTCGTGAGAAACTCTACATCATGTTTCTTTAACCATTGAAAAGCTATCTTATTATCGTGAAAGATAAACTCATTCTCATAGAAATACTTATCTTCTACGAGATTAAGAACTAATTTCCCATGCCTCACTTTCGCTTTATATAACTTATCAGAGCCTTCATCTGTCACCCCTTCGATACGGACTGCATCTTCAATGACAGGAGACACACTCATAAGATAGTTATACTTTGGAATATAAATAAGGCACTTCCAAAAGTAATTAGGCTGATCAAAGAAGTCACATTGCATACTCTTAGCTTGTAACATACGCTCTGCATAGTTACCACCCTTAAAGATAAACTTTCTAAACTGCAACTTTCCTAAAGAAGAATTACTCTGGGTTACATCAATATTGAAATACTTTAAGATCGCATTTCGCGCTGACTCATCATCAACTGGGCAGAAGCCTCTCTGGCGAAGTGCAGCGTTCAGCAATTCAACAGCAACATCAGTATATTCAACTTGAGCTTTATTCGGAAAAGAGAGAATCCCACCATCTGACACTTCCTTCAAATCCAAATAATAAGACCTAATTTGCTTGTCATACATTTGAAGTATATCTTTCGATACTATTAGGGACTTTGGGGTAGTTTTCCTAACCATTACCTCCTGCTTAGGTATACCACTACTAAACAACATTGCAGCAAGTAATAAAATTAAAGACATACTCGATCTCCATTTCATTGCTTTAAACTCCATAACTAAATCCAACACTAGGTTTTCCATCTAAAGATACCACTTCTGACTATAGAACAACTTTTGATACAAATGTAAGGATTAACTAGAAATCTTACAAATGTTTACTTACTTCTTTTTCATAAAACGCACGAACCATCTTACGTCTAAAGTCCTTCCACAAATAAAATTTATAAATAAAGGCTATAACATATATACAATTCAATTCTAAGCTCTCTAGGAAACTAATATTTCCACCTTTTACAATCTACAAGGCACTCAAAAAAAATGTCGCAAATTCTTCCCAATTTAATTACAAACAGAAATCAGTATGTCATAGAAATACTTATACTTTTTTCCTATCATAAAGCTCTATGAGTACAAGATTATCAGAGAAAAATCCACATTAGTAACATTGCCGAATTATACTAGGCGGAGAACAGAAATATAATTCATACCCTACGAATCATACGCCTGTAGCCTATAACTAGATAAAAGGTACTATCGTTTTAAACAAAAAGTACTATCGTTTCACTAAAAACGGAGGTACGATTTATCGAAAACGGAGGTACGTTTCACTAAAAACGGAGGTACGTTTTATTAAAAACGGAGGTATGTTTTATAAAAAACGGAGGTACGATTTATCGAAAACGGAGATACGATTGGTAGAAATCACTAAAACAATATTGAGGCTCATTTGTAGTATTTCTGCAATTACTCTCCATCAG
>NZ_VVIQ01000018.1 GCF_009728485.1 Prevotella vespertina
TAGTTTCCCTATCCTGTAGGCTGGTTCTTCCTTTTGACAACAAAGGTAATGAATCAACCTTGCTTCCTAAAGGGGATTATACCCTGTTTAAGTTTCTTGCTGCAAACTTAGAGTCCTTCTGTCTAAACCCTATGTTACTATCCCCCTATGTTCGTATGTTACTCTGTCTTCAGAGCCTATGTCATTAAATAATATGTTCTTCTGTCATTTTGTCTCTAAATCCCATGTTCTTCTGTCTCACACAAAAGCCTCACCCCGTTAGCTGGGGGTGAGGCCGTACCACGGAGCGAGAGAACCAAATTAATACACTAGTTTTGAAAGACATTAATTTCACAATTAATATAATCGATTGTCTTATTACAGAACGATTGATACCCTAAATCAACCTAAAATGCTCCCGTGGTACTGCCTCCCCAAGCCCCTCCAAAGGAGGGGATGTCTTTAACCCCCTCACATATCTCTAGTTGTTTCAAACTATATCCAATAAGGACATCCCCTCCTTTGGAGGGGCTTGGGGAGGCTTCTTTTTGGGGGTGGGGCTTTACCCTGCCACTGGTCCATTCTCTTCTTTATTCTCCTTTTCTTTCGGTTCGGGGTCGGGGGTAGGGCTTTTCTTTCTAGCTGGATTATCCACAGACACCTCCGCAGCATGGGCAGCCTCACGCATTTTAGCTTTAGGGGTGAAGATAATCTTAGGAGTTTTGAGCGTGGCAGCTGTCACGTCCTTCATGTCGTCCATCATCTTTGGTGGGAAGTAAATGCGAAGCGAACCGAGGTCGCCAAGGTCAATACTGGCACCCATCTTCAATGAGCGGCACGCCATCTTACCCAACGTGATAAGCGTGTTCATCACGTCACCACGCGAGAGCGATGTCTCGTCCATAATCATGTCGCAAAGTGCATCAAGCGTCATGTGTTGGTTACTCTTGGGCACAGCATAGTACACCGTCTGTCCCTTCTTCTTTCCGATTGTTTGTTTCTTTGATTTTACTTCGAACTCTACCATAGCATTATACTTTTAAATGGTTTATAAATATGTTGTTAAAACTAACTCTTCCATTGGCATTCCACACTTCGTTTCAAGGGTGTTTAAGACTCTTCATCAAGAGTGTTTAACACTATTGATCAAAGGTGTTAAACACCTACAGCCAAGAGTGTTTAACACCTTTGAGACTCGTTATTCTATATCCTATTTCAATCACCTTACAGCGGCTTCCAAGGTGTCGCCTTTTAGAGGGCGACACTGGTAAAGGAGCAAGCGCGAGGACTACTGAAACGACGGCTCGACCCTGAACCCGTAGCTGCGGGGGTAGTAGTCCACATTGACCTGACCACTGCTGAAGTACAGGTAGTACGCGCGGTAGCTGTCCCATGGGTAAGCACTTGACGACCAATAGTTGCCGTAGATGCCAAAGACGAACAGCTGACCAGAGTGGTAGTCACCCAAGGCGGGCAGGTAGAAGTAATTGCCTGCATCGGCTGCGGATGGGAGACCGGAATTGTTGATACTACTGCTGTTGTTGTGGTAGCTCTTGTATGTTGTACGCATGTCGGTTGAACCATCGGCAGATTTCTCTGTGTTGTAATGACCCTCTGCCAGTAGCACAGACTTCTTCTTAAACCACATACCGCCTTTGTATAAGTGACCCATTGCTGTCCATAGCTCATCTGCGTCCCTACGTGGATCACCGTACATTGCATACCAAGACATCTCGTTGGCGTTAGGAAGGTCTTTACATGAAGTGTGGGTAGCAGGGTTACTTACGCCATAACCTGGATAATACTCGTTGTACCAACGAGACACATCACTGTTACTCTGGGGCTTATTTGGAGAACTGTTATTGTTTAGTGTTGGCTGACCTGTATTTCCTGACAAGTGTCTTGTCCATTCGTAACCATACCAATATTGCTGCTGTGCATCCCACATATAATAATGGTCTCCATCATAATCATGCGGGTCTAGATTTGCAGTTATATCCTGAATTGAACCAGCAGTACAGTTAAGCGTGACAATCTTTGAGACTGTTCCCTCTATCGGTCCATCTGGATTGTCTGTTGTATTGCGAAGCCAATAGCGAATACGGAAAGTATGTGTACCAGGAGCAACGACTGCGTAGGTTGCATTCTTGCTCATATCGTCAGCAGAGTTATCTATTGCGAAGCCTGAACCAGTGGTTACTGTAATCGCCTTTGAACCACCCGAAGCGAGGGTGAGAGTTCCATTGGCAGCAATATTGTAAGTTCCCGCAATATCATCATCGCTCATAATCTCAACCTTAAACAGCTTACTGCGATTTACGTATGGGTTACTTGAGCGAGGGATAAAACAGAGATAGGCAGCCTTATGATTAAGGGTGAATTTGTAGTTGTTAGCTGTGGCAATTCCAAAATCGCCCGATTCACCAGCATGGTCGAAGTTGTTTGGGGCAGACTGTGTTTGTGTTGCCTTTATCTCTACTTGTGGTTGCGTCCCCGAAACAGCCTTGTTTGTATAAAGAATATCGTGTGTAGAACCTGTATAAGTACCAGAGAGGGCAAACATTCCTTGTGCCTTATTAGTAGCAAAGGGGAATGTTACAGCTCCACTTTGCCGCCAGTTTCCTCCATCGTCCTTTACCCATATCTTGTCTGTGCTGCTCCAATTTACAGAAGCACCCGCGCCTTTTGTGTGGTTAAGGATGGCTGTACGTGTTGTTGTCTCTGGCTGGGAAGTGCCTGTAAAGACAGTTGCGCCAGCAGGAGTGTTATCTTTCTTTTGCTTTTCATTCTGTGCAACGTCATCATTCGCACAGCTGGCAGCAAACAATAAGGCTGCGAAGCCGTAACATATACCTCGCATTACTGAACCAATAGTCGTTCTCTTCATAAACCTATTCATTTCTTTTCCTTTCTGATAATTCTTAATCGTTTTCCGTACTATTCCAAGAAGTCCCACCTTGGTCTTCCTCTTCATCGTTAAAAAAATTACGTTTTGCATCGCCCGTTACTACACCAGGTTGAATTGTACCAGCATTACCACTAGCATGAACCAAGAGAGCTTCTGTCTCCGTACAAACAATGTTGCACTGGGGCTTTTGATAAATCTTTCTTTCAATTACCATCATTTCGTTTAATTTTAAAGGATACGGAGTCAGCGTATCCTACTTGTTTATTGATTAAAATAGCTGTTATTTCGTTCTTATTTTGCTCTAAATCTACTTCACAAAAGGGCATAAAAAAGCGAACAAAGGAAACTCCTAGAAGTCCTTTGTTTACAGGGGTTACGGCACGCTTCGCGCGCGCGTATGCGAGAAGAAAAAATGTGTTATTAGACGCTAGGTGCGAATGTGTGTGTTAGCAAATTATTTGGATTGACCAAAGATAAAGTGCAAAAAGATGCAAAGAATTCGATAATTCTTTGCAGTACTTCGTTCACTTGATATGTCATTGCTAATTGTTTCACGGCGGTAAAGGTATAACTTTCCTTTAGAACTGCCAAATAATCAGCGAAGAAATATCGAAATAGACTAGAAGAAATAGGCTACACCCACCTGCCAAGAGTTGTGGCGACTACTCTTCTTATTGAATACAGACGTTGCAGCATCAGTTGCTGATTTCCACGTTGCATGCCCTGTCTTTCCGCAGGCAATATTGTAATTCGCACTCACTTGCAGGTGCTTAAATGCGGTAACACCAAAACCAAGGTTGACACTGAAGTTACTATTCTTCAAAGCGTATGTACTCTTCATGTTCCATTGATATTCTTTCTCACCAATGTTGAAAGCAACCTGAGGTCCACCAAAGATGAATACACTTGCCATGCTACCTAAGCCGATAGAGTAACGAGCATTCACTGGAATTGCAATCTGCTGTTGCTTAACAGTCTGCGTCATCGTGGCATAATCGAGTTTTGCAGCACGATAATCGTATAGAACAGAAGCATCCATACCTAAACCAACAACGGGTAATGTGAATTTCACCGTTGGTCCAATGAACCAGCCAGCTTGATTTGTTTTATCAAAGACTTCACTATCAAAGTAGAAATCACTCACATTCAATCCTGCTTTTACACCAAACTTCAAAGGTTCGTCAGCGTGAACAGGAATGGAGAAGAGAAACGATAGGACTAATAAAGCCGATGAAATAATTTTCTTCATAATCATAAATATTAATGATAAAAGAACTAATGACTATACATTAATCGTTCTCAAATGGCTTTTATTACCTAATTGAAGAAATTTAACAGCTATGTTAATGACGCTCACGGCGAACTGTCACTCGTGCAGGAGACACGCTCGCACTCCCACTGGAAGATGGGCGACGTGTGCGCCTAACGCTACTTGTCGAGGAACTTGTACGACGACCACGAACAGTTCGTTTGCTTGCTTTCGCTGTATCTTGACTTGCCGCAATACTATCAAGACTATCCTTACGAGCTGGATCACCATAGATATGCTTCTCAAAATCAGCAAGCTCACGCTCTATCTTCTTCTGTTCTGCAGCCATTGCAGAATCGTTTGGACAATATTGTGCAAGCGTCTTCCCTAACAGATTGGTGGTCTTGTAAATCTTTCCTTTGTATAAGTTCATCGTGAAATAATCATCCACACTCATCGTAGCAGCATTGTTTAAGTTGCTAGTCATCATGGTTTGCTTAGAGAGGAAAGGAGCAAGGTCGTCATAGCGAACCCAGAATAATGGGTATTTAACCTCTCCATCTCCGAAGTCATCTTCGCGATACATGATTGGACAAAGCGCCACTACCTTACGATGGAAAGTTGATGTACCTTGGTCATAATAAGCACTTTCCTTTAGATAATATCCTTTTACCTCGCTCGAAGGAATATCACTATTATCAAGACGGATGCCATGGTCGGTGCGTTCATAATAGATATGATAGTTGTCAAGGAACTGCAAGGGCTTTACACGGGCAGAGTCGGTAAAGACCTCGTTACCATCCATTCGATAATTATAAGCGGCAATCCCTCCTCGATTAGGACCATTCATCATCAATTTAAAGATATAAGTAAAAAGGTTCATCTGTGATCCTACGGGTTCAACAGGATAATAGAGTCCTGCATTCGCATCCTCATCCAACTTCAATTCACGATAGATATCACGACGCCAAACAACATCTTCTTGCAAAGGAGCAGCTGTTGGGAAAGATATCTGCGCACGTGTAGTAATCGTGTTAGCAGGCGATTGCGCCCTTTGCTGGTTACGTCTAGCAGCAGGCTGAGCACTGATGGCTAGTGCAAAGAAAACCGTACAGGTTATGAGAAATATCTTTTTCATTGTTTCTTTGTTTTATCTTTATGAGAGGAAAGAAGACCATCCCCTATATTATATTCAGCTAGTTTTGTCTAACAAATAGTTATCGAACAATAACCTCCATGTTGCGCCCATTGAGGGTTCGAGTGATTCCATCAGGTCCATGAACAACAACATTGGTAATATAGAAGCGCTTGTTACGACTCAACTGACGGAACTGCTCCTTCTGTTGAGATGAGAAGGAAGCGCCATTACTAGCCAATGGAACAGCATTACCCATATTATCAAAGAAGACAACACGGAAGCTTGTCACAGTGAACGGAATATCAAGTAATCCATCATCAATAGCCGCATGAATACCCGGAGCACCCATTAAGGCTGCTTTAGATAATGGTCCACTCTTAAAGCGATCCCCTCCCATAGCAATGTAAGGAGATGGGTCTGGTAGCTTACGGACACGGAACTGATAAGCACCAACCTTGCGCCCCTTGGCTGATACAGAAATGGTAACAGGACTGCCGACTGCTGATGGTCGTGCTATGAAATGACCGCCACCACGGGCAATAAGTGTACCTCCTGACATCGTTGCCTGTACATCGTTTTGAGAGGTATTAGGAATACTTATGGTGATTGGATTATCAAATCCAGCATACAATACATTCATCAAATCAGCTGCAATTGTAGCCATCCCATCGAAAGGAGGTGTCTTTTGCATACCACTAGGATTAATGTATTGCTTAGGTTGTGGTCCACCAGTAACCCAATAGTCTTGTGCAAAATTACGGCGCAAAACATTACCTGCCATATCCTTCATAAGCATGTATCCACTCAAAGTATGCTTACCAGGAGCGCCAGCTTTCACGGTCACTTGATTCCCTTGAATTAGTTGACCATTAACATACACCTGTGGTTGTTGGGTAGAATCTACTGCTGCCATAAACATTTGAGCAGTCATGGTTTCACCTGGATAGAGACGAGTTTGACTCGGAACAACGAATGCTTGCAATTTGTTAACACGTAAATCCTTCAAACCAACATTAGCCACTAATGAGTGCAGGACTTCGCCTTCTGCATAACGAACGTCGCTCTGTAACTTTGATAACAATGTTACAGCAGCTGCAACAGGCATATTCTCGAACATATACTCCTCCCAGTTCTTTCCCATTGAGTGTTTCGGCACTGTCGTTGAGAGGTTACTTGCAATAATTTTCTTCTGCTGTGGATCTGTTACAAACTGTAAGATTCGACTGCGATAACTATTGATTGCATTGTATAACTTGCGCCCTTGCCCATTAGCAGGGTTCAACATTATATAACTGGCAGCCTCCAGATTGTCTTTACCTTCAATGTGCAAAGGATCACCTTTTTCACCATCTGCTTCACGGACAATGGCAACCTTCAATGACTGAGCATAATTATAGAGAGAATCACTCATCTCTCTAACCGTCGATGCCATCATAAACCACTCCTTAACCTTCTGTGGATTCTTCTGCATCATTTGGTCTAGTTCACCAAAGATCGCTTCATTCTCTTTCGATGAGTTATTCGTTGTACGATTCAAACTCTCCTCAACAACAGAGAAGCCATTGAGTACCTCCGTAGAGATATTCAATGCCAACATTGCCATGAGGACAACGTACATGAGGTTAATCATCTTCTGGCGTGGGCTAACCTTTTTCTTTTTAATAGCCATTAATCTTATTTATTAGTATTGAAGAGTATCTTTTACGGAACCTCCCCTTACCTTCATCTTTCTGTTTATAAGCTTTCAGGAGTTGATTGTTGTGTAGCCGCCCCTGGTGCAGCAACACGCATATTAACAGTCATTGCCTCAATCATACGAGCGTAAATACTATTAAGTTGCTCTATCTGGTGAGCCATCTTACGGGTTTGTTCATTAATCTGATCAATAGTACCAATCTGCTGACTTGCTCCCTTAAGTTGCATTTCATAAACCTTTGCAATACCTGTAAGAGTACGATTGAGGTTCTCCATCTCTTCACTATCACGTGTAAGACGCTGACTCTGATCGTTCACCTTACCCAACATCTCTGTCAAGTTCTGTAATGCAGAGACGTAATTTGTTTGTGCCTCTACCATCTCTGGCGTTTGTTGTTGAGCATCAGCAATAGCCTTACTCTGTTGTCCAACAACTGCAGCTGCTATGTCATCAGCAGATGGCATAGCCTGCTGTACACGCTCAACATCTACTGATGAAACCGCAGAATATTGTGGTTGCACAGCTGAAGAAGTAGACCTATTCTCTTCTTTCCCAGCTAGGTATTCATCTGTAACATGCGTCGGCAGCTCACGACCATCATCTGTTTTATCAAACGGACGATCGAATGCAGAGAGGAAAAACACTATAACCTCAGTACCCATACCAAGGTATAGCATGATGTTAGCACCCGGTAAGTGAGTAAGCTTAAACAAGGCACCAAGGATTACAATTGATGCTCCCCAACTATAACCATAATTGAGGAATGTTTGTCCAGGGACACTATCCATCCACTTTTGTAGATGGTAAATGAAGTTGAATTTACTATACTGTGTCATTATCTTTTCCTTTTCTTACTGCTTTTTTTATTCTCTTTTGCTGCTTCACTAGATGAACTTGCGAGGCTACGAACACAACGGAATCCAATGTAACTACGCGGTTGATTCTGGTATTCCCAAGTACGCCATGCACTTCGAATGTAACTCTCAGGATCCTTCCAACTGCCACCTCTCACACTCTTCTTCTTGAGTCTATAAGGGTCTTCTTTAGCAGCTTTATAGTCTAACTGTGGGTTTAAGTCATTCATCGCATCCACACCTGCTTCAGTATAAACGGTACTTGTCCATTCAGCAACATTACCTGCCATATCATAAAGACCATTGGAATTGGCACCATAAATGCCCACCTTACTTGTAATCAAGTTTCCATCCTTCGTGTAATTACCACGATCTGGCTTGAAGTTAGCATAGAAACAACCATTGCCATTCTTAACATTCTGGTTGTCCCAAGGGAACTCGTCTTGATTCTTTCCACGTGCAGCATACTCCCATTCTGCCTCTGTCGGCAGTCGATAACGCTGTACATAACGAGCCTCACGACCTAATCCTTTCAATAGATATTCCGTCCTCCAAGCACAGAAAGCATTGGCTTGCTCCCATGTAACTCCCACTACTGGATAGTTATTATAGGTTGGATTGCTGAAATAATTACGTAAGTATATCTCATTATCAGAGTTTCGGAAGTCGTTTACCCAGCAAGTTGTATCTGGATAGATATTAACGATGTAAGTATTCAAGAAGTCCCAAGGACCTGTTAATGGGCGGTTGATTGTTTCTTGGTGAATGTTTCCTTCATCATCAACATAGGCTGTATCCTTAGAAATCATCACTACTTCACTAGGATCAACCTTTATATCTGTATTCAAATTACGCTCCTGTGGATTCAAACGATTACGACGCAAAGCCGCTGTTGTATAGTCATAAATCTCATAGCGATAATTCATCTGTTTCGCATCAAGACTCTTCTCCCCTGTTACAGGATTAGTAACAAACATACTTTCATAAGCTCTTTGCTCATCCTCATTGAACTTTCGTGGCAATCGTTTATTCCAATTGATATGAGGCTTAACAGGGTCACCATTCTTATCTTCTGTAATCATATAGGTTTCATCTCCACCATAAGCAGGATCTGCCAAACGTGTACGAAGAATGGAATCACGCACCCACTCTACAAATTGCTTATACTCGGAATTGGTTACCTCGGTCTCATCCATCCAGAAACCATCTACAGATATATCCTTTACTGGAGTCTTCTTTCCCCAAAGAGAATCTTGTTTGTCTAAACCCATGTGCAGCCATCCACGCTTTACAAGGGTCATACCATAAGGTGTTGGTTCACGGAAGCTACCACCTCCTCCAACACCAGTGACCTCACCACCGCGACCTGACGTTGATGCTGTTTTACCAGAAAAACAACCAGTGAGAGTGCCTAGAAAGAGGGTGCTAAGACAAATGGTTAATATACATTTCTTCGTTTTCATATATCGTTCTTATAGAAATCTTACACTTTTATGTTTGTTTCGACCTTTCTTCTGAAGGTTTATGTCTGTTTGATAACTTACAAACAACTCATGACTACCATTGCCAAGAGCTGCAGAACCGGTGTACATCTCATAGCTATACCCAACATTTATCCCATGAAAAGTACCACCAACATAAGCAGTGACAGAATTTGTTGGACTATAAGAGACGCCCCCATATAGGACTTTCTTATCATTCGTATAGACCAAACGTGCCGTTATATCTGCCCGATAAGCAGTACCATCATAGCGTGCCAAAACAGACATTGGTATACTTAGAAACGGATTCCTCAATTTTATATTGTATCCTCCTGTCAAATAATAGGTACGATCTATTTGAAATTGGTTTCTGTCACCAAGTTCTAGCAAAGGGGCATTTAGATGCTGAACAGATATTCCGGTATACCAGTTTTTGTGAGTGTAATAAAGTCCTACTCCTAAGTCAAGACTATTACCATTACCCTCTGTTGTAAGTAAAGCGGGGTCATTTGCCTCCGCAGGATCTAGCTTACTACCATCAAACTTATCAAACAGAACACCTACTTGCACACCTGCTGACAGCATTCCTCCCCATAAGTTCTTACGAAAAGCATATTGTCCTGCTATCCGTTGATGTGTGAAAGCTCCTATTTTATCATTCAATATTGACACACCCACGCCATGGTATTGTTTCATGAAATAAACAGGCATATCCCCCCCCACATAGAAAGTATTTGGATTATGCTCATAGCCTGCAAAGTCTAAAGCATAGGCTCCAATAACATTTAATTTATTATCTTTTCCAACAGTTGCAGGGTTGAACGACGGCTCCATAGCCCAATAGTGACTATAGGACGGATCGAACTGTGCTTTGACTGAAATTACTGCTAAGCTCGTCAGAATGATTATAAGAAATAAGCGTTTAAACACGATTTTATAACGGAGGATATAGCTGTTTATTGCTAGCAAAGGCAATTTTTATTTATGGTATAAAGTCTTCTAGAGCAATAAAAAAGGTTACTCACATCTTATCTATGAGTAACCTTTTCTTGCTTTAATGTCTTAATATTCGTCTTCATTCCATAAGAAATCATCCTTAGAAGGATAATCTGGCCAAATATCTTCTATGCTATCGTAAACATCTCCTTCATCTTCTATCTCTTGCAAGTTCTCTAGAACCTCAAGAGGTGCACCTGATCGCATAGCATAGTCGATTAACTCGTCTTTTGTTGCAGGCCATGGAGCATCTTCCAATTTAGAGGCCAATTCCAATGTCCAATACATATTCTTATTTTTTTACATGTTCTTAGTTCGTGCAAAAGTAATATATTATTTCCTATCTACAAGCATTTTCCCACGTTTTTTCACTATTATCAGTCTTTATGTTTAAATAACGTGACAAAACAAAAAGATAATCTGATAATCTATTCATAAAAGGAAATATATTTTCAGGAATTTGAGCTATTTTAGATAGTGTGATAATACGTCTTTCTGCACGACGACATACTGTCCTACAAACGTGACATTGGGCTGACATATGGCTACCACCGGGATAAATGAATTCGTGTTGAGCTGGAATTGACATCATCATCTCATCTATCTTTCCTTCTAACCTTATAACCAAGGAGGCTACAGAAGGTAGTTTTGATAGAGTTGAGTTGTCTTTTGCTAACTCTCCACCTATCACAAAAAGTTCCTTCTGAACATCTTCTAAGAAAGAAACAATCGAAGACTTCAAGTCTTGCTGATTCTGTTCTCCACTACGAATATTACTCATTGAAGATGATTGAAGATACGATTTTAACAATCCAATATGGGCATTCAACTCATCAATAGTTCCATAGGATTCTACCCGTATATCGTCTTTTGAAACTCGTTTACCACCACATAAGGAGGTCATACCTTCATCACCTGTCTTTGTATATAGCTTCATTTTAGAAATTAACAATGTAATCTTGCTTTATCATGGACTTATTCAGAAAGATTAAACCACAATAATATAAATCAAAGGTTATACCAGTACGATTGTCAGCAATCAACCTTTTCCAGTATGCCCGTGTCTCTTTATCACGTTTTATATGTTCTAGAATCAAGACAGATGTAGATGGGAGTAACTCGATTGCTTTATCAATAAACTCACGATAGTTACCTCTTAAACTAACACGAACGATTGTATTATCACCCACCTTATCAAGTATTTGTGCGTATTTTTCAGGTCTTATCCCTTGAGAAATAGACTGATAAAGCGTATTCTTAGCTCCTGTCAATACATAAATCTTATAACAGGAGGAGGAGGGAAGATAGTCTATAAAGCTATGAGGTTGCTGGAAATTAGATATACGAAAATAGAGTTTACAAAGTTTACGAACCCGCTTATCAATCCCATAGACCTGTTGCTTTAATTGTGCATACTTATAATATGGATAATGCTCATTCACAACATAACGAATAAACTTATATGCCCAAGGCGATTGTACACCGAACCCTCGAGAGTACTGTGCACGTCTTAGCCATACAACGGATCGTTTAATAAAGTATATCATATTAATGATTATGCGACTAACAAAAGTAACGCTTTTTTCTTAAACATCATATACATACCACATAAAAACAATAAAAAATCATACATATTAGGTACGCTTTTCTTCCCTATAATAGCTATTACTAATACAGAAAGGCACTTCTTCAACCAAAGAAGACGCCTCTTTAAAGGCAAGGAAAGGCTCTTCTTGAACGGAGAAGAGCCTCTATTACGATTCTTCACACCTACACATCAAACAAAAGATGGAACAAAAAATAACGATGAGCTGTAATTTTATTACCTTTGCAGTAATATAATTAAAATCTACATCACAATATGAAAAGAAGATTCTTAGTACTACTATTAACTGGTATTGCTCTCTCGTTGAACGCTCAACAACCCAAACACGAATTAATATGGAGCTTCGGATTAGGGGACGAGCCACATTTGAAGAGTGTTAGAAACAATTACGTTAAACAGTTTCAACTTGAGGATGATGCTTCATTATTCTCTTCGTTTCAGAATATCAGCAGCTCTCTTAACATGGAATATATCTATCATCTGAATAAGAGATGGGCGGTAGGAGCAGATATTAGCTATACTGAAGCAGCTGCAAAAGGAGCACATCGACCATTGACTGAAGAAGAGAAGGATAACCCTTTCAGACTTATTTTTGAAGGACTTTTCTACTCTATATTCCCTAATGACGAACTGAAATTATCGAGTAAAGCATGGACTGTTATGCCAGAAGTGCATTACACATGGCTCGGAAATAGGAACTTTACACTATATTCAAAGGTCGGGATGGGGATAAGCTACTATCAACTAAGATCAAAAAGTAGCAACTTTCCTAATATCAAAGAGAATAAAATGAGACTTGCCTACCAATTATCGCCTGTTGGCATAGAACTTGGAAGGCATCGCCTCCGCTTCACTTCAGAGCTAGGCTATGGTCTGCAAGGTATATGGAATATTGGTCTCGCATATTATATAGGTAAGAGCAATTAAACACATAGCACAAGAAACTCAAAAAATTGTTCGCAAACAAATTTTATCCTGTCTTAGAAGTGCTTCATCTTGGTGCTTTCATAAAGTCTTATTGGCGTAAGATTATTAAGGTAAGACACTCTTGATGCGCATCCAACATATCTTGGAAATTACTCTCTATCAGCATTACTCCCCTACGGACGGTGAGGGATTGTTCGGAGAGAAGTAGGGAGAAAGTTGGGGAGAGGATAACTAAAACTTTACAACCTTTAGCCTCACTCAATATACAAACATGATTATAAAAAAATTTATTAAAGTTGATGTAAACAGAAGTTGTACGTTATCTCAATCATTGTAAAGCAACAATTTACTGAAATCTCAGCTTTTCCTCGCCTATATAAGAATAACATTCAGCAATCCAACCTACCATCAACATTATCGGTGCTCTGCATTAATACATCATGTGTTTAGCCTAAATACTACATGCTGCAGCATTAATTCTTCTTGCACACGTACCACTTTCATCATTCAGTACTTGTCCAACTTTTCAGTAAGAAACTACTGCTTGTGTGACCAAATACTTGTCTCTAAATATAAAGTACTATCATTTTAAGCAAAAAGTACTATCGTTTCATCAAAAACGGAGGTACGTTTTATTAGAAACGGAGGTACGTTTTACTAAAAACGGAGGTACGATTGGTAGAAATCACTAAAATAATATTGAGGCTCATTTGTGGTATTTCTGCAATTACTCTCTATCAGTATGACTTTCTTGCGGATAGTGAACATCGCTCGAAGAAGGCTGAGAGAGGATTTAGGAGAGGAGGTTGAGGAGTAATAAGGTGATAGAATTGAGAGTGAAGCCACAAAAAAGGGAACAAAAAAAGAGAGCCTCAAAGATTTCTCTTCAAAGCTCTCTCATATTAAAGAAGGCGGCCACCTACTCTCCCGCATTGCATTGCAGTACCATCGGCGCAGACGGGCTTAACTTCTCTGTTCGGAATGGGAAGAGGTGGAACCCCGACGCAATAACCACC
>NZ_VVIQ01000019.1 GCF_009728485.1 Prevotella vespertina
TGGATTCTCTTGTTTTTTTTTGCAACACTAAGATAAGTGAAAATTCTGACATGGCAAAATCCTGAGCAACTTTTTGTTGCTCAGGTACTTAAAAAGTTTAATTTATAATAGTGTTGCGGAATTAAGGACCATCTAAAAAGAAATTCTTACGTTTTAGTGCCAATGTCGTCAATCCACTGACAGAATGGTTATAAGCCTCACGCACATCAAGGTCTATCCCTTGTATATCCTGACGTGTCTTAAGGAAAATAAGTTCCCACTTCACTTCATCAAACCACCATTTCGTAGCCTTAACAGACATTCCAGCCATGACTTTATTGAACTTATCATGGTCTCTTTCCACAATTCTATTGTCCAAATTTGCCAAGGTCATCTTGTAATTGTTCTTTGAGAACGAGAAGGCTCCACCAATACCAAATTGTAGACCAGTTTTATGATTGGTACGCTTAAACACCGTTGATACTTGATGTGTGTTGAATGAACCCAGTTCGTATGAGAAGTCAAAATATACTGGTGGGTATTCCTTTGTTACTACATTGACTGCTCCTCCTAAGGCTGAGCCACCAAACTTATAAGGGACAATACCTTTATATACCTCTATACGCTCTATCATATTCGTTGGGATATCGTTTAAGGCAACAAAGTTACTCAACTGCGACATCGGAACTTCATCCACATACATTCCCATACGCTTACCTTCTAAGCCACGAAGTGAGATTCGAGAGGCACTACCTAAACCTCCTGTATTTCGCACGGTAACTCCAACTGTACGCGCAAGTACGTCATTAATATTTGTCGCAGTACCTTGTAACTGACGCTGTCCTATAACAGATATAGGCATAGCCGACTCCTTCAACTTCCTAATCTCACTGCGTGCTGTCACAGTAACTTCTTTCATTTCTAAGGTTGTATCACGCTTAACAACGTCCTGCGCATAGCATGTAAGCAGGCTAAGGCTCGAAAGCAATATTAAACAAAATGCTTTCTTATACAACAAATAAACATTAGAAGCTACTTCTCCTATAGGTTTCTTTCTCTGTCTCTCCATCTGACTTGCTAATTAAGGACTTAATTGGAAATATTGATTTAAGTCCTTACTATTAAACTAAAATGTAATTAAATAACGTTGCAAAGATAGAGAATAACAAAATATAAGACAATACCTAAAAGTAAGTAAATAAATTGAAAAAGAACCTGGTGAAGAAATTGACAAATTGAATGATAAAATGACTAAATGGCAGACCATATCAATCACAAAATCACAATCACACAATCACAAAATCAATTATGGTAATATCGCATTTTTTCTTACATAGATAATGTATCATTATATATTATTATTTATTAATAAGGTATTATATTATATAAGAATCCCTTTTTACACATTGAAAATCCTTTTTGTGATTTTGTGATTGTGATTTTGTGATTGGGAATAAAAAGCCTCCCCCGACCCCTCCGAAAGGGAAAAGCCTCCCCCGACCCCTCCGAAAGGAGGGGAGCCCTTTTCCCATACAAGGGGCATACAATAGATAACGGATAATTAGCGTGCAAGTTAACGTGTTTATTACTATAGTTACTCCAGCAATCGAAGTAATCATAGTTTTGAACTTTGTTTTTGTGTTGCACGTTGTGGGAACACATCCCCTCCCTTCGGAGGGGCTTGGGGAGGCTTCCTCTATCTATACATATCTTTCTGTAAAACAGATAGTTGCAATGATGTTTGCGGAACTTATTACTCCAGTACCCCGAAAAACGATTGTTTTCAGAATAAACTTGCTTACCTTTGCAAACAGAAAGAAACAGCCCCACCCGACCTCCCCGAGAGGGGAGGAGTGCAGATAGCGAGATTGCCCCAAGAAGTTTAGAAGTTAGTGTTCTCAAGTTTTAGAAGTTAGTGTTCGTATGCTTGAAGATTAGCGTTATTAGAACAAAAGATTAGCGTTGGTAGAACAAAAGATTAGCATTGGCAAGATCAAACATAAATCAAAATCCTGAGTTCAAAATTATGATTACTGGTTAACCTAATAATTCTTCTCCACTCAAAGGGGACATCAACAATTCACAAGGAAAGACTCTCGCCAATTACACAAGACGATGTTCCCCAAAAAGAAGGAACGCATCAAAGGTTAAATAAACCTCTAACACGTCCCTATCATTAGTTTAACTTCTCACAAAAAAGGAGAACGTTCTTTGACTTTATGATTTACTTCTTCCTGAACTTCTCAGCCTGACTCTGAATCAAAGCTGTGTCTTCGAAGTAATTGATCTGCATAGCTGCACGAACTTCATCCATCGTCTTTGCAGCTACCTCACGAGCCTCAACAGATCCTTTCTTCAAGATGTTATAGATCTCTGGAATGTCTTGCTCGTATTCATGGCGACGAGTACGAATAGGGTCAAGTATCTTATTGAGCACATTATTTAAGAGCTTCTTACACTTCATATCACCGATACCACCAGCTGTATAAGCAACTTTCAGTTCGTCAAGATTCTGGAACTCTGGCCAGAACTCAGCGAAATCTTCATCGGTTGAGAAGGCATCCAGATAGGTAAACACAGCGTTACCCTCAACATGACCGGGGTCGGAGACATTCAAGTGAGTTGGGTCAGTGTACATTGTCTTCACCTTCTTCCATACGGTGTCAGCGTCGTCAGAGAGATAGATACAGTTACCAAGACTCTTACTCATCTTCTCCTTACCATCTGTACCAGGCAGACGACGTGCCGTTGCATTCTCTGGTAACATGATGTTTGGTTCGACTAATACAGGTGCATAAATCTGATTGAAGCGACGTACAATCTCGCGTGTCACCTCAATCATTGGCTCTTGATCTTCCCCCGCTGGTACGGTAGTTGCCTTGAAAGCTGCTATATCGGCTGCCTGTGAAACTGGATACGCAAAGAACCCCATTGGAATATTGGCTTCAAAGTTACGCATCTTGATTTCAGTCTTCACAGTAGGGTTACGCTGCACACGGCTTACACTGATAAGATTCATAAAGAATGTGGTCAGTTCTGCCAATTCTGGAATCTGACTCTGAATGTAGAGCATACATTTCTCTGAACTAAGCCCTGCAGAAAGATAATCCAAAGCCACCTCAATAATGTTCTGGCGAATCTTCTCTGGATTGTCAGCATTATCTGTCAACGCCTGTACGTCTGCCATGAAGACAAACATCTTATCGTAGTCGCCAAGGTTCTGTAACTCCACACGACGGCGAAGTGAACCCACATAGTGACCAAGATGCAACTTACCAGTTGGGCGGTCACCCGTTAAAATAATCTTTCCCATGTATCTTTATTTCTTATTTACGTTATTAATAGGAAGTCTGCATAATCCTATTGCCGATGTTCCTCTTCGACAGCAGCGGTATCAGCTTGCTGTTTCTCTTCCTCGGGCGCAGGAGTTGCTTCTTCCTCGGGCTCCGCTGGCTCTGGCGCAGTAACAACTGTATCAACAACAGGAGGAGCTGTGTTCTGGACTGGCGCTTCATAAGGAATTGTATCGACAGACAAGCTATCTGAAGCAACTGCCGCTGGTGGTGTTGGACGGAAAGCAACATAAGCACCAATTCCTATCGCTAATACAACTAAACCAATCAAGATACCCCATAAGATGGCATGATTGTTCTTCGTGTTTGTTTGAGCCGTTTGTGAAACTTGTGCATTCACTTGATTCTGTGGTTGATACTGCTGTCCTGCACTAATAAGAGGTAATGTTACCTCCATCGTTCCATGACAATGAGGGCACTGACATTCGATTGTCTGCCCCTCACTAGCTTCCACTATAAATTGTGTACCACAATTATCACATGTTATCTGATACTTCATCTATTCGATTTCTATCATTAACCAAGTACTTCTATAGCCTTGCGCATACGTTTTAAGGTTTCAGCTTTGCCAAGGAAAGCTGAGATATCAAACATACCAGGACCCTTACCAATACCAACCAATGTCAATCGGAAAGCATTCATTATATCGCCAAGCTTATAGCCTTTATCCTCTACCCATTTCATCACAACAGGTTCCTGACCTTCAATGGAGAAGTCGTCTATACCTTCAAGCACCTCTGCCAATTCTGTCATCTGCTGTGCAGAATATTCCTTCCAACGCTTCTTAACCGTCTTCTCATCGTAACTTGTTGGAGCGATAAAGAAGAAAGAACAAAGTTCCCAAAGCTCTTTCACGAAACTAACACGATCCTTCATCATGTGAACAACCTGTCTTACTTGTTCCATCGTAGCTTCAACACCATTATTAGCAACGATAGGTGCAAAGAGTTCTGCTATCTCGTCATCACTCTTACGGAGGATGTACTCATGATTGAACCATATACCCTTTTGATAATCAAATTTAGCTCCACTCTTTGAACATTTCGTTATATCGAATGCTTTTACTAATTCATCAAGAGAGAAGAGTTCCTGTTCGGTTCCTGGATTCCAACCTAACAATGCTAAGAAGTTCACCACTGCCTCTGGGAAATATCCACTCTCACGATAACCTGAACTTACTTCTCCTGTCTTAGGATCATGCCACTCTAATGGGAACACAGGGAAGCCTAAACGATCACCATCACGCTTACTTAACTTTCCCTTTCCTTCTGGTTTCAATAACAATGGAAGGTGTGCGAAACGTGGCATACTATCTTCCCAACCAAAGGCACGGTAAAGCAATACATGTAACGGTGCACTTGGCAACCATTCCTCACCACGAATTACATGAGAAATCTCCATTAAGTGGTCATCAACGATGTTAGCAAGGTGGTAAGTAGGCAACTCGTCTGCACTCTTATACAATACCTTATCATCAAGGATATCACTCTTAATGCAGACATCGCCACGAATCATATCATTGACATGCACCTCCTCACCTGGCTCTATCTTAAAGCGAACAACATATTGTTGACCATCGTCTATCAAGCTATCAACCTCTTCTTTCGACATGGTCAGAGAGTTGCGCATCTGAAGACGAGTATGTGCATCGTATTGGAAGTTCTGAATCTCTTTACGCTTAGCATCTAATTCCTCTGGAGTATCAAAGGCAATATATGCTTTACCAGCCTCTAACAACTGATTAACATACTTCTTATAGATTTCACGACGCTCACTCTGTCGATAAGGACCATGCTCACCTCCGAAGCTAACGCCCTCATCAAACTCTATTCCTAACCATTTAAACGAATCAAGAATATATTCTTCTGCTCCAGGAACAAAGCGATTAGAGTCTGTATCCTCTATACGGAAGATGAGTTTACCGCCATGCTGACGTGCGAAAAGGTAATTATACAAAGCCGTACGTACACCACCAATATGCAATGCGCCCGTTGGACTAGGTGCAAAACGTACTCTTACATTTCTCTCTGCCATTGTCTTAATTATTATTTTTCCTGCAAAATTAATGCTTTTTTTTGAGTATACGCCATATTTTTAGTATTTTCGCAAGTCCTTAGAAGTTAATAGAAACAATATAGAAATATGATAAGATTCAGAAACTTAGAAAACCACTATTGGCGAAATGTAGCATCAAGAACGGCATTGGTCATTGTTGCTGTGGTGATGATAGTACTTTTCTTACCACGAACAAAGGGGAAACTCTTCCATTATGATGAGGGAAAGCCATGGATGTATGGGCAGTTGATTGCCAAATTCGACTTTCCAATCTTCAAGACTGATGAAGCATTGAAGGCGGAACGTGACTCGATGATGAAGCATTTCCAGCCGTATTATAACGTTAATCCGTCTATCGAAGCAAAGAAGATTGAACAATTCAAGACTGCTTACAAGAATGGTATTCCAGGATTACCGCAATCGTATGTAGAAATCATTGCCCAACACCTGCATGATATTTATGAAGCTGGAGTGATCGACCCACAGCAATATTCTAAACTCGTGAAAGATAGCGATAATGTGATTCGTGTGGTCACTGGTAAACAAGCTGTGAGTGTTCCAATCAATAAGACCTTCTCAACCCTCGGAGCTTATGAACATCTCTTTGTGAATCCTACTTTAGGTTCGAAGCGTGCTATCTTACAACAATGTAATCTAAACGAATACATTGAACCAAACCTTATTTATGATAAAGATCGTAGTGAGACAGAGATGAATGATATGCTCAGTCTCATTCCGCAAGCATCAGGAATGGTATTGGAAGGACAGAGAATCATCGACCGAGGCGATATCGTGGATGCAAAAACGTATCGTGTGCTCAATTCATTCGAGCAGGCTATGGAGAAGCGTAACGCATCCGAAGCAGAGATAACATCAACCATCATTGGGCAAAGTATCTATGTTTTAATTCTCATCGGATTATTCACCCTTTACCTCGCTCTCTTCCGCAAAGATTATTTCGACAAGCCGCGTTCCATATCACTACTTTATGTGATGATAGTCATCTTCCCTATCCTCACTTCGCTAATGATGGAACATAACATTCTCAGTGTCTATATCCTGCCTTTCTCCATGGCGCCCATCTTTTTCCGAGTGTTTATGGACTCACGAACAGCCTTCATAGCGCACGTAACAATGATTCTTATCTGTGCGGTTGCCGTGAAATATCAATACGAATTTATTATCGTACAATTAGTGGCAGGCTTGATTGCCATCTATTCTCTTAGAGAATTATCCAAACGTAGTCAGATTTTCCTTACGGCTTTATTGGTTACTATCGGTTCTGCTGCTATGTATTTAGCTTTACAACTCATCCAAGCCGACGATCTCTCTAAGCTCGACCACACAATGTATTATCACTTTGGGGTCAATGCTTTCTTCCTTCTCTTTACTTATCCGCTTATGTTAGTGATTGAGAAGACGTTCGGTTTCGTTTCCACTGTAACGATGTTCGAGTTATCCAATACGAATAACGAACTGCTAAGACGATTGAGCGAGGTTGCACCTGGTACTTTCCAACATTCAATCACAGTTGGAAATCTCGCAACAGAAATAGCAAACAGGATTGGAGCTAAGAGCCAACTGGTTCGTACAGGGGCACTATATCACGATATCGGTAAAATGCTTAACCCTGCTTTCTTCACAGAAAATCAAGCGGGTATTAATCCGCACGATAAATTGACGGATCTTGAGAGTGCACGCATTATTATCAGTCACGTAACCGAAGGCTTGAAACTCGCAGAAAAATATAATCTCCCAAGGGAAATCAAAGAGTTTATCACCACACATCATGGTGCTGGAATGGCAAAATACTTCTACATCCATTACAAGAATGAGCACCCTGACGAGGAAGTCAATGAGGATCTTTTCCGTTATCCAGGACCTAATCCGTTCACACGAGAGCAAGCAATTCTCATGATGAGTGATACGGTGGAGGCAGCTTCAAGATCGCTGAAGGAGTATACTGAGGATAGTATCAGCGAACTCGTCAATAGACTTATTGATGGGCAGGTCGCTGACGGAAACTTTACAGACTGCCCAATCACCTTCCGAGATATTACTGCGGCAAAGGCTGTACTCATCGAACGACTCAAATCAATGTATCATACACGTATTCAATATCCAACGTTAAAGGCGTAAACAACTATCCTATTTTGTAATAGAATATTGTTAATTCTGCCACTCGTTTTGACGTTATTCTGAAAAGCTACCATAATTGGACTCAAATATCCAAATTATGGTGGCTTTTTGTATAGTAAGCACAACCCATTAACAATCAACCTTTTATCTAAAAACAACTTACAATATAAAGAGAAAGAACCCACTTATTTTGTGAAAATAGACTTAATTTTAACCGAAATCATCGTATTATTTGCAAAAAACAATACTACCTTTCATCAAAAATGATAGTACTTTTTCATGAAAACGATACTACTTTTCACTCAAAACGATACTACTTTTTTTCAAAAACCTACAATCAATACCATTTTCTGGCTTGTTACTTTGCTATAAAACGCTAGAATAAAAAAATAGAATGTAAAGTATATTCTTATAAAAGCACCTATCATTTCACAAACAACTTCCCTTACTTTCGCACTTAACATATATATGCACATTTTAAGACGAAATGAGAAAAAGATAGGAAAGATTTGGAAGTTTAGAACAATATATATAACTTTGCAACCAAATTTATAGGTTTTTTATATACAAACAAACAACCAATGAAGTATTCAAAAATCATCATTGCTGCAACAATGTTAGCAATGACTACAACAACACAAGCCGGAGGTTTACTCACAAATACCAATCAAAGCATTGCTTTCAACCGTAATTTTGCACGTGTTGGTGCGATTGGTATCGATGGAGTTTACTTTAATCCTGCCGGCGTTGCATTTCTCAGTAATGGATTCCACCTATCTCTCAACTTCCAAAACGCTTATCAAACACGTGAAATAACATCATCTTTCTCTGTTCCAGCATTTGAACAAGTACCTGCATTGCAGCCGTTTGCAAAACCTTTCAAGCTCAATGGAGGAAAAGAAGATGGCAGTAAGTTTTATAAAGGTAAGGCTTCTGTGCCCATCCTTCCATCATTTCAAGTAGCTTATAATAAGGATAAATGGAGTTTTCAAGCTGGTTTTGGCTTGACAGGTGGCGGTGGAAAGGCAACTTTCAACGAGGGACTCCCTAGTTTCGAACGTCAGGTATCACTTCTTCCTGCTTTAATCAACCAAAAACTCCCAACTTTTGCAGCACTTCTTGATCAGAAGGAGACGCCTGCAACGGCTTATAGTATGCAGAGTTATATGAGTGGACAGCAATACGATTTCGGTTTGCAACTCGGTGCAGCATATAAAATCAATGATCACCTTGCTGTTTATGGGGGTGCACGATTCAATTATGTTTATAACAAATACGAAGGGAACCTTACCAACATCTCTGCAAATGTTGGTGGAAACAATCAAAATCTATACGATTACTTCGATTCTAAGGTAAAAGCTCTTAACGAAAAAGCTACTTCGTTACAGGCGGCAGCTACTGCAGCTAGAACGCAAGCCGCAGCTTTACAGGCACAAGCTAATGCAACGACAGATCCAACAGCCAAGGCACAACTATTGGCTGCAGCAAATCAATATGCTGCGGGTGCTGAGAAAGCTAGTAACGGAGCGATGTTAGTGAGTGCTGGAGCCGACAAACTCAGTAGCAGTAAGGAACTCGTAAAGGATCGTTATGTAAAAGTGAGCCAACGTGGTTGGGGGATTACTCCTATCCTCGGCATTGATTATCACAATGGAAAATGGAATCTTGCAGCTCGCTATGAGTTCACAACTAAGTTCAATGTTGAGACAAAGGCTAACCCAGATGATACGCACAGTTATGAAGATGGCGTAACAACTCCTAACGATATTCCTGGTATTCTTGCTCTCGGCGCACAATATGAAGTATTGAAAAACCTGCGCGTTATGGCTGGTTACAACTATTACTTCGATAAAGAGGCACGAATGGCAAATAACAAACAGAAGCTCCTTGCGCACAATACACAGGAATTCCTTGCTGGTGTTGAGTGGGATATTACTCCTGCAGTGACGGTTAGTGCTGGCGGACAACGCACAAAGTATGGACTAGGCGATGGTAAGTATCTTACTGATCTCAGTTTCGTTACGAGCAGTTACAGCTTCGGCTTTGGTGCAAAGATTAAAGTTGCTAAGAATGCACACCTCAATGTTGCTTACTTCTTTACAAACTATTCTAACTTTAAGAAGGAATACAACGATGCAATTACTGTCGGTAAAGATCAAATCACACAACCTGATGGTTCTGTAAAGGTACAACCTATCGTAATTAATACCAAGAATACGGATATCTTCACCCGCACGAATAAGGTATTGGGTGTCGGACTTGATATTGATTTCTAAAAACAATAACTCACAACCGAGTTAATCTAACCACAAAGCGGAGATAATTGAATGACTTCAACTTATCTCCGCCTTATTTTTCCCTTCACTTCAATTCATTAAGATTCGAAAAGACTTCCTTTTAAACACTTGCAAATATCAAGTAATATTCATATATTTGCAGCAGAAAATACGTTTCTATTATGGATACAAACAAAAAAATACAGATTCTAAGAGCTAAACGTAGAATCTATCAAGCTCGGAAGACGGAAGAATATCAGCAACGAGTAGCCTCTTGTCTTTCCAAAGAAGAGAAGAAAATCCTCTTCAGTGGGGATGGTTTTGTACGTGTCCCAGACGAAGAAGCAAAACGAGAGAAGATTGATGTATATCCTTACCTCATACAATAAAGCAAAAAGAACATGGGTATACAGCATTATCCTTATCACTTTGTAAAGAAAGTCATAGAGCCTTGGGATGGACCTCAAGGCTTTTTGCTTTATAAATACTTGTATTCATTCAAGTCACCAAAGTCACTTCAAACTTATTGGGTATGGATAGAAGTTTATCGTCATCATTTCTATGCTGTTAAATTCCATCTAAAGACTCATCGGGATAGTGATAAGAAGTACAATGTTATGACTGGACTGGATGAACCGAGGGAATGTATCTATACCTGCATGGCTATCATGAAGGAAATAGCAGATAAAGATTCTTGTGCTTCTTTTGGTTTTATTGGAGCTAATAGAATTGATGAACAAGAGAAGAATACAAGTAGATTCCGTGTTTACAGAAGATATACACTTACGCTATTTGGACATAACGAATACGAACATCTATTCAATATTGAGAAAAGTGCTTATTTATTGGTAAATAAAAAGGAGATGGAGAAGAATCCTCAGCTTATCACAGACATTGTTAATGGTTTTAAGGAGCTGTATCCCTATTTCGATTAAGGAATCCTTTCTAGGCAAACAACCATATTGCCTTACAACGGATCAACATCATAATACACCTGCAAAGCACCATAACGCTTATCTTTCATCATGGCGTCTAATGCTCCACGAAGATACTGGCGGACACGAGGATAATCAATACCATTCTCTAATTTCAGTACTATCTTTCGAATACTTAATGTCTTCACACGTGCTACTGCAGGCTTATCAGGACCAAGAACACGAGCCCCGAAGATATCACGCAACCTACTTCCAAGTTCTACCCCAGCCGTATTGACAATGTTCTCATCCCTATGCTTTAAGTAGACATACACCAGATGATAGAACGGGGGATAATGAAATTCGCGTCGTTCGTCTAATAGTTCCTTAAAGAATGTCGGATAATCATTGTGGACAACATACTGGATAACGGGTAAATCAGGTGTCTTGGTTTGAAGTATCACCTCTCCCCTCTTTCCCTTTCTACCGGCTCTACCACTCACCTGACTCATCATCATGAAGGCTTGCTCATAAGCTCTAAAGTCAGGATAGTTCAACATTGAGTCAGCATTTAGTATGCCCACAACAGAGACTTTACCAAAGTCTAATCCCTTAGTAACCATTTGCGTACCAATCAGAAGATTGTTCTTGCCCGTCGAGAAGTCATTAATCAATCGCTCATAAGCATTGCGCGTATGGGTTGTATCTAAGTCCATTCGGGCAATACGAGCCTCTGGAAAGATGGAACGAATCTCATCTTCTATCTTCTCCGTACCATAACCACGTCCTCGAATATCCTTACTTTCACAACAAGGGCATACCTCGGGCACCTTCATTGTATATCCGCAATAATGGCAACTTAGGTAGTTCATACTCTTATGATAGGTCAGTGAGATATCGCAATTAGGACATTTCGGTACCCAACCACATTGTCTACATTCTATCATAGGTGCAAAGCCACGCCTATTCTGGAATAAGATTGCTTGTTCCCCACGCTCTAAAGCACCACGCACAGCCGATAACAAGTGAGGAGAGAAAGGACCTGACACCATCTTCCGACGATAGAGATCTTTCATATCCACCACTTCGATTGAGGGTAACTGAATATCTTTATAACGACGGCTTAGCTTCACAAGTCCATACTTGCCTTGTTTTGCATTATAATATGATTCCATTGAGGGAGTTGCTGTACCCAACAATGTCTTCGCACCAGCATACATTTGTGCCAATACGATGGCTGCTGACCGTGCATGATAGCGTGGTGCAGGATCTTGCTGCTTAAAACTTTGCTCATGCTCTTCGTCTATTATGACAAGACCGAGCCGATGAAAAGGAAGAAAGACGGCACTTCTCGCACCAAGGATAACATCGTACGGATTGGAGGAAAGCTGTTTCTTCCATATTTCCACACGTTCGGCATCGCTATACTTACTATGATATATACCCAACCGATTGCCAAACACGGCTTTCAATCGTTCTGTTATCTGCACAGTAAGGGCTATCTCTGGAAGAAGATAGAGCACTTGCTTATGCTCATTAATGGCTTTCTGGATTAGATGGATATATATTTCCGTCTTACCCGAAGAAGTCACTCCATGTAACAAAGTCACAGGATGCCCCATCATCTGCACCAAGATATGATTGTAAGCCTCGGTTTGTGCCTCGTTCAAAGGCTTCATCTTCTCTGGAAGAGGAGCAATATTATGATTGAGACGTCCCACTTCCTTCTCATAAGTAACAAGTATCATCTTTTCTTGAAGCGATCGAATGACTGCTATTGACGCATGAGACTCATTCATAAGTTCCTCTCTTGTTACCTCACGAAGCTCTGTTTCTGGCAAAAGATGTTCTATATTATCAACTCCCGTCAGTCTAAGATAAGTCATAAGAACATCCAACTGCTTTACAGCTCTCTTCATAGAACTGATTAAAAGGGTGAGCGTTTGTTCGTCACGATACTTATCCGCCAAACAAATAAACAATTCCGTGCGAGGTCGGAAACCATCTTCTGCCTTCAAACCTGAAGGAAGGGCAGCTTTATAAACGTCTCCAATGGGCGACATATAATAGTCGGCTATCCATTTCCAAAGCCTCAACTGCTGCGGAAGAAGTATCGGGCTATCATCCAATACATCAGCAATGTTCTTATATTCAATCTTCTTCTTCCCTTGCTGTGCAACTTCTTTTGCAGGCTTAGGAACATCAACAGGATATTCAGCAACTATACCCACATAAGTCTTACTCTTACCAAACGGAACTATAACACGCATCCCATTCTGCACCCGTGAAGCCAAGACATCAGGTACACTATATGTAAAATAGCCATCAAGTGGCAAAGGTAAGATGATATTTGCGTAAGTCATTTGCTGAAAATTACCATTCTATAGTGGCGCAAAGGTACAAATAAACTTTCTATGTCTTCAAATCCTGTGTCATTAAATAATATGTTCTCATGTCATTCCACCTTCAAAGCCAATGTTACTCCCCCCTTGTGTTCGTATGTTACTCTGTCTTCAAAACTTATGTCATTAAATAATATGTTCTCATGTCATTCCGCCTAAAACCTATGTTACTATCCCCTTGTGTTCGTATGCTACTCTGTCTTCAAAACCTATGTCATTGAAAAATATGTCTTTATGCTTTCTATGTCAAAAACCTCCAATATTTCTTATTTTAACTATTTATTTAACAATTACACTTTGTGTTGCCAAAC
This sequence comes from Prevotella vespertina, assembly GCF_009728485.1. Lineage (GTDB taxonomy): Bacteria > Bacteroidota > Bacteroidia > Bacteroidales > Bacteroidaceae > Prevotella > Prevotella vespertina. The sequence continues at coordinate 13,430 of NZ_VVIQ01000019.1, forward strand.
AGATATTGTCAGGTTGATACATACAACCAGTTCTGACCATTGCAGT
>NZ_VVIQ01000001.1 GCF_009728485.1 Prevotella vespertina
CCGGTCGACGTCCATTCGGTGCAAGCACTAAATGCCGTTTCCCCTCGACTTGCATGTGTTAAGCCTGTAGCTAGCGTTCATCCTGAGCCAGGATCAAACTCTCCATTGTAAAATATGTTTGGGTGATAAGTGATAGGTGATAAGTGATAATGAATACCACATTAACCCAAGCACTTCACCGAGTAATCTCTGTTTCAGAACGCTTATCCTAAAAGTATCAAGTAAAAAGCACCTTTTCTTTTGTTCCTTTAGTTTTGAGGCGGTACCTCAAAAGTAGGGACAATGAATTGATCGGTTCGTTTCTTTTACCCATCTATTTGATATAAAACCAAACAGACGCTTCTTGTACTACTTCTCTGTTTATGTAAATCTTTTCAAAGAACTCTTTCTTTATTGCTTTAAATACTCATAAGCACGTGGCTTATTTCGTAAAAGCGAGTGCAAAGGTATATAGAAAACCAATACACTCCAAATGTTTTAAAGATTATTTTTCAAAAAACTTAAAAATCAACCAAAACCTTGACACAAATCAATCAAAAACACCCCCTAAAGCACCTTTTTCAAACCCTAGAAAGCAATAAAAACAAAAATAGCAGCATAAAGCCACAAAACAAGAAACAACTTCTTAAACACAAAATCGAAAACAAGGGAAATTTCAATTTTAGCCAAAAACAACAAATACCTATAATAGAACAAAACTATATATTAATACCACCAAAGCTGGCGCACCTTGCTTTAAAATAATAGTCGGACTACTTGTAATACCACCATAAATAGCCACCAATGCTACATACGACAAAAAACAACGTGTCCAAAACAAATCATTCGTAACCCAAACAGCTATTAAAATCAACACTGCCAATAAAAGATTATAGACACCTTGATTCTTAAATAATATAGATACAGATGAGCGACTTAATTCCTCCATATTTATATTAAAAGTACGCGCAGTTGTTCTCGATTTAGTAAATATCGTTTCAAGACACATTATATATATGTGTTCGACAGCTACCAATGTAGCTAAAATCATAAAAGTAACATCCATATACAAACCTTATATTATATATAAAGAAAAATCAGCATCTTGTCAACATGATACAGACAAGATGCTGATTTATATTTATCAACGTTTTCTATTCTAGCAATGCAGTAAATACCACATTACTTCCCCGTAACACTTTTCACAGAAATAAATCACATATATGGAAAGTACAACCAACAACCACTTATATTACCATGGGCATTGTAGAGTATTCCGACCAAAACGTTTATACTCATCAACAAATTACTTTGTAGACTTCGTTTCTGGAGCCTCACCAATGAGATCCATAAACTGATCAAGCTTTGGAGTAATGATAATCTGTGTACGACGGTTACGCTGCTTACCCAACTCTGTATCGTTAGTTGCAAGTGGGTTATACTCACCACGACCACCAGCTGTCAAACGCTTAGGATTAACATTGAAATGATCTTGCAGATATTGTACTACAGATGCTGCACGCAAACAAGAGAGATCCCAGTTATTGCGGATATTCTTCATCTTGTCATTTGCGGTATTGATTGGCACATTATCAGTATTACCTTCGATTAGAACATCATAATCTTTATAATCGGTAATAATCTTTGAAATCTTACTTAAAGTCTGCTCAGCACGATCGTTAATCTCATAAGAACCACTCTTATAAAGCATATTATCAGCTAAAGAGATATACACAACACCCTTCAGAACTTGTACATCAACTTCCTTCAACTCCTCACGACTCAACGAGCGAGTAAGGTTATTCGTCAGCACCATATTCAACGAGTCACTCTTCGACTTCACCTCTACTAAATGGCGAATATACTGATTACTCTCATTGATCTGATCAACGAGCTTCGAAATATTTATGTTGTTCGAATTGGCATTTCTCAAACTATTGTCAAGACTTCCTTGTAATGCGGCAGCACTTTCTCTTGCCTGAGCCAACTGATCCTCCAAGCTCTTAATGCGAGCATTATTGGCTGCAATTGTTTCCTTCGCACTCTGATAGTCTTCCGTAAGTTTACTATTCTCTGTACGACAATTCTCCAAATCCTTTTTGCTGGCACAGCTACTGAAAGCAAGCGCACCAACGAATAAAGCACCTATAAAAAGACCTTTTTTCATAATAGTATAATCGTATTTGTTTGTATTCTGCTACAAAGATATATCATAAACTAGTCCAAAGCAAGTGATTAGACGTATGCTTTAGTTATTTTAACTTTCATCTGTTGTATTCATGATACAATTTGATAAAATTATACAGAACTTGTTGCAAGAGAATAAAAGAGCACATATTACAAGCCAAACAGGCATCTTCTTGAGGCAAGAAGAGCACCTTTTCAAATCAAAAAGGGTATCTCTTTGTCAGCCTATAAGCTTACCCCCAATTCCACTTACTATCTCCGCTGATGAAAAACTCATATTTAAGAAAAATAAGCCCTTCGTCATCAAAGCCCATAGAAGATAAGTGTAAGAATACAAAAAACACACGCTAACATCATTCCATACACCAAAAAAGCCACAACAAGCTACCATATATCCAAAGTAATTAGTACCTTTGCAAGCATAAGTTACACCAATTTTTATATAAAGACTATGATTCTTTTCTTCAGAACTCAGTCCAAGAGCGTGATTGCTACAGAAGTAGATCATGCTTTGTCTAACGCAGAAATCAACGAACTTTGCTGGCTTTACGGCGACGCAACCTACTTGCAGAATGAAGAATCATTGCAAGGTTACTATGTAGGGCCACGTCGTGAAATGATAACTCCATGGAGTACAAATGCCGTCGAGATTACTCAAAACATGAGTCTTGACGGCATTTTGCGTATAGAGGAGTACTTCCCTGTGAAGAGCAAAGAGGCTGATTATGACCCAATGTTACAACGTATGTATGATGGATTAGACCAATCTATCTTCACTGTTAACCATGAGCCAGAGCCCATCAAACATGTGGACGACTTAGAGAAGTTCAATGAAGAAGAAGGTCTTGCGCTCTCACCAGAGGAGATGGAATACCTTCATAAGATTGAAAAGCAAAATGGTCGCCCACTGACAGACTCTGAGATATTTGGTTTCGCACAGATTAACTCTGAGCATTGTAGGCATAAGATCTTTGGCGGAGAGTTTATCATTGATGGCAAAGTAATGGAGAGTAGTCTCTTTAGCCTCATCAAGAAGACTACAAAAGAGAACCCAGGAAAGATTCTGTCAGCCTATAAGGACAATGTCGCCTTTGCACAAGGACCAGAGATAGAACAGTTTGCTCCAGCCAATCAAAGTGTATCCGATTACTTCCGCGTAAAGCCTATTAAGAGTGTAATCTCACTCAAGGCAGAGACGCATAACTTCCCTACTACGGTTGAACCATTCAATGGTGCCGCAACAGGAACAGGTGGTGAGATACGCGACCGCATGGGTGGCGGTGTTGGATCATGGCCTATCGCAGGTACTGCAGTATATATGACTGCCTACCCACGACTTAAAGAGGACGATAATTCTACGCCAGCTCTTAGAGATTGGGAAGACATATTGCCCGTTCGTCAATGGCTCTATCAGACACCAGAACAAATCCTCATCAAGGCATCAAATGGTGCTAGCGACTTCGGTAATAAGTTCGGTCAACCATTGATTACGGGGTCGCTCCTCACCTTTGAGCACCAAGAGAATGGCGAGAAATATGCTTATGATAAGGTCATTATGTTGGCTGGCGGTGTTGGTTATGGTACCAAACGCGACTGTCTAAAGGGCGAGCCACAGGCAGGCAACAAGGTGGTTGTTGTAGGTGGCGATAACTATCGTATCGGTCTAGGTGGCGGTTCTGTTTCATCTGTTGATACGGGTCGTTACTCTAATGGTATCGAATTGAATGCCGTACAACGTGCTAACCCTGAAATGCAGAAACGTGCTTATAACCTTGTACGTGCATTGGTTGAAGAAGACACCAACCCCGTTGTTTCCATCCATGACCATGGTTCTGCAGGTCACTTAAACTGCTTGAGTGAGTTAGTAGAAGATTGCGGTGGCAAGATAGATATGACCCAACTTCCTATCGGCGACAAGACACTTAGTGCGAAAGAGATTATAGCCAATGAGTCACAGGAGCGCATGGGCTTACTCATTGATGAGAAGCACCTCGAGCACGTAAAGAAGATTGCTGAGCGTGAGCGTGCACCTATGTATGTTGTTGGTGAGACCACTGGCGATGCTCACTTCTCATTCGTTCAGGGTGATGGTATTAAACCTTTCGACTTAGACGTAGCGCAGATGTTCGGTCATTCTCCTAAGACAATTATGAAGGATGAGACCGTCGTTCGTAAATATGAAGACGCCTCTTATAATATAAATAAGGTGGAAGAGTACATCCAACGTGTGCTCCAACTGGAAGCCGTTGCATGTAAGGACTGGTTGACAAACAAGGTCGACCGCTCTGTTACGGGTAAGGTTGCAAGACAGCAATGCCAGGGTGAGATACAACTCCCACTATCGGATTGTGGTGTCGTAGCATTAGACTATCGTGGGCATAAAGGTATAGCCACTGCACTCGGCCATGCGCCTCAGGCAGGTCTTGCATCACCAGAGGCTGGCTCCGTACTATCCGTTGCTGAATCATTGACGAACATCGTTTGGGCACCATTGGCTGACGGCATGGACAGCCTCAGCTTATCGGCTAACTGGATGTGGCCTTGTCGGTCACAGAAGGGTGAAGACGCACGCCTTTACAGTGCAGTTAAGGCTCTATCCGACTTCTGCTGTGCTATCGGTGTGAACGTTCCAACAGGTAAGGACTCTCTTTCTCTGACCCAGCAATATCCTAATGGAGACAAGATTATCTCTCCAGGAACGGTCATCGTGACGAGCGGTGGCGAGGTGAGTGATGTTCGTCAGGTAGTTTCTCCAGTACTTGTGAACGATGAGAAGAGCCACATCTATCATATCGACTTCAGTTTTGATGAGCAACGTCTAGGAGGTTCCGCATTCGCCCAAAGTCTCGGAAAGATAGGTAGTGACGTTCCAACTATCAAAGAGCCGCAATACTTCTGTGACTGTTTCGATGCCATTCAAGAGCTTATCCGCCGTGGATGGATACTCGCTGGACATGATATCTCGGCTGGTGGTTTGATTACAACCCTACTTGAGATGACCTTTGCCAATACAGAAGGTGGATTGCATATTGACCTTCAGAACATCCAAGGCAATGATGTTATCAAGAAGTTGTTCGCTGAGAATCCAGGTGTAGTCATACAAGTTGCGGATGAGCATAAGGACGATGTACAAGCATTCTTACAGGAGAATTGCATTGGATTCGCCTGCATCGGTGCTCCACGAATCAATCAACGTGTACTTAACATAGCTGATGGCGAATGGAAGGTAGAACTCGATATTGATGCTCTACGTGACACATGGTATAAGACCTCTTACTTGCTCGATCGTAAGCAGAGCATGAATGGTATGGCGAAGAAGCGTTACACGAACTATAAGAAGCAGCCTATAGAAATGAAATTCAACGCTGACTTCACTGGAACGCTCAAGCAATATGGATTGGATGCAGACCGATGGAAGTCATCAGAACCTGCCACGAACCATGCAACGCCAAAGGCTGCTATTATCCGTGAGAAGGGTACTAATGGTGAAAGAGAGATGGCTTATGCACTTTACTTAGCTGGTTTCGAGGTGAAAGATGTCACTATGACCGACCTTATCAGCGGTCGTGAGACGTTGGAAGAGGTGAATATGATAGTCTTCTGTGGCGGTTTCTCCAACTCTGACGTGCTCGGTTCTGCTAAGGGATGGGCTGGTGCATTCCTCTATAACCCAAAGGCTAAGCAAGCACTCGACCGCTTCTATGCACGTGAGGATACCCTTTCACTCGGTATCTGCAATGGTTGCCAGTTGATGGTGGAACTGAACCTCATCAATCCAGAGCATAAGCATCGTGCACATCTATGCCATAATACAAGTAAGAAGTTCGAGAGCACCTTCCTCAATGTAGCCATTCCACAGAACAATAGTGTGATGTTTGGTTCATTAAGTGGTGATAAACTCGGTATATGGGTAGCACACGGAGAGGGACGCTTCTATCTCCCAGAGGCAGAAGACAAGTACAACATTGTTGCGAAATACAACTATGCAGAGTATCCAGGCAATCCTAACGGCTCCGATTATAACGTCGCAGGAATCTGCTCACAGGATGGTCGTCACCTCGCAATGATGCCTCACTTGGAGCGATCTATATTCCCTTGGCAGCAGGCTTACTATCCTCGTGAGCGTCGCAAAGACGAGATAACACCATGGATTGAGGCCTTCGTCAATGCACGTAAGTGGGTTGAGAGTAAGTTATAAGGTGCCTCACCCCCACCCTCTCTACAAATGGCGAGGGGAGCACATATAGCTATTTGCGGACGAAAGGAGGCTCTCATTAACACGAAGAGAGGCTCTTATTAATACAAGGAAACGCCCTTCTCATATCGAGAAGGGCGTTTCCTTGTTCGTATATATGCGCTTCACAATAACACGACATAGCACTTCTAAACACGAACACCTATTATATAACATCGCTCACACACGTATATCAAGTTAGTTTCACCATGGTGAAACATAAACGTCACCATGGTGACACAATATTATCACCATGGTGAGAAATTCATTTCACCATGGTGAAACGAATACAAGATACGGATTTAAAAGACACAAGACGCATGATACAATCGAATAAGGCATAGGAGTGACGATTCTATCACTAGGATAATACACATAAAAAGAGATGTATCAAGAGTTAAGCAACACCTAAGCTCTTGATACATCTCGCAGTCCTAACTAGCTTCCGTTAGGCATATACCCTCTGTTCAGAGGGACTTATACGGGCATTATTACATCACATGCAGCCAGCGAAGGATGTCATTAAGGTTGGCAAACACCATTAATATAATGAGTATCGTTATACCAGCATACTCTGCCCAAACCATAAACTTCTCTGATGGCTTGCGACGTGTAATCATCTCATAAAGCAGGAATACCACGTGACCACCATCTAACGCAGGGATAGGAAGGATGTTCATAAAGGCTAGAATAATGCTCAAGAAGGCTGTCATCGACCAGAACATATACCAGTCCCAATAAGGAGGGAAGAGGCTACCAATCGATCCGAAGCCGCCAATACTCTTTGCTCCATCTGCCGAAGCAAGGTAACGGAAGTTGCCGACATAGCCTCGTAGAACGTTCCAACCATGCTTTGCACCAGCGGGGAAGCTCTCAAGGAAACTATATTGAACCTGCACTGGCTTATAGAAAGAGGCTAAGCTCGACTGATAAACGCCTAGTTTCAAGTCGGGAGTCATAACCATTCGCAGGGTATCGAGCTTTGTTGCGCCCTTATGCTGCACCGTTAAGACAACGGAGCGAGCTGCAAGTGAATCCTTATGGGTGTTCTTCACTGCCATAACATCATCTAAGACACCTGTCTGATAGTTCATGTCTGACCACGTCTCAACAGCTTTTCCATTGATAGACTTGATAACATCTCCTGCCTTCATACCTGCTTTAGCGGCTGGAGAACCACTCATAACACTATCAACTTGTGCTGGAATAAATGGCTCAACGAAGTAAGGACGGGTCTTAATCATGGATAACATATCCATATCTCCTGGTAGCTTAATGCTCTGTTTCTTACCATTACGTAGCACATCAACACGCTTTGCCTGTGCAATCTGGCGGAAGAAATCGCCATTGACATTAGCGAACTCACGGAAAGAACCTTGGTCTGTACCCAACATAACGTCATGGTCTTTGAATCCCAAAGCCTTGGCATCAGCATTGAAACGCATTCCCATGGTCATATCAGATACCTTGAAGTAGCTGTCTCCCCATGTGAACATAATCATCGAATAGATGAATAATGCGAGGACGAAGTTAACTAACACGCCACCAATCATTATTAAGAGTCGTTGCCATGCTGGTTTAGTACGGAACTCCCATGGTTGTGGGTCCTTCTTCATCTGTTCCCTATCAAGGCTCTCATCTATCATTCCCGATATCTTACAGTATCCTCCCAGGGGCAACCAGCCCATTCCATATTCGGTATCGTCCTTCTTCGGCTTCCAACTGAAGAGTTTACCTGACCACTTACCGATATTCACATCGAAGAATACAAAGAACTTCTCCACACGAACTCCAAAGAGTTTCGCAAAGAACATATGTCCGCCTTCATGTAGCAAGACAAGTAAAGAGATTGCCAGAACGAACTGAAGCAATCTGATTAGAAATGTTTCCATTGTTATATAACCATTATTTATTGTTCATAATTGATTGTGCCACACGACGCGCCTCAGCGTCTGTTTGCACATAGATATCGTAATCAGGATTCTTATCAAAGGCTACACGCTGCATCGTCTGTTCGATGATGTCGCCCATAGCAAGGAATGAGCACGCACCTTGACGGAACCCTGCATTGACAATCTCATTGGCTGCATTAACGATACACGGCATATTGCCACCTTTATTAATAGCCTCATACGCCATCGCTAAACACTTGAACTTCTCCACATCGGGTTCGAAGAACTCTAAGGGATGAGAGAAGAGATTCAAACGATCGCCATTGAGCGGCAATCGCTTAGGGAATGAGAAGGCATATTGTATAGGAAGGCGCATGTCGGGCACTCCTAATTGTGCCTTCACACCGCCATCCACGAATTGTACGGCACTATGGACTATCGATTGCGGATGTATCAATACCTGGATTTTATCTGCAGGAACGCCAAAGAGCCACTTAGCTTCTATCACTTCAAAGCCCTTATTCATCAATGAAGCGGAGTCGATGGTAATCTTTGCTCCCATCTCCCACGTGGGATGTTTAAGTGCGTCAGCGGCTGTGACAGACTTCAACTGTTCGTGCGTGAAGGTGCGGAAAGGACCTCCCGAACAGGTGAGAAGTATCTTCTCTATCTCGTTATCATCTTCCCCTACCAGACTTTGGAAGATAGCACTATGTTCGCTGTCGACTGGTAAGATGGGTGTGTGATATTGCTGAGCGAGCTGCAAGATAAGCTCTCCCGCCACCACTAATGTCTCCTTATTAGCCAGGCAAATCTTCTTCTTTGCCTTGATAGCATGTATAGTTGGAGCTAGTCCCGAATAGCCTACCATCGCTGTAAGTACCATATCAATAGATGGCGACTCGACTATTTCTTCCAATGCTTCCGCACCAGCATATACCTTTATATCGGGCATATCGGATAGCGCGGAAGACAGCGACTCGTAATAGTTCTCATCGGCAATGACCACAGCAGATGGATGGAACCTGCGGGCTTGGTCAGCCAGTTCTTTCCAACGCTTATTAGCTGTTAGCGCATAAGCCTCATAGAGGTCGGGATGCTGACTAATGACATCAAGCGCCTGTGTACCTATGCTACCAGTGGAACCTAATATACAGATTTGTTGTTTCATTTGTATTTCCTTTATACGATGAGTTATAGGTCGAGCAACCCAGCAGGAATGCGCATGGTTATCGTCTGACCTATGGTATCAGCCTTAACAATTAAGTCGTTGCTTGCAGGAATTAGAACATCATTCCCCTCAGACGTTACCACTTCGAAGAGCGTATTTACTGTTGTCTCATCAACGGCAGTAATCTTTCCGATGGTTCTCTTTGTTTGCTCGTCTATTAATGAGTAGCCCACAATCTGCGCCCAAGACACATCTTCGGTTCGCTCTGCCGCCAACTTGCGCGGAAAGAACACATAACAACCCGTAAGCTCACGTGCTTGTGCCTCCGTATCAATATCACAGAATTTCATAAGTGCTATCTCATCCGAACGGAAACGATACTCTTCCATAAAGAAAGGAACAAGTATTCCATCAATATCCAATACTAAGTAATCGGCATCAACAGCATCAAAAACGTCATCGGAGAACTGCAGTTGCAACTCTCCGTGTACGCCATGAGGTTTCCCTATGCGCCCTATCTTATAGACTTCTTCCTTCTTTATCATCTCTTTATCATATACCAGCAACGCTGATAAAACTATAGCTTACTTCAATATCAAATGGTGTGTTCTATAAAAGGGTTGACCTTTTTGCCCGAAAAGGTAGACCTTTTTGAGAAAAAGGGTAGACCCTTTTTGTTTAAAGCTAACACCTATTTTCCTCAAAGGGTAGCTTCAGATACGACGAAGCTAACAGATTTCTGCTCTGCGAATCTTTGCCCCCAACTCATTTAGTCGCTCTTCTATATTCTCATAACCACGATCGATTTGAGCAATATTATCGATTCGGCTTGTTCCTTGTGCTGATAGAGCAGCTATCAACAAAGCGATACCTGCACGAATATCTGGACTTGACATACGCCCAGCACGTAATATCTTAGCATGGTCATGACCGACTACCACAGCACGATGAGGGTCGCAAAGAATAATCTGCGCACCCATATCAATGAGCTTATCCACGAAGAACAATCGACTTTCAAACATCTTCTGATGGAAGAGGACACTGCCTTGTGCCTGCGTTGCTACAACAAGTAACACAGAGATAAGGTCTGGTGTCAAGCCTGGCCATGGTGCATCACTGATGGTCATAATCGTTCCGTCAATGAAAGAATCTATCACATAATGGTCTTGACGTGGGATGATAAGATCGTCACCATCCACTATGATTTGTACACCCAATCGATGGAATGTATCGAGAATCAAACCGAGATTCTGGATAGAAACATCCTTTATGCGAACGCCATCACCAATCATTGCAGCCATACCGATAAATGAGCCGACCTCAATCATATCGGGTAGTATATGGTGTTCGGTTGCTGACAACTTCTGCACACCTTCGATGGTTAGCAGGTTACTTCCTATGCCCGTAATCTTCGCACCCATAGCATTCAACATCTTACAAAGCTGTTGGATGTAAGGCTCACAAGCTGCATTATAAATCGTTGTAGTGCCTTCCGCCATGACTGCAGCCATAATGATATTAGCTGTACCAGTTATGGAAGCCTCATCCAAAAGCATGTATTGTCCAACTAACTTATCGGCCTGTATCTCATATACATCACGATCTTCCAATCGAACAAAACGCGCACCTAGATTCTTAAAGCCAAGGAAGTGAGTATCTAAACGGCGTCTTCCAATCTTATCACCACCTGGTTTTGCAATCGTTGCTTTACCAAAGCGACCCAATAAAGGACCAATCATTAACACACTACCACGCAATGACGAACACTTCTTAACGAAGTCCACACTCTCCAAATAGTCCAAGTTTACTTCATCAGCCTGGAATGAATACTCATTCGGGGCACGCTTCTTTACCTTTACGCCAATATCCTGTAACAACTTAATCAAGTTATTGACATCTAGGATATCAGGGACATTGTAAATGATTACCTCTTCGGTTGTTAACAATGTTGCACATATCACTTCCAAGGCTTCATTCTTAGCACCTTGCGGCGTAATCGTACCACTTAAGCGATGTCCACCTTCTATAATAAAAGACTCCATGTACTATCTCTTCTTCTTATTACGAGGCTGAGCAAGCTCCCTCTCATTTATTTTATCAAACTTAAAAGAGTCCAGATCAAGTTGTATCTGACCATTTGTAAAACGTGCAAGGTCTGAAGCTACCTTCTCATCATCGCTTGATCCATGTCCCCATTGTACCAGACTCCGTTTCATCTGATTAGCAATTGAACGAACGAAAGCATCTCGCTCTGCTCCTGGCTCCATTGTCTTCAACTTGTCAAAAGCCTCGAAAAGTAACTTACCATAATGCCGAACTGGTATTCTCGATGTTGAGTAAGACATTGGTTCAGGCTTCGTTGCTATCTTCAATGCTTGTGATACGTCACAAGGATAATCAATATCTAACTTAAAATTAGACATCAATGCCAAGTGATCCCACAGCTTATCCATGTGGTCAACATTCCCCCGACTCAGTGGATTCATCCTATCCATGATAGAAATGATGGTCTCCGCACAATGCTGTCGTTCCTCCTTTGTAGGCAAACTAACCGCATAATCAACCATATCTTGAATCTCTCGTCCGTATTGCGGAAGCACGAGTTTCTCTCGTTGGGTATTATAATCTAATCCTTCAATATTCATCTTTGAGGTTTGAACTTTTGAACTCTGAGGATGGAACATAAAGCCCTTCCTCATCAACAATCATAATCTATTAATTACAACAGAGGCTTTGCCTGTTTAGCAACAAAGTCTTTCAAATAGAATGGAACGAAGTAAGCTACATCCTCAAACTTACCTTCTGCCATTCGTTTCTCTGCTAACGGGAACATGTTCTTAGCCACTGGTTCGATATTCTTAATCAAATGGGCATTAGGATGATGGATAACTTCCATGCACTTCTCTGCACCATCTCCAAAGAAATAAACTGGTCCTTTATCAAGGAACTCTTTGTATGTATCACCATCAACCACATCAGCTTGAATCGCACGAACAGCCTTTAAGCTACGGTCATAAACGGCAGAATAAACCTCCATACGTCGTGCATCAATCATCGGAACAAGCAAGGCTTCCTCTTCTATTGACTCATGATGTAAAAGAATAGGAACAGCTAGTAATTCCAAAGTTGGCACTGCCAACAACTTTATATTACGTCCATAACAAATGCCCTTTGCCATAGACACACCTATACGCAAGCCTGTATATGAACCTGGACCACAGCTAACAGCCACAGCATCGAGCGTTAACTCGTGGCTATCAACAAAGGCTAAGGCCTCATCAACGAATGTTCCTAACTTCTCGGCATGATTGGGACCACTGTTATCTACCTTATCAAAGATGCAAGTCCCATCCTGACTTACTGCAACAGAGCACACATTTGTGCTCGTATCAATGCTTAATATACAAGACATAAAATATAATTATGTTCTAAAAACATGCAAATATACTCTTTTTTCCCGCATTATTTGTACATTTGCAGAAATTTAACTTGAAAACTAATGATACTATCAATGACAGGTTACGGTAAGTCTGTTGTAACCTACAAGGAAAAGAAAATCAATGTAGAGGTTAAGTCTCTTAATAGCAAGTCACTTGATCTTTCTACACGCATTGCCCCACTCTACCGAGAGAAAGAGATGGAGATTCGTCGCTTACTTGCACAGAAATTAGAACGAGGAAAGGTTGATTTCTCTCTCTGGATAGAGAAGGAAACCATTGTTGATGCGACTCCAATCAATGCAGCTCTCGTCGAAAACTATTACAAACAGATAAAAACTATTGCTGAGAAAACGGGTATTCCAGAGCCAAACGACTGGTTCTCTACACTCCTCAGAATGCCTGATGTGACCGCAAAGACCGATGCTGAAGAGCTCGATGAAGATGAATGGGAGGCTGCAAAGCAGGCAATTAACAAGGCTATTGACAAACTCATCGAATTTAGAACACAAGAGGGAGCTGCGTTACAAAAGAAGTTTACAGAGAAAATTGATAATATCTCTGCCCTTTTAAAGAGCATAGAACCCTTCGAGAAGAGCCGTGTTCCAAAGATTAAAGATAAGATTATTGATGGCTTAAAACAGATCCCCGAGGTTGATTACGATAAGAATCGTCTAGAGCAGGAACTCATCTACTACATCGAAAAACTTGATATTAGTGAGGAGAAACAACGCTTAACTAACCACTTGAAGTACTTCCGTGAGACTATGGCGGAGAGTGGTCATGGTGTAGGAAAGAAGCTAGGCTTTATCGCACAAGAGATGGGACGCGAAATCAATACGACTGGTTCTAAGAGTAACCAAGCCGAGATGCAAAACATTGTCGTTAAGATGAAAGATGAGCTAGAGCAGATAAAAGAGCAGGTTCTTAACGCTCTTTAAATAGCCCAACTCACCTCAATAGTAATCCATAGAATCAATCCAAAACAAGACAAACACCCAACTCAACAATATGTCGAATCAATTTTCTACCCCCCAGCCAGAAGCCTCGAAGGATGCAAAAAGCGCTGGTAAACTATTGATATTTTCGGCTCCATCAGGTGCAGGAAAGAGCACCATCGTTCAGTGGTTAATGCAGGAACACCCAGAACTAAGGCTTGCTTTCTCTATTAGTTGTACCACTCGTGCGCCACGAGGAACCGAACAGGATGGTGTTGAATACATCTTCCTTTCCCCCGAACAATTTAAAGAGAGAATCAAAAATGATGACTTTCTTGAGTATGAGGAGGTATATAAAGATCGTTTCTATGGTACTTTGAAAGAACAAGTAGAGCATCAATCTGCAGCTGGACAGAACGTTGTCTTTGATGTAGATGTTAAGGGGGGATGCAATATCAAACGCTTCTATGGGGAACGCGCATTGAGCTTCTTCATACAACCTCCATCTCTAAACGAACTCCGCCGACGCTTGGTGGGTAGACAAACGGATAGTGCTGAAGCCATAGAAAACCGCCTTGCGAAAGCTTCCTACGAGCTTACTTTTGCTAACAAGTTCGATAAGATTATCGTCAATGATGACCTCGACAAAGCTAAACAAGAGGTTTACGAGATGATTAAAGCTTTTATATAAATGGTTCAAAAAACCCAACAAACACCAGATTCACCTTCTTCTTTTAAGGAATTACACCCCTCCTCTATCCCCTCTAATGAAGAGAGAGGACTGAAGGTGGGTATCTTTGGAGGTTCTTTCGACCCTATTCACAATGGGCACATAGCTCTTGCTAAAGCCTTTCTAATAGAGAAAGAACTTGACGAAGTATGGTTCATGGTCTCTCCACAGAACCCTTTTAAAGTGAATCAAAGGCTCTTGGATGATCATCTCCGACTAGAGATGGTAAGGCAAGCTATACTTGACGAACCGCATTTCAAGGCTTCCGACTACGAGTTCCACCTATCGAAGCCTTCTTATACATGGAACACTTTACAACATTTAAAGCATGACTTTCCTCATCACACATTCACTCTTCTTGTTGGTGGAGATAATTGGAAAGCCTTTAACCATTGGTATCATGCGGAGGACATCATCACTCATTATCATATAGTGGTGTATCCCCGTCGTGACCACACGCCGTCTTCTTCCCTCTTACCAAAGAATGTTAGCATACTTCAAACACCACTAATTGATATCAGCAGTACAGTTATCCGAGAAAGAGTTAAGCAAGGCGAACCCATCACAGGATGGGTTCCTTCCAGGGTTGAAAACGCTATCTTACAATATTACAAATAAGGACCTTCGCCCTTACTCTCAGCTTTCTCCAAATTATATAGGGGTAAGCTGCCTTCGTGCTGATTATCGGGCATCGTCCTATATTCCGATGCCGTTACTCCTGCACAACGCTTAAAGAACTTACAAAAGGCACTTAGTGTGACGAAATGAAACTCATCAGCTAGCACTTGCAAAGGCTTATTTGAATATCTAAGTTCCAGCTTTATCAAGAGAAGCAAAGCCTTATCAAGGATTGCTTTTGCCGTCTCTCCTGTCTCTTTCTTTACTATCATCCCCAAGTAATGAGTACTTACACACAGCTTTGAAGCATAAAAGTCAAGTTCATGCTGAGTCTTTGCATACTGATCAACAAAGTACAGGAAGTGCTCTATCAACTCTTTGCTACGTGACCACATATCGTCGTTTTGAGGCATTCTCGACTTATAAAGCGACATAGCAAAAGCCATTGCCGATCCAAAGAGGGCTTTCATCGCTTCCTCATTTGCCATCGATTGAATGTTAGCTAAGCTATAAAGCTGACGAATATATTGGCTCCAAATATCTAACTCAAAATCCTGCATATGGAAAGAGAAGCAAAGATTAGGAGACAAGAAGCGTTTAGGGAGTCTTCCATGAAATATCATCTTCAGGTATTCTTGCGTCATCATGAATCCATCAAAGGTTATATCACGCCCTAAAGCATCCTCTTTAATAGCAACACCCCAGTTGATAAATAGAATGTCTCCAGGCCCGCAACGATACTTCTTAAAGTTGATGACAGGTTCACACCACCCACTTTTAATGATGATAACACGTAGAACATCCAACCTTACCAAGTCTGTCTTATCATGGACTGGACTAAAAGGAGGAAGACAACCAAGGCCTATAGCAAACTCAGTCCCTACATATATATCACCTCCAAGATTAGCTTTGTTGCTGGCTAAATAGGATACAATTTTCTTAAAACTAGTGGTTCTTACTCTTGAAATTAGTTTATTCTCTCTCATACTGTTGTATAAATCGGAGCAAAAATAAACCCTTTCTACCAAACAAGCAGCAACCATGTCCCTTTTGGGATATTCATTGTCCTAAATGGAAAACATCCTCTCTTTCGTATAAATATGTACTTTTTGTGTATGAAAGAGACGCCCTTCTCTATTTGAAGAGAGCCTCTCTTCCATGTGACAAGGACGTTTCGTTGCTATGAGAAGGGCCTCTCTTCGATTCTAGGAAACAAACTGAAGCGATTAAACAAACAATCTCTTTGGTTTCTCATGAGAATACCTTATATTTGCAACTCAAATATTTTTTGTTATAACAAAGGCTATCGAACAAGAGAACTAGAAGTTTGCTGATAGCTTAAAAGACAATCATGGGAAAAGAGACACTAAGGGAGAAGACTGCAAAAGGACTCTTTTGGGGGGCATTGAACAATGGTACTATGCAGCTTCTCAATATAGTTATTGGAATCTTCTTAGCACGTTTGCTCTCACCAGCCGACTATGGTTTGGTGGGGATGTTAGCAGTATTCACAGCCATAGCTAGTGCTTTACAAGAGAGCGGATTCACCTCAGCTCTTGCTAACATGGAGCATCCAAAGGATAATGACTACAATGCTGTGTTTTGGTTCAGCACCTTCGTTGGGTGGCTATCTTACGCTGTCTTATTCGTTTCAGCACCTTTGATAGCCTCATTCTTTCATCATCCAGAACTCATAAACTTATCTCGCTTTATATTTGCATCGCTGTTATTCTCATCCATAGGGACTGCTCCTGCGGCCTACCTATTCAAGAATATGATGGTGAAAGAGACCACTCTTTTACGCATCACCTGCTTAGTAATATCGGGCGTGGTGGGTATTGTGCTTGCACTGAAAGGTTATGCTTATTGGAGTTTGGCGTGGCAACAGGTTCTTTACATTGCTCTCACCAGTCTATGGCGATTCTTTATTATTCCTTGGCGACCCACGTTTCACATCGACTTCACCCCTATCAAGCACATGTTCTCATTTAGTTATAAGATCTTAATAACCACTGTTGTGAACACAATAAGCCAAAACATTCTGACCTTTATATTCGGTCGTTTGTATAGTGCAAAGGCTGTTGGCAACTTCTCGCAAGCCTTCAAATGGGACACAATGGCTAGTACCTTCGTCTCAGGTACTATATCACAAGTGGCACAACCAGTACTCGTTGAAGTGAATAATGATACCTGCCGTCAGGTAAAAGTATTCCGCAAAATGCTCCGATTCACCGCTTTCTTAGTCTTTCCTGCTATGTTTGGTCTATCGATGGTTGCACATGAATTCATTATTCTTCTAATATCTGATAAGTGGATGGATAGCATACCCTTACTACGAATCCTTTGTATTAGTGGAGCCTTCCTACCCTTTTATACAATGTATCAAAACCTCATTCTCAGTCGAGGAAGGTCCACAGTCTATATGTGGTGTACAATATTACTTATCGTAGCACAGGTTTTCTTCATTGTTCTTTGTTATCAACAAGGCATCGTATTCATGGTGAGTGTCTATACCATCATCACAATTCTTTGGCTCCTTGTTTGGCAATATTTCGCAAATAAGGAGATAGGTATTAGATTGCAAGACATACTGAAGGACATTAGTCCTTACCTATTAGTTTCTGCTGCAGTGATGGTTATTACCTATCTTATTACATTATGGATACACAGCCTCATCATCCTCTTGTTGGCAAGAGTGGTTATAGCCTTTTCACTCTATTATATCGTTATGAAAGTAGGAGGCTCGCAAATACAACAGGAATGCATCAACTACTTTCGTCATAAGAAAGGCTGATTAAAGAGTTCTTAGTGGTACATATATAATTGCATGATGGGATAGAGCATTGCCCGAAAGAGCTTCATCAAGCCACCACCAGGTGTATGAAATAGTTTCTTATAGTTCCTTGTTAGCAAGTATTGTAGGCGCAAGAATGCCATGAATCCACCCCTTGTTTCCATCCTCATAGCCTCTCTTGCTTCGATGAAATCGTGCTTTTCCGAGGACAAATCATCCATCAATTCTAGTTTACCTCGATAGACTGGTAGGGCTTTCTCACGCATCTCATGATAATGTAGAAGGCACCATTTCAACTCGTGTACAGCATTCTTCCATGATGGTAAACTCCTACTATAATCATTGTAAGTAGTGGCTTCTACATGACGACGGAAGTTCACTAACACTTGATTGCAGAATACAACACTATCATAGGATGCCGCAATAATGCTCAATACAGCATCATAGAGAGTAACCTTAAAGACGGGATGTTCGATGGCTGGTAACAAATGAATCAACTCTTGCTTACAGAGTAGTGTGTGCCCAGGTAAGCCTAGGAACATCATACGAAAGATATTCACATTGCGTTTTCTACCATCAAAATAAGCAAAAGAACCATCATTTGAGAAAGGACGAGAGTGCCCACTACAAAGCATCTTATCTCCAATACAATTCATTTGATTGGCTATCTTGTCAACTTCCCACACATCATCTTGATCAGAGATAGCAATATAATCACCCTCTGCGCGGTGTATGGCTGATAGGAAGTTAGGGTTTACACCATGCTTCCCTTCGTTTCGATAGATTCGAATAAGGGGATTCTTTGCAGCGTACTCCTCTAATATATCCCACGTACCATCTGCCGAATTATCATCCTGAATGACTATTTCATGAATCGGATATGACTGCTTGAGGATGGAATCAAGCTGCTCTCTCACATACTTCTCACCATTATAAGTACAGAGAACGATTGATACAGTAGGCTTGTTAGTCATAACTTTTTCAGAGTGTAAAGATGGTTAGTACACTATTATAAACAATGAGATAGAAGGCTATTAATGCTGTACATAGTGTGATAGCGGTACGCTTTCTACCTGAAGTGGACTTTATCAAGAATCCAATACACAACGGAATAACATACGCCCAATGCGCAGTCATGATGTAAACTTCGTTTATTCCAAAGCCTAATCCTATATGGAGTATCATGTCAAGAGCAAAGAATGACAGCGTCATCCACATTAACTTACTGCGCTTTCCAGCCCATATACCACACAAGAAAAGTAATACAATGAACGCTTCAATGACGTAATTAAAGAACCAATTATAGCTGACAAAGACTGGACGATCACGCATCACATCCCCTAAGGTGTAGCTCTGGTGTAATTGTAGAGACTCACCAAAGAGATTCTCCACAATGGTTTTACTACGCGAAGTGGTTATGTCTGTCCAATTTAAGAAAGGCTGTTTACTGACGGGATCACCCGAGTGGGCATAACGTGGAGCACTATACTTTACCTTTAATTGTGCCTGTCGGTGCCTTTTCCATAACTGGTCGAACACAGCCTTCTGTTGCTTACTATCTTTAATATGAGTCGTGTCACAAAAAGCTGTCCATAGTTTAGTTTTATCTTTCTTTACTGCTTGTCTCTCACTCATCTTGCGCTCTTTAACGCTATCAGCAACGAATGTTTTATACTCCCAAGCACCAAAGAACCATATAAGAACAGCTGGTAAGACAACAACAGAAATAAGGTTGTAAGGGCGAAAGAAACGCTTTCCTTTTGAGAAGAAGTCAGCAAGAAACACCTTTAACCCATTATTGAGAGAAACGCCAGCAGTGAGTAGGAAGAGAATAATTGCTTGTTTCTTCTTTAGCGGTTTGCCATCTGCCATCTGTTTACCAGTAATGTATATCACTAGGAGAAGGAGGAAGAGTGATAGTATGAAATGGTCAGGTGAGACAGCTGCCAATAGGACATAAGCAAAGGAGAAGAGTAGAAAGGCAATAACAGCTGACTCTCTTTGTGATAGATGGAGCAGGTCTTTACCTATTCTCATCATCAATAGGAAGGCATAGAACGAACTAATAAGAAGAACAAAAGCAACTAAGAATTGCACACAATTAACACCTAACCAACTTGTCAACCCATGGTTGATAAGATACAAGGGATAATAGAAGAAAGCCAGTAAAGGGTGCCTATGCACATCGTAAGCTGTCGACCAATCGGTGACAACACAATAAGTTAATGGGTCAAAGCCTGACACATGGAACCAGTCAAGGAAATTCTTACGATAATTTGAAGAAACAGCCGAAAACACCGAATAATATGGTACGATGACTGTCGCCTGCATAATAATCTGCCATAGAAGAAACAGACAAGCAGGTAGACGTTCTGCCTTTCTTATTTTAATAAACTGCCCCCACATATTATGATATTAGATATTGGAATGTTTGTCCTGCATTATATATCCACAAATAAGCCGTCAGTAGAATGAGTGTTACACGCATGATTCTTTGCCAATTCATCGGTAATCTTTTCAACAAGAAACCATAAGCTATTGGGATGATAAACGCCCATCCTGCTGTCATAATATATACTTCCGTAATACCAAAACCAAGGATGAGATGCAAAGTGATATCGCATGCGAACCATGCAAGTAACATCTGGAAGAAGCGTTGCTTACGGCTAATAACAATGCCAATAACGAACAATAAGACGACAAAAGCCTCCACTATATAATTCAAGACACAGCTATAAGACACAAAAATAGGTCTTTCCCATGACACATCCTTCAGCAAGTAACGTTGATGGAGTTGGATGGATTCACCAAAGAAGTTCTCTACAAGCGTTGGTACTCGTGGTGTAGATACATCCATCAACTTAGTTATAACCCCATCACCAACAGGTTGTCCGAGATGTGTACGTTGCCATTCATTACGCTGTCGATTATGCTCTAAAACTTTTTGCGGGTCTTTCTTTAGATTCTCCTTTTCGATATGGTGGATAACATCCTGTTGTGGTACTTCTAATAGGTAGTACTGGGATTGCTGAATACCCAGCAACAATAAGAAGGGAAGAATGACTCCTATAATGATAAACTTAGTAGAGAATATCTTTTTCCCGTTGGTAAATAGACCTGCTAAAAGCGTCTTTGCACCATTGGAAGTAGCCATTCCTGCGGTGAAGAAAGTTAATATGAGAGACTGCCAAGACGTTAATAACAGTCCTTTCTTCATCTTCATTCCTGTGATATAAAGCGTCATTGAAAGCAACATCAGCGATACGATGAAATGATCAGGCACCATTGAAGGAATGAGAATATGCCCAAAAGAGAAAAGCAAGAGCGTTAACAGTGTTGCATCCTTCGGTTTCATCTCCATCACTTCACGGAATACACGATACATAAAGAGTACTGCATAGAAGGATGAAAAGATGATAATAGCAGCCATAAAATACACTGCAAAGTTATAACCAAAGGTTTGTATGAGCCAATGATTCAATAGATAGAGCGGATAAAGGAACGTTAAGTAAAGCGGATGACGGCTAGTTTCAAAGTGAATACGCATCCCAGAGATGGTTATCCACGCCCAGTTATCATATCCAGACATACGGAAATGCTTAGTAAAAATGCTCCAGAATCCTCCATGTGCACCCATTGTATAGGTGTGATAATGGCTTGCTATCAATAAGCCATTAAACAGAATGAACACAAGAAGCATGGAAAGAGCAAGCCAACGTTCCTCCTTTCTTACCTTAAATATATTGAATATACGCATTAAATAATTGTTAATTAACAGCTGCAAAGTTACTAATTAAAGCAGAGCCAACCAAATGTAGTAATGTGTAAGTTACTTTCTATGCAAGAAGAAGCGTACCAATACGAAGTTAATTGGGACACATATAGCAAACATGGGAATCATGGCTATCTTCTTATCGAGCCCTAACATCAGAAAAGCATGCAGTGTAAGGGTTTGCAGGAAATAGTTTACTATATGTGAGAAAACAAAGCCTAAACCTCGCTTGGCAGTCGACTTAACACGGAAAGTATAGTGAGTTGAGGCGATATAATTAAAGGTGAAGCTCACAAAGTAACCAATAGTATTTGACAAGAGAGGCTGTAACCACAATAACATAAGTAAATAGATACCATACTGGATGGCTGTTGCTAAACCACCAACGACAATGAATCTAACGATTTCACCGAGTTTCTTCTTATCTAAAACATCCTTTCTCATCCTATTCCTCATTCTCTCTAAAAGGCTTATAAAAACCTTGATCGGCATAAGCTAATAGTTCTTTATCTCCACGACTATCGCCAAAAGCGATTAAAGTATAGGCATTGCGCTGTGGAAAGAGTGCTTGTAAGCGTCGCACTTTCTCTACTCCATAACAATTATTAGTGGTGAATTTGCCTGTTAAATGGTTATTGCTTATTTCAATCTTAGTACCCTCAACGATAATATTATCACCCATTTCATCGAAGAAAGGGCGCACCCAATTATCTATACTTGCACTGATAATCACGACTTGAGCACCTTCCTCTATTGCTTTCTTTATTACCTTCATTCCTTTCGGACGCAGGAGTTGCTTATTATGAAAAGCAAACTCTGTACAAAGGTGGTTGAAATCGTCTACTAGCATACCCTTAAAGAAGCATGAGAACATCCGTTGTTTTGCCTTCCAATTGGGGTAGAATTTTAACTTCATGAGCACCAATAAGGGGGAAAACAATAAGAATCCCAACAAGAAGGTAGTATTACCTCGAGCAAAACGAATAAACTCTATGAGTGTATCCTTCGTCGTTAATGTACCATCGAAGTCGAATGCATAAACCTTCTTCACCATCATCAAACTCCTTACTTATAGTACATAAATAATGAAAAGGAATGCTAATCCAAAAGCCAAAACGACAAATTGCATGAAACGATCATGCAACATCACCTTCGTCGGATCGCCACTTCTCTTATCAACAACAGCGATTTGGATATAACGCAATAGACCAACAAGAACAAAAACACTGGTTAGATAAAGGTAATCAGTGTGGAAGTTCTGTATTGTTTCGGGGCTAACAGTGTACATGATATAGCACACGAGGGTCACACTAGACGTTATTGTTATTGCTTGATTGATGAAAGTTAGGTTATAACGAATGGTATTTTGGCGTGGTGCATGCCCTGTTTCATTCATTCTAACGACATCATCTCGCCGTTTAGCAAAGGACAAGAATAACATGAGAAGAAAGGTCATTAAGACAATCCACTTACTTAGATGGATACTTGTTGCATATCCGCCAGCTAGGATTCGAAGCACAAATCCAAAGGAAACAACACACACATCAATAATTGCATACTGCTTTAACTTTAGGCAATAGGCTATGTTTAATAACCAATAAAATAGGATTACACTTGCAGTCTCTAGTTGGCTTTGACGTAACAAAAAGGTCGAAAGCATCGACAAAATGAACATCAAGAACATAAGTGTATAACCTTGTGGGATACTAATTGCACCTGACGCCATAGGGCGATGGCACTTCACAGGATGTCGCCTATCGTCATCTACATCGACAATATCGTTCAGACAATAGATAGAAGAGGCTGCAAAACTGAAACAAAGGGCTGTGACAAGTCCTGCATAGACGGACTCTATATGCAATAACGCACCTCCGAAAAAGACAGGAAGGAGTACTACAAGGTTCTTAACCCATTGATGTGGGCGTATTAAACGGATGAGATTCTTCATTATTTCAGCTTATTCTCTAAGGGAGTTATAATTCTTTCTAACATTTGATGGACAATCCATGCAGCACATAAGGTTATGCCGGTGGTTAACAAGAAGGTGGGCCAATAAGTCCAATGGAGCTGTTCCACATACGCTAATACAAAGTGGTCATGAATAAGATAAGCTTCTAGACTTAACGTTCCAACAAACTTGAAAGCCTTATTGATGGCTACTGGTGTACGACGAAACACTCGATTCAATAATAAGATGGTTGTAATTGTAAGTGGAATATATAACATTCTCTCTTGAAAAAGGGGGAATTGACCATGCTTCTCTTGCTCTAAAAAGATGCTAGAAGCCAACGCCATGATGAAAATTAACCATATCATCCATATTGAAGTACCATCCATTGTATCTTTCCGTTGCACTGATGCAGCCATATTAATGCCTATAAAGAAGATAGGAACTCTACTCCAAAAAATTTCCAAATGCCCAACAGCATTATTAATAGGTGTAACGTATTGTACTAATATACACCACATCAACATCACAACAGGCAACCATCGATAAATAGGGTGCGTGAGGATGAGCTTCATATAGAATGGACTCAGGAGATAAAGGAGCATGATTGCAGGGATATACCAGAACGTTAACTCATCATGTAACCAAAAGTCCCAATTGATCGAGATATCTCCTATCAAATCAATGATGCTTGTGCTATGTCCACTATGTTGTACAAAGGATAAGTCGAGGTAATCGGGAATATAATACAAAGAGGCTAAAAGCAACCAAGTTGGATAAATGCGTAAGAACCTACGAGTGAAGAAGTGGGATAAAGATGGGCGTTTGGTCCATGAGAACCAAAGTCCCATACCACTAAGAAAAAGGAAGATATCAACACCGATATTGCCCATTCTTCTCAATCCGAAGAACATGTCTTCACGAGGTAACCCTACATGGAATAGGATTACAAAGAGCATGGCTGCACCCATTAACTCACCTCGATAGCGGCTGATATTAGCCAATTCTATGTCCTTTATCTTCATATCTTTTCTTCGATGAATCCATTATTTTATACTTCTCTCTTCTTTAATCGAGGACTGGGAATACGTTTCATCAATTCTTTAAAGAGCCAAGCCAGGCAGATGGAACTGATAATATAGAGTAGAAGTCCCGTCCAGTAATCCCCTTCGCGAGACAATGGTATGAAGATCTTACGCGTGATGGGATGACAAACAAATAGTGCTGCAGAAATGCTACCCACCCACGTAAGCATTGCCATAAAGCCCGTCTTATATTCTTTTTGTGCAACTTGCAATCTACTGGTTAGCTTTACAAAACTAACAGAAGCTATACAAACAGCCAACGGAACGAAGTACCATGTGACGTAATTAAAGCTCATCAAGACGATAGCAAATAGTGAGAGAAGAAACAAAACAAGGTGAGTTGCTGTATTCAAAGGACGCATATAACGGGCATAAAGCACACCAAAACCAAATGGAAGCATACCTCCTACGAAATTATAACGCCATCTATTCAAGGCTTCTCCCTCAGGGTCACAAGCTAACTGGATGGCTGCACAGATAGCAATTAAAAATACATTCCATACCCAATGGCGCCGATAAAGGCAAAGCCGATAGACAATATAGAACTGAATCATCAGTCCGAAGAACCAGTAAGGACCAGGCCATATAATGTCATCAGGGTGTGGTAAGAGGTTGTTAAAAAGTCCCATTTGACCGATAATATCTATCACTGCATAATGATGTGGACTCGGTGTAATAGCATCCAACATGGTAAATGCAACAAAACCAACTATCATCATGCTGAATAACTTTAACCAATGATACTTAATAAAGCACCAAACTGGTAACTTTTCCTGCACAAGTTGGCAATTTCCACGTGCTACTTCCTCCTGTTGCTCATACTTCATTGTCAATCCGTAAGCCGAAAGGAAGAGGAAAACAGGTACTCCATAATGACCGAAAAAAGACAGTATATGAAAGAAGAAGAGCGTATCCAACGGACTATGTATCACATGATAGAACCAGTTAACATTCTCTTGAAAATACTGATACTCGTTCTCCTTCACCACAGGAGCTAGCCAATGGCAATAGTTATGGAGGAATATTCCTATGATGGCAAGGCCTCTCAAGGCATTACACTCTGCTCTTGTCAAGAGTTCTCTTTTCATTTCTTTGCTTCAACAAGTTTATCGTAATCGGTCGTATTCTTTAATAATCGAGGTCGTTTCTCATCATACTTCGAACTCAAAATATTATATTCAGCATGATAATCCTTCGTATGGATGCCCGCTAAATACAATAACATGTGAGGCAAGGCATCTGTCATAAAACGACGATTCTTCGCTGCTTTGATCTCACGGAACACTTCTGGATGATTTGCAATATACTTCTTTGAACAATAAACCCAGAATGGTATCTCGAATTCAAACCTAGCCAAATCATAGTCAATAGCGGCTGAATGCTTCCTACAAATAAAGCCTCTATTCCCTTCGTAACACTCTTCTCCATGGTCAGGCATATAAATGACGATGGCATCTTGGTTCTTGAAACGTTTGACGATTTGGTTTACTATTGAGTCATTGTATAGTATTGCATTGTCATAATGCGCCAAGACGCTACGTTCACTCACATTCAGATCACTCCGTTTGTTGGTATAATCATCTGCATGAAAGTGTCTTCTATCGCTTGGATAGCGTTGTTTGTAAGCCACATGTTGCCCAATTAGATGAAAGATGATAAGGTTATGATTGGTACTCTGCTGCTTCTCTTTTTTATCGAAGTCATCGAGTAAACCACTATCATATTGATATAATTGATCATTACGAGTATCAAACATAGCTTGAGAAAGCTCTGGATGATTTAAGAAGAAACCGCCACTAAAATCATAAACAGCCTCCTTTGCCTTTGGTAAGAACTGATTGGTAATGAATGTCACATGGTAACCAGCCTTACGGAAAAGCTCTGGGAAGAGAGGATAATCGCACCACTCGCCTTTCTCTCCGACCACATGTAGAGAAAAGACATTCTTAAAGACAAAGCTAGTAAGGTTCCATGGCGATACAACATCACTGAATGGAACGAGTAAACCAGACTTCTGTAACTTTATCTGTCGAGGCGTTGTTGGCATGAAGTAACCATACTGTTGCGAATGATGTTTGCCATAACTTTCACCGATGATAAGGACAATATTAGGCGATTTAAACGTACAACTATCCACTTTCACCTTGTCTTTTGCCTCAATCAATCGGTCTATCTGCTGTGAAGCTAACTCATTTGCAAAGATGCTAAAGACAAGTCTATACACGGGAAGATAGAACTGTGCGCAATCACTTGTGGTCAGTTCATGTTCGACAGAACCTATCGTATCCATCGAGAACATCTGTACCATTTCCTTCTTATTATGTGCAGAAGTACAAGCAGACCACACCAATAAGCCCAAACTTAACGCTCCTAATACTGGTTGAAGACGATTAATACCTTTGCAAAGAACCGCATAACTCTTCTGCAACTTATCAGGTAACTGCATCCTTACCTTGCCCCAGAAAGCACAAAGAATATGGATAAGCATAATCAACAGAACCAGCCCGACACCAGAAAAGAGTAAGTCTGCGCTGAAATAACTACTAAAGAACTCACTTGCTTCTCTCCCATCTGTTTCCCCAACAAGCAGCAACATTGAAGGGTTTAATGTCGATTGGAACTTCTCCCAACAGAACACATCTGCCATCGTCGTTGCATAGGCAATAACATATAAGAAAGCACGAATCCATCGGCGTATGCGCATCGGTATGAATGTAAGCAATAGACATACAACGTACAAATCAAGGAAGAGTTCTAACCAAAGATTACCATAGACACATGCATTCGGATCATTCTTTGGCAACTCTTCAAACGTGACTAACACGCCAAGGAGATACATGAAGAAAAAGAATCGGGCATTCTCCTTAATAGGCTGATACACCTTATTTAATAAGTAAGCTACACTTCTCAAAATTTTCATATACACACTTTCATTTCCTTGCAAAGTTAACTTAAATTTATGATATGTCAACTTTTAACAACAGAATTAACATTATACTCTCTATATAAAGGTGCTTTTTCCAATCTCAATATACCCAATAAATAAAGTGACAAGGGTATTACTCTCTATGGGATGAGGCTGAGTAATAAGCCTTACTATACCTCCTTATCTTCTTGAAGACTGTTCGTGTATCAGGAAAATAGATTAAAAATTAATAGAAAACAAACTAATATTTTAAGATTAATAATCTATTTTTCTAATACAAGAGTTCTCTTTTCTAAGTTAACAACGGGCTTCCATAAACATAGCTAAGCGTATTTTGTAATTTAAGACATGATTTCTTATGAGCAAGAAGACAACTGTCAACTTTTTTCAAAAGTATTTATAAGGATTGTAAAGTCGCTTTCTTCCAGGAAAGAAGATGAGTACATGAGAATAAAGAGAGTCTTTAAAGTAAGGAAAAAAAGCCATCTAAACCTTTCTCATCTATACCTTATTAATATAAAGACGTGGTTTTACGTCTTCTAAAAACATCTCTTCTTCGTATGCAACAAAATAGCTCTCTCTCCCAAAGAAAGCCTTTCAAAATCGTAAACAATACACTCAAAACCATATATTTAACACTTTACTGCCTCATTGAGATAGATTAATAACACATTAAAAATATCGTGTGTCAAACAAAGGAAATCATTAATAAGAGAAGAAGGAATAATTGCTTAAAGCGAAACTAACGACTCCTGTTATACCTAAAAGGGAAATTAAAAAATAATAAAGGCAATAAGTATGCCTAAAAAGGAAACTTCTTTCTACTAAAAGAAAGAAATATGTAAATAATTGTAAATACCTTTGCAATAACAAAACCACTCACGTTTAGACGTAAGGATAAAGTTAGGATAAAAACAAATAATCACTAGTTAAATAATTAAATAGATTTACTTACAATTATGAGAAAAATTAGTTTCTTGTTGTTTACACTGCTTGCATTGCTGTATGTGACCGATGCAAGTGCACTGATAGTGAACGACACTTTCACGCGGGATGGTAACACGTACAGGGTTACTAAGATGGATGAGGCTCATGATGGCATCCCCAAAACTTACAATGTGGCGTTCGTATCATCTACTAACACTACCGTAAACATTCCTGCAACTGTTGCGGACCCTAATAACCAGTACACTTTTAATGTAACGGCTATTGCTAATAACAGTACAGTTCCTAATGCTACATCTGTCACGATGCCTAACACTATCGTATCGATTGAGGCTAATGCGTTTAAGGGTGGTCATATCACAAGTATCACAATACCAAAATCTGTCACTGAAATCAAAAGTGGTGCTTTCGGTCAGATGAGCCACCTTACAGCTATTAACGTTGATGCTGCGAACCCAAACTTCCGCTCTGATAATGGTGTACTCATTGAGAAGAAGGATTCAAAAGAGTGGGTAGCTGCATATCCTTTGGCAAGACCTGATGCAGAATATACAGTGCCAGAAGGTGTTTATGGTGTATACACAAATGCTTTTCAACGTGCATCTTACCTAACAAAAATTACTTTACCAGCTTCGTTAAAGGAATCACCTTCAACAGCAGAGTTCAATGGTTATACAAGTGCTCAGAACCTTAGAGAGATTGCTGTTGCTGCTGGTAACACGGCATTTAAGTCTGTTGATGGTGTCCTCTTGTCGGCTGATGGTAAAAAGTTGATTGCTTATCCAAATGGGAAAGCAGGTTCTCCTTCAACTAATCCAGCTTATCAAGGTGTGACAGGGCAGCCTAACGCAAGTGTTTATAAGATTCCAGATGGTGTGGAGTCTATAGAGCAAGCAGCCTTCGCACAGGTTAATGGACTTACAGCTATCGAATTGAATGGTGTAAAGAAACTCGCTAAAGGAGCTTTTGACAAGGCTGTTAAATTAAGAAATGTATTGCTTGGTCCTTCTGTTGATACGATAGAAGATGGAGCTTTCGGTGGTAATAATGACCTCGCTGCCTTTGATGTAGACCCAGCAAACCCTAATTATGCAGCTGATAATGGGGTCATTTACACAAAGAATAAGGAAGAACTTGTGTTGTTCCCTGCCGGTAAGGCTGGTGAATATACTACTTTAACAACCACAAAGAAGATTCGTAACAGGGCTTTCTACTATGCTCAAAAGGTAACCAAGGTGACGTTCAATAACAATCTTGAAGTGATTGATAATGATGCTTTCCAAGCAACTACAAAATTAGAGAACATCACTTTTGAAGCACCAGCTAAGATTAAGACTATCGGTACGTTTGCCTTCCAAGGCTCAGGACTAACCGAGCTTAACATACCTGCATCATTAGAAGTTGTTAGTTGGAGCGCCTTTGGTTCAACTAAACTAAAAAAGGTTACCGTTGCTGATGGTTCGCAGTTGCAATCAATCAATACGGGTGCTTTTAATGGTTGTAAGGATCTTGAAGAATTTACCTTTGAGGGTTCTTCTACCTTGAATAAGATTCAGGCAGATGCTTTCAGTGGTGATGATAAATTGAAGAGCTTTGTTATTCCAGAGAAGGTTACAGTCCTTGAGAGAGGTGCTTTCAATGGTGCTTCTAGTTTGGAGACTATCACCTTCAAGCAACCTGCTACGATGACAGTTATCGGTGAAGGTGCTTTCCAAAATGCAAAAGCATTAAAGAGAATAGAGCTTCCAAATACTGTAACAACGATTAGCAAGGATGCTTTCAATACTTGTTCGAGCTTGAAGGAGATTGTAATCCCTGCAAGTGTGACCGCTATAGATGCCACTGGCTTCCAAGAATGTGCTAAACTTGAAAAGTTCACAGTAGATAAGAACAACCCAGTTTACTCTAGTGTTGATGGTTTCTTGTTGAGTAAAGATAAGAAGACATTAGTCTCATTCCCTCCAGCAAAGGCCAATACCTATTATACAATGTTGCCTCCAACTATCGAGACAATCGGTAAGCAAGCATTCTACTTCGTACAGGCTCTTGAGAACGTAACAATCCCAGAGAAGGTAAAGAAGATTGAAGACTTCGCCTTCGACCGTGTTGGTAACTTGAATACGATAGCCTTCTTAGGTAAGACTCCTATTACTGATGTTGCAGCATCAGCATTCAATCCTGCTAATGTAGATAAGACTAAGATTGACCTTAGTGTACGTAAAGATGCAAAGGCAGCATTTGATAGTGATCCTTTATGGAGTCAGTTCCGTACCAGAGGTGTCTCTTTCTTCAAAGAAACAAATGGTACTGGTAATGGTACAACAGAATACTTCCCATTGTCAAAGAAGGCTGTAATGATTGTTGGTACACAAGCTGACGTCTATACATACGTAGTAAAACCAACCGTAACAGATGACAATAATAACACATACGAGGTGCGCCTTTGGGGCGACTATGCAATGAATGACAACACAACCAATATACAGGAGGTTGTCTTCAAGAATACACTTGATTATGTAGGTCTCGATGCCTTCAAGAAGAGTAATGGTTCTTCAAGTGTTAAGCGTATCTACTTCACCGCTACTGAACCTACAAAGGATATGAGTGCAACGAAGTGGGAATACATTGATAACTCAGGTAACTATACCCAGAAGGAGTTTGAACCAAGTCTCAAGGTCTATGTAAAGAAGTCTGCTGAGAATGCCTATAAGACTGCTACAGGTTGGTCTCGTTATGCAGGTCAGACATCTTATAAGATACCAGGTGAGATTAATATAGCACATTGGTATGGTACTTTCGCACGTGAGTTTGATGCTGACCTCGGTATCTATGCACGTGAGAACAATGAAGCAGGACGCATTGGTGCATTCATTACGCAGACTGCTGGTATGTCAACAGAGACGGATGCTTCAACTGGTGTACAGACCACAAAGTTCATTATGAAGAGTATCAATTATGGTAGTACTCACGTAACTGACTATGATTATGTACCTGCTGAGACAGGTGTATTGTTGGAGAGTCGTAGTGGAGCAAGTACTCCTGCAGACTTCTACTATGCTATCGGTGAGAAGGACAATGTTACATATAGCCTCTCAAATAACATCTTGGAAGGTGTGACGGTGAAGGATACAAAGAAGCAGTCATCTACTTCTGACCCAATCTTCGCAATGACAACAACGGGTATCTTTAAGCCTCTCAAGATAGGAACAGATCGTACGATCCCTGTTCACAAGGCTGTTGCTCGTCCAAAGGTAACACTATCAGGTTCTGCAAAGGTTATGTTTGTCTTTGATGAGGA
Organism: Prevotella vespertina; assembly: GCF_009728485.1. Lineage (GTDB taxonomy): Bacteria > Bacteroidota > Bacteroidia > Bacteroidales > Bacteroidaceae > Prevotella > Prevotella vespertina. The sequence goes on from NZ_VVIQ01000001.1 coordinate 31,955, forward strand.
TGGTTCTGCTATCAATGTTGTGAACGGCATTGAGAATGTAGAGAATACCACAACAACAGACAATAACGTTTACTACAACTTGCAAGGTCAGCGTGTTGAGAATCCACAACATGGTGTATTCATCCACAATGGCAAGAAAGTTGTTTTAAAGTAAACTACTAAGTATATAAGAATTAAAGACATCTTCATTCTGTAAGGAGTGTTGCTCTCTGTACTACATATCAACAGAAATGTACGCAGAGACAACACTCTAAAACAGGGAAAAAGCTTTATTCAAAGAGATTTAAAATCTATATTCTACATTTTAAAAAGACCATACAATGAAAAAGAAGACATATATAACACCTGAAATTCTCTGCTGTAACTTAAGAACAGAAGGATTGATGGACGACCATACAGCTGTTTTACAAACAAGTCCCCGAGTATCTTCCACTGCTCCTGGACAAGGTGGTGACCTTGGTGATGACGACGAGGTAGCAGCAAAGCCATTCCATCATTTCGATCCATGGGAGGATTAAACAATGATGTTACTATTCCACTCTTCTGAGGTAATGGATGCTAGAGACCATTTCTACCAAGAGATGAGACATCAACACGTAATGGTTGTGTTGCGTCAGGTAGGACTTGGAATACTCGTCTTGTGTTCATTGATGATAGTTGCATTATGCGCATATATGTATGGACTTATTGGTTAGATTGAGTTCACAAACACATTAACAAGAAACCTATTGACAAAAGAGCAGATTCTTAAAAGATAAGAGTCTGCTCTTTTTTTTATAGTGTGCAGCACATTAGTAGTACAGATTGTCAATGACAAAAGTACATATTGTGGGGCACAAAAGTATATATTGTCAACCACAAGACTAATAAGACCTCAGTCCTATACAGAGATACCCTCAGTCCTATACTGAGATACCCTAGGTATAGAACCATGATAACTTGAGTAATATTGAGAAGGGTGCTTAAAAGTTTAATAGGACTTGTAAGGCACGAGTTATACACCCGTAGGGCACGGAAGTATAACCCGTACCCCACGAAAGTACATTTCGTCGTTGTTAACAATTAAGCCTTTTGCTTAGCAAGTTTTCATTGATTTAGAATTACAGGTTAGACATCTAAGCATTATTATGCCTTCGGAATATGTAAATTAAAGAACAAATTAATTGTAAATTAGAGAAGGAATGACGTTTAAGTTAAAGTACAAATGCCCAGTAAGTATAAGTACGATTAACGTATAAGTTAGAGAACAAAAGTACTTTAAATATCATATTTAATCTCTTTAGACAATAAGTATTTAAGGAAATCACAATCTTTTATTATCTTTGCAAAAGATATAAGGAGAAGAGATGATAGAAACATTCAACACGGGGGAGACTCAAGAGAGTCTGAGACAGGAATATAATCCAGATGGTTCGGTGCTACGTAAAGCACAACTAAGACTATTGGATATGGCAATCTATCTACAAGAGACAGCACGAAAGATAGGCGTTCCTTGTAGGTTGGATGGTGGTAATGTGCTCGGTGCTCTGCGTCATGGTGGCTTTATTCCATGGGATGATGATATTGATATGGTGGTGAGCTATTATGATTTCAAGCGTCTTTGCGATTACCTCAAAGCCCACCCTCACCCTCAATATGTGCTGCAAGACAATGATACTGACCCTGGTTTCTATAAAGAATGGGCTTGCCTGCGCGACCTAAAGAGTGAGAATCACAGTCATGAAGCAAGTGACAGTGAGAACAGAAGAGTGCATGAAGCACAAAAGTTTAGGGGCTTACATATTGATATCTTCCCTTACGAAGGATATATGATACCCTCTTTACAACGCCTTGCAGCTAAACTGTCAGTGAATCTCAACTTAGAATTTGCTGGCAGATACCCTATGTTAGCACAGCTTGGTTACGATTTCTTACACCACATTGTGTTTCCTGGTTTCCGCATCCTCGGTAGACTCTTTGGCAATCCCGACCTATACATGCACTCATACGGAGCATGGTTTTATGAGCAAAATCCACGTCAATACATGATTCCTCACAAAGATATCGTCTTCGAAGGATATACTTTTGAAGGGCCAGCTGACCCTGAGGGGCTTTGTCGGATTGCTTATGGCAATTACATGGATTTGCCTCCAAGGGATAAGCGAGACAGACATAAGATTGATGTTGAGTTCAAGTAGGAGGCAAAGGGATAATTAATCTTCTAAAAGTAACGTATGAATATCGCCGTAATCTTCGCTGGAGGCTCAGGTCTCCGTATGCACACAAAGTCAAGACCGAAGCAGTTTCTTGACCTCAATGGTAAGCCGATTATCATTTACACGCTAGAGTTATTCGATAACCATGAGGCTATTGACACCATTGTTGTAGCCTGTATCGAGAGTTGGATACCCTTCTTAGAAAAGCAGATACGCAAGTTTGAGATTAACAAAGTGGTGAAGATTGTACCTGGAGGAAGCTCTGGTCAAGAATCTATCTATAATGGTTTGTGTGCTGCAGAAGAATATGCACAAGAACATAAGGCTGATGCAAAGCAGACAACCGTACTGATTCATGATGGTGTGCGACCATTGATTACGGAAGAAACCATCACCGATAATATTAATAAGGTAGAAGAGGAAGGAAGCTGTATCACCTGTATTCCTGCCACCGAAACCTTTATTGTGAAACAAGATGATGGCAATTTAGAGATTCCTTCACGTGCTAGATCACTCATTGCTCGTGCTCCGCAGAGTTTCCGTTTATCGGATATCATGGAAGCACATCGACGTGCTTTGCAGGAAGGAAGACATGACTTTATAGACTCCTGTACGATGATGAGCCATTATGGACATAAGGTGGCAACTGTTATCGGACCCATGGAGAATATCAAGATTACGACTCCAACAGACTATTTCGTACTGCGTGCTATGGTTCAGGTACATGAAGATCAACAGATATTCGGATTGTAAGAACGACGAAGAAGATGAATAACATACTGAAAGAAGATATACAGCTCTTTGCGTCTCGGTTTGCTTTAGCCACAGAGTTAGAGGGTAAGACGATTGCAATAACTGGTTCCACAGGATTGTTAGGAGCCTGTATGGTGCACTGTCTATTGGCTTTGAAGGCACAAAGAGGTGTCAACTTACATATCGTGGCAGTAGTACGAAATATGGAGAAAGCTGTTCGCCTCTTTGGAGAAGAGCGTGAGAAGCTCAGCTATTATCAATATGACTTCAGTTCAACGGAACCTTTCCAACCGAAGAGAAAGGTGGATTATCTTTTCCACTTTGCAGCCCCTACCGCATCAAAAGACTTCGTTGAGAAACCCGTAGAAACGATGAATACGGTTTATATGGGTATGCAGAATATCCTCAACTATGCTGAGCAAGCAAAGTTGGAATCACTTGTTTTAGCCTCAACATTGGAAGTCTATGGTACGATAACAGATGACTCTACCCCACTCACGGAGGACAAACAAGGTTATCTAGACCCGATGGCAACCCGTAGTAGTTACCCTTTGGCAAAGCGAGCCGCAGAAGGGTTATGTCATAACTATGCTGTGGAGAAGCAAGTAAAAGTAAAGGTTGCACGATTGGCACAAACCTTTGGCGCAGGAGTTAGCAAACAGGACAATCGTGTCTTTGCGCAGTTTGCACGTAGCGTTATCCATAACGAAGACATCATCTTACATACAACTGGCGAACTAAGTAGGTGTTATTGTTATACGACAGATGCGATCAGTGCCATGCTTTATATCCTATTGAAAGGTGAAGACGGAACAGCATATAATGTGGCAAATGAAGCAACTTACATCTCCATTCGACAAATGGCTGAACTCGTTGCCGAGACATTCAATCCTAATCATGTGCATGTAGTGATTGAGAAGCAAGAGGGTTTAGGCTATTCACCTACCACCAAATTACGCTTAGACACGCAACGAATACAAAGTTTGGGGTGGACACCTTATTATAATATGAAGGATATGTTTGGTCGCTTAATAGCCTCCATGAAGGAAGAATAGATATGAGTAACTTATATAAAAGAGTGAAAGACAGTCTCTTACACACATATAATCGAAAAGATTTGAGTGCGTGGGAACACACGCCATCTACCCCACTCCCTATCTATGGAGTTTACCATGTTATGTTAGATACAGGTTGGACTTCATTAGTTAAAAGTCAGATAGAAAACCTCAAGAGAAGTGGTCTTTTAACTGCAACAAAGAAACTATATGTCAGTTGTATAGCCTCTAAACAATCGGACGTGGCACTTCTGAAACAAATTATCGATAGTGATAAGGTAGAGATTATATCAAATAGTTCTGACCCAAAGAAGTACGAATATCCTGCATTAGAATATATCAGACAACTCGCAGATAACGAGGATTGCTTGATTTATTACTTCCATTCTAAGGGTATATCCTACCAGTCTATTACCACAAGAGATCGTCAATTCCATTCGTTCAAGCGCAAGATTGATGCGTGGAGAGAGCTCTTAGAATACTTTATCTTTGACAAGTGGAAGGTGGCAGTGAATGTGTTAACAGCTGGATATGACACTTACAGCTGTTATCGATGGCCTCCTCGCAAATATACCATGTACTCTGGTAGCTTCTGGTGGGCTAAGTCCGATTATATCAAGAGACTCCCACATTTCGACAAGAACATCATCTCTACCAATCGATTCTACTCGGAAGTATGGCTTTTCGAACTATCTAATCACAAGCAATTCTCTACTTTTGACACGATTGTCGACCTTTATTTCGTTCGTATTCCACGTTCGATTTATGCTGATGAAAGCCCTAAGGCTTGGGATAAGATCTGTTTCTCTCTCGTTTATAACATAAGGAAGATTGAGAAACATGTATTCAAGTACAACTATAAACAACGTTGTCAACAACGCTTCCAAAAGCTGAAAGAGGAAATATAAGACAATGACCTACACTTGTATAAATTCCCTGTTAAAATACTCAAAAGTATATTTTACAAACTTAGTATTCATCAAAAAAGAGCTTTATAAGTAAAACAATTACTCATTTTTGGCTATCTTTGTAAACTATTCGTAGCTTTTTAATAGGATAGAAGATAATATTCAACACATAAAACATTAAGCACATGAAAGCAAAAATGCTATTTCTAGCGGCTTCACTCGTCGCCACCTCGGCATTTGCCCAGGGGTTGAAATCGGGTATAGACCGCAACAACATGGATCTAAATGTCAAACCGGGAGAGAACTTCTATGAGTATGCTGCAGGTAACTGGATGAAGACTCACCCTCTAGACAAGGAACATCCAATGAACGGCGCATTTGTTGATCTAGAAGAGTTAAACAACAAACGCATTCGAGAAATGGTTGAGGATTATGCCAAGAAACCACAAAAGAAGGGTACTGTAGCACAGAAGATTGCTTCTATCTACAATCTCTACATGGACAGCACACGCCGCAATCGTGAGGGATACAACCCTATTAAGCCCGTATTAGCCAAAGTTCGCGCTGCTAAGACACGTAAGGAACTCATCAAACTGATGTATGATCTTGACGAAAAGGGCTATAACACTTTCCCCGTAGGCTTTGGGATGACTACTGACGCCATGAATTCTAGCCGATACATCATCGGTGTTTCACAGTCAGGATTGGGTTTGGATCCAGAGTATTACACACAACCTAATGAACAACAAAAGGCTGTTGTGGCTGCTTACAAGAGCTTGAAGAATGACTACCTGAAGATGGTTGGCAATGCTCCAGCAGTTGCAAAGAAGAAGATGGAAGAGGCTTTTGCACTGGAGAATCGTATTGCAAAGGTTAGTTATGACCAAGTGAAATCACGTGACCCACAGGCTAATTACCATCCAATGACATGGGAACAACTCTTAAAGGATTACCCAGGTATTGATTGGAACTACATCTTAAAGATTGCTGGCTATCCTAATAATGGTGGTAAGGTGGATGTTGGTCAACCGGAGCCAGTACATGAGGTAGAGAAAATCTTGGCTACAGCTCCACTCGATCAGTTGAAGGCTTACATGGAATTAGCTGTTATTTCAAGTTCTGCGGGTATGCTCTCTGATGCTTTCTCAAACCGTAAATTCGAATACACAAAAGTTGCTTACGGCGTTCAGCAGCAACAGCCACGTTGGAAGCGTGCCTTATCTTTCGTACAAGGTATTATGGGAGAGGCCGTTGGTAAGCTCTATGTTCAGAAGTATTTCCCTGAAAGTAGCAAGGAAAGAATGATTCAACTTGTTAAGAACTTGCAATCAGCTTTTGCACAGCGTATCGAAGAGAATACATGGATGACAGCTGCAACAAAGGCAAAAGCACTCGAGAAGTTACAGGCATTCGACATAAAGATTGGCTACCCAGATAAGTGGCAAAACATGGATAGTGTATTTGTTATTGACGACGCAAAGTCACTTCTTGACAATGTAAAAAACGTACAAGAGGCTGCTTCAAAATATATTATCTCTAAGCGTTGGGGTAAACCAGTTGATAAGAAACTATGGCACATGACACCACAGACGGTCAATGCTTATTATGATCCATCAACGAATAGTATCAACTTCCCAGCAGCTATTCTACAGCCTCCATTCTTTGATCCTGAGGTTGATGATGCCGCTAACTATGGTGCTATTGGTGCAGTAATTGGGCACGAGATGAGCCACGGCTTCGACGATCAAGGTTGCCAGTTTGATAAAGAAGGAAACATGAAGAACTGGTGGACAGACGAAGACAAGAAGAACTACGATGCACGTACAAAGGTGTTAGTAGACTGGTTCAACCAGCAAGAAGTTATACCAGGACTAAAGGTAAATGGCGAGAAAACACTTGGAGAAAACATTGGTGATAATGGTGGTTTGAACGTTGCTTATCGTGCATTAGAGAATAGTATGGAGCAAAATCCGCTTACAGACAAGGATGGTTTCACCCCTTCTCAACGTTTCTTCCTCGCATGGGGTCGAGTATGGGCAAGCAATGTTGCACCTCAATTTGTTGCTTACATTGTTAATTCTGACGTACATTCTCCTAACGTAAGTCGTGTTAACGCAGCCCTACCAATGATAGATTCTTGGTATAAGGCATTCGATATTAAAGAAGGTGACAAACTCTTTGTCCCACAGGAGAAGCGTGCTCACATCTGGTAAGAGATGCTTTCTTTGATTTGAGATAACGCCTTCTTCAAACTTTAAAGAGCCTCTTCTCCTGTATAGAAGAGGCTCTTCTTGTATTCCAGCATTGCTGATCAATCCTATAAGATAGCATTATATGGGTCGCAAATGATGTCACTTGACTTTACAATCGAAGCCTTTGTTTTAGGCATATCTGTAATAAATTAACATAGATAAAATCAAATGACACTTATCAAATATTTGCTTATTACGAACAATAAATGAGGATATTTATCTATTAATTCCATAAAAAGTAGTATATTTGCAGGCGATTAAAAGGTGTAGCAACTACCGTTTAGGTAAAAACATTTACACGGATGGCAAAGAAAGTAAAGTTTACTAAGATGCATGGTGCAGGTAACGACTATATCTACGTTAACACACTAGAGAATAATATACCTGACCCTACAGCAGCAGCCATAAAATGGAGTCGCTACCATACAGGTATCGGTAGTGATGGGTTGGTATTGATAGGTAAACCAACACAAGCAGGTGCAGATTATCGTATGCGCATATTCAATGCAGATGGTTCAGAAGCGATGATGTGTGGGAATGCAAGTCGTTGTATTGGTAAGTATCTGTTTGAGAAAGGACTCTGCAAAAAGACAGAGATTAATCTAGAAACAGCCTCTGGCATCAAGATTTTGCAGCTCCATTTAAATACGAACAAACAACAAGTTGATTCTGTAACAGTAGATATGCTCGAACCCAAACTTGACGTTCCTGCACAATACACAGGTGTTGCACCCAACTTATCAGAATTCCACCTCCCCTTGATCAAGGATGCAAGTGTTCATCCAACCTTCGTAAGTATGGGTAATCCACACTTCGTTATCTTCCTAGATAAGGAACAGGTAAAGGATTCGAATGTGCTTATCAGCGATGCAGAACTCACAGAGTTTGGTCATAGTCTAGAGCATAATACAGCTTTCCCCGAGCGTTGCAATATCGAATTCGCTTGCTTGACAGCTAATAATCACTTGCGTACAAGAGTATGGGAACGTGGTAGTGGAATAACAATGGCATGTGGAACAGGCTCATGCGCAACAGCTACTGCAGCTATACTAAATGGACTTGCAGATAGGTCGAAGCCTGTTGAGATAGAGATGGATGGCGGAACATTAAGCGTAGAATGGCGTAAAGACAATCACATCTATATGAGTGGTCCCGCAGCATTCGCATATGAAGGAGAAATTGATTTATAGATATATACAACACAATGGCACATATAAATGAGAATTTCCTAAAGCTTCAGAAGAATTATCTCTTTGCAGACATTGCTAAAAAGGTAAGTGCTTTTAAAGAGTCACATCCTCAAGCAAACGTCATCAGCTTAGGCATTGGTGATGTGACACAACCACTAGCACCAGCAGTCATCGAAGCCATGCATAAGGCTGTTGATGATATGTCGACAAAAGAGACATTCCATGGTTATGGACCAGAAGAAGGATATCTATGGTTACGTGAAGCTATCGCTAAGAACGATTATCTGGCACGTGGGATTCAAATAGAACCAACCGAAGTCTTTGTCAATGATGGTGCCAAGAGTGATACGGGTAACATTAGTGAATTGATTCGTTGGGATAACTCCATGGCTGTTACCGATCCTATTTATCCTGTTTACATCGACTCTAATGTAATGATTGGACGTGCAGGGGTATATGAGGATGGACACTGGAGTAATGTCACTTATATGCCTTGTGATGAAGCTAATCAATTCGTTCCACAAATACCAGACCATCGTGTAGATATGATTTATCTATGCTACCCAAACAATCCAACGGGTATGGTCATATCAAAGGAAGAGTTAGCAAAATGGGTTGATTATGCTATCAAGAACGACGCTATCATACTCTATGATGCAGCATACGAAGCATATATCCAAGATCCCAATATACCCCACTCTATCTATGAGATAGAAGGTGCGAAGAAAGTTGCCATTGAATTTCATAGTTATAGCAAGACTGCAGGTTTTACAGGAGTACGTTGTGGTTACACTGTCATACCAAAGGAATTGACAGCCAAGACAGCTGATGGTCATCGTGTGGAAGTTGCTCCATTCTGGGATAGACGTCAATGCACGAAGTTCAATGGTACGAGTTATATCTCACAGAGAGCCGCAGAAGCAATCTATACAACAGAAGGAAAGAAGCAGATCAAGCAAACAATTGCTTACTACATGGAGAATGCACGCATTATGCGTGAGGGTCTGGTCGAACTAGGTTTGACAGTTTATGGTGGTGAGAATGCCCCTTACTTATGGGTGAAAACGCCGAATAATGCTCCTTCATGGAAGTTCTTTGAGGAAATACTCTATGGTGCTCAAGTAGTTTGTACACCAGGAGTTGGATTCGGACAAGCTGGTGAGGGATTCATCCGACTTACTAGTTTCGGTAATCGCGAAGATTGTCTTGAGGCTATGACACGTATTAAGAAATGGTTGAAAGCATAAAGAGATAAAGTATAGCAAATAGGTGTTATACGGAAGAGAAAACTACTAAATCCTATTTTCATAGGATATTTTTAGTTACCAGTGGGACTTCATCGTGAGATGAGGTCCCATATTTTTTAAATGTTTAAGAGCCTTTGCTTGTAATAATTCCACATCTTTCTGTATCTTTGTAAACCAATAAAGTAAAACATTAAAAACTATAAAATTATGAATGTAGGAGATAAGGCACCAGAGATTTTGGGTACTGACCAAGATGGTAAAGAGATTAAATTAAGTGATTATAAAGGGCAGAAGCTCGTTCTTTACTTCTATCCAAAAGATTCGACATCAGGCTGTACAACCGAAGCATGTAACCTTCGTGACAACTATACGGAACTAAAAGCTCAAGGCTATGCTGTTGTTGGAGCAAGTATACAAGACGAGAAATCGCATAAGAAGTTCATAGAGAAGAATGAGCTACCATTCCCCCTCATTGCTGATACAGACCTAAAGCTTGTAGAGACCTTTGGGGTTTATGGCGAAAAGAAGATGTATGGTCGAACTTACATGGGGACATTCCGTACTACCTTTATTATTAACGAGGAAGGTATTATAGAACGGATCATTGGTCCGAAAGAGATTAAGACAAAAGATCATGCAGCACAAATTCTTACTAAAAAGAAGTAACGGAGAATAAACATAATAAGTTTTTCCATAAGAATAAATACATGGTAAAAACAAAAACAACAGAGGGCTTGAAGAATAAACTTCACGCCCTCGCTGCTCAATACGAAACACAAGACTTTATAAAAGGCGACCCATCATGGTTCATGCATCAAGTAATAGGAAAGCGCAACCAAGAAACCATTGCCTTCATAGCATCTTGTCTTAGCTATGGTTCTAGACAAGTATTCATGCCTCGTATCCAGTATTTACTTGACTGTTCTAAAGGATCTCCCTACCAATGGATAAAGTCAGGTAAGTTTAAACAAGACATCCCTGATGATGAAAATTGTTTCTATCGATTATATACGAATCACATGATGTTCAAGCTGTTACAAGCATTGCAATTAATGTATGAAGAATATGATGACATGGAAAACTATCTCTTCTCGTATGCTAAAGGAAACAATTTAGGTAATAAAATTAATGCTTTCATAGCAATAGAGGCTCTATGTTTATTCTTTAAAAACCATGAAGTCAAAGGTATTGTACCAAAGGACACAAGTTCTTGTTGCAAACGTGTTTGCATGTTCTTACGATGGATGGTTCGAAAGAACTCCCCTGTTGATCTTGGAATATGGGCAGAACTTATTGACCAACGTACATTGTTAATCCCTCTTGACACACACGTAATACAGCAAGCTATGCTATTGGGGCTTCTCACAAGTAAGTCTACAACAATGGTCGCAGCACGTCGCTTAACAGAGAAACTCCTTACCTTTTTCCCCGAAGATCCATTAAGAGCCGATTTCGCATTGTTTGGCTATGGGGTAAATCAATGATATTTATACAACAAAACACCTATAAAATAAAAATTCCAAACTCACTCTTAGTGAACTTGGAATCCTGTTTCTACTCTCAAATTTCTAAATCATGTCTTTAAATTAGGCAGCCATGTGGTTATTAACACTTACTGCCTTTGCTACTGTTGCTGCAATTACTACAGCTGCTAATACTAATGAAACCATAATCATTTACGTTTAATAGAGACCCTTTGTCTCTGGTTCTTTAATATGTTATCCTTTATCTTTTACGAGTGCAAAGGTAGTTAGTTTTCAACCGATATACAAGCATTTATTATACTTAAAGGCTTATTGGCATAGTTTTATTATTATGCGTCAAGACGATTGATATTTATCAACTTGAGGTTTATTTGCTACTTCAAATTATTTCAATTACCTTTGTTCCTCATTATAAATAGAGGATTAAACAATGGAAAAGAACTCTGAATTAAGGCACGCCTGGGACTTTGTAGAGCACACTGGTATCAGTATATTTCTTACGGGAAAGGCTGGTACTGGTAAAACAACATTTCTCCGAACACTCAAAGAAAAGAGTTCTAAACGTAGTATCATTGTTGCTCCAACAGGTGTAGCAGCAATTAATGCGGGGGGAATGACCATCCATTCCTTCTTTCAATTACCATTATCTCCATTTGTACCAGAAGCAAACTTCAAGAATCGATTCGATTATAGCAAAGAGAAACGCAAGATAATAAGAACGCTGGACTTACTTATCATTGATGAAATAAGCATGGTGCGCTCTGATGTTCTTGATGCTATTGATTCTGTTCTACGCCGATTTAGGGAACACGAAAAGCCTTTTGGCGGTGTACAGTTACTAATGATTGGCGACTTACAACAGCTAACACCTGTCGTAACACCAGAAGACGAAGTGATACTTCAGCGTTATTACGACACATCTTACTTCTTTGGTTCAAAAGCTTTACGCAGTATTAGCTATGTAACCATCGAATTAACACATGTATATAGACAGCAAGATGAGGAATTTATCACCTTACTTAATAATATAAGAGAAGGACAGGTAAGTGAGACAGATCTAAAGAGACTAAACGAAAGATTCAACCCTAATTTTGAACCAGAGGTGGGAAGTGATTATATTCGACTAACGACTCACAATAAAATGGCAGAGAGTTATAATGAAGTACAACTACACAACCTACCTTCAAAGGCTTGTACTTTCATAGCAGAAGCCGATGGTAATTTCCCTGAATACAACTATCCAGCCGACTTCAAACTTACGCTAAAACGTGGAGCACAGGTAATGTTCATTCGAAATGATAATAACGGGCGTTATTACAATGGTCGGATTGGACACGTAACACACATTGACAATGAGAAAATACTTGTACTTTGTCCTGGTGATGACAAGGAGATAGAAGTGCAGCAAGAGACATGGGAGAATACTAAATACAGCTTAAACGAAAAGACAAAACAAATAGAAGCAGAAGTACAAGGTACTTTCAAGCAATATCCCTTACGTTTAGCATGGGCTATCACTATACACAAAAGTCAGGGATTGACGTTCGAACATGCTATCATTGATGCGCAGTCGTCCTTTGCCGCTGGTCAGGTGTATGTAGCTTTAAGCCGTTGTAAGACTTTGGAAGGGCTTATCCTTGCCTCACCAATAAGTAGTTCTGCCATTATTAATGATAATCTGGTAATGAATTATATCTCTCATCAAACGGAAGAAGCAGAAAAGAGCATAGCAGCACTACCTACTTTGAAAGCTGAGTATTACCGACAACTACTCTTAGAATTGTTCAGTTTCACCGACTTAAAAGCCTGTGAAGATGCACTCTATCGTGTTCTAACAGAATACTTTTATAAGTATCCTAAGATTATAACGCTTCATAAGATGGCAATAATTGATCTTGACGAACGGATAATGAGTATTTCTTCAAAATGGAAAAGTATTATCTGTAATATGACAACAGATCAATTACACGAAGATGACTTCTTACAACGTATGAAAAAAGGAGCTCTTTATTTTCATAGTCAACTTACTGAGATTTTTAGTCATCTACTTGATATGACAAAAGGTGTACAATCTAATAATAAGATAGCCTACAAACGCTTTGATAACAACTATGCCGATTTACTTCAGACTTATGTTGTTAAGCATGAGCTATTGGAGAGAATCATGGAAAAAGGGTTCTCCATTAATGGTTATTTAACCGCTAAACAAGAGGCAATACTTAATAGTTTAGAGGAGAAAACAGGTAGGAATAGAAAAAATAAAATCGAAGAAACAACTCCTAAAGTACCTAAAATTAGTACGGGTGAAGTCACATTTAATCTCTTTAAGACTGGCAAGAGCATAGAAGAAATTGCTAAGGAGCGTAGCTTAACACCTGCTACTATACAAGGACATCTCATCCCTTATATCCAAAAAGGAGAGATAAAACTAAACGAAGTAATCGATGAGGAAAAAGCAAAGACAATATTACAAAAATTACAGCTTGCTGGTAAAGAAGCGTCTTTAAAAGCCATTAAGCTCTTGTGTCCAGCCGACATCACTTATACAGATATTCTATTGATAATGAAAACAACAATGACTTAATAAAGATAAAAATATAAGGTAGTATCAGTTTAAATCCTTATCTTTGCCGCCCACAACAACACACAACACCATGATTATAAGTTATACAATAACGCTGGTTACACTAGTAATCACACTGATATGCTTCGCTTTAGTAGCACGTAAATACCGCAAAGCTAGGAGCGGTCCATTGACCATTAAACGCAGAGTAATTATGATTAATTACCTCTTCTTAGTAGGTTATCTGTGTAGCTACTTCATACATCAACATAACGATGAAACTGAGATTCTTTGCGTTCCATCGATGTTAATTCTATACCTACTTTGGGAGAGTTACCTTGCTACCTGTACAACATTTAGCAATGGACAAATCTATAAGAATCGTTATGCTTGGCTATTTTATAATATTGTTCCAGCGACTTTAATCGTTCCGCATATCTTATTTAAAGTTATGGGACAAGGGTTAGAAATACATAATTACACACAACTTATAGATGTATTAAATCAGCCATTTCCCTTGCAGATTTATACAAGAATAACCCTTTCTATGGGATTATTTTTTTGTAAACTCATCATGCTTGTCGAAATTATACACCAACAGTTTCGATATAAGAGGCAAATAGTTGAAGAAAGAGGAGAGCAACGAGGTGTAAAATTCAGAAGTATTATTTATGGAGCATGGGCGTTATTACTTCTTGCCATGACTATCGGTCAGATTGTACCATCAATGAGCTATCACATTATCTTAAGGGTGCTCATCATTGGATTTGTCATTTGCACAACAATCTTCTATCTCAGCTTTCATAAGAGCTTAATGGCAATAGAACACAATATTTCAGATGCAGATAATAGTATCAAAGAAAAGATAGACTCCTGGTTAGAACAGAGACCCTTTCCTTTATCGGAAGCTGACCTAACAATGGAAAAAACAGCCGAATCAATCGGTATTAGTACTTCTTCATTGTCTTATTATATTTATGAATTTGCAGGTAAAACATTCTTATCTTGGCAGAGTGAGTGTAGAATGAAATACTGTAAAGAACTACTGGAAGACGAAAGAAAGAATATATCCGAGATTGCCTATGAATGTGGGTATAGTGACCTTGCGGCCATGAGTAAAGCCTTTAAAAAACGCTTTGGGGTTGCGCCAACCATTTATAGAAGGAAGGTCATTGAGCCACCAACAACATAAACAAACACATAAGATTCAAAGACAAGGAACAATATAAAAACTCGATGAAAAGGGATAAATTCGTTGTTTGAATCGCATTTTTAAACTATTGACAATAATAAATTACACTTATAACAAACAAAAACTATTTATATAGACAGACTTGTTTGAGAAATATCTTATCTTTGCAATCGTTAATTCAAAGCTATTATTGAGTAGCAATCAAATTACGTTTAAATAGTTATTAGTAAGTTAATAGTCAAATTTAAGTACTTAGGCATTGTCCTCGTGACGAAGACTACCTAAAGAATATTTTGAGTCAAATAATTTTTTGAGTTATTTAGTTAAGTGGCTAAGTGCATGTCTGCGTGAGCAGATATGCACTTTTTTACTATTGAAGATGAACTCTTCTATATTAAACAAGCACATAACAACAGCCCTACTAAGAGAATCAAAGTAAGAGAGATTATATTCTTCTCTGTTACAACCTATTAAATTATTACATCAAAAACTTTGCACCTTATATATTCTTAAATACTTTGCAAGATATAAGGAAAATGTTTATTTTTGCAACACGAAGTTTCACTTTAAGGTAAAAGATATGGCAAATTTAAGATTTGAAGCTATTGAAGAAGCGTTCAAGAAGCGACCAGTAGAAGTCAACGCACCAACAGAACGTCCCTCAGAGTTCTATGGGAAATTCGTGTTTAATCGTGCTAAAATGTACAAGTATCTACCTGCCGACATCTACAAGAAACTCGTTGATGTCATGGATAATGGTAGCCGACTAGATAGATCTATTGCAGATGCAGTGGCACAGGGCATGAAAAAATGGGCAGAAGAGAATGGGGTTACTCACTACACACACTGGTTTCAACCATTAACAGAAGGTACAGCCGAGAAACATGATGCCTTCATAGAACATGATGGGAAAGGCGGAATGATTGAAGAGTTTTCTGGTAAGCTCCTTGTTCAGCAAGAACCAGATGCGAGTTCATTCCCTAATGGAGGTATAAGAAATACCTTTGAAGCTCGAGGATACTCTGCCTGGGATCCGACAAGTCCCGTATTTATTATTGATGACACGCTCTGTATCCCAACAATATTCATATCTTATACAGGAGAAGCACTCGACTATAAAGCCCCGCTACTAAAGGCTTTACGTGCAGTGAACGTTGCTGCAACTAAAGTTTGCCAATACTTTTACCCCGAAGTAAAGCAAGTTACAAGTAATCTAGGGTGGGAACAGGAATATTTCCTTGTTGATGAAGACCTTTACTTCGCACGTCCTGACTTAATGCTAACAGGTAGAACACTCATGGGGCATGATTCTGCAAAGAACCAGCAGATGGATGATCACTACTTTGGAACTATCCCCGAACGTGTTCAGGCATTCATGAAAGATTTAGAGATACAGGCTCTTGAGTTGGGAATACCATGTAAAACGCGCCATAACGAGGTCGCTCCAGGACAATTTGAGTTGGCTCCTATCTTCGAAGAATGTAACCTAGCAGTAGACCACAATATGCTTCTGATGTCATTAATGAAGAAGGTTGCTCACAAACATAGTTTCCGAGTTCTATTACATGAGAAGCCATTTGGTGGTATTAACGGCTCTGGTAAACATAATAACTGGAGTTTAAGTACAGACACTGGCGTACTCTTGCATGCCACAGGAAAAACTTCTATTGACAATCTCCGCTTTGTTGTCTTTATTGTAGAAACACTAATGGCAGTGTATAAACACAATGGTTTATTGAAGGCATCTGTCATGAGTGCCACCAATGATCACCGACTTGGAGCTAATGAAGCACCTCCTGCTATCATCTCATCCTTCCTTGGTAAGCAGATTAGCGACCTACTTGATCACATTGAGAAAGCAGATAAAGACGATTTGTTTGCACTCACTGGCAAAACAGGTATGCAACTTGACATACCAGAGATACCTGAGCTTTTCATTGATAATACTGATAGAAACCGTACCTCACCATTCGCATTTACTGGTAATAGATTTGAATTTCGTGCTGTGGGTTCAGAGGCTAATTGTGCATCAGCAATGATTGTTCTAAATGCTGCTGTAGCAGAAGCTCTTGACAACTTTGCTAATCGTGTAAATGCATTGATAGCACAGGGAGAGGAGAAGAACTCTGCTATTATTGATGTTATTCGTGAAGATATAAAAGCCTGCAAGCCTATTCGCTTCGATGGAAACGGCTACTCTGACGAATGGAAAGTAGAAGCTGCTAAACGTGGACTAGATTGTGAGGCAAGTTGTCCTGTATGCTTCGATCGATACCTAGATAGCGACTCCATCAAGATGTTTGAAGCCACACATGTTTTGAGTCATAATGAATTAGAGGCTCGAAATGAGGTTAAATGGGAGACATACACTAAGAAGATTCAGATAGAAGCACGCGTCATGGGAGATCTCGCAATGAACCATATTATCCCTGTTGCAACGCATTATCAGAGTCAATTGGCTAAGAATGTACAGAATATGATGGACGTCTTTGGAGACGTAGAAGGTAAGCAACTTAGTGAGCGAAATATCAAGATCATCCGTGAGATAGCAGAACGTACTACACTCATCGAAAGTGGAATTGAAGAGCTTGTAAATGCTCGCAAGGTAGCTAATAAGATTGAGAATCAACGTGAGAGAGCCATAACTTACCATAACACGATAGCACCTAAGATGGAAAAGATTAGGTATCAAATTGATAAGCTTGAGTTGGTTGTTAGTGATGAGTTATGGACACTACCTAAGTATCGAGAGCTTTTATTTATCCGATAAAATATCACGATTCCATCGATAACAAGTATCTCTTAGATACTAAAAAACACTTTTGAGTAATATGAGTGCATTGAATGAGTCACATAAGGGGCTCTTTGATGCACTCTTTTCATTCATCTACTTAAAGCATAAAGAGCATTAACTTTATTAATAGAAAACGCCAAGTAAACAAGATTAGATTACTTACCACACTAGAAAATAATCTATTATTATAAATTAAATAATTTATTTTCTATAACTTATTAATCTATTTTTAATTTAAAAAGATGCTTTCGCAGAATATTAGTCACCAATAATTTGATAAGAGAGAACCATCGAAAAGGGTAGAAACTAAGTTCAACACTCTCACTCATTAACTTTATTAAATGATTTCAAAGTATAATATAAAAAAATAGAGAATCTCCTTCTCAAGGATTCTCTACCCTTTTCATATAAGTAAAAGGAATTATTCACAGAGAATATAACCCCACCCTATTTTTCCTTATAAATAACATGATTAGCGCCACTAGTAAACTCTAACGACTCAGGATGCTCATCCGCAAAACTCTCGATGTGGCGAATACGCTTCTCTTCAAATATCTCATCAACAGAAATTAAGATTCCCGTCTCTTCAACCTCACCAAAACCATAGTTGATTGCTGTGCCAAATAGCTTCATTGTTGGCGATAGATTCATATATGCATTGACAAGGGGTGGAATATTGTAACCTAATTTACGAACCTCACTATTCAGTATCTTATAATCAGCCTTGAAGTTTTTACCATTAAAAAGAGCGTCTAATTCATCAATTGGAGTATCTATTTTTAATGGTTTAATCGGTATAATTAAGTCTTCCTTATCATCAAAATACTTCTTTAAAAAGTATAGAATCATATCCCGACCACGGCGTATATAAGAAGGATACATTGTCATCTTCCCAAAGAAATACTTACAATCTGGATTCAAGACTGTCAATGCTCCAAGACCATCCCAAAGGTTATCTAAAGCAAAGATACTCTTTGCATTGCGACGAACATTTTGATATTCTAAGGAAACAAAAGAACGTCCTAGTTCAACAGTATATGGTGCATAATCCTTCATAAATTTATCAGAGAAATGGAACATATGACTTGTTGCCAATACTGGTTGTCCATCATTAGCTATTTCCCAGTCGCTTCCGAAGATATAACGATAGCCTCCTATAATCTCCTCAGCATCGGGATTCCAGACAATAAGCTGACGACAACAACTATCCATTGTATCGAACTCATCAATATCCATTGACTTACCCGTACCACCACCAGCATTACGGAATGCAATCTCACGAAGACGACCGATTTCCTTCATTACATTAGGTGCATTTTTAGCTGTTATGACGTAGATTTCATTATGACTCTTATTGGTCATGCGAAGTAACCTATCTACAGTCAGCTCGCTTTTGAGCACTTCCTTACTGATGGGTTGGATGATTTCTTCTTCCATATATGTACTATTCTTTTGCTTTCTCTTTAATTCTCTCATTCAGTTTTATCCCTTAACTATCACTAGCCTCATTGAATAGAACTATAATTCATACACCTTATCTTCTACAAACTTAGCCCATTCCATCGGTGTTTTTGACTTATCAAATGTTTGCCATGGAATAGGTTTCCCAATAGCTACACGAAATGTTTTCCCAACATTTTTATACATTTCATCGACAAGGAAAAGCATTGCAATATTCACCTTTTTGACATATTTATCACTAAAATGAGCTATGCGGTAGAAGCGTTCGGAATTTCTACCTCCAAAAAAGATAGGTACTACATCACGATGACATTCGACACTCTTTGTAATAAATGTCTTCTTCCATTCAAGATCATGAATACGTCCATTTATCTTCCTACTATTCAATCCTGCAGGAAACATCAACATGTGATTATCGCTTTGAAAACCTGCTTCTACCATACGAGGGAAATCTCTACTCTGTTTACCCGTTTTATTAATCCCAATACAAACAGGCTTTAAACCTGGAAGATTTAAAAGCAAATCATTCACTAAATAACGGAACTTCTCATCATAATGTTGCCCGATAATAGCACCTAGAGCTACACCATCTTGTCCACCAAGAGGATGGTTAGAAACAAATGTATAAAGTTTTCCATCGTTCTTATCTGGTAGATTTTCTAGACCTTCAATTTGTAAGGTCATGTCAAGATATGATACACATGCTTTGAGCCATGCTGTTCCTGTCAATCCTCTATTATCCCACAGAAACTGATTGACTTCATCTTCATGAAGAATATGCTTCAACCACTTTACAACAAAAGACGGTACAAACTTTGCCTTTGCACCCATTTTATCAACAAGTATCTTATCGATGTCTATTGTCTTCTCTATCGAACTACTCATGTTATCGGAAATCCTCGTAATAACATGCAAAAATAACGAAACCATTTGAATTAGCTATCTTTTTTGTCGAAAAATATGCAATTTAGACAAAAAAAGTATGCGTCTAACTGGTTTTAGAACACTGTATTTACCCCAAATAAAGCGTTAATTTTCACAAAAAAAAGAGCCTTTATAAAATATAGTGGAGTATGGTGGGGATATGTGGGGAAAAATATGTAACTTTGAAGCCAAATACGAGTTTTATAAGAAGTACGCATGAGGTTCTTAGGAAATATTGAAGCAAAAACAGATACGAAAGGTCGAGCTTTTCTGCCTGCTACATTCCGCAAGGTGCTAAACGCATCTGGCGAAGACTCGTTGATACTGCGCAAAGACATCTTTGAAGCGTGCCTTGTACTATACCCCCAATCAGTTTGGAATCAACGTATGGATACTTTGCGCAAGCGATTAAGCCGTTGGAACAAACGAGATCAGATGATTTATCGTCAGTTTGTTACTGATGTCGAAATTATCACGCTGGACAATAGTGGACGATTCCTCATCCCTAAGCGATATCTAAAAATGGCTAACATCAACCAACAAATACGTTTTACAGGGATGGATGATTGTATAGAGATCTGGTCAACAAGCGATTCCGAACAACCTTTTATGTCGGCAGAAGAATTTAGCAAAGCCATGGAAGAAACCATGGAAACAGAAGACTTCGACTCTAGTAGTTTATTAAATACAGATAAATAGACTCCCACAACAAACGGAAAAGATGATTAAAACTGCAGAAACATATCATGTACCTGTACTCCTCAACGAAAGTATTGAGGGGCTGAACATTCATCCTAATGGGGTATATGTGGATGTCACTTTTGGAGGTGGAGGTCATAGTCGAGAAATACTCTCTCGCCTTAAAGAGGGATGCAGTCTCTATAGTTTCGATCAAGATGCAGATGCCGAGTTGAATATTAGCAAGATGGGGTTAAGCAACGATCAAACAGATCGTTTCACTTTCGTTCGTTCGAACTTTAGGTATTTAAAGAACTGGATGCGCTATTACAACATAGGCCATATAGATGGTTTATTAGCCGACTTGGGAGTTAGTAGTCATCATTTTGATGATGAGACTCGTGGCTTTTCTTTCCGTTTCGATGCACCCCTCGATATGAGAATGAATAAGCGTGCTGGACGCACAGCAGCCGATATTCTTAACGAAGAAGATGAAGAGAAACTGGCGAACATATTATATCTCTATGGTGAAATAAAACAGTCCCGTCGTATCGCATCAGCTATCGTCAAAGCAAGAGCACAGCTGGAATTCAAAAGCACAAATGAATTACTAGCCATCGTCGAACCATTTTTCTCTCATGCAAGAGAGAAAAAAGAAATGGCGAAGATGTTTCAAGCACTACGTATTGAAGTCAATCATGAGATGGATGCTTTACGTGAAATGCTACTTGCTGCAACTGACTTGCTTTCACCTGGGGGACGTCTTTCAGTAATCACCTATCATTCTTTAGAAGACCGAATGGTTAAGAATATCATGAAGTCGGGGAATATTGAAGGAAAGGTAAAGCAAGATTTCTATGGGAAGAGAGAGACTCCTTTCAAACTAATAAACAACAAGGTTATCACAGCAAGTAACACAGAACAAGAGCAGAATCCACGTAGTAGAAGTGCCAAACTAAGAATAGCAGAAAAGAAAGCAAATGATTGACAAAAACGACATAAAGAATCTAGATGTAACCGCTGAAAGCTTTCGTGGTAGAGACAATACGGATAATGACAAATCTGAATCGGTCATTAATCCACTTGCCAAAGGTGATATCTATGAGAGAGAAGAGTCATCTTCAATAGCTTTAGAGATTACAGATAGTAATAAAGGGACAAACATTCCCCACCTTAAAGGTGATATATTAATAGAGAAGAGAGTTAAGGACATCCCTGCTCAAGATGAAGAAGAGCGAAAGAAAGAAGCAAAACGACAGATAAAGGAAGAAGAGAAAAGATATCAAGAAGAGGAACGAAAAAAAGAGGAAGAAGCTGAGGTTAAGATCCTCAAAGCAGCAATCGCAGAACAAGCGCGCGAGGATGAACAGCCTCAATCATCCAACTTTACCTTGAGAAAGATACTTGGTGGCGATATTCTCTCAGCCCGTCTGTTACGCAATAACATTTGGTTAATCCTCGTCATTGTTGGCTTCACCATTAT
The DNA here is from genome assembly GCF_009728485.1 of Prevotella vespertina. GTDB lineage: Bacteria > Bacteroidota > Bacteroidia > Bacteroidales > Bacteroidaceae > Prevotella > Prevotella vespertina. The sequence continues at coordinate 54,134 of NZ_VVIQ01000001.1, forward strand.
ATACATATCTAATAGATACAGCGTTCAGAAGTATCTGATAGAGATTGATAAGCTTAACACAGAGCTAGAAGATGCAAAATATAGAGCATTATCAAGTAGTAGTCAACTCACAGAAAAGTCTCGAGAAAGTCATATTCTAGAGTTGCTAAAGAATAGAAAAGACAGCGTTCTGAAAATGTCAGATCGCCCACCTTATATAATAAATGTCCCAGAGAAGTAAATAAAATGAGCAAGTTCAATAATAAAAAGATTATCCCACGTTACAGCGCCATCGCTATTGTGATGTCGCTGATTGCACTTGCTGTACTTGGGAAAACCATCTACACGATGACTGCTAGTAGGTCTTATTGGATGGAAGTTGCTTCTACGCAAAAGAAAGATAGTGTAAGGGTAAAACCAACAAGAGGTAACATTCTTAGTTGTGATGGGCAACTCATGGCTAGTTCTCTACCTGAGTTCAAAGTGTATTTAGACTTCAATGCTCTTAAAGAAGCAGGCAATGATACGGCATTTATCGATAGTATAAATTACATCAGCAAAGGTCTTAACAACATCTTTCCAGAGCGCTCTGCTGCAGACTTCAAAAAGCAACTCTTAGAAGGATATCATAAGATGAGTAAGCACTGGCCAATATGGGATGAGCGCATAGACTACAATACATTCAAAGAAATACAGACCTTACCTATATTACATCTATCTAAGTTTAAGAGTGGATTTCATTGGGAAGAATTCAATGCTCGTCGGCGTCCCTTTGGTTCATTGGCACAGCGTACAGTTGGTGATATGTTCGGTGCAAAAGATACGGCACGATGCGGACTTGAGTTATCATATGACTCTATATTGCGTGGAACAGATGGTATCATTCATCGTCGCAAAGTTCGTAATAAATACTTAAACATCACAGATACACCTCCTGTCGATGGTGCAGACATCATAACAACCATTGATGTTGGTATGCAAGACTTAGCAGAAAGAGCCTTAATAGACGAGCTCAAAGATCCTAATGTGAATGGTAATGTGGGTGTGGCTATTGTTATGGAAGTTGCGACAGGAGATGTAAAAGCCATCGTCAATATGGATAAATGCAGCGATGGACAGTATCGTGAAGTAAAGAATCATGCTGTTAGCGACTTGCTTGAGCCGGGTTCTGTTTTCAAGACAGCCTCTATTATGGCAATCCTAGACGATGGTTTGGTCGACACTACCTATACTGTTCAAACAGGTTCAGGAGTATGGCCAATGTATGGTAGAGACATGAAAGATCATAACTGGACACGTGGTGGCTATGGTACGTTAACACTGCCATGGACATTGAAATATAGCTCAAATATAGGTGTTAGTCGTATCATTGACTTACATTACCACAAGAATCCCGAGAAGTTTGTTCAGGGTATTTACGACCTCGGACTCGCTACTAATTTTCACATACCAATTGTGGGGTCATCACCAGCTAAAATACGTATGCCTCATAAGAATCACCATGGGCAATACGACAACTGGAGTGCAACAGCACTGCCTTGGATGAGTATCGGATATGAAACACAGATTCCTCCAATCTCAACCCTAGCATTCTACAATGCCATTGCTAATGGTGGTAAAATGATGAGACCACGCTTTGTAAAGCAAATCGTAAAGAATGGTCAAGTAATTTATGACAATCCGCCACAAGTAGTAAAAGAACATATTGCCAAAGAAAGTACCATCAAGGATATTACAAGAATCCTAACAGAAGTAGTATCAGAAGGTCTTGGCAAGAGAGCAGGATCAGACAAATTCCTCGTTGCTGGTAAGACTGGAACAGCCCAGATGTCCAAAGGTGCAGTTGGTTATAAGGCTGGTGCTGTAAACTATCTACTTAGTTTTGCAGGCTTCTTCCCTGCAGACAAACCTCGTTATAGTTGTATCGTTTGTATTCAAAAGAGCGGATTACCAGCTTCAGGTGGTGGTATGAGTGGCGTCGTTTTCCACCATATAGCAGAAGGTATAATGGCACAGAGTCTGAAATTGAATGTTACCGATGCACGTGACAAATCATCGATACTTATCCCATCAGCAAAGATAGGAAATCTATTAGCAACAGACTATGTTTTAAATGCACTTGGCTTTAATGTAACAAACGGATGGAATGGTGCATATCCCTTCGGAAACCCAGTTTGGGGAACAACCACAGAGAATGGTAAGACTCTTACCTTCCATAAGGAAGACATAAATCAGGGGAATCTAGTACCGAATGTACGTGGTATGGGAGCCCGTGATGCTGTCTATCTAATGGAAAAGAGAGGTATTAAAGTACGCATTACAGGTAGAGGTCGTGTTATAGAACAGAGCTTGGCGCCTGGCGACAAAATAAAAAATGGTATGCAATGTTCACTTAGATTGGGTTAACATACTAGTGAACAATAAACAAAGATATAATAGAACAAAGATATGAAATTAAGCGAATTACTCAAGAACATCAACCCTACTACCATCAAAGGGAGTACCGAAGTTGAAATTACTGGTGTAAACATTGATAGCCGAAAGATTGCTAATGGTCATCTATTCATTGCTATGAAAGGAACACAAGTAGATGGTCATCAGTTTATTGGAAAGGCTATAGAACTAGGCGCGGTGGCTGTGTTATTGGAAGACATGCCAGACACTCTGAATGAGAATGTTACCTACGTACAGGTTGAATCAACTGAGAAAACTGCTGGCGAAGTTGCAACATTGTTCTATGGAGACCCATCACATAAACTAAAGTTAGTTGGTGTCACAGGAACAAATGGCAAGACTACGATTGCCACCTTATTATATAATATGTTCCGTGAATTCGGTTATAAAGTTGGGTTATTATCTACCGTATGCAACTATATCGATGATAAGGCAATACCAGCCGATCACACAACTCCAGATCCAATAGAACTCAATCGACTCCTAGCAGATATGGTTGCAGCAGGATGTGAATATGCATTCATGGAATGTTCTAGCCATGCGATTCATCAGCACCGTATCGGTGGATTAGACTTCACGGGAGCTATATTTACAAATCTTACACGTGATCACCTCGATTATCACAAAACCTTCGAAAACTATCGAAATGCAAAGAAGATGTTCTTTGATGGTCTTTCAAAGCATGCCTTTGCCATAACAAATGCTGACGACAAGAATGGGATGATCATGGTGCAGAACACGAAAGCTACCATCAAGACATACTCAACCAAACGCATGGCAGACTTCCGTGCAAAAATTCTTGAGTGTCATTTCGAAGGTATGTACCTAGAGATTGATGGAAAAGAGGTAGGCGTTCAATTTATTGGTAAATTCAATGTTAGCAACTTATTGGCTGTATATGGTGCAGCAAAGATGCTGGGCAAGAAAACAGATGAGATACTCCTCGCACTTAGCACATTGAAGAGTGTGAATGGGCGTCTTGAGCCTATTCAATCCCCAGAAGGCTTCACTGCCATTGTTGACTATGCACACACCCCTGATGCACTAGAGAATGTTTTGGCTGCTATCCATGATGTTTTGGATAATAAGGGTGGCCATATCATAACCGTATGTGGTGCTGGCGGTCATCGTGACAAGGGTAAACGTCCATTGATGGCACAAGAGGCTGTTAAGCAAAGTGACACTGTTATCCTTACTAGTGATAATCCACGTGATGAAGATCCACAGGCTATCATCAATGACATGATGGCAGGACTTGATGCTACACAACGTAAGAAAGTACTCAACATTGTTGATCGTAAAGAGGCAATACGTACTGCTTCAATGATGGCAAAGAAGGGAGACGTTATCTTAGTAGCAGGTAAAGGACACGAAACATACCAAGAAATCAATGGTGTTAAACATCACTTTGATGATCACGAAGTCATTCGTGAGATTTTTGGTATTAAATAAGAATAATAAATACAAGTAATATGCTATATTATATCTTCCGCTGGTTAGATCAGTTCGGTATAAGTGGCTCCCATCTGTGGGGGTACATTAGTTTCCGTGGCATATTGGCTATGATATTAGCATTGCTTATATCAGCATGGTTCGGAGAACGATTTATCAAATATCTTAAAAGTAAACAAATAACAGAGACTCAACGTGATGCTAGCATAGACCCATTCGGTGTTAAGAAGATTGGAGTACCTTCCATGGGAGGTATCATCATTATTATTGCTCTGCTAGTACCTGTAATCTTGCTTGGTCGATTGCGTAACATCTACCTGATATTGATGATTATTACAACTATATGGTTGGGTTTTCTCGGTGGAATGGACGACTTCATCAAGATCTTCAAGCACAATAAAGAGGGTTTAAAAGGTAAGTATAAGATTATAGGACAGGTCAGTATCGGACTCATTGTAGGTGTTGTTCTTTGGGCATCACCTGATGTTAAAGCGAACATGAATCTAGAAGTGGCTAATCAGAATGGTCAGGAAATAGTTGTTAAACATGAAACTAAGGCAGAGAAAACGTTAAAGACGACAATACCATTCGTAAAGTCACATAATTTAGACTACTCCAAACTAGTTGAATTCTTAGGAGACTATAAAACAGCTGGTGGTTGGATTCTATTCGTAATCATGACCATTCTCGTTGTAACAGCCGTCTCTAATGGAGCAAACCTTAATGACGGAATGGATGGTATGTGTGCTGGAAACTCCGCTATAATCGGTGTTGTTCTCGGAATTTTAGCCTATGTCAGTAGCCACATACAATATGCAGCCTACTTGAATATTATGTATATTCCAGGAACGGAGGAGCTAGTAGTGTTCTTCATGGCATTTATTGGAGCACTGATAGGTTTCCTTTGGTATAATGCTTACCCTGCCCAAGTTTTCATGGGAGATACTGGTAGCTTAACCATCGGTGGTATCATTGCAGTAGGAGCTATCATCATACATAAGGAATTGATGCTTCCAATCCTCTGTGGAATATTCTTCGTTGAGAGTTTGAGTGTCATCGTACAAGTTTGGTATTACAAATTAGGTAAGCGTAAAGGCATTAAGCAGCGTATATTCAAGCGTACTCCTATTCATGATAACTTCCGTACTCAGGATTCACAATTAGACCCCGACTGCAAGTATCTGATAAAAGTACCACATGGAGCAGTACACGAAAGCAAGATAACTTTGCGTTTCATCATCGTAACGATTATACTTGCGGCGTTAACAATTATCACTCTTAAAATCAGATAAATACGCTTTCTCGATACGATCAAGCTCTTTACATAAAAGAAGGAAACGCCTATTAGCCATCTAACTAGGCGTTTATTCCTACGAAGAAGGACGCTTCCTTGTATTGAAGAAAGGCTTATCTTTATAGGACGATGCAAATACTAAGACATCATCCAAGTAGATATTAGGAAAGAAAAGAAAGGAAATAGATATGAAAAGAATCGTAATACTTGGTGCTGGAGAGAGCGGTGCTGGTGCAGCTGTACTAGCAAAGAAAGAGGGCTTTGATGTCTTCGTCTCAGACATGTCATCTATTAAAGACAAGTATAAGAAGCTCCTGGATGAGCATCATATAGAGTGGGAAGAGGGACACCACACGGAGGAGAAGATCCTTAATGCAGACGAAATCATCAAGAGTCCAGGTATTCCTAAAGAGGCTCCAATGATTCAGAAACTCATGGCACAGAATACACACATCATCAGTGAGATTGAGTTTGCTGGTAGATATACCAACTCGAAGATGATATGTATCACTGGCAGTAATGGGAAAACAACTACAACAAGCCTCATCTATCACATCTTTAAGAATGCAGGATACGATGTTGGATTAGCTGGGAACATAGGTAATAGCCTGGCATTGCAGGTAGCTGAGGATCCACATGCATATTACATCATAGAGTTAAGTAGTTTTCAACTTGACAATATGTACGATTTCCGCGCAAATATCGCTATCCTCTTAAATATCACTCCAGACCATTTGGATCGCTACGAGTACAAGTTTGAGAATTACGCTGATGCCAAGATGCGTATCATTCAGAACCAAACTAAGGACGATAGTTTCATCTATTGGAATGATGATCCCGTGATTAAGAACGAGCTAAAGAAGTTCGATGTACATGCCGTATGCTATCCTTTTTCAGAGCTAAAGGAGAATGGTAGCATTGGTTATATTGAAGAAGGACAATACAAGATAGAACAACCTGAACCTTTCAACATGGAACAGGAAGACTTGTCATTAACAGGTCGTCACAATATATATAACTCTCTTGCTGCTGGTATAGCATCAAACATCAGCGGTATAAAAAAGGAGTGTATCCGCAAGAGCCTAAGCGACTTCCCGGGTGTGGAACATCGTTTAGAGAAGGTTTGCAAGGTGGCTGGAGTTCAATATATCAACGACTCAAAGGCTACAAATGTAGACGCTTGTTGGTATGCATTAGAGAGTATGCGAACCCCAACAATCCTCATTCTTGGAGGCAAAGATAAAGGGAATGATTATAATGCCATCAAAGATTTAGTGAAAAAGAAATGTTCTGGACTTGTTTATCTAGGTGCTGATAACAAAAAACTCCACGACAATTTTGATAGCTTAGGAATCCCTGTTCGCGACACACACTCTATGAAAGATTGTGTTGCAGCATGTGCAGATATGGCAAAACCAGGTGACACTGTCTTGTTAAGCCCATGCTGTGCTAGCTTTGACCTCTTTAAAAATATGGAGGATAGAGGAGACCAGTTTAAAGCATTAGTTAGAGCTTTATAAGATACTGATGCTCGATAACGGAAAGAAAGGAAATGAACAATAAATCTCTCAGTAACCTTTTTAAAGGTGATAAGGTCATATGGATGGTATTCTTCTTCCTATGTATTATTAGTATCATTGAGGTCTATTCGGCTTCAAGTTCACTATCATACAAAGGAGGAAATTATTGGAGTCCAATTATCTACCATTGCAGTATTCTCGCTGTTGGAATAGGCTTAATGGTGGTAGTATTAAATATCAAATGCAAGTACTTCAAACTGATTACCCCCATCCTTCTTGGTGTAGCATTAATAACACTATTGTGGGTTCTTGTTGCAGGACAAACTACCAACGGAGCAAATAGATGGATAAGTTTTGCAGGTATACAATTTCAACCTTCTGAGATTGCAAAGGGCGCACTTGTGCTAGCAGTTGCACAGATACTTAGTGCCATGCAGACCGACCATGGAGCCGATAGAAAGGCGTTCCGAGATATCTTGCTATTATCTGGTGGATTCATTTTCTTAATTCTACTTGAGAACCTTTCTACAGCTATGCTCATCTCCTTAACCATTGTTCTTATGATGATAGTTGGGCGAGTACCATTCAATCAGATTGGCAGGTTAATTGGAGCAGTTGCACTGGTTATCGTATTCACACTTATAATGGTCATGGTTGTTGGTGATGATAAAAAGGTAGAAAATGACTTATCAACAAAGCAAAACCTCACCGAACAAACCATACAAGAGCAACAACAGGAAGATTCTCCAAGTTCTTTGGGAAAGATCTTACATCGTGCTGACACATGGAAAGCACGTATTAAGAAGTTCTTTAATAATGAATATGTGGCACCAAAGGACTATGATTTAGATAAAGATGCACAAGTGGCACACGCTAATATTGCCATCGCCACATCGAATGTCGTGGGTAAGGGACCAGGGAACTCAACAGAACGTGACTTCCTTTCACAGGCTTTCTCAGACTTTATCTATGCCATCATTATTGAAGAAATGGGCATAGAAGGAGCGGCTATTGTAGCATTCCTTTACATCATCCTGCTCTTCCGAACAGGTATCATAGCTAATCGATGTGAAAATTCCTTCCCTGCTTTTCTTGCAATGGGTATTGCATTTTTACTGGTAACACAAGCCCTATTCAATATGCTAGTGGCTGTTGGACTAGCCCCAGTGACAGGTCAACCATTACCACTTATAAGTAAGGGAGGAACATCAACAATCATTAATTGTGTCTATATAGGTGTCATCTTGAGTATCAGTCGATCGGCTAAAAAGAAAAAAGCTGGCAATCCTTCTACGGAGGAGGCACAGGAAGTTATTACACAAGCAACAGATTCTTAAAAAAGACTTAAAGTTCGAAGAAGACGAAAAAATTGATTACCTTTGTGGGTTAGTAAACAAGTTTGAAATGGACAAGGAATTAAGAATAATCATCAGTGGCGGTGGTACAGGAGGACATATATTCCCTGCTGTATCTATTGCGAATGCGATTAAAGCAAAACATCCAGATGCTAAGATTCTCTTTGTGGGAGCTTTAGGACGTATGGAGATGCAACGCGTTCCCGCTGCAGGATATGAGATAAAAGGCTTACCTATCAAAGGTTTCGATCGTGCACATATACTTAAAAACTTCGAAGTATTGTATAAGCTATGGAAAAGCTTACGCATGGCACGTCAGATTATCAAAGACTTTAAGCCGCAAGTTGCTGTTGGTGTAGGTGGCTATGCCAGCGGTGCTACACTTTATTCATGTGCTAAGATGGGAATTCCATGTCTCATCCAAGAACAAAACTCATACGCTGGTGTGACGAATAAACTATTGGCTAAACGTGTGAAAAAGATATGTGTTGCGTATGAAGGTATGCAACGATTCTTCCCTGCTGATAAGATTATTATGACAGGAAACCCTGTACGACAAAACGTCTTAAATACACCACTCTCTGCCGAAGAAGCACGAGAGAGTCTAGGGTTGAAGAGTGATAAGAAGACTATCTTGTTAGTAGGCGGTAGCCTTGGAGCTCGTACCATTAATCGTTCTATCATGGAGCATCTAGACCTAGTAGCCAATACAGATGTGCAATTTATTTGGCAAACAGGAAAGTTCTACCATCAGCAGATAATGGAATTTATGAAGGGTAAGGAACTTCCTAACTTGAAGATAATGGACTTTATTAGTGATATGGGGGTAGCTTATAAAGCAGCAGACTTAATCATCAGTCGTGCAGGTGCAAGCTCTATTAGCGAGTTCCAACTCATAGGTAAACCTGTAATCCTTGTCCCAAGTCCTAATGTTGCAGAAGACCATCAAACTAAGAATGCAATGGCACTAGTAAATAAGCATGCTGCAATTTACGTAAAGGACTCTGAGGCTCCCGACACATTATTGAAACTAGCATTGGAGACAATATCTGATAATCAAGAATTAGCCAGCCTTAGTGAGAATGTAAAAAAGATGGGACTACAAAACTCGGCAGATGTTATTGCAGACGAGGTAATTAAACTCATCAATTCATAATCTTACTTATACGAGGAGATTTGTTGTAAAAGTAAATGGAATACAAAAATCTGCCAAAGAGAATAAAGTTAGAAAAGATATAGATACATGGAACTAAAAGATATAAAGTCAGTATATTTCGTTGGTGCAGGTGGTATTGGAATGAGTGCTATTGCTCGTTATTTCCTTCATAAGGGATTAGTTGTTGCTGGGTATGATAAGACACCATCAGAACTTACCCATCAGTTAGAAAAGGAAGGAATGATGATTCACTATGAAGAAAATGTAAATCTCATTCCTGAAGCATGTCGGCAACCATTAACAACATTGGTTGTCTATACACCTGCGATCCCATCAACACATGCAGAATTGAAATACTTCCATGATAATAACTTTGTAATAGAGAAGCGTGCACAAGTGCTAGGAACACTTACTAGAACACACAAAGGACTCTGTTTTGCAGGTACCCATGGTAAGACGACTACATCAACCATGTGTGCTCATATCATGCACCAAAGTCACTTAGATTGCAATGCTTTCTTAGGTGGAATTTCTAAGAATTATGGCACAAACTATATCCTCTCTACCCACAGCGATTATGTTGTGATCGAGGCTGATGAGTTTGATCGTTCTTTCCATTGGCTACGTCCTTGGATGAGCGTTATTACATCTACCGATCCAGACCATCTAGACATATATGGCACGAAAGAGGCTTACCTTGAAAGTTTCCGCCATTACACAGAACTCATACAACCAGGTGGTGCACTCATTATTCATAAGGATCTTGAGATGAAGCAACATGTACAAGAAGGGGTCAAAGTATATAATTATAGTCGTGAGGGAGGTGACTTCCATGCTGAGAATATCCAAATAAAGAATGGTACTATAACTTTTGACTTTATTTCTCCTATAGAAATAGTGAAGAATGTAGAGCTTGGTCAACCCATCCCAATCAATATTGAAAATGGTGTCGCTGCAATGGCTATGGCACAACTCAATGGTTGTACCGCTGAAGAGCTACGTGAAGGTATGAGAACCTATGGTGGCGTTGATCGCCGCTTCGACTTCAAGATAAAGAATGATCGTCATGTATTCCTATCTGATTATGGTCATCATCCAAAAGAGATATTACAGAGTGCTAAAAGTTTGAAGGAACTTTATTCAGATAGAAAGATAACAGCTATCTTCCAACCGCACCTCTATACGCGTACTCGTGATTTCTATAAAGACTTCGCAGATGCATTAAGTCACTTTGATGAGGTTATCCTTACTGAGATTTATCCAGCACGTGAACAACCAATAGAAGGTATTACAAGTAAGCTCATTTACGATAACCTACGCCCCAATATAGAGAAGAAGATGATACAAAAAGACGATGTTCTTGATTTCGTTAAATCACGTGACTTCGATGTACTTGTAGTGCTTGGTGCTGGTAACCTCGACAATTATGTACCAGAAATTGCCGAGATTATCAAAGCTAAAGAGCAAAAACTAAATTGAAAGTTTTAAATACATAAAAGGAAAAAGCATCCTAAAGAAAAGATAAGACATGTACATTCAGTGGAAAAAGATTATTATCACTGCGCTGGACATCATACTAGCTTTCTATCTCATCATGGCTGTTACCGCTTGGAACAACCCAGATGAGCAAGGTAAAGTATGCACGAAGGTGAACATAGAAATATCTGATTCCAAGAATGCTGGATTCCTTACAGCAGAGGAGATAAAGCATATCTTACAAAAGAACAATCTCTATCCTCTTAATAAAAAGATGGAGAATATCAATCCACGAGACATCGAAGAAACTCTCAAAGATGGACCTTTTGTGAAGACTGCTCAATGTTACAAGACGGAGAACGGACATATTAACATACAGATTACTCAACGTATGCCTATCATCCGTATAAAGAGCCAACATGGTGGTGACTACTATCTTGACGACAATGGAGGAATACTCCCCAATTCTAAATATACAAGCGACTTGATTATTGCAACAGGTAATATAAATAATATCTTTGCAAAGCTCTATATTGCACCACTTGCTAAGGCTATCAGTGCATCGCCTTTTTGGATTAATCAAATAGAGCAAATAAATGTACTCCCAGATTATGGTATAGAACTAGTTCCACGCGTGGGAGACCATATAATCTTCATGGGGTATTTACCTCTTAATCGCAACAGGTGGACACGTAACCGAGAGATTAACTCTTTCGTAAACAACAAATTATCACGATTGGAGAAGTTCTATCGATATGGTTTATCACAAGTCGGATGGAACAAGTATTCATATATTGATATTGAATTTGATAATCAGATTGTTTGCAAACGAAGAGATGCGGAAGCTGAAAGAAAAGAAGCAGAAGCTATCACCAAAGAAGCTAAAGAAGAAAAGAAAAAAGACAGACAACGTACAGAGGAGGAGGAACGTGAGAAAGCACGTAAAGAGGTTGACCGACAAGAACAAGTAGCAGATGGTCCAACGGAATAAGTCAACATGCAATCACGTAGAAGAATGTACATGTATCAGACAGAAAAGAACATTAAAACTAAGAAATATAATACTTAACGAATATGGCAGAGTTCATAGTAGCCATTGAATTAGGCTCATCAAAGATTATGGGAATCGCCGGCAAGAAAAATCTTGACGGTAGTATCTCCGTGCTAGCCGTTGCTAAGGAAGATGCATCACAGTGTATTCGCAAAGGTGTAGTCTATAACATCGACAAGACCGGACAGTGCCTCACCAGCATTATTAATAAGCTCAAGAAACAACTGAAATATGAGATTTCTCAGGTTTATGTAGGTGTAGGAGGACAATCTATACGTAGCGTTCGTAACGTTATTGTTAAGGATCTTCCTTCAGATACCATCATAACATCAGATATGATAAATGAGCTGATGGATGCTAACAGAAATATGACTTACCCTGAGCAAGAAATCTTAGATGCTGCTACTCAGGAGTATAAGGTTGACAACCAATACTCCCTAGACCCTGTCGGTATTAAGGCCACACGTTTGGAAGGAAACTTCTTAAACATTCTATGGCGCAAGTCATTTTACAACAACTTAAATAGCTGTTTTGAAAAGGCAGGAATAGCAATAGCAGAAATGTACCTAGCACCATTAGCCTTGGCAGATGGCGTACTCAGCGAAGCCGAAAAACGTGGTGGTTGTGTACTTGTCGACCTTGGTGCTGACACCACGACCGTCTCTGTCTATTATAAGAATATTCTTCGCCACCTCGCTGTAATCCCATTAGGAGGCAATAATATCAACAAAGATATAGCGTCCTTGCAGATGGAAGAAAAAGAAGCTGAGTCCATGAAACTGAAGTATGGTTCTGCATTCACTGACAATAACGAAATTGACAACAACCTTAAATACTCTATAGATGCCGAACGAACAGTAGACAGTCGGAAGTTCATCGAAATCGTTGAAGCACGTGCAGAGGAAATTATCGAGAATGTATGGTGTCAGGTTCCATCAGAATATACAGACAAGCTCCTCGGTGGAATCATACTTACAGGTGGAGGTATGAATCTTAAAAATATCGAATGTTTAGTACGCAATGTTACACGTATAGAAAAGATTCGTAAGGCTAAGTTCGTCACACAAACCATTACCTCAAGTCATGCTGAAATAACTGCAAAAAATGGTGAAACAAACACCATATTAGGCTTACTAGCAAAGGGAGACATGAATTGTGCTGGTGCAGCATATAACCCTGCTGCTAACACCCTCTTTGAAGCAAAAGATGTAGCTGTAGCCCATCCAATAGAGACAACAGCTACAAACACTAATACACGTCCACAAGGACAAGGTTTTGTCCCCACTCCAGAAGAGAAACGTAAAGCTGAAGAGGAACGCCGTAAGAGAGAAGAAGAAGAACGCAAGCTACGCGAAGAGGAAGAAGCAAGAGAACGTGAAAGAGAAGAAGAAAAACGTCGCAATAGTTTCTGGAACAAGTTCGTTCGCAAAGCAAAGGAATTTGGAGGCAAGATGCTAGAAGACGAAGAGTAACACTTTCATGGGATACAAATAATAAGTATATTCATCATATAGACACATACTGTTATGACAGATAATAATAATAAAATAGACGTATTAGACTTCGGCGATGGCGACGTTACTGACAGCATAATCAAAGTCATTGGTGTTGGTGGTGGCGGTGGTAATGCCGTCAACCACATGTATAAAGAAGGTATACATGACGTAACCTTCGTCCTCTGCAACACAGATGCACAAGCTCTCAACGATTCTCCTGTTCCCGTTCATTTACAACTAGGAAAGGAGGGATTGGGAGCAGGAAACCGCCCTGAGCGCGCAAGACAAGCAGCCGAAGAAACCATCGATGACATCAAGAAGATGCTCAATGATGGAACAAAAATGACATTCATCACGGCTGGTATGGGAGGCGGAACAGGTACAGGTGCTGCACCTGTCATTGCACAAGTCAGTAAAGAACTTGGTATCCTCACTGTTGGTATTGTCACCATTCCTTTCCGCTTCGAAGGTGCAAAGAAGATTGATCAGGCGCTAGACGGAGTAGAAGAGATGGCTAAACATGTTGACGCTCTTCTCGTTATTAACAACGAAAGATTACGTGAAATCTATCCAGAACTTAGCCTCCTAAACGGATTCCGTAAAGCTGATGATACGCTTAGCGTTGCAGCAAAAAGTATTGCAGAAATCATCACTGTACATGGTATTATGAACCTCGACTTCAATGACGTGAAGACGGTTCTAAAGGATGGTGGTGTAGCAATCATGTCAACAGGTTATGGTGAAGGAGAAGGCCGTGTAAAGCAAGCAATAGAGGATGCACTTAACTCACCATTACTAAACGACAACGATGTCTACAAGTCCAAGAAAATCCTTCTATCCATCAACTTCAATAGCAATGACAAGGACAACCCTGGCTTGACTATGGAAGAAATGGGGGATGTAACCGAATTTATGAATCATTTCAGCGAAGACTTCGAACTGAAATGGGGATTGGCAATTGACCCAGAACTTGATCAGAAGGTAAAAGTAACCATCCTTGCAACTGGTTTCGGCATAGAGGATGTTGATGGTATGGGACGACACATACAGAAACTATCCGCAGAAGAAGCAGCAAGAAGAGCCGATAATGAGGAGAAAGATGCTGAACGTCGTGACCGCCGTGAACGTTTCTATAGGGACAACAACAACACTCAATACAAACATCGCCCTCACATCTATCGCTTTACAGCAGATGAGCTTGACAATGAAGATGTAATTCTTGCCGTAGAGAATACACCTACTTACAAGCGCACAAAGCAAATGATAAAAGACATCAAACACATCAGTTCTCCAGAGACAGGACAGGAAGAGACTGATTCTAAAGGTACGGTTGAAGGCGTAATTAGCTTCGTTTAATCACGTTGATAAAATATTAAAGGCGAGAGAAGAAGGTATATCGAAATAGCAAGCAAGCTATGAGGTATACCTTCTTTCATATCGCTTTCTACCCAAAATATTATCTTTGGCGTAATGGACATTTGGTAGGCTGAAACCTCTCGGAATTCTTTTATTTAACGTGAGTTCGACGAATTCTGAACAATGAAAGCTGTGTGTCAATGGTTCTTTGTAGATTGATGCACGGCTTCTTGGGAAACAGGCAATAGGCGGCAATGTTACTTTTCAACTTAGTAATAAACTGTATTTCGTCAACGAAATGTCTTTGAAAGAGGTTCTTTTCGGTGTAGTCTTTAAATCCAAGTTAGATAAATCAAGCCCCTTTGTCGTGTGTTTACTTTTCTCTATTATGACTCTGTGGGACCCCTTGAATGGATGAAATCAGTTTTTAATATCTGTAAAAAGCTAGACATAGGTTTCTTGCATTGGTCTTTGAATTTTATTATTTTACCTATTGGTCATTAATACTAACCTTTAAGCCTGTTAACACTAACCTCTGAGCCTATTAATGCTAACCTTTTTGAACTTTAATCATTAACATTTGAACTTACGACTTTCTTCCATTGTTGCTGTTTCATGCATTAGGTAGAGGCTAAGAGTCAGCGGTTGGAGGTAGAGGATGGTGCTTCTTTTTCTTTTCTGTGCTGCAAAGGTAAGTAGAATTTTTAAGAAAACATTAGTTTTTCGAGGTACTGGGATAACAAGTATTGCAAATGGCTCTGTAATAACTTGTGTTACAGAGAGATAAACAAATGAAGAATGAGGAACGATAAGACAGAATGATTTGTTTTTTGCCCTTTGCCTAATGGGATAAAGTTCAATTAATCACATCAATCACAAAATCACAATCACAAAATCACAAAAAGGATTTTCAATGTGTAAAAGGGATTCCTAATATAATATAATACCTTATTAATAAATAATAATATATAATGATATATTATCTACATAAAGAAAAAGCATGATACTACCATAATTGATTTTGTGATTGTGTGATTGTGATTTTGTGATTTTCCTAAATATCATAATAACAAGATAAACATAATGGCGGTACTGTCTTAAAAAAGTGTGTAAGCCCATATTTTTCTTATCTTTGTATTTGGAAACTTTAAAATAAAGAAACAATGGAACTTACACAATTACAGATTACAAATTACATTAAGGTATACGTAGGTTGCGGAGAGCATGAAGCATATCAATCAAAAAGATCACTCAACACTTGAAGACTATTTAAGTCTGGCATATTCGGCACATGAATACGATAATAACGCAGGATCAGATTGGCAATTCGATTCCTATCTACACGTGAAAGGCGGAAAAGATGCATATTCTCATAATCCATTCTAATCAGTTGATGAATGGCAGTGGCTTCTGTTGGGAGAAGATAATCAGTATGAAGAGGAATACTATGAGTAAACGACGCAGTGCGTAAGTCAAAACATACCCCTTCATGATAAGCCTCTAAATTAGGAAAGAAACCTATAAACCGACTTAGACGCATCATAAATACAAGATGGAAATTGGCGTAACTACGCACTGCACCATCCAACCATTGCAAACTAGCACACACATAATTGTAAAGCTGAAGGTTCTGCTGTTCACTTCGTGTAACATGAAATAAGAACTCAGAGAGGAATAGCAAGATAGCCGATTTGATGGGATCAAAAGGAATAGAAGCGTATGGATAAAGAATACGAACCTCCTTTATATGCTGTAAGGAAGTATGCGGTCGATAATCAAACTCAAGCTCTAACAAAGTTAAAGGCTGAAAATACTGTTTCTTTATCTTTCCTTTGGCAGTCTTAGGTATGCGTGTAATGAACGAAATACGCCCTTCTTGTTCGGTGAACATATCTATAATGAGCGATGCTTCACCAAACTTCATACTACGTAAAACTATGGCTTTTGACTTTAAAATCATATAAATTCTTGTGCAAAAGTACAAAAAGACAACATTATAAGGAAATTTATTCGAGAAAAGTTTGGTAGGTTCGAATAAAAGAAGTACCTTTGCACCCGCAATTCGATATGGTCCCTTCGTCTATCGGTTAGGACGAGAGATTTTCATTCTCTAAAGAGCAGTTCGACTCTGCTAGGGACTACAAGTAAAATAAAAGAAGAACAAAGATGGCAAATCACAAATCATCATTGAAAAGAATACGTCAGGACAAAGTAAGGACGTTGCACAATAGATATTACGCAAAGACAATGCGTAATGCTGTTCGTAAGTTGCGCAATATGACGGATAAGGAAGAGGCTGTAAAGCTCTATCCTGTTGTGCAGAAGATGTTGGATAAGTTGGCAAAGACCAACATTATTCACCAGAACAAGGCAGCTAACCTCAAGTCTGCTCTCTGCAAGCACGTTGCTGCATTAGGATAAAAGAACTTCAGTCATAGCTGAAACGAATAATAGAGCCATAACTCAAATGAGTTATGGCTTTTTTTATAGATAGATTTAATTAGGCTCTTTCATACACCTTCTTAAATGTTTTTAGCAAGTTTTTATTTCCCCATCTAAAGGAAAAATAGTATCTTTGCATACTATAAGAACAATCTAATAAAAATGGCAGAAAATCAAGAAAACGAGAATAATTACTCCGCCAGTAACATCCAAGTATTAGAGGGATTAGAGGCTGTACGTAAGCGTCCAGCCATGTATATTGGCGACATCAGCGAGAAAGGTCTTCACCACCTGATTAATGAGACTGTCGATAACTCTATCGATGAAGCGATGGCTGGCTACTGTCAGAATATCGAAGTAACTATCAACGAGGATAACTCCATTACGGTTGAAGATGATGGTCGTGGTATCCCTGTTGACGAACATAAGAAACTTCACAAGAGTGCCCTTGAGGTTGTTATGACTGTGCTACACGCTGGTGGTAAGTTCGACAAGGGTTCTTATAAGGTCAGCGGTGGTCTACATGGTGTAGGTGTAAGTTGTGTTAACGCCCTTTCCACACACATGATGTCACAGGTGTATCGTGATGGAAAGATTTATCAGCAGGAGTATGAGAAAGGAAAGCCACTCTATCCTGTAAAGGTTGTAGGCGAAACCCAGAAAACAGGTACACGTCAACAATTTTGGCCAGACCCAACGATCTTCACAACAACAGTTTATCAGTGGGACATCGTTGCACGCCGTATGCGTGAGTTAGCTTATCTAAATGCAGGTATTAAGATTACGCTCACTGACCTGCGTCCAGACCCAGAGACGGGCAAGACTCGCACAGAGGTTTTCCATGCTAAGGATGGTTTAAAGGAGTTTGTCCGTTATGTTGATCGTCATCGTCAGCACCTTTTCGATGATGTTATCTATCTCAAGACAGAGAAGCAAAACATCCCTATTGAGGTGGCTGTGATGTATAACACTGATTATACGGAGAACATCCATTCATACGTTAACAATATCAACACCATAGAAGGCGGTACTCACTTACAGGGTTTCCGTGCAGCTTTGACCCGTACACTAAAGGCATACGCTGACAATGACCCACAAATATCTAAGCAAATTGAAAAGGCTAAGATAGAGATAGCAGGTGAGGATTTCCGTGAAGGATTGACAGCTGTTATCGCTATAAAGGTGGCAGAACCACAATTTGAAGGTCAGACAAAAACGAAATTAGGAAATTCCGAAGTAGCAGGTGCAGTACAACAAGCAGTTGGCGAGGCACTCTCTAATTACCTGGAGGAGCACCCTAACGAGGCTAAGATGATATGCAACAAGGTTATCTTAGCAGCTACAGCACGTGTAGCAGCACGCAAGGCACGTGAGAGCGTACAGCGTAAGAACGTGATGAGTGGTGGTGGTCTGCCTGGTAAGCTAGCCGATTGTTCCAACAAAGATCCCAAGGATTGCGAGATATTCCTTGTAGAGGGTGACTCTGCTGGTGGCTCTGCAAAGCAAGGTCGTGATCGTTACACACAAGCCATTTTGCCACTCCGAGGTAAGATTCTGAATGTTGAGAAAGTTCAACGACACCGCGTATTCGAGGCAGAATCAGTTATGAATATCATTCAATCGATTGGTGTTCGATTTGGAGTAGAGAATGAAGGTGACTTCGAAGCCAATATTGATAAGCTCCGTTACGATAAGATTATCATCATGACCGATGCCGATGTCGATGGTTCACACATCGACACGCTGATTATGACGCTATTCTATCGTTATATGCCGAAGGTTATCGAGCAAGGTCATTTGTATATTGCCACCCCACCCCTCTATAAGTGTACTTACAAGAAGGTAAGCGAATATTGCTACACCGAACAGCAGCGACAAGCTTTCCTGGACAAATATGGTAATGGAGTAGAAGATGGTAAAACCATCCATACACAACGTTATAAAGGTCTTGGTGAGATGAATCCTGAGCAACTTTGGGAAACAACAATGGATCCAAAAACACGCCTATTGAAGCAAGTAACGATAGAGAACGCTGCAGATGCTGATGAAATCTTCTCAATGCTGATGGGAGATGATGTCGAGCCACGTAGAGAGTTTATTGAGAAAAATGCAACTTACGCTAATATCGATGCATAAGTCATTATAAACAATAAATAAATATTACTCCCCTCCTCATGAGATAAGGAGGGGAGTCTTTCTTTTACCCAATAACAACCTAAACAATGAAACGAATCTTATTCTGTATATCCTTATTAGCTATTGTTGCCAGTGTCAAGGCACAACAACCGACAATGCGATTATGGTATAACCAACCTGCTCATTTCTTTGAAGAGAGTCTTCCCTTAGGTAATGGCAAGTTAGGGGCATTGGTTTATGGTGGTACTCAAAAGGACACAATCTATCTGAATGATATCACTTATTGGACAGGAAAACCTGTTGATCCAAACGAAGGATTGGGTAAAGCTAAATGGATTCCAGAGATAAGAAAGGCTCTATTTACTGAGGATTATCGCACAGCTGACTCCTTACAACACTTTGTTCAAGGCGAACAATCAGCCTCTTATCAACCGCTAGGAACATTGAATATCATTAATCTAAACACGGGGGCAGTCTCTAATTATTATAGAGAGCTGAACCTAGATAGTGCATTGGCGCATATAAGCTACCAACAGAATGGTATTCAATTCACACGCGAATATTTCGCAACTCATCGTGATAGTCTTATAGCCATACACATTAAAGCTAATCAAGCTGGAGCCATAAACCTCCGCATCCAACTAACGGCACAGACTCCTCATAAGGTTAAAGCAACGAATAATCAGTTGACAATGACGGGGCATACAACAGGTTCAGAGACAGAGAGCGTGCACGCTTGCACAATCGTAAGATTATTACCTCAAGGTGGAAAGGTTATAGCTTCTGATAGCACGCTCACACTAACCAATGCTGATAATGCCACCATATACATTGTCAATGCCACGAGTTTTAATGGTTTCGACAAGCATCCCGTCAAAGATGGGGCAAGCTATATAGACAATGCTGTCAATGCTGCTTGGCACACACAAAACTTCACATATAATGAATTCAAAGACCGACATATAAAGGAATATCAGCAGATTTATAATCGTGTTAAATTAAAATTAGGGAATAAGGAATATACGAACAATCTGCCAACGGATCAACTCCTGCGTCGCTATTCATCATCAACAGCACCACTCCCAGAGGCTGCACAACGCTATTTGGAGACTCTCTATTTCCAATTTGGACGCTACCTCCTGCTCTCTTGTTCACGTACTCCAAATATCCCTGCCAATCTTCAAGGATTATGGACACCGCACCTATTCTCACCATGGCGTGGAAATTACACGATGAACATTAACCTCGAAGAGAATTATTGGCCTGCCGATCCTGCTAATATGTCAGAAACTATCCAACCGCTGATTGGCTTTGTCAAAGGTTTGTCGGCAACTGGTAAGTACACAGCACGCAACTTCTATGGCATAAATGAGGGCTGGTGTGCTGCTCATAATAGCGACCCTTGGTGCAAGACTTCTCCCGTTGGAGAAGGAAAGGAAAGCCCCGAATGGGCAAACTGGAACCTCGGTGGTGCCTGGTTGGTCAACGCACTTTGGGATCATTACCTATATTCACAAGACAAGCAGTTACTTCAAAACACAATATACCCACTTATGGAAGGCTCTAGCAAGTTCTTCCAACAATGGTTGGCTACCAATCCCAACAAGCCAAACGAACTGATTACAGCGCCTAGTACTAGCCCTGAGAACGAATATGTAACAGATAAGGGTTACCACGGAACAACCTGTTATGGTGGTACGGCTGACCTAGCCATTATCCGTGAATTATTCATGAATATGCAGCAAGCACGTAAGTCTCTTGGTTTGAAACCTGACAAAGAGATGGATGATAAACTGAATCGCTTGCATCCTTATACTGTAGGTTCTCAAGGCGACTTAAACGAATGGTATTACGATTGGAAGGACTATGATATACATCACAGGCATCAGTCGCACCTAATAGGATTATATCCTGGTATGCACTTACAGGCGCTAGCTAATCAAACGAAAGATTCTACAATCTTAGCCGCAGCACGCCAAACACTCATTCAGAAAGGCGATGAAAGTACAGGATGGAGCACTGGATGGAGAATCAATCTATGGGCACGATTGGGTGATGGAAATCATGCTTACAAGATTTACCAAAACCTTCTTTCATACGTCTCACCCGAAGGGTATCATGGGAAGGATGCCGTGCATCATGGTGGAACCTACCCTAACCTCTTCGATGCTCACCCACCTTTCCAAATTGATGGAAACTTCGGTGGTACAGCTGGAGTGTGTGAAATGCTGGTGCAAAGTTCGGTTGATATGACGGCTAAGAAGCCTGTTTACAACATCCACCTCCTCCCCGCTTTACCCAATGCGTGGGCAAATGGAGAGATAAAAGGTATAAGAACGCGCGGCGGTTTAACCATCGACATGAAGTGGGAAAACAAACTTGTAACATCTTTACAAATAAAGGCTGATACAGATGTAGACGTCAACATCACTTATAACAATAAGTCTTCAAAAATGAAATTAAGGAAAGGTGGGATTATTAATATCTCATCTTGTAAATAAAAATAAGGTGTCATGAGTAATCAAATAAAGCTAGCTGAGGTCAACGTAGCCCATGCAAAATACGTTTACCCAGCGGGGAAATACATAGACAATGACCTGATATTGTTCGAGGATATGGCTAAAGTGCCACTCCCTTCGAGATCTTCTCGCATGAAAAGTCTATTTCTAGCACTCTGTACTGACGGTAAAGCGCAATACACAGTAGATACTCATAAGCATGAAGTAAGCGAAGGAGATGTCATTATTATTAGTGAAGGACAAGTTGTCGGAGACTATCAGCTATCCCAAGACTGCAAAGGTATAGCCATTCTTTTGTCGTATAATTTCTTCAACAACATTGTTAGTGGCATCCATGAATTGTCTGCTCTCTTCCTCTTCGCACGTACTCATCCAGTCTTTCATCTAGATAGGCATCAAACGAAGGAACTGGAGAATTATATCTGCCATATCAAAGAGAAAATCATAGATACCCAACATCGTTTCCGCAAGGAACTTGTGATGACAATGCTAAAAGCTCTCATTTACGACATGAGTAACATTATCTATCAGTTCCAACAACTGGAAACAGAGGGGCAAACACGTGCAGAAGTAATCTTTAGAGACTTCATTCAAATGGTTGAAAAGAACTTCCGACATGAGCGTCGTGTCAGTTGGTATGCCAAGAATCTATGTATTACTTCGAAGTATCTATCCGAGACGATTCGAACAATCAGTAAACGAACACCCAGCGATTGGATCGATTCGTATGTAGTACGTGAGCTTTGTGTCATGCTGAAGAATAGTACGATGAGCATAAAGGAAATAGCTGATGAACTTCATTTCGCTAATCAAAGCTTTATGGGTAAATACTTCAAAGAGCATGTAGGAATGAGCCCTTCATTGTTTAGGAAGAGTTGACAAGTGTACAAGTTAATAAGTTGACGAGTTAATACTGGTATCGTCAGGGAAATTACCTAATACAAGTAATAGATTTACTTGCCTACTTTTCACTTGTCAACTGCTGTGCAACCTCACATAACTCACCATACCATTCAGCTCCAAAACGCCGAGTAAGTGGCTCTTTTAGGAACTTATAAAGGGGAAGATTCAGTTCTTCTCCTTTCTTTCGAGCATCTGCACAGATCTTCCAATGGTGATAATTGATACCACAAGTACCATTCTCAAACTCCTTTACACGGATAGGATATAGCGAACAGGAGATAGGTTTCACAAATTCAATATCACCTTTTCGATACGAACGTTCCAATGCACAGAGGCAACATCCCTTATCGTAACAGGTGAAAACACAATCCTTTCCACCGACAATACTCGTTACTAAGTCGCCTTCCACATCTGTATAAGCAACGCCTTGCTTATCTATAACGGCTTGAGCTGATGCTGACAAATCCCCCCAAACAGTATCTAATACATTCTCAATAGCCATTGTCTCATCCAGAGTCACTGGTGCTCCAGCATCGCCATCTATACAACATTGACCATGACACTTATCTAAATCACAACAGAACTTGACGTTTATGATATCAGGAGAAACTAAGACGTTTCCCACCATGAATATATGTTCGTATGTATTACCCATCAACTTATTCTTACCTTAAATCATTACATCTGCAAGCTTCACTACTACCATCCTATCGGTTCAATAGCATGCTCTTTTAAGTATTGGTTACAACGGGAGAACTGGTGTTGACCAAACCATCCACCTCTATTAGCTGATAAAGGAGAGGGATGAACACTCTCCAAAACAAAGTGTTTATGCGTGTCGATCAATGCTTTCTTACTACGAGCAAAACTACCCCAAAGCATAAACACCAAATGTTCCCGCCCATCACTAAGAGCTTTAATAGCCGCATCCGTGAACGCTCCCCACCCTAATCCTTGATGACTATTAGCCATGTGCGCACGAACAGTTAACGTGGCATTCAATAAGAGAACGCCCTGCTCTTCCCAACGAGTTAAGTCACCAGAAGTCTTTACAGGAACGCCTAAGTCGCTTTCAATCTCCTTATATATATTCACCAAAGAAGGTGGAAGTCGCACACCATCAGGTACTGAAAAACTCAAACCCATTGCTTGTCCAGGTTCATGATAAGGGTCTTGTCCAAGGATAACAACCTTAACCTTATCGAAAGGACAGAGGTCAAAAGCATTAAAAATCAGCTTACCTGGAGGATAACACGCATAATGTTTATACTCCTGCTTCACCTGTTCGCTCAGTTGTTGGAAGTAAGGTTTCTCAAACTCACCACCGAGTTTTACACCCCACGAGGGTTCTATCTTTACTTGCATAGCTTTAACTCTTTACCTGCAAAAGTACTACAAAGTTCTGAGATAACAAAAAGTCGTGCCTTTCGACACGACTTCCTCTATATTAATTTAAGCTTAATTCAAGTCGAATTAATCAGTGATTAGGTTCTCACCTGTCATATCTGAAGGTTGTTCCAAGCCCATGATATGAAGGATAGAAGGTGCTACGTCAGCCAAACGACCATCCTTCACTGTCGCAGAGTTATTATCAGTAACGTAGATGAATGGTACTGGATTTAGTGAATGGGCTGTATTTGGCGTGCCATCAGGGTTAATTGCGTTATCGGCATTACCATGGTCTGCAATAATAATAGCCTCATAATCGTTAGCCTTAGCAGCCTCGATAACCTCCTTTACACAATGATCAACTGCCCAAACAGCCTTTGCTATAGCATGATAAACGCCTGTATGACCTACCATATCACCATTAGCAAAGTTCACAACAATGAAGTCGTACTCCTGTGTATTGATAGCTCCAACAAGCTTATCCTTCACTTCGAAAGCACTCATCTCAGGCTTTAAGTCGTAGGTTGCAACCTTTGGAGAAGGTACAAGAATACGATCTTCACCCTCATAAGGCTGTTCTCTACCACCATTGAAGAAGAAGGTTACGTGCGCATACTTCTCTGTCTCGGCTGTATGAAGCTGTCGCTTACCAAGACGACTGAGGTATTCTCCTAACGTATCCATCACATTCTCCTTAGGGAAGAGTACATGTACACCCTTAAAGTTAGCATCGTATGGTGTCATACAATAGTACTGCAAGTCCTTGATTGTGTGCATACCTTCCTCTGGCATATCCTGCTGTGTCAACACTTGTGTCAACTCTTTAGCACGGTCATTACGGAAGTTTATGAAGATAACAACATCACCTTCTTGGATTGTTCCATCTACAGAAGAGTTATTGATAGGCTTGATAAACTCGTCAGTAACGTCTGCTGCATAGCTATCTTCAACCGCTTTCACCATGTCAGTAGCCTGAACTCCCTTGCCCTCAACGAGTAGGTCGTATGCTTCCTTCACACGATTCCAACGCTTGTCACGATCCATTGCATAGAAGCGACCAACGATTGAAGCGATATGAGCACCATTGCTGTCACACACCTTTTGAATCTCTGCGATAAAACCAGCACCACTTTTTGGGTCTGTATCACGACCATCCATAAAACAATGAACGTACACATCCTTTAGATTGTATTCCTTTCCAATCTCAATGAGTTTGAATAGGTGATCCAAAGAAGAGTGTACACCACCAGTTGAAGTAAGTCCCATCAAGTGGAGTTTCTTACCTGTTTTCTGTGCATAACTATATGCTTCAACAATACCAGGGTTCTTTAGGATGTCTCCTGTCTGGCATGCCTTGTTAATCTTAACCAAGTCTTGATAAACGATACGACCGGCACCTATATTCAAGTGACCTACCTCCGAGTTACCCATCTGACCATCAGGAAGACCTACATCTTCGCCTGATGCCTGCAACTGAGAGTGTGCACTAACAGCGTTCAAGTAGTCTAAGTAAGGTGTAGGAGTATTATAAATCACATCACCTTTACCATGCTTTCCGTTACCCCAACCATCGAGGATCATCAATAAAGCTTTCTTTGCCATAATTTTACCTTTATATTTTACACTATTATCTACGTCTTGCAAAGATAGTGCCAACGATAACCAAGAGAATATATACTCTATTTGTCGACCGCAGCCTATCTTTTGCAAAGGTACTATAAAAGTCTAAGATGATAGCATAAAGCCTACTGATTTTTGATTTTCAATCGATGAATTAAGAGCGGTTTAACAATGTTCTTTAATACGACTAAACATTATTATCCAGCTTCAAAAACAACACCTTTACATTCGGAAAGCAATGGGTATATAAAAAGGCATACCTTTCTTAGGCTTTGAAGTCCACTTCCATTTAGGCATTAACTTGGCTACACGCAGTGCTTCTTCATCTAAAATAGGGTAAACGGAACGCACTACTTTGAAATTACTGCATGTCCCGTCAACATCTACAAAGAACCCAATAATAACACGACCTTGTACACACATATTTGCAAGAATAGGTGGATAACGCAGGTTCTTAGCGATGAATTCTGGTAAATCACCAGGAAAGAAAGGTCTCGGACCGAGCTCACACACAAAGTTCTTAGTACTATCCTTCTTCTCTGTTAGCACTTGTTTGCAGGTATCAACTTTGTTTGTATCACTCTTCGCAGGCTTTATCTTGTCTAAAAACTCCTGAGAAGGATCTGCACACATATAACGCCAAGTAGGTCCAGAAGGGACATTTTTCTTCGGTTTCATCGTTCTTTTACGATGCTGGGCAGTAGCATTTCCAATCATAAAAAAGCTAATCAGAAACGCAAAAAACAACTTCTTCATCATTATCATACACTTTTAAATATTCTTATTCAACATTTCTATCAGTTCAAAATATCTTTATCATCTAAAAAGAAGAGTTACTCCTCATTTTTAACAGAGCCTTTCTTCCACTTCAAAAGAGCCCTTCTTCACATCAAAGAAATGCCCTTCTCAAATCAAGGAAAGCATCTCTTCTTTTTTCTAAAACAATATCTTGGAAATCAAGCTATTGTATTCTAACTATCTTCCGATAGGCTACATCCACTTTTTGGAGGTGTTTGGAGAGGTCTCCAAAACCTTTTCTATTCAAAACCCGCACCAGTGCTTAAACGCAATCACACCGCTGCGGGTTTATGAAATGCAGATGACAATCATTGGAACTAATCGTCAATGCAAAGGTAAGGAGGATTTTGCTTCAATGCAATAGCACTATTATTGTTGACACAAAGATAATGAAAAGACATCTCAATCACAAGCACTTACAAAGTTCACCTACCTCTCTTTGACACAAAATTAGAGTTCTCAACATCAGCAAACTTGCCTTTTCCACTTTAATTATCTATCTTTGTACACATGAAGAGAAAGTTTCTTTTATTATTTATCTGTCTTTTGTCGTTGCTATCATGCAGTCAAAAGAAACTTCCACATTATCCAGCTACAGATGATGGGATTACTCGTATGCACCTTGATAGTGCTGCCATATATACAAAAAAACATGATTTACACAAGGCAATGTACCAATTAAAGGCCGCAGAAAAGCGCCTTTTCAACGTTACAGAAGATTCGCTAAAGTTTCTTACTTACTATCACATTGCACAAATTAATGCTCAAGATGGTGCTTACAAAATTGCTTTAGAATATTTAAAGCATGCGGCACGAAATGCTAATGACGTGAAGCGTAGCCACAGAATGACTGATATATACATAGAAAAAGCCTTTATCTACAATCAAATGGGCAATCGGGACTCTGCTCTTAACAGCTTACAAAGAGTTGAGAAGTACAAACCTCGCATTCGAAAGGATCAAGAGAAACGGATAGAAGAGATGCGACAACACATCAAAAGACACCAAATTGTCGCCATATCACCAGGTAAAGACATTGAAATTGTACAACTGCAAGACCTTTATGAGGTAGCCTTAGCACAACGCAAGGCCGTTGAATTGAAACTTTATATTGCTTATCTCCTCCTTACACTCATCCTCGTTTCAATTGGAATTACGATATGGTTTCGTCGCCGTATGCGTCAACAACTTCAGTTCTATCGGCAACAACAACAGGAAACAGAACATAATATCCAACTAACACTACGTCGAAAAGATGCCACGATAGATGAGATGAAGGCAGAAATAGATAGTAAGCTCGATGAACTCAACCAACTCCGGTATTCTATCAAAGCCCACAACAAAAACATAAAAACGTCCGATTCCATCGAACAAATCAAACTCGGAATCGATTCCTTATATACTATCTTAAAAGGAGGAAACTTATCACAGATGGGCAAAAGAGAGCAACAAGCTCTTAACATGATTATGCCCAACTATGATTACGAACTATCTTATATCCTCAACAATCCACGCTTTGCGCTCACACCAAAGGAGTGTTTCTATTATATTATGGAGCATTATGGGATAGAAGATGACCTAAAAGCACAAGCATTCTGCTGTACTGCACAAGCCATAAGGTCTATTAAAAGTAGACTTAAAAAGAAACTGGAACAGAACTAATCACTGCATTAAGAATCTCGCCGCATACTCTCCCATCTGTTTATAACCTGATGGATTAGGATGCAGCCAATCGCCAATTTGCCATTCACGACGCAACTGCTCCGGTGAAGAAGGATCTCTCATAAGAGCATCAAAATCGATGAATCCATCAATTTCACGTGTTGTTCGAATCCATGAATTGACTGTTTTACGTGCCTTTTCACGATCTTCTGTAAAATAACTACGACATCCACGGAATGGAGTTATCGTACCCATATAGACTTTCAAACCACGTTGACGTGCTTTCTTTATCATCACTTGATAGGCTTCAACGAGCTTTCGTGCAGTCTCTTCTGGGTTGGTTGACGTCCCTATATCATTAATTGCTTCAAAGATGATAACGGCTCGCAAGCCTCTTTGAGCAAGTATATCACGATCGAATCGATCTTTTCCTGGCTCACCTAAACCTACTGATAAGATTCGATTATTACCAATACCTAAATTCAAGACACCAGTCTTCCCAACTTTAGAAGGATTAGTACCTGCACCATTATTCAATGCTGCTGAAAGGAAATCTGGCCAACGATCTTGAGCATTAGTTGTACTTCCTTTACCATCTGTTATACTATTACCAAGGATGGCTATACTCGATGATGTCGCGTCAAGAACATCAATCGCAGAGATATTAAACCAATGGTCTTCCTTGAAAGCTGTTGTAAAGTCTGAGTACGCATTAGTCGTTCCACGAAGAATATAAGAGGTTGTACGTGACCCCATGTGAACGGTTGGTTCCTTCGGTGCTTTTAGATAATTAATAGTGATGGAAACACGCTCTAAGGGTTGTAACTTAAACTTTAATGCATCAGAAAAGACTGCTTTTCCAGCAGGAACAATTACTCCTCGCTTCTTTCCAAATTGTAAATACTTCGCAGAAGTCTTATATATCTCTGAGCCATTACCCGCCTTTGCAATATATACACTAGCTATTTCTATTGGTTCCGAAGATAGTTCATTGCTAAGTTGTAAACGAATAACATTTCCGCCAATACTAACCTTCACCACCTGACGAACAGACCTATTGCTCATCTGATTGTTGTAAGGCATAAATGACTTATCAACTGTTTGTGGCGCACAAGCCCATGTTCCCACCCAATGTGGTTGCTGAGCATGGGCAGTCAGAGCAATGAATAACAATAAAACAAATGCAATTTTACGTGTCATATTATAACTATATTTAATCCTGAATACCAATTCTTACCGATTTAATCGATTATCTCTTTACTTCAATTTTTTCAATTTGTATGCGTCATGCACGTCACTATTTAAAAGAGAAGAATGACGAGTAAGACTTTCTATCTCACCTTTTATATATTCCTTAAAACCATCACCTTCCACTATACGAATATCCTTAAAAAGTCCAAGAACAAACCTACCGAGTCCACGATAATCACAAACTTCAATATTAAGAAGCCATATATCGTCTTTTACCTGCGTCAACAAATAGGCTCCTTGTGGGTATTCTTCAACAAAAAGGTTGCGTGATAATTGTCCAAGAAGAAGTTTCACACGATGCCGAAGCTCCCCACTAAACATAAAGATATCAGTGAAAACTTGTCGATGTTTATCCTCATGTAACCATGAAGTATCAAGTTCTTCAACGCTTTCCATACGTGATATCTTGAAAGTCTTGTTCTCTCCAGACAGTATTTCATGGCATCTTACATCCTCATTGTTATGCAAAAGAAGGTAAGGTTCTACTATTCTGTCCTTTATTGTATGGCTATGTGGACTAGAATAACCCAAAAGTTTAACCATGTGTTTATGCTCCATAGCATTTTTCAAAACCTTTAAATTGATTTCAATCTGCCGATGAATTGGTGAATTTACAACTACAGAGAAGTCATAAGCGCTTTCTATTTTCTGTCGCAGTTGATTGATCATTAAACTATTATTACCCTCCATCACCAAGAGACTATGGATTATCTTCACCTCAGAGTCACTCCATTGAATACGCTGAAGAAGTCTTACAAAGAAAGGAGACCGTCGGTCAATATGATAACATCCATCATGCTTGAATACTATAAAACCTGCATGTTTGATAAAATCAAGTAGGTAATAAAAATTGCGCCGAGATAAGTCCATGCGTTCACACAAGTCTTGTATCGCATAGTTATTACCATCGGATAAGAGGATGATAAGTTCCAATTGCTTCTTTAGTTTATCAAATCTCATGACTTATAGTTAGATGCTTTAGAAATCAAAAGATAGTTGTCCATCTCCTAAAAGGTTATAACTTTTTCGATGAAATGGTGTTATTCCATATTTACGAATAGCCTCACGATGCTTCTTTGTGGGGTATCCCATATTCGACTGCCAGTCATATTGAGGATATTCCTCAGCCAATGAGAGCATGTAATCATCACGATATGTCTTGGCAAGGATAGATGCTGCAGCAATAGAAAGATACTTGCCATCACCTTTAACTATTGTAGTAAAGGGTAAATCTCGATAGGGCTTAAAACGATTTCCATCAATGATAATTGCCTCAGGATGTGTTCCTAACTGATCTAAAGCACGATGCATAGCAAGAAAAGAAGCATTGAGAATGTTTATCTTGTCTATCTCTTCGGGGGTAACAACGCCCACAGCCCATGCAAGGGCATCACGTTCTATGATCTCTCGGAGTACATAACGCTTTTTAGCTGACAACTTTTTAGAATCGTTTAGCATGTCATTCTCATAGTTCTCAGGTAAGATGACAGCCGCAGCATAGACACTCCCTGCAAGGCATCCTCTCCCAGCTTCATCACAACCAGCCTCTACTAATTCTTCATAATAATGACTTTTCAACATGAATAACGCATCTTAATCGTTAAAGAACCTTTCCGTCTAAGTATATATATAACAAACATTTTTCTTTAAGAGAACATCCTCTACACAAGGCAAAGTTACTTTTGTAAATGCAAACCAAAGATGGTTCTTACACCTTATATATAATATATAGCAACAAACAAAACCAAAACGATATGAAAAAAGAAATTATTTTCGATGAGCAGAACACTTCTAACAACGACCTAAGTAGACTCTTTAAGGAGGTTAGTCTTTAGCTACATGCATCTGTAGAATGGCTTTGCAGATACTATAGTGAAATCCTGGAATAGGAAGTAAACAGCCGACAAACATCGTACATAACACAAGTTCAAATTGCATTTATTCTATCAGCATTCCGTGTAATGTCGTCTATCTGGCTGCATATTATCACTATCTTATGGTTCGTGCGAAGTCTCTGGATGTGTAAAAGAAGATGAACTTTGAATGCGGAAATATAGACTTTCTTCTTCTCAAAGTACATCCTTTTTCATGTTTATAGCTACGATGAAGCTAAAAGATAATACGCTTGGAAAACAAAGTCTCTACACTTATGCACAAGAACAAACCAATTTCAACACTAGAACATCTGTAGCACTCGCTTGATACCTGACACCAAGGCGTCTACTTCCTCACGGGTGTTATAAAGTCCGAAAGAGGCACGAACAGTTCCGAGAACACCCAAGCGATCCATCAAGGGCTGGGCACAATGATGACCAGTCCGGACTGCAATGCCAAGTTGATCGAGGAGTGTACCGAGGTCCATGTGGTGGATATTGCCTACATTAAAGCTGATAACGGCATCTCCACTATCCCCAGCATGCCCGTAGATGTGCATTCCTTCTATCTCACGTAACTGCTGAAGGGCATAATGTGTGAGGTCTTGCTCATGCGCTAAGATGTTATCCATTCCCAAAGCAGAGACATAATCGAGGGCTTTGGCAAGTCCGTGAGTAGCTACATAGTCGGGAGTTCCGGCTTCAAACTTCAATGGTGGACGCTCAAAGGTGGTCTTCTCAAAGCTGACATGCTCTATCATCTCACCGCCACCTTGGTAAGGTGGCATCTTATCGAGCCACTCTTCTTTACCATAAAGAACACCTACACCCGTAGGAGCATAGACCTTATGCCCACTGAAAGCAAGGAAATCACAATCTAAATCCTGTACGTCAACAGCAAAATGCGGTACGCTTTGTGCACCATCAATCATAACTGGTACACCATGTTCGTGGGCTATCCGAATCATTTCCTTTACTGGATTGATGGTGCCTAGAACGTTGCTTACCTGCATTACACTGACGAGTTTCGTACGTTCGGAGAAGAGTTGCTCATAAGCCTGTAGGTCGAGAACTCCCTCATCGGTCATTGGGATAACCTTCAAAACAATCCCTTTGCGCTGTTCTTGCAACTGCCATGGAACGATATTAGAGTGATGTTCCATCGTAGAGACAATCACTTCATCGCCTGCTTGCATACATCCTTCGGTAAAGCTGGAGGCAACGAGGTTCAGACTCTCCGTCGTTCCACGTGTAAAGACAATCTCCGTAGTGGAGCGAGCATTGATAAACTTCCGCACAGTTTCACGTGCCGCCTCGTGTAAGTCAGTTGCCTGTTGCGACATCCAGTGTACTCCACGATGCACATTTGCATTCACATTAAGATACTCTTCACGCATGGCGTCCAGCACACAGAGCGGTTTCTGCGTGGTAGCACCATTGTCAAAGTAAACCAACGGCTTACCATAGACGGTGCGAGAGAGTATCGGGAAGTCTTCTCTAACTTTATTAATATCGTACATCTTCTATTGGGTTAATGGGCCATATTAGGCCTATTGAGCTAATAAGGCTATTGGGTCTATTGGGCTAATAAGGCTAATTAGTCCAATAAACCTTAGACCTAATTACTTACACAAGTTGCAACCTTCGCACTTATCAAGCTCACCACGGAAACGCTTCTCTACCAAATGGTGGAGACGGTCGCGCAATGGCTCGAGTTCCATCTTATCAATTACCTCATTGATAAAGGCAAACTCAAGGAGGAGCTTTGCTTCTTTCTTATCAATACCACGCTGCTGCATGTAGAAGAGTGCAGCATCATTAAGCTGTCCTACCGTTGAACCATGATTACACTGAACATCATCAGCATAAATCTCAAGCATTGGCTGGGTGAACATACGAGCTGTCTTGCTGGCACAAAGGTTACGGTTGTTCTCTTGTGAAAGCGTCTTCTGCGCACCCTTGCGAACAAGCACACGACCTGCGAAAGCACCAACTGCATTATCATCAAGTACGTACTTGTAAAGTTCGTTACTTGTGCAATGAGGTACTTGATGGTCGATAAGCGTATTGTTGTCAACATGCTGACTCTTATCAGCTATCACACAACCATTACAGAAACATTCGCTACCCTCTCCCTTGAAAACAAGGTCGAGCATATTGCGAGTAACTCCATTATGCAATGTAATAACATTGTGGCTTGCACGTGAATCACGCTGCTGCTCGATATATACATTCGACACGCGTACATTCTTTGCATGCGTTTCCTCAAGACAGTTCAACTCAAGATTGGCATTCGCTCCTACGTAGGCTTCGATTACCTGTGTAGCAAGGAAGTTACGGTCGTCAGCAGCGTGGTCACAGAAGAGGAACTGCGCCTTAGCACCTTCTTCAAGAACAATGAGTACTCGACGATTGACCATCAAGTCAACATCTGAACGAAGGATATTGATTACTTGTATGGTACGCTCAAGCTGTACATTCTTAGGCACATAGATAAAAAGACCATCTTGTGCAAGCATTGTATTCAAAGCTGTTATCGCATCAGCCTCAGTATTGGCAAGACGACCATAATACTTTGCAACCAACTCAGGACGCTCAGTTGCTACATGATTCAAGCTGTCAACAATGACACCATCATTAAGCTTTGCCTTTGGAAGTGACGTACTGT
Organism: Prevotella vespertina; assembly: GCF_009728485.1. GTDB lineage: Bacteria > Bacteroidota > Bacteroidia > Bacteroidales > Bacteroidaceae > Prevotella > Prevotella vespertina. The sequence continues at coordinate 87,985 of NZ_VVIQ01000001.1, forward strand.
AGAACTGATCATTCACTATGAAATAAAGAGAAGTGCTGAGATTTGGAACATCGCACTTGAAAGTATCATAAGGATTAACAGGAATCTCAAGACGGTTGAGATTCAATCCATAATCAGGTTCAAAGAGCTTCTGCATATCCGTGTACTTATAGCGTTCCACCTTCTTGGTAGGAAAGCCCTGTCGACGGAAGTCTTCAAAAGCCTTATCGCGTACCTCATTGAGCACAGGTGCAGCATGCTCTTTGATGAGTTGCTGCGCCTCTGTATAGAGGTCTATATATTGTTTTTCGCTTTGCATTGTAATTTCTTTTTGGAGGTTTTATCTAAAGGATAGCGGGACTAATGCCACTCGTAATACTATTTTTATTAGAACTACAAGACACTCTTAAGCCACCGATTATTCCTCTGCATCAACCTCTTCCTTAATCCAATCGTATCCACGCTGTTCAATCTCCTTTGCAAGTTCAGGACCTGCAGTCTTCACGATACGACCCTTATAAAGCACATGGATAACATCTGGCTTAATCATCTCTAACAGACGCTCATAGTGTGTGATAACAATAGCTGAAGTCGTTTCATTGTGCATCTTGTTTACACCCTCAGCTACAATACGCATAGCATCAACGTCAAGACCAGAATCGGTCTCATCAAGAATACTAAGCTTTGGCTCTAACATTGCCATTTGGAAAATCTCGTTGCGCTTCTTCTCACCACCAGAGAAACCCTCGTTTACACTACGGCGAGAGAGTGTTGAATCCATACCAACTAACTGGCGCTTCTCACGCATGAGTGCCATAAACTCTGCAGCCTTCATTGGCTCTAACCCTTCATAGGCACGCTTTGCATTGATAGCAGCCTTCATGAAGTTAGTCATACTTACGCCAGGTATCTCTACTGGATACTGGAAAGACAAGAAGAGTCCCTCATGAGAACGGTCCTCAGGCTTCATCTCCAAGAGATTCTTGCCATTAAACAATGCCATACCATCAGTTACCTCATAGAGAGGATTACCTGTAAGTACGGCACTCAGCGTTGATTTACCCGAACCATTAGGTCCCATGATAGCATGCACCTCACCATCTTTTATCGTGAGGTTGATACCTTTTAATATTTCTTTTCCTGCGATGGTAGCATGCAGGTTTCTTACTTCTAACATATTATCTTTGCTTTATTTTTTCTTCACTAAAAATATATTAACGAAATCTAACAACATGTCGAATACGAAATCAGAGGTATGATACTCACCACGAGCCATCTTCTCTGATTTTTCTTGTTCTCTCTGCTCTTCAAAAAGCGATGGCGCAGAGTCATTATAACCCAAGAAAGACTTTGATTTCTTCTTGTAACGTGGTAAGTTACCTATCATCTCCGAGCCCGTAACTGTATGATAGAGGCGAGTTTCAAAGGGCTTGGGTATCGATGGCAACCCCATCACTGACTGGTATGTAATCGCTGTATCCTGCTTCACTTGCTCATCAATCAAATATTTCTGCCACGGCTTTATTTGCCATGACTGGGCTTGAAGCATTGTTGTTAGCAGCAAGCCAGACGTGATAAGAATGACCTTTCGCATGTTGTTTATTCAGTTATATTATCCTACTGTTCCTTCAAGTGTTACAGAGAGTAGCTTCTGTGCCTCAACAGCAAACTCCATTGGGAGCTTATTGAGTACGTCCTTAGCATAACCATTGACGATCAAACCAACGGCATCTTCAGTAGGAATACCACGCTGATTACAATAGAAAAGCTGGTCTTCACTAATCTTAGAAGTAGTAGCCTCATGCTCTACAATAGCTGTATCGTTGTGGATATCCATATAAGGGAAGGTATGAGCACCGCAGTCAGAACCTAAGAGAAGAGAGTCGCAACTTGAGTAGTTGCGGGCGTTCTCAGCATTAGCTATAGCACGTACCAAACCACGATAAGAGTTCTGACTGTGTCCGGCAGAGATACCCTTAGAGATGATTGTACTCTTGGTATTCTTACCCATGTGAATCATCTTCGTACCCGTATCTGCCTCTTGGTAGTTATTTGTTACAGCAACAGAATAGAACTCTGCCTGTGAGTTATCACCCTTCAATACACAAGAAGGATATTTCCAAGTAATAGCCGAACCTGTCTCTACCTGTGTCCATGACAGCTTAGAGTTTACACCACGTAGTTCACCACGCTTTGTAACAAGGTTCAAGACGCCACCCTTACCGTTCTCATCACCTGGATACCAGTTCTGAACAGTAGAGTATTTAACCTCCGCATTGTCCAAGACAACGATTTCAACTACTGCTGCATGCAACTGATTCTCGTCACGCATAGGAGCGGTACAGCCCTCAAGGTAACTAACGTATGAATCATCGTCAGCAACAATCAGTGTGCGTTCAAACTGACCTGTATTAACAGCATTGATACGGAAATACGAACTAAGTTCCATTGGACAGCGAACTCCCTTAGGGATATATACAAAGGAGCCATCACTGAAGACCGCAGAGTTGAGTGCTGCAGAATAGTTATCACGATAAGGAACAACACTTCCAAGATACTTACGTATCAAGTCTGGATGTTCCTGAACCGCCTCACCGATAGAGCAAAAGATAATACCCTTCTCTGCTAACTGCTTCTTAAAGGTAGTCTTCACTGATACTGAGTCCATGATGGCATCAACAGCCGTCCCACTCAGTGCTAATCGTTCTTCCAAAGGAATACCTAACTTATCGAAAGTCTTCTCTAACTCTGGGTCAATCTCCTTATTCTTAGGCTTCTTCGCCAATGGATCAGCATAATAAGAGATTTCCTGCAAATGTAGTTCTGGCAAATGCAAGTGTCCCCACGTTGGTATAGGGAGCGTCTGCCAGTAACGGAAAGCCTTCAAACGAAAATCGAGGAGCCACTCTGGTTCCCCTTTCTTCTGCGAAATAAGTCGAACGACATCCTCGTTCAGACCTTTCGGAATGACCTCCGTATGTACATCAGTCGTAAAGCCGAACTCATACTTCTGCTCTGCGACTTTCTTTACAAATTCATTATTCTTGTTCTCAGACATTTGTTTTGTGATTAAAGAGAGGAGAGGCTGTTCAGTCGTTAAAGAGGTTAAAGGGTGTCAGAGAAATCAAGATCAATACTTACAATTGCCGTAGACCTCTTTATCACTAACGTTTAGCCCATCTGAAAAACACTCTTTACCTTTCTTATACCTATTGCTTGACGCATCAAAACCTATCGCTCGTGTTCATCCAACAATAAGTCTTTTTAGCTCTCGCCATCTCTATTCTCGATACTAAATATACACTCTATGACCATACAAGATGTATGCCATGAAGTTCTACGGCAACATTTGTTACCACGAAGAAAAACCGTCTTTACTCCTTTTATGGAGAAAAGACGGTTTTTTATATTGTTACAATTTCTGTTCAACCTCAATCTCCGTGAAGGTTTCGATGATATCACCCACCTGTAAATCATTGTAATTGACAAGTGAAATACCACATTCAAGTCCTGTAGCGACCTCCTTCACATCGTCCTTATAACGCTTCAAAGCATCAATAGGAGCTGTATGGATAACGATTCCGTCACGGACTACGCGACCCTTATCCTTGCTGTGAACCTTACCTTCAGTAACCATACCACCAGCAACAGTTCCAACCTTGGAAATCTTGAAGACCTGTTTAACCTCAAACTGACCAGTGACAATCTCCTTCTTCACCTTGTCAAGCATACCCACCATCGTTGACTTAACATCGTCGATAGCATCATAGATGACAGAGTAAGTATTGATTTCTACACCCTCACGGTCAGCCAAACGGCGTGCATCAGCAGAAGGACGAACCTGGAAGCCGACGATAACAGCGTCTGAAGCTGATGCCAACATAACATCGTTCTCAGAAATCTGACCTACAGCCTTACTGATCACGTTCACATTAACCTTCTCTGTTGACAGCTTGATGAATGAGTCAGACAATGCCTCGATAGATCCATCAGTATCACCCTTCACAATGATATTCATCTCATGGAACTCACCACGAGCGATTCGGTGAGAGATATCAGACAGGGTAAGACGAGTCTGTGTACGCAAGCCTTGCTCACGCTGCAACTGTTCACGCTTGTTAGCAATCTCACGTGCCTCCTGCTCTGTCTCCATAACATGGAAGGTATCACCAGCTGTTGGTGCACCATTCAGACCGAGGATGATTGCAGGCTCTGCTGGTCCAGCACTCTCAATACGCTGGTTACGCTCATTGAACATAGCCTTGATACGACCCCATGAAGTACCAGCGATAACATTATCACCAATCTTCAAAGTACCATTAGATACAAGAACCGTACTTACATAACCACGACCCTTATCAAGTGAAGACTCAATGATAGTACCTGTAGCCTTACGGTTAGGGTTAGCTTTGAGATCCATCATATCAGCTTCAAGAAGGACTTTGTCGAGAAGTTCGTTCACCCCGATACCCTTCTTAGCACTGATTTCCTGACACTGATACTTACCACCCCATTCTTCAACGAGCAGATTCATTTGTGACAAGTCTTCACGAATCTTATCAGGATTAGCTCCTGGCTTATCAATCTTATTGATTGCAAAGACCATAGGAACACCTGCTGCCTGTGCATGAGCAATCGCCTCCTTGGTAGTAGGCATCACAGAGTCGTCTGCAGCAATGATGATAATCACAATATCAGTAACCTGTGCACCACGAGCACGCATAGCAGTAAATGCTTCGTGACCCGGAGTATCAAGGAAGGTAACCTTGCGTCCGTTCTCAAGTGTCACACCATAAGCACCGATGTGCTGGGTAATACCACCTGCCTCACCAGCAATTACATTCGTATTACGGATATGGTCGAGCAAAGAAGTCTTACCATGGTCAACATGACCCATGACAGTCACGATTGGAGCACGTGACACGAGATCGTTCTCATCATCCTCCTCTTCACTAACAGCTTCCTGTACTTCAGCACTAACATACTCTGTCTTGAAGTCGAACTCATCAGCAACAAGGTTGATAGTCTCTGCATCAAGACGCTGGTTGATAGACACCATGATACCTACAGACATCAAGGTTGAGATGACATTTGTTACAGGAACATTCATCATTGTTGCCAACTCTGAAACAGTAACAAACTCTGTCAACTTCAATATCTTACTTTCCTTGCGCTCTGCCTTAGCCTCTGCATTCAGACGTTCTTGAACAGCATCACGCTTCTCTTTACGGTATTTAGCACCCTTCTTATTCTGACTCTTGCTTGTCAAGCGTGCAAGTGTCTCCTTTACCTGGCGTGCTACAGCCTCATCATCAACCTCTAAAGGCTTCTGATTACGATTGCGGTTCTTCTTACCCGCATTCTTGTTGCCACCGCCATTGTTGTTATTGCCTTTCTTACCATTCTGGTTCTGCTGCTGATTAGCGGCAGCATTGATATCAACACGTTCCTTGTTAATACGAACGCGTTTCTTCTTGCCCTGACCATTACCCTGACCAGCTTTCTCCTCACGCTCTTTACGGCGTTCCTCCTTACTCTTCTTCTTAGGGCGGGTACTCTGGTTCAAAGTGCTGAGGTCAATCTTACCTAAGACATTCACCTTAGGTGTATTCAAAATCTTCTTCTCGTTCTTTGTCAAGAAGAGCCCATTATCTTTCTTTTCCTCCACTACTGCAGAATTTGTAGTTGTATTTGATATTGTCGAAGCTGGCTCTGCCACTACGTCAGCTTTTACTTCTTTCTTAGAATCATCATGGTTCTTTTCCTCATTCTGAGGTGCCTCCACAACTTTTGGTTCAACAGACTTCTGTGTCATATGCCCCTCAACAGATTTCTCAACCTTTGTTTTATTAGGAGTAACAGACTTATCTGTCTCTACCTTTTCTATTGGCTTTTCATTAACAACAGGCTTATCTTCTTTTTCGGATTTCAAAACCTTATTAACCTCATTCTTACCCTGCTCTTGGCTAACGGCAGTAGCAGCTACAGGTTCAGAGTTCTTTTCAGTAGGAGCAACAGAAGACTTAGCGACCGGCTTATTAAGCTGATCGAGATCTATTTTTCCGACTGGTTTATACTGCGGACGATTACCCTTAAGCAGAGCCTCTGCCCTATGATCAGCAGTAGACTTCTTCTCTTTAGGCTTCTTTTGGAAAAGTTTAGCAGCGTCATTCTTAACCTCTTTATCGTTTTTAAAGGCTCCGACAAGAGCATTATACTGCCCATCACTGAGTTTGAAGTTCAAGTCACTCTTAACCTCTCCCAACTCTTGTTTCTTCTCCAAGAACTCCACTGCCGTCTGAAGTCCTATATTCAATTCTCGAATTGCTTTGTTTAATCTGATGCTCATTAACTTTATTTTATTCGGTGTTGGGTGCTAGTTGTTGGTAGTTGTTTTGCCTTTTGGTAGAGAGGGGTTCCGAACATGGAGTCGATAAATAGTCACACCCGTTAGCTATCAATCAACAGCCATCACCCACCAACCAATCACCTTTTATTGTTCAAACTCTGACTTCAATATGTTCAAGACATTATCAACAGTCTCTTCCTCTAAGTCAGCTTTCTCGATTAACATCTCACGTGGAGCATTCAATACCTGTCGAGCAGTGTCAAGTCCGATACCTTTAATAGCATCGATAACCCACTGATCAATCTCATCAGAGAACTCATCCAAATAGATATCCTCTTCTGCATTCTGTTCATCAAGCTCACGGAACACATCGATAGTATAACCTGTCAGCATACTAGCTAACTTGATATTCATACCACCACGACCAATAGCTAGACTCACTTCTTCTGGTTGCAAGTAAACTTCAGCCTTCTTGTTTTCCTCATCAATGGTCAAACTGCTAACCTTAGCAGGAGCCAGTGCACGCTGAATGAAGAGCTTAGTATTAGCTGTCCAATTGATGACATCAAGGTTTTCGTTACATAATTCACGAACGATGCCATGTACACGACTTCCACGCACACCAACGCAAGCTCCAACAGGATCAATGCGTTCATCAAAACTCTCAACAGCTATCTTCGCACGCTCACCAGGCATACGAGCAATCTTATGAATTGCTATTAAGCCTTCCGCAATTTCAGGAACTTCTGCTTCAAGAAGACGCTCTAAGAATTCAGGAGCAGTACGTGAAAGGATAATCTTTGGATTGTTATTTTCATTATCAACACGATGAATCACCGCACGAATAGTCTCACCCTTACGATACTGATCACGTGGAATCTGTTCACCCTTAGGGAGTATCAACTCGTTATTCTCGTCATCAACAAGTAAGACTTCACGTTTCCAAGTTTGATAGACTTCACCTGAAATTATTTGACCAACACGATCCTTATACTTATTATATAGAGAGTCATGCTCCAATTCAAGGATCTTTGACGCCAAAGTCTGGCGTAAATTCAAGATAGCACGGCGACCGAACTTATTAAAATCGACCTCCTCACTAACATCCTCACCAACTTCATAATCGGCTTCTATCTTACGTGCATCCGTCAGACTAATCTCTTTATTTTCGTCTTTAACCTCACCATCAGCCACAACTACGCGGTTACGGTGAATCTCAAAGTCTCCCTTATCAGGATTAACAATCACGTCGAAGTTTTCATCGCTACCGAATATCTTTGCGAGAACATTACGAAAGCTCTCTTCCAATACACTCACAAGTGTTGTGCGATCGATACTCTTGGTGTCTTTAAACTCCTTAAAGGTCTCGATCATATTCGGACGCTCTTCTTCTACTTTTCTTGCTGCCATAGCCTTTACTTGAAACTTATTATATATTTTGTATACTTTACTTCATCCATCTTGTACGCATGGTCTACATCCATTTTCACTGGACGCTTCTTTCCTTCCACTTGTACTTTCTCATTAACAGCAACGATGAAATCATTGCCATCAACGCTCTTCAAAACGCCTTTAACCTTCTTCCCATCCTTATCCAACACCTCAACTTCCTTTCCAATAAAGTTCACATACTGTTGAGGAACCTTGAATGGCTGTCCTAGACCAGCAGAACCAACTTCTAACTCATAATCCTCCTCATCACGTGAAAGGCGATCTTCTATATATTTACTCAGCTCTACACAATCCTCTATCCACACCCCATCGGCGTGATCAATCTCAACGACAATCTTGTCATCTGAACTGATTTGAATGTCAACTAGGAAGTATTCCTTACCTTCCAGCCACTCGTCAACGAGACTCTTTACAACGTTTTTATCTATCATAAGCGTTTTAATATGAAAAATGAGGAGCTATCGAAAGCCCCTCATTCCTCTGAACGTGTGCAAAGTTACAAATAAATTCGACACAAGCCAAATGTTTTCTACTTTTTCTTAAGACTTCACTTGTTCTAATACATATAACGCAAGTGATGTGTAATAAGACTTTCTAACCCAAACTAATCCAATGCTCCTTAAAGTAAACATACTTTTAATTATTCCCCAAGCTAGCCTTTCTTGTGAAGCAGAAAACGCTCTATTTAATTAGGGAAAACAATCACTTTGCTTAAAAAATAATCTAAAAGTTGACAATAAACAGATTATTTAATAATTATAAATAAACTATTTTCTCCACAAAGGAAACACCCTTTTACAAGTATATAGATACCCTTTAATAACCAAGAAGATGCCCTTTGATTACTTCAAAGGGCATCTTTTCTCTTTAAAAAGGTATCTATTGATAGTCTTAAAAACTTACGCTTTATCTAATACTTACTACTTTTTAATATCAACAGATGGTTGCAGTATTTTCTTATATGCAGCTGGATCTTTCAACAACTCTACAGCCCTTTTCCATTGTTTGTCGAACTGCAAACTATTTTCCATTGATCCTCTCTGGTAGTAATAAGCAGAAACAAGATCACTTGTCAACAACTGTTTTAAGGTCTGCTTGTTGTAATCAAGATCCTTAGCAATGTTATGATTGAGCTTTTTCTCCAATGCATCGAACTCTGGTTTAGCGTCATCATAATAACCTTCAAACCTTGCTAATTTCACAAGACCTTCTAGATATTTCTTGCTTTCACGATCATATTTGAAGCCACTCTTTAGTACTGCCTGTTTAAAATCAGCGTAATCCGCATCGGAGATAACAAAGTTCTTTGCAGGAGCAATTGTAGGATGTGTACTCAAATACTTCAATTCCCAATTCAACATCACTTCACTTGAATCACGTCCAGATGAGGTAAGATAAAAAGCAATATTAGGCAAAGAGTCTGGTTGCACCTCAATATCTGGCTTAATACCTCCACCATCTCTGACCTCACGACCATCAGCAGTATAGAACACATGCGTCAAGGAATCTGGCACATGTTCGGTGTATCCACCATTAGAATGTTTATAATTGATTGCTTGAATACAACGTCCACTAGGAATATAATATTTACTGGTTGTCAACTTTAAATTAGCATTATAAGGAAGATCCATTGACACTTGCACAAGTCCCTTTCCATAGGTTCGTGTACCAAGAATAACCGCACGATCCAAGTCTTGTAAACTGCCACTAGTAATTTCACTGGCACTTGCAGTCTCATCATTCACTAGAACAACAATCGGCATAACAGTGTCTATTGGCTCAACAGTTGTCTTATATTCTTTATTTGCGCGTTCTATCTTTCCAATGGTTTTCACCAATGTTATGCCCTTAGGAACAAACATATTAACAATATTGATAGCCTCTTGCAAACTACCACCTCCATTATTTCGAAGATCCAAGACTAGCGACTTCATTCCTTGTTTCTTCATATCAAGAAAAGCACGTCGCACATCCTTTGAACAATCAGTTGTAAAAGAGTTGAGATTCAGATAACCGACTCCATCATCCTGCAAACCATAATAAGGAACAGCAGGAAGTTGAATTGAACGACGTGTAATCTTAAACTTCATCTTCTTACCTGTTGATGGTCTCTTTATCGTGAGGACAAATCGTGAGCCAGCATCACCACGTAATCTATTACTTACATAGGAGACATCTTTACCCACCATAGACGAGTCACCAATAGCAAGAATAATATCCCCTTTCTTCAATCCAGCCTCTGAAGCAGGCATATTTTCGTATGGTTGATCAATAATCGTATTCTTTATAGCAAAGTTATAACGTATCACCGCACCGATACCAGCATACTTACCTGAGATCATTAGGTCAAGGTCTTTCACCTTATCTTCCGGATAATACACCGTATAAGGATCCAACGAATGAAGCATATAATTAATACCATTACCAACAACCTCATCTGCATTGAGGGTGTCAACGTACATCAAATCGAGGTATTTATATATTGCAGAAAAGGTCTCGAGGTTCTTTGCTACCTTAAAATTATGATCCTTGTCCGAATTATTTTGTGCCACTGCAGCACCACCAAAAGCAAGAATCCAAAGACAGAATACTATGAATAGTTTTTTCATCACGTATGTTTTGTTTGTAAGTTATGAGCTTATAGGGGGCAAAAGTACATTATTATAATGGAAAATACATAATTAGCATAGGAAATTAAAGTATTTTACTCTTTTATTGAAATTTATTCTCAAAATATTTGGTAGTTACAAATAAACATCGTACCTTTGCAACCGCTTACAAGAAACAAGCACCTGCTTCAGTAGCTCAGTTGGTTAGAGCACCTGACTGTTAATCAGGGGGTCGTTGGTTCAAGCCCATCCTGGAGCGCATAGAAAAGGAAATTCTCAATTAGAGAATTTCCTTTTTTTCTTTTTCTAAGATAACATATTCACATTAAAGCCCCACTCTATTAGCTGTCTACTTGCTTTAATGACTTATTGTGTTGACAAGGAACACAAGTAGTATTGACTATTTACACTAGTAGTTCGAAGCTTCCTAAAGGATGAAGAATACAAAGGAGTTTAAAAAGAGCTAAGACCTATAAAAACGAAGAAAAATATTTCTACTACCAATTTTGGCACTCTCTTACCGAACATAAATCACTAAAATCAAAACAACTACAGCAATTGTTAAAAATGACATCAACTATAATTAAAACTAAATTAGGGCCTTTTCAAATAGGAAAAGGTAGCAAAAGCAAGAATAAAATCATAAGAGAATACACCCTATCGATACTAGAAAAGAGTTTCCACAAGTTTAGATAAGAAGAAAGAGATATGCTACAACTAAGGAAATTGCAACATATCTCTTTTTGAAGAATCAATCACAAAGATCGTTTATACCTATTATTGTACAGGCTCAAAGGATGTGTGTAAGTTATCTGCATCCAAACAAAGGGTAAACTTAAAGCGCCCAGGAGTAGTAACTTTCCACTTCACATCACCACCAGCTCCTTCATATCTAAACATATTCAATTGGTGATTAACAGCAGGATCAGCATTCGACTCTGGAGCAAAGAAGAATTGATCACCCCAGTTCGTACCAGTATTTACCTTGATTTCTCCGTTCTTAAATTCTCCTGTCCATGAGTAGATATAAGGATAACGAGGATTCTCTATCTTAAATAAGCCTTCTGATGATCCAGGATCCCAACCAATAGAACAACCATCACCAACGATTCGGATTGTTTCACGAGTTGGTAATTGAACAATGTTCACGACACGACAATCCATGAACTCATCATTAATATCAACAATAAATGTTCGTGTGCCAGATGCTGTATTCGCAAAGTTTGAGACATTACCCTCATTAACAAACTTCAGCTTCTCACCACTATCTTGACCATAAGCAGGACGATCTGATGTAGGTGATGTTGTGAAATAATAACTACAAGGAGTTACAGGGAATGTACCTTCATAAATACCAGAGCCCAACTGACGCTGACTTAGTCGTTCTACACGTTCAGCCCCCGTAGCATCATCCTTGAGATGAGCATAAAGATACATTGGAGTCTTCTCATAACCAGTCACACTAAACTCTACCATTGAGGATTCTGGCTTAATATATTTGATTTCATTATTTATCAACCCTACTACTTCCGCTGTCACAGAAACCTTTGTACCAGCTGGAACCCACCGAGCTATTATATCATTAAGCTCCTTATGAGTGAATGTAACTTCTCGTTTTTTACCTATAGAAATAAATTCCGTATGGTTATCACTCTTTGATTCTGTGGCATAGAGTCTAATACTATAGGTGATTGAATCATAGTCCTTAATAGGACTTTTCACCTCATCCCACTTGAAAGTAATAGCGGGCTGACCTTCTTGTCCCTTATTCAAGACCACTTCAGAAACAGATGCTTGAATGTGCATATCATCTGGCTGATTAGGTAGTTGAAAATAAGTAGGATCTTCATTACAAGCAGTAAATGCTAGAAGGATACTAAGAAGTCCGAATATTTTATTGATTGTCTTCATTGTTTTCGCAATTATAATTCATATTTCATGTTGGACTATTCGCTTTCCCAGAATGGACCTTGCACCAAGTTCGGGTTCTTCTCATATTCATCAATATATACAGGCATCCAATAATATTGACGCTTCCAAATACGATGTTGGAAGACTGTACGCTTATAGAAGCTAGCTTCATCACCTCCCAAAGAGTTCATACCGTAACCATCACCTATCATCTCTGGCAAGTTTTCTGCATCTTTCCAACGACGGATATCATACCAACGATTGTCTTCAAAGCACAACTCTACTCGACGTTCTGCACGAATAACCTTACGAAGTGCAGCTTGGGAGTTGTCTATATGAATACACTTATCATCCTGAAGGCTTACATTATCAAATGTATACTGACGTACACCAGCACGTTCACGAATACGATTTAGATATACCAATGCCGAAGACCGAGCTGCAGGATCATCAAAGGCTTCGTTTTCTGCTTCTGCATAATCCAAATATGTGAAGGCTAGACGATAGATGAAACCTTGTCTATCAGTAATCTTTCCCGTCTTAACATTATCTGTCAAGTTAATTGCCTTACGAAGAAGATAACCATTCTGAGGTGCATCGTGCGGTGAACTTGATCGTACATTATCTGTATGGTTATATAGCATATCAGCCTTGCGACCAACATATGTAAGCCATGCACCATTATAAGTTACTGCGTTATAAAAACGTGGTTCACGATTACAATACATATTATAGGTGTGTGGAGCTGTTACTTCTCCCATATGACCTGTACCATATTCCCACTTTGTATTTCGTGTATCAGTTACTGTAGAGAAACCTTCTTCACGATAGTTAGAGTTGGGATCACTTATAGGAAGGCCATTCTTTGCAAAGAAAGCATCCACAAGACCTTGATAAACACCAAGTCCATTACCACCACCGACTTCACGTACAGAACACCAATTGAGCAATCCTGTAATGTCTTTATATGCGTTGTGCTTGGTTACAGGGAATGTTATCTCATGATTTCCTTCGCTCCAACGTTTGATGTGAACATTATACGTTGACATAAATGGGTCTATCGAACCATCATCATTATACTCTTTATATAATTCATATCCTGCTTTCTCAGCCTCATCAATACATAGCTTACAAGCTTCTGCAGCCTTTTTCCACTTATTGGGGTCATAAGTTTGGTTGAAAATTAGCTTTCCATTCTTGTTCTTATAATTGTTATACCAAGAGTTACCATTTACTAATGGACTTGCAGCAAAGAGCAACATACGTGCACGAACAGTAAGTGCCATGACCTTTGTTATCCGCCCATACTTTGAAGGGTCAGCATAAGTAGCAGGTAAAGCATTAGCAGCTTCTAGCATTTGTTTATCACAATAGTCAACGATATCATCGAACTTTGATTGTCCAACCATCAATTCCGAAAGTGTAAAATCAGATGGAGTAATATAGTCTGGCTTGAATGGTATACCACCATAAGCCTCTGCAGCTTGCCACCAACCATAAGCTGTTAAGAACTTCAACTCGTTCTTGATATTGTCAACTTCACGCTGAGGAAGGTCTTGATCAGGCAATGCATGCAACATATTCTCCATGATGTAACCATGGCGAATATACTTAGGCATATCCCCCCATAGGTTTCCTCGCCACGAAGAATTTATCGTCCATTGTCCAAACAGCTTCGGAATTGTTTGATCCCAACTCCATTGTTCCCAACGCCGTGATGGTGTTAAATCATCAGCAAACACCTCATATCCATCTTCTGTTAAGGCAAATTTATCTGGAGTATGGATGATATTATAAACATAAGACAGCATTCTATAAACCTTATCACGATTTGTGAATACAGTCTTCATGTCTAGTTCTGTATCAGGTTCTTTGTCAAGATAATCAGAACAAGACGTTGTTGCACTTAAAGTCAACAAACCAATTGCAAAGTATTTAGCTATTTTTCTAGATTTCATAATTAACATCATTAGAAATTAATGTCTACACCAAACTGAATAGAACGATTCATTGGATATCTTAAACCATCACTCGTTCCCAATTCTGGATCCCATAACTTAAACTTAGAGAAGGCAAAGAGGTTATTGCCACTGACATACACACGCATACTCTTTACATATAGACTCTTAAGCCAGTTAGTATTAAGTGTATAACCAAGTTCTATTGTCTTACAGCGAAGGAAGCTCATATCTTTCTTCCACCAAGTTGAGGCACGATAGTTATTAACATTAGGTCCATAGGTAAAACGTGGCCAGAACGCATATGGATCTTGATTATCAGTAGTCCAACGATCGCTGATATTCTCACTATAAGCATTTCCTTGTACAGTTGTACCACTACCTGGTATAAAATATGGTGTACCACCTATAATACGATGAGAATCTCCAACACCTTGGAAAAAGAAGTTAAAATCGAAGTTCTTATAGGCTATCACACCACCAAATCCATAAACAATCCGTGGATCAATAGTCCCCCCAATGAATCCAGCATCCTCTTCTGTAATAGCGTTATCACCATTCTTATCAACATACTTCACATCACCTGGTTTGAGATTTGTACCACCTACACCACTTTGTGATGGGATACCTGCTTTCAATGAACCATCGGCATTGAAGTCATCATTCGTAAATAGTCTCTCAGCTGTGAGTCCTTGGAGTTCATAAAGAGAGCGACCTGTCTGTGCGCGATAGGTATCTTTCTTCTTTTCAGGTTCATCATACTCATCAACACGATTCTTTGCGTATGTAAAGTTAGCATAAGCAGAGGTGAACCAATCCTTATTCCATTGCTTATGGAAGTTAAGACTCATCTCTACACCTCCATTAGTTACCTTACCAAAGTTTGCCCATGGGTTATTGATAAATCCGCTTTGTGAAGGAATAATACTACGTTTCATGAAGATATTAGAACGCTTCTCACGGAAGAGGTCAAGGTTAAAATCAATCATATTCCATAGACCTAGTTCAAAGCCAAAATTATACTTCTTTACCGTTTCCCATGTCAGATTGCTCACGCCAATATCACCCTCACTGATACCTTTGACATCCCCTTCATAATTAACCTGCCCCGTTGTTCCCCAAGTATAACCTTGAGCAGACTGATTCAAAGTCGTTAAATAAGCAAAACGACGTCCCTCAATCTTATCATCACCAGCCTTACCAACGCTGGCACGGAACTTTATCTTATTAAAAATATTATGGTACTTCTGCATCCAAGGTTCCTCACTCATTAACCAGCCAACAGCAAGCGAAGGGAAGAAACCAAATCGCTTACCTTTGGCAAAGTTCTCTGAACCATTATAACCAAAGTTGAACTCTGCAACGTAACGATTATCATAAGTATAAGAGAGACGCCCTGCTACACCTTGTTTACGATAATCTTGAATATCACCATCATCATAAGCTTGTTGATTATAAAGGAAGAGTGCATCTACATCATGCTTTCCGAAACGACGGTTATACAACATATCTGCTTCAAAGTAAACACGTGTATTACCATACTCACTTCCCTTACTACTACCCATGGACTCATCTCCTACACTTCCTTGAAGGTGTAACAAATTACCCTCTGCATCGCGTCCTGTTGCAGGAAGAACTGTTCCTGGATTGGCAGTACGACTACGTGTACTCTTGTTCCAGCGGTCAAAACTAAAGAGAGCTTTCACCTTTAAACCAGGAGTAACCATCTTCAAATCTTGTTCTACAGAGAAGAGTGTTTGAATCTTAGAGCTTGTATAGAAGTCATACCCATGCTGTGTTACCGTTTCCCACGGGTTAGCTCGATTCGATACTTTTGGTATTGTTCCATCACTATAACGAATTGGAGATACGAAGGGTAACGTTTCAAATGCCTGCTTGAAAGCGTCATCAGTATTACAGCTCTGCTGTCTAAAGCGATTCAAGAATCCACCAATATTCACACGTAACAAGGTTGTCTTAGTCACATCCATGTCAATATTAGAACGAAGATTGAACATCTGATTATTGGTTGAATTATCAAATGGCAATGATTTATCTTGTGCTAACATACCCGTTTCACGGAAGTAAGAAGCCACGATGGAATAACGGAGAAAGTCGGAACCACCGCTTACATCTAGGTTAGCACGTGTTGAATAAGCATATTTCTTCGTAATAGCATCTATCCAATTCACATTCGGATAAAGGTCCGGATCATATCCACTACGTGTTCTGTCTATCTGTTGCTGTGTAAAAGGAAGAGGTGCATTAGCTTCACCTGCGAGTTCATTGAGTAACCCCATATAGGCTGGTGCATCTAAGAACTTAGGTAATTGAGTTGGCGTATTAACCGATTGCTCAACATGGAACTTGACCGACGGAGCACCAATCTTTCCATGTTTTGTCGTAATAACGATAACACCATTAGCACCACGAACACCATACATGGCACTTGCAGAAGCATCTTTTAATACCGAGAAAGATTCTATCTCGGCTACATCAACATTATTAAGATCACGCTCAACACCATCTATTAACACCAATGGTGCACGTGTTCCAGAGAAGGTACTAATACCTCGAATCCAGAAGTTAGAATCGTCATATCCAGGTTCACCAGAGCGTTGAACTCCTATGACACCAGATAGTTTACCAGCAAGATTATTAGATAAAGAACGAGTGTTACCAAACTTCAAATCATTAGGTTGGATAGTCTGAATGGCACCAACAATAGATGCTTTTTTCTGACTACTAAAGCCCGTTATCACAACTTCATCAATATCCTTCGTCTCTTCTTCAAGTACAACATTCAATGATTTTGCACCTGATACTGATATTGTCTGCTTCTTGTATCCGACGTAAGAAAACTCTAATTTATTCTCACCTTCAGGTACATTGAGGGAGAAAATACCATCAATATCACTAATTGCACGTATTGGACCATTTGTTCCAACTACCGTTACTGTAACTCCAATCAAAGGTTCTTTCGCTAAGTCAGTAATCTGACCTGTTACCTTATAAGTCTTTGTTTGCTGACTTACCATTAAATCAGTAGGGGTTGCCATGACAGTATTTAAGGCACCACCAGAGAACAAACACGCAACAAGGCATGCTGTACTTAAGGTACGCCTATTAAGCATACTACGGCAAAAAAACATTTGCTTTTGTCTCATTATATTTAATAGGTAAAGTTAATAAATACACTCTTTACATGATAAATTGAGTACATCTCATCAAGGTGTAGTTTAGATTCTGTTGCAAAATTAAACATTTTACTGCAGTTACCTAAGTTCTATTAGTATATGTATAAAGAATTTCTAACAATGGAGTTCGCATCTCCCTGACTATCAGCAGAGTCTATTTTCCTTTATAAGAAAAAAGTATAAAACAATAAAAGAAGGTATCTTGACTAAATATATCGATTCCATCGAAGGAGCGTTTCTATCGTGGTTTATAGAAAGAAGAAATCACTACTAAGAAATAGAATATAATAAGAGAGGATACACAAGACTCTTATGAAAGAGCCGATGTATCCTCTCTTATTATAAATAGACGCTTTATCTCTTACTTACTTTGATCTCCAAAGACCATGAAGGTTGCAATATTCACGTGCATAAACCTCCTTGGCATCAGTCTTGAAAACAGCAACAGGCTTTTCACTTGGGTCTAAGTACTTACGTAAAACCTCGTTGTTTTCAGTAATCAATTCAATCCACTGGATAGAATGTTCAGCTGTCATTGGGTGCTCAACCTCACCAACTGTAACGCGATAACCGCCTTCTATCTTCTCAACAACTGGTACATGCTTCTCTGTAGCAGCATCTGTTGTGTTCTCTTTCAATAGTTGCAAGTCACCTAATTCACACTCGCCTCCAACTAATACTTCTACTAAACTGCCTGTCTTTGGGCACTTATATACATTATTTCTTGTCGCCATAATAAATTATTAATTAATGTTCGAATGCAAATTTAAGAGTATTTGTTGGAAGAGAGAAAACTATTCTTTGTAAATATTACAAGGCTTACATTATTTAACAATTAGCGCTATTAAATGAGGAAGAGAGTAGAGTTTAAGGGAATAAGACTCGAGACCTAACATGAAAAGAAAGGAAGGTGAACACCGCTGTGCCCACCTTCTTCCATCGTTATTCAAAACTTATTATCTGAGAAAGCATATCGTTTTGAATCATTCAAACATAAAACCTTAAACCTGAAATTATTAATTCTACATCATTTAAAAGTATGAGATTAAACCCGAACTTATTAGTTCTACATCATTTAAAAGTATGAGTTTTATACTGAAACAACCTTCTTGACAGCTACTGAAAGTATGAGATTCAACAGCTCTTATCTATTTTATAACAACCTTCTCACCCCTATGAATATAGATTCCGGGCTGTGTGGGAACACTAGAAAGGCATTGCCCAGACAGGGTGTAATAATGGTTATCGGTGCTGGCTGGTGCTTCTTTACCACGTACATTATCAATCTTGGTCACGCTAAAAGTCTCATCATTCACCTTATATTTCCCATCTTCTTTCGTACTTGTAACCACAAAGTAAGATGTTTTATTCACTCGTTCAATATCAAGGGTCTGGTTATTAGCAGCCGTTGTAGCCGTTCCTATGTTAAAAACAAAGTTGACATAATCATTCGCCTTATTAAGCGTATAGTCCTTATAAAACCATGTCTTACCATTTGCGGTTGTCTTTGAAGTAACCTTATCACCCGGCCAAGACGTTCCGACATGAGTGCCACCCCAAGAGTGAATATTCACATAATCGTTCCAACCCACCTGCTCCGTATTCACGTAAACACGGATAGTTTGAGGCACGAAAGGCTCTGGCTGCTTCACCATATACGTGCGTGTGAGCACCTGCTCCCCTACTTTACCATTCGACAACACTGCCACCTTTAATATAGTCTTCCCCTCGGGCAAAGTGATTTCAGTACCATTTGCCACCTTATGACTACCTATCGTCGGTGTTGAACCATCTAAGGTATAAACCAATTGAGCGTTATCATCAGCAGAAACTGCCACCAGTTTAACCTTCAAGTTCTCACTTTCATAACTTCCACTCGCCTTATCCGCCCATGGCAATTCAGCCTCTCTTGCAAGATAATAAGCGTAATGATAGCCACTCAACAGCTTTGTGTATCGAGCAGAAGACACAACCAGTTGGTTCGCACCTTTACCCACAACGACAAGCAAATTGCCCTTCTTTCCAGTCACAACATTGGCATAATAATCCTTTAAAGAGCGATACATCTGATACGCACTCTCGTTAGTAATCCCTGCCAACTTGCGTGCGTCAATCATAGCCTTTATCTCTTTAGGATAAGCAAGATAATGTTTATAGAACACACAAGGCGTGCCTGGCATAGCTAAAAGATAGGCATTAGCAGCCAACGTATCCCTTCGGATAGGGTCTTGTTGTTCTGATACAGAACGATACTCAACGTCATGGTTTTCAACAAAAGTCACTGAATAACGTTTGTAAGCACCATTATCTACATTCAAACCCGTAATAGTACTATTGCCTAATTTACGCCAATCCTGACTATTGATAGCATCACGAACGGAATAACGGAAGGCGAAATCAAAGGCTGCACTACGTTTTCCTGTGGCATCAATCCATGCCTTTACCGTATTCGCATTACCATCCCAATACTCGCCAACAGAGTACTTCACGCCTGCTGCAGTATTATAATCACCAACATGAGAAGCGGCAAATCCCTTCACCATATCATAACGGAAACCAGCATAACCAAGGTCATTAAGCAAGTAATCTTCGTATGCCTTCACAATGTTCTGCACGTTAGTACTCTTGTGGTCAAGGTCACGCATGCCTCCCCAACCTTCTCCCTCGTCATTGTTCTTACTGAGTTGAACACCTATCCGGGACGCTTCTGCAGCTGCTGCACCTTTGTCATCATTAGCGCAAACATCTGTAGAAAGGTTCTGATATGTTACTCCTTTATACACTTCTGCAGGGAATCCAAACCATCCATTATTCGTTCCGTGATGATTAATCACTACATCGGCAATCGTCCCAATATGCTTTTCTTTGAAGGTACGAATCATACTCTTGAGTTCTGCCTCCGTACCGAACGATGAGTTCTGATTGAAGTAATAGAGCGGATCATAACCCATCGACTTCGTTGCAGCAGCCTTACCACTCTGCGGAACCCATACAAGGTCGAAGTAACCCGATAGGTCATCGGCTTTCTTTTCAAGCACTGTCCACTGCGAATCATCGAACGAATCCCAATAAAAACCTTGTAACATCACACCGCCATAACTGCTTGGCCAACCCTGTGCCATGGCACATAAGCATAGAAAAAGTGTGCATAAGCAAGTCAAAATACGTTTCATATAGATTTTGATTTTAGTTATCTCTTGTTGATGAGTGCAAAGTTAGTGATTTACAACACATTGTCTTTCAATACAGATAACGGCATACGCTTTTTTTCATGCAAACGTTTGCATTTCGAGCTGGGTATGGTCACGACCATAACTAACGGCTATCACGCCCCCACATCTCCCTTTCCTCCACCCTACAACACGCCTCTCTCTGATTCAAGATAATAGGCTTTCAATCACTACTAATATTCGGTAATGAGAGTATCAAGCCGTGAGACGGTGTGTATCAGCGCCTGATACTCTGTGTCTCACATACTTGAAACTCTGTGTTTCATAGGCTTGAGACTGTGCGTTCCATATACTGAAACCCTGCGTTCCATGTATTGAAACCCTGCGTTCCATGTATTGAAACGATGAGTTTCATAGACTGAGACTGGAATGAAACATATCTGACACGGGGACAGATATACACAAGGAGCATGAAAAAAGTGCGCTGGCTAACAACGAACCAACGCACCTTAAATATATAAATAGAAATTCAGAGTCTATGGAACAAGCTCCATTGTGCAGTGTGACTTGCTGTCACAAGAGAGATACAACTTGATGTTGTACTTACCAGCTGTTACGTTGATATTACCGCCCTTAAAGGTGATATTATCCAAAGAACCACCCCAGTCTAACACCCAATCACTATTCGCACGGAACTTCATCTCACCTGTTGTCAGGGTTACGTTATCAAGTTCCCAGCACTTTTGAGCCGCATTGTAGGTCATTGCTGCATCTGAACTCCAACCATTAGGAGTGGCAGAACCAATGATACCAACACTATTGATTGCGGTGTAAGTAATGGTCTGTGAGGTCAGATCAAGGTCTACCTTATAGAAACCAGCAGGCTCAGTCATGACGATGTTAGCACCCTTCTCTACAAGATCCTGACCATAGTCAGTACCATTCCAATCCTGTTGGGTAGCAAACTTAAAGCCGTTCTGATTGAGATACATAAAGCCAGTGTACTTGCCATCGGCAGCTGGACTATAGAGCGGATTGCTGAATGACCAACCATTAGCGTCGCCCGACATATAGAGATACTGGGTGAAGGCAGGAGCAACACAAGTGACCTTTGCCTTTACATTCTGCGACAGACTATAACCCTCGCCACGCTGTAATTTAATCTTATTGGTCACCGCCATGGCAACTTCATGCTGGTCGCCATTCTTACCATAAAGGTTCTCTATGGCTGAAACCAGTTCTGTACTCTTTACCTTTCCCGCATCGCTAACATTCAAGGTTGCCGTCTTGTTGTTGTTAGAAAGTACGGCAGTCAAGGTCTGTGCAGCAACGGCATCAGTGGAAACCACTGATGGAGTAAAGAGCTGGACAGAGTCGGCAGTCACCGTATTGAAGTCGATTGCGGGTGCTTCAGCTACAGTGAACTTCACAGAGTTAGCCGTCTCCTCAGCATTAGACTGTGGCTTAGCCCACTCTTCATATTCATTGCTACCACAAGAAGCAAGGAGCAGTGCAGTACTTGCTAAGACTAATATCTTCTTCATATCAATTCTTGTTATTAAGAAGAAGGTGTGCCCTAAGGTAATGCCCAAAGGCACACACCTTCTAAAAGGTATCTTTTATTTGTTATTGTTTTACGAAAGAATACTGACCAGTGATGTCGTTGAAGTAAACAGTGTACGTTCCCTTCAAGTTACGAACGTTCTTGCCACCCTTAGTTGCAACACCGTATGGGAAGTTTTCAGCACCCCAGTTTACGTCCCATGTGCCATTGGCAGCAAACTTACAGCCTTCGCCATCAGCACCGGTTGACTTCTCTGTGAATGTCACTGTAGCCTTCCAATCGTGGTTCTCAACAACAGAAGTCTCTGCAGTCATTGGTGTACCACCTGCAACAGTCCAGCCATCGTGCTTGCCTGGCAATGCCATTGAAGTATAGACAGTAGGTGCAGCACCAGTGTAAGGTACAATCTTCAACTTAGGATTCTTTGTATCGAATGTAATCGTATAGTAGCCTGCTGTTGGAACTTTAATATCTGATGAGCCGCCATCGTTATATTTGAAATCACCAAAGCTTGCGCCCTGACCAACCTGACCATCATCCCAACTTGCAGGGTTCTTCTTCAACTTGAAGCCTGCTGTTGATAGGTAACCAGTCCAAGAGATAACGCCCTTACCAGTTTTCTTGTCATATTCCTGACCTTCCTGTGGAAGCAAAGGTACGACCTGAGTATTGCCCCATGAGCCATCACCGAAGTTACCACCAACGAGGTACCAGGTCTCAACAGGAGCATCAGATAGCTCAACATAATAAGGAGCAACGTTCACTTTAACGGCATTTGAATAGATGGTATCGCCATTAACGAGTGAGTAAACACGTGCATAGAGGTCTTGGCTTGCTGGCACATGACCTTCCTCATAACGCTCCATCTTCTCTATTGCGGTCGCAAGTTCGGCTGCACTAACCGACGTACTACATGTTCCTGTTGGTGTTCCTACTGGTGCGTAGTCGCCACGTTCAGCATCCATATCAACTACCTTGTCGACTGATTTAGTCCACTTATTGGTAGTTGAGAATTGCATACCATACTCGGCAGCTATCGGAGCACCATATTCTGGCTGTGACCAAGTGAAGTTCAACTTATCAGCAACCTTTAGGTCAACTGTCTGTGCAGCGTAGGCAGGAGTATTCAGCTTAAATGTCTTTGGTGTTTGAAGGGTTGGATTATGTTCCAAGTCCTTGTCACAAGCAGAGAACAACGCTACACCTGCACACAATAACAATGAAGACTTTATTATTGATTTCATATTAATTATCATTTAATCATTTATGTTCTATTCGATAGTTCAATCTTCTTTCTATGCCAATACTTAGCCTCTGGTGTGCGCCATCGGCTAAGTATTGGCATATACCTTAATTATATCCTTGGTTCTGAACAAGTTTCTTGTTGGCTGTCAAGTCAGATGAAGGAATAGGGAAGAGATTGAGATGAGTATCAAAGTTACGGCCGCTCTTTACGCCACCCTTCCAACTCCAGTTATAGTTAACGTCACCTCCAAAGTAACCGAAACGTATGAGTGTGGTGCGACGGAGACCTTCGAAGTAGAACTCACGGCTCCATTCGTCACAGATCTGACGAAGAGAATAAGCGGTGTGAGTGGTAGCGTGCGCACGACTACGTAGTGCGTTGATGTATTGTGTACCATCAGTTGTTGTCGTTCCACCGTTCATACGAGCATCAGCCTCAGCATATATCAGATAAGCTTCAGCAGCACGCATGAGGAAGAAGTCGGTATCTGGGAAATTAGAGTCATGTCCAGCAGAACCATCCGTCTTAAAGTTAGTGAACTTACAAACGGCAAATCCGTTGGTAAACACTTTCACATCAGTTTCATTATTGCCATTATCTACGTTTCTTCCATCACCATCGAAGAGCGCACGATCATCATCGGCAGCAGCTGGCATAGCGTAGGCACCAATATTAGGAGCGTCGTTGTTAGGGAAGAACTTCTGTACCAAGTCAGGGCGCATGCGGTTACCACCCCATCCTGCAGTCGTGTTGTTACCCTTTGTTGTAGCATCCTTTATGTGCTCGCTGTTGTCGTTTGAGCCAGCCATGAGGTAAAGCGTTGTACCGTAAGAGGTAGTTGTCTTACCATCTTGGAGGATTGGGAAGATAGCCTCAACAGAAGCTCCATTCTCGCCATTGTCGCCCATGAAGAGCTGTTGATAAGCACTCCACTGCCCTTTCTTGGTTGTGTAGAGCTTGTAAGGAGAGTCGATAACCTTCTTTGCATATAGCTTAGCATTAGCCCAATCAGGTGTACCTGTATATACCTCAGCATTCAGATAAAGACGAGCTAAGAGCATCCATGCAGCAGCCTTATCAACACTACCATAGCCAGCAGTAGCTGATGTCTTTGGTTGAGGTTCACCCAATTTAGGCTCAACATTGGTCTTTAATTCATCAACAAGCCACTTGTAAAGATCAGCACGTTCGATACGAGCAGGATTACTAGACGATATTGCTGTCGTAAACGGTACGTTACCGAACTCATCCAAGAGGTAATAATAGTTCAAAGCACGAAGGAATCGAGCCTCAGCAGACATTTTTTCGTTATAGTCGCCGTAGTCTTTAAGATACTGATTACAGTAAGTAATGCCTACGTAAAGACGGTTATAAAAACCCTTCAACATAGGATGTGAAGCATCATAAGTATTGAAGTTGAAGTTGAGAATACCTTCATCACCACCCCAAGCACAGATGGCTTCATCGGTTGTAAGTTCCTGTGTATTGAACAACTGACGGATATAACCACTCGTACCACCATCTATACCATCGACATCACTATCGCCATTAGCTCCTCCATTACCAGCCATTGCGATGGTAGCATAACACTTGTTTAAGGCGCTTTCAGCCTTTGTATTAACCTTTGTCTTTAGATTTGGATCAATAGGATTAACATCCAAATCACCAGTACAAGAGGTAAGTCCTACAGACAGCATAAAGGCTGCTGCAGAGAATATATATTTAATATTTGTATTCATTGTAACTACTCTTTAAACGGATTAGAAGTTCAAATTCAGACCCAAGATGAATGATATTGGACGTGGATAGAGGTTGTTATCAATACCATTGAATACCTCTGGATCAAGTCCCTTATACTTTGTAAGACAGAAGACATTGTTCACTGTACCATAAACGCGGCCAGAGATTCCATTCCATTTACCCTGTTTGAGGAGGTTAGCGAAGCTGTAACCAAGGGTAATATTATCCATCTTTAAGAATGAAGCATTCCGTACCCAGTAGTCAGTCTGTATAGACTTTGTCTCTGTGGTGAGCCAGTTATCAGCCAAGACATCCGATGGACGGTTTACAAGATACTTGCCCTTTGAGAACAATTCAGAGTTTGACATGTTAGCAACACTTGCGAAAGCATCATTGTAAACATAGTTACCAAGACTTGCACGGAGTGCGAAACCGAGATCCCAATTACGATACTCAAAGCGAGAAGCAAAGCCCATTGTTACAGGAGCAGCAGGTGCCTTATAATAGTACTTATCAGCATCTGTGATCTTACCATCACGGTTGCGGTCAACAACCACACCTTCTATTGGCTTACCACTCTTATCATATACCTGTTGGAATACGTGGAAGGAGTTGACAGCGTTACCTACATGCTGTGCCTGAATGTTACCACCTGTACCAGCAGAGATACCACCTGTTGGAACGAAGTAGTTCGCATCATTGCCACCGTTAAGATTAGTAATCTTATTATAATTATAGGTGAAGTTGTAATCCATTGTCCAGTTGAATAGCTTGGTATTAACGGCTAACCAGTGGATACTTGCTTCAACACCTGTGTTAAACATAGAGCCGATGTTGCTCATAACCTGATTACGGAAATTAGATCCAGCAGATACAGTTGCACTGTTAAGGAGGTCACTTGTCTTACGATAGTACCAATCAACTGTACCGCTAAGACGCTGCTTGAGGATACCCCAATCTAGACCAATATTATAAGAGGTGGTCGTCTCCCACTTCAGATTCGGATCGAATGCCTTTGGTCGAGCTAACGTACCATCACCATAGACTGGATAGTAAGACTCGCTACCAGTATTCATCTCATAAACGGCGAAATAGTTATAATCTCCGATACCTTCTTGCTGACCAGTCATACCCCAGCTAAGGCGCAACTTCAAGTCAGACAACCAATCAATCTGCTTCAACATATTCTCCTCATTCATACGCCAAGCGAATGCGAATGAAGGGAATACAGCCCAGTGATCTCTGAAACGAGATGATCCATCATCACGAACAGTAGCAGTTACCATATAGCGACCATCCATCAATGACCAGTTAGCACGACCGAAGAAAGATACGAGGTAATTCTCTGTCGCATAGTCATACTTCGTACGATTGCGCTCTTTACCGGCAAGTGTTGCATCGTTATTGGTCTTTGGGAAGAAGCTCCAATACGAGTTGTGCGTATTATGCCAGAAGTGTGCCCACTCATAACCAGCCATGATATCAAAGTGATTCTTAGCCTTGTCGTTGAAGTCATGGTAGTATTGAGCGTAAGCAGAAAGCTGCATATTGCGCTTCAACTGGGATTCCCAACCATGTGAACCATAGTAAATAGCCTGTGGAGAAGCAGGATCAATATCTTTAGTCTGACGTCCTTTGGCAATATCAATACCAGCAGTAACGTGTAAACGGAGGTCTTCGAAACCATGTACCTTATAGTCTACATCAGCACTACCTAAGAAGTCGCGACTAATGGCGCGTTCGTTCCTTAAATTGAGGATAGACACTGGATTCTTAGTAGCCAATGAGAAGTAAGTCTGTGGCCAAGTAGGGTCATTGAGCGCAGTACCATCGTCCAACCACTGATAATAACCTCCGAAATTATCAAATCCATTTGCACGAACAGGCTGAGTTGGGTCGAACTGGCGTGCAGCCTTTATCGCTTCACCATCGGCATAGCGGTTCTTTGTCCACATACCCTTTGCATTCAACGTCAACTTCAAATGGTCATTCAAGAGAGAAGGACTCAATGTCAAAGCACCAGTAAAACGCTCGAAGTTAGAGGTCTTAATGATACCCTGCTGATTTGTATAGCCTGCACTTACACGATAAGGAAGCCAGTTTGCGGCTTGACCCGATACAGCAACGTTATGATCATGACTAAATGCTGTGCGGAAGATCTCGTCTTGCCAGTTAGTATTTGCCTTACCCAAACGAGCATAAGCAGTAGGAACTTGGTTACCATTAGAGTCCAGTGTGTACAATGCCGTACCGAACTTCTCTGTTATAAGTTTACGATATTCATCAGCCGACAAAACGTCTAGATTCTTTGATTTTGTACTAACAGTAAAGCTTCCATTATAAGATATCTGTGTTCCACGACGCCCCTTCTTTGTTGTAATGATGATAACACCATTTGAGCCACGAGATCCATAGATTGCTGTCGCAGAAGCGTCTTTCAAGACGTTAAATGATTCAATGTCTTGTGGATTGACAAGCGACAATGGGTTGGTGACACCCTTAACACCAGTTTGGTCCATAGCCACACCATCGATAACAATCAATGGATTGTTAGATGCGTTCAAAGACGAACCTCCACGAATACGGATAGTAGAACCAGCACCTGGAGTACCTCCATCATTCGTTACACTCACACCAGCAACTTTACCAGAGAGCATATCCTGTGCATTAACAACAAGTCCTTTATTCTTCCCATCAGGCTTCAGAGCTGTTACAGAACCTGTTAAGTCGCTCTTTTTAACGGCTCCGTATCCAATAACAACAACTTCATTCATCTGTTGAGCTTGGTCATCCTTCAACGTAATGACCATACCATTGGATGCAGCAACCTGCTGTTTCTGATAACCAATGTAAGAGATTGTAAGTGTAGCACCAGGTTGTACATTGACAGAGAAGTTACCATCAAGATCCGTTACAGTACCATTTGAAGTTCCATTAATTAGAACTGAGGCACCAATAACAGGCTCACCTGAAGCATCTTTCACCTGTCCTGTGACAGTAGTAGATTGTGCAAAAGCACTGACTGAAAGGCAGAGACCAGCGAAGAGCCCCATCACCTTAACAGGAAACTTGCATTTTACCTGCTTCATCTTTTTGTTAATTAAAGTGTTATAAATTGATTAAAGTATATATGTTCAGCATCATCAAGGTCGGTTAATAGCCGATTTTGAGAGGTTAGTAAGTGCAAAGTTAAATGAGAAAGATTACTTTCACACTTTTTGGGTATTAAATATGTTATTTAAACTGTGCAAACGTTTGCACATATAAAAAGGCTATAAATAAATTGACATAAGTCAAATGATTTGTGAAAAATGTGTATATTTGCGCTACAGAAGTAAATATATAAGGATAAAGGAATCTATTAATTCGGATGAACAATCAGTCCAGCATAACAATGAAAGATATAGCCCGAGACTTAGGAGTATCGGTTGCTACTGTCTCTCGCGCACTAAAAGATAGCCCAAGAATATCGGCTGAGAAGCGTGAAGAGATTAAGAGTTATGCGCGCGAACACAACTTCTTTCCCAATATCATAGCTGAGAGTTTGCGCAAAAGCAAGGTTCAACCATTAAAGATAATAGGCGTGATTATCCCTCAATTGTCGCATTTCTATTTCTCATCCATCCTCTCTGGTATAGAGGAGGAGGCATCTGCTAGAGGCTATCAACTGATGGTTGCTCAAAGTAAAGAGAAGTATGAGAACGAGGTAAGGATATGTAAAGCCTTCCACGAGAACAAGGTTTGCGGCATTATCGTGTCTCAGGCGAAGAATACAACGAAGTATGATCACTTCCAAAAGCTCATCCATCAAGGGCTACCTCTTGTATTCTTCGATCGTATCAGCACTGGAGTCAATGCCAGTAGAGTTGTCGTTGATGATTATATGGGGGCATATGCAGCTGTATCACACCTTATAGATACAGGTTGTAAAAACATCGCTTATTATGGTACGTCATTAACCATGGAGATTGGTAAAAACCGATATAATGGTTATAAAGATGCCCTCTTGAAGCATGGAATGAAGCCTGATGAGCACTTGATAAGAACCTGTGACAATCGTGCAGATGCTGAGTCAATAACCCCTGATGTAATGTCTTTGTCCAATCCCCCTGATGCTTTCTTCGCTGTCAATGATGATACAGCAATAGGCATACTCTACTCTTGTAAACGTATGGGTTATCGTGTACCAGAAGATATATCTATCTGTGGTTTCACAAATGGAGAGCGTGCCATTGCCTGTGATCCGATGTTAACAACAGTGGAACAACGTGGTATGCGTGTAGGCGAAGAGGCTGCTAATATTCTCATAGACCAGGTGGAAGGAGTGATACCTAAGACTCGTATCGAAAAGAGAATAATACGTACAAGATTGATAATAAGAGGTACAACTAGATAAGAAAACAAAGTCTGCCTTCAAAAGATACTCCTTTGGAGCTATTAAAGAGGCCCTATAAAGAATATAAGTAATGAAACAAAAACCTAATTTAAGTTTCTGGCAGCTATGGAATCTGAGCTTCGGTTTCTTTGGAGTTCAGATTGCCTATGCACTTCAAAGTGCTAACATCTCTCGTATCTTTGCGACACTTGGAGCTGATCCACATAAGCTCAGCTACTTTTGGATACTCCCTCCTCTAATGGGTATCGTCGTGCAACCCATCGTTGGAACCCTATCCGACAAAACGTGGACACGCTTCGGTCGACGCATACCTTACCTATTTATAGGAGCAGCTGTTGCTGTATTAGTCATGTGTCTATTGCCTAATGCAGGGTCATTAGGTATGGCTGTATCCACAGCAATGGTCTTTGGTTTGCTTTCATTGATGTTCCTTGATACCAGTATCAACATGGCAATGCAACCTTTCAAGATGCTTGTTGGAGACATGGTTAACGAGAAACAAAAGACACTCGCCTACTCTATTCAATCGTTCCTATGCAACGCTGGCTCCATTGCTGGTTATATCTTCCCCTTCTTATTCACCTTCCTTGGTATTTCAAACCAAGCTCCTTTAGGTGTAATCCCCGACTCCGTTGTTTATTCTTTCTATATTGGTGCGGCCATACTCATCCTTTGCGTCATCTATACTACAGCTAAGGTCAAAGAGATGCCACCAAAGGTATATGCCGAATATCATAGTTTGAAAACACCAGAAAACGAACAGAAGACGGGTTGGATGACCTTATTAAAGAATGCACCAGCCACTTTCTGGAAGGTAGGAGTAGTTCAATTCTTCTGTTGGTTCGCCTTTATGTATATGTGGACATACACGAATGGCACAGTTGCAGCAAACTGTTGGAACGTCGATATGCTTGCACATGATGCCACAACAACGGCAGGTTATCAAGAAGCTGGTAACTGGGTAGGTATCCTCTTCGCAATACAAGCTATTGGATCAGTCGTTTGGGCAACTATTCTCCCACAATTCAAGAATCGCAAGTTAGCCTATGCTCTATCGCTCATTCTCGGTGGTATCGGTTTTGTCATGGCGGCTTATATACACAACCAGTACGTTATGTTCATTCCATTCATCCTCATTGGATGTGCATGGGCAGCAATGCTTGCCATGCCTTTCACCTTTGTTACAAACGCACTGGAGGGTTATGGGCACATGGGAGCATACTTAGGTCTCTTCAACGGAACGATTTGTATTCCACAAATCATTGCAGCTGCTATTGGTGGTTTACTACTTCAGTTAGTCGGTCCTGAGCAGAGTCACATGATGATTGTCGCTGGTATAGCCTTAGTATTAGGTGCTATCTCAGTGGGAGTCATCAAGGAGCATAAAGCAAGTGAATAGATAAATACATTACTTTTTTATAACTCTCTCTAAATCGAAAAGGCGTATCGGGAAGCGTTCCGATATGCCTTTTTACTTTGTAATAACTATAGCGAAGAAACAAAGAGAGCCTTTCCTTAAATTAAGAAGAGCCTTTCCTCAATGCAAGGAAAGGCTCTTCTTGATACAAGGGAACGCCCTCTTATAATGTAAAAATCTCTTTCTTGTGCCTATGCCTATTTGTGTTTCCTCTATTATTGGATATTACATCAAGGATTGTAAGGCTCTTGAAAGGATGATACAATTACTTAATTCTATCCAACATTGTCTGTGGAATCTTTGGCATTGCACCATCTTGCGTGCATACATACGCACTGACATCCACTGCTAACTTATGAGCATCTGGAAGAGGCATACCTGCAAGGATAGCTGAAGTAAAGGCACCCGTAAAGGAATCACCTGCACCAACGGTATCAGCAACCTCTACCGATGGGGTTTCTTGGAACGACTTGAGGTTTGGTGCAAAGACATACGAGCCGTTAACACCACAAGTCAGCACAAGCATATCAAGATTGTACTTTCCTAAAAGCAGCCAACACTTGTTCTCAATATCAAGACCTGGATAACCAAAGAGACGACCGATAGTAACAAGTTCCTCATCATTAATCTTGAGGATATTGGCATGCTGAAGCGAATTAGTGATAATCTCCTTTGTATAGAAGTTCTGACGAAGATTGATATCGAATATCTTGAGACAATCCTTTGGCGTTGTTTCAAGGAATTTCTGTATTGTCTGGCGGCTTACACTACTACGCTGTGCGAGTGAACCAAAGCATACCGCACGACAGTTCTTGGCTGCTTCTTCAATCTCAGGAGTAAACGGTATGTTATCCCAAGCTACCCCCTCTTTGATATCATAAGTAGGTATACCTTCACTGTCGAGTTCCACCTGCACCGTTCCTGTCTGATAATCGACCTCCGGCATCAAGTAGTTTACGCCTTTTTTATCGAATTCATCGAGTGTTTCCTTACCCAAAGCATCATTTCCGACAGCACTAATAGCCAACGAATCATGCCCAAACTGTCCTGTATGATAAGCAAAGTTTGCAGGTGCGCCACCCAACTTTCTACCTTCAGGAAGACAATCCCACAATGCCTCTCCGAGGCCAACAATTAACTGTTTCATATCTGTTTTATTTATTATTCATTTTTGGAATATACGAAAAAAGATAGAGTACACCTATCGCCATTACAATAACAGCTCCCACTTGACCGAACCCATCGCTGGCAAATCCCATCAAGAGAGGGAAGATAGTACCACCGAAAAGTCCCATAATCATCAATCCACTCACTTCATTCTGCTTGTCGGGAACACTCTGTAAAGCACGTGCAAAGACCATTGAGAAGACATTACTATTACCATAACCGACAAGAGCAATCGCTACAAAAAGTACGGTCTTTGACGTTCCTACAGCCATTCCACACATAGCAAGTGCCATCATCGTAACCGAAATAATAAAGAAAACCTTATTATTCATCACACGAAGGAAGAACGAACCTGTAAGACATCCAATAGTACGGAAGATAAAGTAGAGGGATGTAGCAAAAGCCGCATCATTCAATGACATTCCTAAACGCTCTATCAGAATCTTTGGTGCCGTGGTGTTTGTACCAACATCAATACCAACGTGACACATAATACCTAAGAAACTAAGCAACACAATAGGTTTACCCAATAGGCTGAAACATTCTGTAAAAGAGCTTGCTTTGCCTTCAATAGGTTCTTCTTCTATAGGCGTTGAGAAGAGTAACAGCGTAGCAAGTGTGCCTATAATCAAATAAATTGGGAAAAGAACACGCCATCCAAGACCAAAGGCAGGAATGCTTGCCTGCGCTCCCCATATAGCGAGATAAGGAGCCATAAAAGACGCTATTGCCTTAACAAACTGTCCGAAAGTAAGTGTTGACGCCAAATTTCCACCTTTCATCACCGTTGAAACGAGCGGATTCAACGATGTTTGCATCAAAGCATTGCCTATTCCAAGCAATGAGAATGAAACAAGCATCAAACCATAGGACTCACCGAATATCGGTAAAAGCAGGGAGAACAAGGTAACAATAAGACTAATAAGAACCGTTTTCTTGCGTCCAATCTTATTCATCAACATACCAGTCGGTACGGAAAAGATAAGGAACCAAAAGAAAACAAGGGACGGAAAAACATTTGCAGTTGAATCCGACAGTTGCAAATCGTTCTTTACATAATTGGAGGCAATACCCACCAAATCAACGAAGCCCATCGCAAAGAAGCAAAGCATTACGGGCAGTAGTGCGAGTTTATTGGTTTTCGACATAATCTTTAAATTTTTAGTTTGTGTAGTTCTACTATTTTAATTATACTTGCAAAGTTACTTTTTTACGAAGAAAGAAACCTTGAAATTCCGTTCATTAATATCAACAAATATATCTCTAACAAGATTACATATAATTAATAGACAGAATTAGTATTTTTTCTTTTATTACTTTTGATCCTTCAATTCATAAATCTTTACTTTGCATCCCTTTACTATTATCTTATCATAAGGCTTTGACGGAAAAACGAGGTTAGTCATTGCTACTTTACCTTCAGTATCAAAAGCTTCAATACTACAACGGTCTATAAATATTTGCATTGATTTAATAACACCATTAGTTGGAGCTACCGTCTTAGCCTTAAAGTCACTATGAAAATCAGTAACACCACTCTCTGTACGATCCATACTGAAAGTAGCATTCTTTCCATCATAAACCATAGTAACTCGTTCTCCCTTGTCATTACTTAACACTATAGAAGCATTACTCTTAATATTGGTCACTTCTATATAAGCAGCAGATTGGAGGCGTCCAGACGGTTTCTTCTCAAAGGCAGCAAAGACTTCAGGTGATGGCTTTACGCTAACATAATCTTCCCCATTGTAACTATAAAGCCCCAAGTCTCTTGGCAAACCATTGGCTGAACGGAACTGCTGTGTAGGTACTTGATTAGCATACTGCCAGTTACTCATCCATGGAAGAACGACAATTCTACCATCAGGAGCGTTACTGAACGATACGGTTGCATAGTGATCTTTTCCATAATCCATCCACTTTGTCACCTCAGGTTTTGATTCGCAAGTGAATTTATGACCATCAAATGAGCCTACAAAGTATTGAGTTGCACTACCACCAAAGGGACCCCCAGGGTTAATGTTACAGATAAGCACCCACTTATCTCCCATCTTCAAGAGGTCAGGACACTCCCAAACACCTCCATGATTACCATATCCCTCTCCAAAAGAACTTTCATACTTCCAGTCTTTCAAGTTCTTTGAGCTATATATATTCATCTGCTGTCCTGCTGCAAGAATAAGATTCCATTGCTTCACTTCTTCATTCCAAAAGACATTAGGATCACGGAAGTCAGGTACATCACTTGTAAGAATTGGGTTGTTTACATACTTCTTAAAAGTCTCACCATTATCCGTACTATATGCAATACTTTGTGTTTGCGCAGCTCCTGCAGAAGTGTAAAAAGCAACAACAGCATCCTTTCCAAACCCTGCGGTATTTTCTTTATCAACGACACTACTACCACTGAAAATAGTTCCAAGTGCATCTGGTTGTATCACTTCTCCATGATTTTTCCAGTGTATGAGGTCTGTAGAGGTACTATGCGCCCACGTCATATTCTCCCACTGCGAACCATAAGGGTTATACTGATAGTATAAATGCCATACACCATCTTTGTAGAACATACCATTAGGATCGTTCATCCAGCCATAGACTGGAGTATGGTGATAGATAGAACGGAACTTTTCACGATTCTTGGAATCAAACACATTTGTTGCTTTTATATCTTTCCAGCAAGCAAAATTATTGATTAAACCGATACTACGCTTATCTCCTAAGAACTGGATATCAAGCAATACATCACCACCATATTCACTGACATTAAGTGGCACATTATAATCAGTCTTGTTTATAGCAAGCTTACAATTGAATTCTTTTACAACTTGATTATCTTTGATAACGCGAATATGTGCATAACCTTCTTCCTCCTCTACAGGAAGAAGAATATACTTATCTGCAGTTTTCACACGCTTCATAGCATGATTTGAACTTAAGAATGTTTGCGCATGCATAAATGTTGTAGTTATAAAAAGGCAAATAGCCAATAATTTAATCTTTCTACTCATTATAGGTTGATTCATTATATTTTTAGTTTCAGATAGACAAAGATAGACATTTTATTGATAAGTTAGAAAGAGTAGTCGCCCATTCAATGATATTATTTGCGATAACAAGCAATTTCTCACAGAATGAACGACTATCTCTTTTATTCTATCTTTAGTGAAGAAAGGGTTTAAATTCTTAATACTGACTTACAGTGAGATTACTGATGGTGATATTACCTCCATAATTATTGATACTCCAACAGTTCTTCTGTACTTCGTAAATACGATTGGTATAGCAACATACATCATTAATATACATTACGGCTATACTATTGTCCGTATAGATAGTGACATGATAGACATTGTCGGTTGGTCGAGCGAAGTTGTAGCCATCAATACCATTTATGAAACCACGACCCGCAGAACCTTCTTCCTCAAAGTTTATCTTACGTGTCTGTTCATTTTCAGGATTTACCACCAAAGAATAATACTTCTCAGAATCTGTGCCACGTACGAATGAAACACCAAACTTATCCCAGTTATTAGAAGTTGTTATCGTGAAGGAAATTTTATTGTGATAGCCAAGACGATTGAAAAGTAGGTAAGAATCACCAGAAAGCTTATAGCCATCAGTTACATTCTCAACACCATTATCACTCTTTGCCATAACCTTTACTTCTTGTTTTTTGCCGTATTTATCGCTAATCCCTTTTACTTCTCCTAAGGTAAGACTACCATCAGCGTGTTGTATGAGACGGTGGACAACAAGGTTGCCAGCCCACTCAGGTTCATTAGGAGCAGCACCAACAGCAGCATTATCCTTGCCTGGACGTGTTGGACACCATCCCCAAATATAGCGATTCTGACCATCACTCGCAGTTTTACCTGCATAGAAACCACGACTATCTAAGAATCCCTCATGTCCATCAGGCCATAAACCAGCATCATTCTGTGTACAAGCCTTGAGTTCATTAAGAGTCTTACCTTTGAAATACTGCACACGACGGATAGCTGAATGCTTTTCACTATAAACAAGATACCACCAATCACCCATCTTGAACACATCAGGACATTCATAGAATCGGTCCCACATCATGGTCATAAACGTTCCGGCATGGGTCCACGTCTTAAGATCATCTGATGTAAACTCAGCCAAATGACCTTTACTTCCCTTTAGAGTAGAAACAAGCATGTGCCATTTATTATCGTCACCTTTGAAGACAAAGGGGTCACGGAAGTCATCTTTACTATATCCGTAATCATCACCTTTCAAGCGGAAAACACGATTCTTAGTCCATGTTTTGAAGTCGGATGATGTTGCCATCATCACCATCTCACCATTATTAGTAGAATTTGTTTGATATCTATGACCTGTATAGAAGGTATAATATAATCCGTCAGCATCATTATAAACGGTAGAACCTGTACCCAGTGCCGCATCCTGCTCATTGATACCACCACAATGAATCAACTCTCCAAGTGATTGGTAGTTGGCTCCATCTGATGTTTCTACAGCCCAGATAGGATGATAAGTACCCGCCTGATTAGGACGAAAGTCCTGTAAATACATAACTTTAAAATTCTTTGTTTTAGGATCAAAGAAAGGCATTGGGTCTCCAACAAATCCAACAGTTGGCTTATAAAAGGTAGCTTGCCCCATTTCATCTGTAGACTTGAAATAAGTTGTTGTATTCCAATCTTTTTCCTCTATCATGGTCTTATCATCGCTACAGCTCATTAGTGAGGCTGATAAAGATGCGATGAGAGCGAGAGAATATATCATAGTTCTCATATCAATTATACTTTATTTAATGATTCATTAGATAGTTGAATGCGTTCTGTGTCATCTTAGCAATGTTATTGTGGTAGTAAGCAGGAACGTCATCAATACTGTACCAGTCATAACATCCAGAGCCAATACAGAGAATCTTGCCCTTTGTTCCAGTTGCAGGGAATTCCCATGCAACGACAGCACCATCACCACCATAAGCCAAATCTTGTGCTCCAGTCTCTGTACGCCATTTATTTAAGTTATCATATCCACCCCAATCGGTACCAATATGCCACTGAGCAGTTGAATTGGTGATACGGTAATTTGCATCACACGTATAAATAGAATTAGGCTCACCACTCTTCATTATAAGATTTTGGAAAAGAGGATGACTCGTATGCCCTTGAATAAAGAAGTTCCAAGGACCACTTACTTTCTCAGCATCAGCTTCGTTCTGCCCCCAACAATTATTTGGAGCAGCATTGTTTGCTACTGCGCCAATCTCAGCTGGCATGTTTGTTGCATATCGAGTGAAGAGGAAAGAACCACCATTATTATAATAGTCTCTTAAGGCAACTGCTGCATTGACAGCCTCAGGCGCACTTCTTTCGAAAGCTTCTTTTCCATCTACTCCTCCATCCTTATGATAATGCCACCATATCACTTTACACTCGCTAAGATCTACTGTGCCATTCTTAATATCAGTAAATGATGCATATAATGAATTTGGAATATTCTGAAGCATCCACTTACAAGCAGTTAATTCCTCTGAATTGAGTTCATTCATCGAAGCAGGCAAGCTAACAAAGACTGCAGTAGGCTTACCAATAGCTGTTACTTTTACAGTATATATTGCAGAAGCAGTATTATTGGTAACTGTGAATGTAACAGGATTAGAGAAGTCCGTTGCAATACCATTAGATGGACTAACCGTCGCATTTGTACTCAAACCTATTGTAGGGATTAGAGAATGGAGGTCAAGCGTATTTGGCACATAGACAGAAATTGTCTTATTCGCTTCATCAATAACACCATTATATGTTCCATTAATCTTAAAAGAAGTAATCTTTGCCTCATCTCTCAACACATTGATAGTCCAATCAAGGAAGACGTCACCATTCTTAACACTGAGCACCTGAGCCGTAAGCATATTAAGTTTGTCACCCTCTTTGAAATTACAGATGGCGCCAGCACTTACCTTAAGTGTGCTAACGGTCATATTTGTAACATCGTAAGTCTCAGGGACACGCACAGTGATTGTACGTGAAGCCTGATCTACGACACCTTTATAATTATCCAATACGATAGAATCGACTGAACATAATCCGTTTAATTGCAGATCAGAAATATTATTCTCGTCGCTGCAGCTACCTAATGCAAAGAAAGCAATAAGCGCAATGAATATTGTTGTTATATTTGTTTTCATACTTTACCACTGACCAATATTTTGTTTATAATGTCCGTTTGAAGCAGCTATTTGTGCATATGGAATAGGCAAATACTCATTCTTATTTTTAGTGAAGTGAGCACTACTATAGATAGAACAGTCATTAGCTTCTTCTGCATAATACTTGTTGAGTATGCGTTCTGCCTCTCCCCATCTTACAAGGTCAAAGAATCTTTCAGATTCCATACCCATCTCTATACGACGCTCCATTTTAACAATATCAAGCGCCTCTACCTGACTGTAGGTTCCAGTATATGGCATAACATTCATTCTCACACCATAATCACTCTGATAATTGCTGATAGCACTTGTACTTTGTTTAGCACGATTACGGATTTGATTGATGATATTGATTGCTTCGTTAATACGACCATCGTTTAATTGAATCAAAGCTTCTGCACGCTCAAGCAGAACATCAGCATAACGGAAGACAATACGATTCTCTGATGTACCCCACCATGCACCTTTCTTCAGATAAGGACTTTCTGGGTCTACATTCTGCTTTAAAGTTACATAATAGCCATACAATCCATTACTTCTACTCCATGTAGCAGTCCTATCCATCATGAACTTAGAGTTAAATTCATAAGGCAAACCAGGAATACCAATGGTAAGGAATAAGCGTGGGTCAGCATAATCTGTTGCTTTATTATAGTCTTGATTGTTAAATGTACCGATATATGGATGTCCATTAGCATCTGTACGATAAGCATTAACAAGATTTTGACTTGGCTTATAAAAATCACATCCTCCATCTGTTACACCAGGAATATTTGGAACAATCAGTCCATAACTCCAGTTGAGATTACCATTCTTAGTTCCATCATTGATAGAATATTGCATTGCCCAAAGACTTTCCTTTCCATTCTCGAACTGTGGTTCTGGTCTAAAGTTATTATGGAAATCACTCTCTAAGCCATAGCCTCCAGCAGCATAAATAGATGGATCACTAAACTGAACAGCTTTCAAAAGATCGTCTTTTGATATACTTGTAACTTCATTCGTGTTCTCATTATCTTGATGATAAGCCTTATACATATACACCTTCGTAAGGAAAGCTGCAGCTGATGCTTTTGTTGGTCGTCCCTTGTCTGCTTGATGAACAGGAAGGTTATTGTAAGATTCCATCAAGTCATCAATAATAACTTGCCAACCTTGATCATTCGTATATTCACGATTAGAAAGCATGTTATATTGCTCTGACTTAAGATTAGGGTCTACAACAAAAGGTATATTCTTATACAAACGCTTTAACAAAAAGTGTCCATATGCACGCAGGAACTTCATCTCAGCCAAACGTTCATCCTTTCGAGGGTAGACAGTACTATTGACTTGTTCAAGAAGAGCTATTGCCGTGTTGGCACGTGATATACAATTGTATAATCTTTGCCACATATCGCTGATATTCCAGTTTGTGGTCAAGACTCCTTGTTCTATTTCAAGTTGATGGAACACATCTCCATCACTTGTTCCATTACCGCCTTTATAGGCATCATCACTGCGGACATCATAATTCCACATTGAAAACGAAGAATTGATATCTTCTGCTGAAATAAATATGGCATAAGCTGATGTTACGAGTTCATCAACATGATTAGCCTCCTTTACTTGCTCATCACTTAGTGTTGCCTGTGGAGTATGTTCATCCAAGAAGTCTGAACAACTTGTCATACTAAGGGTAGCGAGCACAAGTGCTGAATATATTATTTTTTTCATATTATATAGTCAGATGATAATTGTTAGAATGTAACGTTTATACCGAATGTGATATTGAGTGGAATTGGGTAACCATAGTTTGGATTCTCTGGATCAACACCGGTAAAACTCTTACTATGTATAGTTAATAAGTTCTGCGCACTGAGGTAGAAACGTAAACGCTGCATTGCAAGCCGGTTCGTCATACTCTTTGGCAAATTATATCCTAACTGAATAGTACGTAGTTTTAAGTATGAACCATTCTCCACCCAATAAGTAGAAACACGCTTCTCATTATTATTATCTGATAGTGAGAGCGCAGGAATATTACTACTTGGGTTAGTACTACTCCATGCATCTAACAAGCGTTGACCCTTATTTAGGAAACCAATATTTAAACCAGCCCAAATATCAGTCTGCTTCTTTAAATCAGAGATAATATCTACACCTTGTACACCTTGCCAGAACATTGTGAAATCAAAGTTTTTATATTCAAGATACACATTTAGGCCATAAGAGAAGTCTGGAGTTGGATTATAAATCCAGTCTTGGTCTGCTTCTGTAATGACGTTATTGCCATCCAAGTCTTTCCAACGTATACGTCCAAGTTTTGCACCATCCTGTTTCGCATGATTATCTATTTCATCTTGGCTCTTAAAGATGCCATCAGCAACATAGCCAACTTGTGCACCCATAGGATGACCAATAACACTCTTCACACCATTACCACCAAAGGTACCATTGGCAGCAACTGTTGCTGGCAAAGCTGTTATCTTATTACGATAAGTACTAAAGTTACCTGCTATGTCATAATGAAAACCACCATTGGTTGTCTTGCGATAACCCAAGTTGAGTTCTACACCACGATTCTCCATAGCACCAGCATTGATCCACTGTGTGCTACCTTCTCCCATAGCAGCGATACCAGCCATCTGTACGAGAATATCCTTAGTCTTTTTATAATACCAGTCAAAACTTCCATATAATGAAGAGTTGAACATAGAGAAGTCCAGACCAAGATTAGTCTGATAGGTCGTTTCCCATTTGATGTCATTGTTACCGAGTTGGTCACGTTTAAATCCACTTGGCAATTGACGACCACCATTAGTACCTGCTATATCATATGATGTACCATAACTCTGACCACCATTTTCATTTACTCCATAGTTACTAACATATATGGTGTAACGCGCGATGTTAGAAATCTCCTGATTACCAGTTGCTCCCCACGATGCTCTAAGTTTTAAATCATTCAACCATTGTGCACTCTTTAAGAACTTCTCTTGATTAATGCGCCATCCCAAAGAGACAGAAGGGAATGTGGCATAACGATTGTTCTTACCAAATCGTGATGAGCCATCATAACGAAGGGTGAATGAAGCTAAATACTTGTCAGCATAATTATAATTCAATTTTCCGAAATAAGACACCAAAGAGTATCCACTTCCTCCACCATAGGCTTGTGCAGTACCAGTACCAGCATCAGGCCACATGTAGGTAGGATTAAGAATCAGGAAGTCTTCTTTATAACCTGAGAAGTAGTTGTCATCTTCACGATTCAACTCAATACCTGCCATAGCATCTACACGGTGTAAACCAGCTTGCAAATTATAAGTTGCAACAGCATTCCACATCCACTTTGTCCAATGTTCTTGTTTTGCCTCAACAGCATTCTTTGAATTAGCAACCGTTCCTTCTGTTATAGGGTAAGTAAAGAATCTCTGCTGCTTCTGAGCATAATCCAATCCAAAGGTTGAGCGCAAATTAAATCCCTTGAAAAGGTGAAGATTTATGTATGCATCACCAAAAGTACGCCAATAAACATAACGATTATCACTGTTACGATACAGACGTGCAACTGGGTTCTCACGATCAGGATAACCACCGACTGGACCCGCATAAGTTCCGTTCTCTGTGTAAACAGGGAGTGAAGGATTAAACTGAAGAACATTCTCAAGGAACCCGCCAGGTGCTTGAACCTCTGACGTACGACTTAACGTAAAATGCTCTCCAACGGTCAAAACATCTTTTATCAACTTATATTCAGTATTCATACGAGCTGAATAACGATCAAAATCAGATGTCTTAATGATACCTAAGTTCTTATAATAACCTAATGAGAAATAAGACGAATGACGATCTGAACCGCTACTTACCGCTACATTATAGTTCTGAACAACACCTGTACGTGTCGTCTTATCAAACCAGTCTGTATCAGCAGCAGGTGTTGTTCCTGCACCATCAAGATACTTACGCATGCTAATGCCATTCAACACAGGATTTCCTTGTACGTCGTAACTCCAGTCGTAACGATACCCTAAACCATTAGTATTTGGATCCATACCATCGTTAACATAAGCTTGCCACATTACCTGTCCATACTGCTTCGCATTAAGAACTTTCATCTTATGGGCATACATTGACGCCGCAATAGAAGCGTCAATATCTACGTTTACTCTTCCCTCCTTACCTTTCTTTGTAGTAATAATGATAACACCATTAGCTGCACGGCTACCATAGATAGAAGCAGAAGAAGCATCTTTCAAAACTTGGATACTTTCTATATCACTACCATTTAACTCATGCATACCAGCCTTAGTCGGTACGCCATCTATAATATAAAGAGGATCGTTATTATTCAGAGTTCCAATACCACGAATACGCACTGTAGCAGATCCTGAAGGTGAACCATCTGCAGAGATATTCATACCAGGAACCCTACCTTGTAGCGCCTTCATTGGATTGTTCTCATTCTGCTTTGCTAATTCATCTACACTTACAACCGAAACAGCTCCTGTAAGATCTGCTTTGCGTTGGGTTGTATAACCCGTAACAACGACTTCGTTTAGTTCACTCGCATTTGTTTGTAGCTGTACCTTTATTCCGACACCAGCCTTTACTTCTACACTTTTATAGCCTACATAGGAGACTACAAGTGTAGCACTTTGTGGAGCCTTAAAGGTGAAATTACCATCAATATCGGTGACAGTACCATTTGATGTACCTTTCTGTACCACCGATGCACCAATAACAGGTTCCCCCTGTTCGTCAATCACTTTACCGCTAACATCTGCTGTTTGTGCCATAACTCCAGCACAATACATCAGAAGTAACAGACTCATGATTACTCGCAATAATTGTTTCATGACTTTCTGATAGTTAGTAATACTAAATAATATTCTTTTGGTTTTATGGCGCAAAGATAAGAAATGGTGATATCCTTTTCCAATAATAATCGTTCTCCGAATGTAATAAATGTTACATAACAAAGATATTAATAATAAATGAACGATTTGTCTATTCTCACGAATCTGACAAATCGTTCATTTTCTTAAGTGTTCAACACCTCACCTTACAGGAGATTTACACACCCACAAGTGCCTATATCACTTATTTTAAACGGTTTTCATAATCCTATCATCACTTCTTGGGATTCTCCCCAAACTCGTCTTTATAGCATTTTGAGAAATAACTGGGCGTAGAGAAGCCTACAGCATAAGCCACTTCAGACACCGTGCGCTCAGTCGTTTGAAGGAGATGACGGGCACGAGTGAGACGAGCTTTACGTACAATTTCTACAGGAGAATAGCCCGTAAGAGCCTTTACTTTCCGATAAAGTTGTACACGAGAAAGTCCGATTTCATCGCCAATCTGCTCTACACTTAAGTCACTATTTGCAAGGTTTTCTTGTATTATCTTTCGCAATTGCTTAAGGAAAGATTTATCAATTTCATTCGAAATATTACCGATTTCATCGTCCTCAACACCTTTTGACCATGTTTGATTCAACTTTTTCCTACTTTCTATGAGATTGTCAATACGTGAAAGGAGTAGACGAAGTGAGAATGGTTTGGACAAATAAGCATCTGCGCCATGCTCATACCCCTCAGCGCGTTGCTCATCAAGACTACGTGCTGTTAGTAAAATGACAGGTATATGACTGATAGCTTTATCCGTTTTCAGCTGTTGACAAAATGCTAATCCGTCCATGACAGGCATCATAATGTCCGACAACACTATATCTGGAACTATTTTCCGTGCAAGTTCCAAACCGACTTTTCCATCGGCGGCTTCACTCACATTATACTTTTCGGATAGTACCGACCTTAGATAAGTGCGAATATCGATATTATCATCAATGATTAACACCTCTGGTTTATCTGTTTGATAAGGCTGTATAAGTTCATCTATATGACGAGCTTGATTC
Source organism: Prevotella vespertina (assembly GCF_009728485.1). Classification (GTDB taxonomy): domain Bacteria; phylum Bacteroidota; class Bacteroidia; order Bacteroidales; family Bacteroidaceae; genus Prevotella; species Prevotella vespertina. The sequence continues at coordinate 132,247 of NZ_VVIQ01000001.1, forward strand.
GGAACTTCTTCTGCGGATGATGGCTCAACCAATTGTTCTATTTTCTCTGTAGGCTGGTTAGTTACCTCTCCTTTCTGTCTAACAGGAATATGAATAGTAAAGGTACTTCCTTTTCCCTCTATACTTGTAGCACTTACTTCTCCGTGATGCAATTCTGTGAAAGCTTTCACAATAGCCAACCCAATACCCGTACCACGTCCTGCATTCTTTGCTTGATAGAAACGATCAAAAATATAAGGAAGTTCATCACTTGAAATACCACAACCATTATCTGCCACACTAATCATAACACGCCCATTCTCTTCTTTAGCTGTCAGAGAGATTTCTCCACCTTCAGACGTATATTTTAAGGCATTACTAAGAAGATTATAACAGATTCGCTCTATCTTATCTTGATCTGCTCTGAGCATGATTGTATCAGGGGCATCCATACTAATGGCAATATGCTTCTTCTGTGCAGAGACACTGAAAAGCTTAATCCATTGTTTCATACTTTCCGCAAGATTAAAGTCGGAGAGGCGTAGTTCCATCTTACCATTCTGCACCTTACGGAAGTCAAGGATCTCACTGACCAATTGTGTCAGGACAAGCACATTACGTTGTACTATCTGAAGCATACTTCGTTGTTGTGAATTAAGGTTATCATCATGGATGATATAGTTCACAGGATCAGCTATCAACGTAAGTGGTGTACGCAATTCATGACTTATATTTGTAAAAAACTGAAGTTTTGCTTTGTTGGCTTCTTCCTCTATTCTTCGCTTCATAAGGATGGTCCGATAGATATAAACCATAATACCTATCAGCAAGAGAAGGATTATGCTAAAAAGCACAATATACATCTTTTGATGATTATATTGCACCAAATAAGTATCTACCTTCCCATGAAGTGCATTGAGACGGGCGGTCTGCTTGTTCATCTCTTCATTTTGCATAAGTAAAACATTAGCGTTTGCCTTTGTTACCAATGCACCTTTTAGATAGTTGTCACGCTTATAAGGCTTCTTCTCAAGGATATTCAACGCGAGTTGCATAACCGAATCGCCTCGGGTAGGATAGATATAAGAAGCTTCTAAATTACCATCACGAACATTCTCCATACCTCCTCCTGAAACAGGAAGAGCATCTATTCCAACTATTTTTATTCCCTTAACCTTATGCTTCTTTATAGATTGCAAAGCACCTAAAGCCATGCGGTCATTTTGTGCAAAGACATATTGGAAAGGCTCCTTAGACTGCACAAGTATACTATCCATAGCCGTGACACCACTTTCTTTTATCCAGTCTCCATACCCACGAGCCACGACCTTTATATCAGGATAATTCTTCAAAGCATCCATAAAACCTCTGTTTCGTTCGATAGCAGGAGACGATGCTTGTAATCCACAAATCTCTGCAATATTCCCTTTACCCTCTAACTGCTGACCGATGAAATAGCCTATTTCGTGTCCTGCCTCATAGTTATCAGCCCCTATAAAGGCTGTATACTTTCTTGAATCGGTCTTACGATCGAAGAGGATAACAGGAATTCCTGCATCGTATGCTTTATCGATGACCGATGAAATCGTATGAATTTGATTGGGAGAAACAATAAGAAGGTTGACCCCTTCCTTTATAAACTGTTCAATCTGTTGTTTCTGTAACCTGTCATTATCATTAGCTGAAGCAAATTTCAGTGTCACATTATCATGCTGATAGGTACTCATCACAAGTTCGTTGTTGAGCTTATCGCGCCATATATCTCCCGAACATTGTGAAACACCAATAACATATTTCTTCCCATTATTATCTGTGCAATTAGTGAGAAGAAGGGCAAGAAGAATCATCCAAATGTATTGTCTCATATAAATTCAGATCTTAAACATTATATTATAGAGGTACAAAAATTTACAAAGATACACCCTTTCTTCTATATACGCAAATGTTATTCATTTATTCGTCTTTCATAGAAACCAGTACTTCAAATAAATAGCCTTACACACAAAAAAATATCGACAACATCCTTTGAAGGACATTGCCGATACCTTTATCATATAATATTTCTGTATTAGTCAGCGTATGGAGTTGTCTTCCAAAGACGTACAGGAGCGCTCATAATGAAGTTTAGTTTAAATCGTGGATCATCTTTTGCGCCTTGGGCTACATTACCAGTTGTTGGAACGTTTATATAAAGATAGTGTTGGAAGAAGCCACAAGTCTGGTCTCCGCCCTGCGAACCCATGAAAGCAACAGCCTGTTTAGGTCGAACGCCACCCAATCCAAGCATTGCTCCTGTGCGATCAGAGTTCTGTGGAGTATATCTTCCATTATCTGTTGTATTGTCAGGAGTCCAATATTGTGTTCCCTTTCCTAATGTTGATGTCTCGTAAAACCAGAAAGTTTGATTACCAACAGAGGTAGAACTATTCACTCCTGCGTATGGGAATATACGCTTAGTATCGGCTGGATAGGTAGTACCATTGCTTGGGTCAGCCCAAAAGTCTTCTGTATCGATATCATCCATATCAAGTACAAAGCGTGGACCAAGGTAACGTTGAGTGAGTACAGCTGACCCATTCACATCTTCATAACGTATGGTATAGCGATAGTTATTATTGTCTATCCATGTTGGATCGCCATCAAGTCCTGCGCTAACTCGCTGTGTAGGAGTTGTTACATGCCCCATATAAACCTGACCTTCTACGCTATTGGTAATGTAATCGGGCTTTTTCGACATACCAATCATATAGGCAATAAGTTTGCCGTTACTATCTTTCACACCCTTAGAATAGGAATGGAAAACAAGTTTAGTGGTACTCCAACCCGGTAATTTAGCAGGAGAAACAAAGCCGACAGAATACTTATAGCTTGTGCCAGCATTACGGAAGCCAGCAAAACCATAGTATTGTGCAATGATACTACGCCAATATTCATTACCTGCAAACATATATCCAGATGGTATAGAAGCCAGTTTGTCGGTTATCTTCTCTGTGTTTACAACGTATTCTTGGTAAGTATAGCGTTTTGTATTAGCCACATTATAATCGTTATCAACCGACAATTCAGCATCAGTACCAAAGTTATCGTGCTTTGCAATATAGCTCAATGGAGGGAATTTATAAACAACACTACCACGAGCTGAATAATTAACGCCTGACACATAGTCAGCACGTGTACCATAAGCTGGTATCATATTAATTGAGGTAGGTATAACAGGAGAACTTGTACTCGTTTCTGTTGGTATAGCCATCAACAAGAACTGTGTCTTAGCGACACGATTTACGGTGTAATTAGTACTTGTTGAAGATTCCGCATTATCATTATACAACTTCACAGCTTGTGTCTGTGGTGCCATCCACACATAGATATAACTTGGTGCTACGTCATTATTTGGCACATTATCGAAGTTGTTTCCCGTTGCATCTTTTAGGAAAGTATGGTCATAATAGGTAAGTGCAGTATTCAATTTCTTAGTTAAATCGTTATCATTCTTTGCGTCATTAGCTTTCTCTTCAGCATAATTTGCTATAAAGTCACCCTTAATGCGATATCTATTTCTTGTAGAGAGCGTATTAACGATAGCATTATCAGTTGTTGGGCGCTGATAGAACTTGAAAGGCTTGAAAACATTCTTGTAATCTTCTGATGTAGGAGTTTCAACATCTCCGTCCTTTGTATCTTTAAGCGTAGGTACAAGTGTCTTATCATCAAAAGCCTTGAGGTCAAACTGACCACAAAGAATATTACTTGTGATGATACGTACACCATTATACTTAAAGTTGAAACCAGTCTTGTTCGTCACCTTTAAACGTACGATAGTACCGAACTGCTTAAAACGAACAGGTTTGTTATCCTTCGCCTTGAAAGTTGTCTTACTCTTAGCAACCAACTCACGCCAGCCAAAGATGTAAGGGATGTTAGCACCCCATGTTACTTCTTGGTTATTCACCTTAGCGACATGTCCTTCTGAGAAAGGATTGATTTTTACTTGATTCTGACCTTTGAGGAACTCACCACCAAGAATACCACATACATACCATGTACCCTTTGTGAGGTCGGTACTTGCTTCCATGTTGAACGTCTCACTGGGTTCCAATGTCAAATCACCACCCTTATGATAGGTCCACTTTGTCTCTACCTTTGTTATAGGCTGACTATTATCAGTACTTCTAAAAATAAGAACAACAGGAACCTTTGTACCTTCAGCAATTTCCTTACCATCATTACCAACAGCATCGAACAAGCCTACAGGTGTAGGGAAGCCAGTACTCTCATCTGTTTTATAACCAATATTGGTATTTGCACGGCTTACAGGTGCTGTTTGATTCCCCTGCATATTACCTTCCAAAGACATTGAGACAGTAACTCCAGGTTTGTTCTCACTACCATTAATGTTTTCTGTAACATCCTGGTCTGCACAACTTGTAAAAATCAATGCGCAAACAGCAATGCATGAATAAATTAATCGTTTCATGTATGGTTTATTTATTTGTTATTACTTTTCTTAATTTTAAGGCTCTTGATCATTCTCGATGCCATTAGAGTTACTTGAATCTGCGTCACCACCATCATAGCCAGCATCCAAGCTACCCTTCATAGTACTACCTGTATGGAAGCCACCCTCCATAAACTCGTCTGTGTAAAGGCTCAACACCTGTGCGTTAGGCTTTACATAATCTTTCTTCTTCATATCAAAATAATCACTAAACGGAGTTTCCTCACCTTAATATTACTGAGGGCGTTGAACTCCAAAAATTATGGTTTATAATTTGTTATACAATCTAAAATTATCGAAGTTAATTGTCGTGAACAAAACAATAGTGGCTTTACACTCTTAAAAAATAGCCTTCCAAAACGGATGCAAAGTTAACTATAAATCGCACAATAACAATGTGTTAACGAGAACAATTTTAATATTTTAACTATAATGAAGATCATTCCTCTTGATTCGTTATAAGTGAATAAGACTTAAAATGTAAATATTTGTCTATACTTTGAAACAAGGTTATATTGCTGAAATTTGTGGGGCTTTGAGCGTTTAAGATTTATATTAAAGGTTGAGAGGAAAGAGAAGTAATTGTATGAAGTATTGACAATAAAAAGAAAGGAAATATTGTCAATAAAAGAAAGAAGGTAGGGACAATAAAAAGAAAGAAGGTAGGGACAGACGAGTTCGCCTTGCCTCTACCTTGAATATAAGAACTAACACTTCCTCCCCCGAGCTCAGGGAAATGTTAGTAAAATTTTAATTATAGAATCTTACACAAACAGGATGACTCAGATGGATATCCTGGTTCGTATTCTTGAGCATACCCGTTTCCTTGTCTCGTGAAAAAACTTGAATTTTATTAGCATCACGACAAGCCACAAGGAGGAATTTACCATTGGGCGTGATGGCAAAATTACGGGGATGTTTGCCCGTTGATTGTTTGCCTACCCGCGTTAGCGTTCCATTGCCATTCACACGGAAAATCGTGATTCCATCACCTTTTAGGCGTGTACTAGCATAAACAAATTTACCATCAGGGCTGACATGAATATCTGCACCTCCTTGCGCACGTGCGTCATCAGCCACTAGCGTTTGGACTTCCTTCAACTTTCCTTCTTCATAAGTGAACACCGTCACTTTCCCTGACAATTCGCTCATAAGATAAGCATATTTACCATTGGGCGAGAAGGTGATATGACGAGGTCCAGAACCAGCTTTCAGATGGGCGGCTATGCCGTGATCTTCAAGTTTTTTCTTATCCTTATCATAATAGAAGCTAAGAATCCGATCCCCACTAAAGTCTGTTGAAAGAATATAACCATCAGGGGCAAAGATAGCACAATGAGCATGAGGCGTATTCTGACGCGTCTTGTTAGGTCCGCCTTTTTTACTACTTACCATAAGAAGTGACTTATCCAACGTGCCATTTTTCAGGATAGGAAATACAGAAATTGTACCACTCGAATAATTTGCCGTGAGCGCAATCTTTCCATCAGTATCAACATAACAGGGGTCAGCACCATGCGTCAGTTGAGAGTTCATCAATCCTAAGTCGCCCTTCACAGGGTCAAAGCTGATGGCATTAAGTGCTGCTGTGGCATTGTTTTTCTCGCTTACAGCATAAATAAAACGCCCATTCTTGCTAAAGGTGAAATAAGAAGGATTATCGACTTTTAACGAGCTGAGTTCCTTTGCAGAGCCATTAGAATCATCAAAAGAGAAGGAATATAAACCCTTACTTCCTGCGTCAGTATAAGTACCAACAACCATCTTAATGCCGTTTTCAGCTCTATTCAGACCAGGGATAAGAGCCAATGTAAGTCCCAATAAAATAGCTTTTGTTTTCATTGAATAAATGTTTATAGGTGTTTGTTTGTTATTCAGAGAACGCTATTAAGCAATGCCATACAGGGATCTCCAAACGCCTGCAAAAGTAAGGAAAAGTTCTAGAAAGATTCGGCTTTTTTACTTTTTTGACTTCATGGCGCAGATTTTAAAAAAAATGAATGGAACTTTATTAAAAAGGGTTTAAATGGTTCAGGACAAATCTGTTCGTTCAGCACCTTCCGTCGAAACGGATTCCAGCACTTCAATGCAGATTTCTTTAATCCAGCATTAAAAAGTTCGCCTTTATACACGGAGTATCGCAAGAGGCAAGAGAAAGCACAGAGCACCTTTACGAACAATTCGTCGACTAGCAAATTCGCTAACTCGAGAGAATCATTAAATTGATTTTGGAATTTTATTTTTTGGATTATCTTAGTAATCATAACGCTAGATTTTTCGTTTAACAAGTTACAGGTCAATGGTTTTTAATCATCAATGCAAAGATACGAAGAATCGAAGAAGGAAGCAAGAAAATGAGGGTAACGAGGAGGTGTTAGTACTCAACAAAATGACACAAACACCGATAACTAACTAATAATCAACATAATACGCTAACACGATTTTCGCATTTAACGAGTGGAGAAAAGCCTCCCCAAGAAGCCTCCCCAAACCCCTCCGAAAGGAGGGGAGCCCTATTGGATGAAGATTTGCAATACTCTCCTTGCTTATCCTCCCCTGAGCGAATGGGACTCCCCTCCTTTCGGAGGGGTCGGGGGAGGCTTTCTCTCCTTTCGGAGGCTTCTTGGGGAGGCCTCCTTTCACTTCCTTTTGTTACACCGTTACACGTTACACGTTACATTTTTATATCTCACACGTTAATAAGGGGGTAAAAATTGTGGAATTTAAGGGCAAAAAAAGCATAATAAAACAAAGAGTAATAAAATGTAGTTTTTTAAGGTAAATAAATTATAAATTAAAATATAAATAAAATTATTATTATATATAATATATATATTATATATAATAATAAACTATACCCTTCCTGCCTCCCCTACGAAAACTCCATAAGCAAAAATGTAACGTGTAACGTGTAACGCTGTAACGGGGAAAGCCTCCAGCCCCTCCAACTCCCCCGAAAAGGGGAGAGTGCAGAGAACCCCTCGCTGACATCATCTAAAAATAGCAGAAAGGAAGCTCCCCTCCTTTCGGAGGGGTTGGGGGAGGCTTCTTTTCACTTGTCTACTTATCTCCATCTCGATGAAATCGGGCTTTTTTGAAGATTAGAAGCCTCAGAGAGAGAAAAAAAAAATACCCCCTGGAGAGGGTTTTATAACCTCACATTACCCCTTCTGTTAGTGTGCAAAACGGTGTAAAAGACTTGCCAAGAATATTCATATTGTAAAGAAATCACGCCCATGAATCTTCTTATTTTTACACGATTTTCAATATCCTTCTAATAGAGAACTCGCACACCCTTCATGAAACAAATACATTCTATCCTCCAAAAACTATAACCCGCCTCCCTCAAAACGCTATATCTTTAGCTCTAAAAACCATTCCTTTTTGTGCTAAACCATTCCTTTACACTAAAAAACTTATCCTTATTGCACTAAGAAACCCTCTTTGCCCTGTTTTCATTATAACAAGAGTACTTTTTATTATTGGGTAAGGATAAGGAGAGGGCGATTGGTTAAATAATCGTAAATAACACAGAATGATTATAGAAAATCATATATATAAGGTAGAAAACAATTACCTTTGCAGTCCGATTATTATAGGGGTACTCTTAGAGCCCCATACGAATCATGTTAATAGTGTTGTCTTTGGCCGGGCGACATGGTTAGGCAAAGCATATTCGTGAAATAGAAAACGTTTTTTAGTAGTAAAATTATTAATTTTTTAAAATGGACACTTTAAGTTACAAGACTATTTCCGTTAATAAGGAAACAGCTAAGAAAGAGTGGGTCGTTATTGACGCGAGCGATCAGATTGTAGGTCGCCTTTGCTCTAAAGTAGCTAAGTTACTTCGCGGAAAGTACAAGCCAACTTTCACTCCACACGTAGATTGTGGTGACAATGTAATCATTATCAATGCGGCTAAGGTTGTATTCTCTGGTAAGAAGGAGACTGATAAGGTTTACACACGTTATACTGGTTACCCAGGTGGTCAGCGTTTCAATACTCCTGCACAGCTTCGTGCTCGCAAGAATGGTATTGACAAGATGATTCGTCACGCCGTAAAGGGTATGTTACCAAAGGGTCCTCTAGGTCGTCATTTGCTGGATAACCTTTATGTTATCGACGGTACAGAGCTCAACGGTCTCGAGGCACAGAAGCCAAAGGCAATTGATATTAACCAGTATAAATAATAAGGAGAAAGATGGAAGTAATTAATGCAATTGGTCGCCGTAAGAGTGCAGTCGCTCGTGTTTACCTCTCAGAGGGCACCGGTAAGATCACAATTAACAAGAAAGATTTAACTGAATTCTTCCCATCAGCTATCCTGCAATACGTGGTTAAACAACCACTGCAGTTGCTCGGTGTAGAGGGTCAGTATGACATTAAGGCTAACCTCGATGGTGGTGGCTTTACAGGTCAGAGCCAGGCATTGCGTCTTGCTATTGCGCGTGCATTGGTAAAGGTTAACGCAGAAGATAAGAAGGCATTGAAAGCTCAAGGTTTCTTGACTCGTGATAGTCGCTCAGTTGAGCGTAAGAAGCCAGGTCAGCCAAAGGCTCGTGCTCACTTCCAGTTCAGTAAGCGTTAATATTTTTCTTTGGTCTTTATAATCTTGAGAATTTATATGTACATTTAGTATGTTCGTATTAAAGACATAAAAGGTCGAAGATCAAAGAAAAAGAGTTTAGTATCTAAATTAATGAGATTCCTTTATCGGGGGACTACTCATTGATTGATTCTAACAAGCCTGACGAAGCTTATTCGTCAAGAAAGAATTAAAAAGAAAGTAAACAAGTAAAACAAAACAACATGTCAAGAACAAATTTTGACCAGTTATTGGAGGCAGGATGCCACTTTGGCCACCTCCGTCGTAAGTGGAATCCAGCAATGGCGCCTTATATCTTCATGGAGCGCAATGGTATCCACATCATCGATCTTCACAAGACTGTGGCTAAAGTTGATGAAGCCGCAGAAGCACTCAAGGGCATTGCTAAGAGTGGAAAGAAGATTTTGTTTGTCGCTACTAAAAAACAAGCTAAGGAAGTTGTAGCTGAGAAAGCTGCATCTGTTAATATGCCATACGTTAATGAACGTTGGGCCGGTGGTATGCTGACCAACTTCCCTACAATCCGTAAGGCAGTTAAGAAAATGACGAACATCGACAAGTTGATGAACGACGGAACATTCTCTAACCTCTCTAAGCGTGAATTGCTCCAAATCTCTCGCCAGCGTGCAAAGCTCGAGAAGAACCTTGGTTCTATCGCTGACTTGACTCGCTTGCCATCTGCACTCTTCGTTGTAGATGTAATGAAAGAGCACATTGCCGTTAAGGAGGCTAATCGCTTGGGTATTCCTGTATTCGGTATTGTTGATACTAACTCTGATCCTAAGAACATCGATTATGTTATTCCAGCAAACGATGATGCAAAGGATTCAGTAGCAGCAATCCTTGGTGCTTGCTGTGAGGCTATTGCAGAAGGTCTTACAGAGCGTAAGGCTGAAAAGGCTGATGAGAAGGCTAATGCAGAGCAGTCTGAAGTAGCACCAGAAGCTAAGCCAAAGCGTTCTGCTCGTAAAACAGAGGAAGCTCCAAAGGCTGAGAACGAAGCACCAGTTGCTGAGTAAAAATAAAACATAGTGGGCGCTGGTGAGTGCTAATGAACTCTTATATCTTTTGATATATAGGTTCATCATCTCTCATCAACGCCCGCATTATTTAATAATATTAGAAAGGAAAAACAAAAATGGCTGTATCTATTGAAGATATCAAGAAGCTCCGCGCTATGACTGGCGCAGGTTTAGCAGATGTAAAGAAGGCTCTCACAGAGGCTGAAGGCGACTTCGACAAAGCAAAAGAATTGCTTCGTGAGCGTGGTTTAGCAATTGCGGCTAAGCGTTCTGATCGTGAGACATCTAATGGTTGTGTGCTTGTAAAGCAGGTTGATGGCTTTTCTGCTATGATTGCTGTTAAGTGCGAGACCGACTTCGTGGCTAATGGTAAGGACTTCATTGCATTGGTTCAAGAGATTTTGGATGCTGCTGTGGCAAACAAGTGCCAGAGCCTCGATGAGGTTAAGGCATTAAAGCTTGCTAACGGAGAAGATGTAGCTACTGCTGTTCAACAGCGCTCTGGTGTAACTGGCGAGAAGATGGAGCTTGATGGTTATAACTTCCTAGAGGGTGAGAATGTATCTGTTTATGATCACATGAATAAGCATACCCTTGCCACTATGGTTCAGCTCAATGAGAATAACGAGGACGCTGGTCACAAGATTGCGATGCAAGTAGCAGCAATGAAACCAGTTGCTTTGGATGAAGCTTCTGTACCACAATCTGTAAAGGATGAAGAGTTCAAGGTGGCTGTTGAGAAGACAAAGGAAGAGCAGGTTGAAAAGGCTGTTGTAGCAGCTATTAAGAAGGCTGGTATCAACGCAAACTTGGTTGATAGTGATGATCACATCGAGTCAAACATCAACAAGGGTTGGTTGACTCGTGAGGAGGCTGACAAGGCTATCGAGATTCGCAAGACTGTTGGTGCAGAGAAAGCCGCTAACCTCAACGAGGGAATGATTCAAAACATTGCTAAAGGTCGTTTGAACAAGTTCTTCAAAGAGAACTGCTTGGTTGATCAAGAGTTCCAATTTGGTGATGGTGATAAGCAGAGCGTTGGCGAGTGGCTTAAGGCTCAAGGTAAGGATTTGAAGATCGTTGCTTACAAGCGTTTCACACTCTCTGCAGACTAATCAACGTATATCGTTAAAGCAAAATAAGCAAGGAGTTGTAGGAAAGCCATCAGGCTCCTGCAACTCTTTTTTAGATTACTAGCTCATCAGAATCATGACAGTCCATATTGATGGAATTAATGGTTGTAGATGAGATAAGCAAGATAAGATATGAAGATATTTGCTGTCGGCATGAATTATGTCGGATACAATAAAGCACTAAATGAGCCGTTATTGAAACAAGATGATCCTGTTATCTTTACTAAAGCAGACTCTTCTCTATTGAAAGATAGGAAGCCTTTCTTCATTCCAGATGAGTTAGGAACTATAGAATATGAAGCTGAAATCGTTGTAAGAGTTTGCCGTTTAGGTAAGTCTATATCCGAGCGTTTTGCCTCTCGATATTATGATGCTGTAACAGTGGGTATCGACTTTACGGCACGTGACTTACTAAGGAAACTGAGCCAGCAGGGACTTCCTTGGGATATGAGTAAGAGTTTCGATGGAGCTGCTGCACTAGGCGAATGGGTTTCAAAAGATAAGTTCTTGGATATTCAACGTCTTCGCTTTCACCTTGATGTCAATGGGGAAACAAAGCAAGAAGGATGTACGAACGATATGATCTATAAGGTGGATGAAATCATAAGCTATATTAGTCGGTTTTTCACACTAAAGACTGGAGACCTTATTTATACTGGTTGTCCTACTAGTGGATTCCCTGTACATATCAACGACCGACTTGAAGGATATATAGAAGAACGTAAAGTACTGGATCTTCATTGTAAGTAAAAGGTATAAAAGCTATTTATCAAAACAAAGCATAAGGATTGAGTAACTTATAACAAGTCCCCTACAATCATCAAAAAGAATTATTAAGTCAATGACGAAACGAATAAATCTTCTTTCCCTCATACTTCTGTTGAGCTGTATAACGATGAGTGCACAACAGAAACGATTCTTCAATCTAACAGTTGAAGATGTTACGATTGACTCACTCTTACCTCATTTCCATTACGCTATTCCCGTTGGAGAGAATTATGCAGACTCTATCTATGAGCTAGAGATACGCTACCCTGAGTTCATAAACATGAGCCCTGAGGACATACAACATTATAATTCTCTCACAAAACAAGTACCTCCAACATTGCCAGAGATACATCAACAGATGACGGTCGAGCGTAAAAAGGGTGTGCTAGAATTCTCTTTGATACCGATTGTTGAGCGTGATGGCAAGAAACAGTTCCTTGTTAGCTTTATGATAGCACTCACTTCACGTCCGAAGTCGTTGAATGCTAAGAGAGGAATGAAATCTATGATGAGTACTAGACCTGGTGGGCTTACGACTTCAGAGGTATCCAATCGTTATGCTAACCATTCCGTCTTGTCTACTGGCAAGTGGGCAAAGATACGTGTCCCAGCTGATGGTGTGTATCAATTAAGTAATGACTTGATTCGACGAGCTGGCTTTACCAATTTAGATAAGGTGAAAATCTATGGCTATGGTGGGCATCTCCAAGATGAAGAACTGACAGCTAATTATATCATATCGCATGATGATTTGAAAGAGGTTCCAACCTATACAAGCCATGGTAAGAGGCTATTCTATGCTAAAGGTTCTGTTAATTGGGATAGCAATTCAGCCACTCGACGCACTCGCAATCCCTATTCTGATTACGGATATTACTTCCTTACAGAAGATAACGCAGGCAATCCAGCATCCATATCAGATAGTACAACCTTCTTAAATAGCTTTTATCCATCAGCAAATGACTACCATTCATTGCACGAGGTAGATAACTTCAGTTGGTTTAATGGTGGTCGTAATCTCTTTGAAGAGACTCCATTAAAATTAAATGAGGGCAAGGTCTTCACTTTAAAGAATAAGGCAAAAGCCAGCACAGGTATCTTGACTGTTGCTGTGACAACAGGTGACTACACATCAACCATTAAGGTGGAAGCCAACGGAAGAGAACTCGGTGAGATACATATTGCACCTGGTGACTCCTTTGATAAAGGTTATGAGGTTATCAGAGATTATGCTGTATCAAACCTCCAAAGTGTAGATAGCATCCGGCTCACGACGATCTCAGGTGGTCCTACAAGGCTCGATTATCTCACAATGACCTATCCAACGCCTGCCCCAGCACCTTCATTGAGTACATCGTTCCCAACTCCAGAGTATGTATATAATATCACCAATCAGGATCATCATGCCGATGAGCCTGTCAATATGGTGATTATCATCCCAACAAGTCAGAAGCTCTTACAACAAGCTGAGCGCCTAGCTGATTTCCACAGAACACATGATAATATCTCTGTACGAGTTGTCCCTGCTGACGAACTATACAACGAGTTCTCTAGTGGAACACCTGATGCAATGGCTTACCGACGTTACATGAAGATGTTGTATGATCGTGCGACAAATGCACAGACCATGCCCCAGTCACTCTTGCTCTTTGGTGATTGTGTATGGGATAATCGCATGAATACTAATTCTTGTCGTTTATTGAATCCAGATGATTACCTACTTGCTTACGAGAGTGAGAACTCATTTAGTGAGACCGACTGTTATGTTAATGACGGATGGTTCACTCTGATGGATGATGGTGAAGGAACTGACCTTTTACGTCGAGATAAGGAGGATCTTGGCGTTGGACGATTCCCTGTTACCAATGCTATTGATGCGAAGACGCTTGTTGACAAGACCATTAATTACGCATTAAACAAGAATGGAGGAAGCTGGGAAAATGTACTTATGTTCATGGGGGATGATGGCAATAATAATATCCACATGCGCGATGTGAATGAAACTGCTGAATCGGTATCATTCGCCTACCCTGCTTATCAAATAAAGAAGGTAATGTGGGATGCTTACCCTCGAATCTCTACTGCTACGGGTAATACCTACCCAGAAGCTAGTGCGCTTATCAAGCAACAGCAAGCACAAGGAGCATTGATAATGGATTATGCAGGGCATGGTAAAGAAGATCAGATTTCACATGAAGCAGTACTCCGTCTTGTTGACTTCAAGAACTTCTCCAATACAAATCTTCCGTTATGGATTACCGCCAGTTGTGATATTATGCCGTATGATGGTGTGATTCCAACTATCGGTGAAGCGGCTATACTGAATAGCAAAGGTGGCTCGGTAGCATTCTGGGGAACGACTCATACAGTATATACTTATTATAACAAGGCTATCAATACTGCCTTCCTAAAGCATGTGCTGAGTCTTACAAACGGAAAGCCAACCACACTTGGTGAGGCGCAACGACTCGCAAAGTGCGAGTTAATCAACTCTAGTAGAGACCTTACACCAAACAAACTGCAATATGCCCTCTTAGGTGATCCAGCTTTAGCCCTCAACCTCCCAAAGCTGCAAGTGAACGTAGAGTCAATCAATGGTCAAGCTGTGAATGCCGGTAATACTATCCTAATTAAAGGTGGCTCAATCGTGAAGGTGAAAGGCTCTATTACAAAGGGTGGTAATAAGCAAACGGACTTCAATGGGCTCATCACTGCGGTCGTAAGAGATACCAAAGAACTCGTAACCTGCAAGAAACAAGACCAGTCTGCCGACGTAGCCCTCACCTATTACGACCGACTGAAGACGCTTTACAATGGTACGGATAGTGTGCGCAATGGCGAGTTTACACTCACTTTCGCAGTACCACGTGACATCAATTATACATCAGGTACGGGCTTGATGAACTTCTCTGCTATCAACGAAGACCATTCTCTCATGGCGCAAGGATATGAAGATAGATTCAATATTGATGGGTCAGAAGTAGTCTATAATGACTCTATCGGACCATCTATCTACGCTTACCTCAATTCTCCTTCTTTTGTCGACGGAGGCAAGGTGAATAGCACACCATACTTTGTTGCACAGATAACCGACAAGGATGGTATCAATGCGTCAGGCAATGGGATTGGTCATGATATGCAGTTGTGTATAGATGGTAAATTGACACAAACCTACCTCCTCAATGATAACTTCCGTTATGATTTCGGCAGCTATACCTCGGGCACAACGGGATATAGTCTACCCGAACTATCAGAAGGACCGCACACCCTGCAGTTCCGAGCATGGGACATCCAAAACAATGCGTCAACAGTAACGCTCCACTTCAATGTGGTCAAAGGGCTTGCCCCCGATATCTATAGCGTCAGTGCATCGAAGAATCCTGCTTACAACGAGACAACATTCATCGTATCGCATAACTACATGGGTTCGAATGTGGATGTAGAGATAGAAGTATTCGACATGGGTGGACGCCTACTCTGGCATCACGTGGAGTCAGGCGTATCATCAGGTAATGCCATCTCAACCAACTGGAACCTGATAGTAGATAATGGAACACGATTGCAAACAGGCGTCTATCTCTATCGAGTTCGCCTCAGTTGTGATGGTGCAACAAAGGTGTCAAAGGCTAAGAAACTCATTGTCCTAGACAATAAGTAACATAAGTAAGACGTTTTAATCCATGATGTAAGCTGGCAAACTAGCTGCATCATGGATTCTTTATATAGCAATATTCCATAAGCAACTCAAGTAAATAAGATGAATAAAAAGCTTCGTTTATCCTTCTTAACCATGGTCGTTATGACCTCTTCTGCCGCATTTGCACAGGGCACAAAGAAGGATATGTTCAACCCAGTTACTACCTCCGTTACCTCACAAACCATTGCTCCTGATGCACGCGCAGCAGGTATGGGTGATGTAGGAGCAGCCACTGACCCTGATGTTAATTCCCAGTATTGGAACCCTGCGAAGTATCCTTTTAATATTTCTCGTGCAGGTGTCTCTTTGAACTACACCCCGTGGCTTCGCCAATTGGTGAGTGACATCGACCTCGCTTACGTAGCCGGATATTATCGCATAGGTGATTATAGTGCTGTATCATCCTCCCTTCGTTATTTCTCTTTGGGTGAGGTGCAGACGAATGACGGCTCTAATATGACAATCAACCCATACGAGATGTCATTAGACGTAGCTTATTCTTTGATGTTAAGTGAGCACTTCTCACTCGGAGCCGCTGTGCGTTGGATTTATTCCGACCTCACGTATGACTATAAGGAAGATACATCTCCCGGTTCCGCCTTCGCAGCCGACCTCTCTTGCTATTACCAGAATTACATCAACATTGGTGAGCGTGAGTGCCAGTTAGGACTAGGCTTGAATATCTCGAACATTGGTTCTAAGATAACGTTCGGTGGCGATAATCGCTCTGAGTTCATACCTACCAATCTCCGCTTAGGTGCCGCATTGATGATTCCAGTTGATGAGTTCAATAAGTTCACCATAGCTGCTGATGCAAACAAGTTGCTAGTTCCAACTTACCCCAAGCGTAATACGGGCGAATCGCAAGTAGATTATGACAACCGCTTGCAGAAGGATTACTATGATGTATCGTCTATCTCGGGTATCTTCAAGAGCTTCGGCGACGCGCCCAATGGATTCTCTGAAGAGATGCAGGAGGTGCAATGGAGTGTGGGAGCTGAATATACCTACAATGATAAGTTCTCACTTCGTGCAGGTTATCACAACGAGAGTGAGAATAAGGGAAACCGCAAGTACTTCACCGTAGGTGCTGGATTCAAGATGAATGTATTCGCACTAGATGCGGGCTATGTCATTGCAACGGCTAAGAACAACCCACTCGACCAAACGCTCCGATTCTCCCTATCATTTGATATGGATGGTATAAAGGACTTGTTTAAGAGGAAATAGGCAAGCCTCCCCCGCGGGGCTATCATCTAATAGATATGACAAATATTACTCAATCAATCCCATCTTTCCGCATTGGAATGGGTTACGATGTCCATAAACTCGTTGAAGGGCGTGACCTCTATCTCGGTGGTATTAAGATAGAACACAGCCTTGGATTGCTCGGACATAGCGATGCGGATGTCCTCATTCACGCCATTTGTGATGCACTACTCGGTGCTGCTAATATGCGTGATATTGGTTATCATTTCCCAGATACTGCCAACGAAACATTGGATATGGACTCGAAAGTAATCTTACGTAAGACCATCGAACTACTTGCCACAAAGGGTTATCGTGTGGGCAACATCGATGCAACCGTATGCGCTGAGCGTCCGAAGATAAACCCTCACATACCAGCAATGTGCGAATGTCTAGCCAATATCATAGATTGCGACATCGACGCCGTATCCATCAAAGCCACCACGTCAGAGCGAATGGGCTTCGTTGGACGAGAAGAGGGTATGGCGGCTTATGCTGTATGCCTAATAGTAAAGGTGTAAAGGCTAATAAAGACTAAATAAAATACGGCTGATAGCGGTTCTTCATACTGCTATCAGCCGTTTTTTATTATACGGATATTCCAGCGCTATAAAGTCTAAGAGTCAGGCTCTCCTACATGGATTCTCGATTTCTGTCTAGCTTTCCAATAGACTTACCAAAGGGTGATAATAAAATCAGCTTATATTACAAGAAACAATCTAATCCTATCAAAGAGCGTCTGTTTCAACGGCAGAACATCAACGTTTGACCTGTTTGCGAATCGTTGCTCACTAGTTTCAGCATTCTTTCTAACGCGTTGCGTATTTCTCTCTCACCTGTTCCCCATTCCTTTCTCACGTGTTGCGCATCATTTACACACGCATATAAAGTTAGTTTCATCATGATGAGACACAAGTTTCATCATGAAGAGACACTGGTTTCATCATAATGAGACACTCGTTTCACCATGGTGAAACTAAAAAAAGATACGGAACACAAAGACGCAAGACGCATGAGAAAAGAATGGGGAACACGTGAGAAAGGAATGCGGAACGGGTGAGAAAGAATGTGGGAACCTATGAGACAAAGAGCGCAAACGGGGTTCAAGCGATCGTGGCTTTATACAGAACTTACCATTACTGACGTTAGAGAATACTTGACATCAAATGTGAATCTAATGCTTTATCCCCTTTGCCGTTTCAAGAATTATCCTTATTTTTGTCGCACATAACTACTTCAGAACAATTTATGAAACGTCTCTTCTTATCATTATTATTGCTTGTTGCTGTCCTACAATGCGCTATTGCGCAGAGTGATAAGCCTGCAACAATTTCCGTTTATCCGGCAGTCAAGGATGCAACGGGGCTTATCAATAGGATTAGCGAGAAGCTATTGCCTTATCAGAAGCATATTACTTCTAAGTCGCTTATTAAGTTTATGAGTCGTGTTCCCCATACGTATACTGGTGATAAGGGGCGTACAACAGAAGAGGATAAAGACTCATATCTTGTTAATTACACTTACTTTTATGTGGCAGGGACTAATCAGTCTAAGGTGCAGAGTCTTTTAGATCTTGCAAGGGAGAAACATTTATATGATACCACCCGCTATCGCTTCTTATTCTCTAGTGGAGAATCCGCATTAGAGCCGTCTGCCTTATATGTTATAGACCTAAAGAATCCCTACATAATTCCATCGCTTTCGTTTACAGATGTACGTTTCAGCAAGGGCTCTTATGGTGATTCTGTATTTAAAATAAGTCTTACACATGGTGCTGCGGATGCTTTCACAAACCTTACCTATCACGAAATAAATAATCTGATACTCTTTTTAGTGGATGGTAAGCTCCTCACATCTCCTTGTGTTCGAAGTGTTATCTCTACTAAGACGCTGGAGCTATCATTGGGGTTTAGAGAAGAGGAAGGTCAGAAACTATTGCCGCATCTGAAGGCTGCTGTGGTGAGTGATTCTGCTTATACGCCCCTTTATCGTCCGCAATACGTATTGGGTGATACGCTGACTTATCGTGTTTCTTTCCCACAGAGTAAGGGTACTGCACAGCGTTCGCACACCTTTCAACTCATCCCAAGACTTGTGAACGATAGTATAACACGGATGGAATGTGTGGTAGATTCTATTGCTCTTACCATTGACGAGTTCTTTAAGGGAAACAAGGAATATAAGGATATGGCTAATTATTTCGTTTATGAGTTACGCAAGAACCATTTTATGATTGAGACAGATCAGTCGTCTCACTTTGTTGTGCCTATGCTGAAGGATTTACCAGCGTTATCCCATGCATTGGAGACCTATCTTACAACGCATAGTGCAGTGGTCAAAGTGATGGGATTGTCTGGGCATAATGACTTGAAGCAGGTGGCTGAAAGGCTGGCAGAAGCCTGGGATGGGTTCTTTGAACAAGGGTATATAGAAAGCATACTACCGGAATTGAACGTGATGACACAGATCGATAATCGCTTTTCTAATCAGCAGACACAAGGCACATGTTACCTTTATTTGGAGGATAAAATAGCAGAATATACGATCACGAAGATGGATGATGGACTAGTGATTACGCTTACTGTCAAGGCAGATAAGAATGGTGGGGCAGGGAAGTACACCTATTCTATCGACCAGCGTGGACTGATACGACAATTGAGGTATGAGGCGATTGCTAATGCGAAGGTACCTCGTAATGCCGTGAGCCCAACCTTCCGTGTTCCTTCGAGCTATCTTATAGAACGCATAAGATAGTCGGCTGTGGTGATAGCAGCGTATGACTTTAGAACAAATAACCAAATGATAAACCTTATAAAACGAATTATCCTTATTTTTGTCGCACATAACTACTTCAGAACAATTTATGAAACGTTTCTTCTTATCATTATTATCGATTGTTGCAGTCTTTCAATGCGCTATTGCACAGAGTGATAAGCCTGCAACGCTGTCAGTCTACCCTGCCTCTCAGAATGTGGCAAGCCTTATTCGACCAATCAACAAGAAGTTATTGCCTTATCAGAAGCATATTACATCGAAGTCGCTTATCGACTTATTGGACTTTATCAGCACAGAGATTGACGAAGCGAGCCCTTCTTCCCCTACTGATGATGCCTTGTTCTATGTTTCTGAACAGAATAGAAGTATGGTACAGAGTCTTTTAAATCTTGCCAAAGAGAAAGGATTGTATGACACTTCACATTATCAACTCTTGTTATCGAGGTCACCTTTGGATAAGGATTTGTACGACTTACACGTCATAGACTTAAAAAGTCCTGTGGCTATCCCAACATTGTCAATTACGAATGCGCGTTGCGGCAAGAGCTCTGATGGCTATCCCGTATTCCAACTAAGTCTTACACGTGATGCCGCAGTAGCGTTTACGAAGTTGACTTATCAAGAAGTAGACAATAATATTGTGGTTCTGCTGGATGGAAAGTTCCTCGCCACGATGTTTGTTGATAGTGGGGTTTCCACTACAGAGATAGAAATTCCGAATGAGATGGGTGCGGTTAAAGCAGAAGAGATTGTGCGACGCCTGAAGTCAACGGCTGTAAAGGAGGCTCCACTCAAACCACTTTATCGTCCGCAATACGTGATAGGTGATACCTTGACCTATCGCTTCACAGCTCGGAAAGAGGAAGGTAAGCAGAAGGAATCCCATGTATTCCGTTTCATACCAAGACTTGTAAACGACAAGATGACACGCATAGAATGTATTGAAGATACACTCCACGCTGCAAATGAAAAGGAGATGCGTGAATATGAAGAAGTATTTCAGAAGATAATAGATTATACTTGTGACAGGTTACGCAAGAGTCACATTATGATAGAGACTGACCTGACAACACACACTGCTGTATCGACATTGATTAACTCCAAGACGTTCCTTAAAGAGATAGAGGAATATCTGATAGAGAATGCAGCTATGTTTGGTGCGAGCAAAGAGGAAATGCAAGGAGCAGCCAAGCAGATGGCTGAGGAACTATTGAAGGAGGTGAGTGCAGACTTTACGGGTGATAATATGGCACGTCGGTTACCCGAATTAGAGGTGATGACGGTAATGGATTATTTCTTCTCTGAGGGGCAGACACAAGGTACGTGTTACTTCCCTTGTGCGAAGAACTTAGTCGATTATACAATCGCACAGGCTAACGAGGGACTTGTTATCACGCTCCAGACAAAGGATAAGGACAGTGATACGGAGGAAAGATATATCTACCATATAGATAAGCAAGGACTCATACAGCGGTTAGAATATCAATGGATTGTCAAACAGGAAGCAACAGAGAAGGACAAAGGAATGTCAGATGTTGAAGCTTATGGCTATCTCATAGAGCGCACGAACTAATCGGATGGAATGAATGAACAACGAATTAGAATGTAAATTATCAAACATATAGACTTTATGAAACGTATAAGCCTCCTCTTATTAATGCTTATTAGCTGTCTGCAAATGTCCATGGCGCAAGCATTGAAGCCCGTGCAAATATCATTTTATCCAGTAGTACATGACCCACACGAACTACTGAAGTCGATTAGTGATAAGCTCCTACCCTATCAGAAGCATATTACGACACGCCCATTAGTGAAGTATTTCGGACGCTTTAATGACGAGATTTATGGGAATCAAAATGCAGCGGAAGCTGACTCAACAGCGGCTTTCAAGAAGCGTTTCGGGACCTTACCCGATACAGATGGGTATGTTGCAGCAGAGGCGGCAGATGCAGCTGATAATGGAGAAGATGTTGCTTTTCACATGAATTCGTATGTACAGGTGAATCCACAGGATGAGAAAATTGTGATGAGGTTGCTGAATCTGGCACGTGAGAAGCAACTCTATGACACTTCACGTTACATCTTTGGCTTTGGTATAAACGAACTGATGGATGATTGGCTAATCCTTTGTGCCTTAGATAAGCAGTCGCCTTATGCCATGACTACGGCTTCATTCACTGCTGTGCGTAAAGATGAAATCTCTGATGGGAGCGTTACTGGCACACTAAGGCTCACTCGTCAGGATGCAAAACGATTAGTCAAGCTCTATAATAATCCGCAGAAGGATGATGTGTACATGGCGATTGATAATAAGTTACAATGGCCAATTGATAAAAAGAATGTGCCAGTCAACAGAAGAGTCTCATTTTTTCAAGAGATAAAGAATGTGGCAGAGGGGCAACTATTTATGAAGCGTATGCAGGCATCAGTTGTGAAAGAACCCACTTATAAGCCCTTACTTCCATCGCAATATACTGTGGGGGATACGCTCACTTATCGTATAAAAGTGGATTGTGAAATGAAATGGATAACGGGAACACATACCTTTAAACTTGTCCCGCTGGTGGTTAATAATGATCTTTGTCGCCTAGAATGCATAGTAGAGGGGCTAGATGTAAAGCTGCCTGATTGGCAAACAGGTGCATACGACAAGGAACTAAATAAACTTGAAGCTAAGACGTTGCAACAGATGCTCAAGCAGCATTTTATCATCGAAGCAAATAATCTGACGGGAGAGACCAACGTTGAGGTGAAGGATCAGAAGATGTTCAATCAGTGGTATAAGAACCTCAAACGATGGTGTCAAGAGGACTGGAAAAGGAATAGAAAGTTCTCTAGAGTAACTGATGAGACGATGAGGACAACTGAAGGTGAGAATATCTTATATCACCTGGATAACTTCATAAAAGATGGATCATTTATACAATATATGCCCGAGTTAACGGCAATGATTGGACTAGAGATGCACTTTGATGAAGGTGAGACCACTGGCAGAGAGTACTTCGACCTACTTGGTGACTATGGAACTTATAACATATCAAAGGATAAGCAAGGGTTTGTCGTATCGCTTAAAGGCGACCCCGAAGTGAAAGATGGTGATTTTGTGGATGAATCAGACCCAGCCATACAGGATATGAAGACTAGGATCGATTCTTACGAATATCGCTTTGATACGAAAGGAAAACTACTGCAGATAAAGGGTGATGTGCGGAGAAATCTATATTATAAGGACTTTGTAATAGACCGAGTGATGTAATCCATAAAAGTAAACGCCGATACTCTCAACGAGCATCGGCGTTATCAGTATGTTTAACCAAAAATCTTTTTATGTGAAAGGGAATCTCACGACTACCTTTGCTATCACTGATCAATCGTTAAACGTTTTACCTAAAATAAAATAACTAAAAACCTAAATCTATTACTACTAACCTAAACAATCTATTAACCTTTTGACAATGCAAAGGTAGGATGATTCTCACTTCCTTGCAACATTTTACTTATGTTTTATCAAGATAATGCCCCTTTCTTGACGCAAATCAACCTTCTGTGTCCGTAAACAACTAATATTTTGTTACTTTCCTTGTGTGTTTATGCCTTTTCTTGTAACTTTGCTGAAAAGGAAATAAGCGAATGAAAGTTCTGATAGTAAATACCAGTGAGAAGACAGGTGGTGCTGCTTTAGCTGCCAACCGACTTAAGGACGCTCTGAATAACAATGGCGTAAAAGCAAAGATGTTAGTACGTGATAAACTGACGGATGATATTACTGTTGTTGGTTTATCACATACTTTACGCAATCAATTACACTTTCTTTGGGAACGATGGACCATATTTTGGCATCTACACTTCAGTCGTAAGCACCTATTTGAGATAGATATTGCTAATTCTGGAGTTGATATCACAAAGTTACCAGAGTTTAAGGAGGCTGATATTATACATCTTTCTTGGATCAATCAAGGAATGCTTTCGCTGAAAGGAATCCGCAAGATCCTTGATAGTGGAAAGCCTATTGTTTGGACAATGCATGATATTTGGCCTGCAACAGGTATCTGTCATATCACACTAAACTGTCTGCGTTATCAGTCTTATTGCGGTAATTGCCGCCTTCTACCCAATGGTGGTTCTACAAACGACTTATCTAATAAG
Source organism: Prevotella vespertina (assembly GCF_009728485.1). Classification (GTDB taxonomy): domain Bacteria; phylum Bacteroidota; class Bacteroidia; order Bacteroidales; family Bacteroidaceae; genus Prevotella; species Prevotella vespertina. The sequence goes on from NZ_VVIQ01000001.1 coordinate 156,116, forward strand.
GTGCTTCAGCGTAAGAAGAAGATGCTTGAAGGGCGCAATATCATGTTTGTAACGTGTAGCAAATGGCTCGAAAAGGAGGCAAGCAAGAGTGCTATTCTTGCTGGACAACAAGTTTTCTCTATCCCCAATCCCATTGATACACATGTTTTTCATCCCACAGATAGGAAACAGGCTCGCATAAATGCAGGACTTCCTTTAGACAAGAAAATTATTCTTTTTGCATCACAACGCGTAACAAATGTAAACAAAGGAATCTCTTATCTCATTGAAGCCTGCCATAAGTTAGCAAAGGATTATCCAGAGATAGTCAATAAAACAGCTATAGCCATACTAGGTGGTCATGCAGAGAACCTAAGAGAGGAATTCGACTTTGAAGTCTATGAGTTGGGATATATCAACGACACTCAGCGTATTGTAGATGTCTATAATGCTTCTGATGTTTTCGTTTTACCTTCTCTCTCAGAGAATCTACCTAACACCATTATGGAAGCAATGGCGTGTGGTGTACCCAGTGTAGGCTTTAAGGTGGGTGGTATTCCAGAAGAGATTGACCACAAGGTAAATGGTTATGTTGCAAAGTATCGTGATGCTACAGACCTCGCACAAGGACTTCATTGGATTCTAGAAGAAGCCGATTACCAAGACCTCTCCTCATCAGCAATAACAAAGGTACAGCGTAGTTATTCTCAACGTAGCGTCGCTTTGCAATACATTAATATATATAATGAGGCAATGGCCTTTAAGAATTATCGATTATGATTACGTTTTCTGTTGTCACAATAACCTATAACGCAGCTGCTGTCTTACGTCCTACTCTAGACAGTGTATTGATGCAGAACTATCCTCATGTGGAACATCTTATTATTGATGGAGCGTCAACTGATGAGACAATAAGTATTGCTAAGGCTTATCAAGAACAATCTGATAATGCAGAGAATGGGCATATTGTAAAAATCCAAAGCGAGCCTGACAAGGGGCTCTATGATGCAATGAATAAAGGGTTACAACTAGCAACAGGAGACTATATTGTCTTTATGAATGCAGGTGACCGCTTTCCTGATGCAGAGACATTAAATAAGGTAATGTTAGCAGCTGTCGTGGGAGATGGTGAAGAGCATCCTGCTGTCCTCTTTGGAAATACAGATATAATTGATGACAAGGGTAATTTCTTGTATCACCGTCGACTCAGTCCCCCAGAAAGACTTACTTGGCGTTCTTTCCGTCAGGGTATGGTGGTATGCCATCAAGCCTTTTATGCACGTATAGATATTGCTCGCTCTCTTCCTTATGACATATCTTTCCGTTATTCAGCAGATGTTGACTGGTGTATAAGAGTTATGAAAGAGGGGGAACGGCGACACCTTCTTCTACGTAACATACATGCTGTCGTTGCCAACTACATGGAAGAGGGACAAACAACCATCCATCATAAGGACTCTCTCAAAGAGCGTTTTGATGTGATGAACCGCCATTACGGACTTCTTACTACAATCTTGCTCCACGCGTGGTTTGCTGTCCGTAAAGTATTTAAATAGCTTTTCTCCTCCTTTTAAAGGCCTTTAAAGCGTACTATTGTTTGTTAAGGACTATAATTTACAATGCTCATTTATCGTTTAATTAGTAAGTTATAAAACGAAAGACTATGGAACGAATGAAAACAAAACTTATAGTTGTTTTGTCGCTGATAAGTCTATCAGCAACAGCACAAACAGAGTATAGTGGAATTGCAGGCGCATCTCCACATTTGGTTAAAGCACGCCAGAAAGCAGAGGCAAGAGCACACACCGCAACTCCAACAAAGCATCTTACGCCTGCGCCTCAACCATCTTCTGCAATAAAGCCTACTAGCAGCAAGAAGGTAGAAACCGATAGAGTTGAACGAAGAGACTCTGGCGAGACAGAGGTAAAAGATGGTTTGCGGACAATGTCACGTGGCATAGGTCGTGTTGTAAAACGCGAAGTGAAGACTATGGGCGAGGTAACCCGCAAGATAGGAGAAGGTGGTAAGAAGTTCTTTAAGAAGCTCGGTAAAGGCATATCCGACTCATTCAAGAAAGATAGTACTGACAATCGGTAAGTACTTTCCGTGCTATTCCTTTCAATAAAAATCACATCCACTTTGGGTTACATAAAGCCCTAATTTAGTTTTAATATTAGCTGCTGTCACTTTTAGCACTTATAATATTATTCTGTAATCAGTATGTTGTGCACACGAAAATAATGACAGGAATGACAGCAAATTACAAAAGCTATCCTAATAAAAAACACCTCGTTAGAATAAAATATCTAACGAGGTGTTTTTGTATTATCAATTAATTCGTTTACTTACTAATCTTGAGAATCCATCCTTTGTCCACCTTCGTGTATCGACCTAGACGATTCAAGCGACATAACTTATCAATCGTTACACCATACAACTCAGCAATAGACTCAATAGTCTCACCTTCTTTTACTGAGTGATAGATAATCTGACCAGTACTACTTGTAGCTTCTGTGCGTGGTGTGTGATTAGAGAAATCAGTATTGTAAGCCTTCTCTTGACGAGTAGAAGAACTCTGTCCACGTGTGCCTTGAATGTTTTCACGAGAATAACCAAGGCTTGAAGAAGTACCACGAGCAGCTGTTGCTTGTTCTGACTCTTGTGCTAGTGTACTCTTATGGAACACATAGTAGTCGCCAGTAACATCCTGATGAGCAAAGTCGAAGAATAAAGCTGGGTTCAAAGCAACGCCAGCAAGACGTGTTTCAAAATGCAAGTGAGAACCTGTAGAACGACCAGTATTACCACCTAAAGCAATCGGCTGACCAGCACGAACTGTCTGGTTAATTGAAACAAGCTGTTTTGATAAGTGTCCGTAGATAGTTTCAAGACCATTGTTATGGCGTATTACAACATATTTTCCATAACCATTTGCATCGTACTTAACAACACGAACCTTTCCAGAGAAGGCTGCGCGGATGGTATCACCGATGTAGACTTTAATGTCCATACCTAAGTGGCGACGTCCCCAACGGCGTCCGAAGTTACTCGTAATGACGCGACTAGGAGTTGGCATATGGAATCCGCGGAGGTCAATCTTGTATACATCAGGGAGGTTACCACCCCTATGTGCATAATTGTTATTCCAATCGTTGTAGAGTTCAGATGCTGGTTCTTCAACTTCCTCAGATTCACGTAAGCGACTAATAACCATTGTATCAAGTGCTTTAGCTCGTCTATCAATTGGTGCCTGACGTGCAAGCAAGTCTTGTGCGTTAGCTGTGTGGGCTGTTAGGGCGAATAGAGATGTAAGTGCGAAAGTCCTAACAATTCTTTTAAACATCATAATCAAGTTATTTTATTTCTGTACTATGAAGCCTAAAAAGGCCGGAACAAATTGTTAAGTTCCTATCTCTTGACATGTTGAAAACTTATAACAAAGAATCGAACTAAGTATCAAAAGACTTCGCAAAGATAAGGAAAAAATGACAAAAAGACAACAGGTTAACAGTTTTTATAGGCTGTTTAACAAACGACTTTTATATCTCTTGATTCGTAGATGATATATGTCAAGCCGTTTAGAAGTGCATATTGTGAGAGCTTTCGACAAATTAATTTTAAGAGATCGCAGCCCAGTTTATGTTAGTCTTTCTTAACGCTTTAAGTCTATCCCATAGTAATTTATATTCATTCTTTTGGCAGGTTGGGTCACTATCAATTATCTTTTGTGCCTCTTCACGTGCCATTTGAACAAGCTGACCATCACGTGCTATATCGGCAATCTTTAAGTCGAAGGCTATACCACTTTGCTGTGTACCTTCTAAATCACCTGGACCTCTTAGCTTCAAATCGGCTTCTGCGATCTCGAAACCATCATTCGTATCACACATAATGTCAATTCGCTTACTCGTTTCCTTTGTGAGTTTGCGATTAGTAACAAGTATACAATAACTCTGTTCGGCACCTCTTCCGACACGTCCACGCAACTGATGGAGCTGAGAAAGCCCAAAACGCTGTGCATCAAGAATAATCATTACACTTGCATTCGGTACGTTCACACCCACTTCTATCACTGTTGTAGCAACAAGGATTTGCGTTTCTCCACTGACAAACATCTGCATTTCTGCCTCTTTCTCCTTGTCCTTCATCTTACCATGAATCTTACTTAACTTGAAGTCAGGGAATATCTCACACATAGCAGCGTATCCGTCCTCGAGGTTCTTGAGGTCTATTCGCTCACTCTCTTTGATGAGTGGATAGACAATATACACCTGTCTGCCAAGCTTTATCTGCTGTCTTATACCCTGATAGAGGCTCGTCATCTGGTCATCATACTTGTGTATCGTCTGTATGGGCTTGCGTCCTGGAGGCAACTCATCGATGATACTCACGTCTAAGTCACCATATATCGTCATGGCAAGGGTACGTGGAATAGGAGTAGCTGTCATTACGAGGATGTGAGGAGGATTGTCACTCTTACTCCATAACTTTGCTCTTTGCTCCACACCAAAGCGATGCTGCTCATCAACAACAGCCATCCCGAGGTTTTGGAATTGCACCTTATCTTCTATGATAGCATGCGTTCCGACAACAATATGTACACTTCCATCCAAAAGCCCAGCAAGTACTTCTTTGCGTTTCTTGCCTTTCACAATACCAGTCAGCAGTTCTATGCGTAAGTTCATACCCTTGAGAAACTCCTTGATAGTCTGTAGGTGTTGTTCTGCAAGTATCTCCGTCGGTGCCATCATACATGCTTGATAGCCGTTATCGATGGCTATGAGCATAGACATAAGGGCTACGAGCGTCTTACCCGAACCTACATCGCCTTGCAAGAGACGGTTCATTTGTTTGCCAGACATCATATCTGCACGTATTTCATGCATCACTCTCTTCTGTGCACCAGTAAGTTCAAAGGGTAAATTATGCGTGTAGAACCAGTTAAATTGTGCTCCAATACGATTGAAGATATACCCCCGATACTTGCGACGATGGTCACTTGCATAGCGAAGAATATTGAGTTGAACATAGAAGAGTTCCTCAAATTTAAGGCGTACACGTGCTCGCTGCGTATCATCTACCGACTTTGGATAATGAATCTTACGCATGGCTGCATCACGAGAGATGAGGTGTAAGGGAGTAGTAATGAATGAGGGAAGGGTCTCGTCAAGCGGAGTTGTGAGCTTACTAAGCAGTGTTTTCGTTAGTTTCTCCATTGCTCTAGAGGTGATACCAGCCTTTTTCATCTTCTCAGTCGTTATATAGAAAGGTTGCATACCCATGTCATTGAGCTGCAACTGACTGGCATCGTCGATATCAGGATGGCTGAATTGAAAGCGTCCGTTATAGTAGGTTGGCTTCCCAAAGATGATGTATTCCTTATCTAATTGATAGTTTTGATAAATATACTTAGTACCATTGAACCATACAATATCGCATATCCCATGACCATCCGTAGCGTGCGCCACGATTCGTTTCCGACGCTTCCCGACTTCAAACTCCTCGTAGCTTAGTATCTTACACTTCACTTGTACGAAGGGCATATCAGCCGACAACTCAGAGAGAAGGTATATCTTTGTGCGGTCAACATACTTGTAGGGGAAATACTCCAAGAGGTCACGATAACTCCAGATGCCAAGCTCTTTGCTTAGAATCTCTTTCCTTTTCGGACCTACACCTGGTAGATACATGATGTCTTGTGATAGTATATCCATGCGTTACAACAACTTTTGAGAACCTCAACACAGCTACTTAAAGCCTCCCCAAGCCCCTCCAAAGGAGGGGATGTAGCCTAACGGAAGCTAACAAGAGAGGCTCTCTTTTGGAACCCCACCCAGCCTCCCCCAAGGGGAGGAGTGCCTAACGGAAATCAGTTTGAATCGTTATGTCCATTTAACAAGAGCCTTTCTTTGATTTAAAGAGGGCGTTTCTTCGATGCAAGGAGAGGCTTTCTTCAATGCAAGGGAACGCTCTTCTCAAATTGTTCTGATTATAACTTATAATTATGAATCTTGTATTTTGAATTACACGTGGGCGTAAGCTTCTGTGGGTTCTATTGTTCCGTAAGGAACTCTGTGTCGCCTTTAGGCTTCGTGTCATCCGTGTCTTCTTTGTTAAAAAAGGCTCACCCCTGCCCCATCTCCCAATGGAGAGGGGAGTAGATAGTATTGTTTCCTGCAGAACAAACAACTCGTTTACTTGTCAACCTGCCCACTCGTCAACTCGAAGTAATCATAATTTTGAATTATGAATTATGAATTTTGAATTATCGGAAGAGCCTTTTTACACCAAAATCTCCGCTACTTTCAGATCGAAGGGGGTAGTGATTTTTATATTCTCACGATTCCCTTCCACCATAGTGACAGCCTGTCCAATGCTTTCAACAACGCTAGCATCATCAGTAAAGCTGGTACTCTCGGGTTGGTTATATGCTTTTTTGAGGAGTTGGATATCAAACACTTGTGGCGTCTGAACCACTCTGTAATCACTTCGCAACACATTCCTCCCCTTATCGGAATCGCCCACAAAGCGCAAGGTGTCTGTCACGGGCAATACAGGAATCACTGCCTTCTCTTTCTCTGCAGCGTCATAACAACGTGAGATAGCCTCGTTTGAAACGAATGGACGCACACCATCATGAATTCCAACGAGCCCTTCTGTATCATTAGGTATCATTGACAAGCCATTACGGCACGACTGGAAGCGACTAGCGCCACCATCTGCAAGCTGGTAATCTTCGGTGAAATGATATTCTTCACAGAGCTGATTCCAATACTCCTGTTGCTCTTTTGGAAGGACAAGGATGACTTTTAAGTGCTCATCATAGGCGTGAAACCTACTAATGGTGTGCATCAGAACAGGCTTACCAGCGATGGGAAGGAATTGCTTAGGCACCTCTGTTCCCATTCGCAAACCCTTTCCTCCTGCAACGATAATAGCGTATCTTATCATCTTCTGACGATGTTTTAATGCAGAGCAATGAGTTCGTTGATCAACATACCTTCCCTGATTTCGTTCGCTTTCTCTACTGATACGAGTTGTTCTAATAGCTTGAAACCATAAACGAAGGCTGCAGCAGGACCTTTACCTGTTGTCACATTGCCATCAATAGTGCATAATTCCTTGGTGTATTCTGCACCAGTAAGAAACTTCTCAAAGCCTGGATAGCATGTAGCACGCTTGCCCTTGAGGATTCCCAAAGCACCGAGAACCATCGGTCCAGCACAGATTGCGCCCACACGTTTACCACTCTCCACCTGATGAAGCAGTGCTTTTCCAACACGAACATCGTCCTTCAAGTTCTGTGCACCAGGCATTCCACCAGGTATCAAGAGCATATCTGCATCATCAATAACACCTAGGTCTTCTATTTGTAAGTCGGCTTTCACCATCACCCCATGCGATGATTCAACGAGCGGGGAGCCTGTTATGCTCACAGTCTTAACCTCCACGCCACCTCGACGTAGGATATCTACGGGTGCTAATGCCTCTACCTCTTCGAAACCATTAGCCAGAAACTCATACACTTTAGCCATAATTTATTTCGTATTTAAGTCTACAAATCCAATTAAAAACCTTACTTTTGCAGAAGTAAAGTACTTGCAAATATACTAATTATTCGTCGTTTAGTACCGTTTGCAAGGCTAAAAGATATTTAAAAGGTATGTTTTTATGACTGAGAAGAAACTGAGTTTCGCCATTTTTGGTAGTGCTTCTAAAGCTTTAGAGTCTATTCGGATAAAAGAACTGTTGGGTTATTTGGCTCAACACGAGGCTGATATTTACTTAGAGCAAGGCTTCTTTCATGCTTTAGAGAATAAACTTCAGGAGGATTTAAAGATAGCTGGTGTGTTTGAGGGAGTAAACTTTGATGTCGATTACGTTATCTCTCTCGGGGGCGATGGGACGTTCTTAAAGGCGGCAAGTAAGGTTGGTCCGAAGCAAACACCTATCATTGGAGTGAACATGGGACGCTTGGGATTCCTTGCAAGTGTGGTTCCTGATGAGGCTAGATCTATCTTAGATAATGTCTTTGCAGGTGATGTTGAGATAGAGGAACGTGCCGTTATGCAATTAGAAGCACTTGGCGAACCATTGGAGGGATGCCCATACGCACTGAATGATATTGCGATCTTGAAAAGAGATAACGCTGCGATGATTTCTATTAAGGCAACTGTTAATGGTGAATACCTCACCACTTATCTTGCAGATGGACTCGTTATCAGTACGCCAACAGGCTCAACAGCTTACTCATTGTCCGTCGGTGGACCTATTATAGTCCCTCAATCGGACATCTTTAGCATGACTCCTGTTGCTCCTCATAGCCTCAACATTCGTCCAATCGTTATCAGTGACAAGGCCGAGATAACCCTAGAAGTAGAGAGCCGAAGCCACAACTTCTTGGCAGCAGTTGATGGACGATCAGAGAAACTACGTGAGGGTGTGACGCTAAAGATAAGGAAAGCCTCTCATAAAGTGCGTATCGTAAAGCGGAAGGAACAGCATTTCTTCTCCACACTACGCGAGAAACTCATGTGGGGAGCAGATACTCGTAAGTTCTAACGGATTGTTATCATGTCCTAACCACTAACTCTCTTTGTTTGATAAAGACCGAGACATAAACCACAGCTAACGAAAGATTATACAATGATTGATAAGATAAGAAGGCTCTTCCAGATACCTAACACACGCTATACTACTAAGGAGATATTTCATTGGTTATGGCTTGCGTGGCGCGGAAACCATAAGCAAGCAATCCTCAATGCATTGATTGGTCTACTCAGTGTGGGCGTTTCTTTGGCTACTGTATGGGCTGTCCAAAATGCCATTGACGTTGCTTCTCATGTTAAACCAGGCAGTATTTACATCGCTGTTAGTATCATGGGAGGCTTGATTCTATGCGACTTTGCATTGAGTATCGCCTCTGTCTGGGTGCGAAACTTGCTGGGAATAAAGGCGCAGAATAGGATGCAACAGAACATGCTAGACCGTATCTTGCGCTCAGAGTGGCATGGTCGGGAACGTTACCACAGCGGAGATGTATTGAACCGATTGGAACTTGACGTTGCAAATGTCGTCACTTTCCTCACCGAAACCATCCCTAGTTCTATCTCAACATTGGCTATGTTCCTCGGAGCTTTCTGTTATCTCTTGACGATGGATTGGCGACTTGCACTCTTGATTGTCGTCATCATACCATTGTTTGTATTGGTTAGTAAGGTCTATGTTCGTCAAATGAGACGCCTCACAAGGGAGGTTCGTAACTCTGATTCTAAGGTACAAAGTGTACTCCAAGAGACCATTCAACACCGTATGTTGATTAAGACTCTTGAGAGCGACGAGATGATAGTTGGCAAGCTAGAAGGTACACAGAAAGAACTGCGACAGAAGGTTGTTAGCAAGACAAAGTTCTCTGTTTTCTCTAACTTAGTATTGAACTTTGGCTTCGCATTTGGGTATCTTGTCGCCTTCACATGGGCGGCCATTCGCATGTCACTTCATACATTGTCATTTGGCGGAATGACGGCTTTCTTGCAGTTAGTGAATAAGATTCAAAGCCCTGCCCGACAACTAACAAAGCTTGTCCCAGCCTTTGTCTCTGTCTTTACAGCAGCCGAACGACTGATGGAATTAGAGGAGAATCCACTCGAAGAACAGGGCGACCCGATAGAGTTATCATCGCCTTGTGGCATCCGATTGAAGGGTATTAACTATCGTTACGAGGATGGTGATCGAGAGATACTAAGGGACTTGAACTTCGATTTCTACCCTTGTTCGTGTACCGCCATATTAGGTGAAACAGGAGCAGGAAAGACTACTCTCATCAGGATGTTACTAGCATTATTGAAGCCAACAAAGGGCAAGGTCGAGATTTATAATGCGCAGGAAAGTAGAGAACTATCCCCTCTCATGCGTACAAACTTCGTCTATGTACCACAGGGGAACACGCTCTTGAGTGGTACAATACGTGAGAACCTCCTACTTGGAAAGGTAGATGCTACACAAGAAGAGATGGAAGAAGTGTTATGCAAGAGTTGTGCTGATTTCGTGTTCCACTTGCCTCTTGGACTTGATACTCCATGCTCCGAACAAGGCGGCGGATTGAGTGAAGGACAGGCACAACGCATTGCCATTGCCCGTTCCCTACTACGTAATCGAAGTATAATGATATTCGATGAGGCCACTTCTGCACTAGACCCTGAGACCGAAAAGAAGCTCCTCAAGAACATACTCTCTACACATGATAAGACGGTGATATTCATCACGCACCGTCCAGCAGTTGTGGAGTATTGCGACCAAACACTGACAATTGAAAAAATACAATAGGTCTTGTGTTATTGAAAATAAGATAGTATATTTGCAAAATAACCAACAGACCTAATACAAATAACGTGAAGTAAGAAAACAGCAAGTAGATAAGTAACGATATGAAAAAGATTTTCCTAACAGCTGCATGTGCGTTCTTTATGGCAGTTCCAGCTGCTCTCGCACAAACAAATGATACCATTCAAGCTGCAATAGACTTGGATGCAAAGTATGCAACTAACATGTTGAAGCCAGGTACGAAAGCCCCAGAGTTTACCTTGAGAACCTATGATGGTAGGGATATCAAGCTGAGCCAGTACCGAGGAAGTTATGTTGTTTTAGACTTCTGGGCGAGTTGGTGCCCCGATTGTCGGCGTGATATTCCAGCCATGAAAGCACTTTATGAGCAGTTCCGCGACTATGGTGTGCAATTCGTTAGTATCTCTTTTGATACCGACCGAGAGGCTTGGGCAAAGACATACTGGAATCGTTATCAGATGAATTGGACGCAGGTAAGCGAACTGAAGAAGTTTAGGAAGAATACATTTATCGACAAGTTATATAAGATTGATTGGATTCCTTCAATGTACCTCATCGACCCTAACGGCAAAGTAGTTATGGGAACGGTAGAGATCAACAAGTTAAAAGCAAAGTTAGAGTCCATCGACTTGCAACCAAAAGTTAGTAAGGCGGATGTTCTCCCGACGTTTGAAGGAGGGCAGGAAGCCATCGCCAACTATTTTGCACGTAATCAGCACCACAGCATTCAGGCTATTCGCTCGAAGGTACATGCCGAAATGACCGTCTTATTTAACGTCGAAATGGATGGTTCCGTGACGGGTGCTCGTGTCGTAGATGTTAAGAATGTGCAGGGCACAAGTAAGCATTTTATGAAGATGGATGCGGCTAAGCAGAAGCGAGTACTTGCTAATTGCGTGGAGTTCTACAAGGAGCAAGCGGTTCGATTAACCAATCGCATGGTGGGATGGAAGCCCGCTATGCAGAACGACCGCCCTATACAAGCACGCGTAACAGTGCCTATCATCTTTCAACCCTAACGGCTTTTCAATTCAAGATACAAGCCTCACCCCCACCCCCTCTCCTACAGAGAGGGGCTTTTTTTGCCCTTATCTCACCAGTTAAAAGGCGTAGAGTAAGGATTAATAAAAATCATTTTCTATTCTTGCTAATGCTCATCTCGTATCTTCTTAACCACAATCTTGGTCTTTAAAAGAGCCTTTTGAGAATCTTCCTGAAGTCTTACAGAAATATTACAAAGGGCTTGTAATACCATTACAGAAGGCTTGGAGAAGTATTACAGAAGCCTTGTAATAATCCTGGAGAGCATGAAGTGCCTCAAAGATTGTCATGAACACTGATAGAGCTATCGGTTAATAGCAACTTAAAAGACGATTATTTGGAGGCAAACACATTATTGTGTATCTTTGCAACAGGCATATAAAGGAATAGTTATGGATGGTAATTACACATTAAATAGTGGGCGGATTCCGTATTGGAATATCCTTAAAAACCTAAGTGATAACGTTAAGTTGGAACTGATCTCTTTGTTAAGTGACTCGTTACTTCATAGGGAAGTAAAGGCGAAGGATGAGCATTGGGCAGACCAGTTTGCTGGTCTTTGGCGTGATGATAGGACTACAGAAAGCATTATAAAGGACATCCGGACGAGTAGAACTAAGAATAGAGAGATAGAGTTATGAATGGTTTCCTGCTTGATACGAATATCTGTGTTTTCTTGTTCCGCAATAAGTGGAACATTGCAGATAGGCTTAATCACGTTGGGTTCGAGAAATGTTTTATCTCGGAGATAACGCTTGCCGAGTTGAAATATGGTGCATATAAAAGCAACCGAACAAAGGAGAATCTTCAATTGATTGATAGCTTTCTTCAAAAGGTAAATGTGGTTCCTTTTGAAGTAGGAATAGACATCTTTGCACAGACGAAGAACTCTCTTCGATTGGAAGGATTTACTATTGAAGACTTTGATCTGTTGATTGCTGCATCAGCGTTAGCGTGGAATTTGACCTTAGTAACTGATAATATCAAGCATTTCCGCTATATTCCTAACCTCGAAGTTATTAATTGGGTGGATAGGTAACTGCCGTTATTTAATAGAATAAAACAGATGAGGAAGCCCGTTTATTTATGTGTTGTAATCGCCTTGATAGGCATTAGCTGTTCCAAAGGAAACCGAGTGTTGACGGCGAAGAATACGTCAGAAGCGTATGACTCTGTCGTTATTGAGTCATTTCCAGGCTATGTTTTAAATCCTAAATACATTACTTGGGTAGTAGATAAACAGGGTCGTTCGTGTAAGTATATACAGCATAATGTATCGGTAGAAGGCAAGGTGAAAGACACAACAGACATAGTTCAGGTTAGTGACGAGCGCAGTTTTCGAGTCAAAGAACTCGTGGATGACATATACGTCACAGGCTCTGCTAAGGATGTGATAGCCGTTAAGAATAACGATTTTTGTACTGATCTAGGGAGCTTATTTGTGACTATCTATTATCCAGGAAAGAATATTCGTCATGAGTACGAATGGGGTAAGACGGGTGTAAAATACTCCCCCGAGTTCAAAGAATTGGTACAGTTAATAGGTCTGCAAATGTTCGAGTCGAACAAAGAAAATAAATAAACAAACAGCGAGAAGGGCTTGATAGCCTTCTCGCTGTTTGTTGTTTATGGGCTTAGAAACTGAGTATCATCGTCTGACGATGCCCCAGTGGGATGTCCTTTGTGAGGTCGATTGTCTTGCCAGTTGTGATGTCTGTGGCTGTAGTATGTTGACCAATCACTTCTGCATAACGTGCTACCTCCACCTTATTATCAGCCTTCTTGCCATTGAGAATGGTGAGAACAGTCTTGCCATCAAGCTGTCTTGCGAGTACATAAACACCATGCCAAGGGATGAATTGGGTTTGTTTTCCCTTGCTAATCACCTCATTGTTTTGTCGCCAATGTAGTATTCTTGAAGTCCAATCGAACATGGCGTTCTCTGCAGTTGTGCGCCCTTCACGTGTGAACTTATCGACTTTATCACCAGGAAAACCACCTGGGAAGTCCTTACGGACATTGCCATCTGTTATCTCCTTCGTACCATTCATGAGTACTTCCGTACCATAGTAAAGTTGCGGAATACGGTTCATTGTGAGCAACAAAGCGTAAGCCTGCTTCAGAGCCGTTGTGTCCTTACCATTGCCAAGGAACCTGTCTGTATCGTGATTCTCGATGAATGCCATCACAGAAGATGGGTTCGTATAGAGGTAATCATAGCACAATGAGTTGTAAATACGATTCAGTCCCTTCCACCAATCATCGGTTTCTTCGTTCTTCGCAAGCGTTAGCTTATCAAAGAAAGAGAAGTCCATCACCGTCTTCAGATAGCTGTTAATATCAGAGAGCTTGCTGTCCTTCTGCCAAGCAGCTGTGTAAGCAGGTTCTGTAACCCACGTTTCTCCAACGGTATTGAAGTTTGGGTATTCCGCATCTAATGCCTTCATCCATTCTGCCATAGCCTTTCGATCAGCGTAAGGATAGGTGTCCATGCGTATTCCATCTATACCCACTGTCTCTATCCACCACATTGAGTTCTGTATAAGATACTTGATAACGTGAGGGTTGCGTTGGTTCAGATCGGGCATGGAAGCGACGAACCAGCCATCAACAGTCTCCCTCATGTCCACCTTACTGGCGTATGGATCGAGCACAGGAGTTAGTTTATAACTTGTTTGCAAACCATAGTTTGGATAATTAAACCAGTCCTTTGAGGGCATATCTCGGTTCCATGTGTGATAGTCACCACAATGGTTAAAGATCATATCCATGACTACCTTCAGTCCTTTCTGATGACATTCAGCAATGAGTTTCTTGTACTCATCGTTTGTACCAAAGCGTGGATCCACCTTATAATAATCGGTTGTTGCATAGCCATGATACGTACTATTCTTCCCGTTATCGGCTGGTCTATCGTTCTCCAAAACGGGTGTGAACCATAGAGCTGTTACCCCTAAACGAGTGAAATAATCGAGATGCTGACGTATACCTTCTAGGTCTCCTCCATGTCTAAGACTCGGTTCGTTGCGGTCGCATAGTTGGTCTTGCATACCCTTAACAACGTCATTCTTCGGGTTACCATTAGCGAATCTGTCAGGCATGAGCATATAGAGAACATCCGAGTTATCGAATCCCTTGTGGTCAGCACCAGCCATAGAACGAGCCAAAAGTTGGTACTTTCGTTTGATAACTTTACCATCCTTGCCCTTAAATGAGAGCGTCATCTCACCCGGTTTAGCGTCTTTTAGATTGAGATAAACCAGTAAGTAATTAGGCGAATCAAGCCTAACAAGTGAGTCAATGCGCACATTCTCATAATCAGTTGATACGTCAGAGAACTTGATATCCTTACCATAAACCATCAACTGAAGTGTTGGATCTTTCATACCAACAAACCAGTTCTCTGGTTCAATGCGTGTGATATCCACTTTCGATACCGATTGACTTTTTGGTACGGATGTACTGTTATGAGCAGTCATAGCTGTTGGAACGATGAATAAAGATAATAAGAATAAGCTGCTCCATAGCCTTCTTGCGGAACAAAGAGCTGCTTTGTTGATTGTTTGTTTTAGGTTCATTGTTATTCGGAAAGCTCCCCAATCCATTGGAAGGATGGGGAGACTTGTTGAAAAGTTATATTTCTGGTTCTTCTTGCTAGCCTCTTCTTGCTAGCAACCCTACCCTTGTAAGGAAGGAAGGAGACGTGTTTAATCATGTAAGATCAATGCCGATTGCGCATCAACCATTACCTCTCCGCCTTCCATCTGACCCAATCCTGCTTCGTTGATATCGCCATTTGCACATACAATCGTGTAGTTCCCTTTAGGGATATTGACGGTTCTTAGATTTGAATTAGCATTGAGTATGACGTAAATATTGTTCCACTTATCACCACCAGCATGGTCTTTTAGACGGAAAGCAACCAAGCAGTCCTGTACTGGAAGGAACTCCAAATGCTTGCGGACAAGCTCTGCATTGCCTAAACGGAAGGCTGGGTGGTTCTTACGAAGACGGATGAGACGACTGTAATATTGGAACACTTGCGGGTAAGCAGTTAGGTTGTTCCAATCCAAGTGATTGATACTATCAGGTGAATTAAACGAATTGTGAACACCTTTCTTATCGCGTAACATCTCCTCACCAGACAGCATGAAAGGTACGCCTTGAGATGTGAATACAGCTGTTTGAGCCAATTCGTCCAATCTAATTAACGCATCCTTATCATATACCACTTCGGGTATTGAAGCCTTTAATCGGTCTACTAAGCACAAGTCATCATGGCAACTTACGTAAGAGATCATCTGTGTTGGCTCTATTGCATATGGCTTCTTCGAATAGTTCACCTTGTTGTAATCAACCTGTGGGTGGGCTATCATACCTGCAATACCAGCCTTTATGCTCTCCTCCAAACCTTTCACACCACCCAAGAAGCCAGCTTGGTGATCATCAGAGAATGGTCCGCGCAAAGCGTCGCGGATGTCATCAGAGAACGCTGCAATGCCTGGCATTTGTGGAATAGCAGCCTTCATCGCCAGCTTATCATGCGGATAAGCACAAGTTCCAGCGCTCCATCCCTCTCCATAAACGAATATCTCGGGGTCAATAGCATTGAGTTCACGACGGATATCATTCATAGTTTGAATGTCATGAACGCCCATGAGGTCTACACGGAAGCCATCGATGTGATACTCTTTGACCCAGTATTTCATTGACTCAAGCATAAACTCGTGCATAAGCGACTTCTCACTTGCCGTCTCGTTACCACAACCTGAACCATCAGAAGGCGTTCCGTCAGCCTTATAACGATAGTAGGCTTTAGGGAAGGTACGCTCGAAGTTGCTGTTAGCAAGGTCGTAAGTGTGATTATAAACAACGTCAAGAATCACCCTAATACCAGCTTTGTGCAATGCTTGTACCATCTGTTTGAACTCCATGATACGACGAGTTGGCAGACTGGCATCGTATGAGTAACTCCCTTCGGGGACGTTATAATTCAACGGATCATAGCCCCAGTTGTATTGAGGAACATCTGGTTTCGACTCGTCGATAGAGGCAAAGTCGAAAGAAGGAAGAATGTGAATAGCATTCACACCCAACTTCTTTAGATAGTCAATAGCCTTTTGCTCTGTCAGAGCAAGGTACTTCCCTTTGTTTACAAAGCCAGATGACTTATCTATAGAAAAGTCCCGATGATGTAGCTCATATATAATAAGGTCGGCTGGACTCTTCGTCGGAACGCGTCTATCCGAGTCCCATCCAACAGGGTTCGTGTCCCTCATGTCCACCACAGCTCCACGACTACCATTGCAGCCAACAGCCTTTGCGAAGACACCAGGAGTTTCTCCCTTACCAATATCAAAAGTATAGAATTTCCCTTTTAAGTCGCCTTTCACGACCACAGACCATGTATTATCACCACTCTGTGTGAGCTTCAACTTCTTATAAGCCTTACCACCAAGTCCCTCATCATATAGCCTTAGTACAGGTTTTGATGGTGCATTAAGACGGAAGGTTGTAGCCGATGGTGTGTAAGACACCTCATCGAATTTCTCTTGTGCAGAAACCCCTTGTGAAAGCATAAAGGTAGCGATAGAAGCAGCCAAATAATACTTTATCTTCATTGTTACGTTAGTCTTCTTAATGAATAGTTATAGATGGTTTTATTGATAATAGGCGATTATAAACACTTGTCAAAGCATCATAATCGCCTAATAGAATTATCTTCCAGCTTGGTTAATCAAATCAATTACTTGTCCATTAAAGTCCTTGTTCTTCATTAACTCTTCGATACTTACATGCATACGATAGCGCCAGTAGTGCTTAGGATTAGCCGGGATGTTAATGCGTTCGGCGTCAGGATCAGCCAATCGGAGCGTTTCGTCAATACTCATCCAGTCTTGAATGCCTAAGATGCAGAGCATACTTGGTGATGTCAAATGGCGACTAACGATGTCACGAGCAAGCCATCCAGGTAATGGGTGAGGTGCTGGTCCACCACGATGAAGCATACTATTGAAGTAATCCTGCGCTCTTGCCCAGTCTTCATCCCACCATTGTCGAAGTGTAGCCATGTCATGTGTGGAGATAGTACTTACACTTCTGTATGGGTTCTGACCCAAGTGTCCGAATCGAACATGCGGGTCTTTCGGCATACTCTGTATCTCCAAGCTAAGGATACGAAGCTCGTTCATTACCCAGGCAACGCAATCAGGCACCATACCTAAGTCCTCGGCACATACCAACATACGTGTTGCATTCACCAACTTAGGCAACTTCTTCATTGCTTCCTGATACCAGAACTGGTTATTGCGACGATAGTAATAATCATTATAAAGCCTGTTGAATACTGCTTTATCACTATCGTAAAGGCTCTCATAGATGAATGCGAACTGCACACTAATGCGTGGATGAAAGCGGTTAGAATCCTTATGATCACGCACAAAGAGCACATCGCTAATCAGAGAATATAGCCCATCACGTATCCAAACATCAGTATCTGAGGTCTTACCAGCAAATGCCTTTTCCACCTTACGTTGCGTATCGAAGGCTGGACGCATCTTGTATCTGTCACCCCAAATATGCTCAACATACTTTTGACGAACCTCATCTGCATGCTCTCTGAATACACGATCTAATATCCAATCAGTGATGAATGGCTCGGTAAATAGCTCCTCTTGCCAGTGTAAACCATAGCCCTCAATCTCCTCACGACTCATTCCTAGCGATGGAGCAAACTGTCCTAACAGACCATGAACAGCACTTATTGGAATCTCCCATATACGGAAGAAGCCTAAGACATGATCGATTCGGTAGGCATCAAAATACTTCGACATGTTCTGGAAGCGACGTATCCACCACTTGCAACCATCGCTTATCATCTCCTCCCAGTTGTATGTTGGAAAGCCCCAATTCTGCCCATTTACAGAGAAATCATCAGGTGGCGCGCCTGCCTGACCATTAAGGTTGAAGTATCGAGGTTGCGTCCACACGTCACATCCATAACGGTTTACTCCGATAGGAATATCGCCTTTCAGGACCACTTTATGCGCTTGTGCATACTCATGGACAGCCTTTAGTTGACTGCTGAGGATATATTGCACGTAATAGAAGAAAGCGACCTCCTTGTATGCTTTCTCCTTTGGTGACGATAGCTGTTTACGCTCTGCTTCATCCCATTGGTTATGGTCGGACCAACGTGAGAAGTCAGCTGTTCCATTCTTATCACGCATGTAGCAATATTGAGCATACGGCACTAACCAGCTCTCTGTATCGATGAAGAAGGCTTTAAAAGCATCACTCGTGAGCACCTTTTGACCCTCTTGTTCGAATAGTAAACGTAGATATTCTGTCTTCGCATCATTGACTCTTTCATAGTCAATCTGCGGTAAGGCGTTAAGTTCTTTACGCAAGGCTTCAAACTTATCACGCTGCTCTTTATCCTTTAAAGCAGGTAAGGCGTTGAGGTCAACATACTGCGGATGAAGTGCAAAGATGGATATACAGCTATAAGGATAGGAGTCCGTCCAGGTGTGAGTGATGGTTGTATCGTTGATTGGAAGAATCTGTAGCGCACGTTGTTGCGTCAGACTCACCCAATCAACCATCTTCTTTAGGTCGCCAAAGTCGCCTATTCCGAAGCTAGACTCCGAACGAAGAGAGAAGACAGGGACTAATGTTCCGGCTATGCGAACGGCTGGAAGTGGGAAAAAAGCCTCATCCAACTCATAGACCATGACGTCACCTTCATCCATTGCAGGCAATTCAACGATACGATTATCGCTGTATTCCCATACGATAGCATCGTTATCTGCTTTGTTCTTAATGAAGAACTTCACTTCTAAACGGCTGCTTGCCAACTTTGCACCATCAAGAGTTACCATCCACTCATTGATGTTGTGCTGTGTCATCTTCAGTGCTTTCTTTTCGTTCCAAGCGCCTAATGCTGGTTCAGCACCAATGAGATAGAGTTGATCTTCAGCCCTTAACTGTGGCGCACGCACCTTGAGTGTAACCGATTTGTTGAAGTTGTTGAGTTTAACCTTCTCTTGTTTCTTACCGACAACACAATCAGCAATAGCAGAAGAGTATAGGTATGAATCCTCAGGAATATCATTCCAGTGGTCGTAAACACAATAGTTTAAACCGCGTTCAGCATCGAAGTTCAATCGATGACACATGACGCTCCATTCCTTTCGCTCCTCGTTATCGCCACGAAGAACACTATAGAAGTAATCAATCTGCGTCCCTGGCTTCACGTCCTTACGTACTTCTACGCTCCAGTGATAGCCATCTAAGGTGTGCATCCTGTACTGTGAGGTCTCATTCACCCCGTTGTGTCTCCCTGTAATTATGCTCAAGACAAGTTCTTGACCATAGTAGGTTTGATAGTTTATGTTAAACTGTATGTTCATAGAGTTGGGTAGTTATTTTTCGTCAAAGTTAATAATAATAATGTGAATAAGCAATAGCTCTTTGCATGATTTATATCAATTTATGCGTAATCGTTTGCACTTTCAACCCTAACTTATAGATTATCACTTGCTTAGTCTCTCATTATTAAGCCTTTACAAGGTATTCTTTGAAAGACAAAGAGGGTGAGAGAAGCACCCCAAAAAACAAAGAACAGCACAAAAGAAGAGATGATTGTGAGAGATAAAGAAGGTGCACTTCTTTAGTTACAAACAAGGAGGTGCAAGAAAGTAAATATTCTTCTCCATTTAAAGAGAGCCTTTCCTTGCCATGAAGAGAGCCTTTCCTTGATACAAAGAGAGGCTCTCTTCCTCCTTAAAAGAGCCTCTTTTAATTTATAACAACAGCTTGTCACAATTAAAGAAAAATATTTGTATCTTTGCACATAACCAATGGATCCATCATAGCCTATGCACAATCTGAGCTATTATATTGCTTATTTAAACCTTTACAAGGCTGAAATTATAAAAGTAATAATCTATGCTTTGTTTGGTTATGCATTCTTGTACGATTGCTTAAGAGACACTCGTCCAGAGTTAATAGCGCACATTAAAGAGCAAACCTTCGACTTCAAAGTGGTGTCCTTTAAGTCTGCTCGGGAATACCAAGTAGAGGGTGTCGACCGAGACGGACGCACACGTGTGCACAAAATAACGAGGTTCTGGGCAATAACCGATAAAGACCTAAGGGCTGGAAACAGGATTGTGAAGCAGAAAGGAAATACAACTCTTACGATCATCCAACCCGATACTATCCGTCGCTTCCCACTGTCGTTTAGTGATGGAGATGAGGTTTGGTAGGATTGAAAAGTTGTACATTCAAACAAGAAGAAACGACGAGTAATAAAGAACCAGCAATAGGGTTTCTATGCAAGAAACCAAACCTAAAAACCTATTAATATGATTTCTAAAATTGTAAAAACGCTTTTGCCCATCACAGCTTTCAGTTGTGTGCAAGGCAATGCCACAACTCCTAAGAAGCAACAGAAGCCTAACATTATATATATAATGTGTGACGATATGGGCTATGGCGACCTCGGTTGCTATGGTCAAAAGTACATCCTTACGCCTAACATAGACCGAATGGCAAAGGAAGGAATGCGTTTCACGCAGGCTTATGCAGGTGCTCCTGTGAGTGCACCATCACGTGCTTGCCTAATGACTGGGCAGCACTCGGGACATACGGAGGTGCGTGGTAACAAGGAATATTGGCAGAATAGCAAGCCTGTTTACTATGGGAAAAACAAAGACTTCAGCGTTGTTGGGCAGCATCCTTACGACCCCAATCACATTATCTTACCAGAGATAATGAAGGATAATGGCTATCGAACGGGAATGTTCGGTAAGTGGGCAGGAGGTTACGAAGGCTCTGTTTCAACACCTGATAAGCGAGGGGTGGATGATTTCTATGGCTATATATGCCAATTCCAAGCCCATCTCTATTATCCAAACTTCCTCAACGAATACTATAAAGAACGAGGAGATACGGCGGTGAAACGTGTTATCTTGACAGAAAACATCAATCATCCGATGTTTGGAGACGAATACTTTAAACGCACGCAATACTCGGCTGACCTCATCCACCAGCATGCCATGGATTGGCTGAAGGCTCAAACGAAGGATAAACCATTCTTTGGAGTATTCACTTATACGCTTCCTCATGCTGAACTTACGCAACCGGACGACTCGTTAGTGGCGTTTTATAAGAAGCAGTTCTTCACTGATAAGACGTGGGGAGGGCAAGAAGGCTCACGATATAACGCTGTTGTTCACACGCACGCACAGTTTGCTGCAATGATAACACGCCTTGATTCATACGTAGGAGAGATTCTCAAGCTATTGGATGAGAAAGGTCTTGCGGACAACACACTCGTTATCTTTACCAGTGACAATGGTCCTCATGAGGAAGGCGGGGCTGATCCTTCGTTCTTCAACCGCGATGGAAAGCTAAGAGGTATTAAACGACAATGTTACGAAGGAGGTATCAGAATACCTTTCATAGCTCGCTGGAATGGACATATTAAGGCTGGTGTAGAGAGTAATTTGCCCTTTGCTTTCTATGATCTCATGCCTACTTTTGCAGAAATGGCAGGTGTAAAGGATTATGTACGAAGCTATCGTAATAAGAAAAAGACTATCGATTACTTCGATGGAATATCAATTCTTCCTACGCTCATAAACGATGGAATCGGACAAAAGAAGCACCCTTATCTTTATTGGGAGTTCGCTGAAACGGACCAAACAGCTGTTCGAATGGGGGATTGGAAACTGATTACTATTCATGGAATACCACATCTTTACAATCTAGCAAACGACCTTCATGAGGATCATGACATAGCAAATGAGCATCCAGATATCGTACAGAAGATGATAGAAATTGCTCAGAAAGAGCATACGAATAGTGAACTTTTCCCTGTTACAATGCCTTCATTGGATAAAAGATGACAATTAAGCAAATGTAGATAAGGATAAGTAAGATAAGAAAAGACACATAGACATGAACACAATTGCACCATTTTCGCACCCTTTATATATCATGCTAAAGCCCGTCGGGGCTTCCTGCAACCTCAGATGTGAGTATTGCTATTATCTTGAAAAGGCAAATCTCTATAAGAACACACCAACTCGCATACTGACAGAAGAGCTATTAGAACGATTCACAAAGGAATATATCAATGCTCAAACCATGAATGAGGTTCTCTTTACATGGCATGGGGGAGAGACGATGATGCGCCCACTATCATTTTTCAAAAAGGCAGTTGAATTACAACGCAAGTATGCTAACGGGCGCAGAATAAGCAATACTATACAAACAAATGGTACGTTATTGACTGATGAATGGTGTGAGTTCCTACGTGAGAACAACTGGCTTGTAGGTGTATCGATTGATGGTCCACAGGAATTTCACGATGAATACCGGCGCACAGCACGCAATGGTCCATCATGGTCAAAGGTTATGAAGGGGATTAAACAGTTCCAGAAACACCACGTGGAATGGAATGCTATGGCGGTAGTAAACGATTTCAATGCTGATTACCCGCTCGACTTCTATCACTTCTTCAAGGAGATTGGATGCCAGTTCATACAGATTTCACCTATTGTAGAGCGCATCATACAACATAAGGATGGGCGACATCTAGCTACATTAACCGATAAGGAAGAGTTGCCAATAGCGGACTTCTCGGTTACACCAGAGCAGTGGGGCGACTTCTTGTGTGCAATCTTTGATGAGTGGGTACGCAATGATGTGGGGCAAACCTATGTGGAGATATTCGATTGCATATTGGCTAACTGGGTGGGACAAACACCTGGTATCTGTGTGTATGCAAAGGAGTGTGGACATGCAGGAGTAATGGAGTTCAATGGAGATGTGTACTCTTGTGACCACTTTGTGTTCCCTGAATACAAACTTGGTAATGTAAAAGATAAGACATTGATTGATATGCTTTATGGGGAGAAACAACGGCAGTTTAGCAAACTCAAGCATGCCTCGCTCCCACTTCAATGTCGTGAGTGTGAATGGGAATTTGCCTGTCATGGAGAGTGTCCAAAGAACCGATTTATAAAGGATAAGTATGGTAATCCTGGTCTTAACTACCTCTGCAAAGGGTATAAGAAGTTCTTCCAACACATTGCTCCATATATGGACTACATGAAGAACGAACTACTGAATCAACGTCCACCAGCCAATGTCATGAAGTTTGTTGATCAATTGGGTAGAGAGTAAACACACGCATCCCTTAAGACAGAAGAGCTGATACTCTTAACGAGTACCAGCTCTTCTACGTTAGTATTTATGAAAAATTTGAGAGAATATTGAGACCTCACGGCCTCGAGTTGTTTTACTTTTAAATGATTATTTATTGAGAAAGCATAGAAATTGTCTTACTTTGTTATGGATGACACAGATGTCTGTATCTTATGTTGCAAAGTGTCTACCTTTACAGAATCAGCCTTAGCAACGGAAGGACCTTCATGGGGTTTGTCTACGGCAGCAGTACTTGATACTGCACGTGAGGCGTCTTCATCAGAGAAAGCAACTTGCATTGCGTTCCCCAACGTGAGGATAATTGCTACTATAGCAGCAGCCTTAAAGAGTGGCATAAGACGATGACGCATCGTGATGACACGTGCCTTCACAGGCTCATCCTTCTCTATAATCCCCAATACCCTTTGGTCAAAGTCACTGCCCAGTACGCTCTCTTCCTTCTCGTTCTTACTATATGTAAAAAGGTCGCGATAAGGTAGTAAAGCTGCTGGAATGTCCTCTTGAGAGAAGAACGCACGTAGAATCTCCTCTTCTTGAAGAGAAGTTTCACAGCGCCAATAGCGCTCCAGTAACTGTTCAATGTACTTATAATCCATAATTATCTAGTTTCAAATATCTTTGTTTGACCGCCTGTCTTGCTCGGAAGATATTAACCTTCACTTGCTCTTCAGTAATATCCAATATGACAGCTATCTCTTTATAAGATTTACCTTCGAAGTCTCTTAGCTGCATACAGCTTCGTTGTTTCTCAGGAAGTGAATCTACTATTTGTCTAATTAGATTCACCCTGTCAGCTTGAATCATTCGGTCTTGTGGATTAGATGAAGATAATGGTTCTACTCCTTTTACATCTTCTAAAGAGTTGTTATCATTCTCTTTTTTCTTGATGCGATCGAGTGAGAGATTACGACATATCGTCAAGCTAAAAGCTTCAATAGAGTCTATGTCCTCCCAATCAGAGCGACGATTCCAAACCTTTATCAGCGTATCTTGCACTATATCTTCAGCCTCAAACCTGTTGAGTGTGATACGAAGTGCAAGCCGGAAGAGTTGATTCTTCAACGGCAAGATATCATCTCGAAAACTGATATTTTTCATCTTCTCACTATTTAAATGACGATTATATATGACTAAAAGTTACAGAGAATAGAACGAAAGAGTATCCATTTAACCTTTAATAACACATCATTTATGATTATCACCTTATTGTTTACGACAACACAATCTCAATAATCAAGAGTATATTATATTAATAAATCAAAGATTGCAGAGCATACTTTGGTTTTTAACTAAGTATTTAGATTGCATAAAATCGCATTTCTCATTAATTCGCCAAGTATGCTCTACCTCCTCTAGGAAATCATAACCTATTCCAAGTATGTGTAACCATAAAGTCCACTACGATAATTGCTAAGGAATTCCTTACCTTCTTCTAGAGAGATCTTACCTTGTTTAACACTCTTTGTTACCCATATTTCCAATTGGCGAACAAGCTTCTTCGGATTGTACTGAACATATTCCAGAACTTCTTCGACAGTCTCACCATCAAAGATCTGATCGATATGATACCCCCCATCCTTCACAGAAATATGTACGGCATTGGTATCGCCAAAGAGATTATGCATATCACCAAGAATCTCTTGATAAGCCCCGACAAGGAATACACCAAGATAATAAGGCTCATTTGACTTTAACGGATGAACTGGTAGTACATGACTGCTACGCCCCATAGCAACAAAATTTGATATCTTTCCATCACTATCACAGGTTATATCTTGCAATGTCGCATTACGGCTTGGACGCTCATTGAGACGCTGAATAGGCATCACTGGGAATAATTGGTCTATAGCCCAACTATCTGGAAGAGACTGGAAAAGGGAGAAGTTACAGAAATACTTATCTGCAAGAAGTTTATCCATGTTACGTAACTCATCAGGAACATGCTTCATGTTCTTTGCTAAATTATTGATTTCATGGCATACACTCCAATACATTGCTTCTATCTCCGCACGAGTACGAAGGTCAACCAAACCATGAGAGAATAATTCTAAGGCTTCTTCACGAATCTGCTCTGCATCATGCCAATCCTCTAACATATTACGAGCATCAAGATTATCCCATATATCATAAAGGTCTTTTACTAGCTGGTGATCGGTCTCTTTTGCTTCAAATTCTTCAGACATCTCAGGTAAAGATGCAGTTTCAAGAACATCAATAACAAGAACCGAATGGTGTGCAGACAAACTTCTACCACTTTCCGTAATGATATTTGGATGTGGAATATCACTCTTGTTAGCTGCATCTACAAACGTATAAACGCAATCGTTGACGTATTCTTGAATACTATAATTCACAGAACTCTCACTACTGGATGAACGTGTACCATCATAATCGACTCCAAGTCCACCACCACAATCAACAAAGTCTACGTTATACCCCATCTTCCTCAGGTTCACATAATACTGTGCTGCTTCATTTAGAGCCGTCTGAATACGACGAATCTTTGTTATTTGCGAACCTATATGGAAGTGTATTAGACGCAAACTATCATGCAGCCCTTTTGCATCAAGCGTCTCTAAAGCCTGAAGAAGTTCAGAGGAAGTAAGACCGAATTTCGATGCATCGCCACCACTTTCAGCCCATTTTCCAGAGCCACTAGATGCTAATTTTATACGAATACCAAGGTTAGGTTTAACGTTAAGTTTCTTTGCTGCACGTGCGATAAGATCTATTTCGTTGAGCTTTTCAACGACAATGAAGATACGTTTACCCATCTTTTGCGCCAATAGAGCAAGCTCAATATAACTCTGATCCTTATATCCATTACAGATAATAAGGGAATCACTCTGGCATTGAACAGCAATTACAGCATGTAATTCTGGCTTTGATCCTGCTTCCAAGCCTAAGTTAAACTTACGCCCATGAGAGATGATTTCTTCAACGACAGGCTGCATTTGATTCACCTTAATAGGATAGATTATGAAGTTCTCAGCTTTGAAGTCATACTCTTTTTTTGCTTTTTCAAAACAAGACGAAGTCTTTTCAATTCGATTATCAAGAATGTCAGGGAAACGAAGTAACACAGGAGGTGTAACATCGCGTAGGGCTAGTTCATCCATAACATCACGTAAATCAATTTGAGTATTATCTTTACATGGTGTTACATAAACATCACCTTTATTATTAATACCGAAATAAGAAGTACCCCACCCCGACGTGTTGTACAGTTCTGTAGAATCTTCTATCGTCCACTTTTTCATTGTCGTTTCCTAACCCTTGTATATCTTTTTCAAACTATAAATAGAAATTATGAATCTTCACAACTTACCGTTTAACGTTGTATCTACCGCTAACAACTGACAGACACCACCTACAGATATTTGAATCTTCTCATAGTTGTCCATCAAACTAACATCTAATGTATGCTTTGCCTTGGTGTAGAATGGTTCACGTTCTTGCAATTGTCTACAAACAAACTGGCGTACCTCCTCAGATTTCTTATTTAATAACAGAGGGCGAACAGACTTTCCCATCTGCAAATGACCATATAACACTTCAGGACTAGCTTTCAGATATATGGTCTCTCCCTGAGTATTCATATAATCCATATTATCAAAGAAACAAGGTGTACCACCTCCACAAGCTAGAATAACATTCTCAAACTCTGCCACCTCATGAAGCATTGCTTTTTCTATCTTTCGGAATCCTTCTTCCCCCTTTTCATCGAAGATCTGCTTTATAGATTTTCGCATCCTACTCTCTATATACCAATCTAAATCATAGAAAGGAATGTTCAACTCTTTCGATAAGGCTCGGCCAATAGTAGTCTTGCCAGACCCCATATATCCGATAAGAATGATACGAAGCGGTATGTTTCCAGCCTTGTTATCTGACATACTCACGAAATTTTCATATATCATTACACACTTTCTATGTCGTAAGAAAAAGTGTGATCAACATTATATTATAAAGGAGAGATCAGTTATCTTACTTTTTTCTCTTTGGCTCTGGAGCATTCTTAACAATATCCAAGCATTGTTCGTAAGTCAATTCAGAAGCCTTATCATAAAGAGCTTTCGGCATACGATAATTCTTACCATCATAAGCAACGTATGGACCATAACGCCCATTCATCACCTCCATCTTAGCATCTTCTTCAAAAGTCTTCAAGTGACGCTGTGCTTCTTGTAGACGCTTTTTCTGAATAAGATTGATAGCAGCATCAAGTGTTATTGTTAATGGATCTTCCCCCTTGGGTATTGATGTGTATTTTTTATCATGGAGTACATAAGGACCAAAGCGACCTGCTCCAATAACAACATCTGAGCCTTCAAACTGCCCCAATGTACGTGGTAATTTGAACAATTCTAGCGCTTCTTCTAGTGTAATGGTCTCCATACTTTTTCCTGTAGGGAGTTGAGAAAAACGTGGTTTATCCTCATCATCTGCACTACCTATCTGCACAACGGGACCAAAACGACCTATTTTAACAAATACAGGTTTACCACTTTTCGGATCTATTCCTAATTCTCTTTCACCAGCTTTATGTTCAGAGCGAGCATTCATAACCTTCTCAACTTCTGGTTCAAAGTTCTCATAAAAGAGTTTCATCTCTTTATTCCACTCCACTTCACCTGCTGCTATCTTATCAAATTCTTGCTCAACTTTAGCTGTGAAGTTATAGTCCATGATGTCTGGGAAGTTCTCCATTAGAAAGTCGTTAACAACTATACCAACATCAGTTGGTATCAACTTTCCCTTGTCAGCACCAGCCATTTCCTTCTTGCTCTTTGATGTTATCTTCAATCCAAGCAAGGAATCAACAGCATATTTGCGCTCTTCACCTTTACGATCACCTTTCTGAACATATTCACGTTGTTGAATAGTTGAAATTGTTGGAGCATAAGTTGAAGGACGCCCAATACCCAGTTCTTCCAATTTGCGAACCAGACTAGCTTCTGTATAACGATTTGGACCTTGTGAATAACGCTCTGTTGAGACTATTTCACGACGCTCCAACACCTCACCTTCATGTATCACTGGTAAAGCATGTGACAATTCCTCATT
Source organism: Prevotella vespertina (assembly GCF_009728485.1). Taxonomy (GTDB): domain Bacteria; phylum Bacteroidota; class Bacteroidia; order Bacteroidales; family Bacteroidaceae; genus Prevotella; species Prevotella vespertina. The sequence goes on from NZ_VVIQ01000001.1 coordinate 184,785, forward strand.
CCCCTCTTCATCATCAGTTGACTCAAAATAAACTTTCAAGAACCCCTCAAAAGCAACAACTTCACCATTTGCAACAAACTGCAAATCAGTTTGAGAAGAACCATCTTCTGAACTCAATGCTATATTAACTGTCGTTTTCTCTATCTGAGCATCAGCCATCTGAGATGCAATAGTTCGTTTCCAAATAAGATCATAAAGACGTTTCTCTTGACTAGTTCCTTCAATAGAAACATTCTCCATATAAGTAGGGCGAATAGCTTCATGCGCTTCTTGAGCGCCCTTACTATGCGTCTGATACATTCTTACTTTACTATATTCTGTGCCGTATAAGCGTTCTATCTCCGCCTTACTTGTATTAATGGCTAAAGCCGACAAGTTAACACTATCTGTTCTCATGTAAGTGATACGTCCTGCTTCGTACAATCTCTGGGCTATCATCATTGTTTGACTAACCGTAAATCCAAGTTTACGAGCAGCCTCCTGTTGTAAAGTTGATGTAGTAAAAGGTGGAGCTGGTATACGTTTTAATGGTTTCTTCGTAATCGATGAAACCGTAAACTTTGATTGTTTGCACAATTCCAAGAATGCTAAAGCCTCTTCATGCGTCTTAAATCTTTTATTCAGTTCTGTCTTTATCTCGTTCTTTGAGCCATCTTCACTAGTAACAGCAAAGATTGCATTCAGACGATAATAAGGCTCTGGTTGAAAATTTTGAATCTCTCGTTCACGCTCAACAATCAGACGAACGGCAACACTTTGCACACGACCAGCACTCAAAGCAGGCTTTACTTTTCGCCATAAAACTGGTGAAAGACGGAACCCCACTAGACGATCTAACACACGGCGAGCCTGCTGTGCATTTACCAAATTCATATCTAAATGACGTGGAGACTCAATAGCCTTGAGTATAGCAGGTTTGGTAATCTCGTGAAAGACTATACGACTCGTATTCTCTTCGTCAAGCCCCAACACTTCACACAAGTGCCAACTAATAGCTTCTCCCTCACGATCCTCATCGGAAGCCAACCAAATCTTCTTAGCCGCTTTAGCATTCTTCTTCAATTCGCTGACAACCTTCTTCTTCTCTTCTGGGATTTCATAATCAGGATTCAACGTATCGACGTCAATGCTTAGTTCTTTCTTCTTAAGGTCACGAATATGACCATAAGAAGACATCACTTTATAGTCTTTACCAAGAAACTTTTCTATTGTTTTAGCCTTTGCAGGACTCTCTACTATTACCAGATTCTCTTGCATGATTACTAATTGTACATTTTTTCAAGGACGCAAAAGTACTTAAACTTTTTGCTTACACCTTATATAATAGATAATTTTTCTACTTTTTTAAGTATTCGTCATGCCTTTGAAGAAAATCACGAAGAGCTTGTCGGATGGAACGCAACCCAAATTGTTCTGTATGAACTTCATTCAAAGGGGTCCATATAGCACTTTCTACATCATCTGCAGGACACAACTTTTCCTCATTTTCGACCTTACAAACAAAGAAAGCATCAAGTGTTGGAATGTCAAAGCCACTGTAACGATACTTATTGGGAAGCGAACAGAAATAACACTTCTCCTTAATGACGAGGTTCGTTTCCTCCATTACTTCACGTGCTAAAGCCTCTCCTATCGTTTCACCAATATCACAGAAACCACCTGGAAGATCCAACGTTCCACGTCCAGGATCAAACTTCCTTCGTGTTACTAGCAACTCTCCTTTATCATTCAAAATAAAGGCGGCTACAGCAGAACTAGGATTAAGAAAATATTCAAAGCCGCAACTCTCACAACGTTTACTCTTTTCATTCTGTTCAACAAAATGCTTACTTCCGCATACAGGGCAATACTGAAACTTCTCTAATACGTGCATAAAATGATTATTGGAGATGAATTATTGATTGAGAGAAAACTGATATATCCAATACCAAAAGAACAGTTGTTAACATAAAACTCACAATCATTAAAATACCTTTAGACTCAATGCCTTTTACTTCTTCAATTTGCAAATATACTAAAAACTCTAAACTTCCACTAGTTTAATCCTATATTTTTGTTAACTTTGCGCCAATAGGCTACAAATCTGCTTGTAACCAAGGAGGCATTACCTCCAGCATTAATAAAATTTTGATTATTACATCTTAGCGGATAAGAATCAAATAAACATTATATTAGAATGAAATTAAGAAAACTTTTTCTTGTAGCTGGATTAGCTGCTATTGCAATGTCAATGTCAGCTCAGAGGGCTTTTGATGTTAAACTCTATAATGGTCATCCACCCTATGACAACGGCGACTCACAGGATACTGCAAAGGTTCGCGTATACCTTCCAATGGAAAAAGAAGCCACTGGACGTGCTGTTGTCATTTGTCCTGGTGGCGGATACACCTCTCTTTCTATGGACAAAGAAGGCTATGATTGGGGGGAGTTCTTCCAGAATCAAGGTATAGCTGCTATCGTTCTAAAGTATCGTTTACCACATGGTGAACCCAATGTTCCTATTTCTGATGCCGAACAAGCAATGAAGTTGGTACGTATGAATGCTACCAGTTGGAAGATTAATCGTAATGACATTGGTATCATGGGATTTTCTGCTGGTGGACATCTTGCAGCAACTATTGCAACATGTAGTCAAGGTGAGGCAAAGCCAAATTTCCAGATTCTTTTCTACCCTGTCATTTCAATGGTAGAAGGCTATGGGCATGAAGGTAGTCGTATCAACTTCTTAGGTAAACGCCCAAGCAAGCGTGACGAGAAGAAATACAGTGCAGATATGAACGTTAGTCGTGTTACTCCTCGCGCATTCATCGCTCTTAGTGACGATGATGATACTGTTCCACCTGCAAATGGTGTCAACTACTACACAGAACTTTATCGCAATGATGTTCGTGCTTCACTCCATGTTTACCCTGGTGGTGGTCATGGTTGGGGTAGTAAGATTGGTTTCCGTTATCACGAAGAAATGATGATGGATCTCAAAGCATGGTTGAAGAGTTTCTAAACTCTTACCAACATTATCCATAGAGACAATAGTTAACAACATATTGTTATCTGGAAAAACTTAATTAGCTTATAATTCTTGCGGGGTTGCCTTTACAGAGGCAATTCCGCATTTATTTTTGAACATCGAACTATTAATCTATTAACACTAAGCTTTGAGCCTACTAACACTAACCTTTGAATCGACTAACACTAATCTTTTTGAACTTTGACCATTGACTATTGAACTAGGAACTTTATACACTTGGTGCAGTTCTCCATTTAGCAAAAGACCATAAGGTTAAAATCAGAGGTCAAAGGGTAGAGGGTGAGCCTGCTTTTTCTTTTCCTGCTGCAAAGATAAGCAGTTTTAGATAGAAAACAATGGGTTTTCGGGGTACAAGACTAACAAGTATTGCAAACACCGATGTAAGGCACTGTATTACAAGAAGATAAAGGTAAATGTAACCTTCTGACCATATCTACTTAACAAGTTAACAACTGACCTAACGGAATAAAGTCCAGAGAGCAAAAATAAATGATCAAAAGAAGAAAAGTTCAATATTACATGTCTAACAATCACAAAATCACAAAATCACAAATCACAAAAAGGTAGTTTCAATATGCAAAATGGAATCCCATATAATATAATACCTTATTAATAAATGATAATATATAATGTCTATTTTAATTATGCGAAAACATGAAAAAACCTAAATGTGATTGTGATTGGTGTGATTTGTGATTTTAGTCTCTAACAATACAAGTATGTTTTTAACTTTGCTGTCACTTTTACATTACTCGCTTCTAACATACTCCCAACGAGATACAAAGTTTAAGTTGTAACAGCAATGACATCAACGACAAAAATGAGATTTTTTATTCTCGTCATTGTTCTTTATTTATCTTACAAAAAAATAGTTGGGATGCACAAGTATGTACATCCCCACAAAGTTTACAATCTTTTTTTATAATAGTTTCTCTATTTCTTCACTCAAATTCTGTATCTGTGATGGATTTTTTACAACGTTATTACCACGATCAATAAGATAGATGATTGGCATAGTCTGCGCAGGAGCAGTATATGCACGACTGATACCCGTATCATCATAAACGTTTATCCAAGGAAGACTGGCTACTTGTTCTTTCCAGAAATGAGCGTTATTATCGAGAGAAACCATGTAGATCTCCAATCCACGATCATGATACTTGTTATAAAGTTCACGCATTTTCATGATGTACTCAGTTGATCCTTCTGCTGAGAAAACATGGAAATCAAGCAAGACAACCTTTCCTTTTAAATCAGTAAGATGATGTTCTACACCACGATTATCACGCAAAGGTAAATCTATAACTCCCATCTCCTTCGCATCTACCTCCACAGGCTTAGTTTGTGCTTGCACTATTCTCTCGTCTTTCATCCCTTTGATGGTGATATTATGCAGGTTCTGTGTACGATCCGAACCAGGATAATAAGTGTCCCAACTCGTTGCAACAGCTCCAAACACCTTATTATCCTTGGCATCCTTAGTAGGGTCAAAGATTAAACGAGCTTCATTCCCCACTACAATGTATTGGAATAAAGCAAAGTAACTATAAGCACGCATTGGTTCTTTGAAGATGTAATTACGTGACACATCTTGCTTATAACCACTAACAAGAACATTCACTAAAGAGTCGGCAATATCTGGACGCTCGGCATAAATAGTTTGACACTGAGCTTGTAAGTCAACTTGCTTCAAAGCTAACTCCTTTATTTTCTCATTCTCATAAGAACCTTTTACAGAATAATCTGTTGCCATCTGCGGATAAGTAGCCTGTACATTAACCGTTTCAGTAGAGTCTATAGCGATATTAATAATCTGTCCGGCAATACGCAAACGAAAGAACTCTGGATGATCAACCTTATCTGAAGAGAACGAAAAATTGCCCTTTTCATCGAGTTTTACAGAATCTATTGTAGAGAAACCTTCTAGACCATTATGCTCAAAATAGAGTACAGAATCTTTTGCATTAGCAATTGAGCCATTAACATGAAATTGTTCTCCAGCACAACTAGCCAGCACAATTACCCCCACAGCTATTATTCCTGCAACGAATATTCTTTTGATAGTATGCTTCATTAATTAATAGATATTACGTTTTTAACTTTTAAAGTTTCGTGCAAAGGTAACGTAAATTGAGAAAACAGCAAAGCAATTAGTATCAAATATTATCAAAGTGATATATAAAAAACAAAGTATTCTCCCCCTAATCTTCTGACTATTCCATTTTTCTTTCCTACGCCTCATTTCTACCTCACAAGAAACTTTACGTCAATTTACACAACCACCAAATAAGTTTAGAAAGAGATATTCTCTTTTTAGCTCATAAGGCGATTTTATTTGCTATAGTATTACCTTCTAAGATAAAGAGTACATTACTTTAGATCTACTTTTAGTTTAATAATTATCAAATTTTAATTTTATAATAAATATTTTTAGTCTATTTTTAATTTAGAAAAAGCCTTTTCAGAAACATTCAATAGTTACTTTTGCAACATAGGTTACATACCCATAAAGGACTATCTTGCTCTATACCACGTTTTAAAGACTTACATCTATAATGGAGAAAGCTGATGATGAAGAACATAGAAGATCACTAGTTTTCCCTAGACAACAAGTTAGAACAACAAGAGAAAACAATTTTAAAATCATTGATTATCAGTCGAAAATAAATAGCCAATTATTTGTTCGTTAAATATATAATAGGTAAATTTGCACGGATTAATTTTGAAGGGATGCGTGAAAAGGGACGTTAGAAGGTATCAAACCTTAGCGTACATATCACTTTTTGTTCCCTAGATGTTGGTCAAAACAATAAGTATTTTTAATTTTAGATGAACGTAATTACGAAAACAGTTCAATTGCCAGATGGAAGAACCATCTCAATTGAAACCGGAAAGGTTGCAAAGCAGGCAGATGGAGCCGCAGTGCTCCGCATGGGCAACACAGTACTTCTTGCCACTGTTTGTGCAGCTAAAGAGGCAGTTCCGGGTACAGACTTTATGCCTTTGCAAGTTGATTATCGCGAGCAATATGCTGCAGCAGGACGTTATCCAGGTGGTTTCACCAAACGCGAAGGCAAAGCAAATGACGATGAAATCCTTACTTCACGCCTTGTGGATCGCGTACTTCGCCCACTATTCCCATCAGATTATCACTGCGAAGTTTATGTACAGGTAATGCTGTTATCAGCCGATGGCATTGATCAGCCAGACGCTCTCGCAGGATTTGCAGCATCAGCAGCTTTAGCAGCTTCTGACATCCCTATTGATTATCCTACATCAGAGGTTCGCGTTGCACGTGTTAATGGTGAGTATGTCATCAACCCTACCTTCGAGCAGATGAAACATGCAGACATGGATCTCATGGTGGGTGCTACTAAGGACAACATCATGATGGTTGAGGGTGAGATGGATGAGGTTTCTGAACAGGATCTTATTGGCGCTTTGAAGGCAGCACATGAGGCTATCAAACCTATGTGTGAGATGCAGGAAGAGCTTTCTAAGGCATGTGGTACTGACGTAAAACGTGAGTATGACGACGAAATCAATGATGAAGACTTACGCGAACAGGTACGCAAAGAGACATACGATGCTTGCTATGCTGAGGCTCAAAGCGGTGACAACGATAAGAAACATCGTGAAGAAACCTACGAGAAAATCAAGTCTGATTTCATTGAAGCATACGATGCAGCACACACTGACTTAAGTGAAGACGACCTCGAAGAAAAACACGCAGAAATAGAAAGATACTTTGCTGATGTTCAACGTGACTCTATGCGTCGCAGTGTACTTGACACTGGCAAGCGTATGGATGGACGTGCAACGGATGAGATTCGACCAATATGGTGCGAGGTAGATACTCTACCAATGCCACACGGAAGTGCTATCTTCCAACGCGGTGAAACGATGTCTTTATCAACTTGTACACTCGGTACCAAGATGGACGAGAAGATGGTTGACAACGTGTTAGATAAGAGCTATCAACGCTTCCTCTTACACTATAACTTCCCTCCATTCTGTACTGGTGAAGCTAAGGCACAACGTGGTGTTGGTCGTCGTGAGATTGGTCATGGTCACTTGGCATGGCGTGCTTTGAAGGGTCAGATTCCAGCAGATTTCCCATACACTGTACGCTTAGTTAGCCAGATTCTTGAGTCTAATGGTTCTTCATCAATGGCTACCGTATGTGCAGGAACATTGGCATTGATGGATGCAGGTGTTCCAATGAAGAAGCCTGTATCTGGTATTGCTATGGGTCTTATCAAGAACCCAGGTGAGGACAAATATGCTGTATTGAGCGATATTCTTGGTGATGAGGATCACTTAGGAGATATGGACTTTAAGACTACAGGTACTAAGGATGGTTTGACTGCAACACAGATGGATATCAAGTGTGATGGTCTATCATTCGAAATCTTGGAGAAGGCTTTGATGCAGGCTAAGGCTGGTCGTGAGCATATCCTTAACCTATTGACAGAGACTATCGCAGAGCCACGTCAGGAAATGAAACCACAGGTTCCACGTATTATCCAATTGGAGATTCCAAAGGAGTTCATTGGTGCTGTGATTGGTCCTGGTGGTAAGATTATCCAGCAGATACAGGAAGAAACAGGTGCTACTATCACAATCGAAGAGACAGAGGGAATTGGTAAGGTACAAGTTTCTGCGCCTAACAAGGATTCTATTGATGCTGCTCTTGGTAAGATAAAGGCAATCGTTGCCGTTCCAGAGATTGGCGAGGTATATGAAGGAACTGTGCGTTCTATCATGCCATATGGTTGCTTTGTAGAGATTCTGCCAGGTAAGGACGGCTTGCTTCACATCTCTGAAATCGACTGGAAGCGTCTTGAGACTGTTGAAGAAGCTGGTATCAAGGAAGGCGACAAGATTAAGGTTAAGTTGCTCGACATCGATCCTAAGACTGGTAAGTACAAGCTTTCTCGTCGTGTATTACTCGAGAAGCCAGAGGGTTATGTAGAGCCACAGCGCCGTCCACGTGGTGACCGTCGTCCACGTCGTGATGGTGAGCATCGTCATGAAGAGCGTCGTCCACGTCGCGAGAATAACGATGTAGAGAATAACGAATAATCGTTCGTTTGAAATAATACTATAATCCCCCAGAAGTCGACTATAGCTTGCTGGGGGATCATATTTCAATATCTACAAGGCCACGTAGATACAATTTCAATTCTACCTGACTATATAAACCACATCATCTAAATTATATAAACCACATCTATCTAACCACTTTTGTGAGATAAAATGATCTTACATTTAATTTAAACAACGCTATTAACACTAAAATGAAAAAAGACTATCTTTCTCCCACTATGGTTGTAATTCCAATCATAATGGAATTTTCTCTCTTAGAATCAGCCTCTGGTGATCTCCCTAAAGGTTCCGAAGGACACAACATGGATGATGAAGACGAGGAGTATGAGATGGACGAACCAGCTACTCTCAGTGTTCCAGCTAAACATACATCAATCTTATCTTGAAATAACTGAAATTATGAATTACATTGTAAAAACATTAATTTACGCGACAATAACACTTGGACTTGTTGCCTGCTCGCAGGAAGATATCAATTCAACTGAGCAACAGAAAGCAAAAGAAGAAATTACTTTCACCGTTGATGTTACATTAGACAAGAATGTAGAGGATATGGTGAACGCAAAACAGATGACAAATGTATGGGATGCCGAACAGCCTGCTGCGACCCGTACACCTATTACTTACGATAAGCAAGGGTCATTGACTTATAACTGGAGGGTTGGAAGTACGATTCCTTTATTTGTCTATATCACTGATGGAACACGCCAAATAAGTAGAAAGGTAGCCAAGGGTTTGCAGATTATCTCAGCCAATAAGGGTTACTTTACGTTCTCCGTACCATCTGATTTTGACTTGTCTAAACTGCAAGTGGCATCAGCTACGGGTAAGGAAGACGGTGTAGAAAATGGTGCATGGACACAAGGTATTGGCGCAAATGGCGTCATGAGGGTTTTTGGACCAAAGGTTATAGATGCGAGTTCATACGATTATAACATCCCACTCTATTCTAAGTTAACGAAAGTAGACCCTGCTACAAAGCACGCTAAAGTTCAGTTTTTAATGTTAGGAAGCTGGATTGGCGTTAGAGCAAAGTCGGATATGTATTACAAGAGCAACGTTTATTCTATTGCCTTGAAGTCTGACGTGCTCCACATGGATGGTACATTTGACCTCTCACAAGCTTCTCCTGTATGGAAACCAAGTTCATACAGAATTAATATAGATAGACGACAGGGGAAAGTTTTAGACGAATGTGACACGATTAGAGTTAATAATTTCGCTATCGGTGGTGAGGCTGATGGAGCAGGAACAACCAAGTATACCAAGCCTTTCTATATCTGGGTAAAGGCTACGCCAGGTGTCACCAGTACGAAAAAAGCAAGAGTTATCCTCCGCAGTGAGGCTGATAGCAAGACAGGTGCAGTAGCTCCACAGATTGATTTCTTGTCTATGCGTAATCGATTCTACCGTGAAGCGAAAGCTATTGTAGACTTCAAAGATGGCGATACGTATAACTTTAGTATCAATGCAAGTCTGAAAGAGACACGTGGAGCATTGATGATAACAGAGTATTACCACTCTTCTGCAGAAAACGGAGAGAACAGTTGGATTGAGATAACAAATGCTTCAAGAGAGACAGTATCGTTGAAAGGCTATTATCTTGTGAGTCCAAACCCATGGAATGTACCTCCTTATGGAGCATTATATGTCGCTAATCTGACTGACCTCAAAGCATTGAGTCGAGGAAGTAGTAGTGTTGGTATGCCAGGAAACTCAACAACATCGATACCTGCAGGAAAGTCTATTTGCTTAGCTGCGGGCACAGGCTATGCAGAAGTTGTAGCTAAGAATAAGGCTTATCAAGTAATCAATACAGGGTCTGGAGTGTCTACTCCGTCAGCTGTTACGGGTGGTGTACGTTATTCAAAGTATATTTGTAAAGACGGTTGGAACATCGATTTGAAAGACCCAAACAATAATATAGTAGACAATTTTGGTGTTGAAGTGGGCTATTTGTTGAATGGCAGCAATGGTTTCTATTATAATTATTATTTAGGAGAGAGAGATTTTATTCGTTCAAAGGAGACACCTTTTAATGCTCCTTATAATGGATTTAATCCAAAGGGATGGTATTATATGCCGATAGAAACAAGTGGATTAAACTTCCTTGGAACCTTTAATGATTATGATAGTAGGTTCATACCATTCGTGAATTATAAAGATGGTGGAAGTGGGAATAGACCAGAACGCTACCGTAATATGTCTTATTACACCAATATCATTCATCTTCCATAAGCAAAGCAAATAGAAGATATTTGATTAATAGAGAATAAATGACATCTAGCTTAGCATTAATTATATAAGTTCGATAGGAGGATTATTCAATGACAAAAGGCATTAACACGAGATCTTTTGTCATTGAATAATGGTTTTCCACATACTTCTTATTGTTAATAATAACAAAAAGAGAAACCTATTATTTGCTTTGTTACGAAATAACAAATATCTTTGCCACGGAATTTCAAAGGCTTTTAGATGGCTAAGCAAAACCAAAATACAAGACAGATGCTTATTGCATGGCTACTGTTGGCACTCTTCATGTTACCAATGGTAGTAAAGTCTGTGCATGTATGTCAGGTTGAAACTGAGCTTGCTAACGGTCATCACGCAACAGGACAACAAGGTCAAAGCCACAATCCTGATTCTTGTTCCATCTGTCACTTTACCTTTTTCAACTTTGTAAAAGGTGCGGATGTCTTGCTTGCAACAGCAACCCTTATCTTATTGGGCTTCCTCTTCCTTTTTACGCACATCTCTTATGTACGCCCAGAGGTAGAAGTCACCAGCCTTAGAGCTCCCCCTGTACGCTTTTAAAGGGGACGTCCATAAATGATAATCACTGTTATTAGCCTTACTGATTATCAGCTTATTATCTTTTATTAAGCCCTTTTTCCGTCATCATGACAGGGATTATAGCGTAGTATTGCATCCTCTCGTATAGGGGAGAATACGCCTTATTGTAAGTCTATAATCTGTCGTCATGGCACACAAACACCCTCTTTTATATTGCTTCTAACACATATAAAGGAGAGGAAACAGCATTTCTTTTATTTAAACATTAGAACAAGCGATAATGAATAAAGCTATTTTAGCTTTCGTTCTATCACCTATTTGTGTGACAGCAGTAGCCCTACAACACACATCAATAGTCGTTCCAGCGAAAGAAAAAAGCGACGTTGATAGTAGTATTGTTATGCAAAATGTCACCGTATTAGGCGATCGTCAGAAAGAGACACAAATGTCATCTTCTGTCAATACTGTACGCATTGACAAGTCGTATTTACAGACAAACTTCACGGGAAGTCTCATGCAATCACTCAGTGGAATACCAGGAGTTAAGGCAATGAGTATCGGTTCTGGACAATCGAAACCCACGATACGTGGACTCGGTTTTAATCGAATGGTTGTAACCGAAGATGGCATCAAACATGAAGGACAACAGTGGGGAGATGACCACGGATTAGAGATTGATCAGTTCGCTATCGACCGTATCGAAGTGATCAAAGGCCCAGCTGCTCTACTCTATGGATCGGACGCTATTGGTGGAGTTATCAACCTTTACACCAACTTCATACCTACCAAACCATTTGAAGGAAGTGCCTCTCTCTTCACGAGAAGCAATAACGCATCTATTGGAGCAGCAGCCCGTTTGCAAGGAACTGGTAAGCATTTCTATTGGAAGGCAAACGCAACTTACATTGATTATGCCGATTACAAAGTACCAACCAATAGTATTCAGTACTTCTCTTACGACATCCCACTCTATAAGAAAAGACTTCGTAACACAGCTGGATTAGAGCGTGATGGGAGCATAACCATTGGTTACAAGCATTATAACTTTCATACTGAGTTGAAGTTTTCTGATACATATTCAAAGAGTGGATTCTTTGCTAATGCACATGGTCTGGAGGTCAGATTGTCAAGCATTGACTATGATAAGTCACGTCGAGACATCGACTTACCCTATCAGAGTGTGAATCATTTTAAGGCAATGAGCCACACTGTTTATCAACATGGCAACTTAGCTCTTGAAGCCAACATAGCCTATCAGAACAACCATAGAAAGGAGCTTGCAGAAGCGGTATCACATGGTTATATGCCAACTCCTCCACATACGCTTGAACGTGAATTTAAGAAAGATACCTACACTGCCAACGTCATTATGCGCCTCACGATGGGTGAACGACACACACTGACAACAGGTATCAACAGTGAATATCAGCATAACCGCCGTGCAGGATGGGGCTTTATTATTCCAGACTTTGAGACGAGTTCGTTCGGAGCCTACGCCTTCGACCGCTTTAAGGTAACGAACGACTTAATTCTTAACGCTGGTGTTCGTTATGACCACGTACATACTCACTTGCACAGTTACAACGACTGGTTCAAAACACCAATCAATGCTACTGACTCCGTATATAAGGAACGCTCCGTCAATCTTAGCCGTTCTTTCAATAGCTTGACATGGTCAGCTGGTGTAAACTATGCAGTCAAACAATGGATTCTAAAGCTCAATATCGGTAAGAGTTTCCGTGTTCCAATACCAAAGGAACTCGGTACAGATGGTGTCAATTATCACATCTTTAGATATGAGAAAGGTAATCCAGACCTCAAACCAGAAGAGTCTTATCAAGTGGATGCAGGTATTCACTGGGGCAATGATCGACTTTCCGTTCAGTTCGATCCCTACCTCAATTACTTCCCGAACTACATCTACATGAATCCAACTCCCGATTACTACGAAGGCTTACAATGGTATTTTTATACACAAAGTCGCGTGATTCGCTATGGAGCAGAGCTACAATTAAACTGGAAGATACTCCCTTCTCTGAGCACGGAACTAAAGGGTGAGTATCTATATGCCGAACAGTTATCAGGAGCAAAGAAGGGTTACACTCTTCCATTCAGCACTCCTTGGTCAGCAGATGCCACTATCAAGTATGATTTCTGCCGTGAGAAGATAGGTAATGAGGGATTTGTAGCATTCAACTTGCATGTTACTGGTAGACAAAACAATATAGTTCCACCAGAGAAGCAGACGCCAGGTTACTACACTCTAAACCTCACTGCAGGAAAGAACTTCAACCTCGGTAACAAGAAACTACGCATTAATCTCAATGCAGAAAACCTCTTGAACCGAAAGTATTACGACCATACTAGCTTCTATCGACTCATCGATGTGCCTGAACCGGGACGCAATGTAGCATTAATGGTAGGGCTGGACTTCTAAAGAAAAAATAGCACTTAATCTTACAAATTAAATCTGAGATAGTGAAAGGATGAGCGTGGTGGGCAGACATATACACATCTTCTTCCCCCATGACTCCCTTTCCTTAAACATAAACAAACAAGTCATTAAAGACAAGTTATAAGATTACAAATCTAGGCGAAAGCCTTACTTAAAACAATTTACACAATGAAAAAGAAACTATTTATTGGTGCTTTAGCACTCTTAAGCGTATTTGCAATGGTGTTGACATCATGTGACAACGAAGACATCACACCAAGTTCTATTGAATTCAAGAACCCTGAATTTGGTCATGACAACAACAAGATTGGTATCATCGGAGGTGATATTCATCTTGAGTGTGACATTGTCTCTAATGCAAAAATCCGTGTTATCCAAGTTGCCCTATTAAAGGATAATAAACAAGTAAAGCTTCAATCATACACAGATGCTAAGTATGTTGGCGTATTAAATACAAAGTTCCATGAGCATCTTAAGCTCTCTGACGATCTCAAAGAAGGTGAATATACTTGTATCATTGCAGTTACAACGGTTGATAACACTACTCGTTACATCAGTGAAAAGATTCAGTTAAAGAAAAAGACAGTTGATACGAAGGCACCGAAGATAACCAATCTAAATGTTGACAAGATGACAGCTGCACCTAATGAGAAGCTCACTTTCCAAGCCAACATAGAGACAACTTCAGATATTAAAGAGATTGAGGTTGAGTTCCACGGAGACAAGGAACATGAGATAGAAATCAATGATCTCAATGGTAAAAAAGGTAAGATTACATTTAACAAAGAGCTTGCTGTCCCTGCAGAATGTAAACCAGGTACCTATCACATACACTTCACTGTAAAGGATGCTGATGGTCGCGAGACAACCGAAGAGATTGAGGATTTTATCGTAAAATAACCTCCTTGTACTATTCTTCATCAATAACAATAAGAGTAAACAGCACATGTGTCCGCCCCATCCTCCCTATGAGGTGGCGGACACATATACCTTACATCTTTTCGAAGAACCAACTAATTAACAACGAACAAACATAAAACAAGAAACTTATGAGAAAGGTTTTATTCTGTTTAACAACCGCTGCAATACTATTGGGAACAGTAGCTTGCACTAATAACGACGACATTGTAAAAGACAATCAACTACCAATTATCACTGATCAAGGCATTACTGCCGTTCCAATGGATTGTGATGTGTTTCAAAGAGGAGGCATTATCCCCTTCCGTTATCGCCTTACTGATAATGACGAATTAGGTAGTTACAACATAGAGATACACAATAACTTCGACCATCACACGCATGGAACACAGGCTCAAGGCTGCTCTATGGATCCAAAGAAGGCGCCTGTAAAGCCTTTCCACTATGATGAAAGTTTCAAGATACCTAGCGGAAGTAAGTCTTTCGATGCTAAGCAAGATATCGAAATACCATCAGATATTGACCCAGGAGACTATCACTTCGTCATTCGAGTTACCGATCAAACAGGCAACCAGCAATTGCGTGCAATGGCTATAAAGATAAAATAAAGGTTAAAAGACTTGCTTCTTTCAAAGAAAATATAATATCTTTGCAGCCCGAGAGTATAAAGATTAATTACAAACTAATGTATAGAAAGTTATGAAAAAAGTAATGTTATTGGTAGCTGCATGCGCAGCTATGGTAGCTTGCAACAATGGCAAGACTACAACAAACGCAGAGAGTAAGGATTCAACAGCGCAGGACTCTGTTGCAGCTGACTCATCAGTTTATGAAGGAATGACACCTGCTGCAGACGTTGCAGGTATCAAGTATCATGTCGCATTAGCGAAAGATTCAACCAATGGCTACAGCGTTTCAGAGGCTTATATGAAGTCTGAAACAGAAGTAGACACCACTT
This sequence comes from Prevotella vespertina, assembly GCF_009728485.1. Taxonomy (GTDB): domain Bacteria; phylum Bacteroidota; class Bacteroidia; order Bacteroidales; family Bacteroidaceae; genus Prevotella; species Prevotella vespertina. Next base: position 200,049 of record NZ_VVIQ01000001.1, read on the forward strand.
ACAGCTACACAGGTAAGTATAAGGTTGTAGAGAAGGATGTTAAGGGTAAGAAGAATACCTACTACCAGTTTGAGTTGGGCAAGGGCAACACCACCAACTTCCTCGTAGTAAATGATTCAACCCTCCGATTGGTTAACTCTGACTTTGAAGAGCCTGCTGTTAACAGCAAGGACATGAATTATGACTTGAAGTTGAAGAAGTAATTCCAGTCGACTTAAGGTTTTCAAAAACTAAAACATGGGCTACATAAGTGGATTCGCAACCATTTGCGCAATCGCTTATGTAGCCTTTTTGCATCCCAACTTGTCTATCTCCTTCATTTAAGGCTAGCGCCTCTCACCCTCATCCAGAGATAGAGGATAGGTTCTAAACACCACTACGAATCATAGACAAACACAATGTTTCTTTTCGAGATAGAGAATAAGTACTATTAAGGAAGTGCTTTCTTCCCATCAAAGAAACGCCCTCTTCACTATAAGGAAACGCCCTTCTTAAATGGAGAAAAGCGTTCCTTTACTAGTCCCCATAGCCACATACCCTTCTTCGAAGGAGCTTGAAAAGGCTTTTACTAGCATTCCCTTAACCTTTCCTCTTCCCTTCTCATTCCTTGAACACACCTATCTTTTTTCTTTATTATGCCCCATGTTAACGTATAAATGCGTATCTTTGCAATGGGAAGAATGGCACATTCGCTACCAGTAGTTCCCTTTTCATCAATCAAAAGACAAAGAATTAACAGTAACAAATAGGTTAAATGGCACTGAACTACATTTGGATAGCGTTCTTCTTCATCGCTTTCATCTTTGGAATTATCTCTCTTCTGATGGGCGACACGACTATATTTGAGAAGATGGTAAAGGCTACCTTCGAATCATCTGAGACCGCTTTTACAACATCACTGAACCTAACTGGAGTCTTGGCATTGTGGTTGGGCATCATGAAGATAGGTGAGCAAGCGGGAATCGTCAATGTTCTTGCACGCATGTTGAGCCCTTTTCTATCAAAGCTGTTCCCTGATATTCCACGAAACCACCCTGTCATGGGGTCAATCTTCATGAATATTGCATCCAACATGTTGGGTCTTGACAATGCAGCAACGCCTACCGGACTAAAGGCGATGAGCCAAATGCAGGAGCTAAACACGAAGAAAGACACGGCAACAAACCCCATGATCATGTTCTTAGTGCTGAATACTTCTGGACTAACCATCATCCCAACAGCTATTCTTGGCTATCGAAGTATGTACGGGGCAGCCCAACCAACTGACGTATTCATCCCTATCTTATTGGCAACTACCGTCGCTACACTGGTTGGAATACTGATTACTGCAGGCTGGCAACGCATTAATATCTTCCAACCCACACTCCTCTTAGGGCTCATCGGACTGATGGGTTTTGTTGGAGTAGTCATCTGGAGCTTTGGACAAATGGACAAGCAGACCATGGCAACAGTAACTTCTATTGCCTCAAACCTCATCTTGATGACCATTATCGTCCTATTCATTGCTGCCGGACTATTAAAGAAGATCAACGTTTATAACGCTTTCATCGAAGGAGCAAAAGAGGGTTTTCATACAGCAGTACGCATTATCCCTTACTTAGTTGCTATCTTAGTGGCTGTCGGAGTATTCCGTGCTTCAGGTGGTATGGAGCTTATGATGAAAGGTATTAGATGGTTTGTCGAAACCTGCGGACTAGACACTCGATTCGTCGACGCACTCCCTACGGCTCTTATGAAACCTCTTTCAGGTAGCGGGGCACGTGGACTAATGATTGAAGCAATGAAGACTTACGGTGCAGACTCATTCGTTGGACGATTAAGTTGTATCTTCCAAGGATCAACAGATACCACTTTCTACATCCTAGCTGTCTACTTCGGTAGTGTGAGCATTAAGTACACTCGACATGCAGTAGCCTGTGGACTGCTAGCCGACTTGGCTGGTGTAATAGCTGCAATCGCAATCTGTTATATCTTCTTCTAGTAACCAATATAAGACGATTAGGGGTTACTACTTCTCTAGAAGTGGGTGCCTAATAATAAAAACAAGCAATGGCAAATTTAAAATCACTTGCAAAAGACACTGCTATCTATGGTATGAGCAGTATCATCGGAAGGTTCTTAAACTATCTTCTCGTACCCCTTTACACCGCAAAGATTAGTGCGGCGAGCGGAGGATATGGTGTTATCACAAACATATACGCCTATACTGCCCTCTTACTCGTCGTTCTTACTTACGGAATGGAGACCACTTTCTTCCGTTATGCCAATAAGAGTGACCAGGATCCAAAGCGTGTCTATTCAACGACATTGACGCTCGTAGGCTTCACATCCCTGCTCTTTATTGCTCTAGTATTCATCTTTATACAGCCCATCTGTAACTTTATGGGCTATTCGGAGCACCCCTCTTACGTATGGGCAATGGCTATCACTGTGGCGATTGATGCTTTCCAGTGCATTCCCTTTGCGTATCTTAGATATAAGAAACGCCCTATCAAGTTCGCAGCTTTCAAACTCTTATTCATCGCATTGAATATCATCTTGAACCTTGCTTACTATCTCGTATTAGGTGGACATGAGGTGGGTTATGCCTTCTACATCAACTTGGCATGTACAGGAACTATCACTTTCTGCTTCTGGAGAGAGCTGAAAGACGGATTCTTCGGCAGTGGGAAGCTCTTTGATGTACCTCTCGCTAAGAAGATGCTGTCCTATTCTTGGCCTATCCTCATCCTTGGTATTGCTGGAATACTTAATCAGACGGCAGGTTACATACTCTTTCCTTATGTCTACAAGAATAACGATGCACATACACAACTCGGTATCTTCGGTGCCGCCAGTAAGATTGCTATGATCATGTCAATGATTACGCAGGCCTTCAGATATGCTTATGAACCCTTCGTCTTTGGTAAGTCTCGAGACAAAGACAACAAAGAGACATACGCAAGAGCTATGAAGTTCTTTATCATCTTCACCTTACTTGCCTTCTTGGTGGTAATGGGCTACATGGATATTCTGCGTCACATCATTGGTCGTGACTATTGGGTTGGACTGAAGGTCGTACCTATCGTGATGGCTGGTGGTATCATGACGGGCGTTTACTTCAACCTTAGTTTCTGGTATAAGCTCATTGATAAGACCATTTGGGGTGCCTATTTCTCTGGCATTGGATGTGCCGTAATCATTGGAATCAACGTTATCTTCGTACCACGTTATGGTTACATCGCCTGTGCATGGGCTGGTTTCTTAGGCAATGCAACGGCAATGATACTCTCTTACATCGTCGGTCAACGTAAGTATCCCATTGCTTATCCATTGAAGAGTATCTTTGTGTATGTGCTCATCGGTGGTCTTTTCTTTGCGGGAATAACGATTAGCAATGAACGTTTATCCGTTCCTCTCGCCCTTACCGTGAACACGATTATCATCTTACTCTTCGTTGCTCACGTTCTTTACCACGACCTTCCACTGGTAAAGATACGGAGACATAAGAGTTAAGGAGAGTGTTTGAGGAATGAAAGAAACCTAAGAATATCATCAACCAATTATATTAAACATGAAGAAATCAACCTTACTTATTGCTGCGTCATTGGCTTTAAGCAGTCCTTCTATCCATGCTGATGAAGGTATGTGGACGCTCCACAACCTCCCAGATGCAGTCTATGAACAGATGGTGGCAGAGGGTTTTCAGTTACCATGTGACATGATTTACAACTCACCCAACGCTATTAGCAATTACGTTGTGAGCTTCTCTGGTTACTGTTCTGGCGTTGTTGTATCTCCAGATGGATTGGTCTTCACCAATCACCATTGCGGTTTTAGTGCTATCAATGCCCACTCCACCGTAGAACATGACTATATGAAGGATGGCTTCTATGCGAAGAATTACGTTGAAGAACTGCCTAACGAGAACCTCTATGTGTCGTTTATGAAGAAGCAAGAGGACGTTACGGCACGTGTAAACAAGCTCATCGCAGGAAAGAACGCAGAGCAGACTGAAGCTATCATAGATTCCCTCACGAATCATCTAACCGATTCCATCAAGGCGATTGATAAGACTTTACACATCAACATCGACCCTTTCTATGAGGGAAATAAGTATTATGCAACAACTTATCAGGACTTCCCTGATGTCCGTCTCGTATTCACTGTACCTAAGAGTATGGGTAAGTTTGGTGGTGAGACAGATAACTGGATGTGGCCGAGACAGACGTGTGACTTCTCTGTATTCCGCATCTACGCAGACCCTAAAACGAATGGTCCTGCAGCCTACTCAAAGGACAATGTGCCTTATCACCCAGCCCATTGGGCACCCGTGAGCATGCAGGGTTACAAGGACAAGGACTTCGCTATGACCATTGGTTACCCTGGTTCAACAAGTCGTTACTTGTCTTCTTATGGTATTCAACAGCGTCGTGACATTGATAATTCTGTACGTGTTCAAGCTCGAGATATCAAACTCGCACTCATGAAGAAGTACATGGATAAGAACGAGAAGACACGTATACAATACGAGAACAGGTACGTCCAGGCTGCGAACTATTGGAAGAACTCCATGGGAATGAACAAGTGTATCGACTCTATCGGACTGATTCGTCAGAAGGCAGAGTACGAAGCTCGCATTCGTGCATGGCTCCAAGAGAAGAATATCCAAGCCCCAACTATAAAGGTAGACTTCGATAAGTTGGCTAAGCTCTATTCGAATAGTAATGATGCAAAACTTGCCAGTATGTATTGGATGGAGTCGTTCTGGAGAACGTCAGAGTTATTCACCAGAGCACTTAACATGGCTCGTGGCTCCCTCAAGGTGTACGGTCCTGCGAACGAACCAAAGAAGCAGTACATGGTATATGAGGATAATCAAGATGAATGGAACCCTACCCTTGACCAAGAGATGGCGGCTGCCATGCTTAAAAACTATTGTGAACACGTACCAGCTAAGTTCCTTCCTGACTTCTACGAGACTATCAAGACGGAGTTCGGCAACGATTATGAGAAGTACACCAAGTTCGTTTATTCACAGAGCAAACTACTCAAGAAAGGTCAAAAGTTCTATCAGGACGAGAAGACACTCAAGGACCCTGGAGTGCTGTTAGGCATTAGCTTATTGATAAATTATCGTGCCATTCTTGCCGACCTCAGCAATAAGACGGAAGAGATTGACGCTGAAGAGAAGAAGTTGTGTGAGGCTAAAGTACAAATGGAGATGGACTTGCCACATTATAGCGATGCCAATTCCACCATGCGCCTATCGTATGGACAGGTGGGAGGATACATGATTGGAGGCTTCAACAGCAACTATTATACAACTGCAGAGAGTATTGTTAAGAAGATGGATGAGGGCTCAAAGATAGAGGACTATCAGGTAGAACCTATCATGAAAGAGCTTATGAGTGCAAAAGACTTCGGTTCTTACACTGACAAGACGACTGGTAAGATGCAACTATGTTTCCTTACTAACAATGATATCACTGGTGGTAACTCTGGTTCCCCGATGTTTGATGGCAAGGGACGACTCATTGGTCTCGCCTTTGATGGCAACTGGGATAGCCTCTCAAGTGACATCAATTTCGACCGCAAACTTGCTCGTTGCATTGGCGTCGACATCCGTTTTGTACTCTATCTCATGGATAAGTGGGGGCATGCTGACCGTCTATTAAAGGAGATCAATCCACAATAAGCACAAGTAAAATCGGCTATCTGATGAAGAGAATATCAATCACCAGATAGCGTAACACAAATAACCAAGAGGCTGTATCGGTTCTCTTATCAATACAAACGATTGATAAAAGGATGTGATACAGCCTCTTTTTAGCTATGAACAAACCGCTAGATAGGTATTAAAGCCCAGCTTCTTATTGTGATAACACAGCTTTTCTTCCATCAAAACGGAGTTTACTCTTTATTATTAAGGAGCGTGAGACAGGTTGCTCACTACCAACAAAAAGGATGTGCCTAATCAGACACATCCTCTTTCTCTATGCTTAGTAATTGTCTTTTTCGGTCTGTTCCACCCGCATAACCACCCAAGGTTCCATTCGAAGCAATGACTCGATGACAGGGAACAAAGAGCATTAAAGGGTTATGACCATTGGCATTTCCAACTGCTCTTACAGCCTTCTCTCGTCCCATTCTTCGGGCTTGTTCGGTATAAGAGAGCGTCGCTCCGTAAGGAATGGTTAATAAGGTCTGCCATGCGAGACGTTGGAAGGGTGTTCCGTCAAAGCCCAATGGTAAGTCAAATGAGCCTCGTTTGCCAGAGAAATAATCGTTTAACTGCCGACAAGCCTCAGCCAATAAGGAATCATCCGAACTATCAACTTCCGTCCAATCATCGCCTATCTTCCTCTCCATAACATCCTCCCACCAGCAATACCTTAGCTTTCCTTCAGCCTCAGCAAGCACGAGTATGCCCAAGGGAGATTGGTAACGACAATAGAACATAACAGAAGGTTAGGGTTGATAAGACTTATTTCTTCGGGCGTCTACGTGCCCACCCCTCTTCTGAGAAGTCGGGTTCTTCCCCTTTCAGCTTTGCTGGTGCACCTTTCATAAGCTCTTTCCAATCGTCCTTCTTGAACTTATGTGTAGCAAACTGAGCGTCATTCTCTGCTTGACGACGCCCACGACCTCTGCGCCCACGATCGTCTTGGCGACCTTCAGCACGGCTTCCGTAACCACCACGACTACCAGTGGAACGACCACCAGCCGAGCGTCCGTGCCCTGGTTCATCAGCATCATTACAACGCACTTTACGCCTCTTGTAGACAGCACCATCTAAGGCTTTCATCACCTTCTGGGCGTCTTGTTCAGGCACTTCGATGTAACTTTGCTTCCCAAGGAGGTCTATATGCCCCACTGCCTGGTGCCCATTCATATTCTTATTAATGAATTGCATCACCTCACCAGGATAGAAGCCGTCATTCTTACCGAGGTTAATAAAGAGTCGCTTAAAGCCCTTCTCTGCCTTACGTGCGCCACGGCTGTGCGTTGCTCTGCCCTCACTACGACCGCTACGCCCCTCCTCACGACTGCTGCGAGCCGATGGTTTCTCAATCTCTGGCGCATTCTTATAATAGTCAAGGAAGCGTCCAAAGGTGGACGTAACAATCTTCTTGATAAGATCCTCCTTATCTATATACTCAAACTGGCGGTTGATATCCTCCATGTAAGGTACTATCTGCTCCTCATCTACATCCGTCTTCAAGATGTTATCCATCGTTTTGAAGAGTTGTTTCTTGCATATCTCTTCAGGCGAAGGAAGCGTTCCATCAATAAATTCCTTACCTATCTCACGTTCAATGTTACGTATCTTATATTTCTCACGAGAGTGGATAATCGAAATGGAAGTACCCTTCTTGCCCGCACGACCTGTACGCCCCGAACGGTGGGTATAGTTTTCTATATCGTCAGGAAGCCCATAGTTGATGACATGCGTCAAATCATTCACATCCAATCCACGTGCTGCAACATCGGTCGCAACGAGGATTTGTGTGAGATGAGAGCGGAACTTCTGCATTGTAAGGTCACGTTGTTGCTGTGACAAGTCGCCATGTAACGACTCTGCATTGTATCCGTCTTTAATCAACTTATCGGCTATCTCTTGTGTTTCTACCTTTGTTCTACAGAATACAATGGCGTAGATCTTAGGGTAGAAGTCCACCAATCGCTTCAAAGCAAGGTACTTGTCGCGTGCATTCACCATATAATAGATATGGTTAACGCTCTCTGCTCCTTCGTTACGACTGCCCACAACAATCTCTTTATAGTCGTGCAAGTAGCCCTTAGCCACCTTCTCTACATCCCTACTCATCGTTGCAGAGAAGAGAAGAGTATTACGATCTTCAGGCACACCAGTGAGTATCTCGGTGATACTCTCTTGGAAACCCATGTTCAACATTTCGTCTGCTTCATCCAAGACAACGTTCCGTACTTGGTCCAAACGAGCCTTTCCACGGTGCATTAAGTCGATCAATCGACCCGGAGTTGCCACAATGATTTGTACACCATGGCGCAACTGATGAATCTGGGTATCGATGGAAGCACCGCCATAAACGGCTGCGATGTGCAGATGAGGGATGTACTTACCGAAGTCCTTGAGGTCATCTGCAATCTGCAAGCATAACTCTCGGGTCGGACTAAGCACTATCGCTTGTGTCGACTTACTGCTTGTATCAATCCTCTGAAGCAGTGGTAAGCCAAAGGCAGCCGTCTTTCCAGTACCAGTCTGCGCTAGGGCGATAACGTCATTTCGATTACCTAATAAATAAGGGATTACTTCTTCTTGTACAGGCATTGGATGTTCAAATCCAAGCTCACTAATGGCACGGCGAATCTCTTCGCTCACGCCCAACTCTTCAAATGTCTTCAAATTCGTTTGTTTATTATTTATTATCCTATAGAAAAGGTAAACTCGCCACCAAACGAACCCACAGAAAGACACTTGCCTGCGCTCTTCTCTTCAACTAAAACACGCAGACTCTCAGGTGGCATGCTACCTTTATGGGGTGCAAAGGTACGCTAAGAAGTTGGATCTTACAAATAAAACAAACTATAAATCAGCCTTCTTAGAGAATAAGAAACAAATAGTTTACGATGTTCACTATATATACTTTGCATAAATATGGACGAACTTTTCTTACTGTTATAAAGTCTAAAAGCAAAAGAATTTACTTATCAGAATGTCCTCTTTTAATACTTTTTTCGTACCTTTGTAACGTCAAATAGAAAAATAGTCGTTATTAAAGTTAATTATTTGAGTTAGTACAGAAGCATACAACTTACGTGAGTAAGTTAGATGTTAAATGAAAGACTTCGCAGGGATGCGAAGTCTTTTTGTTTATTACTAACATCTAATACTTATCTTACTAACACCTAATTAAAATCCTAATAACAGCTAATTAAATCGGAGGAAACTTACTCCTATAGTGCAAAGGAGCATTAGTTAAAAACAAAAATAAACTATTAATCAAAGAAGAATAGTTTATTTAATTCTATTTATTAGACTATTTTTCACGACAAACAAACATTCTTTCAAACAAAAAGAAGTATCTATCAGATAATAAAATACCCTTTGGTGCAAGGTTTGATATGCTATCATCCATTGCTCCAAAGGGTAAATTCTTATCCTACTAGACTGCTGAACTGAAAGATTTACTTGGCTTTCAGTATCAGACGCAGGCTCTGTTTGTAATTCAAATAATTCCAAACCCAATTTAAGAGAATGAATGTCTTGTTCTTTACTCCTAGAATAGAACGAAGGTGAACTACCAACCACAAGAACCAAGCAGGGAATCCTCCAAACTTTTGACCATTAATCTCTGCAACTGCATGATTGCGCCCAATGGTCGCCATAACACCAAGGTTCTTGTACTTAAATGGCTTTTCTTCCTGTCCTTTCAACTGGTTTTTAAGATTCTGCGCAACACATTTTGCCTGTTGCAAAGCCACTTGTGCTAACTGAGGATGACCTAACGGATACTCCTTATCGCCCTCTATCAAACTCTGATCGCCTATAGCATAAACATCTTGTAAGCCCTTCACACGACAGAAACGATTGGTAAGGATTCTACCAGCATGACCTATGCTTTCCTTCGGCAAACCCTCGATAGTGTTCGCACAAATACCACTCACCCAGATAACTGTCTCTGCAGGAATCTCAAGTCCGGCACTTGTTTTCAATATACCATCCTTATACTCTGTTGCAAACTGCGGCTGACGAATATGCACATGTAGCTCTTTCAAATCGCGCTCAGCCCTTGCTGAGGATGCAGGATCCATTGCCGAAAGAAGTCTATCAGCTGCATTAACAAGATAAATGTGCATCTGTGAGGACTCAAGATCAGGGTAATCACGCTCCAAAATATTCTTCTTCATCTCGGCTACAGCACCTGCAATTTCCACACCAGAGGCACCTCCACCCACAACAACAATGTTCATTAGAGCCTGTTTGCGTGCTGGATCATCCTCGGTCTCAGCCTTCTCAAGATTACGAAGGATGGTATTACGAAGGCGCATAGCCTCTCCCACCGTCTTCATCGGGAGTGTTGTTGCCTCAATATCCTTGTTTCCAAAGTAGTTTGTCTTCGCTCCTGCAGCCAAAACAAGGTAGTCGTAATGGACGTCACCCACTGATGTTTTAATCATCTTATTGCTTGCGTCCACTGCTTCTACCTTTGCCATACGGAAGAAAAAGTCGTCTTTTCCTTGGAAGATACGGCGGAATGGGAACGAGATACTACTTGGCTCAAGTCCTGCTGATGCCACTTGATAAATTAAAGGAGGGAACTGATGATAGTTATTCTTATCTATCAAGACCACTTGAAAGTCGTTATCAACCAACTTAGATGCCAATTCCAATCCACCTAGTCCACCTCCAACGATGACGACTCTTTGCTTATCTGTATGCGCAATGTTTGCTTTCATTATCCTGCATTATTTATGTTTTGTATGTTTGTTACCTATTCTTATATTAAAGTAAACAGAGAATATCATGCCAAGGCAATCTCCTTTTCAAAGAAAAGGACGTCAAATACCTCTGTTTCATATCTATAAATTCCTATTCGTAAATTAGTTTCGTAAGTTGCTCTTCAACGAACAACTCTTGTGCAACTGCTTGTATCTCCTCTGCCGTAATGGCGTCAATATTACGATAAAGAGCCGTTATGTCCTTCTTCCAACCATAGTGCAAGAAGCCTTTACCGAAGTCAAGTGCAAGGTTCTCACGGTTGTCGCAGGCTATACCAATCTGCCCTTTAATCTGCTGTTTGGCTATTGTTAGTTCTGAATCTGTCAATGGTTTGTCGATGAAATGGTCTAATTCTGCATGTACAAGTGCCATACATTCATCCACATCTTGTGCGTCACAACCAAAGTAAATACTCCATAATCCAGTTGAAGAGTAGCTTACCATCGTACTTTCTACTGTGTACACCAGCCCTCTCCGTTCGCGTAATGCAAGGTTCAAACGTGCACTCATACCTGGACCACCTAATATGTTATTCAAGAGATAGAGTGCCATTCGCCGTTTATCATGCACTGCATAGGCACGATTACCAATCATTACATGTGCTTGATGAGTGTGTTTGTCAATCTTAATTGTCTGTGGTTCGTATGCACTCAATACTGGCAATGACTTCTCCAAATGCTTATCAAGTTCGCCAACCATGGTCACATTTGTGCCATTCTCTTGTGACAAGAGTTGCAAAAGTATGTTGAAATCAACGTTACCATAGGCAAAGAAGACGGCATTATCAGGTCGGTAATGTTGCTGCGTGAAGTGGAGTGCATCTTTGGTAGTGAACTTTCTCACACGTTCTGACGCCCCTAAGATGTTATGCCCCAATGGATGACCATGAAAGATAAGGTTCTCGAACTCATCATATATCAGTTCAGAAGGGCTGTCGTTATACGATTCTATCTCGTCACAGATGACTTCCACCTCCTTATCAATCTCCTTCTGAGGATAGACACTATGAAAGACTATATCCGTAAGAAGGCTTATAGCCCTTGGAAGATGTTCCTTCAAGATAGCAGAATAATACACTGTATCGGTCTTAGTGGTAAATGCATTCAAATCACCTCCCACCTCCTCAAGACAGTTTATGACGTCTAAAGCGGTGCGACGAGTGGTACCCTTGAATGTAACATGCTCACAGAAATGTGCTATTCCCTCCTCGTTCGATTGCTCATGGGCTGCTCCTGCATTGATTTGGTAGCCACAATAAACCACAGGTGAGGCTGTTTGAAGAGCGATAATACGCAGTCCGTTATCCAAGACTGCCGTTTGATATTCTATCATAGTGCAAAAGTAAGAAAAAAGAATGATATAGTAAGCGTCTTTGGCGACCAATAAAAAAAGAAGAGAGAAACTTTTTGTAGTCCGCTTAAATTACACTATATTTGCACAACTAAAGTGGAACACAATTGTAATTCACAATCAAATGCGGAAAGTAATAGGTATAGGTGAAACAGTCTTAGACATCATCTTCAAGGATAATAAACCAGTGGAAGCAGTGCCAGGTGGCTCTACCTTCAATGCTATCACTTCATTGGGTCGGTGTGGAGTGGACGTCACGTTCATTTCAGAAGCAGGTAATGACCATGTTGGAGAATACATCATTAAGTTCTTACAAGACAATGGTGTGAATGCTGACAACGTCAGTATATTCCCAGACTCGAAGTCTCCTGTATCATTGGCATTCCTTGATAAGAACAATGATGCCGAATACATCTTTTATAAAGACCACCCTCATGACCAACTAGAGTTTACTTATCCAGATATACAACCCGATGACATCGTACTTTTTGGATCGTATTATGCGGTGAATCCAGTTATACGTCCACAAGTAATGGGACTTCTTGATTATGCTCATTCACGTGGAGCTATCATCTATTATGACGTTAACTTCCGACTAGCACATAAGGATGAGGTCATCAAGATAACACCTAATCTGATAGAGAACCTCGATTATGCTGACATTGTTCGGGGTAGTCATGAGGATTTTGCAACCCTTTATAAAAAGGAGGAAGCCGATAAGGTGTACAATGCAGAGATTTCTTTCTATTGCAAACAATTTGTTTATACACACGGAAGTCAACCTGTAGAGATACGTGGAGGACGTGATTTTAAGAAGTCATACGCTGTTCTTAACACGAATGTTGTTAGTACCATCGGGGCTGGAGATAACTTCAATGCAGGTATTATATTCGGTATCTTGAAACATGGTATTACACGTGCTGACCTTGAAAGGGGCTTAACGGAAGAACAATGGGACAAGGTGATTGAATGTGCCTTAGCCTTCTCTGCTGATTGTTGTAAGGACATATTCAACTATGTAAGCAAGGACTTTGGGGAGAAAATGAAGCTCTCTCATTCCTAAAACACACCCGAACAGACCACACTAAACATGATATAAAAATGATAGAAATTGCCAATAAAGTTTATTACGTAGGCGTTAACGATCGGAACAAAGCTCTCTTTGAGGGCTTGTGGCCATTGCCTTATGGTGTTAGTTACAACTCTTATCTCATCGACGATGAGAAGGTTTGCCTTATTGATACCGTTGAGGTAGACTTCTTCGTACAGTTCATTGAAAAACTCCGAGAGGTTTTGGGCGACCGACAGATTGACTATCTCGTCATTAATCACATGGAGCCTGACCACTCTGGATCGTTAGCTCTATTGAAGAAGTACTATCCTAACATACAAGTCATTGGTAACAAGAAGACCTTCGACATGATGTCTGGCTTCTACGGAATCAAAGATAACACCATAGAAGTTAAGAACGGAGAAGAGCTCTCACTAGGTGCTCACACCTTACAGTTCTTTATGACACCTATGGTTCACTGGCCAGAAACAATGATGACATTGTGTAAAGGTGAGGTATCTCACCTCTTTACAGGCGATGCTTTCGGCTGTTTTGGTGCATTAAATGGCGGTTTCATCGATCAAGAGATTGATACCGACTGGTGCTGGTTAGAGATGGTTCGCTATTACTCAAACATCGTTGGAAAGTATGGAACACCTGTTCAGAATGCTTTGAAGAAGCTTGCTGGTATTCATATAGACTATATCTGCTCTACACATGGACCTGTTTGGCATAAGTATGTAGATAAAGTTATCAGTTTATATGACCGCATGTCAAAGTATGAAACAGACCCTGGTTTGGTCATCTGCTATGGTACAATGTATGGAAACACCGAACGAATGGCAGAACAAATAGCACGTGCAGCATCTTTAGCAGGCGTTAAGGACATTCGTCTTTATAATGTATCAAAGACGCACCACAGCTACATTCTTCAAGACATCTTCCGCTTCCGTGGTCTCATTGTGGGTGCTCCTACTTACAATGCAGGGCTTTATCACGAGATGGACGTACTACTCCAAGAGGTTGCCAATCGTGACATTAAGAACCATTACATCGGTTGGTTCGGCTCTTACTCATGGGCTTCAAAGGCGGTTGCTGCTATCGGGGAATGGAATGAGAATCATCTCCACTTCGAGAAGGTGGGCGAACCTGTTGAGATGAAGCAGGCTCTCACACCAGAAATCAAAGCTGAATGTGCTCGCTTAGGACGTGAGATGGCTGCTAAGCTATTGGCTGAATAAAACTGATACTCATCCATTGATCTTATAAGAGGTTCGCTAATCACACTTAGCGAACCTTTTTTTAATAGAATAAAAGACGAAAGCAACATTGATATAACACACTCGATTCATGTTTTTTTAGTATCTTTGTACACAAACAAACATAGGTAATTAGATGGAAATAGCAGTATTTTGTTCCGCAAATAACAATATTGACCCAGACTACTTTCGCTTAACTGAGACGTTGGGAAGATGGATTGGAGAGAATGGGCACACCTTAGTATATGGCGGAGGGAACTCTGGTCTGATGGAATGTATCGGTAAGTCCGTTCATGAAGCAGGTGGGCGAACCATCGGCATCATCCCACGTATCATGGAGGAAGGGCGCAGAGTGAGTGATTACGTTGATGTGGAAATCCCTTGTGAAGACCTCACTGACCGCAAGGCAATCATGATGGAGCGTGCAGATGTGTTCTATGCACTACCAGGAGGAGTAGGTACTCTCGATGAAGTCTTCACTATTATAGCCTCAAACACTATCGGCTATCATCAGAAGAAGGTTGTGCTATATAACATGAAAGGCTTTTGGAATAGCCTTATCGCACTATTAGACGACTTACAAAAGCGTAATATGATTCGTGGAAATTATCACGATTTCATCGAGATAAAAGACTTTTAAGAACCATTATTAGACGATCATTATACTTTAAGTTAAACGACGATCCTACTTTAACTTAAAGCTTAGTTGTACTTTAACTTAAAGGTTCATTGTACTCTAACTTACACGTCAATTATACTTCAAGTTGTGCGTCAATTCACTCTAATAAATGACTATAAAAAAGTCCCCCTCTCTATTGTTTCACACAATAAAGAGGGGGATTTATCAATCTAATGGTTTACTTTACTTCACAACAATAGTCTTACCATCATGAATGTAAACACCTTTCGAAGGCTTTTGTAGCTTTATTCCTGATAACGTGTAATAGTCATCTGAACTATTGCCACACACATTAGTAAGGCTCTTAATACCTTCTGTAACCATCTTCAAAGGCATTACGTTTGTCGTTGCTGACACAAGTGAAGCAGGGAAAGACAAATAAACATCACCCGCAACAAGGCTATTCTGCTGTGCCAAAGAGAAACTCTCACCACTCAAGACATAGTTCTTAATACGAGAACTATTGTCTACTGACTTCTGACCATGCTCTACAACAACCATTGTCCAATACTCCAAAGAAGGTAAGGTAAACGTTACTTTACCGCTACTCTGTGTGAAGTCTAACTCTTGTGGAGCACCACCAAGACGGTCAGGGCTAGCAACCCAAATACGTGCAACAGGCTGCGCATCGTCAAGTACAATCTTCTTATTGTTCAAGACATTAGGCAATGGCATTGTTTCTGACAAGTCGCGAATATTAAAGTTGTCCCTTGAAACATTGCTATAGTTCAACAACTGGATTGTTGTAACATCCCCCTTCTTGGTGCTGTAAGTGTTCACCATGTAAGGCTTAGGTCCTATTGTCTGCTTCTCTGGATGTTCGTTTAGACTAGGATCAGGGTTAGAGAGATCCCAAGCTGCCACTTGCTTGCCATCCATCGTCATACTTACAGTCGTTTCCGCATTGTTATCTCGCAAGTAATTCTCGTATGCTGTAAGGAAATCATAGTAGTGAATGATTGACTTTTGCAGCTTACTTGACATTGGACGAGT
Source organism: Prevotella vespertina (assembly GCF_009728485.1). Taxonomy (GTDB): domain Bacteria; phylum Bacteroidota; class Bacteroidia; order Bacteroidales; family Bacteroidaceae; genus Prevotella; species Prevotella vespertina. The sequence goes on from NZ_VVIQ01000001.1 coordinate 215,846, forward strand.
GTCATCTGGGAAGTATTCCGTGAACAACATGTGGTCTCCACTAAGCTCTATTCTTGACCCACCAAGGGCAAAGATTGTAGCTTCTCCCATCAAAGCACTACTCAAGCGAAGCTCTCCTGGGCGACCATTGCGGCAATGCAAATAGGCAGCGAACACTGTATTAAAGGTGTTCTTACCATTGTTACGACGGTTATCCTGTATGATCTTGCGATAATTCCAGTAGTAGTCGTCCCCTCCCCACATCTCATTATAACCAAATTCAACGTTCTTTGTACCCACAATGTTTGGTCCTCCGAAGCTTGAAGCAGCGTTCATCACAAGATACTTATTGTGGTTATCCGCCTTCATGCGGTTGATGAAGTTAGCAAAATAGCCCTCAAAGTCATTCGTGTTACGGCGGTCACCATCAGTATAAACCTTCTTTCCGTTCACTTTCTTACTCTTCAAGTTAACGTAATAAGCATCACGTTGATGCCCCAACTGGTCGATGTGATAACCATCAAAGCCAAAGTTCTGATAAACCTTATTGATAGAACCAGCAAGATAGTTTACCCAATTCTGATTTCCAGGGTTCATTACGTATATGCTCGGCCAACTACCAAGAGGATACTGATACTGATGGAGATCGTAACCACCACCTTTCTTTTCATGCAAGTCGATCCATCCCCAATCACTGCTAACGCCGTCTTTATCAAGATTGTCAGGTGTTTCTGGTGTGTTGCCATTCATGTTTCCAGTCACACCATATATCAAGTCATAGAACATACACTTGCTTCCTACACCATGCAACTGGTTGATGTAGTTATCGATTGACGACTTATAGACATTACGCAAACCAATATCTTTCCACTGTGTAGCGCCTTGAGGGAATAGAATATGGTGTTGCCATTGCCAATCATAGAACTGAATACCAGTCATGTGATAGCGATTGAGCATAGCAACCTCTCCCTTTACCTTATCTAGCGTCTTGCTTGCATCGTAGTGAGAAACAAATCCATAACGTGGGAAACGACCCCATTCCGTTGAGACATCAATACCTATTGTTGCATAAACATTGTCAGTTGTACCTACTGTAGTATACACTTCTGCAAGATAACCAGTGAAGTTATCAGCAGGAACCTTCCATGTCCATGAGGTCTTTCCACTGATATCTGCAGTGGCGACAACCTTATTTCCATGTAGATAACGCACCTTTGCTCCATCTGGGAAAGCATACTTAGTTGTGAAAGTAACAGTGCTATTAGGCTCATAACGTACCTTATCAGTTGTCAAATCAACTGGGTTAGAAAGGTAAGTAAGGTCAGCCTTATACTGAATCGTTGCATTGTTGGCAATCTCACTAGTTGCTACATGGAGGGCATTGTCGTCATAGTGAGTATCATTATCAGCCAAACGGAGTTGATAAACAGTGTTTGGTGTAGCCTCAATAACTAGTCCAGTACCTGCACCAGCAGTCGTAACAGGAAGCAAGTTGACTGAGTTATTCTCACCAACACCCTTTGCGATATATGCTTTCAAGCCATTCACAGAAGCGAAATCAACTGCAAATTCACTTGAGAAGGTGGCATACTTACTTCTTTGTTGATAGGGGAAGCTATCCTTCACCTTATCTGATATATAAGCAACACCCCTTATGTTTGCCAAAGCAGATGGTTTCACATAGAAGTTGAATTTGTTATCAACACCCGCAAAAGTGTATTGATTAACGCTAGGTTGGTTATCACCTAAATAATAAACAGCCGATAAACGGCTACAACCATTAAAGGTATTGTCATTGAAAGTGGTGATATTACCTGGAATAACAACTGATTCCAATGATGTACAATGGAAGAAACTACCTGTTCCTAAGGCTGTTGCTCGAAGTGGCAAGACTACCTTCTTCAAGTTTTGACAACCTTCAAACGACCATTCTCCAATCTCATTAACACCACTAGGAAGCTCCAAAATTATAAGTCCCGTCTGCTTAAAGGCATGATCCTTGATAACTTCTAAACGGCTATCAAACTGCACCTGTGTCAAGTGTTGGCAATCTTGGAAGGCTTGTCCACCAATCTCTTTCACATTGGCAGGCAACACCAAGGATGTTAACCCAGTGTTGGCAAAGGAACGATAACCAATCGTTTGTAAGGAACCAGACAATGTGACTGATTGAAGATTGGAACAATCAGTGTATTCATAGCCCTGCATATTAGCATTGCTTGACGCATCTGTTACGGAACGAAGGTTCTTACAAGCATTGAAAGCACTATAACCAATACTGTTAACAGAACTAGGAATAATCACAGATGTAATCGAGTTATTCCCCTGGAAAGCATTGTGTTCAATGACTGTAACCGCATAATCATTTTTACCATACCTTACACTGGATGGTATTACAACGTCACCACTGGTAGACTTACCATCCACCAACGTTACAGTCTTATCCGAACTAGTTGTGTATTTAATGCTATTTTGCACAAAATCATCAGCAAACGACGTTGTAAACGATAGTAATGCTGTACACAAAAAAAGTAATCGTTTCAATCTCATTAATTATCCTTTCTCATTAAAACTATGATGAATTACCACCTTATTAAATATAAAAAGCATCGCCACACACTAACCCCTTTAGGCTAGACACGTGGCAATGCCCTTTCAATATAAATTTAGTTCTAATATTTAATCATCCCATAGTGACCTGCGGTTACCCACATATACGTCACCACCTGATGTTACATTCACTCTATCTGAATAGTCATCGTCCATGTCATCAAATACATGTTTCTTACCGAGAGCAGTACCTGGATCTGCTGGAGTATCATCAAATGACAAGTCTAACAAATGCTTCTCTAGCTTTATCTCTACCTGTTCTGTGACAGGACTAACATAGTTCTTTTTCATCGTACAATAACTTTTTTGCCATTCTTAATATATACACCTTTCTCTGTTGGGTTCACTACTCGAACACCTGAAATGGTATAGTAAACATTGTCTTCATCAGCCTTACCTGCTGCATCAATGCTTTCGATACCTGTAGCATCGTTGGTCATATTACCATCTTCATCGTCAAGACTTAAACCGAAGACTACTGACTTTGCTCCTTGAACACCTGGCTCGTTGGTTTCATGAACGTAAGCTCTACCACAGTAGATGGTCTTTGCGTCCTGAGTTAAGTGCAACTTATAATCAGACTGTAGTGTCCAGTTACTCTTACCATCTGTCTCTGTCTGATAAAGAAGAGTATCTTCGCGAACAGGCATTACCTTGTTATCAGCGAGCTTAGCAACAGCTGACTCTGCGATACGATAGGTGTAAGTAGTATTAGGTGTACCAGCAAGGATAACACCTTCGTTGGCTGCTATTGAAGTAGCCTTTGTCATCTTCAATATCTTCTGAATCTTTGTAGGCTGCGTAACCTTGTATGTGCTCTTACCTACGTAAGCTTCCATAGCATCACGACCATTAGCTGCAACAAAGTCTACAGGGAAGTCGTGTGTGAAAGTAGCATACTTTGTATTCAATGTCTGCTCGTAAGTATCCTTCAAGTTGAGTGTGTTCCAATCAGCATTTGACCGATAATCAGACAACTTACTTGCCTTTACATAGACATTCTTTGGTGTGTTATCAAATGCGTTAGTAGTTAATGTTGCTGGAGTTTCAGCCAAGATATTAACGTAATTCAAGTGTGAACAACCATTGAAAGCGTTAGCCTTTATCTCTGTTACAGTAGATGGAAGAGTGATGAAAGGCAGACTTGTACAACCTGCAAACATGCTTTCTGCCACATAAGTCAATGGCTGAGTAGCTAAAGATGTAGCAGGGAACTCTACGTACTTCAAGCTTTTACAGTCCATGAAAGCCCCTTTACCGATAGTCATATCACCTTTGAGGTGAACACAAGTAAGTCCACTCTCTCGGAAAGCATCAGCACCAAGTGTCTTAACAGAACCCTTGAAGAAGAACTTCTTCAATGCACCAGTAGACCAGAAAGCACCGTCACCGATAGTTTCAACCTTAGTACCATAGTCTACTGTAGCTAAATGATCACAGCTTCGGAAAGCCTGCGCATCAATTGTCTTAAGCTCTGCTGGCAACTTAATAGTAGTCAAAGCAGCACACATATTGAATGCATTTGCACCAATCTTAGTGATGTTATCCCATGCACCTGGCTGCCCAGGAATACCTTTGATAGTTGTTAGTTGACCACAAGCCCAGAATGTATTTGCAGGAATTTCAGTTACAGCTGCAGGCCATTCAACAGATGTTAAAGGTGTCCCCCAGAACACACCTGTGTCCATCTTCTTGATTCTTGAGAGGTCAACAGACGTCAAAGCATCACAGATATAGAAGCAGTTATCGCCTAACTCCTCTACAGATTGAGGAACTTGAGACCATGTGATTTTATCGCAATTCTCGAATGCATTCTTGTTTAAACGCTTTGGATTATAACCATTCCAATTGATAGTTGCTAAGTTCGTACAATTCTTGAAGGTAAAACTTGGCAAGTTACGTGAAGCATAACTACTTGGGAATGTGAAAGAGGTAAGCGACTCACAGCCTTCAAACACACCACCTTCAATAGAGTTAGGATCATCATCGCCTAAGTAAGTTACTGTATTTGGAAGCGTGATAGATGCCAACTTCTTACAGTTTAAGAATGCATGTGAGTCAATCTCCTTCAACTGAGAAGTACCATCAGTAGCACCTTCAATAACAAATTCAGTCATGTTCTCACATTGATCAAAACAACGTGATTCAATGTGCTCAACTGTCTTTGGGATTGTAATCTTGGTTATCTGGCTTGTAACACCAGAGCTTGCTGCGCGGAAAAGGTTAGCACGAAGCATGGTAACCTTATAAGTAGCAGAACCTTGAAGTACCCCCCCGTAAGTAACAGCAGCTGTTACTGTTTCAGGAATAGTAACTGCTCCTACCTTACTAATGGCATTATTCTGCGCATCAGCCAAAGCAGCATCCTTCTTCGCATCAGTGCTCAAATCAGTCAAAGTAGTCCAACCACAGAACTCAACAGCATTGTCTTGTGAACTAGTACTCACGAATTTCTGGATACTAAACAGCATACCATTGTCCACAAACAAGTTGGTTCTTCGCTCAACATCTGTTGGTTGAGAGTCTGCAAAACATCCTAGTGAGATGATTGCAAACAACGCCAGAAGTAATTTTCTCTTCATTTGTTTTAAATTTTAATTTTAAGTTTTCTTGGTGATTGATAGGCACGCATTGGCTGGATGTCGTGTGATAAATAAATGTTTAAATGATTATTACATCCTAGAAAATAGTCCTCTTTGTACCCTTGATCACATGTCAACTTTTTATAACATTAATAGTTCTCTCGCTTTTTTTACACGTGCAAAGTTACAAAAAGATATGCTTATATCAAATATATCTATTGTATTAATACAAATGCTTTAAAGGGTATAATAACTGATTATTAAGTACTTAGCGATTTATAAAAACCATATTTTATAAGTATAACATAATGTTATTAGACCTATTACCAAGTGTTTTTTAGCTAAAATCAAATACTTTTATGAATGAGATATTAAACTATCTTCACAGGTTAAATACTATATTTCTAAGAAAAACAATTGACAAGTAAGGATTATAGAAAAGGCTTACAAGAACGCTTCTAGTGGTATTTACTATAATAAAAGAGCATATTTAAAATGGCTAAAGAATATCGTCTCTATCTCTAAAGATACTTTTTTAAATGGAAAAATAGTCTAAAAGTTGCTTTAAAACAAACCAATCTTCTAATAAAATTAGATTATTTTTTATAACGTATGAGCGTTTACACGATGATTACCGATGGTTTACACTATAAGAAAGGGGCATATTTCATTCGACTAAGAGGCATTAAATTAACCGATGAAAAGGGACAAAAAGAATATCGCCACAACTCTTTTACATATAATAAGAGTTGTGGCGATTATCTAATTTATCAAATGTTAGATACGATTAAAGCCTCATCACCTGTTCATCAAACTTATCAGGACATAATGATTTAAGGCGCACACGCGAGCGATAAGCATAGACAGTAGCCTTAGAACAACGCAGGAACGAACAGATCAACTCGTTTTCCTTCACACCAAGACGTATGAGTGCAAAGATACGCAAGTCGGTTGATAGACGTCTTGATTGCTTCGGTATGATTTGCTCATCAGGCTTTAGTAAGGCATTAAAGTCTTCTACAAAGTTGGGGAAAAGCCCAAGGAACGTTTCATCAAAGGTAGCATAGAAGAACTCTAACTCTCGATCGACAAACTCTTGCGACTTGAGTGTTTCCATCAGTTCTGCACGTTTGCCAGCAGAGAAAAGTCGATAGATATGCTTGCGATAAGTGTCGAGTTTATCAATATACATTGAACATTGGTTAAGGAATCGAGTGATGTATTCGTCCTTAATATGGTTCGATTCCTTGAGTTGCTCATTGGTTGTTGAGAGGAGCTTACGTGTTTCTTTCAACTCTTTGAGGCGACGATTAATATAGAATATCATCACAATGAGGAATACAGACAACAGACTGATAAGTATCAATCCTATTGTTAACCAAAGTGTTCGAGAGGCGCTTTCCCGCTCGTGCGACTTCTGAATAACAGGCCAAACATCAGCCATTGCGATTGTACGTTGACGTGCATTACAGAAGACGGCATCGTCCAAAGCTCGCCCCATATAGGCGTAGGCGCGCTTGTTATCGCCCTCTTCAAAGAGAAGGGTAGCCAATTCCTGTAACGCAAGATACTCCTTAACGGAGTTGTGAATATCGGAGATTGCGGCTGCAATGAGGAACTTCTTTTGCTCATCAACCTCCTTCTGGCGTCTGTATATCTCTGCTAATGAGTAGGCAACAAAGCCCATCTGCCTGTCGTAAGGCTTTAACTTGGCATAAGCCTCAAGTAGAATCTGCTTCGCCTGTTCGTCTTGATGATGGTTAACAAACTTCTCCGCACGTGACCAAATATCCACTTTCTTGCTATGAGCGATGATAGAATCGTTGCAAACTTCAGCTAGTTGGGTGTATTGTTTGCGTTGCCATGGAGTTAATGCAGCATCGGCAAGGTTGTCATAGAGCGTCTTTCGTGTTGAAAAATAGTAAAAGGAAAGACTCGGCACAAGCTCATCTCGTTGAATAGATTCAACTAAGTCACTTGCATCCTTGAGCTGTCCACCTTTTATAAATAGGTAGGCAAGATTGAGTTTAGCGTCCCCTATATCTCTTTTATTGTTCATCTGCTTAGCCAGTTGTAGCTTCTTTTCAGCGTAGACAATGGCAGAGTCGACGGAATAAGAGATGTATAAGTTGAAGAGTTTATCGGTCAAGTCATATCTTTTCTGCTTTGTTTTGGCAGCATGAAATTGCTTTTTTACCTTCTCAATATTATGTTCAAACTGCTTATCATACTGTTCAGAAGCAGCAAGAACCTTATCAAGGTCATCTAGTGTAGGCGCATACAACTGTGCTTTCATAAGCGAGGTAACACATAAGAATGCACCTAAGATAAAGATTCTTCTCATTCTCATCACGATTAATTTGGGCTTAAAATCTCTCATTAATATATATACGTAGCATTCGAGTATTTAGTATGCTTGGGTTAAAAAAGTTTGCTTTTTTATGAGAATTAGTCTATCAGAAAGGGGAGAAAAAGGCAAGTCGCAACACTTATGTCAGCATGAAGTCAGTCCCAAGAAAACTGCATAAGTCATGCGACTTGCTATTATTTAGCTACACTTCAATGTGTATTCACCCTCCTTAAAGAGCCTTGATACTGATGGCAAAACCACCTCCGCGAGCCTCTTGTAACTTAAGAACATCCCCCTTCTTAACGTTACGCTTCGTGATAGTATACGCCTTTGGATTCTTCTCATAATCGGCATCCTTAGCATCAGCATAGATGGTTGCTTCATATTTGCGACCCTTGTCTAGGAAGTCTAACTTGATGTTGCTCGTATGAGCAGCAAGTCCCGTCTTACCTCCGATGAACCAGTTATTGGTGCCTTTAGCCTTTCTTGCAACTGTAATATAGCGTGCAGGTTCTGCCTCAAGATAACGACTATCGTCCCAGTCAACGGCTACATCCTTAATAAACTGGAACGCATCGTTGTACTTCTGATAGTTCTCTGGAAGGTCGGCAGCCATCTGCAATGGACTATACATGGTTAGGTAAAGAGCGAGCTGACCAACGAGTGTGGTGTGAACCCAGCTCTTGTTGCTGCACCAAGTAGACAGTTGAGTCTCTAAGATACCCGGAGTGTAATCCATAGGACCGCCTTGTAAGCGTGTGAAAGGCAATATAACAGTGTGGTTAGGGTCGCTTCCTCCGAACGCTTCGTACTCTGTTCCACGTGCAGACTCATTGCCCACCATGTTTGGATAAGTACGACAAAGACCTGTAGGACGCGTTGCCTCATGTGCATTCACCATGATATGGTGCTTTGCAGCCTCCTTAATTACATGCATATAGTGGTTGTTCATCGATTGAGAATAGTGATGGTCACCACGTGGAATGATGTCTCCGACATATCCAGTCTTTACTGCATCATAACCGTATTTATTCATCAGGTTGAGCGCATCTTCTAGGTGTCTCTCATAGTTAAGAGCACTTGAAGAGGTCTCATGGTGCATCATCAGCTTCACACCCTTCGAATGGGCGTACTCGTTAAGAGCCTTTATATCAAAGTCAGGATAGGGAGTTACGAAGTCAAACACATCTTGTTTCCAGTGTCCGAACCAGTCTTCCCAACCGATATTCCAGCCTTCTACCAACACTTGGTCCAATCCGTTCGCTGCAGCAAAGTCTATATACTTCTTCACGTTGGCTGTGTTTGCAGGGTGATGACCGTTTGGTTTGGCATGAGCATAGTCTGTTTGACCGAGCTTAACAGAGTTGAAATCATCGGTGTAAGCCCATGACTTACCACCAGCAATCATTTCCCACCATACACCGCAGTACTTAGTTGGATGAATCCAAGAGGTGTCTTCAATCTTACATGGTTCATTGAGATTGAGAATCAAGTTGCTTGCTAACATATCACGAGCATCATCGCTCACCATGACCGTACGCCAAGGTGTTGTGCAAGGTGTCTGCATGAAGCCTTTCAAACCAGTAGCATCTGGAGTCAACCAAGACTCAAACACCATGTTCTTATCATCCAAGTTAAGGTGCATCGTAGCGTAGTTCTCACATGCAGCCTCATGTATATTAATGTAGAGACCATCGTTTGACTTCATCTGTAAAGAGGTCTGAACGCCCGTTTCAGAGAACACTCCTACAGAAGAGTTACTCCAATTCACAGCATCATGGAAACGTGAGCGTATCTCAGAGAGCTTGCTCTCCTGCGTCTCTTGCTCTTGTGTGTCATAGTCTCCAGGGAGCCACCATGCAGTGTGATCACCAGCCATTGCGAACTGCGTATGTTCCTCTTTTATAACAAAGTAATTTAGTTCTTTCTGTTCTGGGAACTCATAACGCAAGCCCATTCCATCGTCATAAACACGGAAACGAATAATGATGTCACGCTTACTACTCGGTTGGTTAAGGTCTACCTCAAGCTCGTTATAATGGTTACGAATCGTTGAAGTCTCTCCCCAAACAGGTTTCCATGTCTCATCAAAGGTGGTTGTCTTTGTGTTAGTTGTCTGAAAACCATCCATCAAACTAGTCTCATCCATCCCCTTACTAGCATGCTTGTCCTTTGCTAGTTCTAGACCAAGATGAGACGGTTTAACAACTTCCTTACCTTTGTAAGTCATCTCATAAGTTGGCACACCATTTCCTGTAAGTGAGAACTTAACAGCAATCTTACCATTAGGAGACGTGACCGTCTGCGCAGAAGCAAGGTTTGCCATACCCATCAAAAGCCCCATAAGGGCAATATTGAATCTCTTCATTGTTTTGTTAAAAGTATTAATTGGATTTTAATTTTTAATTATCTTTACTTGCAAAGATAGCTAAAAAAGTGAATAAAAGGTTCTTTGAGTAGTTGATAAGTAGACAATTTCGACAAGTATTATCGTTTAAGACATTAGCAATCAAGCCTTTGCATTAACATAATAATTATATTAAGTAGATATCTCTTAATTGATAGTAATGTATTATCTTTGCAGTCAGAAGAGATTAAAAGATGCGCAAATTACTTTTATACATATCCTTACTAGCATTGCCAACAGGTCTCTTTGCTGACAATGACACACAACATTTACAAGAGCAGTTAGACCTTCTCTTGAGTCATCAAACAGCTCATATTAAAAGGAAAAATGAGACTATTAACCGAATAAAAAAAAGACTTCTCACAGAAGAAAAGACCTTAAAACGATTGCAGACATACGACTTGCTTTATCAAGAATACTATGTTTTCCAATTTGATTCAGCAATGACTTACCTCGACAAAGGCATTGACTTAGCAAAGGAAACAGCGAATACATATTATTATAACAGCAATGTCATTCATAAAGCAGAGCTTCTTTCTATCGGCGGATTATACAGTGAGGCTATAGAAACCATAAGTTTAGTGGATACAACAGCGCTGGATAGAACACAAAAGTTCGACTTTTACTTCTCTATCTTTCGTATTCACACCTATTGGGCAGACTTTTGTAATGACCAGAAATACGCTCCCATCCATCGTGAGAAGGCTAAGCAGGCATTGATTAAAGCAATGGATTATTGCGATGAAACCGCAAGAACTTACGAATACTACTATGGGGAATATTGCGTGTTTGTACTTAACGATCCCAAGAAAGCACGTTCTCATTATCTAAAAGCAGCTAGCCTCTTGCCCACTGATTCACGCTTTTATGCTATGGCATGCTTTGCCTTGTCAGGAAGCTACGCCAATGAAGGGCGAACGGATCAGCAAGAAAGGTTTCTTCTATTGTCCAGCATTGCTGATGCAGAGAACTGTACGATGGAGAATTACGCCTTACAAACGCTTGCCATGTACATCTTTGAGCATGATAAAAACCGAATTGATCGAGCACAGGAGTATATTCAAAAGTCACTTGAAGATGCTCGTTTCTATAACAACCGACTACGTATTATAGAGATATCTAATAAGTTACCAGTCATTGTCAACAGCTATCAACAGACATTAAACACGCGTAATCGAGTGCAGATGATTGCTATCATTGCCATCTCATTGCTCCTAATTTTCCTACTCGTAGCCATCACGTATATTGTAAAACAGACCAAACGACTGCGTTTACAACAGCGAGAATTACAAAAGAACAATGATAGTTTGTCGGAACTTAACACTCGACAGAAAGGCTTAAACACACAGTTACATAAGCTAAATGCCCTATTAATAGACACAAACCGCAAACGGGAAGGATTGGCAAAGCTATATATTGACCTTTGTGCAAAGTACATTACAAGACTAAAACAGCAACAGACGCTGGTAAAAAGGAAGATAAAAGCAAACCAAACAAGCGAACTCTTGAGTCAACTCTCATCTGGTCGACTGTCCGAAGAGGATGCTTCTACATTCCTCTCACGCTTTGACAAGGCGTTTCTAGACCTCTATCCAACATTCACAAAGGAGTTAAACGCATTACTAAAAGCGGATTGTCAGATAAAAAACACCCATTCCAACGAGCTAACAACAGACCAACGTATCATGGCTCTCATACGCCTTGGCGTAAAAGAGAGTGCCGAGATAGCTGATTTACTGTTCTATTCTCCACAGACAATATACAACTATCGCTCTGCACTTAAAGCCAAAGCCATCGATAAAACGAACTTTGAAGCAGAAGTATCAAAACTTTGTAGCGTCATTGGAAACGACTAATTAGAAACAACAAACAGGTTAACAACATTATTAATATTCACTTTAAAACAAAAAGTATGACAACAAAAGGTATTAAAACAATGGTTAGTTTGCTCGTTGCAGCTACCCTCATGAGTTCTTGTGTAGGTTCATTTGCCTTGTTCAACAAGCTTGCGCAGTGGAATAAACACGCCACTAAGTCAAAGTTCATCAATGAGATTATCTTCTTAGTAATATCTCCTGCATACGCATTCTGCGGTGCTGCGGATACGTTAGTACTCAACTCTATTGAGTTCTGGACCGGTGATAACCCTGTTGCCAATCGTGTTGGTAAGGTTCGAAACATCAAGGGTGACGATGGCTTAATGTACGCTGTTAAGTACTTGGAGAATGGTTATGAGATCACAAAACCCGATGGTCAGGTCTATTACTTCACGTACAATAAGCAAGAGAACACGTGGTATATGAATGCAGAAGGCAAAGAACAAAAGGTGATCCAGTTTAATGGTAATGGTTCTGTTAAGGCTTTCTTGAATAATGGTTTGACTGTTGATGTAACGCCAGATGCATCTGGTTTATTAGAAGTTCAGCAGGCTCAAGCTGGTACAACATACTTCATGGCAAGACGATAAGTCGATTGGCTAGGTTGTATCAACATACTATATCATAGCATCCAGTAGCCACTTTCCCCTCAAGGGATGGCTGGATGGTTTTTCAAGAGAGGCTCTCTTGATACTAAAGAAAGGCTCTTCTCCATGCAAGGAAACGCCCTTGTTAAATGGAGAAGACGCCTTTCTCTCTTTTTATATACGCATAGAACGGGGAATTAAAACCGACGATCTATCTTACAACAAACTTCTTTCCACCACGGATATAGATACCCGGTGCGAGCTGCGCATCCTTTGGCATACGTGCTCCTTGCAGGTTATAAACGTTTTTATCATCACTCTTGACAACATTAAGTGTTGATATTCCTGCTGTTGCATCATATACATATAGCATTGGAGAAAGATTCCCAGAGCTTGCTGGTTTATATGCTCCAAACGACTTATATTGCGTTGAGTACTGTACGACGTGACCATCAGAACTTGTGATAACAAATGTTCCGTCGGCATTTGGAGTGACTGTCCATATAGTTGCCTTATCGGTTGAGTTGACTACATTAAAGTTCTTGTACTTGCCATCCTGATAGAAGTAACGCCCCTTAGTGTCCTTGATGTAGTAACCACCCGCAGCCTGTTCTAATGTAAAGAATAGGTTTTCATCGGAAGTAAAGATAATCTCTTTCTTAGTTGTTACTACTGATCCATTTAGATAACCGTAGCTCTTTTTACCCTGAACGGTCTGACCGGCAAAGAGGTTCTCACCTACCTTTACAACAAGAAGGAACTGTGTATTAACAGCGGGAACTGCCGTAGCTTTCACAAAAGTCTTATTCTCTTTAGGAGTTACTTGATCGTCTTCTCCACCCCCAGGAGTACCTGGCTCTTCACTTGGATTAGTTGGTGTGACGATTGCACCAGTATAACGTGCATCGTCAGAAGCCGTCGTTATAGATAGATCGGGGTTGAAAGCAACATCCACACTATCACCCCAAACATATTCAGCGAGGTTTGGATAATCGATAAAGAGGTTACGATTATTCTGTATCTTGGCTGCTGCATTGTTGCGATCAATCTCTTGTTGGTCTACACGATCTTGCTTGCTCCACTTGAGGTAGAGCTTATAAGCCCACTCCCTAAGCGTTGGCCAGCTGTTATTCTCAAGGCTTTGCAGTCCCGTCTTCACCCATTTTAGGTGCTGATAAGTGGTCGCCATGTACAGATAACTGCGTGCGAACTCACCTTTGAAATGGTTGCCTGGCTCCCACATCTTGATGAGTTGTCCATCTGCATAGCCTGTTCCAACCTTATCATAGCCTTCTCCAGCAGGCTTAGTAACCTTTACAACTACACCCATCGGGTAGTTGCTCTTATCGCTGTTAGCCTTTGCATCAGATGGATAGAGGTTATAAAGGTCGCACCAAGCATCATTCTTCTCTTTTCCCCACCAGCTCTTTGGGAACGAGTGTTCGATGTTCATGTCTGCAATAGCTACTCCGCTGTGGTCGACGAAGTAGAACTTCTTGTCGCTATAACGGTTGTAACATTCATTGTTTTTAGGGTCACGATCGGTGTACCAAAAGCCCCACCATGTACCATTGTTACCACTGCCATACTTCAAGACAGCCTTTTTGTCCATCAGAGTGTGCAGTGCATTCTTTAGTTGCTCCTTCTTTAGTCCTTTTAAAGAAGCGGCATACTGTTTAAGACTTTGGCGATCGATGGCATTCGCCGACATAGAGATTCCTATCAATGTCGTGGCGACGACCATTTTTAATAACCTGTTCATAGTTCTTATTGGTTTATTTTGATGAATAATGATAATTACTTTTTTACAAGGAGATCATCGTTGTTTATCACTCACACCTTCGCACATAAGAGTAAGAGATGATTGTTATTTGCATCGGTAGTAGCGAAGAGATAATCTGTTCCTCCTTCTTTTATCTTGAGTTTCTTACGCAAGTCTGCAACGCTCATAGGGAAGTTGCGCACGGCAAGATTAGCTTTCTTGATAGCTGATAAGGTGCGACGTAACTCCTTCTTATTAAATGATGAGACGGCTACAAGGCGGAAACTGCGACCTGGGAAGTGCTCTATAAGACTATTGGAGACAAATAAATGAGAATTTGCACTTAGTGCAGAAACCTCATAACGACGACTGATTAGGGCAAAACAACCTGCTTTCATCAGTGAAGCATTAGGCTCATAGAGATATTGACCAGCTGTAGGCGCGGTTGAAAGAATGCTCGGTAAGATGCCTGCTGTCTCTTCTTCATAATAGGAAACGACCTCACCATCATTCACACAAACGACACGGAGTGGAGAATCTAAGGCTATTGTTGCACCAGTCATAGCCTTTACTTGTCGCATAACTATCAGCAACTCCTTACATTCATTGCGCACAGAGAGGATGTGAACCTCACGTATAACGTTGCCAATAACGTTTAGTTCGTTTACAGCTCGGTGTCAATCAAGCATTGGCGAGAGCTTCAGAACAATGGTGTCTGCCTTCTCTAGGAGTTCCTTCTCTAGTGTCAATACGTCAGGAGAACAGTCTTCTATCAGTACAGTCTTACCTCCTTGCTCATTACGACGTGCTGGATCGAGGAAGATAACATTGACAGGTTGCATTTGATGGAGGTATTCCGTGCCATCTGTATTGACCACTTCTACCTGACTCAAACCTAACACCTTGAAGTTATGTTGTGCCACTTTGCATAGCTGTTCTTGCTGTTCTACGTAGGTGGCATGGGTGAAGTTGCGTGCAATAAACGAGAAGTCGACACCGAAACCACCCGTGAGATCAACAAAGCGAGTGGGTGAAGAAGTTGCATGAGAGCCACTCAGTTCCTCTAATAAGTTAGCTTTATACAATGCAGTCTGCTCGCTTGAGCACTGCTCCATAGATAGATGTGGCGGATAGATAATATCCTCTTGTGCAGCCCATGAGGGCAACTTGGTGTGCGCCTTCAGCCATCCTGTGAGCTGATTAAGCAAGAAGGGCATATCAATGTCAGGATAGTTATGCGCTTGAAGAGCTAAGAGTCTCACGCCAGTACCATCTCCGAGTGGAGAGGGAAGTGGTATGTTGTGTTTATCGAGGGCTTCTCGCACGTATTTAGGCAGTGGAAACTCTCCTTGTTGTAGCGTATTCCTTTGCTGTTTTACCATCTCTTTTTGTTCTTACTTATACACCTTTCCCTTTCCATCTAACAATAGCCAATGATACTATCTACTCCCCTCTCCATTCGGAGAGGGGGCGGGGGTGAGGCTTGTTGGGGCTTTTGTTGAGGCTTCTCTACCTAACCACTCTCAAGTTACTCTTCGCCCATTCCCTTGTACAAAGGTTGAAGTGCCACCATTCAGTGCGCAGTGGCATGAAGCCAGCAGCGGTCATAACCTCTCGAAGTAACCGTCGGTTGGCAAGTGCCTCACGTGAGATAACGCCCCGAGCAAGTAATCCTTGTTCCTTATCTATATGACTTGCAGCCCCCATGTAATCAACTTTCGCACCCATAGGGATTGTGTCTATGTGGCAACGCACAGCTCCCGCACGCCATGTGGCATCGTTCCATGAAGCCTTACAAATACTGATATCCACTGCCATTCCATAGTTGTGCATACCGCCACCATGCGCTGGGTTAGACACATAGAAGTATTTGGATGTGTTCTTCACGGCATCCCACATTGTCTGCTGAACGCTCATTGGGCGTGTAGCATCAAATATACATAAACTCAAGTCAGGTCTGCGACGCTTCAATTCTGCTTGTGCTTTACGCAGAGCCTCTGCACAACGAGGGAGGACATAAGCATCACGAAGGTCGTGATAGAGCTGTCGGTTACAGAAGTTATCGGTGCGTGCATACATTAAAGCGACCTTTATTGAGGGTACAACGTGCTTAATATTCACCAACCCTTGCCTCTCCATCGATTGACCAGCAGCCAAGCGACGATCCGTAGCAGGCTTCTGTGCATATATAGAAGTGGTGGAAAGGAATAGTGCTAGTAGTGCGTAATAGATTTGCTTCATTCTGTTCTTTTCTTTTATAAACCATTGATAAGAATAAAAACAAGGGCAGGTTCTATGCTTTCTTACAACCATGACTGATTGAAGGAATACATAGAACTTGCCCTGTTGTTATTTCTATCACTGTGGAAATAGCGTTTATATCTTATTTCAAAGCAGCTTTCTTTTGTTTTACATAGTCACCGAATACACGGTCGAGTTCAGCTCTTTGCTCAGAGTCGAGTGTATCATTGGCTTGAATAAGTCCACGATAATAACTCTTGATTGCCTTCGATAACTTTGCTTTATCGGCTGAGTTCTTATCAAAGATGTTATCCAAATCGTGATAGAGAGCGGGCTTCATTGTGTTGAGGAAAGCGAGTTTCCCTGTCATTGGAGCCGCATTATGGGTGCTATCGTTGGTCTGCTCGTTAGGAGTAGTGACCTTTACGCTATCTTCAGGAGCTGTCTCCTCATCCGACTTAAAGACAGATGAGACATCTATCTTGCCCATTTGATTGAGCAAAGCACCACCATAATTATATGTCAGAATGCCCAGAACAATCACAAGCACCGCAATCACAGCCACCATAACGGTGCCTTTACCTATTGTAGGCATGGTGAATGACGACCCTTCATGATTGAGATCGGCTAGGAACTCATCGATGTTTGCATAACGATCACTGCGCTTGAAGGCACAACAACGCTTAATCACATCACTATAAGCAAGCGTTAGCCCCATCACTTTCATTATCGTTCCGAGCGAATAGATATCAGCTGTTCCGTCGGCAGTCATGGTTTCGTCTTTCAGTTCTGGCGCCATGAAGCGGGTTGTGTCAGCGGTTGCTTTAACGTCATCAAGCGACAAAACACTGAAATCAATCAACTTCACGTAATTGCCTTGAGCGGTGATAAGAATATTAGAAGGCTTGAGGTTGCGATGAGCGATACCCTGGTTATGAGCATATCGGAGCGCATCTGCTATCTGATTTACAATAGCTATCTTCTCATCGTCAGTGTGTTGTTCTTTAAGATAAGCCTGCAATGTGTGACCTTCTACAAACTCCTCCTCTATACAAAGCCCATAGCCGTCAACTTCCACAAGTCCTTGATAACGCACAATACCCGTGTGGTTCAATCGTTGACATTGTTTGAACTCACGCTTCAAGGCATTTCTTAGTAGGGTTCGCTTGCTATTCTCTTCCTTTAAACCTTTGAGGATGACGGTCTGCTCGCCCTTACGACATTTCACAATTAGGCTATATCCGTGTGAAGGAATAACCTCGTAATCTGTGTAACTGGCTTTCAAAGGAGCCTCAGCTGTCAATGAAGACTGGTTGGATGTATTGTTCTTATCTGTCATGAATATCTATCGCACTTAAATAACTTAATATGTATCTCTGTGCGCAAAATTAGCAAAAAAAATTGATATAGGGCATAGTTACAGGCTTTTAAGCATAAATAGATGTTAAGCTGGTAAGCATCAGTAGCAATATTGGACATCATCAGACAGAACCCAACGGCTTATTTTGTATCCAATCATTACCAGCTCTTCTCATTAGCAAGATATACTCTGATGTGCCTTTTGCGATACTAGATGAAATACTTACCTTTGCGCTGCAATTAGGTAGCAAATAATTAACAGAATTATAATTAAGCAATGGAAAAGAAAGTAATCATCCTCACTGGAGCAAGTAGTGGTATAGGTTATCAGACGGCAGAGATGCTTGCGAAGCAAGGACATATAGTATATGGTGCAGCACGAAGAGTTGAGAAGATGGATGCACTAAAGCAGTTCGGTGTGAAGACATTGCAGATGGATGTAACCATAGAAGAGAATGTTAATAAAGCTGTTGATACTGTTATCGCAGCTGAAGGGCGCATTGATGTATTGGTCAATAATGCTGGCTATGGCTCGTTTGGTGCCATTGAGGATGTTAGTATAGCGGAGGCACGCAATCAATTCGACGTTAATATCTTTGGTGTTGCTATGTTAACAAAGAAGGTATTACCCCACATGCGCAAGCAACATAGCGGTACAATCATCAACATCAGTTCGATGGGCGGGCGTCTGACTATCTATTTCGGTGCATGGTATCATGCGACTAAGTATGCCCTTGAAGCATTCAGCGACGCTTTGAGAATGGAGACGAAAGGATTCGGAATCAACGTTGCAATCATCGAACCGGGTGGTATCAAGACGCCTTGGGGCTTCATTGCTGCCGACCACTTAGAGGAGAGCTCAAAGGGAGGAGCATACGAGGAACAGGCGAAGAAGGTGGCTGAAGGGATGCGAAAGCTGTATAGTGGCAACATGATGAGCAGCCCAGAAGTAATTGCAAAGGCTATCAGTCGTGCCACAAATGCACGTCGTCCGAAGGCACGATACCTCATTGGTTTTGGTGCGAAACCCCTCGTCCTCTTGCATACAATATTACCAACTCGCTGGTTCGATTTCATCATGATGCACGCAAGTTAAGCAGGAGTAAAGGTCATCATAAATACTATATAAACCACGTTATGGCCTTATCTCACCCAGTATCACACGTATGATACTGGATTATCATATACGTGATAATCGATTATCACATACGTGACAATTGATTATACAATGCGTGACAATTCATTGTACAATAACGTTACAATTCATTGTACAGCATTGTTACAATTCATTATACAGCATTGTTACAACTCATTGTACAGCGCATTACAACTCATTGACAATGCGTCATCTGATGGTTTCAGTGCTGTTTCAATCCTATTATATAACGAAAGAGGATATGTCCAGGAAGCCCCGACATATCCTCTTAATTATGTTTGCGTTAGTGATTTACTAACGACTACCTCGAATTAATCAGCAAACTTTGCCTTGATGAATTCACGATTCAAACGAGCGATATTAGCAATCTTCTCGTTCTTAGGACATACTGCCTCGCAAGCACGAGTGTTGGTACAGTTACCGAAACCAACCTCATCCATCTTAGCTACCATAGCCTTTGCACGCTTTGCAGCCTCAGGCTTACCCTGTGGCAAGAGAGCCAACTGACTAACCTTAGATGATACGAAGAGCATTGCAGAACCATTCTTACATGCAGCAACACAAGCACCACAACCGATACATGTTGCGCAGTCCATTGCCTCATCAGCATTGTCCTTAGAGATAAGAATAGCGTTTGCATCCTGTGCCTGACCTGTGCGGATTGTGGTGTAACCACCAGCCTGAATAATCTTATCGAAGGCTGTGCGGTCTACCATACAGTCCTTGATAACAGGGAAACCAGCCGAACGCCATGGCTCAACAGTGATTACATCACCATCGTTGAAACGGCGCATGTAGAGCTGACAAGTTGTTGCACCACGCTCTGTCTTACCATGTGGAGTACCATTTATATATAGTGAGCACATACCGCAGATACCCTCGCGGCAGTCGTGATCGAAGACGAATGGTTCATCACCAGCCTCTATCAACTCCTCGTTAAGGATGTCGAGCATCTCAAGGAAAGAGGTGTCATCTGGGATATTCTTCATCTCATGTGTATCGAAATGACCCTGATCTTGTGGGCCGTTCTGCTTCCAATACTTAATTGTGAATGATATATTCTTTGCCATTTTAGTTCTTGTAATTACGTGTTTGTACCTTGATTGCCTCATACTCGAGAGGTTCCTTGATGAGTTCTGGGGTCTTGGTGTCATCACCCTGATACTCCCAACAGCCAACATAGAAGAAGTTCTCGTCGTCACGCTTAGCCTCACCTTCCTCTGTCTGGTGCTCCTCACGGAAGTGACCACCACAACTCTCCTCACGATGCAATGCATCATAAGCTACGAGTTCACCCATGAGAATGAAGTCACGGAGGTGAATTGCCTTATCAAGCTCAACGTTCAAGCCTTCCTTCTTACCAGGGATAAAGAGGTTAGAGTTGAACTCCTCACGGAGAGCCTTCAACTGCTTGAGACCTTCCTCGAGTCCTTCTTTGGTACGACCCATACCTACATACTCCCACATAATATGACCCAACTCCTTGTGGATAGAGTCAACTGAACGCTTACCATGGATACTCATCAAGCGATCAATCTCTGCATTGACAGCCTTCTCAGCCTCTTCAAACTCAGGACGATCGGTTGGAACCTTTGCCCAGAGTGCCTGATCAGCAAGATAGTTCTGAATAGTATATGGCAATACAAAGTAACCATCAGCAAGACCCTGCATCAAAGCAGAAGCACCAAGGCGGTTAGCTCCGTGGTCAGAGAAGTTACACTCACCAATAGAGAACAGACCAGGAACGGTTGTCATCAGCTCGTAGTCAACCCAGATACCACCCATTGTGTAGTGGATAGCAGGGAAGATCATCATTGGATTATAGTACTTCACACCATTAATCTCATTTGCCAACTCACCTGGGTTGACGTCTGTAATCTCCTCATACATATCGAAGAGGTTACCATAACGCTGAAGAATTGTATCAATACCGAGGCGGTTGATAGACTCAGAGAAGTCCAAGAATACAGCCAAACCAGTGTTGTTTACACCGAAGCCCTTATCGCAACGCTCCTTAGCAGCACGTGATGCAACGTCACGAGGTACGAGGTTACCGAAGGCAGGGTAGCGACGCTCCAAGTAGTAGTCGCGATCTTCCTCTGGAATATCAGAGCCCTTCTTTGTACCAGCCTGCAATGCCTTAGCATCTTCGAGCTTCTTAGGAACCCAGATACGACCATCATTACGCAGAGACTCTGACATCAATGTCAACTTTGACTGCTTGTCGCCATGTACAGGAATACAGGTTGGGTGAATCTGAACGTAAGATGGATTAGCCATGTAAGCACCCTTACGATAGCACTGAACAGCGGCTGTACAGTTACAACCCATAGCGTTGGTTGAAAGGAAGTAAGTGTTACCATAGCCACCAGTTGCTATAACAACTGCGTTTGCAGTGAAGCGCTCTAGCTTACCAGTTACGAGGTTCTTAGCAATGATACCACGTGCATGACCATCAACGATAACGACATCCTCCATCTCATAACGTGTATAGAGCTTTACCTTACCAGCCTGAATCTGTGCGCTTAATGATGAGTAAGCGCCAAGCAACAACTGCTGACCTGTCTGTCCCTTAGCATAGAAGGTACGGCTTACCTGAGCACCACCAAAGGAACGGTTAGCCAACATACCGCCATACTCACGAGCGAATGGCACGCCCTGAGCAACGCACTGGTCGATGATGTCGTTAGACACTTCTGCCAAACGATAAACGTTAGCTTCACGTGCACGATAGTCACCACCTTTCACAGTATCATAGAACAAACGGTAAACAGAGTCACCATCATTCTGATAGTTCTTAGCAGCATTGATACCACCTTGTGCAGCGATTGAGTGTGCACGACGTGGTGAGTCTTGGATGCAGAAGTTATATACGTTGAAGCCCATCTCACCGAGAGAAGCAGCTGCACTGGCACCAGCCAGACCGGTACCAACAACGATAACATCCAGTTTCAGTTTATTCTTTGGGTTAACCAAACGCTGATGTGCCTTGTAGTTAGTCCACTTCTCGGCTACAGGACCTGCTGGTATTTTGGAATCTAATATCTTTGTCATGATTGTTTTGAATTTAGTTTTCAATTTAGATACTTAACTATGCAAGGCTAGGTGCACATCCGAAAGCGAATGCGAGTACTACAATAAGGAAGCACAACATCAATAATGTCACATAGACAAGACCGATTGCCTTCCAGCGATTGAACCATACTTTACCATTGACACCTACTGTTTGCATAGCACTCCAGAAGCCGTGTGAGAGGTGGAACCACAATGCGCAAATCCAGATAACATACAATACTACGTAGATAGGATTGGCAAATGTGTCCTGAATGAACGCAAAGCCATCAGCTGGGTGATGTGCTACTGTCATGCCAACAAGCTCTGCAAACATCATGTTATACCAGAAGTTGAACAAGTGGAGAGCGATACCAAGCAAGATGATGATACCCAATACGAGCATGTTCTGGCTTGCCCACTCCACCTTTGCAGGCTTTTCTGTGACTGCATAACGGTTGTCGCCACGTGCACGGCGGTTCTGTGCTGTAAGGATGAATGCGTAAACAATGTGACAAACAGCCAACGCGCCAAGACCTACTGTTGCAACAACTGCATACCAGTTAGCACCTAATAGCTCACAAATCATATTGTAGGCACTACCAGAGAAGAGCGCTACAAGATTCATACAGCAGTGGAACGTCATGAATAGAATAAGGGCTATACCCGTCACGGACATAATCACCTTTCTACCAATAGATGAATTGATTAACCACATAAATGTTTTGATTTTAAATATTTAAACTGTTAGAATTATTACTTCTAATGGTTATTAGGCAGAAAGATAATAATTAACTCCCACCTCAATGCTATCTTTCACCCTCAGAGATACCAAAAAGTTGGTATGCTACTGGGGCTATTTTGCTGCAAAAGTACTATATTTTAATGATTTAACAAAGCTATTTCATCAAAATATATAGTATTTAGACTTAAAATAAGGAAACGCTATCTATCCTAATAAATGAGGATAGATTAAAAACGAGAAAAAGCTCTTCTCAGAGCTAACTTTTCGCTGTTTTTATTCCTTTCAACCATTCCTTCTTTCCGACAAAATACTTTGATTATTTTATAACAACCATCTGCTATCTAAGAGATGAACCTTAGCTATCTCCTTAACAACAACAATCTATCTTGCAAAGAAGCCTTCTTTAATACGGAAAATAAACTAAAAACTAAGAATTAAGAGACTAAAAACGAACTAAATTTAGATTATTTTTCCTACCAAGCATTCGTAACCTCCTATTGAACAGGGTGCTTTTAGCCTTTTAAAAAGTGCTCTTCTCCTATTTTGGAGGCTCACTCTTCCCCTCTTTCCGTTGCATACTTTGCTTGATGGAATCGTTCCTCTGATCCAATAGCGTTTGTCTATAAGCCTTTAAAATAGGGTCTTCATGGTCTTCAACTCCATCCATCTTCTTGAAAATCTTACGTAGTTGCTCCACGTGCTGTTTGTCTCTTCGGTATCTCCTATCGAGCATTAAACCTATATCAAACTCGCTTCTCTTACACTTCGGACGCTTTTCTAAGATGTCACGTTTCGGCATTTTCTCCAGCAAGGCACGCCCATCTGTAGTTTGCCGACCCGTCACGATAACCTCATCCAAGTAATGTTCTGCAGGATAAAGAAAGACAGTATCACGTAGAATTTCGGCTCTAAACAATTTTTCGGGAACGTATCCTTTCTTGCTGAAAGAGGCTGTTTGGAACGTATCGGGTAGGTTGATTAGTCCTTGCCAAGTGGTCATTCCGAGGTTACGACCATCCACTTTAACCAGCACATCACGTATGGGAAAGTGTGTAGCAGCATCACAAACCAACGTCTTCTGGGCATGTGCTACCATGGAAGATACCGACAATAACCACAGCAATAAAGCCATGACACGAATGTTATCATAGCTCCTTTCCATGTGAGGAACCTGTATCGCCGAGTATAACCTATCCATAGCTGTTATTCGTTAATAGTCTGTTTAGATGTGAGAAGTACCTCATCTTCTCTGTTGCAAATCTATATAAAAGTTTCCATTTGTGCTTTCCTTTGTTGATAATTTTTGGTTAATTACAAAGGATACTAACATTATTTAAAGTAAAGATAAGTGTTTTTGAGAATGTTATAAATCCTATCTTACGAATAAAAAGACTCGTTTGTCTGCAAGTCCCAATCGGTTTCAGACAAACGAGTCGTGTGTTATTTCGACCAATAAAGTACGTTCTTTATCGTGCTCTCATTGCGTTGAGAACAGCCAGAACCATTACACCAACATCTGCAAAGACGGCTAATCCCATACTTGCAAAGCCACAGGTGGCAAGGAACAAGACTGCCACTTTAATGCTAATAGCGAACCATGCGTTCTCTTTCGCTATGAAGATGGTGCGGCGGGAGAGCCTGATTGCAAGCGAGATTTTCGATGGTTTGTCATCCATGAGGATAACATCTGCGGCTTCAATAGCGGCATCGCTGCCCAAAGCACCCATCGCTATCCCCACGTCGGCACGCGCTAGTACAGGTGCATCGTTGATTCCGTCACCCACAAAAGCAAGTGTTCCGTTCTCATTCTTATCTCTCAACAGCTGTTCAACACGTGCTACCTTATCAACTGGGAGTAGCTCGGCATGATAATCCGTTACGCCTGTTTCTGCAGCTACTTGGCGTGCGGCATCTTCCTTATCACCTGTTAGCATGACCGTGCGGGTCACTCCTAAGGTCTTTAAAGAGCTGATTGCCTCACGTGCGTCAGCCTTAAGTTTATCAGAGATAAGGATGTGTCCGGCATAAACACCATTGATGGCAACATGCACAATAGTACCTACATGATTCTTACAACGGCTACATACGGGGATTGAGAGTCCTAATGTTTTCATCATTTTGTCGTTACCAACGCTGACAACTCGCCCATTGACCATTGCAGAAACGCCTTGTCCAGCCGTTTCATGCACATCTTCTATACTACAATTATCAGCCTCATGGGGGTAAGCCTGTCGTAAGGCGATGGCAATGGGATGGTTTGAATAACGTTCTACATGCGCTGCCAAATGTAGTAACTCCTGTTCCGAACAATTATCTGGATGCACTGCCTCCACCTCAAAAGTACCGTATGTCAATGTTCCAGTCTTATCAAATACGATGGTCTGAAGCCTTGCCAAGGCATCCATATAGTTGCCTCCTTTGATAAGAATACCCTTATGTGAGGCGCCACCGATACCTGCGAAGAAGGTTAATGGGATGGAAATCACCAGTGCGCAAGGGCAACTAACAACCAAGAAGGTTAATGCTCTGTATAGCCAAGTAGCAAAGGCTGGGGCATAACTATCGTAGAAGAAAGGTGGAATAAGTGCCAGTGCAAGGGCTGAAATGACCACGATTGGCGTATAGACACGGGCAAAACGGCGGATAAATGACTCACTTCTCGACTTGTTATTACCTGCGTCTTCCACCAACTGGATAATCTTTGCAGCTGTAGACTGGCTGTAAGACTTGTCGACACGGAGCCTCAGAACGCCCGAGAGATTGACACATCCAGAGATAACAGCGTCTCCTTCTTGCACATCTCGTGGTAGACTCTCACCCGTAAGGGCTACAGTATTAAGACTGGAAGTGCCTTCAAGGATCGTACCATCAAGTGGAATCTTCTCTCCCGGCTTAACTATTACGATGTCACCAACGCTTACCTCTTCTGGACTAACCGCCTCAATGCGCCCGTTCCGTTCGATGTTTGCAGTGTCAGGACGTATGTCCATCAATTCAGTTATCGAATCTCTAGCCTTGTCCTCGGCGTAGTCTTCAAACAACTCACCCAACTGGAAGAAGAGCATAACAAACACTGCTTCAACGAACTGAGGCTCTGCTCCTGGCAAGAAACCAATGAGTAAGGCTCCTATTGTTGCCAATGCCATCAGGAAGTCTTCGTCAAATGGATCCAAATCCATGATTCCTTCCACTGCTTCTGACAATACATCGTAACCAATGAGGAGGTAAGGAATGAGATAAACAAGCAGTACCTGCCACATAGCAAGTCCTGCATAATGCTCCACGAGCCACGCTCCTGCAAGCAGGATAGCGGTGAGAATGATGCGTAATAACTTCTTATTCATAGCTAAAAATATGTTACTTGATTAATATTCTGCCGCAAAGTTAAGCATAAACTTTCGCAACCCAGTTGCAAAGATGCCACTTCTTTTTATAGAAATAGGCGTTTTCTCTTTCACTTTTTTGTTACCTTTGCAGGCATGAAGATAGGTTCGATTGATTTAGGAGAGCGTCCTTTATTCCTTGCACCGATGGAAGATGTGACCGACATAGGCTTTCGGAAGATGTGTAAGAGATATGGGGCAGCAATGGTATATACCGAGTTTGTGTCGGCAGATGCAATCATTAGGAGTATCAAGTCGACGCTTTCTAAGATGGTGATAGACGATAGTGAGCGTCCTGTAGGCATACAGATCTATGGTAGGGACGTTGCTTCTATGGTTGAAGCAGCCAAGATTGTGGAGCAAGTAAAGCCTGACGTGATAGATATCAACTTTGGTTGTCCAGTGAAGAAGGTGGCAAACAAGGGGGCAGGATCGGGTATGTTGAAGAATATCCCACTGCTGTTAGAGATCACAAGAGAGGTTGTTAAGGCTGTAAATGTACCTGTTACAGTGAAGACAAGACTAGGTTGGGACACCGAACACCTCATCATTACCGACCTAGCAGAGCAACTGCAAGACTGCGGCATACAAGCATTAACGATTCACGGGCGCACTCGTTCGCAGATGTACACTGGTCAGGCGGACTGGACACTCATAGGAGAAGTGAAGAAGAACACACGTATTAAGATTCCAATCATTGGTAACGGGGATGTGACGAATCGCTTAGAAGCAAGCGAGAAGTTCGATACTTACGGCGTAGATGCCGTTATGATTGGTCGAGCAACATTCGGTTGCCCATGGATCTTCAGCCCAAAAGCAGATGAGATAAGCCTCGATGAGAAGATAGATGTACTAGAGGAAATGCTCAAGATCAATGTTGAACGCATTGATGAATATCGTGGTATCTTGCATACAAGACGCCACCTTGCGGCTTCACCGATATTTAAAGGCATTCCAGACTTCAAACAGATACGTATCTCCATGCTACGTGCTACGAAGGTGGACGAACTCTTGTCAATTCTTGAAGACTGTCGGGAGCGTTTGAGAGAATAGGTTAGCTTTATTGCTGATAAAGGTAAATTAAAAAGGGATTAAACGTTAGCTTTATACGTTCAATCCCTTTTCTTTTGCGCCAGATACGGCTTATATATGTTCTTGCTTTAATACTTCTCCATCCAAGTTATAGGCTGTGAAGACACCATGCTCGTATGTCATAAACGTTGGAACATTGCCTCCTTTAGGGAAGGTAATCGAGCCCAAGTTGCAGACCAGAGCATCCTCTTGATGTGTTAACTCCCACAGATGCGTGTGTCCATATACAATGGCATCAATGTTACCTACGGGCATCTTCTCCTTATTATATATGTGTCCGTGGGTGAGGAAGAGCCGTTTTCCTTCATCAACGAGCATGATATAGTCTGCCATCAAGGGGAACTTCAGGAGCATTTGGTCAACTTCTGCATCGCAATTACCCCTTACTGCGATTATATCTTGCGCTCTTTTATTCAATACTTCAACGATCCCTTTGGCATTAATACCCTCTGGAATAGAGTTACGCGGACCATAGTTTAGGATGTCACCAAGGATACATAACATATCACACTGCTCTCGATCATAGAATTGCAACACCTTCTCTAGGGTCGGCAAACAGCCGTGGATGTCTGATACAAATAGATATTTCATGTTCTTTCTGTTGTTTGTTTCTAAGGCAAAGGTACTGCAATTCATTCAGAAAATATCGTTCCTTACGATTTAGTTCACCATCTTCTGCATTTTTCAAGATTATTGTTTATATTTGCAACAACAACTATCTATTACTACTACTATGGATGTGAAGGATGTATTCGAACTACGCCGACAGGGGCGAACAGAGGATGCTTATGCTGCAATCTTACCTTTGTATGCTGCTCACAAGGGGCATTATACAACGATAGCCATGTTTTGGGTGGGTGTAGATATGATGCGTTTGCGGTATCAACAACGCCGTTTAGAGGAGGCATATAAGATATTTAAGAGTCTAATGAGGCTTTACCCCACTATGAAAGACACTGATTTAAAGGGACAGAGTGCAATGATGAGGGCTGCAATACAGGTCTTCGAGCACAACAATAGTTTCTCCATACTCGACTTCATAACGCATTGGAACATCACACGACTTACTGACGATGATTGGAAGGGAACGCAGCATGAAGGCTTTGTGACGCCCTCCACGGGGATGAGGATTGTAGGGAAAGTGTTCAAGGAAGTAGCTGCTAATCCTACTGTCGACATGGCTTTACGGGCTGCCCCCATCCTTGCTGAAGCGTTGAAACATAGTCCTTATAACCGAGATAACCAACGTTACAAAGCCATCATCTACCAGATTATGGGCAAGAAGGACAAAGCCATCAATGTTTATCGGCATTTGATAAGTAGGTCAAAGAAGTCAAATGAGTTCCAAGAGTTGGCTAATCTCATTGAGGATGAGCGTTATAAGATAGCCTTATTATGCAAGGCTATCACATTACAGAGGGATGAGAAGTTTCGACAGCGCCTGCGTTTCACGCTTGCCGAATTGTTGTTTAGACAGGATAAAGCCCGTGCACGTTACGAACTAGACAAGTGCCTTGAAGCAAGGCGACAGGCTGGTTACACCATCACATGGGCTATGCAGAATCTTGCAGCTAGTTTGTCAGAAGTTAATCCAGTATCTGATGCAGCTGAAAAAGCCTTTTATCGGGAGCAAGAGATTGTGGTGAAAGAATTAATCTTGTAGAGATTTTGCTTCTCCAAACACCGCCCATTATACCCCTTCTAGCCCTCTTCAAAGGGAAGAATAACTAATAGAAATCGGACAGGAAAGGACTCTTTTATTCTTTGCTGACACCTTTTTATCACGTAAAACACGGATTATACAGACTAATCTAGATACTTGGAAAATCTAAAGAAACAAGAGGAGACATAGGAGGTGAAACTCTTTAGTAATGCAAGATTCATTATCTAACACTCAAAATAACAATTCATTCTGCAGAAGATAGCCGTTTACACGATTGAGGAATGTCCTTTTCTTGTCAGAAATAATCGCATTGATGAATGGGAAGTAAGCATGTTCAAAACAAGATAAAACGCCCTTGAGTTACATAGGCAATACTTGTTTATATTTGAAAGAACGATTAATTACATCAAAAACTAATCTAAAAACATATAATTAACAGATTAATAATATTATAAAAATAGTTTATTTTTTCTTTATCGAGAGGTTTTCTGCTGGAGAAATAAGTATCGGTTATTATTTAACAGAGCGTTTAGACAAAGATAGAAAGGGCTTTCATGGAAGAAAGAAAAGCTCTGCGTGAAGAACAAAGGAGACCAGAGGGAAAAGCAAAAAGGTTGTTTCAAGGCAATAACTAATAGGTTAATATGCGTTGAAACAACCTTTCTTATTATAAGAATAAGACACTCTCATTACCTTGATTAAATAGCAAGTCGAGTACACTTAAGTTCGGTTGAAATCCGTACTTCTGCTGATAAACCTGATAGTAAGTACGTGGTTTGAACTCGTCATCACGCCCTGGATGCTTCGGGCGAATCGTTTCTCGGAAATCAATCACGCCCTCCGAGGGTTCCAGCTCATAGCTATCTGTGCGCCTCATACAGGGCATTATGTCGATAAGCTCGCACATCTTCAATGTGATCTCCCAGTTGAAATCATAGAGAAAGTCCCACTTTCGTTCAAAGAAAGGGCGTATATCATCCTCGTAATACTCAAAGAATGGACTCTCCCCGTAGGCTGATTGCAATGCATACCAGTGCTGATGACGCCAGTTGGCATGGTCACTAATGCGCACATCTCTCATCTCGCACTTCGCTCCCTCAAACTTCTCCACAGGGATAGAGAGCGTTTGTAGTCCGTTGGTAGCTGCTATCACACATCTATTTCGATAGGTTTGCTTCACGAAATGGTCATGTTGTTCTATCAAACAAGTATCGTATCTATTCAGCTTCTGATACCATTGAACGGGACCAAAGTAGGTCGAAGAGAGAAGTGCAGACGCCATACTTTACTTGATATTATCGACCCAGTTGAACAGACGATGCCAACGGATGCCACCGAAACCCTTACGATCTGGATCGCTAGACCACCATATAAAGATAGGCTTACCCACGATATGATCTTCTGGAACAAAGCCCCAGTAACGACTGTCGGCAGAGTTATGACGGTTGTCACCCATCATCCAGTAGTAGTCCATCTTGAATGTGTAACGCGTTGCAGGGCGTCCGTTGATATAGATCTTGCCGTTCTTTACCTGCAAATCGTTCTTCTCGTAAACCTTAATACAGCGTTCGTAAATAGGGAGGTTATTGAGGGTGAGGGTGATAGACTTACCCTTTGCAGGAATCCAGATAGGCCCGTAATTATCACGAGTCCAGCCTGTGAAAGCATTCAATGGATAGTAAGGACCAGAGTAGATGTCCTTATCTGTGACAAGACGAATAGCCTTGATGAGTCCTAAACGCTTCATTTCTGCAGCGGCTCTCTTGGTTAATGGCATATAACCATCATACTCCAAGGCAGCGTTGTTGAGTACCATTCCTCTGCTGATATCACTTCCATGCAGGTTTGTAAGGGTCTGAACATCCTCATTACTAATCTCTAATTCCTTGCGAAGGTCATCATATTGAGCACTGAGAAGGTCGGCTGTTGTGATGTTATTGAGCTTTACAAAATAGGTATATTGCACCTTTTCTGGTTCCTTGTTAGGCTTACCATCAAGATAAATAATCCTATTCTTGATTTGAAGAGTTTGTCCAGGAAGGCCCACACAACGCTTTACAAAGTTCTCACGGCGGTCAGTTGGACGCCAATCCAATGCCCCATAAGTTCCCACATTATTAATAATGTAATTCCGACCAACAGTGTAAGCATTATCATAAAAGGCACGTTGTTGAGCTATACTCATCTGATTCAACTTGATGTTCGGATGCTGTTGTGCCAATGTATTCTCGCCTAATGTGTAGACAGTTTGATAATAGTCTTGACCCTGATAGTTCGGTTCGCTCATAATCGTGTCACCTGCTGGATAATTAAAGACAACGATGTCGTTCAATTCAACCTTGCCCAATCCCTTTACACGGCGATAGTCCCACTGCGGCCAAGAAATGTAACTCTTCGTATTGATAATAGGGAGAGTATGCTGTGTCAAAGGCATTGTCAATGGTGTTTCCGGTATACGAGGACCATAGCTGACCTTCGATACAAAGAGGTAATCACCAGTAAGTAGTGACTTCTCAAGAGACGATGATGGGATGACATAGTTTTGAAAGAAAAAGAGGTTAATGAAGTACACTGCGACCAAAGCAAACACTAGTGCATCCACCCAACCCATAATGAATCGGACTGGACCCTCAGCCTCTTTCCACCACTGCCAACGTATCTTCTTGGTGATATAATAGTCGTAGATGAATGGTACAACGACTAATCCCCACCAGCTTCCAACCCATAGTAGGAATAGAAGATATAGAACAGTAACACTAATAAACTTCGCCCATTGCTTCTTAGGATCTAGGGCTGCTTTTTCCTTATCTATCATATCTTGAAATACAGTTAGAACTTAAATAAGTCGCTTGTAGTCAATAGACCGGTATGGTCTTTGGTATATTCTGCTGCTAAGACAGCACCCAATGCAAATCCTTGTCGACTATGAGCATCATGCGTAATGGTTATCTTGTCGGCATCAGAGTCATAACTAATACTATGAATACCAGGCACCTCGTCGCGTCGAATAGATGCAATAGGTAGTTCGTTAGGAGCCACATCATTTGTGCCAGACTCTGTACCATCTGCATTGTGCTGAAAGCCCTTTACCCACTTATCCTTTCGATCGATACAGTCAATGATGTCCTCTGCCAGCGTGATAGCAGTACCCGATGGAGCATCGAGTTTATGCACATGGTGCACCTCTTCCATTGCTACATTGTACTGTGGGAAACCATTCATAATCTTTGCTAAATAGCGGTTGACAGCAGAGAAAATGGCTACTCCTATAGAGAAGTTACTTGCCCAGAACAATGTCTGACCACCCTCTGTACAAAGGCGTTCTACCTCTTCCTTATGGTCATTCATCCAACCAGTTGAACCACTAACAACCTTCACATTGTGTGCGAAGGCACGCTTATAATTGCCGAAAGCAGCCGTAGGGTTGGTGAACTCAATAGCTACATCTGCAGACGAGAAAGCCGGTGAGTCGAAGTCATCGGGATTGTTTACATCTATAATACTAACGATTTCGTGGCCACGTTCGAGGGCTATTTGTTCTATCATGTGCCCCATCTTACCATAGCCAATCAGTGCTATCTTCATAATTAATACGTATTAAAAACAATGCAAAGGTAGCTGATTTACGACATAAAACAAAATTACTTCACTTATTTTAAGTAAGGTATAAGCAAGCAAAAGATAAAAAATAAGCATACAAGAAAGGCTTTATAATCAAAAAATTCGTATATTTGTCCTCTGTTAATAAGCCACGAATCTATGATGGAACAGCTCATCCACTATGTATGGAAGCATAAGTTATTTCCTTTAAAGGGACTTCAGACTACCGATGGTCAAGCCATTGAAGTTATCGACCCAGGGCTTCCTAACCGCAACGCAGGTCCCGACTTCTTCAATGCAAAGGTGAAGATTGGTGGGACGTTATGGGTGGGCAATGTGGAGATACACCTCCGTTCGTCTGATTGGTACCTGCATCATCATGACAGAGACCCACATTATGATAATGTAATACTACATGTTGCAGAGTCAATCGACCTTGCCGTCAAGACCAGCCGAGGCGATTATCCACCGCAAATGAGGCTTGCTATCCCAGAAACAGTGCGTGAGCATTATCAAGAACTACTATCAACCGATGATTACCCAGCTTGTTACAGGATTATACCCAACCTCTCCAAGCTCATGATTCATGCGTGGATGAATGCCTTACAAGCCGAACGCTTAGAGCAGAAAGCACATGCCATCACGGAGAGACTGCAATCATGTAATGGCTCTTGGGAGCTTGCTTACTTCGTAACCTTAGCCCGAAACTATGGTTTCAGCATAAATGGTGATGCCTTCGAAACGTGGGCAAAGGCTATACCCTTGCATGACGTCGGCCATCATAGGGATGATTTAATGCAAGTGGAAGCCTTCTTCTTGGGTCAAGCAGGGCTACTCGAGCAGACCTCGATACCTAAACGTTACCAGCAGGAAGCACTCAATGATGCTTATTATCAGCGCCTGAAGACGGAGTATCAATATCTATCTCATAAGTTCCAGCTGCACCCGATGGATGCAAACCAGTGGCGATTCCTACGATTAAGACCGCAGAATTTCCCCCACATACGCATCTCTCAGTTAGCAAACCTCTATTACGAGCAGCGTTCGGGACTATCTTGTCTATTAGAGTGTGAAACTATCAAGCAGGCACGTGAGCTTCTTTCGACACAAGTAACAGCCTATTGGGAGACGCATTACATGTTTGGTATTGAGAGTAAAAGGAGTGAGAAACGACTGACAAAAGCCTCCTTGGACTTACAAATTATCAACACGGTCATTCCCATTCTATTTGCTTATGGCAAGCACAAAAGCAATGAGAAACTTTGCGAACGTGCCTTCGACTTCCTTGAAGCACTAAAGGCTGAACACAACCACATTGTCCAGATGTGGGAAAAAGTGGGTTTATCGGTTGATACAGCGGGCGACTCTCAAGCGCTCATACAGCTCAAGAAAGAGTATTGTGACCCCAAAGACTGCCTCAGATGCAGGATAGGTTACGAGTATCTAAAGGCTCAATCCGTATCTAACCCAACAATGGGTGAGATGGAGAAGGGCGATATTTCAAATAATAGAATCTAATTAATTATCAAATAATAAAGCCTCATCAAGTATATTGCAAAGCATTACCAATAAGGCATAACCATTGCTTGTACTGACGAGACAACACGCTCACATAATAATGAAGACTAATTACATCTTTGAAACAAGGATGGAGGTTCGTGATTACGAATGCGACATTCAAGGGATAGTTAATAATGCCAATTACTTGCATTATACCGAACATACACGTCATAGATTCCTTCGTTCGCTAGGCGTGAGCTTCTCTGCTCTACACGAGAAAGGCGTTGATGCGGTCGTTGCTAGAATGCAACTGACATACAAAGTACCACTGACTTGTGATGACGAAATCATCTCTCGCATGGGACTCAAGAAGCAGGGGCTACGCTGGGTGTTCTCTCATGACCTCTTCCGAGCTAGTGATGAGCGTCTGTGTTTCCATGCAGATGTTGACTTGGTAGTGCTTATCAATGGGCGATTGGGTTCTAGTCCTGACTATGACGAGGCGTTCGCCAAGGTCTTAGAAACTGATGCGTAGTTTCGACATCCAACTCTTATCCCTGACAAAAGAGGGATAAGAGTTGCACTATAAACCTCTAATTCGATAAGAAAAACTAATCATTATGGAAGCACTCAACGCCATTCTTCTATCCCGCCTAACTCGTTTTCACCTCCGTGAGATAGCCGAATTATATCGCAGGGCAGGCTCTGCAACAGCAGTGATAGAGCATAAAAACGATATTCGAGAGATTCTCCCAGATTCGTCAAAACAACTTGTTGAAGCACTCAAGGACGTGGATCATCTTCGTGCAAGGGCAGAACAAGAATTGAATTATTGTCTGCAACATGACATCCAAACGCTTTGTATGAATGATGAAGATTATCCACAGCGGTTGAGAGAATGTGTGGATGCCCCTCTCCTACTCTACTTTAAAGGTAATACAAAGCTCAACGCACGCCATACCATCAACCTCGTTGGAACACGGCATTGCACTCCTTATGGGCAAGACATCATCCGTTTATTTATCAAGGAATTGAAGGCTCTGTGCCCAGATGTGCTTATCTTCAGCGGACTAGCATACGGCGTGGATATCCATTCACACCGAGCTGCACTGGAAAATGGCTTTGATACGGTTGGAGTATTGGCTCACGGGCTGGACGATCTTTACCCTCGTGGACATCAAGAGACTGCCCTCAAAATGATAAAACAGGGTGGTTTGCTCACTGAATACATGACACATACACAGCCCGTAGCCCGTAACTTCGTGCAACGCAACCGCATTGTAGCTGGTTGCTCGGACGCAACTATCCTCATAGAATCGGCTGCTAAGGGTGGAGGACTTATCACTTGTGGGATTGCCCGCAGCTATGGTCGTGAGGTATTTGCCGTTCCCGGAGCCATTGGAGCTACTTATAGCGAAGGCTGCAACAATCTTATTCGAGATAACGGAGCTGCCCTCATCACTTCAGCAACCGATTTTGTGAAGGCGATGGGATGGGATGATGAACAGAAACTAGTGCTTGCACAACAACAAGGAATCGAACGGGAACTTTTCCCTGATTTGTCGCCAGAGGAAGAGCGGATTGTTCGTACCTTACAAAGTAACAATGACTTACAGATAAATATGCTATCCGTAAAAACAGACATAGCCATCTCACGCCTCACTGGTATTCTATTCTCTTTGGAGATGAAAGGTATCATTCGGACTATGGCTGGCGGTTGTTATCATCTCATGGCATAAACAAGTGAAATCAAGAAGAGCCTCTTCTCGATTGAAAGAGAGCCTTTCTTCCTATCGAAGAGAGGCTCTCTTCGATGTAAGAAGGGCGTTTCCTTTATTCTAGAAATACGATTGTCCGATTGAAAAAGATTTGTTCGATGCTGACAACTAGGAACATCCTTTCCCTCAGAAGGAACTTCAAATGACCTCAGCCAATCAGTTAAAAGACACGTTAAATTTGCCCATCTACCTTTTTTTTAGTACTTTTGCACGTTTAAGAAAAGGAATATAACGAATATAGAATAATATAATGTCATCGATTCAAATCAAGAGAGTAGAGACAAAGAAAGAACTCAAAAGGTTTATAGAGTTCCATTACGATCTCTACAAAGGGAACCCTTATGATGTGCCCAATCTCTATAGTGACGAAGTAAATACACTATCAAAAAACAAGAACGCTGCCTTTGACTTTTGCGAAGCAGAGTATTATCTTGCCTTAAAAGAAGGGAAGATTGTTGGTCGTGTGGCTGCTATTATCAACCATAAAGCAAACGAGAAATGGAAGAAGAAGGACGTTCGCTTTGGTTGGATTGACTTCATTGATGATATTGAAGTATCGCGTGCTTTGTTTGAAGCTGTTGAGGAGTATGGTCGAAAGAAAGGCATGAATGATATCGTTGGACCGCTTGGCTTCACCGATATGGATCCTGAAGGAATGTTGACCTGGGGCTTTGATAAGCTGGGAACAATGGCAACCATCTATAATTATGAGTATTATCCACAACACATGGAGGAGCTCGGTGGATGGGAGAAAGACAACGATTACGTTGAATACTACCTCGTAGTGCCAGAGAAATCACCTGAGAAATATACGAAGATAGCCGAGATGGTGGAGAAAAGATACAATCTCCACGTGCGCAAACTGACGAAGAAAGACATCTTCCAAGGCGGTTATGGTAAGAAACTCTTCGACCTCATCAATCTCACATACAGTGATCTTTATGGGTTCTCAGAGCTTACTGATCGTCAAATTGACCAATATGTCAAGATGTACTTCCCATTCGCTGACCTCAACCTCGTCACTGTTATTGAGGATGGAAACAAAGACAACCAACTCGCCGGACTAGGAATTACAATCCCATCGTTGAGTCATGCACTTCAAAAGTGCCGTCGCGGACGTCTGTTCCCATTTGGTTGGTGGCACTTACTACGCGCTATTAAGTTCCATAAGACCGATGGTGTGGACCTTCTCTTGATGGGTTTTCTACCCGAATACAGGGCTAAAGGAGCCAATGCACTGCTCTTTGCCGACCTTATCCCACGTTATGTCAACTACAGATTCAAGTGGGGTGAGACGCAAGTAGAGATGGAGAGCAACGAAGGAGTGCAGAGTCAGTGGGGACCACTAGACCCTATTAACCACAAGAAGAGGCGTTGCTATAGAAGAAGTCTCACTCTCACAACTGAAACAAGGGCAGAGGGAGGTGAATAATTCGATCTTCAGTCCTTTCGTCTCGGTATAATAGTTATTGTTTAGTTATACATTAATTTTAGATTAATTAAGTAGCTTCTATCTGACAAAAGAGTGTATGTTCCTTTGCTCACACATGGTAACATACAACTCTTCTCTCCGTTCTGAGAGGGATTGAAAGTGAGCTTTTAATATTTATGGACGAATTAGTTAAACCCGTAGAATACACCGATGACAACATCCGACACCTATCGGATATGGAACATGTGCGTACCCGTCCGGGCATGTACATCGGTCGTTTAGGTGATGGAAAGTTGCCCGAGGATGGTATCTATGTGCTTTTAAAGGAAGTCATAGACAACTCTATCGATGAATTTAAGATGAATGCGGGCGATAGAATAGAGATAGATATCGAGGACAACCTGCGTGTTAGTGTGCGTGACTATGGTCGTGGTATTCCACAGGGAAAGCTCGTAGAGGCGGTATCAGTGTTGAATACGGGTGGTAAGTACGACTCTAAGGCATTCAAGAAGAGTGTCGGATTGAACGGAGTCGGTGTCAAGGCTGTTAATGCACTTAGTTCGCACTTCGAGGTGAAGAGCTTCCGTGAGGGTAAGGTACGTGCGCTCTCGTTTGAAAAAGGTAATCTTCAAAGTGATAAAACAAAGAAGACTAACGATGAGAGTGGTACTTACATCTACTTTGAACCTGATAACACGCTATTCAAAAACTACTCTTTCCATGATGACATAGTCGAGGAGATGCTCCGCAATTACACATATCTTAATACGGGGCTAACCATCATGTACAATGGTAGACGCATATTGAGTAGGCATGGACTAAAGGACTTGCTGACGGATAACATGACGGGAGATCCATTGTATCCTATCGTTCACATGAAGGGAGAGGATATTGAGATAGCTTTCACACACACCAATCAATATGGCGAGGAGTACTACTCCTTCGTGAATGGTCAGCATACAACGCAGGGCGGAACACATCAAACTGCATTCAAAGAGCATATTGCCAAGACCATTAAAGAGTTCTTCGGCAAGTATGAATATGGTGACATTCGTAACGGATTAGTGGCTGCTATCGCTGTAAACGTTGAGGAACCTGTGTTTGAATCACAGACTAAGATCAAGTTAGGTTCAACCCTTATGGCTCCCGATGGAGAAACTATTAATAAGTACGTAGGCGACTTTATTAAGACAAATGTCGATAATTACCTTCACATACACAAGGAGGATTTCACCGACATATTGGAGAGTAAGATCAAAGAAACCGAACGGGAACGTAAGGCAATGGCTGGTGTAACGAAGCTGGCACGCGAGAGAGCGAAGAAAGCCAACCTCCATAACCGTAAGTTACGTGACTGTCGTGTACACTATTGTGACGTGAAGAACGATCGAAAGGAGGAGAGTTCTATCTTTATAACAGAGGGTGATTCGGCCAGCGGAAGTATCACTAAGAGTCGTGATGTCAACACACAAGCTGTCTTCTCATTGCGTGGTAAGCCGCTTAACTGCTTTGGATTGACAAAGAAAGTAGTGTATGAGAATGAGGAGTTCAACCTTCTTCAGGCTGCGCTCGATATTGAGGACGGACTCGACTCACTCCGATATAATAAGGTGATTGTGGCTACGGATGCCGATGTCGACGGTATGCATATCCGCTTACTGATAATCACCTTCTTCCTTCAGTTCTTCCCTGAGCTGATTAAGAAAGGGCATGTATATGTCCTTCAGACGCCCCTCTTCCGTGTTCGCAACCGTCGAACAAAAATCAAGGATAAGCAGGTTATTGCTGATGCCGACGCCCGTCGTGCGAAAGGAGAGAAGAAGAACGACTTTATCACACGCTACTGCTACTCTGAAGAGGAGCGTGTGGCAGCTATCAACGAGCTTGGTCCTGAACCAGAGATAACACGATTCAAAGGTCTTGGAGAGATTTCTCCTGATGAATTCGCACACTTTATAGGATCCGACATGCGCCTTGAGCAGGTCACACTCCATAAGAATGATCAAGTTGCAAAGTTGCTTGAGTACTATATGGGAAAGAACACTATGGAGCGTCAAAACTTCATCATTGACAACCTCGTTATCGAAGAGGACTTGCCTGAAGACCAAGGGGAGATGTAAAGGAGGGCTTTGTCATAAAGCTAACTTACTTTCTTCTCGGTTCTAAAGCATAGTCGATAGGAGCTTTCAAATCAGTCGACTGATTTTTTTAAACACTCGACTAATTTTCCAAATCAGTCGAGTGTTCTCTTAAAGGAGACGTTAGTTCTATTAGAATAAGCCGTCCATTTGCTCCGTAATCTTCATGAACATGCTATTAAACAAACAACTGCAATTCATTACAACAACAAGATAGAAGGACAAGAGCAGGGACTCGAACACTATTCCCTTGCGTTGTCTTTCAGAGAAATAGAGTTTCATTAATTTACAATAATAGTCTATGAAAAGGTATATCTATCTTTCACTCCTTTGCTTCTTTAGCTTTTTACCATTGTCAGCGCAGCTTAAGAGCGACTCACCCTTGCGTAAGTTGCAGATAGCAGAGATGGCAATAACGAACTTCTATGTGGATTCTGTGAATGAACAGAAGCTCTCGGAAGATGCCATAAGAGGAATGTTAAAGGGCTTAGACCCGCACTCCACTTATACAGATGCTAAGGAAACGAAGGCAATGAATGAGCCTTTACAGGGCGACTTCGAGGGTATTGGCGTCCAATTTAACATGATTGAGGACACGTTAGTGGTGATTCAACCCATCGTGAATGGCCCTTCTCAGAAGGTGGGAATCCTTGCTGGCGACCGTATCGTCAGTGTGAACGACTCTACAATAGCTGGAGTAAAGATGCCACGTATCGACATCATGAAGATGCTACGTGGTAAGAAGGGTACGAAGGTGAAGTTGGGTATTGTGCGTCGTGGCGTAAATAATATCCTAACATTCGTCGTCACGCGTGACAAGATACCAGTCCATACACTCAACGCAGCCTATATGATTCGCCCAACTGTGGGTTACATCTGCTTAGAGAGCTTTGGTATGAAGACTCACGAGGAGTTCATGGATGCCGTAAGGGGGCTTGAGAAGCAAGGTATGAAGAGCCTGATACTCGACTTACAAGACAATGGTGGCGGTTATCTTCAGGCTGCCGTACAGATTGCCAATGAGTTCCTAAAGGATAACGAGATGATTGTCTATACCGAAGGACGCAATGTGCGACGCCAGAACTACAAGGCTATTGGCAATGGAAGACTACAAAAGATGCGCATTTATGTACTTGTGAATGAGTTCACAGCATCGGCTGCAGAGATTGTTACAGGGGCTATTCAAGATAACGACCGAGGCACAGTTGTTGGGCGCAGAACCTTTGGCAAGGGGCTTGTTCAGCGTCCGTTCGACTTCCCTGATGGTAGTATGATGCGCTTGACTATCGCCCATTATTATACACCAAGCGGTCGTTGTATTCAGAAACCATACAAGAAAGGCGACTTGAAAGACTATGAGATGGATCTTGAGAAACGCCTGAAACATGGTGAACTAACCAATCCGGATAGTATTCATTTCGACTCTTCTCAGAAGTTCTATACGCTTCGTAACCATCGAGTAGTATATGGTGGTGGCGGTATTATGCCCGATTACTTCGTGCCTTTAGATACAACTAAATACACGAAATATCATCGTCTCTTGGCTGCAAAGAACATCATTATGAATGCTTATCTGAAGTATGTTGATGCAAACAGAACAACGTTGAAAGACCTTTATAAGTCATTTGACACCTTCAATAAGAATTACGTAGTGCCACAATCATTGCTTGACACGATCATAGCAGAGGGCAAGAAAGAGAAGGTGGAACCAAAGGATAAAGCAGAACTAACAGCAACCATACCTTATATCAAGGTTCAATTAAAAGCACTTGTGGCACGCGACCTATGGGATATGAACGAATACTACCGTGTTTGGAATGAACAGAGTGACATTGTTAATAAGGCTGTTAAACTCGCAAGTGATAAAGAATAAGGAGTGAAGTAAGATTCTCCTATTCTATAAAAGGGGAAAAGGACTTGCTCAATAAGCATTATCCTTTTCCCCTTTTATCGTGTATGCACTATATTAATAAGGTGTATCAACCTCCAGAAACAGAACCTTATCTTATAAACGAAACACCATCTTCGGATTCCATCTGACGTAACAATGCAAGTGCCTTATTCTCATTCTCTTCCATTATCTCACGTTCGCCTGGTCCTTTGTCATTGATTCCACAGAGATGAAGAATGCCATGTATGATAACACGAAACAGCTCTTCTTCATACAACTTACCAAATAGTTCAGCATTGGAACGCACTGTATCGAGTGAAATTACAAGATCGCCATTGAGTACATCACCCTCATCATAGTCGAAGGTAATAACATCCGTATAATAATCATGCCCCAAGTAGTCATTGTTTACTTCGAGTATCTTCTCGTCATCAACAAACATATAACCTATTTCCCCGACCTTCCTTCCGTAGGTAGCAGCGAC
Source organism: Prevotella vespertina (assembly GCF_009728485.1). GTDB lineage: Bacteria > Bacteroidota > Bacteroidia > Bacteroidales > Bacteroidaceae > Prevotella > Prevotella vespertina. Next base: position 257,513 of record NZ_VVIQ01000001.1, read on the forward strand.
TGCTTTAATCCAACGAGAAGTATCACGTTTCCTGATTTTAGGCATCTTTACGCCTTCTGCACTATATGTAATCATTTGCTTCAGTTGTTTTTCTATTCTTGTTAATACCCCTTTGGAAGGAACTCCGATATATCTCTACCAAAGTGTTGAAGCTCTCTCACCATACTAGAACTAATGCTTGACAGCTGCGGTTCAGCATAGAGAAAGATGGTTTCAACGCCTGACAATAATCTATTCACATCTACTTGCTCCCGTTCATATTCGAAGTCTTTCACACTGCGAACACCTTTTATAATATATGTCGCTTGCTCTCTACGAGCGAAATCAATGGTTAAATCGCTATATGCCCGTACTTCAATCTTGGGCTCATCAGCATAGAAACGCTTGATACGCCTCACTCGCTCCTCTGCACTCAACATACACTTCTTCCGCTCATTCACCCCTACACCAATGATAATATGGTCGAAGAGCGGTAAAGCACGGCGTACTATAGAGTCGTGCCCAATAGTAAATGGATCAAAACTACCAACAAAGAGTCCTTTATTCATCTATTATCTCCCACTTAATCTTCTGTGCCAACATCTCCAAGAGAGCATTATCAGCAGCAGGAATACTTATTGTTCTATTCATGTTTACCTCCTTGTTTCTACCGCAAATATAGTTTATTTCCATTAGAAAACCAAATAGATAACAACTTTCTTATCAGTCAAATAGACTGGGTTGGAGCGGGTTGTCATGGAAAGAGTTGCGCCCTAAGTGGTCATAAGCAAGCTGAGTTGCAACACGCCCACGCGGTGTTCTCTTGATGAAACCTTCCATAATCAAGAATGGTTCGTACACCTCCTCAACAGTTCCAGCATCCTCACCAATGGCAGTTGCAATGGTTGATACGCCAACAGGACCACCTCTGAACTTATCAATAATGGTAAGTAGTATCTTATTGTCTATCTCATCCAAACCATATTGATCAATGTTCAATGACTGCAAGGACATCATTGCTATTTCTGGAGTTATCGTTCCATTGCCCTTCACTTGAGCGAAGTCTCTTACACGTCGAAGCAATGAGTTACAGATACGAGGCGTCCCACGCGAACGTCGAGAAATCTCAACAGCAGCCTCATCAACGATTGGAACCTTCAAAAGATACGCCGACCTCTTGATGATACGTTGTATTGTTTCGGGGTCATAATACTCTAGATGTAGGTTAATACCAAACCTCGCGCGAAGCGGAGCAGTAAGAAGTCCACTGCGAGTAGTGGCTCCGACGAGTGTAAAAGGGTTCAGATCAATCTGTATGGAACGTGCAGAAGGTCCCTTATCAATCATTATATCGATGCGATAGTCCTCCATTGCAGAGTATAAATACTCTTCAACGACAGGCGAAAGACGATGAATTTCATCAATAAAGAGTACGTCGTTGGGTTCTAATGACGTCAGAATACCAGCCAAATCACCTGGTTTATCAAGCACTGGACCAGAAGTTATCTTAAAGCCAACGCCTAACTCGTTTGCAATGATATTGCTCAACGTCGTCTTACCCAGTCCTGGTGGACCATGCAAGAGCGTATGATCGAGTGGTTCTCCCCTATACTTCGCCGCTTCAACGAACACTCGAAGGTTCTCAACAACCTTCTGCTGTCCACTAAAGTCATCGAATTTCAATGGGCGGAGAGCGTTCTCAAAGTCTTTCTCAGCCGATGAGAGCCTCTCTTCATGTATATCAAAATCTTCCGACATGTTATCTTTCTGTTTTAGAAAAAAAGAGTACTTGCGAACGTGTCAAACATCCTTATGTAGGGACAAAACGGCTCGTTCAATATCTATTGAGTGTTTGTAAGATTCCAGTTATATACTCTTTATCAAATTGGATATATGACCTATGCTCTTTACAAGTGCTATTTATTTTCTGCAAAGGTAGTGTATTTTTTCCGTGCAGATGCTTTGTTTCGGAAAATTTATCTAAATTTGCAACATGAACTAACGCTTTATCCTTATACGTATGATCAACAGAATGAACAAGAAACTACTTTATCGTGAGATCCTCGACTACATCATGATAGCCGCAGGAATGCTCTTCTATGCAATCGGTTGGACTATCTTTCTATTGCCAAACCACATTGGCAATGGTGGTGTAGCAGGTTTTGCATCTATCATCTATTGGGGAAATGGAATCCCCGTAAGCTGGACTTACTTCTGTCTAAACGCTATTTTACTAGCTGTGGCACTAAAGGTTCTCGGCTTAAAGTTCTGTATTCGCACCATTTATGGTGTAGTAGTTCTTACCATCCTAGTGAATGTCTTGAGCCAAGCCTTCCCTCATCCAATGCTCTTGCATGGGCAACCTTTCATGTCAGCAATCATCGGAGCAGTCTTTTGTGGTGTTGGTCTTGCTTTCGGACTATCGTATAACGGAAGCTCAGGTGGCTCCGATATCGTTGCAGCTATCGTCAACAAGTATCGCGATATATCGTTAGGTCGGGTCATTCTATTGGTTGATATGACGATCGTAACTGGTAGTTACGTCGTTCTTCACAGTTGGGAGCAAGTGATTTATGGCTATGTAAACCTCATCATAACGTCCTTCGTACTTGATCAAGTCATCAATTCAAGTCGCAGATCAGTACAGTTCTTGATTATTTCTGAGCGTTATAAGGAAATATGCGATATGATTTCTCAAGACCAACCTCACCGCACCAGCACCATTATTGACGCTAAGGGCTATTATACGGGGCATGACTTAAAGGTTGTAATCGTGGTTACACGCCAGCGAGAAGCCTCTTACGTTTATCGTATGATAGATGAGATTGACCCTGACGCATTCGTTACACAGAGTCAAGTAATGGGCGTTTTCGGTAAGGGATTCGATAAGTTTAAGGTGAAACGTAAGGCACATAAAGAACAGACACCAACGACGATTTAGATAGAATATGGCATACTTCTCAAATTGAGAAGATTATAATAGGATATGAAGAGAGGCTTTCTTTGATGTAAAGAAAGCCTCTCTTCATGTCAAAGAAACGCCCTTCTCGGATGGAGAAGGGCGTTTCTTTGTTTTCATTCTTATCGTTCTTGCTTACGAGGCACAACTTTGTTACACACTAACTACACCCTCCCTCTATATAACCCAACCGACTTCCGTTAGGCACTCCTCCCCTTTCGGAGAGGTTGGGTGGGGCTTCTCGGGGCGACAGAGTAGGGTTTTCTCTACAATTTCAAAGCCGCTTTAACACCTGCCTCAACGTCTTTCATATCTGCAGTAGGCTCAAAACGATCAATGACGTGACCATCTCTATCAACGAGGAACTTCGTGAAGTTCCACTTGATACTAGGGTCTTTTGCATAGTTAGGGTTGTCTGCCTTAAACTTTTCATCAAGGTATTTACCAATCTGAGTGGTCGTATCGAAACCTTTAAAAGGCTGTTGCGCCTTAAGGTAAGTGTACAAGGGTGACTCGCTCTTACCATTTACTACGATCTTAGCAAACTGTGGGAACGTAATGCCATAAGTACCCGTACAGAAAGAGTGGATGTCCTTGAGCGATCCAGGTGCTTGTGCTCCAAACTGGTTACAAGGGAAGTCTAGGATGACAAAACCACGATCCTTGTAAGTATCATAGAGCTTTTGTAACGCCTCATATTGCGGTGTGAAGCCGCACTTTGTGGCTGTGTTTACAATGAGTAACACCTTTCCTTTATACTCTTTCAACTTGATGGTCTTCTCATTGCCATCCTTTACACTGAACTTATAAACGTTCTTCTGCGCCATAATAGGCAATGCCATCAACGCAATGATAACTAATGATAATAGTCTTTTCATACTCTTTTATTTCACATCCAAGTCACATCTCCTTCGAAACTCATCGAGTAGCAGCAATGAATGTGGATGTTCTTTTATAATAACTTTATTAATTCTTCCATTCCTTCACTAGCCCCCTTTTGAATGTGAATGACGTGTCCTGCACTCCCAGCAGGAGCGTTATCAGGGTCAATGAGATAGATGGGGACACCTGGACGAACATATCTCACGAGCCCTGCCGCAGGGTAAACATTCAGCGAAGTACCGATGATAACGAACACATCTGCTTGTGCTGCTTCCTCCATAGCAGGCTCTATCATTGGCACAGCCTCACCAAAGAAGACAATGAAAGGACGCTCCAAAGAGCCATCACCAGCCAGCGTTCCTGGGGCTACCTCACAATTCTCTGGGGGCAACTCTCTTATATATCTCGAGTCATAAGGGTCGTTACTTGAGCACACCTTAGATAGTTCTCCATGCAGATGAAGAACCTTCTTCGACCCTGCCTTCTCGTGTAGATTATCCACATTCTGCGTGATAACAACCACATCGTAAGCCTTTTCTAGTTCCTTAATCAGCTGATGCCCCTTATTAGGCAATGCTGTGTAAAGTTTCTTTCGGAGCTTATTATAGAAGTTGTTAACCAATGTTGGATTTGCTTCCCAGCCTTCGTGTGAGGCTACTTGTTCAACGGGATAATCTTCCCAAAGCCCATCGTTACCACGAAAAGTCTTGAAGCCGCTTTCGACAGACATACCTGCACCCGTTAAGAATACTACTTTCTTCATACGACCTTACATTTGTTTCTATTCCACAAATTTAGTTATTTTAATTCGATTAATGTGATTCAATACCTTAAAAAATAGTATCTTTGCACATTAATAATAAATAACTTCAAGAACTAAAATGGATAAATTAAGCTATGCACTGGGCATCGGTATCGGTTCCCAACTCGCTGGTATGGGAGCGAAGGGATTAAATATCGACGACTTCGCACAGGCTGTTAAAGATGTAATATCAGGCACTCCTTTGAAGGTTGATAACGCTGAGGCACAATCCTTAGTACAGGCTTTCTTCCAGGAACAAGAGGAAAAGCAACGTGCTGCAGCGGCTGAGGCTGGAAAGGTAGCAAAGGCTGCTGGAGAGTCATTCTTGGCTGAGAACGCAAAGAAAGAGGGTGTGGTTGTATTGCCTTCAGGTCTCCAATACCAAGTACTAAAGGAGGGTAATGGTAAGAAACCAAGCGCAACTGACCAGGTGAAGTGCCACTATGAGGGTACACTTATCGATGGGACGATCTTTGATAGCTCCTATCAACGTAACGAACCAGCCACTTTTGGACTCAACCAAGTCATTGCTGGATGGACAGAAGGCGTACAGTTGATGTCGGAAGGGGCTAAGTATCGCTTCTTCATACCTTACAATCTCGCTTATGGAGAGCGTGGCGCAGGTGCACAGATACCACCATTTGCAGCACTTGTATTCGATGTTGAATTACTCAAAGTATTATAAATTAATATCTGCTAGGGCGTTATAAGTACTCTTAATAACTTATGATAGCCCTACAGAACATATATTAATGCCTAAAAACTAAACAATAAAATAAATGAAGAAAGTTTATCTTTTAGCCGCAATGGCTATGGCAGCTGTAGGCTTCACAGCCTGTGGCAATTCTGCTCCTAAGGAGGATTTGAAGTCTGATGTAGACTCTTTAAGCTACGCATTCGGTATTGACCAAGGTCAAAGTGTTAAGCAGTATCTACAGCAGATGCAGATTGATACCGCTTACATCGACGAGTTCATCAAGGGTATGAACGATGGTGTTCAGGGCGCAGATGACAAGAAGAAGGCTGCTTATAACGCTGGTATCGGTGTTGGACAGCAGATGAATATGGTCATTAAACAGCAGATTAACCGCCAGATCTTTGGTGATGATTCAACCAAGACTATCTCTCTGAAGAACTTCTTGGCAGGCTTTGCTGCAAGTGCAAAGGGCAAGAATCAGAAGATGACTGTTGAGCAGGCTCGTAACATAGAGCAGACTACTTCAAAGGCAATTCAGATGAAGAACGCTGAGAAGACATACGGTCCTAACAAGAAGAAGAGCGATGCTTACATGGCTGCTAATGCAAAGAAACCAGGCGTAAAGACCATTGCGCAGGGTGTACAGATTAAAGAACTTAAGGCTGGAAATGGCGCTGTTCCAAAGGCTTCTGATGTAGTGAAAATCAACTATGTTGGTAAGACTATCGAGGGCAAAGTGTTTGATCAACGCAATGATGCAACTATGCCTGTAGGTGGTGTAATACCTGGTTTTACAGCTGCATTGACCACTATGCCAGTTGGTTCTAAGTGGGAGATTACAATCCCTTACAGTGCTGCTTATGGTGCACAACAGCCTAGCCCAGACATCAAGCCATTCTCAACACTTGTGTTCACGGTTGAGTTGTTGGGTATTGAGAAGGCTCCACAAGGTCAGCCAGGTATGCCTGCTGGTATGCCAGAGCAGGTTAGCGGTAAGCCAGCAAAGTAATTCCAAGACATCTTAAGATAATAAATAAGGAGGGTCAGGTGCATAGCCTGACCTTCTTTGAATCATTTCCTTTTAAGCAAACAATCATCCCTTATAGAATAGGGAATTATACACACGAGTATAATCAGTTATACAGACGTGTATAATCAGTTGGACACACGAGTATAATCAAGCAACATCTATAGGAAAGGGAAACATCTTTTATTAAACAAATATAGGTTATGAAGAAAGTAATCATGCTGGCTCTGCTTATTGCGGCAGGCTCAGCTTTTAACACAGCAAGCGCTCAGAGTAAGAAAAAAGATAAGAAGAACAAAGCTACAACAGAGTGTTCAGAGACTTGCAAGACGGCACCTATCGTATTGAAGAGTGCTGCCGATTCATTGAGTTACGCAACAGGTATGACCATGTCAAACGGCTTGGACGCCTATCTTGAGCAACAATTCGGTATAACAAAGGAGTTAATGCCCGACTTCATCAGGGGCTTGAAGGAAGGAATCAGCAAACGCAAGGATGCGAACTTCGCTGCTCATGGAGTGGGTATAGCCGTCAGTCGCCAGATAGAAAGCCGTTTGCTCCCAAATATGGTTAGTCAATTCGAAGAGTCAAAGAGCCCAATTGACACAGAGATACTATACAGTGGAATCGTAGCAGCTATGTCCAAGGACACGACAATGATGTCATCAGCAACTGCAGCAAAGCTCTTTGAAGCAAAAGAAATGGCTATCAGACAGCAAAAAGAGGCTGAAGCAAAGGCTAAAGCGGCTGAGAACAAAGCAAAGAACGAGGCTTTCATGGCAGAAAATAAGGCTAAAGAAGGGGTCATAACGCTCCCTAGTGGCTTGCAATATCGCATTATTAAGAACGGAACAGGCGCCATTCCAAAGGCTACTGACGATGTTCAGGTAATCTATGAAGGCAAGACTATCGACGGAAAGGTATTCGATTCAACTGCAAGACATGGTAGCGAGTTCGACACCTTCAACGTTGGTGGGCTCATCAAGGGCTGGACTGAGGCTTTACAACTTATGCCCGTAGGTTCTAAGTGGGAAATTTTTATCCCTTACAACTTGGCTTATGGCGAGCGTGGAGCAGGTCGCGACATCGCTCCTTATTCAACTCTTATCTTCACATTGGAGCTTAAAGACATTGATGGAGTGCATGTGGTAAAAGCTTCACAGCCTACTCCCTCTAAGGAAACCGAGGCTAAGAAGGATAGCAAGACAGCGAAGAAATCTCAGCCAAAGAGCGCAAAGAAAGCATCTTCAAAGGCTGGTAAATAAAGTCTAGAGACTCTTTCCTCGATATTAAGAAACGTAAGCTAATGGGCGAAGAAATACCTTACTATTAGCTTCTATATAGACAAAATGCACCCAAGAGGTGCATTTTGTTTGTCATTTTGTTGCCTATTCAATAATTATTATCTACTTTTGCTCTACTTCAAATAAGCGTTTTCAACAACATAACAAATCAAGTATATCAATAGAAAGAGATGGAGAAAGTAGATCGATTAGACAAGAAGATCTTAAGCATTCTATCGCAGAATGCACGTATGCCATTCAAAGATGTAGCCGCACAATGCGGTGTTTCGCGTGCTGCAATACATCAACGTGTACAACACCTCATCGAGAATGGAGCTATCACGGGGAGTGGTTTTGATGTCAACCCAAAGAGCTTGGGCTATACAACTTGTACTTACATCGGCCTCAACCTAGAACGTGGTTCTATGTATAAAAAGGTAGTTGAGCGTCTTAGTGCCATCCCCGAGGTGGTGGAATGTCACTTCACAACTGGTCCATATACCATCCTTTTAAAGCTATATGCACGTGATAATGAGCAATTAATGGACCTCCTTAACAACCAATTACAGGGCATTCCAGGGGTTGTATCAACGGAGACTCTCATCTCATTAGAGCAGAGTATCAAGCGTGAAATACCAATTACAGAAGAACTATAAGCCTGCTTTAGACTTGATAACAACGATATAACGAATTATAGAACATAGAGCGGAAAGATGAAATACGACCTTCAGTCGCATCTTGACAAGGTGTATGCGACTTACCCCGAGGCAAAGCGTCTGCCGATAATAGGTATCACGACCAACTTTACAGAGCGTGATGCCACATTAAGAGACGTCTATTATAAACAAGTAGTAACCGCTGGTGGCATTCCAATACTCATCCCGCCAGTCGCTGATAAGGATGTTCTTGTCAACACACTAGACCATCTTGATGGACTACTATTGACTGGTGGAGCTGATATTAACCCACTTTGGATAGGCAAAGAACCCTCTACTCATCTCCATGGTATCAACGCTGAGCGTGATCAAGCCGAACTCATGCTTACCAGATTAGCCTTCAATCGCCAGATACCTATGCTGGGTATCTGTCGAGGAATACAAACGCTTGCTGCTGCCTTGGGTGGTTCTGTACAACAGGATATCTATGAGGATTATATCAGAACAGATGCTACTGTTGAGAAGAAATTAGCTAAGGATAAAACAATCACAACCTTCCATGCTGCAACCATCAAGCATTCTCAAGACGCAGAACGCAGTGAGAGGACGCATAGCGTTACGCTAAACAAGTCATCAATACTCTATGCTCTCTACAAAGAAGAGCGCATCTACGTCAATTCCTTCCATCATCAAGCTGTCAAAACACCCGGTAAACGCTTTCGAGTAACGGCTGTTGCACCTGATGGAGTTATCGAGGCAATGGAGAGCACAGAGTTTAAACCCATCATGGGAGTGCAGTGGCACCCTGAGTGTTTGGGTGAGGATGGAGGTAAACTATTCCTTTGGTTGGTCACACAAGCTAACAACTTCTATATTGCCAAGCAGCTTCATAAGCGTGTACTAACCCTCGATACGCACTGCGATACACCGATGTTCTTCCCTCAAGGAGTGCGTTTCGATCAACGTGACCCACGTATTCTCTACGACCTTCATAAGATGACGGAAGGACATCAAGATGCCGTAACGATGGCTGCTTATCTTCCACAACCAAAGATCGGAGAGAGCTTCTCTTCTAAGATTGATGTCGCTGGATTGAAGCATTACAACCCTACTCTCTCTAAGGCTCTCGACCATCTTTCTCCTGCGGTATATGCCGATCTCATCTTCGACAAGATAGAGGAGATTGTGAAGCAGAACCAGCGTTACATCAGTATAGCTCGCACTCCTTCCGACCTCTACGAAGACAAGCGCAAGGGGCGCAAGAGTATTATGTTTGCCATAGAGAACGGCTTAGCTTTGGAGCATAAGATCGAGAACATCAAGCACTTCGCACAACGAGGTGTGGTTTACATCACGCTTTGTCACAACGGAGATAACGATATTTGTGACTCGGCACGAGGCTGTAATACGCATGGAGGAGTTAGTAAGTTTGGTGAGGAAGTCATAAGAGAGATGAATCGAAATGGTATCATGGTCGACTTGAGTCATGGGGGTGAGAAGAGCTTTTATGACGCTCTTGACATCAGTACACAGCCGATTGTCTGCAGTCATTCCAATAGTAAAGCTCTATGCGACGTTCCCCGTAACCTCACTGACGATCAGATGCGTGCTCTGGCAAAGAAGGGCGGTGTTGCACATATAACTATGTATCATGGATTCCTCAAGAAGGACGGTGAGGCAACTATTATGGATGCTATTGCTCACCTCGAACATGCCATTGATATCATGGGTATTGACCATGTAGGAATAGGCACCGACTTCGATGGTGATGGTACGATAAGGGGCTTAGCTGATGCCAGCGAGATGATTAACTTCACCTTACAACTATTGCGTCGAAAGTATAGCGAACGTGATATTGAGAAGATATGGGGGGGTAACTGGCTGCGTGTCATGGCTCGTGTGCAGAGTGTAAGATAGTGTTTTTGATTACAATAAACAATGATGAAAACAAAAATAAGGATTCTTTTAGGGTGCATCCTAGCCCTCACTCTGACGAGCGTAGCCTATGGATGCAAAGGAAAAGCAAGTAATAACAATGCGACATCGGATGCTGATACTACTACAACAGCGCATCCTATTGGTCCAAAGTTCAATTCCGACTCTGCTTACGCATACACTGCTGCGCAATGCGAGTTCGGTCCTCGCACCATGAACTCTACTGCCCATGAGCAATGCGGCAAGTGGATTGTGGAGCAATTCAAGCGTTTTGGATGTGAAGTTGAGGAACAAAAGGCAGACTTAAAGGGCTATGACGGAACAGTGCTAAAGTCTACTAACATCATTGCCAGGCTCAACCCACAGGCAAAGAAACGTGTTCTTCTCTGCGCACACTGGGATAGTAGACCTTGGGCAGACAATGATCCAGACTCTACCAACCACCGTAAACCAGTCATGGCAGCCAACGATGGCGCCAGTGGAGTTGCTGTTATGCTTGAGATTGCACGCCAGTTACAGGCAGATAAGAAGTTTACTATGGGTGTAGACTTTGTCTGTTTCGATGCCGAGGATTGGGGAGTTCCACAGTGGGAGACCAACTATAAGGACACAGGAGACAGCTGGGCACTCGGTGCGCAGTACTATTCTCTGCACTTCCCAGGCACTATCAAGCCCGAATACGGCATTCTCTTGGACATGGTAGGCGGTGAAGGCGCTCAGTTCTATCGTGAAGGAATGTCGCAGCAATACGCTAATAACATTGTTGAGAAGGTGTGGGCAGCAGCAAAGTCGGCTGGTTTTGGCTCTTACTTCCCTGATTCTCCAGGTGGAATGATTACTGATGACCATATCCCAGTGAACCAGAATGCAGGCATACCAACGATAGATATTATCCCATACTACCCTGATTGCGCACAGAGCAGCTTTGGTCCTACGTGGCACACCATCAATGATACGATGGAACACATTGATAAGAATACACTGCAGGCAGTGGGTCAGACCATCATTCAAGTTCTATATACTAAATAAGAGAAAGAAGTTTTTTCCATATAAGGCTAACTCTTTGAGTAATCTCAAAGACGTTAGCCTTCTTTCGTTTCAGAGGTCTTCTATCCTAGCGAAAGGCGTTCTCAAGAAGATAGAAGACTACTTTTCATGACACAAAATCATGCTTCGCATAGCCCTCCCTACCCTCTTCTATCCTCTAGGAAACTTCCCCTTACAAAGGAAAAGAACCTGATGTAAAGTGGGAAAAAGCGTTCATCAGATATAAAAATAGACTAAAAATGACAGCTTAATAGATTAAAAACGAAAATAAAATAATCTATTTTTCAAATTTAATAAGTCTCTTCTGCTGTATAGCTAAGTGTATTCAGGGGAATAGTTAAGGCTTGCCACTATAATTGACCAGCCTCAACTTGCAGTACAATACGCTCTACAAGGCGATCAGCTCCTTGTGGATCGTAACGCTTCTTTAGGCTACTTCCAAACGCCCAAGCGAACGCTTGATAGAAACCAGCACGAACAGGACCAAGGAAAGCTTGCACCAGTTCGTAGGAAGTAGAGTTACATTCGCGGTCAATGAGTTTGATGAGTAACTTGCCTTGAGTGAATGTCAACTTCTTCATGCGAGGCTTATATGTGTTCCAAATCTCCTTTTCCACACGCTTCATGTGCGCATCTCTTTCCTTCTTTGTAGGGATAGTTTCGAGGTAAGCACCCGTCTCGAGAATAATTTGATGACACTCTTTAGCAATAGGAAGAACCTTCTTGATGTTATAAACCAAGCGATAATATGCCGTTTCCTGAGCCTTATCTTTGAACTCCATAGGCGGAAATACATACACATTACTTGTCCTTACGTATTGAATACTATCGCTTCCTACCTTCGCTTTACCGATGTGTACCATCGGAACAAACGTCGGAGAGTTCATGTCAACAACACGATCTTCAGGGTTAATATGGTCTTGTGCCATTGCAGCCGAAGCAAAGGCAAACAGCGACAAAAGCGTGAAAAGTTTTCTTATTAATCTCATATTATAGGCAAAAGTAGCATTTATTTCTGAAGACGAATAGGTTTTTAATATTATTTTTATCATTTTCTTAAAGGATAAACACACCATTGGTTGGCAGTTAAAGACGCTTCGCTTCTATTCTGTCATTTGACCAGAAGCATTGTAAAGAATATGAGTTAAGCTATAGAAGAACCTTTACCAGTATTCCTAATGTATATGTTCTTGACACGAGAAGACTTTTAGAATAATTGTCAGAATGTCACTTCTAATCCGCAAATAACACTTATCTATGATCTTGATGATTACTTTCTGATACTAAAGATTGTTAAACACTTTATCTTTATTAGCCATCTCCAGTACTTGTATTAATAAATTTCCTACTTTTGTAAAAACAACTCACTTCACAGAATATAATCATCTCGAAATGGTTACAACAATAGTAATTATACAACTACTCATTATTTTGGCACTTATTTTCATAGGTGCTCGTGTGGGAGGTATTGGCCTCGGTATTTATGGTATGATAGGTGTTTTCATCTTGGTTTACGGCTTCGGACTGGCCCCAGGAAATGCTCCTATTGATGTAATGATGATTATCGTATCAGTGATTACGGCTGCTGCTGCACTGCAGGCATCTGGTGGTTTGGAGTACTTAGTGGGCGTTGCTGCTAAATTTCTACATAAGCATCCGACACATATCACATACTTTGGTCCTATCACCTGTTGGCTCTTCTGTGTCGTAGCAGGAACTGCTCACACTTCTTATTCACTCTTACCTATTATCTCAGAGATTGCTCAAGCAAACAAAATAAGGCCTGAACGCCCTTTGAGTCTGAGCGTTATTGCAGCCTCTTTGGGTATTACTTGTAGTCCAGTTAGTGCAGCAACAGCAGCATTAATAAGCCAAGATTTACTCGGAGCAAAGGGCATTGAATTAGGGACAGTCTTAATGATCTGTATTCCAACGGCTCTAATATCTATCATTGTGGCAGCCTTTGTTCAGAACCATGTAGGTAAAGAGTTAGTAGACGATCCAGAGTATAAGAGACGTATAGCAAAGGGTCTTATCAACCCAGAAGAAGACGCTAAAAACGTTCAAGAGTCTACTTTAGAGTGTGGTTCCGAGGCAAAACGTTCCGTCTTCGCATTCCTCTTTGGAGTTGCTTTGGTTGTAGTGTTTGGCTTCGTTCCGAGCCTTCGTCCAGAAGGAGTCTCTATGAGTCAAACCATTGAAATGATAATGATGTCAGATGCAGCCTTAATCCTTTTCGTTGGTAAAGCAAAGGTAGCCAATGCTGTAAATGGCAACATCTTTAAGGCTGGAATGAATGCTGTTGTAGCTATCTTTGGTATTGCTTGGATGGGAAACACATTCTACATGGGGAACGAAAAGGTATTGAATGCAGCATTGTCAAGTATGATTACTTCTGCTCCTATCCTATTTGCAGTGGCACTCTTCGTGCTTAGTATCATGTTATTCTCACAAGCAGCAACAGTCACAACACTCTATCCTGTGGGCATTGTTCTAGGCGTAAATCCTCTCTTATTGATAGCAATGTTCCCTGCTTGCAATGGTTATTTCTTCTTGCCAAACTACCCAACAGAGGTTGCAGCAATCGACTTTGATAGAACTGGAACAACGCATATTGGCAAGTATGTTATCAATCATAGTTTCCAATTACCAGGCTTTATAACAACGATAGTGTCCATCCTCTTGGGTGTACTCGTCATTCAGTTCTTGTAAAGAGTAGAGCTTACTAGAACAGAAAAGAGAGGGAAGAATCCTCCAACTATCAGTTAACTCAATAACGTTTAACTAATAAATAAAATTCTTATGAGAATCTTCAAGATTACATTCATGACAGTGATTGCATTGATCATAAGCACTGTCGTCATGGCACAGAAGCCAAAGATTCGCATTATTGCAACAGGTGGAACCATCGCAGGTGTATCTGCATCGGCTACTAGCTCTGCGTATGGAGCAGGACAAGTAGGCGTTCAGACTTTGATAGATGCAGTACCACAAGTGAAAGAAATAGCTGATATTTCAGGTGAGCAACTTGTTAACATCGGTAGTCAAGATATGAATGATGAGGTTTGGCTAAAGTTGGCTAAACGCATTAATGACCTCTTGAATAAAGAAGGATATGATGGTGTATTGGTAACGCATGGAACAGATACGATGGAGGAAACGGCTTACTTCCTCTCATTGACCGTTCATTCAGATAAACCTGTAGTGCTTGTTGGGTCAATGAGACCATCAACAGCTATCAGCGCAGATGGTCCTGCCAATCTATATAATGGTGTCTGCACTCTCGTAGACCCATCATCTAAGGGTCATGGAGTGATGGCTTGTATGAATAATGAGCTCTTCGAAGCTAAAGCACTCATAAAGACTCACACCACAGATGTGTCTACTTTCAAGGGAGGATTGTATGGTGAGATGGGTTATGTGTACAATGGTAAGCCCTACTTCTTGCATAAACCAGTTGCAAAACAGGGTCTTTCGTCAGAGTTCGACGTGTCTTCTCTAACCTCACTACCCAAAGTTGGCATCGTATATGGGTATGCTAACGCTTCTGCACTACCCTTTGAAGCATTCGTAAATGCCAAGTATAATGGTATTGTAGTTGCTGGTGTAGGTGATGGAAACTTCTATAAAGATGTATTCGAAGCAGCAGTAAAGGCACAAAACAGCGGTATCCAGATTGTTCGCTCAAGCCGAGTTGCGTTCGGACCAACCAATTTGAACGGCGAGGTAGACGATGCTAAATATCATTTTGTAGCCTCTTTAAACCTCAATCCACAAAAGGCTCGAATACTACTAATGCTTGCCTTGACTAAAACAAAGGATTGGCAGAAGATTCAGCAGTACTTCAATGAATACTAGATAGGAGTATTAATAAGGGGTAGAGAGCAACTTCTCTGATAAAAATGACTTCATTTTAAGAACCAAGAAGGCTCAAAAACACAAATGAAAAAGCTCCGAGACTTTGCTTTCTACCTATTATCACTTATCAATAAGCGCCCTAATACTTATTATATAAAACAATTATCAATCAGATTGAAAAGCATGAAAAGGAATCTATTATGTGCCTGTCTACTAGCTTTGTCGCTAACAACTACAGCGCAGGACAACCATGGATATGGTGCAAGCGATGGACAATTCAAGTCTTTATCAGAAGAGATTGCAAAGCTAAAGAAGCACAATGACATGTTTAATGTGTACTTCAATTATGCTGCAAGTGCGCAAGTAGAACAAGACGCAAGCAAAGACTGGAGTTCACGCTTTGCTAACAAGCAACTAAGAATAGAGGTGAAAGGCAACCTTACTGACAAACTCTACTATCGTTTCAGGCACCGTTTAAACAAGGCAAATGACGCTAAAAGCGAAGATAACTTTGCTAAGGCAACCGACATCATGATGGTTGGTTATAAGTTCTCAGACGCTTGGAAGGTTGAAGCAGGTAAGATGTGTCAGATTTGGGGAGGCTTTGAATTTGATGAGAACCCCATGTTCATCTATCAATACTCTGATATGCTTAACAACATGGACAACTTCGTTGCAGGCGTGACAGTGACTTATAACCCAGTACCAACGCAAGAGATTGCTGTTGAAATATCTAATGCTCATAACGAGAAGTTTGCTGAAGTGTATGGTCAGAACGCCATGTATGAAGATGGTAATGGACTTACACTTAACCAGCTAAAGCCCGCCCGCAATCCACTAACCTATATTGTCAATTGGAACGGGAGCTTCCTTGGCAACAAGCTACAGACTCGCTGGGCATGGGGAATACAGAGTGAGGCACGTCATAAGTATAGTCGTATGCTCTTCCTAGGGCAGAAGTTAAACCTAGATAACCTACAATGGTACTTCGATTATATCGGTTCCTTTGATAGTGTTGACCGCTTGGGCATAGTCTCTAGAGATATGCAATCAACTAATCCAACCCTCTATAACGATAATGTATGGGCTGCTGGTGTGCATTACAACTCGTTTATCACAAAGTTAAACTGGCAATTCGCACCACAATGGAACCTAATGTTAAAGGGTATGTATGAGACTGCCAGTGCTAAAGATATCACCTCGCTCAAGGATTACCGCAAGAGTTATGGCTATATCGGGAGCCTTGAATACTATCCTGTAAAGAGCCAAGACTTACGCATATTCCTGGCTTACATAGGTAAAAAGGTGCATTACACAGCTCTTAGCGGATTGAGTAACTACAATACAAACCGCATTGAACTTGGGTTCATGTATCGCATTAAAGCATACTAATGTATCGTATCAAAGCATACTAAATAATACTAAACAAAATATTAATTAAGCAATGGAAGAAAAGAAATTTCGTATAGAGAGTGACCTTCTAGGTGAACTTCAAATACCAGAAGAGGCGTATTATGGTGTACAAACACAGCGTGCCATCAATAACTATCACATATCACGTAAGCGCATGTGTGACTATCCAGACTATGTCACAGCAATAGCTTATGTGAAGTTAGCAGCCCTTGAGACGAACCGACAATTAGGTGAGATTAGCAACGAAGTAGCTGATGCGATGGCTCAAGCATGTCGAGAGATTATTGGTGGAAAGTTGCATGAGAACTTCGTTACCGATATGGTACAAGGTGGTGCAGGAACGTCTGTTAACATGAATGCCAATGAAGTGATTGCGAACCGCGCATGCGAAGTTATGGGTCATAAGAAGGGCGAGTTCCAATACTGCGCACCGAATGATCACGCTAATTGCGGGCAATCAACTAATGATGTCTACCCTACTACCATTCGTCTAACTCTCATCCTTCTCAATAGTAAACTGATTGAGTCTCTGAACCACTTAATCAATGCCTTCCGCAAAAAAGGCAATGAGTTTAAGAACATCATCAAGATGGGTCGCACCCAACTACAGGACGCTGTGCCTATGACTAGCGGTCAGGAGTTCAACGCCTTCGCAAACACTTTAGAGGAGGAAGTCGCTAATCTCAACCGCAATGCAGCTCTTTTACATGAGATCAACATGGGTGGTACTGCCATTGGAACAGGCTTGAACGCAGCCCCAGGATTCCCTAAGATCTGTGCAGAAAAGCTCTCAGAGCTAACCGGGTATCAGTTTGTTGCAGGCTCAGACTTGGTAGAAGCAACCCCAGACACTGGTGCTTATGTTAGTTACTCAAGTGCTTTGAAGCGTCTAGCTGTTAAGTTATCTAAGATCTGCAATGACCTTCGCTTGCTTGCATCTGGTCCACGTTGTGGATTGAACGAAATCAATCTCCCACCTATGGCACCAGGCTCAAGTATCATGCCAGGAAAGGTGAATCCAGTCATTCCAGAGGTCACTAACCAGACTTGCTTCAAGGTGATTGGCAACGACACAACCATTATGATTGCTGCAGAAGCAGGTCAGCTCCAGTTGAACGTCATGGAACCTATCATCACAGAATGCCTCATTGAAGACCTCACATGGTTGCCTAATGCGATGGACACACTACGTGAGAAGTGTATCGATGGCATAACAGTGAACAAGGAAAGATGCCTAGAGATGGTGAAGCATTCTATCGGTATTGTAACCGCTCTGAACCCTTACATCGGTTACAAGAACAGCACAAAGATTGCCAAGGAAGCCCTCGAGACTGGTGGTTCTGTTTATGATCTCGTCCTCAAACACAATATTCTTTCTAAGGAGAAGTTGGATGCGATTCTCTCTCCAGAGCACATGCTCCACTCGGAAGAGCATATCAAGTAAAGTAAATTTCATGCGTTTCTATAGGCGATAAAGTCTATTGAACACATACAAACAAATTAGGTGGATGCGTCAAAACAAGGGTTTCGACACATCCACTTTCCTTTTATCTAGCCTCAAACAAAGCAACAACTGCCCTTCTCTTCGTATCGTATAAAGCCACAAGAAAAACCTCTCTTACAGGAAAACCGACGCTCTTCTTTGTCATTCTCAACCTTTTTCATAACTTTGCGCAAATGATAATTCAATTACACAAAGCCAAACCCAGGGTGGAAGAACTCGACTTCCTCAAATGCGTTTTCATAACTTTAATGATTGCATTCCACCTTGTTTACATCGGTAACACCTATCCCGTTGCCAAGCAATATGTATATACTTTTCACATGCCGGGCTTTCTCTTAGTCTCTGGTTACCTCTTTAACGTGCGCAAATCATGGTCGGCTTTGGGCAAAACGCTCCTTTGGATATTTATTCCTTACGCCATTATGGAATCGAGTTACACGTTAATGGCGGCGCTCCTACCCATTCGGGAACACATCAATCATCTAACGCCTGCCATCCTCTTAGACCATATCTTCCTACATCCAATAGGTCCTTATTGGTACTTACACACGTTAATTCTATGTGGATTGTCCTATTATTTGGCATTTAAAACGCCGTCAGAACGAGTTTTCAAGACGAGTGGTACAGATACGACCAATGTGGATTTAAAGCCGAGAGAAGGCTCTAAAAAGGGCAAGATAGCAAACTTCATCAACACACTTAACCAGCCTCAACAGCTTTGGATAGGTCGAACTATCCTCCTAACCTTGTTTCTTTGGCTCCTATCCCATAGTTGTCAACTCCTTTCAGTGGCTAATGCAGCCTACTTCTTAGGCGGTGTCATCATCCGACAAGGGGTTGGAGACTTCCGCAAAAGTTTCCCAGCTCAATGGTGGATCATCATTCTCTTGATCATAATTAGCCTTGATGTCAACAATTATAATCGTGCTTCATACGGCGGAATATGTATCGTTTATCTCGTAATCAGTACGTTATTGTGGCTCTATCGCCTACAAATTCCAACGCAATTACGCCGTATCATGCTCTTTGTTGGGCGCAATACCTTCCCCTTATTGCTATTTTCTCCCATCTTCACCATGCTTGCCAAGTACTATCAAAACCTACTGATTAAGATAGAACCAACGGGTATGTTGTTCCTTCTCATAAGTGTTCTCTTTGCCATAACGGGCTCTTTTGCCATCACATGGGTGATGGATAAGATCGGACTCTCCCGTCTTTTCTTTGGACAAAGAACGTTTTTAAAATAACAGAAAACATCATTCCAGATTATTACAAATGCTTTGGAGAACCATTACAAAGCACTTGGAGAACCATTACAAGCCTTTTGTAATAATCTGGAATGTGCGGAACTCATAGAGAACGAAAGGCTTTAAGCAAGGGAGAATATCATTAACAAAACAGGGATACACGCTTGTGTATCCCTGTTTTTGGCTTTAGTTCTATCGCAGAAGGGCGATAAAACGTATAAAGAATGAACTTACTTCTTAGGTATAATCTCGTAGACATCAGCCTTACCAACTAATTCCATGCGAGTTACCTTCTTATCAACTTTAGCGGTGAAGAACGGCTCGTTGGTCTTTATTTCAGCCTTCAAGCGACCGCGCTTGTCGTATTGTCGCAAGCAAACTGGCTCGTTCGTTGGCAATGAAAGTAGGAAGGTGTAAGACGTAATGCCGCTCGGAACCTCGAAAGAAAGGCTACCAGTGCTATGGAAAGAAGTCTCTGGACGATGGTCAAACACCAACTGGAGCGCATCAGTTGCTGTATCAGCAGCCCCCACAGGAGTGACTACGAACGAACGAATAGAAGCCCAGTTCTTACGATCAGAATCAAGTCGACGCAAACGAATAAAGCGTGCTTCAATAGGACTATCAGACTTCCACAGGATGTCATACTGGTTACGCATATCGCTCAAAAGCGGCTTCCATGTCTTGCCTTCAACGGAATACTCCAACGCAGCATGGTCGTAGAAGTCGCAATCATCCTTAGAGTTTCTACCTTGAAGTACGTGTATCTCCCGCAAAGACATAGGTTCTGGGAGGGCGACACCCATCCAGTCTCCTGCCTTCTGGCTCTCTCCTGAGGTGTAGAAAGTGGTGCTGTCACCATCTAACATCAATTTACTTTGGGTAGTACTAAGGCTTTTGTAAGAGCCAATCCCACGCAAGGTAAATGCTTTCTGACCTGATTGCTGCTCGTAAAAAGCATCGCCTAAGTCGGACATAGCGTGCTCGTAGAAGGGTTGTAACTTCATTGTTCCCGACTTATGAGCCTCGTATGCCTGCTTATCTGCCGCAGTCATACCACTATTCACATACTCTTTCCAGAACTTTCCAGCGTCACCTGAACGATAGAGATCCATGAGTTCGATCGCCTTCTTACCCCTTTCTCCGAGCTTACCAAACTCTACAAGCCATGGTTTCAACTCTTTGAGCAATAGCGAATCGGTGCATCCTGCCTCAATAGTAGCTGGTGCCTCTGCCACACGTTGGAACTCTTGATAGAGCTTATCACGCTTTTCTTTGGAGTAATCAGCCAACCGGAAGGGTTCAGTCTCCCATGATTCGTCACGCCGATAGCCTGTTTCTGTATCGGCAGAATGGATGGCGAAGGTGCGATAAGCAGCCTTTGCGCGTGGCATCATGACCTCTAGTCCACGTTCCCAACTATCTATTGCATTATAAGCAGACGGATTCCACGTGTAGTCGGCAACGCTATATAGGGACAACTTAGAGGCTTCGCCGTGCTCCATTGGGTTGCTGACGAGCCCGCACATATCATTAGCTGTGAGCGAGGTGTCCAATCCGTATACCGGACCTTGCAGTATTAAGTTGCGCACATAGTCGGTAACTGCATAGTTCCACCAGAAGAATGCGGGTCGTTTGATACGGCTGTTTACCCAGTCAAGGGTGCTCTTTGTAACGTCACTGCAGACTACATCGCCTGTCCAGAACACTCTCACGGATGGATCAAGGGTCTTTCCATAAATGCTCAACGGACCATCCTCCCCTGGTTTTGCCCATAGTTTGGAGTAGTCTGTAGGGCAGATTATCAATGGAGAGACGTCGCCCTTCGCCTTTACAAACTCCTTAGTCAAGCGGTTTAAAAGCTCAACTTGCTTGTTAGGATTGGTTCCTTCGCCCTCAATATCATCGAAGAAGATAGCGAACGAACGCACACCATCCGCATACATAAGGTCGAACTTATGCACAAGATTCTGATAATCTTCCTCGTTCCACTTGATATCCTTGCCTGGATGAATTGCCCAAACGAAGTCTACACGATTTCGTTTACAAGCGTCAACAAGCTCTTTGATGTTCTTTTGCTCCCGTTCGGGATAAGGCAAACGCCAGTTAGGTGAGCTGTGATAAGGGTCGTCTTTCGGACCATAGATATAGGTATTCATCTTGTACTTACCATAGAAGTCAATCAATGAAAGGCGTACTGCGTGCGACCATGGTGTACCATAGAAACCCTCAACAACACCACGATAAGGGAATACGGGGCTGTCGGTGATCTCCAAACAAGGTAGTTTTTTACCCATTTCAACGGCTGGGCTCTCCATCATCTGGCGCAAGGTCTGGATGGCATAGAACACTCCTAAGTCATTCTCAGCCTGTATGTTGATTCCATTCTTAGTTATCTTCAACACGTAAGCACCATTAGTTGCAGCTACGCCAGCCATATCCTTTGTGAATTGGGCAGTATTTTTCACTAACTCGATACGCAGAGGTAGCCCCTTCTTAACCAATGGAATGAAGTTGAGGTCGGGCTGATAATCAATGCTCTTGACCTTCTTGTTCGTAACAGGATTGATGAGTTGAACACCATTACTGACGTCGATTGTCTCACCATTCATCATCTTCAACGAACGAGGAGTAGGATTAATAACGAGTCCGTGATGGTCAATCCGATTGCCGGGAACGGGATTTACCAACTGAATCTCCGAACGCTGACTACCTAAATCGAACTCATTATCCTGCGCATGAGCCGCAGTTAAGGCACATAGCCCTACTGCAAATGTAACTAAAAGTTTCTTTTTAATCATGTAGGTTTTTAATGTTTAGATTCCTGCCTGCCCTCTATCAACACGGACAAGCATGTATGAATGTTATTGCGTAATATATTTGATTTATGCTACAAAGATAAGGAATTAATTGGAATAAAAGGGTCTGCACGATCGTAAATAACGCTCATCACATTAGATTACACGCTATTTGAAGGGAATAGAAGGGCATGAGAGTTAGTTATTGTGGTGGGTTTGATGTTGTCATCTTGGCACTGATACTTGTTTATTCGGTTGTTATATTGACTGATATTATCATGTATTTTAGTTCCATAACAGAACTATTTGAAATTGATTATACCCTCATCTCTACTGCACCTAAAATACTTCAGGTATCATTAATGTAAGTTGCTTTCATCCTTAACATTCTATATTAAGGACTTACAGATAGCATTTTATAACTGTAAAAAGAATGATTGGAATGACAATAGACCAATAAATGTACCTTATTTTCTTGATAGCTGTGGTCTTACTCACGCTTCATCTTTGGCAAATAGACGGCTATAATACCTAATAAAGGGAGTAATGTGCTCACTTTAAAGACAAAGAGAATACTCGTCTGATCGGCTAACCAACCGAAGAAGGTACTTCCAAGTCCACCAAGACCGAACGAAAGTCCATAGAAGATTCCGGCTATCGTACCGATATGATTGGGCATGAGGTCGGTCGCATAGACCAATATTGCTGAGAAGGCTGATGCTATAATGAGTCCGATGATGGCTGACAAGATGATTGTCCCAGCAAGACTACCCACGTAAGGGAGCATGATTGTGAAGGGCGCTGCACCAAAGATAGAGAACCATATCACGTATTTACGTCCGTAGCGGTCGCCTATCCAGCCTCCAAGAAGGGTTCCGACAACTTCTGCTGCTAAGAAAACAAACAGGCAGAGTTGGGATGTTTGAATAGAGACCCCGAACTTCTCTATCAGAAAGAAGGTGAAATAGCTAACCATACTTTCTGTATAAAAGTTCTTGGAGAACATCAATACGAAGAGGATAAACACAAATCCATAAATCTGATTACGCGTATATGCCTTTGCTGTTGTCCATCGTGCCCTGCTGCGTTTACGAACGACCTTTAATTGTTTTACATGCCACTTTCCTATGTAAATTAGTATGACGGCTAAAAGAAGGGCAATAAACGCAAACCATCGTACACCACTCAGACCGACTGGTATCACTATCAAGGCTGCAAACAATGGTCCTGCTGCGAAGCCACCATTGCCTCCCACTTGGAAAATACTTTGTGCTAAACCATTACGACCACCAGAGGCTTGCTGCGCTACTTGCGACCCTTGTGGGTGGAAGATAGATGAGCCTAAGCCAAACAACGACACTGAGACTAAGATAACAAGGAAACTATCGGCATACGAAAGCATAAAGATACCAATAAGCGTGAACACCATACTCACTGGTAACTGCCACCAACCGTGATGCTTGTCGGCATAGAGTCCGACGAAGGGCTGGATGATGGAGGAGGTTAACTGTAGTACTAACGTTATGATACCCACCTGAAAGAAGGATAATCCAAACTCACTTTTCAACATCGGATAGATAGCTGGTAGCATGGAGTGCATTGTGTCGTCTAAAAGATGACAAAAACTTATTGTGAGCAGAATGCCCAAGGCTGTACGTTCTTCGTTGCTTTCTTCTTCCTTTTTACTTAGTTCCATTTTTTCTGTTATTATGTCCAAACATGCAAAGTTACACATTATCTTTATAAACAAAGAACGTATAGCGTAATAACCATGATGCCTTGCGCCTGTTTAGGTGTTTGATTTCTTTCGTCGACAACACCACCGCTTAAGAGGGTTCGGGACATTAGTACAACTTCTGTGGGGCAGCATTGTAACATGTGTGGAACGTTAACACGAAGATAGAAAGGGACAGAAAGGAGGGTTATTAGCCGTAAGACAGAGCGCAAAACAGTTTTGATTTTCGAGGATAAGGCATTCTTTAACCCTAAAAAGATTGTTTTCAACCGATTAATGCGTATCTTTGTAGCTGGCATGATAGTCCCCTATATGAAGATGAGTATCAAAGGATAATAGTACAGATAGGGGACTGTAATTCACATCAAAACAAACAGAAACATTATCAAAGAGAAAGAAGACTATGATAGCCTATCTTAGAAGTAGTTTGAGGAGAACTCTATGTCTGTCTCTCCTTATGCTCGGCTCTGCGCGCTCTATAGCACAAGAAACGATTGATTTCTCACCGGATGCACCCGGCGCAACGACTGGTGTCGACATCATGAAGCAAGGTAAAATTGATTGGGAAACAGGTATCGTACTTGAATGGGACAGAAGAAACGGTAAACAAGCACGTACTTTCACTATCAATACATCTACGTTTCGTCTTGGACTGACTCCACAAGCGGAGGTAAGACTACAGATTGATGAATGTATAACCCATACGCCTGAAGGGAATTTTGGGGGTATCGCTAATGCCTCTATCGGTACGAAAATCAAGGTATATGAGGGTGGAAAGGTGTTTCCAAAGGTTGCCTTTATGGGCACGATGCTCATCCCTGGCGGTAGTAACGCACACTATCTGCCCAAGCATTTGGGCTTTCAAGCTCACCTCTTGTTCGAGAATGAGCTGAGTAGTAAGTTCACCTTAGGCTATGACTTGGGAGCTGAATGGAACGGAGACACTGAGAGTCCCGACCTTTTCATTGGTGCTAACCTCACTTATCAACCGTCAGAAAGATGGAGCTTCTTCGTTGAGAGCTATAATAGATATAACTCAAAACGACAAGACGATTGGGCTAAACCGGGACAAGACAGCCACTTCAACTTTATGAGTGAGGCGGGATTGGCTTATAAGGTATCACCACGTCTGTACGTAAACACTTTCTATGACATCTCTTTCAACGAGTTCTCACGATACAGTAACGTTGGTTTAGGCGTTGCGTGGCTGCCGAATTAAGCGAAAGAGGGGAGTTAGGAAGGAACTTTTCTATCTATAATATAGATATAATTCGAATTTATTTCTTAATTTTGTGACGATATAAATTAGGGGTATTGTGCCCCTATACTTTTGTAAAAAGACGATGAAATTCAAGTATGACGTACTTGTTATCGGTGGTGGACACGCAGGTTGTGAGGCTGCAACAGCAGCTGCCAACATGGGTGCAACGACTTGTTTGATAACAATGGATATGAATAAGATCGGTCAGATGAGCTGTAATCCTGCCGTCGGAGGTATTGCTAAGGGTCAGATAGTCAGAGAGATAGATGCTCTTGGAGGCCACATGGGACTGGTGACCGACGCTACAGCGATTCAGTTTCGTATGCTGAACCGATCAAAGGGACCTGCCGTTTGGAGTCCACGAGCGCAGTGTGACCGTGGTAAATTTATTTGGGAATGGCGCACAATACTCGACCATACGGACAACCTCGACATCTTTCAGGATCAAGCCGACGAGTTGTTGGTAGAGAATGGTAAGGTATTGGGTATCAAAACGATATGGGGTATTGAGATCTATGCACGTACAGTGGTTATCACTGCGGGAACCTTCCTTAACGGACTGATGCATATCGGTAAGCGAAAGGTGGAGGGTGGACGATGTGCAGAGCCTGCTGTTCACAACTTTACGGAGAGCATTACGCGCCATGGTCTTCGTGCTGATCGCATGAAGACGGGTACGCCTGTGCGCATTGACCACCGTTCAGTACACTTTGATGAGATGGAACCACAACCGGGAGAGACCGATTATCATCAGTTCTCTTTCTATGGTCCACATCGCCATCTACCACAGTTGCCATGCTGGACGTGTAACACGAACGAGGAAGCACATGAGGTGTTGCGACGTGGGGTGGCTGATTCTCCCTTATTCAATGGGCAGATTCAGAGTACAGGTCCACGCTATTGTCCTTCAATTGAGACGAAACTCGTCACCTTCCCTGACAAGAATAGCCATCCTCTCTTCCTTGAACCAGAGGGCGTGGACACGAATGAAATGTATCTGAATGGCTTCTCTTCAAGTATGCCTTGGGAGGTACAGTTGGATGCTATACATAAGATTCCTGCCCTTCGTGACGCTAAAATCTATCGTCCCGGCTATGCTATCGAGTATGATTACTTTGATCCAACACAGCTAAAGCAGTCTTTGGAGTCAAAAGTCATCGAGGGTTTGTTCTTTGCTGGGCAGGTGAACGGTACGACTGGATACGAGGAAGCTGGCGGACAAGGCTTAGTGGCGGGTATTAATGCTGCCCTACTCTGTGCGGGTAAGGAGCCTTTCGTGATGAATAGAGACGAGAGTTATATCGGTGTGTTGATTGATGACCTCACGACAAAGGGTGTTGATGAACCTTACCGCATGTTTACTTCGCGTGCGGAATACCGTATTCTCTTGCGCCAAGACGATGCTGATGCACGTCTGACGGAGCGTGCTTATAATATAGGTATAGCTAAACAGGACCGTTATGACTGGTGGATACAGAAGAAGGAGCATATCAATCGTATCCTTGACTTCTGTAATAACACTTCTGTTAAGCCCGAGGTTGTCAATGGATTCTTGGCTCAGTTGGGCACTTCTCCTATCAAGGGAGCAACGAAGATAGTTGACCTTGTTGCACGTCCACAGGTCAACTTCGAGAACCTTTCGGCTGTTATTCCAAGTTTGAAGGAGGCTATCGAGGCTTCTCCTAACCGTAAAGAAGAGATTGCCGAAGCTGCAGAAATAAAACTGAAGTACAAGGGATATATTGAACGTGAACGTGTGTTCGCTGAGAAGATGCACCGACTTGAAGATATAAAAATCAAAGGACACTTTAAGTATAGTGAGCTACATGACCTCTCAACAGAGTGCCGACAGAAGTTAGAACAAATCCAACCAGAGACGCTCGCACAGGCAAGTCGTATCCCAGGAGTAAGCCCAAGCGATATTAATGTGCTCCTTGTCTTGATGGGGAGATAATGTCTTCGGGTCTCAACAGTATAAAAATGTGAATAAGAGAGGCCTCAGATAAGATATAGAAAGGCCTCGTTTCACGTGAAACAACTGCATAAAACAAAACTATATAACAATCTGAAAATGAACAAAAAACTATTATTAGACAACCTGAGATGTATCCCAGATTGGCCTATCAAGGGAGTTAATTTCCGTGATGTGACTACCCTATTCAAATCACCAGAGGCTCTCAAGGAGATTACGGACGAGATGGTCGACTTATACAAGGATAAGGGTGTGACCAAGATCGTGGGTATCGAGAGTCGTGGCTTCGTCATGTCGTCTGCTATTGCGACCCGTTTGGGTGCTGGTATCGTACTCTGTCGTAAACCGGGAAAGCTTCCCTGTGAGACTATTCAAGAGAGTTACCAGAAGGAGTATGGCGTAGATACGATAGAAATTCATAAGGATGCTATCGACGAGAACGACGTTGTTCTGCTCCACGATGATCTCCTTGCAACTGGTGGAACGATGAAAGCTGCATGTGACCTTGTTAAGAAGTTCAATCCTAAAAAGGTGTATTGTAACTTCATTATCGAACTCCATTCGGAATTTCCTAACAGTCGTGACCAGTTCGATAAGGATATTGAAATTACTTCTTTACTCCAATTCTAATCAATAAAGAATCATCTAGTTAGTAAAGAAAAGAAAGGAGCTATCCAGTTAAGAGGATTGCTCCTTTTCTCTTCCAGGAATCATTATTACGTCTAATAAGCAACAAGCAAAACAAAAGAACAAGTTCTGTCCCTATAAAGCAAATACGACACACGTAGCATAGTTAACGTTCCACGTGAAACAAAACAGACTAAAAGACCTTTAAACAAAGCAGTTACACAAAATGAATAAAGAAAATAACTTGAAGCGATTAGCCTATTTAAAGAATATTGTTTCGAGCCTCCCCGAGAAGCCCGGAACTTATCAATACTATGATTCAGAACATACAATAATCTATGTAGGAAAGGCTAAGAACCTAAGGAGCCGTGTATCATCTTATTTCCACAAAGAGGTAGACAGATTCAAAACAAAGGTACTAGTTTCTAAAATACATGATATAACTTACACTGTTGTCAATACAGAAGAAGATGCCTTACTAATCGAGAATCAACTCATCAAACAATACAAACCAAAGTATAACGTATTACTTAAGGACGGGAAGACTTATCCGAGCATCTGTGTAACAAACGAATATTTTCCACGAATATTCAAGACGCGTACAATTAATAAGCATTATGGCACATTCTATGGTCCTTACAGCCATATTGGTAGTATGAATGCCATTTTAGAGATTATAAAAAAGGTTTACAAGCCTCGTACATGTCGCTATCCAATCACAAAAGAGGGCATAGAACAGGGCAAATATAAGCCTTGCTTAGAATACCATATACATAACTGTGGTGCCCCATGTATCAACAAACAGAGCTATGAAGACTATCAAGAAGCGATCAAGCAAGCACGAGAAATATTAAAAGGAAACACTCGTAACGTACAACAAATGCTCAGATTAAAAATGCAGAAATATGCAGAAGAACTGAAGTTTGAGGATGCAGAACTCTGTAAACAGCGCTATCTTGCTCTCGAAAACTTTGCAGCAAAGAGTGAAATAGTCAATTATACTATCACAGATGTCGATGTTTTCACAATCGTGGATGATGATACAAGAAAGAACGCATTTGTTAATTACATTCATGTTAAGAATGGCGCAATCAATCAAAGTTTCACTTATGAATACAAGAGAAAGCTCGATGAAAACGTTAGAGAGCTATTAAATGAGGCAATTCCAGAGATTCGTGCTCGCTTCAAAAGCACAGCTAAGGAGATTATAGTGCCCTTTGAACTTGATTTTAGGATAAAAGATGCAGAGTTCGTCATACCTAAACGGGGTGATAAATGGCACCTTCTAGAACTATCAGAGATGAATGCCAAGCAATATAAATTCGATCGATTAAAACAATCGGAAAAGCTAAATCCACAGCAGAAACAGACTCGCTTAATGCGAGAACTGCAAGAGAAACTTAAATTACCAAAGCTTCCTTATCAAATAGAATGCTTTGATAACTCCAATATCTCTGGTTCTGATGCTGTTGCGGGATGTATTGTTTATAAGGGCATGAAGCCTTCCAAAAAAGATTATCGTAAATATAACATAAAGACAGTGGTTGGTCCTGATGATTATGCAAGCATGCAGGAGGTCGTTAGAAGACGTTATACACGTATGCAAGAAGAAGGTTCTGCCCTCCCCGACCTCATTATTACAGATGGTGGTAAGGGGCAAATGGAAGTGGTAAGAGAGGTTATTGAAGATGAATTACACCTCAAAATCCCTATTGCTGGACTTGCCAAGGATGATAAACACCGCACAAATGAACTTCTCTTTGGCTTCCCACAGCAAGTAGTAGCACTCAACGTGAAGAGTGAACTATTCCGAGTTCTCACACAAATACAGGACGAAGTGCATCGATATGCAATCTCTTTTCATCGCAGTAAGCGCTCTAAACATCAGTTACACAGCGAGTTAGATGATATAAAAGGTATTGGTCCGAAGACAAAGGACATGTTATTAAAGAAACTGAAGAGCGTAAATAACATAAAAGAAGCTGATATTCAATCACTTACAAATATAATAGGTGCAAGCAAAGCTAGCATTATCTACAATTATTTCCACACTGAATAAGCAGAGAACCAAATAAATATTGTACATTTGCCGTATGAGAATTGTGATACAAAGAGTGGCTCAAGCATCCGTAACCATTGACCAACAGGTGAAGTCCAGCATACAAGCAGGACTGCTTATCTTGCTTGGTATTGGCAAAGAAGATACTGAAGAGGATGCTAACTGGTTGGTGAATAAAGTTATAGGACTTCGTATTTTCAATGATGAACAAGGTATAATGAATCGTAGTATTATGGACATCAAAGGCGAGATCCTAGTTGTATCTCAGTTCACACTCATGGCTAGTTACAAGAAAGGAAACCGACCCAGTTGGATACACGCAGCCCCTCATGAGCTATCAATTCCGCTCTACGATTACTTCTGCAAGACCTTAAGCGAAGCATTAGGAAAGCCTATTAGTACGGGAGAATTCGGTTCCGACATGAAAGTAAAACTATTAAATGATGGACCAGTAACCATTTGTATGGATACTAAAAACAAAGAATAATGACAATACAAGAGGCACAAGAGGCTGTAGATAAGTGGATTAAACAGTATGGAGTACGCTATTTTAGCGAACTAACAAATATGGCTTGTCTCACAGAAGAGGTCGGGGAGCTGGCAAGAATCATAGCTCGAAGCTATGGAGACCAAAGCTTTAAGCAAGGAGAAAAGCCCAACCTAGGAGAGGAAATGGCTGATGTTTTGTGGGTTCTACTCTGTCTTGCAAACCAAACAGGCGTTAATCTCACAGAAGAACTACAACGCAGCTTTGAGAAGAAGACGTCACGTGACAGAGACAGACATAAGAACAACCCGAAACTTACTGATAATCAAGAATAAAACAAACTTCTAACTAATAAATAAAACATCTACATTACAATTATAAAATAATAATATGGGAATCATTAAAGACACCGTTTCAAAGGATATCCAAGCGCAGAAAGCGAATGGAATTGTAGAGAAGAGTGAGTACGATCAGGCTTTAGAACAATACGACCTCAACATTACTGATGAGGATGTAAAGGCTGCAGTAACAAAGATTATAGCAGAGAAAGTATCAGAGAATGATAATCCAGAAGTAAAGAAATTCTTGCTTGGTAGCGTCGAACTAACCACTCTCAGCACTGCAGATACCGAAGAGAAAGTACTCGAAATGGTAGAGAAAGTCAATAAATTCGATAGTGAATACCCTGATCTTCCACATGTTGCAGCTGTCTGTGCATACCCTTGTTTCACCAAATTAATCGCTGATAGCCTTGAAGTGGATGGTGTCGACATTACCAACGTAACGGGTAACTTCCCTTCATCACAGGCTCTTCTTGAGGTAAAAACCATTGAGACAGCACTTGCAATAAAGGATGGTGCAACGCAGATAGACATTGTTATGCCTGTAGGTAAGTTCCTTTCTGGTGATTATGAGGGAGTTTGTGATACCATCGGAGAACTGAAACAGACCTGTGGGGACGTTCCTATGAAGGTAATCCTAGAGACCGGCGACCTCCGCAATGCGCGCGATATCAAGACAGCAGCAGTCCTCGCTATGTACGCCGGGGCTGACTATCTAAAGACAAGTACGGGTAAAGAGAAGATTAGTGCTACTCCCGAGTCGGTTTATGTGCTCTGTCAAGCCATCAAGGAGTACCACAAGAAGACGGGTATACAGATTGGTTTAAAGCCCGCAGGAGGCATTAATACGGTCATGGATGCCGTTATCTACTATACTATCGTTAAAGAAGTTCTAGGCGAAAAGTGGCTTACTAATTATTGGTTTAGGATGGGTACAAGTCGGTTAACAAACCTTCTTCTTAGAGAGATCATCGGTTCAGAGACTAAGTTCTTCTAGACTGACAGCATAACACATAACGTCCCCACCCTTTCATAAAAGGCGTGGGGATTTTTCATTGTAACCCATTTCTCTATTCCACCCATACATCTATACCATAAGAGAAAACGCTTCTTTAAACAGCAAGAAACACTTACCTTTATCAGAGAAAACATTCCCTAAAACTAGAAAAAGGCTTTTTGTGATTCTAAAAATAGATTATTAATTTAGTATTATTAATCTATTATCATTTTATAAATAAATTATTTTTCAAAATGTCAAACACCCTTCTCCAAGATAACTAATTGTTATATCCATTGAAGAAGGGCGTCTTTATAACTAATAAAACAGCTTATTTGTAAGCTTAATAAGTATTATTTATATTGCTATCAACCTACAAGAATAAATGATTATTTCTTTCTTTTGATGACATAATCAAGGTAGGTTTGCAAAGATGTACGTATGTTGTCATCCATAACATATTGATCGATAAATCGCTGTGCCTCGGCATGGAAGTCCCACATACGACGTTCCGCATATTCTATTCCACCATTTTCTTTTGCAAACCGAACTAAGGTCTCGACCTCTTCATGCGTCACATTATGTGCTTTCACCTTATGAACTAACCTCATCATATCCTCATCTTGCGTTGCGTTCAACGCATATATGATGGGCAAAGTGAGCTTACCTTCTGCAAAATCATTGCCTGTTGGCTTACCAATCTCAACCTCCGAATCATAGTAATCGAAGATATCATCACGGATTTGAAACACTATTCCGAGGTTTTTACCAAATAGTCTTGCTGCCTCAACCTGCTCTTCTGTAGCGCCAGCAGACTCTGCTCCAATCGCAGCACAGGTCTCGAAGAGAGCCGCAGTCTTACGTTCTATAATCTTATAGTATACCTCTTCTGTTACTTCTTTGTTCTGTATATTAGCTAACTGGAGTATTTCTCCATCACTTAAAGTGCGCCCCAATTCAGCTAAACGGCGTACTATCATCTCTGAATGGGTATAACTAACGTGCAAAAGTGCCGTTGATAGCACATAATCACCAACCAACACAGCCACCTTATTATCGTAGTCAGCATTCACACTAGCCTGCCCTCGACGTTCAGCAGCCTCATCCACCACATCATCATGGACAAGTGATGCCGTGTGAAGGAGCTCTAAACCAACTGCAGCATGCTGTGTTACACGTGAGACCTTACCAAAGTTCTTAGCCATCAAGAGGATAAGGATGGGGCGCATACGCTTTCCTGCGCGCTGCTTAATATGGTTCAAAACCACCTGTAACAGCCCATCCTCGTGGTTGAGAGCATGATTAAAAAGGTCGATGAAATCGACTAATTCTGTCTCAATCGGTTGCTTTATTAGTGAAAGGGTATCCATTATTGACTTCAAATTTGATACAAATTTAGTCAATAAATCGCATATTATGGAATATTTTTAGTACTTTTACAGCTAAAAATTACATATTTACTTTATGGCAAAACTGTTCCTTCTCGACGCTTATGCGCTAATCTTTCGCTCTTATTATGCACTACTTCGCAGCCCACGTATTAATTCTAAAGGTTTGAATACATCGGCTATTATGGGGTTTTGCAACACCTTAAATGAAGTGTTAACTAAGGAGAAACCAACGCACATAGCTGTTGCTTTTGATCATGGAAAGACCTTCAGACACGATGCATACCCCCAGTATAAGGCGCAAAGGGAGGAAACGCCGGAGGACATTAAGCTCTCAGTCCCTATAATCAAACAGATATTAGAGGCATTGCACATCCCTATCTTGCAGGTAGATGGCTTCGAGGCAGATGATATCATAGGTACTGTTGCAACCCGATTCGGCACCGATGGAATCGATACATTTATGCTTACTCCCGACAAGGACTATGGTCAACTGATCGGACCAAACGTTTTCATGTATCGTCCAAAGCATGGCGGAGGTTACGAAACACTTGGTGAAAAGGAGGTAGAAAGTAAGTATGGAATCCCTACCCCAGCCCAAGTCATAGACATTCTGGCGTTGATGGGTGACACAGCAGATAACTTTCCGGGTTGTCCAGGGGTTGGTGAGAAGACTGCAGCGAAGTTAATTAATCAATTCGGGAGCATTGATAATATGCTTGCTCATACTAATGAGATAAAAGGGAAACTACGGAATAAGGTCGAAGCTGCCGTTGAAGACATCAAAATATCTAAGTTCCTTGCAACAATCCGTACGGACGTTCCATTACAGTTGGAACTAGATGAAATGAAAGTTCAGCAACCGGATGAAGAGAAACTACGTGCGATATTTGAAGAATTAGAGTTTAAGACACTTATTAACAAGTTTCTTAACAAAGATAAAGAGAAGTCAAAAGTTGTCGAAAACCAGCTTGATTTATTTGCAGAATTTGCGCCCGACAACCCAAGCGAAGCAAAAAACGAGAGTTTTGAGAGCCTTAAAACGACCCAACACAACTATCAACTCGTTGATAATGAGGCTGATTTGCATCGCTTATGTGAGCTTTTTTTAACAAAAGAAACGCTTAGTTTAGACACAGAAACCACTTCTACCGATGCAATTAGTGCTGAGTTGGTGGGCTTGAGCTTCTCTGTTGAGGAAAAGGAAGCCTTTTACATCCCTATTCCAGAGAATCGCGAAGAAGCCTTGAAACGTGTTGCAATATTCAAACCAGTATATGAGAACGAGTCGATTCTAAAGGTTGGTCAGAACATCAAGTACGATTATGAGGTACTAAGCAACTATGGGGTGGAATTGAAAGGAGCGATGTTCGACACGATGATAGCACACTATCTTATCCAACCCGAACTTCGTCACAACATGGACTACATGGCTGAAACACTCCTTGGATATCGAACCATACACATTGAAGACTTGCTTGGCTCGAAAGGAAAGAAGCAAAAGAATATGCGCGACTTAAGTCCTTCTGAGATTTATGAATATGCCGCAGAGGATGCCGACATCACCTTACGTCTAAAGAATGTACTCGCTCCTAAGCTGAAAGAACTCAATGTTGAAGAGTTGTTCTGGAGCATTGAGATGCCCCTTGTTCGTGTACTGGCTGACATGGAACTTACCGGTGTTCGCATTGATACGGAAGCATTAAAAGA
This sequence comes from Prevotella vespertina, assembly GCF_009728485.1. Lineage (GTDB taxonomy): Bacteria > Bacteroidota > Bacteroidia > Bacteroidales > Bacteroidaceae > Prevotella > Prevotella vespertina. Next base: position 292,177 of record NZ_VVIQ01000001.1, read on the forward strand.
AACATCAAAGATATTCACGGAACGTATGAGACAATATGAAGTGGATATCTTTAAAGAGGCTGGTGAAGAATTTAACATATCGAGTCCAAAGCAGGTAGGTGACATCCTTTTCGGTAAGATGCAGATTATGGATAAGCCCAAGAAGACCAAGACTGGGCAATATGTCACTAGTGAGGAAGTGTTGCAGAGTATCGAATCAAAACATCCTATTGTACGTAACATTCTGAACTACAGAGGTATGAAGAAGTTGCTAAGTACCTATGTAGAAGCCTTACCCAAACTGATTAACTCTCGTACAGGACACATCCATACCTCCTTCAACCAGGCGTTAACTGCAACGGGAAGACTATCCTCCAGCGACCCTAACCTACAGAATATTCCAGTGCGAACAGACGATGGGAAAGAGATTAGAAAGTGCTTTATTCCAGAGGAAGGATGTATGTTCTTTTCAGCTGACTATAGCCAAATTGAACTGCGAATCATGGCTCATCTATCAGAGGATGACAATATGATGGAGGCCTTTAGAGAGGGTTATGACATACACAGGGCGACGGCGGCTAAGATCTGGCATGAGGCTCTTGATGACGTGACGGACGCACAGAGAAAGAAGGCTAAGCAGGCTAACTTTGGTATTATATATGGTATAACTACCTTTGGATTAGCCCAAAGAATGGAGATACCCAACAATGAGGCAAGGGCTTTGATACAGGACTACTTCCGCACATTCCCTAAGGTTCAAGCCTACATGGAACATGCGAAAGAGCTTGCAAGAAGCAAAGGTTATGCAGAAACATTGTTCCATCGTCGCCGCTACCTACCGAATATCAACAGTCGAAATGGTACCATCCGAGGTTTCGATGAGCGCAATGCTATCAACGCACCAATACAAGGGACAGAGGCAGACATTATAAAGGTTGCTATGGTGCGGATATGGAATCGATTCAAAGAAGAGGGTATCCGCTCAAAGATGATACTACAGGTACATGACGAACTCAACTTCTCTGTTTACCCAGATGAGCGTGAGAAGGTGGAGAAAATAGTCCTCGAAGAGATGCAGAATGCCTATCCCCTCAATGTCCCACTAATAGCTGATGCTGGTTGGGGAAAGAACTGGTTAGAAGCACATTAAGGTTATGAAACACAGAAATAGATAACTGTGCCAGTGTAACGAGGCACAACCTCGATAGCAACAGACAAAAGAGTACAAAGAAAGAGACGCCCTTTTCGATTTGAAGAGGGCGTCTCTTTGCATCAAAAGAAGCCTCTCTTCGCATCAAGGAAACGCCCTCTTCAAATCGAGGAGAGCCTTTCCTTCTTTACAGTACATTATCCCGTTAACTATTCCTCCCCTACTTGCGAGATTGATTGAGGCTTTACATCCCCTCTTTCAGAGGGACTTTAGGCGCCTTCCCGTTCGCTATCCCTCCCCTTAGAGACGGCTAAATGGCGTGTTAATAACAACGTGAAAAACACGAACAAACCACTTTTTAGACTGCATATTGCAATGTTAAAAAGATAGAAAAGCCTTAACATCTAGCATTTTTGGCGTACTTTTGCAATTTAATCAAGCAATGAAATTTGAATGAGTCTTACTAGTTTAGTAAACAAACTATACTTCCAACCACGCCGCAAGGAGCTAGAACGCTATACTACTGATAGCGAAGCTATCCAGCAGGAGGTTATGGAATACCTTATAGAACGGGCTAAAGATACAGAATACGGACGCAAACATCTGTTCTCAACCATCACTTCTTATGATGATTTCGTGCATAACGTGCCCGTCAATACCTATGAAGAACTGAAGGACGACATCGATAGAATGCGTCATGGAGAACGTGATATTCTATGGCCAGGAGTGGTTAGATGGTATGCTAAGTCATCAGGAACTACAAACGACAAGAGTAAGTTTATCCCCGTAACTCACGAAGGACTGCAAACCATTCATTACCAAGGTGGTAAGGATGTAATCGCTTATTACCTTAGTAATCACCCTGAGAGTAAACTCTTCAATGGCAAAGGTTTGATCCTTGGTGGTAGCCATTCTCCCAATTACAACTTGCACAATTCCCTTGTTGGAGACCTAAGTGCAATACTCATAGAGAATATTAATCCACTTGCAAATATCGTGCGTGTCCCCAAGAAAGAGACTGCTCTATTGAGTGACTTCGAGGTGAAACGCGATCGAATAGCACGGGAAACTCTTAAGCAAAACATCACTAATATCTCTGGAGTACCATCATGGATGCTATCCGTATTAGTGCGTGTCATGGAGCTAAGTGGTAAACAACATCTTGAAGAAGTGTGGCCTAATTTGGAGGTATTCTTCCATGGTGGCATTGCTTTCACACCTTATCGTGAACAATACGAACAGCTTATTACAAAGCAGGGAATGAACTATATGGAGACATATAACGCCTCGGAAGGGTTCTTCGGAATACAGGATGACCCTTCAGATAGCAGTATGTCGCTCATGCTTGATTATGGAGTATTCTACGAGTTCTTGCCTATGGACGAGTTTGGAAACGAGCATCCGAACATCGTCCCACTATCTGGTGTAGAGGTTGGACGCAACTATGCCATGCTGATTAGCACCTCCTGCGGTCTTTGGAGATATGAGATTGGCGACACAGTACAGTTTACTTCCACCCGTCCTTATAAGTTTATTATCACCGGAAGAACCAAGTATTTCATCAATGCCTTTGGTGAGGAACTCATCATGGACAATGCAGAAAAGGGACTTGATGCCGCTTGTAAGGCTACAGGAGCACAAATATTAGACTATACCGCAGCACCTATTTATATGGATGCAAAGGCTAAGTGCCGACACCAATGGCTCATTGAGTTTGCCAAAGAACCAGCGTCTATTGCAGAGTTTGCCACTATCCTCGATAACAAACTACAAGAGATTAACTCCGATTATGAGGCTAAACGCTATCATAATGTGACCCTTCAGCCCCTCGAAATCATTGTCGCTCGTAAGAACCTCTTCAATGATTGGCTGAAAACAAAGGGTAAGCTCGGTGGTCAACACAAGATTCCTCGCTTGTCAAACAGCCGTTCTAATCTTGAAGAATTACTGACAATGAACCAGTAAATACGCTCTTCTTGATTGCAGATACCCACATAGAATGCTCGGCATAAGCCCCTCATCGACTATAAAAGTTCAATAAGATATGAAGAAAATAACACTCGCATATAGTCTTATAACCCTCCTTCTCCTATCGTTAGTGTCGTGTGCTAAGATGGGACAACCCGATGGTGGATGGTTTGACGAGACACCTCCTAAGGTCGTAGGAGCCTCTCCCTCTGATCGAGCAACCGATGTAAACAGTAAGAAAGTGAACATCTTTTTCGATGAGTTCATCAAGTTAGAGAACGCATCAGAGAAGGTTGTTGTGTCTCCACCACAGCTAGAAGCACCAGAGATAAAGGCTCAAGGCAAGCATATCTCCGTCGCTTTGCAAGACAAACTACAGCCGAATACAACCTACACTATCGACTTCTCGGATGCAATCTCCGATAACAACGAGGGCAATCCACTAGGTAATTACACTTACAGCTTCTCTACTGGCGATCATATTGATACTCTCGAAGTATCTGGCTATGTGTTGGAAGCAGAGAATCTAGAGCCTATCAAGGGGATACTTGTGGGTCTTTACAGCAATCAGAGTGACACTGCTTTCCAGAAACTACCGATGTTGCGCGTCTCAAGAACCGATAGTCGGGGGCACTTTGTGATACGTGGTGTTGCTAAAGGAGACTATCGTATCTATGCACTAAAGGATGCGGACGGCAATTACATGTACAATCAAAAGAGTGAGGAGATTGCTTTCACGCCTGAAGTTATCATGCCTTCGTGGAAGCCGGACATACGACAAGACACGCTATGGACGGACTCTTTGCACATCAAAGACATTAAGCAGGTGCCTTACACCCACTTTCTTCCAGACGACGTAACGCTCTCTGCCTTCACAGCAGTACAAACGGATCGATACTTCATAAAGGCAGAAAGAAAGGATGCAGACCACTTCACGCTCTTCTTTAGCTATGGAGATGCGAGCCTACCACAGCTTACTCCACTGAATTTCAACGCTAAGGATGCCTTCTTGGAAGAGCCAAGTATGAACCAAGACACCATTACTTATTGGCTTCGTGACTCTGCACTTATCAATCAAGACACCCTACGTATGAAGATGACATACAATATGACGGACAGCACGGGGAGGCTTGTTCCACAGACCGAGACGCTTGAGCTACTTGCAAAAACACCTTATGCAAAGCGCATGAAGAGCCAACAAGAGGAATACGACAAGTGGAAAAAGAAGCAAGATAAGGCTAAGGAACGTGGGAAAGCGTATGAGACAGCAATGCCAGCAAAGCCCCTTGACGTGAAATATAACGTCCCGTCGCAGATGAGTCCAGACCAGAATCTATCCTTCGAGATTGCTGCTCCGATAGAGAAGATCGATACTTCCAAGATACAACTCTATGAGAAGGTGGACAGCTCATGGTATCGAGCGAAGTACCAGTTGGGTACTGAACCCGGAAAACCACGTCAGTTACAACTCGTCAGTGCGTGGGATACGGGCAAAGAATACAGCTTGGAGCTTGATTCAGCAGCCTTCACGGATATCTACGGGAGGCTTTCTAAGAAGTACAAACAGGGTATTCGCATCCCTTCCATTGATGAGTATGGCACCTTAGTGATGTCTCTTGAGGGTATGAAGGGCAAGAACTGCCTCGTACAACTGCTCAACGAAAGCGATAAACCAGTAAGGGAAACAACCGCAAAAGACGATAAGGCGACCTTCTACTACATAAAGCCTGGCACGTACTACATGCGCCTCATTGTTGATGATAACGATAACGGCAAGTGGGACGGAGGTGATTATGCAACGCAGCGAGAGCCTGAGGCGGTGTATTACTACCCTAAATCCATAGAGTGCAAAGCGAAACGTGATGTGCAAGGAACGTGGAATCCACGCCTTCTACCGCTCTATCAACAGAAGCCTGGGGCAATTACTAAGCAGAAGGCAGATACGCAGCGTAAGGCAAGGAGTCGCAATCTGGAGCGTGCCCGCAGCCTCGGTATAGACCTCCCAAGCGAAGATATACTACAAGGGAAGGTAAAGATTAAGAAGGTAAAGGATAAGAGGTCTGAACCTAAAAAGTAGATTTTCACCCAATCCTAAGCCTCATCTATCCCCCCTCTTAATAACTAAAGAAATAAGAGAAAACCAGCTTTAAAAAACAAAGAGAGCCTTTCTTCAATTTGAAGAGAGGCTTTCTTTGCATCAAGGAGAGGCTCTTTTTGCCCTCAAAAGGGCGTTTCTTCATTTGTTGTGAGTTTATACGTCTATAACAGTTATAGCCTCATACAAGGTAAAGAAAGGACTTAATAAAGCTTTCCAAGCATAAATGGCAAGTAGCGATAGACGATTGCAACAATACAGCTTGCCACTATGCAGACCAAAGCATAGGCTATCAGTACACTATAATAAGCTCCATGATAGCCTAAATCCACCTTCTCAAGTGCTAAAGATAAGCAAAGGGGAACACCTCCACAGACGAAATAATAAACAATACTATGCGCTCCAACCCACTCTAAAGGCTTACATCTTGGCAGTAGCTTACAAACATTGACAAGTAAGAAAATACTCGTTAACATATCAAGGAAGAAGATGAAATAAGAGTCTATACCCATTGGGTATATCATTGTGTGCACCCCTTTGCACGTTGCATAACCTTTTATTACTATAAGAAATATAAAGAGGAATGACGTATATAATGGTGTGTTGATATGGTTGAAAACATCTTTTCGACATTGATAAAACCATCCGATATAAAGGAAAAGGACTGCTTGCAAGGCATTGTTGATACACCAAGGATAATCAGTGGATTGTTTCGTTAAAAGTACCGAACCAACAAAAGCACAAGAGGAGAGTATGAATAAGGATATAACTTTTCCACGAGTTATCCACAAGAAAAGGCTAAAAACAACTTCAGAAACTATCAAGGCAGCTATAAACCAAGAGGCTCGACCAGTCAAGATAGGCAATAATACGCTTTCCCAGTCTATACTATGACCATGTACAAAGGCTTTCGGAAGTGCCAAAACAGCAGTAAAAAGGAGGTAAGGAAGAAGTAGACTGCGCCCTATCGAAGTCAGCTTGTGCCTCAAAGAAAAGCCTTGCTGTTTGTACATGAGGTATCCTGACAGAAAGAAAAAGACGATTAGAACATTCGAAACATACCAATCATAAGGAATAAGGTTACCTCCTGTATAATAGATTTCAGTATGGTCTAACAATATTGCCAACATACAGAAACCTCGCAGCATGTCTATCCAACGTACCCTCTCTACCATCATTTGCTCTATTGACAACCCTCCATTATAAGTGTCCTTATAGTCAGATTATTATGAAATCATTAATATTTCCGTTCTATCTAACAATCGCCACCTTACAAACAACTCCATTGTTGCCGTCTTCATCAGCACTTTCAACCATGTAAACACCTGATGCAACGGGTTTACCGAACTTGTCCTTGCCATCCCAAACAAAGCTACCACCATTGCTAGTACCTGCTGCGACGAGTACACCATTTGTCGTAACAATCTTCACATCAGCGTTCATTGAGAGTCCAACAATAGTGATTGGACCTGTATAACCGGGCTTAACTGGATTTGGATAAGCGTATGTTTTGTCCTCACTCGGTTGGTCGGATGGTGTCGTCGCATCGCTCATGTAAGAGCATAAACCCTTGTCCGTGCCGAAGAATACTTCTCCTGTTGCGTTGTTGATAGCGATAGAAAGGATATTATCCGATAGGAGCGGACTATTTGAAGAGAGGATATGTTTCACCTGTGTCATATTATCGGCACTGATGAGATAAACACCATTTGCCTTTGTTCCAAACCATTTTCTGCCTCCTCCATCAATAGCCATACAGGTGACATCAATGCCTGACAGAAGGTAATCGGCAAGGTTGGTACCATCGTTACGAGGCACTTTTACCTGCGTAAAAACGGCTGTTTCAGGGTTATCAATAGCCGAACGAGACAAGAGAAGTGGTCCTATAGTAGTGGTAACCCACACATCTCCATTCGACAAAGGTGTCACGCTATGGGGTACTAAGTCTAAGTTTGAACCATCCTCATTGACAAATCGAGTGAAAGAAAGCAACTTGTCGGTTGCTGGTTGGTAACAGAACAAAGCCGGATAGCCCCAGTGATCGTTACAGAACCATAAGTTGTTGCGGTTATCAAAGACCATACTTGTTAGGACTGAGCCCCCTACTCCATCCTTCATAAGGGCTGGCTTACTGAAAGAAGTCATCTGTCCATCAGCCGAAAGACGCAAGAGATTCTCTCTGGAGGCTTGACTATTTAATATCCAAAGGTCTCCTTTATTATCGAAACAAAGTCCATTAATAAGCACATAGTTGTTTCCTAACTCTCGTCCTCGGTCCATTGCGCCTTGTAACAAGCTGTTGTCTTTGTTATAATAAGTCTTTAACTGCCCATCAAGGAACTCGTATAAGCCTGTCCTTCCACCAACAAATACATGGTTAGCATTACGTGGGTCGACTGCAAGAACATTGTTATCAAGATACTCATAGCCCGTTTTTAACGATAGATTCTCTTGATAATTCGTCCACTCACCATCGTGTAGAATCTGTACAGCACCAGGTGTATTAGAATCTCCATAACCTGATTTAAACATACCTGGAACGGTATATAAGCGGTTATTAAGGTATTGGATATAGGCAAAACCATTATACTTTGGACCTCCAGGACTCAATGTTTTCGCTTGATTAAGGAGGTTTGCATCCATCCTCTTAGGTCTTTCCACATAGCCACCAACCCGTGTCCAGTTGTTCTTATCGAGCAAGTTTGCCGTTAACGAAGCACGATAAAGCCCATTAGACTGGCTTGCGGCATAAATGTAAGAACCTTCTATATAACTGTAATTAACAGGAAAGGAGAGGTTATAACTGTCGCTTATTTCTGCCTTAGCAACATTCAGTTTGACAAGTCCGAAGCCTGTTGAGAGATAGCAATAAGCCCCATTCATATCAATACTATAGATAGTCTTGTCGGAAGTCAAAGCCTTTAAGTAATAGTCGGGTACGTTCGTAACGTTCCCCTTAGCGTCCATTAGGTCGATATTATTGTCTTCGTAGACAGTAACAAGGCGCTTGGCGACTTCGTTCCAACCAATGAATCGGATGTCAATAGAGCTTAGTCCGTTCTGTTTATCGTATGTTTGAATACTTTGATCAGCCTTATTATAGGTGTAAAGGGCATTAGATGCAAGTACATATAACCGATTGCCTCCTTGCTCAACCCATTGTATGTTGGCATAAGAAAGGTAAGACTTCCATGTCCCAATACCTCCTGCAAAAGCAGAGAGAGAGGATATGAGAATGATAAAAGATAGGATAATTCGTTTTATTGTCATAGTGGGTTCTTGTCGAAATGAATATTATCTTGCTTGCTGCTCAAGGCTTATATAATACATGAGCTTATATACATTAAACAGAAAGACGCTTGGTTTATTGCCTTGCAAAAGCATCTTTACCTTCTCACCGAACAATTTATGAACTATTAGAATAGCCTTCACTAGATGAAATCGTACCATCCTATCTTTCATTTCTAACAACTTAGAATATCCTTTCAATAGCATCTGGTACTCATAAAGAGTTCGTAAAGACTCCTCCGTCTTATCTATAAACAAAGTGTTATTCTCATAGTCGGTTAGGGTTATGGGATTATTAATATGGGTTATCTGAACCCCGTTCTCTTCAAGAGCCTTACCCCACAATACATCTTCATAACCATAATGAGTGAGCTTCTCGTCAAATGGGTGTTGGACAAAGACCGCTCTTTTTACCATAAAGTTAGTAGTGCGGAAACTTTGAAAAGGTCTCTTCTGTCTATCACTCAAACTATTCTTTCGTTCGAAAGCACACTCATATTTATATCTAAGATTCCCTTTCCATTGTTCTGGATTGCCACCTATTTTGATGCCACCAACGACCACATCGCTTTCTGCTTGCGTGTATCTACGAATGAAATCGGGGTTATCAAGGGATAAATCACCGTCTATGAAGAGAATACGATCACCTTTTGATTGCGAGAAAAGGAAGTTGCGAATGGCTGACCGACCGACATTCTCCTGCCTTATAATATACCGCACGCCCTCTAACTGACCAATGACTTTGTTACACTCAACGATGTACTGATTCGTAGTATCAGCCATTGTCCCATCGTCAGCCACGATAATCTCATACGCAATACCACACTCCATACATTGCCGTTGTAGCTCTGTTACCAAAGCCACACAGCTACATTTATAGACAGGAAGGAGTATTGATAGCACGTAGAGGAATGCTTTAGCAAGATGAGGAAAGGTATTCTGCGAGCTTCTTAACGGCTCTTGCACGATGAGAAATCTGATTCTTCACCTCTTCGCCAAGCTCTGCAAAGCTCTTGTCATAGCCTTCTGGAATGAAAATAGGGTCATATCCGAAGCCTTCTTTACCATGTTTCTCGGTTGCAATACGCCCTTCGACACGTCCTTCAAATTGATGTTCTACACCATTAATGATTAATGAGATAACCGTGCGGAAACGTGCTGTACGCTCCTTAACATTCGACATCTTCGATAGCAACTTACGCATGTTTGCTTCGCTATCGTGGTCAGTTCCTTCAGCATAACGGGCTGAATGAACACCTGGCTCACCATTGAGTGCATCCACCTCAAGTCCCGTATCATCCGCAAAACAATCGTGATTGTAATGCTCAACGATGTAGGTTGACTTTTGGCGAGCGTTCTCCTCCAATGTTAAACCCGTCTCTGGGATATCCTCATGACAGCCTATTTCAGCCAAAGAAACTATCTCGAAGTCCTTACCAAGGATATCCTTGATCTCCTCTAACTTATGTTTATTATTCGTTGCAAATACTATTTTCATCTCAAAAAGCCATTTATTCTTTGTTTACAGGCACACTCTCAGCAGTTTGTTGCAGCTTCTCTATCTGCTTTTTCTTATCCTTCTTTGCCTTAATCTTTATCTGATCAAAGCCTTCACCATACACTCCTATGACCGAACTCTGGCTTACGAAGGCTGTAGGGTCAACCATCTTGATAAGACGGAAGATAGTTTTACTCTCGTTCTTCTTCGCTAGTAAGCATATAACCTTCATGTCATTGCCTGTGTACCAACCGTGTCCATCGAGTATAGTAAGGGCGTGCTCCGTCTCATCGACGATAGCTTTGGCTATTTCCTCATGTTTCCATGAGAAGATAAGGAACTGTACTGACTCCCTCCGCATGTTCATTACGTGGTCAAGCATGAAGCATTCGATGAACATAGTGCAGTATCCAAAGACCATCTTATGCAATCGGTCGACCATAGAACCAAACTGCGGGAAGAAGAGACAACTACCTACTATCAATATATCGACGCCCATCAACACTTGTCCTAACGATATGTCGCGATACTTATTGACGCAGGCTGCGATGATATCAGTGCCTCCTGTACTTCCATTATTTAAGAAGACGATGGCAAGACCAGTACCAGTTATACAACAGCCAATAATCAATGACATGAAATCCTGCCCTTCCCCAAGCACCTTAATGAAGTGTCCATGAGCATCAACAGGCATCAGGTCTTGTGCAAACTTCAGCATAAAGTAGAGCGCGAAGATAGCATATATGGTCTTCATCATAAACTTGAAGCCCAGAATCTTTAGTGCGACAACCAACAGGGAGATGTTGATTATCATGTAAGTGTTCTCTATCTTGAATCCAGTTGCATAGTAAACAATGGCGGACATACCCGTTACCCCACCCGTAACAATCTCATAAGGAAGGAGGAAGATAGTGAAGGCAACGGCATAAAGAAGCAGTCCCATCGTAAGAAAGAGATAATCCTTTGCTTCTGAACGGATAAGCTGTTGATTAATAGTCATAGGTCTTAAAAGGTATATAGAGGGGATGTGTGCAGTGTAGACACACATCCTCTCTGGTTTAGATATTAGTTACTTACAAACGATGTTGATAATCTTTCGAGGTACAACGATGGTCTTTACAATCGTTTTACCATCTATGTAATGCTTACTGCGGTCGTCTACTAATGCGCACTTCTCGATGTCTTCCTTCGTAGCATCAGCCGGGAAAGTCATTTGGAAACGTGCTTTACCATTGAAAGAAACTGTCAGTTGCACCTCATTCTCCACCAGGTAAGACTCGTCCCAAGCTGGCCAAGCGGCATCACAAACGCTCTTTGTCTCACCACCCAACTGCTCCCACAACTCTTCTGCCATGTGTGGTGCAAATGGCGCAATGACAATTACCAGCTTTTTCAACAGCTCCTTGTTAGCGCACTTCTGCTGACTTAGCTCATTAACACATATCATGAACGCTGAAATAGCCGTGTTGTAAGAGAACTGCTCGATATCTCCTGTCACCTTCTTGATGAGCTTGTGCACACTCTTCAACGACTCCTTCGATGGCTCCTCATCGTTCAGTTCCTGCTGATAAAGCTTCCAGAACTTCTTTAAGAAGCGGAAACATCCATCAATACCATTGGTATCCCAAGGCTTACTAGCCTCTACTGGACCTAAGAACATCTCGTAGAGTCGAAGTGTATCAGCGCCATACTGCTCCACAATATCATCTGGATTAACAACGTTGAACATGGACTTTGACATCTTCTCTATCGCCCAACCACACTTGTAAACAGCGTTACCTGCGGCACTCTCATTTGATGTTCTATCAGCCGACTTACTACCATCTTCAAAGATAAACTCGGCATCTTTATATTCAGGACGCCATGCCTTGAAAGCCTCAACATCGAGCACATCAGCATGAACAATATTCACATCGACATGAATAGGAGTAGTTTCATACTTGTCTTTCAGCCCTAAGCTAACAAAGACAGGAGCCTTTGAGTGGTCATCGGAATTGATTCGATAAACAAAGTTAGAGCGTCCTTGAATCATACCCTGGTTCACTAACTTCTCGTATGGTTCGTCTTTACAACTGCAACCAATATCGAATAAGAACTTATCCCAGAATCGACTGTATATCAAGTGACCTGTGGCATGCTCGGTACCACCCACATATAAGTCCACATTCTGCCAATACTCATCAGCCTCACGACCCACAAGTGCATCGTTATTATGCGGATCCATATAGCGAAGATAGTATGCCGAACTACCTGCGAAACCTGGCATTGTATTCAACTCAAGCGGGAATACGGTCTCATCATCTACTAGTGACTTATCAACAACCTTGTTTTCTTTCTCGCTCCAAGCCCACATCTTCGCACGACCCAATGGTGGTTCGCCACTCTCGGTAGGCTCATATTTATCTATCTCAGGCAACTCCAACGGCAAGCAGTCCGTTGGTACCATGTAAGGCATCCCTTTCTTATAATAGACAGGGAATGGTTCTCCCCAATAGCGTTGGCGTGAGAAGATGGCATCACGCAGTCGGTAATTCACCTTCACACGTCCGATTCCTCTCTCACTAACAAACTTCTTTGTCTTTGCAATAGCCTCTTTCACCGTGAGTCCATTGAGTGAGAAACCCTCCAAAGCTGCCTCCTTACCTTCCGCAGGAGAGTTAATAACGATTCCTTCTTTCGCATCGAAGCTCTCTTCCGACACGTCCGCACCCTCAATCAGAGGTACGATTGGCAAGTTAAAGTGCTTTGCGAAGGCATAATCACGGCTGTCATGAGCAGGCACAGCCATAATTGCTCCAGTGCCATAGCCCGCTAATACGTATTCAGACACATATATAGGAAGCTGCTCACCAGTGAATGGGTTAATACCATAAGAGCCTGAGAAGACACCCGTCACCTTACGGTCTGACATTCGTTCAAGCTCTGTGCGCTTCTTTACATAAGCCAGATAATCCTCCACCTCAGCTTTCTGTGCATCCGAGGTAAGCTCTACTACGAGTTCAGACTCTGGTGCAAGTACCATGAAAGTGACGCCAAACATTGTATCTGCACGCGTTGTGAAGATTGTAAACTTTCCTTCTTTCTGTCCTTCAGAACCATTTGGAGTAACATACTTAAACTCCACCTCTGTTCCTTCCGAGCGTCCTATCCAGTTCTTCTGGGTCTCTTTAATAGAATCAGACCAGTTTATTTTCTCTAAACCATCCAATAGTCTCTGGGCATAAGCAGACACTCTTAGGCACCACTGCTTCATCAGCTTTTGCACAACTGGGTATCCTCCACGCTCGCTAACACCATTGACAACCTCGTCATTAGCCAACACAGTACCCAAACCAGGGCACCAATTCACCATCGTCTCACCCAAGTAAGCAATGCGATAGTTCATCAGTTTCTCCTGTTGCTCATACTCATCCATACTCATCCAATCGCGTGCTGAGAATACAAACTCCTCACTTTTAGCCACGTCGAGATTGAGAGTTCCCTCCTCTTCAAAGTGCTTTACGAGTTGAGAAATAGGCTGCGCCTTCTGCAAACGATTGTCGTAATAGGAGTTAAACATCTGTTCGAATGCCCATTGAGTCCAATGGTAGTAATGCGGGTCACACGTTCTTACCTCTCTATCCCAGTCGAATGAGAAGCCAATCTTATCCAGTTGCTCACGGTAACGGGCTATGTTTTTCTTCGTCGTAACCTCTGGGTGCTGTCCAGTCTGTATGGCATACTGCTCTGCGGGGAGCCCATAAGCATCGTAACCCATAGGGTTTAAGACGTTAAAACCCTTGAGTCTCTTATAACGAGCATATATATCACTGGCTATATAACCCAACGGATGCCCCACATGTAAGCCTGCCCCGGATGGATAAGGGAACATGTTTAGCACGTAGAACTTCTGTTTATTCTTATCTTCAACAACCTTGTAAGTCTTCAAATCAACCCACTTCTGTTGCCATTTCTGCTCAATGTCTCTGAAGTTGTATTCCATTCTTTTCACTTGTTATAACTAATGTGCAAATTTACAAAAAGTATTCGATACTAATGCTATTTACCAGTCTTTAATTCGCTTAACGACCAACGATTAAAACACTAAAAAAGCCTCACCCCCGCCCCCTCTCCGAATGGAAAGGGGAGTGAATAGCGTTATTTACAAACAAAAAAGGCGTCTCTTCACATCAAGGAAACGCCCTCTTCGCATGGAAGAAACGCCCTCTTCAAAACAAAGAAGGCGTCTCTTTGTTTTTACCCCTGCTGTTCCAGCTAACGAGGCATTGCATCGTTACACCCCGACCTGCCATCCCCTTGCTCGCTTCCGTTAGGCACTCCCCTCCTTGGGAGGGGTTGGGGGAGGTTTTACCAGTCGGAGAGGGGACGGGAGTGAGGCTTCTTCTTTCCCCTTAGGGGAGGCTGGGAAAGGTAAAAAAACGTAAAAAAACAAGTAGTAACTATTGACAAGTTAAAAGAAAAAACATATCTTTGTCTCCGATTATTAACTATATCTTAGAAAGGATACCATTATGAGAAGAAACGCCATCCTACTATCAATAATCCTCTTCCTGACAACCTCTTTATCGGCACAAGAAGCCACTAAGAGCGACACAACGAAGACGCAAAAGTTGAAAGAAGTCGTTGTGACGCATCAAAAACAGCTGATTAAGAATGATATTGACAAGCTGACTTACAACGTGAAAGACGATGTGACGGCACAGACGAAGAGCACTTTAGAGGTGCTGAAAAAGGTTCCTTTCGTCACTGTTGACGGTCAGGACAATATCAAAGTACAAGGTTCTGCAAACTTCAAAGTATATAAAAACGGGCACCCCGACCCTGCTTTTGCAGGGCAAAGTCTCAAAGAGATACTGAAAGCAATGCCTGCTTCTACCATCAAGAGGATTGAGGTTATCACCGATCCCGGTGCTAAGTATGATGCCGAAGGGACGTCAACTATCCTCAACATCGTAACGATGAGCAATGTACGTATGCAAGGATTATCAGGCAATATACAAACAAATGTAAGTTCATACGGCTCTGTTGGACTTGGAACAACGCTCACTACGCAGGTGGGAAAGCTCACTACTACCATTAACTACATGGAATATTATCAGGCAGGGAAGCAAACGGAAAGAGAGGTAGAAAGCTCGTTTACATACCTCAAGACGGGTGAGAAATCTCTTGAAAAGAGTCACCACGCCACGAGAGGGAACATTCATATCGGTAACGTCAGTGCCAGTTATGAGCTTGACTCACTGAATCTCTTGACTGCATCGACCTCTCTTTTCGGCTATAAGGTGGGCAATACAATTATATCGAACTATGAACGATGGGACAAGAACAACCATCTTCTCTATCAATATGACGAATCCACAACGATACCTCACTACTCTTATTTCAAGATTGGAGGGCGATTAGACTATCAGCACAAGACTCACTTGGATGGAGAAGTGCTCACACTGTCTTACATGTTGGCTGCTACACGAAATAGGAAGACCAATCACATAGAGTTAAGTAACCTTGTGAATGCACCCTTCAACTACACTGCTTGTGACTTACATTCGCATGAGCGATTCACAGAACACACCTTCCAACTGGATTACGTGCACCCCTTTGGTAAACAGCATAAGCTGGAGAGCGGTTTAAAATACATCCTTCGTAACAATAACAGTCACACACGTACAGATTACACAGGCTCTATGCCGAACGAAGACAAGGAGTTTAAGCATAACACACAGGTGGCTGCTGCCTATCTGTCTTACCTCTTTACGGCTGGTAATTGGTCTGCTCGGGCTGGCTTGAGATATGAGTATAGCTATATGAAAGCCGACTTTCCCGATGGAAGCGGTACGGGTTTCCATGCCAATCTCCATGACTGGGTGCCCTCCGCAAGCGTTCAATACAAGATAACAGACGCCCAAACGATAAAGTTCAGTTATAGTACAAGCATCAATAGACCCGGTATCAAGTATCTTAATCCGGCTGTTGTTCGCACGCCAAACTATGTATCTTATGGTAATGCCGACTTAGGGAGTAGTCATAACCAGAAGCTCCAAATGACCTATACATTAATCACTCCGAAACTGACATGGAGCTTCACTCCTTATTACTCCTTCACTAATAACGATATAACAGGAACCCGTTACACTGATGGACAGGATATTGTTGCAACATACGATAACGTTATGAAGAAGAGAAGTATGGGGTTCTCTTCTTATACGCAATGGCAACCTTTCACAGGAACGAGCCTTAGTTTGAATGGTGCGGTTAATCACGGATCAGCATCCCCTCTCCTGCGATAAAGAACAGGGGCTGTTGGGGGGATATATACTTCGATGTGGAACAGAAGTTACCATGGAAATTGACTTTCGAGATGAACCTTTCTATAGAATTCGGGCGTCCTGTATACACTCCTTACCTATATGAAGGACGCTGGAACACCTATTCCTTCTACCTTACCAGACGTTTCCTCAAAGACAAACTCACCCTTATGATTTATAGTAATAAGCCTTTCACAAAACGACAGGAGTATAACACGCGTACCGTGAAAGGCGACTTTATAGGACAAGAGACGTTTTGGGGCAAGCCAAGAGAGTTCGGTATTAGCCTCTCATGGAACTTCGGAAAGCTGCGTGCAAACGTGAAGAAAGTTGATAGGAGTATAAAGAATGATGACTTAGTGGGCGGTACGAAGCAATAAAGAGGGCTATCAGAAGTGAGCAAAAATTTGCTTATTCATATAAAAAGGAGTATCTTTGCGAAAAACAAAGATACTCCTTTTTATATATGGCAACACATCCCTTATGGTCTGACGACTACTGGTTACTCCTCCTCCAGCTGTATTTAAAGAAGCCGGAGGGCATGAAGCCAATGTATTCCCATGCGTTGGTAGAGCTTAGTTTGGAACTTCATATACCGCCAAAGAGCCTCTATGAACAGCAATTCAAGCTGCGCCACCGTGACACACCAGTGTTACAACTTATCTGGGAAACCTACGCTGAGAACACACGCAAGCTCAATAAGGATGTGAAGAAACTGCGTTCAATGAAGGGATTCGGCAAAGCGAAGGAGTTTTATAATGGTGTGCAACTAAGAGAAACATTTGAGCATGACTTCCTTCCAATAGATGGTTATAATGAATTGAGACCTTTCATGCTCGTGATAATATTAGATCTTTACTTCCGACTGACGCCTATCACGATGGTAGAAGAGACTCCCGAGATACGAGAAATGGCTAAGTTGATGAAGATAAAGGCCCATTCTGTGGTGGAGGTAATGGATGTCTTCCAGTTTTGTGACCCTTATCTCAATCGTGATGACCTAATGATTACGCCCCTGTTATTGCCTTGTCAGGATATATGGAACCGATATGGTAATGATAACCCAGATAGACTTTCTGCCCTAGCTGCACAATTAAAAGATTACTTCCAGTGATTTTCATGCTTTTTTTTAGTACTTTTGTAGCGTAATTCAGGTATAGTAATGGCACAAGAACAAGTACAGATTCAGACCCAAAAGCAGCAACAGGTGCAGCGTCTCTCACAGCAACAAATGTTGCAAGTGAAGCTCTTGGAGATGCCACTCACCGAACTGGAAGAGTCTGTGAACGCCGAGTTAGATGATAACCCAGCGTTAGAAGCAGGTGGAGAGGAGTCTGATAGCATTGATACAAACGATTCCGTAGAACAGAGAGAGGATGATGATTTCGACTCACAACAGGAACGTGAGGAGAGACAAGACGCCCTTGACTCTGCTTTGGAACGTATGCAATCGGATGACGACTTGCCGACTTACGATGCACGACAGCAACGCAACAATGCTGACTATGAGGAGATTGTTTACGGAGATACCACTTCCTTTATCGATAAACTCAATGAGCAAGTGGGCGAACTGGAGCTAACTGAACGGCAAAGGGATATTCTGGAGTATCTTATTGGTAGTTTGGACGATGATGGACTACTGCGGAAAGACTTAGACACCATCAGTGATGAACTTGCAATCTACCATGGTATTGATGCTACAACACAGGAGATTGAGGATGTACTAAAGCTATTGCAGGACTTTGATCCAGCTGGTATCGGTGCCAGAAGTTTGCAGGAATGTTTGTTACTGCAAGTAGAACGAAAGGTTGAAAACGGCGAGTGGCAACGCAACGGACAGTTATATCAGTATGTGAAACAGGTTCTCACACGCCATTTCGATGCTTTCACGAAGAAGCATTGGGATAAGATTAAGGTTGCAATGGGGCTCTCTGATCTTCAAGTGGAGACCTTGCAAAAGGAGATACGCAAGTTAAATCCAAAGCCGGGAGCGTCTATGGGCGAAACACAAGGGCGTAACCTACAACAGATAACACCTGACTTTATCATCGAAACAGAGGATGATGGCACCATTACCTTTAGTCTTAATCATGGTAATCTACCAGAGTTACACGTCTCACCGAGCTTTAATGAGATGCTGGCAGCCTATCGGAACAATAAAGCAAGTATGAATCGACAAGAGAAGGAAGCCTTGCTTTATGCCAAAGAGAAGGTTGATAAGGCACAAGGATTCATTGAGGCAGTGAAGCAAAGACGCCATACTCTACAAGTAACCATGCGTGCTATCATTGATATTCAGCGTAAATTCTTCCAAGACGGGGATGAGGCTGAATTGAAGCCAATGATTCTTAAGGATATAGCAGACCGCACCGGACTGGATATCTCGACGATTTCTCGAGTGAGCAACATCAAGTATGCGCAAACAAAGTGGGGCACTTTCCCACTTAGGTTCTTCTTCTCTGATAGCTACACAACCACTGATGGCGAGGAAATGTCTACTCGGAAGATCAAGATAGCACTGCGAGATCTAATCAAGGAAGAGGATAAGAGTAAGCCTCTTAGCGATGACGCATTAGCAAAACAACTAAAGGAAAAGGGCTTCCCGATAGCTCGGCGCACTGTTGCTAAGTATCGAGAACAACTGGGCTTACCGGTTGCAAGGCTTAGAAAAGAATGATTGTAAAGGTATTAGAAGAACCATTTGAGATGAATGAAAAGAATATTATATTAACCGCAAGAGTAGTGAGTATGGTGCTCACACCCTTTTACTTACCCGTAGTAGGCATTCTTGCTATCTTTACCTTCAGCTATCTTAGCATGTTCCCGTGGCAAGCTAAGCTCTCTTATATCCTATTGGTTTATGCCTTTACAGTGCTTTTTCCCACCGTTCTTATCCATCTCTACCGTCAGTATCAGGGGTGGACTCCTATACAATTAGGGCAGAAAGAGAAGCGAGTAGTACCTTATATATTATCCATTGTGTGCTATTTTACGTGCTTCTACATCATGAACTTACTTCATCTACCGCACATGCTGACCTCAATACTCATCGTTGCTCTGGTCATACAGATACTCTGCGCCATCATTAATATATGGTGGAAAATATCGACGCATACGGCAGCTATTGGTGGAGTAACAGGTTCTTTGATAGCCTTCTCATTAATGTATAACTTTGATCCAATGTGGTGGCTATGCCTTACACTGATAGTTTCAGGGATGGTTGGAAGCAGTAGGATGATTCTAAGACAGCACTCTTTAGAACAAGTGACATCGGGTTTCTTCCTTGGTATCATCAGTTCCTTCCTTACGATTATAAACTTATAAGTAAACGAGATAAGCATCAACTCATCTAAAACAAGAATTAAATATGAAGCCATTAGTTAGTATTATCATGGGTTCGACAAGCGACTTACCAGTAATGGAAAAGGCTTGTAAGTGGTTAGAACAGCAAGAGATTCCTTTCGAAGTGAATGCTCTTTCAGCACACAGAACGCCTGATGCTGTTGAAACCTTTGCTAAAGAAGCTAAGGGAAGAGGCGTAAAAGTAATCATCGCAGGTGCTGGTATGGCAGCAGCCTTACCTGGTGTCATTGCTGCATCAACCCCATTACCAGTCATCGGAGTACCTATCAAGGGTATGCTTGATGGTCTCGATGCAATGTTATCGATAATTCAAATGCCTCCAGGGATACCTGTTGCAACCGTAGGAGTCAATGGCGCACAGAATGCGGCGATACTTGCTGCAGAGATGATAGCGCTTGGTAACGATGCTATTGCACAAAAGATCGATAACTGGAAGGCGTCTTTAGGACAGAAGATAGAGAAGGCTAATAAGGAACTAGCAGCCATTCAGGACTATAAGTATAAGTGCTAAGCAACTTTATTAGCCGTAACTCATCATTCAAAACTCATCCTTCATGATTGTTAGAATTGCTTACTAAGCATAGAAAGAGGTATGAGTTTTGAGTGATGGGGTATGAATTAAGAAGATAAAAGACAATGATTGATTTATTTAACTATGCTAGGAGGAAGACCACCGTAGCCCATGTTGGGGCATTGAACATCGGTGGTGAGAATCCAGTTCGTATACAATCTATGACCACAACATCCACTGATGACACAGAAGGGAGTGTGGCTCAAGCCAAAAGAATCATTGATGCTGGGGGCGAACTCGTGCGCCTTACCACACAAGGAAAGCGTGAGGCAGAGAACTTACAACATATCAATGCTGGGTTGAGAGCTGCTGGTTACAACACACCTCTGTGTGCAGACGTTCATTTCAATGCGAATGTTGCAGACGTAGCAGCGCTCTATGCAGAGAAAGTACGTATCAATCCAGGTAATTATGTGGACCCTGCTCGAACATTCAAAAAGCTTGAATATACTGATGAAGAGTATGCGCAGGAGTTGAAGAAGATTGAGGATCGACTCGTTCCATTCATCAATATCTGTAAAGAAAACCATACGGCAGTACGCATAGGAGTAAATCATGGTAGCTTATCAGACCGCATTCGCAATCGATATGGCGATACTCCGGAGGGCATAGTGGCAAGTTGTATGGAGTTCCTACGCATCTTTCGCAAGTATAACTTCCATGATGTCGTTATCTCCATCAAGTCTTCTAATACCGTAGTGATGGTTCGCTCTGTCCGATTATTAGTTTCCGAGATGGAGAAGGAGGGCATGACTTACCCATTACACTTAGGTGTTACAGAGGCTGGAGAGGGTGAAGATGGTCGAATTAAGAGTGCAGTTGGTATTGGCGCATTGCTTGCTGATGGCATAGGAGACACCATTCGCGTATCATTAAGTGAGGAACCTGAATGTGAGATACCCGTTGCCAAATACCTTGCATGGTATCTTCGCCGTCGCGAGAAACATCTTCTTATCCCTGGCGAAGCCTATACTGGCTTTGATTATTTGCGTCCTGTACGTCGTAAGACAGTGCCTGCTGGTAACATAGGAGGCGATAACGTGCCCGTTGTCATTGCTACTCGTCACCCTAAACAAGCCGCTGTTGAGGTCTCATCAGCCGAGTTGCCAAGTCCAGACTATATCTATGTGCAGGGCGAACTACCAGAGAAACAAGAGAAGAAGCAAAGGTATATCCTCGATTATGATGCCTATATGAATCTTGCCAATAGCGGTTGTCAATCGTTGGAGAACGTTTATCCCATCTTTCCAGTTACTGGTATGCCTTTCATCAGTGCAATTAATAAGGATGTGAAGTTCCTTGTTTTGAAGTTTGGAACACCTTCCGAGGAGTTCTTAGCATGCTTGAAAGCCCATCCAGAGGTGGTTGTTATCTGCATGACTAACCATCAGAACCGCCTTGGAGACCAACGCGCACTGGCTCATCAACTGATGATTGCAGGCGTGAAGAACCCTCTTATCTTCGCACAAATGTATCAACACTCTACGACGGATGCACCGATACAACCAGCCAATACGCCTACTTCGTTAATAGTTAGCCCCAAAGAGCAATTCCAACTAGAAGCTGCTGCGGACATGGGAGCACTCATGATGGACGGACTCACCGATGGTTTATGGCTCATGAACAATGGAGATTTAGCACAGGAAGATGTGGAACAGACAGCTTTCGCTATCCTTCAGGCAGGCAGATTACGCATGGTTAAAACCGAATACATCTCTTGTCCGGGCTGCGGACGTACCCTCTACGACCTCAGAACCACCATTGCTCGCATCAAAGAAGCCACTAAAGGCATGAAAGGACTTAAAGTAGGTATCATGGGATGTATCGTTAATGGACCAGGAGAAATGGCTGATGCCGACTATGGATACGTTGGTGCTGGACCAAAGAAGGTGAGTCTCTATCGTAAACAAGAGTGTGTTGAACATAATATACCAGAAGAGGAAGCGGTCGAACACCTACTTGCTTTGATCAGAGCAGACCAAGCAGAAAAGAATAAGTAATAGCTATCCCATCATCAAGAGAAGCCCCTTGAAAGGGGCTTTTTGTAATGAATTCATCATGTATAAGGCACTTGTATAGAGCAAATTAGGCGTATGTGTTAAAAATAGTAATAATGTTGATAAAGTAAAAAGGTAGTATATTAAACGCTTGTATCTTTCCTTTTAAAAGTCTATCTTTGCATCATGAAGGTACTAAAGAGGTTTATGATACAACACCTGAGACGCTACAATCTATCTATATTAGGCGCACAGGTAGGCGTATATGCAGCTCTTGTCTCCATTTGGACATTGGTTACCATGCTCCTAGAACATGATATCAACACCATTCAAGAGTCAATTCGCATCAACGCCTTAGTACTCTTCTTGCTCTTAATTGTCTTCATGATCAATTTCTATCTACTTGTTCCTTACTTCTTCGAAGCAAAAGATAGAGTCAAACAATGGACTTTCTGGATCATCAACTTAGTGTTTATTATCCTCTGGGACAAGCAGTTTTTCAATATATATAACACCACACTGCCCTCCGAAACCACCCGAATTGGATTCTATCAGTTCGGTGTTCTATGGATGATACTCAACTATGCTATGGTCGTAGCAGCCATCTTTGTGCGGTATTATATACGTCACAACGCATTGAAAAGACAGCTAAGAGAACAGAAACAGAAGATGACAGAGGCTGAGCTAGCCTGGTTGAAGAACCAACTTAACCCTCATTTCCTCTTTAATACACTAAACAATATAGCGTCACTAACGCAGACTAGCCCTGCAAATGCACAACGGGCGATAGGTCAACTATCAGAGTTATTACGCTACACATTGTATGCTACGCAACCAAAAGAGGTGAGTTTAACAGGCGAAATAGCCTTTATCAAGAACTACATCAACCTCATGCGCCTTCGTTCGGGGGCTAATGTAGAGATAACCAGCCAGTTCACAATTCAGAACTCACAGCTAGTAATAGCCCCACTGTTATTCCTTACGCCTGTTGAGAACGCTTTTAAACATGGTATCAGTGCAAGTAAACCATCGTTTATACACATCTCTATCATTGAAGAGAATGGTGACATCATCTTCTTATCAGAGAATAGTAACTATCCAAAGAACGCCACTGACAAGAGTGGGAAAGGCATTGGACTAGAGAATATGTGCCGTCGGTTAGAGTTAATATACCCCGAACACTATACGATACAACAGGTAATTGACCGCAATACCTACCGCACCAAGATTACAATCACACCTTATAAATAATAAAAGAAGGCTATATCTTGAGTGCAAATAACCAATATGAACAATAAAAACAAAGTATGAAAGCTATCATATTAGGAGCTACTGGAGCCGTAGGAAAAGACCTTGTTCAGCAGCTCATCAGCGATGACACGTTTGAAGAGATTGATCTCTTCGTAAGAAGAGATGCAGGGATTCAGCATAAGAAAGTAAAGACGCACATCGTTGACTTTGACCAACCGGATAATTGGAGACTACAGATTCATGGCGACATCGTATTCTCTTGCATGGGAACATCACGCAAGACTGCTGGCTCAAAGGACGCTCAATACAAGGTAGACTACACTTATCAATATCAATTCGCACGCACTGCTGCAGAACAGGGAGTAAAGGCTTACATCCTCGTATCGGCTGCTATGGCAAATCCAAAGGCTCATTTCTTTTATCCAAGGATGAAAGGTGAACTAGAGGAAGCTGTTAATCAATTACCTTACCAGCAGATTTCCATCCTCAGACCACCCTCGTTAATACGCAAGAACACCACTAAGACGAGTGAGAAAATAGCTGTTTCTGTTTTTAAATATCTCAATCGCTTCGGGCTTTTCATGAGCCAACGACCCATGAAAACAGAGCTTGTAGCACATTGTATGATTGAATTGGCAAAGAGCAAACAATCAGGTGTCTTTGAGGCAAAAGATATGTTTTCCATGGATAAATAGCGATTCTTTCCACACAACACAAGACTATTCCAAAGAAAAACAGGGCATGAGATTATACAATAGGGAGTCTGCCATAGAGTGCATGAACAGACTAGCAAAAGAGAATAAAGACTTTGTCTTCATCATTAACTATGAAGCCAATGGAGCATACATAGCCGAAACTTGTGATATAGATCATACGGAGTTATTATGTTCCTTTCCCTCTTTTAACAACATTCCAACAAACGAATCCTACGACCAAGAGGCTGTTGAATGGCATATCGAAGCCCTCACAAGGGAAGAGTATGAGCCACGTATCAACCTTATCAAGCATTACGAACGGAAAGGAGATAGCTATCTTGCCAACCTAACATGCAGGATTCCCATCCAAACAAACCTCTCTTTGCATGACATCTTCCTACGTTCAAAGGCGTTATATCGCTGTTGGATGAAGGGAAAGTTCGTCTGTTTCTCTCCCGAAATATTTGTTCGTATCAATGAAAAGGGCGTTATCTCTTCTTATCCGATGAAGGGAACGATTGATGCCAACATCCCCGACGCAAGGAGAAAACTGATGAATAACAAGAAAGAAGCGGCAGAACACGCCACTATTGTCGACCTTATCCGCAACGATTTGGGTATGATTGCCAATCAGATAAGCGTCTCTCGCTATCGATACATCGACCGTTTGGCGACAAATAAAGGACAAATATTGCAGACGAGTTCGGAGATTACAGGACAACTCGCTGCTAATTACAGAGAAGAAATTGGTAGTTTGCTTTTCCGTCTACTGCCCGCTGGATCAATAACAGGTGCTCCTAAACGTCGAACCATGGAGATTATCCGTGAGGCGGAAGGCTATGAACGAGACTTCTATACGGGTGTGATGGGTTGTTACAGCAATGGTTCTCTGGATAGCGCAGTGATGATTCGCTTCATAGATGAGGATGAGCAAGGGCACTACTACTATAAGGCTGGGGGCGGTATAACGGCTCAGAGCAATAATGATGACGAATACAACGAGGTAATAGAAAAGGTTTATGTGCCAATATATTGAGTCTTTAAGGGTTGTGGATGGGCACATCTGCAACCTTGCATACCATCAGCAGCGAATGAACAAAACACGATTAGAGGTGTTCGGACAGCCTACTCCCCTACTCCTTAATGATGTTTTCAAAGGCATAAAGGCTCCTTCAGGGCTTGCTAAGCTACGTTTTGTATATGATGAGGCTGGTATTCATGACATGAGCTGTACGCCTTACAAACGCAAGAATATCCACTTCTTGCGCCTTATAACAGCCAACGACATTGATTACAAATACAAGAGTGTGGATCGGTCTGCCCTTAATCAACTCAAAGAAAAGCAAGGCGAGTGTGACGAAATATTGATTATTCGCAATAACCACATCACTGATACCTCTTATACAAACGTGGCTCTTTATGATGGCAAACAATGGTTTACGCCCTCTACCCCACTCCTTCAAGGTACAATGAGGCAGAGTTTGCTGGATAGAGGACTACTACAAGAGCGTGAGCTCCTCGTTTCCGACCTCCCTAACTACAAGCAGATTAGCCTCTTCAATGCTATGATGGAACTCGGCGAAGTGGTCTTACCAGTGAATAAAATTATAGGTTAGAACGTTAGGTACATAGGCTCTTCTCCATATAAGGAGAGCCTCCCCTATCCTACAGCACACCAACTATTAAATCATTAGAAATGCCTGTCTATTCACAAAGAAACCCTGTTTTAACCAAATTATTAGATTAAAAAGTAATTATTATTAATCTATTTATAATGTATTATTAATCTATTCTTTAATTATCAAAGAGCTTATTTATGATATAAATAAGCCTTGATGCTATCATTAAAAGGCTTCTCCTTTTCTATACAAGTCCATTAGCTGCAATGCTATATGGCATTTTTAAGAGGAGAGCCAGAGCCTGTATTGAAGAAAGAAAGAGGATTACAGCAGACTTAAAAACATACAAATGGAACAGAATAACAAGTAAAGAAGAAAGGAGGAAACCATAAGCTAGAAAGTAATAAAAGCCCCAGAATACAAAAATCTTATGTTTTTTTGGTATTGCAATACAAATATCTTATAAAGATTTTGTTGTCCATTACAAAATAGCTATATTTGTCCTTGTATGCAACAAGAGCATATTTACGAATCAGGCAGATAGTTTCGTACAATCGTAACATCTGATAATATAGATAGTTTCATCCTATGAGAATACCGCAAAAGAGGATACATTACCACTTTATTGATTATCTTTATTATGTCGGAGAACATAAATACACAGGGCGAATGGATGGTCCATTTATGATTTGCCTGCCGCTTTTTATGCCCTTGATGATTTTATTCTTCAAGCTAAATATATACGTAATAAGCCCCAAATGGGACTTTTGTATAGCTTTTCTGATTGTCTTTCTAGCTGCTAACTATATCATCTCTAAGCTATACGAACGTAATAACAGGAGAGAACGAGTACTCAAACACTTTAAGAAAACACTATGGGGAAATGATGCTGTGATGGCTGCCTTTATATTAATGTGGTTTCTTACAAATGTGATCCTACCCCTATTTTTCATCAAACTATAACACATAAAAAAGCCAATACACGTGAGTTTGTACAAAACCTGCATGTATTGGCACATATTATAAAGGCTTATCACGAACCTATCCGTTCAGTATCTTCTTAATGTCGTTGAGCTTATTAAGGGCTTCAACAGGCGTCAAGTTATTGACATCCAGCCCTAGAATCTCATCACGAATCTGCGTAAGTACAGGGTCATCAAGCTGGAAGAAAGAGAGTTGAACGCCCTCCCTACTCTTCTCCAAATGCTCAATAGCAGTCTTACCAACACTTCCCACTTGTGAATTATCAGCCTCTAACTCCTTTAGAATAACGTTTGCCCGCTTTACTATTGAGCGTGGCATACCAGCGATTTCAGCAACATGAATACCGAAAGAGTGCTCACTTCCGCCTCGTGTTAACTTACGAAGAAAGATGATCTTACCATCTACCTCTTTCACAGATACATTATAGTTTTTGATGCGAGAGAAGTTCTTCTCCATCTCATTCAATTCATGGTAATGGGTCGCAAAGAGCGTTCGAGCCTGTGCTTTAGGGTGCTCATGTAGATACTCAACTATCGCCCATGCAATGCTTATACCATCGTATGTACTGGTGCCACGACCCAACTCGTCAAAGAGAACTAACGAACGTGTCGTAACATTGTTGAGGATATTTGCAGCCTCAGTCATCTCTACCATAAAGGTTGACTCACCTAGTGAGATGTTGTCGGAAGCCCCCACACGTGTGAAGATCTTATCTACTATACCAATACGCGCACGCTCCGCAGGAACAAAACAACCTATTTGCGCCAAGAGAACGATCAGTGCCGTTTGACGTAAAAGGGCTGATTTACCAGCCATATTAGGACCTGTTATCATCATAATCTGTTGATGTTCGGTATCTAACTTGACGTCATTAGGAACGTACTGTTCGCCTATTGGCAACTGAGTCTCTATAACAGGATGACGCCCTTGGTGTATATCTAGGACATCAGACTCATCCACTGTCGGGCGCACATAATGCTGTTGTAAGGCTATCTTCATAAATGACAATAAGCAGTCGAGATGTGCCACAAGGTTGGCATTAACCTGTATCTGTGGGATAAAAGGTTGCATATCTTGAATCAACTCCATGAAGAGTTGCCCCTCACGAGCCAATATCTTCTCATCAGCACCCAGTATCTTCTCTTCATACTCCTTAAGTTCTGGTGTGATATAACGCTCTGCCTGTGCCAGTGTTTGCTTACGGATCCAATCTTCAGGAACCTTATTTTTAAAGGTATTACGCACCTCTAAGTAATAACCAAACACATTATTGAATCCCACCTTAAGCGAGCTTATGCCCGTCTGTGCAATCTCTTTCTCTTGTATCTCAAGTAGATACTGCTTTCCATTATCACGAATTGAACGTAAATCATCCAATTCCTTATCGTATCCAGACGCTATCACGTCCCCTTTAGCAACTAGTTGTGGTGGGTCAACATTGATCTCTTTCTCTATACGATCGCGTAAGCTCGCACAGAGATTCAACTGTTCTCCTATCCTATTCAGCGACTTATTATTCGTAGAAAGGCATTCTGCTTTCACTAGTTCGATAGCCTTTAAAGCATTCTTCAGCTGTACCACCTCACGTGGAGAAACCCTTCCAACAGCTACCCTAGATATGATTCGTTCTAAGTCACCCATCTGGTGGAACTGTTCATCAATGTTGTTACGAAAATCGGAGGCTCGGAAGAAATGATCAACGATGTCTAATCGTTCGTTGATAACCGCTACATCTTTCAAAGGAAAGACCACCCAGCGCCGAAGCATACGCCCACCCATAGGGGTGATAGTATTGTCGATGACATTAAGAAGAGACGATCCACCCTCATTCATAGGTGCTACCAGTTCTAGAGAACGAACTGTAAAGCGATCCATTCGTACGTATTTATCCTCTTCAATACGCGTTAATGAGGTGATATGATTTATCTGTGTATGTTGTGTAATATCAAGGTATTGCAAGATAGCACCTGCTGCTATCACACCATTAGACAAGTGTTCAACACCGAAACCCTTAAGGTTTTTAGTGCCAAAGTGCTTTAGTAACTTTTGACGAGCAGTCTGATCAGTGAAGACCCAATCGTCCATCTCAAACGTACATAAGCGTGTTCCAAAGTAACGTTCGAAGTCTCTTCGCTTCGAACGATCGAACAATACCTCCTTAGGTTGGAAACTTCCAAACAGCTTCTCGACGTAGTCAAAGGTTCCTTCACCCGTTAGGAACTCACCAGTTGATATATCCAAGAAACTGACACCACATGCACTTTTACCAAAGTGAAGTGCTGCTAAGAAGTTATTCTCCTTATAGTTCAACACGTTATCACTAAGAGCTACACCTGGAGTAACCAACTCTGTGATACCACGTTTCACCATCTTATCCATTGCGGATAAGCCTTTTTTGCCCTTAATAGCCTCTCGCTTCTTCTTAGGGTCTTCTAATTGATCGCAAATAGCAACTCTTTTACCAGCTCGGATGAGCTTAGGTAGATAGGTGTCAAGGGCATGATGAGGAAAACCAGCCATCTCTATAGAACCGCTAAGTCCCCCATTATTACGACGAGTAAGGGTTATACCAAGTACACGAGCTGACTCCACAGCATCTTCACCATAGGTTTCGTAGAAGTCACCACACCTAAAGAGTAACATTGCATCAGGGTGTTGTGCCTTCATCGAGAAGAACTGCTTCATCATTGGGGTTAGTCCCTTGTCATCTTTTACCATAACTATTTGCGTCTTTTTTAGTCTTTTCTTATATCCTTTTAAGGTTTACAAAAGTACAAAAAAGACTATAAAAGCCCAAATAAATGAACCATTAACAAACTTTACTAATACAAAGAAGCTGTTAAAGGTAGACCTTATATAATTATAAGGTATAAATATCTAACCTCGTTTGAAGGGACTTTTTAAAATAAAGACAGCTCTACAATCTATTTAAAAGACTTATAGCAATAATAAAAAAGAACTATCTTAGGAAATGAGAGTGGGGCAGGGTGGTTTATAAACAGAAAACCTTTCCTATGTTAAAGGAAAGGTTTTCAATATATCATCACTTCTTTTTATAAAGTATCGGATTCGTTGAAGGATCGTTGTACATCTTCATCTGCCTGTAAACCTTCATGTATTTTCGTCCATGCTGAATATCATCAAGCAACTGATCAATAGCCAAACTAAGGTCTTTCTGTTGCTCACAAAGGATATTCAACTTCGACTTACACTTTTTAATATGCTCCTCTGATGCATCTTTACGCTCGGTCTGCTCCTTCATGTGATATATCTTTAATGCAAGGATAGAGAGGCGATCTACCGCCCACGCAGGACTCTCTGTATTAATAGTAGCATCTGGTAAAGGCGTTATATCAGAGTAGAGTTGACGGAAATAAGAGTCTATCTGTTCAACAAGATCAGTACGATCTTGATTTGAACGGTCTATTCTGTGTTTGAGACTCATACCATCTTCAGGACTGATATGTGGGTCACGGATAAGATCTTCGAAATGCCATTGAACAGTATCAATCCAGCATTTCAAATAGAGTCGATTCTCTATCGACTCTCTGTCATAAGGATTATTAATCGGGGTATCAACATTATCTGTGACATGATAATCACGAATAGCTTGATTAAAGATCTCGTTACAATGTTCTGTAAATGACATTCGGTTATTACTTTTTTGTTTATTGTGCAAATATAAAGCAAAATACTTAAAGCACAAAATAAAACGGACGTTTTTAACGTCACTAGACTTGAAAGAAAGAGGAGTTGGATACAAAAACTATAACAAGAGCATATTTTATATAAGGTAGATAACAATTCTCTCATGCTTATAAGAGGATAGTTATCAATAACCTAGCAAACTATTAAGAATATTAGAGAGCCTTGCTTACTAATTAACAAAGGCTCTTCTTTGCACAAGAAAAGCATCTCTAGATATTGAAAAGAGCATATCTACATCTTACATATAGCATGTTCACATTTCATATATATGATAGATGTAAATGGTATTGATACAAGAAAAGAACATAACAATAAGTCTAAAAAGCAACACATAAGAACTATATCAATAAAAGTTGATTTAATTTTCCCGGCATTACTGTCATACTTTTATCTACCTACAAACATCTGAGAAATAAGCTCTTACTACAAATATTAAATATGACAGTATCCAAAAATAAAAATAAACTCAGCTTTTTAAATAGATTAAATGAAGTTGACTTTAGATGTAAAGGTCATAAAAGAAGGCTAACTTTCAAACCAACTTGAGTCCATACACAAGTTTTTTGAATAGAGAATAAACTTATCTTTATAAGTTATTATCGCATGATTCATGTAGAGAATTTAAGCAAAAGAAAGGTTGAAAGTAATTTACCTTATAATATAAGTAATATTTGAATGATATGAGATAATTATTTGAAGAGACGCAAGATAAAGTGATAAATCATAGAAAAACATGCACAAACCATAGGGTGTTGTGCATAATTAAGTGCTTTTTTACATCAAAAACTTGCATACATGGAAAATTTATATTTCCTTTGCAGGCGCATTTTAGAATTTAGAAATCAATATTAAACAATTTAAAACTTACAGTTATGTCAGAAATTGAATCAAAAGTAAAGGCTATTATCGTAGATAAACTTGGTGTTGACGAGGCAGAGGTTAAGCCAGAGGCAAGCTTCACAAACGATCTTGGTGCAGACTCTTTGGATACTGTAGAGCTCATCATGGAATTTGAGAAAGAGTTTGGTATCTCTATTCCAGACGATAAGGCTGAGAAGATTGCTACTGTTGGCGATGCAATCTCTTACATTGAGGAGAACGCTAAGTAAGTTTAGCCTATATGTAAAAAGCACCAGGCAAAGCACTTTGTTTTGCTTGGCTTTTTTTTAGGTTACTTGTTTTAACTTATATTTCAACGCATGGAATTAAAGAGAGTAGTTGTAACAGGTCTTGGTGCCGTCACTCCTATAGGTAATACTCCTGAGGAGACTTGGCAGAATATGCTGGCAGGTAAAAGTGGTGCTGCACCTATTACACATTTCGATACAACGCAGTTCAAGACCCAATTTGCATGTGAGGTTAAGAACCTAAACATCAACGAATACATTGATCGTAAGGAGGCTCGCAAACTTGATCGTTACACTCAATTAGCAATGATTAGTGCTATACAAGGTGTTAAGGATGCAGCCATTGACTTGGAGAAAATCGATAAAAATAGGGTTGGCGTTATCTATGGTGTAGGTATTGGTGGTATCAAAACCTTTGAAGACGAGGTTAGCTATTATGCACAACACCCAGAGAATGGTCCTAAATTCAATCCATTCTTTATCCCAAAGATGATTGCTGATATCGCAGCAGGACAGATTTCAATCCACTTTGGATTCCATGGTCCTAACTACACAACGACATCTGCATGTGCTTCATCTACTAATGCATTAGCATCAGCATTTAATCAGATTCGTTTAGGAAAGGCTGACATCATTGTTAGTGGTGGTGCAGAAGCAGCTATTTGTGCTTGTGGTGTAGGTGGTTTCAATGCTATGCATGCACTTTCAACACGCAATGATGATCCAGAACACGCATCTCGTCCATTCTCTGCAAGCCGTGATGGTTTCGTAATGGGAGAGGGTGCTGGTTGCTTGATACTCGAAGAATTAGAGCATGCAAAGGCTCGTGGTGCTAAGATCTATGCAGAGATGGTTGGTGAAGGTGAATCAGCTGATGCTCATCATATCACTGCTTCTCATCCAGAGGGACTTGGTGCTAAACTTGTAATGCAATCTGCTTTGAATGATGCAAACTTAAAGCCAGAGGATATTGACTATATCAATGTTCATGGAACTTCAACTCCTGTAGGTGATATATCAGAGGCTAAGGCTATCAAAGCTTTATTTGGTGAAGCTGCTTATAAGCTCAACATATCTTCTACAAAGAGTATGACAGGTCACTTACTCGGTGCCGCTGGTGCTGTAGAAGCCATGGCTTGTGTATTATCAGTGCAGAATGATATAGTTCCTCCAACTATCAATCACGAAGAAAATGATAATGATCCAGAGCTGGATTACAACTTAAATTTCACGTTCAACAAAGCTCAGAAACGTGAAGTTCGTGCTGCACTCAGCAACACCTTCGGCTTTGGTGGTCACAATGCTTGTGTCATATTCAAGAAATATGCTGAATAATATAGTTGATAGAATAAAGCTCCCTTTCCGCAAGGAGAAGGAGCTTTATTTGTCTTTGTACCATATCATTGGCTTTATTCCCCACAATATCGATTATTACAAGACTGCTCTTTTACATAAGAGTATAGCACGTCGTAATGCAAAGGGAAAGCCTGTAAACAACGAACGACTCGAGTTTCTCGGCGATGCAATACTTGATGCTATTGTTGGCGACATTGTTTACGAGCATTTCCCATATAAGCGTGAAGGTTTTCTTACCAATACACGCTCCAAGATAGTACAACGTGATACACTCAACAGATTGGCTAAAGAGATGGGAATCAATCAGTTGATTCTCTCTAATGGACATTCTTCTTCTCACAATAGTTATATGGGAGGAAATGCATTTGAAGCTCTTGTTGGGGCACTTTATCTCGATCATGGCTACAATGCTTGTATGGAGTTTATGAGAAAGCAGATTCTTGGTGAACTCATTAATATAGATAAGGTGGCGTATAAAGAAGTGAACTTTAAGTCAAAGCTCATCGAATGGAGCCAGAAGAATAAGGTCAATATGGAGTTCCGACTCATTGAGCATGAGAAGGACAAACAAGGCAGTCCTACTTTCCATTTCCAAGTATTTATGGAAGAGATTGCATGTGGTGAGGGTCGTGGATACTCAAAGAAAGAAGGACAGCAAGAGGCTGCTAAACTCACTCTTCAGCGTCTTCGTCGTGAACCACAGTTCATTGAAGAGATCTTTTCAGCTAAGGCTAACCGCACAAAGATGGAAGAAGAACCCGTCTTAAATGTACCTGAAACATCGCAAGACATGAGTTTCATCGTAAATTCAGATACAGAAAAAGAAAAGCAGGAAACACCTTTCCACACAGAAGTATTTGATGAAAAGGTATCCGCCGCAGACAATAAAAAGCTTGAAGAGAATACTACTTTACAGGAAGAAGTAATAGAAGCTAAAGATGAAGAATTCGATCTTTCGGGTATCTCTCATTCACAAAAAATAGACAAAGAGAGTATTATTGCTGCTGCAGAATCACAAGCCTTCGAAGAGTAAAAATCATACTTTAATAAAAGAAAAGACGATGATATTCAATTATCATCGTCTTTTCTTTTATCTTAAAATACCAGCTCTAACACCATTACGAACCTATCATTACTACCTATTTGCTAGTCTCGAATTAATTATGTACTTTTGCATCAAAGATATAAACGTTTATTAGAACATGGCATTAAAATGTGGTATAGTAGGACTACCAAACGTTGGTAAGTCTACTCTTTTCAACTGTCTAAGCAGTGCCAAAGCACAGGCAGCTAACTTCCCATTCTGTACTATCGAACCGAATCTCGGTGTAATTAGCGTTCCAGACGAACGCCTCAATAAGTTAGCAGAGATTGTTCACCCAGGAAGAATCGTTCCTGCTACCTGCGAGATTGTTGACATTGCAGGGCTTGTAAAGGGTGCTTCTAAGGGTGAAGGACTCGGTAATAAGTTCCTTGGTAACATCCGCGAATGTGACGCCATCATACATGTTATCCGTTGTTTTGAGGATGATAACGTTGTAAGAGAAGGTGGTATGGCTGTTAATCCAATAGAAGATAAAGAAATTATTGATACTGAATTGCAGTTAAAAGACCTTGAAACGATAGAGTCACAACTAGCAAAACAACAGAAGATAGCAGCTACTGGCAATAAAGATGCTAAGATCCTTGTATCTGTACTAGAAGCTTATAAGGAAGTACTAGAGCAGGGTAAGAATGCACGTAGCGTTGAGTTCGAAAGCAAAGAAGAACAACAAGCAGCACACGATCTCTTCCTTTTAACCACTAAGCCAGTCCTTTATGTTTGCAATGTAGACGAGTCTAGCGCAAAGACAGGCAATGAATACAGCAAACAGATTGAGAAGATTGCTGCTGAAGAGGGGGCTGAAGCAATGGTTATAGCTGCTAAGACAGAGGAAGACATCGCTTCTCTCGATAGTTATGAGGATAAGCAAATGTTCCTCGAAGAACTTGGTTTGGAAGAAAGTGGTGTGAATCGTCTTATCAATAAGGCTTATCATCTCCTCAACCTACAGACTTTCATCACAGCAGGAGAGATGGAGGTGAAGGCATGGACATTCCATAAAGGATGGAAAGCACCACAATGTGCAGGTGTTATTCACACCGACTTTGAAAAGGGATTCATACGTGCTGAGGTCATCAAATACGAAGATTACCTTAAATATGGCTCTGAGGCAGCTATCAGAGAAGCAGGTAAATTAGGCATAGAAGGTAAGGAGTATGTTGTACAAGATGGTGATATCATGCACTTCCGATTCAATGTATAAGCAATAACACACATCACTATGAATACGTTACTTTATATTGCTTGGAGACCAGACGAGTATCTCATACATATTGGTTCAGCAGGTA
Source organism: Prevotella vespertina (assembly GCF_009728485.1). Taxonomy (GTDB): domain Bacteria; phylum Bacteroidota; class Bacteroidia; order Bacteroidales; family Bacteroidaceae; genus Prevotella; species Prevotella vespertina. Next base: position 327,522 of record NZ_VVIQ01000001.1, read on the forward strand.
TTCGATGGTATGGAATGTGCTGGTTGATTGGTTTAGCACTCGGCTTCTTCATGATGAAGTGGCTCTATAAACGCCATAATTACCCTGATGAGAAGTTTGAACCACTCTTCCTTTACATGTTCATAAGCATTCTTGCAGGTGCAAGATTGGGTCATTGTCTCTTTTATGAGCCCGAATACTTCCTTACTTCATGGGATCATGTCATCGAAATGATCGTCCCCATCAAGCATTTAGCTAATGGTTCATGGACTTTCTCAGGCTATCAAGGACTCGCATCACATGGTGGTGTCATTGGAATGCTCATTGGTTTATCCCTTTACATACACCGTATGAAGATGCCAACATGGGTTGTTCTCGACTTCTTTGGGATTGTTTCTGGGCTCACGGCAACGTTTATTCGTCTTGGAAACCTTATGAATTCAGAGATAATCGGTAAGGTTACTGATGTGCCATGGGCGTTTATCTTCTATAAAGTTGATACTTATCCACGTCATCCAGGGCAACTCTATGAGGCGATAGCATACATTTGTTTCTTCGCAATCATATACTTTATATATAGACGCCACCCTGAGAAAGTGGGTACAGGACTCTTCTTTGGTCTCTGCCTAACGCTTATCTTCACCTTTAGATTCTTCATTGAATACACCAAAGAGGTACAAGAAACATTCGAAGCAGGTCTCCCTATTGATATGGGACAGATACTTAGTATTCCGTTCATTATAATAGGTTTAGGAGCTATCAGGCACTCCTTTAAAGCAAAACCAACTAAAGTATAATACTCTAAAGGCTGTTCTAAATATCAATCTATCGGTTAAATACACCATAGTTGATATTTGGAACAGTCTTTTTTATGCCTTTTTCTATTATAACAAACACTATTCTATGAAACAAGAAATAATCTTCTTTACAATTAAAAATATTCGAATAGGGTAGAGGAGAACCTTTCTTAATCTATAAATTAGTCTATTATTATATTTCTTCTTGCCTATTTTCTTTCTTCTTTTAGTCTATTTATTAGCGTAAGAAGAAGTATTATCCAATTTAGGTAAGTTCTATCTCGATTATACACAGGCATTAATAGAAAGAAAAGAAGCTCATTATTCAAAGGAAACAAATAATTACATCCTTAATAAGCAACAATATAAAGGATAAAAACAAGCTATAGATTGGCTTTAAAAAACAACTTTTTAAGTATCGAGAAACACATAAAATAGATAACTATTAAAACTCTATAAGACTTGAAAATTATACATTATAGACAACACGCTATCGTTTTTTTTTGGTAACTTTGCCTATATCAAAATGGCAAATTAATTATAACTATTTGATAAATAATTGTTTATTAAGAACATACTCGTTGTTCATTCGATTAAAAGTAGATTAAAATAGAAAACTTATAAATAGATTCAATGGATATAATAAAGCGTAATGGCGAATCGGAAAGATATAATAACAACAAGATAGCGATAGCCATTAAGAAGAGTTTTATCAGCACTGGTAAGACCATAAAGGACGAAGAGATAGCCGCAATGGTGGCTGAGGTTGAGCAGATTATCATTGATAATCCAGACCAAAGGACCGTTGAAGAAATTCAAAATCAGGTGGAGAAGCATCTCATGATGCATGGTCATTATGAAGAAGCAAAGAACTTCATCCTCTTTAGATACCAGCGCAACGAGCAGAGAAAGGCTATCAACGACATCGCTCGAATGGCTGATGATACGGAATTAACCACTGTTCTGCAAGACGTGGCACGTGAGTATCGAGAGCGTGTATATAGTATGGTGACTCTTCAAGAGAAGTTTGCTAACCTTTGCAAACCGGGTATGTCGCATAAAGAAGCTATAGACACTCTTATCAAAGCTGCCGTAGAATTGACCACTCCTGAAGCTCCTGCATGGGAGATGATATCGGCTCGCATCTTATCATATAGGGCTGAACAGAAGATAAAGAAACAGGAAGATGAAATTGGAATAGATGGTTTCTACAATAAGTTGAAATACATGACTTCCGAAGGTCTATATGGTGAATATATCCTACAGAACTATACTGAAGAGGAAATCAATGAAGCGGCTACCTTTATCAAAGAAGAGCGTAACAAACTATTGAATTATTCGGGTTTGGATCTTCTTCTGAAGCGTTATGTCATTAAGAACTATGCGGGTAAAGCCATAGAGAGAGTACAGGAGATGTATCTCGGTATAGCCCTTCATCTTGCCATGCCAGAGCAGAAAGAGAACCGCCTTATATGGGTTCATCGCATCTATGACATGCTTAGTAAATTAGAAGTTACTATGGCAACTCCAACGCTTTCGAACGCTCGCAAGCCTAATCATCAGCTATCAAGTTGCTTCATCGACACCGTTCCTGACAGCCTTGATGGTATTTATCGCAGTTTGGATAACTTCTCACAAGTAAGCAAATTCGGCGGTGGTATGGGTATGTACTTTGGTAAGGTGCGTGCCACGGGAGGTAATATCAGAGGATTCAAAGGCGTTGCTGGTGGTGTAATTCGTTGGATGAGACTTGTTAACGATACGGCAGTTGCGGTAGATCAGTTGGGTATGCGCCAAGGTGCAGTAGCAGTTTACTTGGATGTATGGCATAAGGACTTACCAGAGTTCTTACAACTTCGCACAAATAACGGAGACGATCGCATGAAAGCACATGACATCTTCCCAGCTGTTTGTTATCCTGACCTTTTCTGGAAGATGGCGGATGAGAACTTGGATCAGAATTGGTATCTCTTCTGTCCAAATGAGATCATGCGCATCAAAGGATATTGTCTTGAAGATTGTTACGGAGAGGAGTGGGAACGTAAGTATCTCGATTGTGTCAACGACCAAAGACTCACGCGTCGTGTTATAAGTATCAAAGATATCATCCGATTGGTTCTACGTTCTGCAGTTGAGACGGGTACTCCATTCACATTCAATCGAGATACAGTTAACCGTGCAAACCCTAATCACCACAAGGGCATGATATACTGTTCTAACCTCTGCACGGAGATTGCGCAGAACATGGCACCTATAGAGACTGTATCGAAGACTATCGAAACGAAGGACGGAGAAACGATTGTTGTCACAACCACCAAACCGGGTGAGTTCGTTGTTTGTAATCTAGCCAGTCTTTCTTTAGGACGCCTTCCTTTGGAGGATGAAGAACAGATGAGAGAGAAGGTAGCAACGATAGTTCGCGCCTTAGACAATGTGATCAGTCTTAACTTCTATCCCGTTCCTTATGCAGAAATAACTAATCAGAAGTATCGCTCAATAGGGCTCGGAATCAGCGGTTATCACCATGCTTTGGCTAAGAGAAGAATAAAGTGGGAGAGTGAAGAACACCTACAATTTATGGACAAAGTGTTCGAAACTATCAATCGTTCGGCGATACTTGCCAGTTCTAATTTAGCCAAAGAGAAGGGCAGTTATCAGTACTTTGAGGGTAGCGACTGGCAAACGGGTCTATACTTTGACAAGCGTGGTTACGATAGTGATGAGTGGAAAGAAGTGCGCAAAACAGTGGCTTTACAGGGTATGCGCAATGCTTATCTATTGGCTGTTGCACCGACCAGTAGCACCAGTATCATTGCAGGAACTACGGCTGGATTAGACCCTATTATGAAGCGATTCTTCTTAGAGGAAAAGAAAGGAAGTATGCTCCCTCGCGTTGCTCCAGAACTATCTGACGAAACTTACTGGATGTATAAGAGTGCATATCTAATCAACCAGAAGTGGAGCATAAAGGCTTCTGGTGTTCGCCAGCGTCATATTGATCAAGCGCAGAGTATGAACCTATATATCACCAATGACTTCACCATGCGACAGGTGCTCGACCTATACTTATTAGCTTGGAAGAGCGGAGTAAAGACGATTTATTACGTTCGAAGTAAGTCATTAGAGGTAGAGGAATGTGAGAGTTGTGCATCTTAACTTTACGAAAATAATTTACATTTAATTTGTATCTAACGGATGATTCTCATCATAAAAACAAGTATTTATGTCATAAACCATCATCAGTTGTAACTATCTAACAGTTAACGTGTTATGAAAAGTATAATCGATTGAGAAAAAACGTATATTCGTTTTTAATAAAACGTATATCCATTTTTAGTAAAACGTACCTCCGTTTTTGGTAAAATGTACCTCCGTTTTTAATGAAAAGTACGTTCGTTTCATCTGAAAGGTATAATCAATCAATGAAAAAGTATTACATATTTTAGGAGTAAGCAAGAGTGAAAAGGAATGAAAGGGAGTGAAGACAAATATATTTATTAATGATAGATAAAGAAAAAAGAAGTATTCATAACTTCTCAAAGCAATGGAAGATAAACTAAAACGAAACACCCTGTTTAACCCTTCAGGGGATGTGGATTTGCGTTTAAGACGCATGATCGGCGGTAATACAACCAATCTGAATGACTTCAACAACATGAAGTATTCGTGGGTTAGTGATTGGTATCGTCAGGCAATGAATAACTTTTGGATTCCCGAAGAGATTAATCTTTCGCAAGACTTCAAGGATTATCCTCGATTGGATAAAGCCGAACGAACAGCATACGATAAGATTCTTAGTTTCTTGGTATTCCTCGATTCTTTGCAAAGTAATAACTTGCCAACTGTTAGTGAGTATATTACTGCCAATGAGGTGAATCTATGCTTGCATATACAGGCATTTCAGGAGTGCATACACAGTCAGAGTTATAGTTATATGCTTGATACTATCTGCTCTCCAGAGGAAAGAAACGACATTCTCTATCAGTGGAAGACGGACGAACACTTGCTGAATCGCAATAAATTCATCGGTGATTGTTACAATGAATTCCATGAGAAGCGCGATAAATTCAGTTTGATGAAGACCTTAATTGCTAACTTCATCCTCGAAGGTATCTACTTCTATAGTGGCTTTATGTTCTTCTATAATCTCAGTAGAAATGGTAAGATGTCGGGGTCTGCTCAAGAGATTCGATACATCAATAGGGACGAAAACACGCATCTCTGGCTCTTCAGAAGCATAATCCTCGAATTAAAGAAGGAGGAACCTGATATGTTCACCGAAGAAAAGGTAAAGATTTACGAGGATATGATGCGCGAGGGAGTACGCCAAGAGATAGCATGGGGACAATACGTTATTGGAAATGAAGTGCAGGGTCTAAACTCGCAGATGGTATCAGATTATATTCGTTATCTCGGTAACCTTCGTTGGTCAGGATTGGGCTTTGGTTTCCTCTATCCAGACAATCAGAAAGAACCAGAAAACATGCAGTGGGTGGGGCAATACTCTAACGCTAATATGGTGAAAACCGACTTCTTTGAAGCAAGAAGTACGGCTTATGCAAAGAGTACAGCCCTTATCGACGACCTTTAAAAAGCTATTTAATTTATTCATTACACCTATCGTTCGGGCAAGTCAGCTATTCTGATTTGCCCGAATGATTGTATATAAAAGCAATCACTCGTATCTCATCTTCCTAAAAACACAATCCTCATAAGTAGGAAAAGTTATCCACAAAACTGTTGAAAACTATGTTGAAAACACATTTCATAACCCTTTTATAACCCTGTGGATATCCACAACCCTCAGTAGAGATCCCCTTCTTAGTGGATATCCACATAGTTATTAACGGCATTTTAGATAAGTTTTACACAAGTTATCAGTGTAAAAAGATATAAACTTATTATCTTTGCACCACTTGTGGAAAGTGTGGATAACTCATAATAAAGGTTGATTATCAATCAAAAGAAGTACGAATAACTTTTTAATAAGTATCTTTCTCAAGTTGATAAGCAATCTAACAAGAAAAGAGAAGATAAGTTCTGCACCAATCCACAGCCCATCATACTAAATCATTCTTTATCTTTCAATAAAAGAAATAAAGAATATATATAATATGAATTGAACTTTTAAACTGGTTAAGATGAAACACTTTAAGATTTATATAGTTTGTCTCTTGGCTGTTCTTAGCCTGCATGTCTCGGCTCAATGCACGTTTCGTAACACAGCATTCAGCAGTGGAGAATATTTAACTTACAATCTCTATTACAATTGGAAGTTTATTTGGGTAAAGGCAGGAACGGCTTCCTGGTACACAGTCTCGTCTAATTATAAAGGTACACCGGCTTATCGTGCATCGTTGACAACGCGTGGCAATGGTAAGCTCGATAATTACTTTGTATTACGTGATACGCTCCTTGCTTATAATTCAAAGCAGATGGCACCATTGTACTATCGCAAGGGAGCAAGAGAAGGAAAGCGTTATACGGTGGATGAAATATTCTATTCTTATCCTAATGGTAAGTGTCATCTTCGCCAGCATCGTATCAATAGTGAAGGGAAACATAAGTGGATAGAACGCACTTATGATGATTGTTGCTTTGATATGATGAGTATCTTCCTTCGTGCTAGGAGTTTTAATCCTGAGAGTTGGAAGAAAGGTGAGGTTGTAAACTTCCCTATCGTAGATGGAAACAGCCGTGATCCTGCACGTATTATATATAATGGTAAGGAAGATGTAAAGGCGGATAATGGTCATAAGTATCGTTGTTTGAAACTTACTTATTGGGAATACGATGATGGAAAGTGGCGTGACATAGCAAGTTTCTACGTTACAGACGATAAGAATCACATCCCTGTTCGTCTCGATATGCGCTTAAAGTTTGGTTCAGCCAAGGCTTTCCTTACCTCCATGAAGGGAATCAATAGTCCTGTAACAGCTGAAGTGAAATAAAGAAAGGAATCTTTTCCTTACGATATATAAAGAACTTATCTTGTTATTATTGATTTAAGCGAGAGTATCTCAAAAGGATCTTACCTTTGATAGGAGATATTCTCGCTTTTTATATAGTATCATCCTTTCTCTGATGTTCGAAACACTTATGTTGATTGTAAGAGAGCCTCTCTTCTAATGCAAGAAGTGCTCTCTTCTAATGAAGGAGAGCCTCTCTTGTTATGGAAGAAAGCGTTATATGGAATGGAGAAGAGTCTTATGTGGATAATAAAACCTAAAGTGAGGGAAAACAAAAAGGAGCTTGTCTCCCGACAAACTCCATTTTGCTTAATTAAAAAGTGATGTGAGTTTAATTAAAATTTCATTATTTAAAATTACCCAAATAACAAATACATATATACCAAATATCACAACGAAGTGTTTCAAATAACACAAAACCTAACTTTTACTTACAATTCTTTCGACCTATTCTTACGATAAACTTAAACCTATGAAATCATGAAAACCTTATTTATGAGTAAATTAGTCTAATCGTTTCTGTAGGCAAAATTACAATAAAAAGCGCAAGCTCAAAGCCTATATAAGGCTGTGCTTCTATAAATATAAAGGTTATAAGGTATTTAAAAGGAGGTTATTTTATTAAGTAACTGATAATCAGTATATTTAAAATACATTATAAGAAAGTAAATTATAAGCCTTGTTATTGGTATAAAGCCTTGTTATAAGATAATTTATTGGGCGTTTTGAAACAAATAAATCATTTGTACTCACGAGAGTGATAATGGTATGTAAATGGTTGATAATGAGTTGTTATTATTATTATTAAGGCTTATAATCTTTGTAATTGAAGTTTTTTTAGCATTTACACCTATTATTATAAGGAAGGAGAAGAGTTAAGAATTAGATTAGAAAAAGGCGTCAATAATTTTGTTACTATCTAATAAAATCTTTATATTTGTGGGCTATAAAAAGACATGTCTTTTATTGGTTTACTAATAAAGAATACCTAAGATGAATACATCAATAAGACTATATCTATTATGTGTGCTGTTTTCTTTACCGCTGATAAGTTCAGCCTCTAATGGAAAATGGTCTGAAGAATTAAATAAGTTGGATGAGAGTTTATCTCAAAAGAGCGTCTATGAGCAAAGAAAACTTGATGAGATAAAGGCTTTGAAACGCAATTTGAGAACAGCATCACAGGCTGATAAGTTTAAAATCAATCGTATGTTGTTTGATCAATATTCATCTTATCAGTACGATTCAGCTTATGTTTATGCGAATCATTTACTTTCACAAGCTCTTAAAGAACGGAATTGTGATTATGAATTAGAGGCTCGCTGTGATATTGTCTTCTGTCTTCTTTCGGCTGGATTATATACTGAAGCGTTCAATGAGTTGGCTACAATTCGTCTTGAAGGAACCAATCAGCAATCTAGAAAGCTTTATTTTAAGATGGCATCACGCTTGTATTATGATGTCTCAGACTATACTAAGACCGAACCTTACCAAAGTCAATACATCAAACAAGGTAGTGTTTATACTGATTCGTTGCTTCATTATATTCAAAAAGATTCTCCAGAGTGGTATTATGCGGTAGGAATAAAAGAAATGAAGGAGCATAATTTTGCAGCTTCCCTTGATTACTTTAATCAATATATGGAGCAGAAAGGGGGCGATGTGCATAGTAAAGCTATTGTTACCTCATGTCTTGGATGGCTTTATCTGTACCAAAAGGATTTAAACAAAGCTATTAAATATCTTGCACAAGCAGCCATTTATGATAATAAAGGAGTTGTAAGAGAAACCACAGCATTGTGTACTTTGGCAAGACTTCTTTATAAAGAAGGTGATATACAACATGCAACTGAATACGTCAGACAGTCACTTTCGAATGCAAATTTCTATGGGGCACGACAGAGAGTGATAGAGGTAAGTAGTATTCTGCCCATCATTGAGCGGGATAGATATAATATTATGCAGGGGCAAAGGAATGCAATAGCAGTGGCAGCTGTGGTATTTATTCTTTTTGTTATTGGACTTTTTGTGGCGTGGTGGTACATTCGTAAGCAAATGATGGAGCTAAAGAAAGCTCAAGTAATTATCGCTCGGCGTAACAAACAACTTGAGACTAAGAACAACCAATTGGAAGAAGTAAACAAAATAAAGGATGAGTATATTGGGAGATCATTCTATATTAACTCTGAATATATTAATAAGGTAGAGAAACTCTATCGTACCATTGATAGAAAACTCATGACTCGCCGAATTGAAGACTTGCGTTCGTCACTCAAAGAGAGTGAATTGATAGCAGAAAGAAAGTCGATGTTCGTTGATTTTGATGAGACTTTTTTGAAGCTTTTCCCACATTTCATCGAGAAATACAATGAGCTTTTTGATGATCCGGATAGTAAGTGTCTTGATCCGAAACAGCTCACAACAGAGATGCGAATCTTCGCTCTTATTCGTTTAGGAATTACTGACTCTGAACGTATAGCAACATTCCTTAATTACTCAGTTCATACCATTAATACTTATAAAACACGTGTCAAGAATCGTTCTCACATAGACAATGATAAGTTTGAAGGCTATATCATGAAGATATAGTAGGCTTTTCTTTTATTGTAATGGTGCTTTCACAATACTTCTAAAGAGCATAGTCTTATGCTTAAAGAGGTTTAGTGTAAGTGCTATTAGTTCCTATTTGAATGTTTTAAAAAGCTTATTTTGTGGTTGAAAAATAGTTACTTCTTTATTATAAAGGCATTATAAGCCTAATATTTTGATTATATTTACCAACTAAAAAGATAATTGATAATACTTGATAATCAGCTTGTTGATAATTAATAAAATCATTTTCTGTTTATATAATAAGCAGTTTTATTTATTAAATGTGAAATCATCACTATCTTTGCGAATAAAGAATAAGAACAAAAGAATATATTTTAAATAACTAAAAACATGGTTCACTATGAGGAAAATCACAAGTAATTTGCTTGGTGCAGTGTTACTACTATCTTCAACGATGACGTTCCTAGGATGCTCAACAGTTGATGATGGCAGTTATACAGCACCCATCACACTGACCGAGAAGATTGGTGGTAAGTGGGTTGTGAACTCAGTTACGCAGACTGATGAAACTAACGCGCGAACAAAGACACTAACAAATCTACTCGACTTTGACACGTTTGTTATTAATCTTAACCAAGATGAAGCGGGTAATGCTACCACTTTCTCTGTTGAAGGTAATGCGCCTGCACTACTGCCAACCAGCGGTACGTGGAAGATGGATTATAACTTCACAAAGAGTGACAACACAGCTAGTAATCTGATTCTTAACGATGGTAAAGCAGAAACATCTCTCACGGTAACAGCTGTACCGGGTAATACTAAGACTCTTGAATATCGTTTGACTCGTAAGACAAACGGACAGTCTTTTGTTTCATATACGTATAATTTAACGCAAGCTGTAAAGTGATTTGGCTATGAAAAAGATATTTTTAGCATTGATGTGCTTGTTCCCTTTGGTTTTATTTGGTCAAGGTACGGAATTAAGTACGGCTCCTAAGTGTTGGACAGTACCAGCAGTCTTCACTGCAGATGAGGAAGTTACGTTCTATTATGATATGACAGATGTGGGCTTTCAAGAAGGGGTTGATCTCTATTTATGGGCATGGCAACCAACAGAGCCAGATGCTGGTCATGGTGGTAACTCTTCGGATTTTGCCAAATTGGAGTACGTTGGTAACAACATTTATAAGAAGACTATGATACCAACACAATACTTCCATTGTGATGTATCAAAGTTCGAAGACGCTGAATGGCCAGGCTTTTGGCAACGCTTGAAGACGAAAGATGGAAGTCTATGGTCAGGTGTTTTTGCTGCTCCCGACAGCCGTTTAGAGTTTGCAAACTTCAAGAAGTCAGGTGCAGGTATAACCTTCTTTAGTGGTAAGAAGTCTACTGGTTTGACAGAGAAGTTTACTTTGGATGAGCCATTGACAGTCCTTTTCAACCCTGATGTGTATAAGTTAGGTGATAAGACATTGACAGAGTTGGCTAAAGATGCTGATTTCGTTCAATTTGGTGTACACTCAGCTTTAAATGATTGGACTGTGCAACAAACACTTGATGTATGGCGTCCTGCTGTATTAAAGAAGGCTGGTTTGAAGAAACTCTCTAATGGTCTCTATGCTTGGAACGTTGGAATACCTAGTGAGTATTATGCTTATAACCCTCAAGATGCAGGTCAAGCTGATAAGCCAACAATCCTTGCTGATCCTGATCAGAAGGCTAGTTTCCAACTTGAAAACATGAATTATATTATAATTAAGGTGATTAAAGATGCTAATGGAGCTAATCAGTGGGGTGTAAATAGTGGTGATCAAAAGCAAAAGGCAGGTTCTGCTGCACCTTATCCAGACCCTATGTTCTCTTATTTCCCTACACGAGTAAGTGCAAAGGATATCCTTACTTTGACCCGTGAATACAATGAACGAACATCTGGAGATTTAAAGTATACAATCGTAGCAGGCTCTAAGACTCTTACAGGAACTATGTCTGGTGTTCGTGACAAGCGTGAGGTAACACTTGATCTTAATAAGGAGTTAGAAGGCGTTAAAGCATCTGAATTGAAATTAACTATCAAGGAACAGCATGATAGAGTGGTTGTTGAATCAACTATACCACTTGTTGTAGCTGATTAAATAAGGTGATGGGAGAGGGATTCTCTCCTATCTTTATCAATCCATAAAAGCATTAAATTCTATGAAACTAACATTTCAAAATAAACTATCGGGGCTCATCCTCTTTATGATGATGTTGTTCTGTAGCAATGTATCGGCACAAAATATCACAGTTAGTGGTAGTGTTGTCGATTCAGAGAAAGAGCCACTTATCGGTGCTTCTGTAAGTGTTGTAGGTGGTAAAGTAGGTGCTATAACTGACCTTGATGGTAAGTTTAGTATTGAATGTAAGCAAGGTGACATGCTCGAAGTATCCTATATTGGGTATACAACACGTAAGATTCAAGCCGCAAAAGACTTGAAGGTTGTATTGGAAGAGGATGCTAAGAAACTTGATGAGGTGACTGTTGTTGGCGTTGGTTATGGTAAGATGCGTAAGAGCGACCTAACTGGTGCTATAGCATCTGTTAGTTCTAAGGACATGAAACAAGGTGTTATTACCTCTACAGAACAATTATTACAAGGTAAAGTAGCAGGTCTTTCTATCGTACAAAGTTCTGGTGCTGTAGAATCAGGAGCATCAATTCGCTTACGTGGCGGTACATCTTTGTCTGCAAGCAATGGTCCTTTGGTTGTAGTTGATGGTATTCCTGGTGTTGATATCAACTCTGTTCAATCGTCAGAGATTGTTAGTATGGACATTCTCAAGGATGCATCAGCGGCAGCAATATATGGTTCTCGTGGTGCAAATGGTGTCATCATCATTACAACTAATCGTCAGGGAACAGATACAGAAGTAAATACTATCCAATATAATGGCTATGTTGCCTTTGCTTCAGCAGCTCGCAAACTAGATGTATTATCGGCTAATCAATGGCGAAGCTATGTACGTTCTACTGGTAATATGAGTGCTTTGGACTTTGGAGCTAGCACTGATTGGCAGGATGAATTAATGCGTACAGCTGTCTCACATAGTCATAATATTAACTTCTCATCATCGAAGAAGAATCATGGATATCGTGCTAGTTTCACCTATAATAATAATGAAGGTGTAATCAAAACTAACACTATGAACAGGCTTGCAGGTTCATTGTCTGCATATCAAACAGGGCTTAATGGACATCTAAGACTAGATGAAGGTATCAATACAAACTTCGATAGTTGGCATCCAATCGATAGTCGAATATTCGAGCGAATGATTAATCTTCAACCTACGTTCCCTGTATATAATTCAGATGGAACCTACGCCCAATTGAATGGTACAAACACGGAGAATCCAGTTGAATTAAATAATCATCGTACAGAGGACCGAAAGCGTCATCGCTTCCTTGGATATATGAAAGCTGAGTTACAGATTATCGATGGTCTCTCTGCGACAATGAATACTTCTTATGAGTTCAATTCCGTTAAGTCAGGTCTTTATAAACCAACTTATGCGCGCATGGAAGGGCAGAGTGAGAAAGGTTGGGGTCAACGTCTTTATGATGATTATACCAATAAGCAGCTTGAACTTTACCTAACTTATGATAAGAAGTTTGCTGATATTCACCACTTAAATCTGATGGGTGGTTACTCTTATCTTGATAATATCTATGAGGGTTTCAGTGCTACTCGTTCTGGTTATGACTCTGATGCTTTCGGTTATAATAACCTAGGTGCTGGTAGTGATTATAGGCAAGGTGACGCTGGTTCTTATAAAGGAGGTTCTAAGCTAATATCGTTCTTTGGACGTGTTAACTATAGTCTTCTTGATCGTTACATGCTTACAGCAACCTTACGTCGTGATGGTTCTTCACGTTTCGGTGAGAACCATAAATGGGGTGTATTCCCCTCTGTTTCGTTTGCATGGCGTATCTCTGAAGAGCCTTTTATGGCATCAACTCGTGAATGGTTAGACAATTTGAAACTTCGTGCAGGCTTTGGTGTAACTGGTAACCAGAATGGTATTGGTGAATACAAATCGCTCTCTATTCTTTCGGCAGCAGGTTCTGCTTATTACGATGGAGCAACTAATACATGGAAGAACTCCTACACACAGATTCAAAACCCTAACCCTGATCTTAAGTGGGAATCTACTGCTCAATGGAACCTAGGTGTTGACTTCTCTGTATTCAATAAGTTGAATGGTACTTTAGAATTGTACTATAAGAAGACATCAGACCTTCTTTGGACCTATCCAGTACCACAACCTCCATATCTCGTTGGCACTATGTTAGCCAATGTTGGTGACTTAGTGAACAAAGGATTTGAGTTAACTCTAGGTTACAAAGCTGTTCGTACAAAGGATTGGACACTTGATGCAAATATGTCTCTATCGTATAATAAGCAAGAGATAACCAAGTTGTCAAATGATCAATATCAAGCTGTTGGTTTGCAGGCAGGACCTTTGCATAGTGTACGTGGTATGTCTAACATCTATTCACAAGTAATTAAAGAAGGTTATCCAGCTGGTGCTTTCTGGGGACCACATTGCCAAGGTATCTCTGAAGATGGCAAATATATGCTTGAAAAAGATGCTGATGGTAAGGTGAAGGAAGGTTATCTTGGTTCAGCAATGCCTAAGTGGAATATTGGTTTAAGTCTAAATGCTACATGGAAGAACTTTGATGCTAGCGTTGCAGCCTATGGTATGTTCGGACAGAAAGTACTGAATGTTAGTCGTATGGTATTATATGATCCAACACGTTTCCCATCACAGAATACACTTGACGACTTCATGACTAGTGGTATAACTGATAATCCAACTTTCTCTGATTACTTCATAGAGAAGGGTGATTTCTTCCGTCTTCAAGCTATAACATTGGGCTATTCTTTACCATTGAACAGCCTCAAGAAGCTAGGTCTCACTCGTCTACGTTTCTATGTAACAGGCGAGAATCTCTTCTGTATAACAGGTTATAAGGGTATTGATCCAGAGGTTAGTGTACCTGACAACGTACTTAACTCACCAGGTATAGACTTCTTCAATAGTTATCCACGACCACGTACTTTCTCTATCGGATTGAACGTTGGCTTCTAAGTTCATCGTAAATTCTAACTTTAAAAGATTCTATCTATTATGAAACGATTGAATTTCAATATATCAAATATGCTCCCTAAGAAGGCATGCTTAGGCTTAGGTCTTCTCTTGGCACTATCTTCTTGCACCGATCTAAACGAACATCTTTATGATAAAGTATCGCAAGACAACTATGGAAAGACATCATCAGAAGTGGCTACTATAGTCGGTGGTGCGTATGCCACATTACGTGGTTATGGAGCTAACACACCCGAAGGGGCAGGTGTTATCTGTTATCCAACTTGTGAGTACGTGTTCTTTACTCAGGAGTGTTCAAGCGATGAGGCTTGTATTCCAACACGTGGTACTGACTGGTTCGATGGCGGTCGTTACCAGCAGTTCCAGCGTCATAATTGGGACGTAAAGAACACGGGTATCCTTTCTGTATGGCGTTATAACTTCACCGGAGTATCGAAGATTAACGCTATTATTCATCAAGTAGAACAAAGTGGATTAAGCACTGAAGACAAGCAAAAAGTTGAGGCTGAGCTACGCGGTCTACGTGCTTATTACTACTACAACTTGCTTGATTGTTTTGGAAATGTGCCTATCGTGACCGACTTCACACAGAAGGAGTTGCCTGCAAACTCGCCTCGTAAGGATGTCTTTGCATTTATAGAGAAGGAGCTTAAGGATATACTTCCAATACTTCCATCAGGTACTACTTATGCTAAGTTTACGCAGAATGTGGCTAACACCTTGTTGGCTCGTCTCTATCTAAATGCTGAAGTTTACACAGGAACTCCGCGTTGGCAAGACTGCTTGGATGCATGTAGTAAGGTTCAAGGATATAGCTTAACTCCTAACTATAAAGCCAGTTTCGCTATCCAAAATGAGAAGTCTCCTGAAATTATCTTCTCTATTCCTTACGACCATAAACAAGGTACTGTTGGTAACTACCTAGCTAGTATGACCTATCATTACAATCAGAAGTTAGCCTTCGATCCAGCTGGTGTTTACCAGTGGTGTGGTAATGGTATTTGTGCACAGCCAGGGCTTTATTCTTCATTTGATGAGAAGGATGTTCGTCGCCAATGTCTGTTAATAGGTCAGCAGTATAGTGCTAAAGATGGTTCAGAAGTATTGATGGACGATGGTTCACCATTGAACTATACTGAAGAAATAGACAATTTCACCGATGCAGCAAAGAATGCTGGTGCACGTTTAAATAAGTATGAGTGGAGTGCAACTGACTCTTGGGAGCGTGATAATGATTGGGTTCTTATGCGTTATGCAGAAATCTTAATGATGCAAGCAGAGTGTAATTTCCGCCTCGGCTATACCCCAACAGCCCTCACATATATCAATCAGATTCGCAAACGTGCAGGTCTCAACGATCTTACAACATTGACACTTGAGGACTTAGATACCGAGTGGAAGCATGAGTTTGTATTTGAGAATCTTCGTCGAACAACCAACATTCGCTTTGGTACCTACTATCAGGCATGGTGGGAGAAACCAGCTGATCCAGCTGATCATCACACTGGTATCTATCCTATCCCACAAGAGGAACTGAACAAGAATCCTAATTTGAAGCAGAATCCAGGTTATAGTTCACAACAGTAAAAAGCGTTGAAAGCTCCATTATAAGTATATAATAAGGATGAAAAGCAAGATGGTTTTCTATCGTAATATATACTTATAAATGGAGCTTTTTCATGCTCTTAATTATCTTATAAAGGCTCTTTTTTGTGAGTAATGAGGCTTATTAATGAGTCTAAACTTATTGCCTTATCATGGAAAAGAGTTTCTTTATAATTGAAAAATAGATTAAAAATAGAAATAAATTAAACTAAAAAGGATACAAAAATAGATTATTTTCTTAGTAAGAACAATCTCTTTAATCTTTTAATCAGTTGTTTCTAGCGATAGAATCAAGTGTTTTAACCATGATAAGAGAGTGTTTTAAGCATTTAAGAGAATGATATTATGAGATAGTTAAAAGTTATTTTTAGATAAGAGAAAACGATTTTTTTGTTTAATTTTGTTCCTCTTTTTAACGATACATGTTGAGGGGCAGGATAACTTTTAACGTATCTCAGTATTACTTATTACATAATGGATAATGAATAAAAAGATATGGATTTAAAGTCAATACTTACTTTAGCAGCTACTGCTGGACTCTTATTTACATCTTGTGCAGATAGTTATGAGGGTGCACCCAAGAAGGTGGATGGAAGGCAAGAGGCGCATCAAGTGATGCCATTAGCCGTCCAGAAGACTAATAGTATGCAGGTTTATGCTCATTACATGCCATGGTTTGAGACAACAACGTCCAATCCGCAGAATGCAGGTAAGTGGGGTTATCACTGGACAATGAAGAATTGTGACCCTAATAAGATGGTTGGTAATGATAAAAGAGAGATTGCTTCGCACTATTATCCACAGATTGGTCCGTATGCAAGTGGCGATGAGGCAGTGCTAGACTATCAATGTTTGTTGATGAAATATGCAGGTCTTGATGGTGTAATGGTCGATTGGTATGGTGTAAATAGCGATAATTCTATTGCTCAACACAAGTCGAATACAGAGGCATTGTTCCGTGCTTTGAAGCGAGCAGGGCTCAAGATGAGTGTCGTCTATGAGGATCGTACATTGGACGGAGCGTCTGATAGGGTAGGAACAGCTCGTCAGGATATGCGCTATTTGGCAGAGACATTCTTCAAGGATGATAGTTATGTGAAGGTAGATGGGCGTCCACTTCTGCTTAACTTTGGTCCAATTACGATGGAATCACCGAAGGATTGGTATCGTGTCTTTTCTATCTTGACCACAAAACCGATGTTCCTTGTATTAGATGGAAAGCTCAGCAGCGTTAATAATACGAGCTATTCAGACAATGCGCAAGGCGTCTATACATGGGTAAATGCCAATCCGAACTATGCAATAGCTAAGAACTATAAGTGTTTTGTGGGTGGTGCTATGCCTGGATTCCATGACTATTATAAAGAAGGTGAGGGCAGTAATGGTTATACAACATACGATGCTGAGGGTGGAAAGTTGTTCCAACGCCAGCTAGATGCAGCCAAGAACGCTGGGTTAAAGTACCTTCAGATTAGTACATGGAACGATTATGGAGAGGGTACAACGATAGAGCCTACATTGGAATATGGCTACAAGTACCTCGAAATGTTGCAGAAGTTTACAGGCGTGAAGTATACAGTTTCCGACCTCGAAGTTATCTATCAATGGTATAAGGCACGTGTTGCCGAACCTAACAATCCTAAGGTTAAGGAAGCATATAATGCCCTTGTGCAACTGAAAATGGATGAAGCAAAGGCTATCATTGGTACTTTGAATAGTAAAAGATAAGGTAATTAATATCTCAATAAATGAAAACTAAGATTTTAAAACACTCCATTTTAGCAGTCTGCTTATCGCTCTTGCCAATGGCAATGATGGCTAAGCAGGAAGCAACAGTGAGTTCACCATCAGGTAACATTACGCTGACGACTGGTGTAGATAATGTGGGTCGTCCTTATTACTCATTGAATCGTGGGAAAGAGGAGATACTCCTTCATTCGGCACTTGGGTTGAAGTTGAAGGATGGCGACTTGTCTAATGACTTCCGACTCATAGGTTTCTCACGTGCAACTAAGGATGAAACGTGGCATCAACCATGGGGAGAAGAAGATGATGTACGCAATCATTATAACGAATTGACGATGAAGTTAGCACAGAAGAAAGGACTTCAACGCCAGCTGACCATTGTCTTCCGTGTCTTTGATGATGGTATGGGCTTCCGTTATGTATTCCCACAACAGAAGAACCTAAGCGACTTCATTATCACAGATGAGCTTACAGAGTTCTGTTTCAAAGGTGACCCTGAGGCATGGACATTGCCTTTTGATGCCGATTACTATGAGGGACTTTGGACGAAAGCACCATTGAGTAAGAAGCAGAAGGTGTGTACACCTGTTACAATAGAGGCTAAGCCAGACCTTTATATGATGTTACATGAAGCGAACCTGACCGATTACTCTTCATTAAATGTCAAGCCGATAGAGGCAAAAGAGGGTTATGTGCGATTGAAGGCAGAGTTAGTACCATGGTCAAATGGCGACTTGGTGCGTGCAAAAGCACCTTTCGTCTCTCCTTGGCGTATGTTATCAGTAGAAGACCATGTGTGTGGTTTGATAACAAACCGCATCATGTTAAACCTTAATGACCCTTGTAAGATTAAGGATACATCGTGGATTACAACAGGAAAGTACGTTGGTGTGTGGTGGACTTACCACATGCAACATGCCACATGGGGTATTGGTCCAAAGCATGGAGCCACAACTGAGAATACAAAACGCTATATCGACTTTGCTGCCGAGCATGGTTTTAAAGGCGTATTAGTCGAAGGTTGGAATTATGGATGGGAGAACGACTGGGGTAAGGAAGGTGATAAATTCAACTTCACAAAGCCTTATCCAGACTATGACTTCGATGGTTTGCAGAAGTACGCATTGTCGAAAGGAGTCTCACTGATTGCTCATAACGAGACAGGTGGTGCCGCAAAGAACTATGAGGAACAGCTTGAAGCAGCCTTCTCTCTCTATGAGAAGATGGGAATTAAGGCTATTAAGACAGGCTATGTGAATAAGGTTATGGACAACAAGGAGCTTCAACACTCGCAATATGGTGTGCGTCACTATCGCAAAGTGATTGAGGCTGCAGCCCGACACCACATCATGGTGGTCAATCATGAGCCTGCTATGCCAACTGGTCTACAGCGTACTTACCCCAACCTCATCGCTAGTGAGGGTGTGAGAGGACAAGAGTGGAATGCTTGGGATGGCGCTGGTGGCAACCCACCTTACCATCTTTGTGTGCTCCCATTCACACGTCAATTAGCTGGACCAATCGACTTCACGCCTGGTATCTTCAAGCTCGAAGGACAGGTTTATGCGCATACTCATCCACACACAACGCTTGCTAAGCAGCTTGCCGAGTATGTTGTCATCTACACTCCATGGCAGATGGCTGCTGACGAGATTGAGAATTACAAGGATCAACCAGCCTTCACCTTCATTGAAGCAATGCCTTCTAACTGGCAGAAGACGGTTATCCCGATGGCAGAGATTGGTAAGTATATCGTTACTGCACGTCAGAACCGTGATAACCAGGACTGGTTTGTGGGTGGAATGACCGATGAGAACGCTAGAGACATCAGTCTTAAACTCGACTTCCTAGCACCAGGTACAACTTATAAGGCTATTATCTATAAGGATGGACCTGATGCCGAATATGATAAGAACCCTTATCCAATGACCATCGAACAGCTTGTTGTGAACCATGATAGTGTATTGAAACTACACATGGCAAAGAGTGGTGGCTTTGCAATTCAGCTCATTAAGCAAGCGTAAGGAGCAATAGCTTATAGCTTATTAAACTTATATTCATCCCTGCCTTATCATCTTGAAGGGCAGGGATTTTGGTTATTATTTTGGTAAGGAATACTTGCCTTATATGTGATTTATTGTTATCTTTGCACCGTTTAGTACGTAATAATATGAGAAAATACAAGTTATTTGTAACATTTGGACTATTGACTATGTCTGTAGCAGTGCATGGTCAGACCTCAACAATATCGGGAGTTCTACTCGACTCATTGACCCATGAGGGGGAACCCTACGCTACTGTTCGTGTTTATAAAGGTAAGAAAAGCGATAAACCAGTGGCTATGTCGGTTACAGCTATTGATGGTAAGTTCTCTCAGCAGGTAACAGGGCAGGGTAACTTCTTGGTTTCTTTCACTGCTATGGGGCGTAAGGAGGTTCTCCGAAAGGTGCAACTTACAGCCACAGGAGGCGTTATCGACTTGGGGCAGTTGCTGGTTCAAGATGATACGAAGCAGTTGAAAGGTGTGGAGGTAGTGGCACAAAAGCCACTTGTTAAGATGGAAACGGATAAGATGTCGTATGATGTTCAGGCTGACAATGACGCTAAGACGAACACAGTACTCGACATGCTGCGTAAGGTTCCGATGGTAACTGTGGATGGACAAGACAATATCTCGGTCAATGGACAGTCCTCCTTCAAGGTTTATGTGGATGGTAAACCGAACGTAATGTTCTCTTCCAATCCCTCACAAATATTCAAGTCAATGCCCGCCTCGGCGGTTAAATCAATAGAGGTAGTGACCAATCCAGGTGCTAAATATGATGCCGAAGGAACAGGCGGAGTGCTGAATATCATCATGAACCGCGTTAATGGCAAGAGTGCCGTTAATATGAATGGATATAACGGAAACCTTGCTATCTCTGCAGGAAACAAGGGGTGGCGGTCGTCTGGGTTCCTTAGTGGACAGCAGGGAAAGCTGACGTATAGTGCTAACATCATGTATAACGCAGCAAAGTCGAAAGGTACTGTGACCGAGATGAGCCGTACTGCGAGTGATGGGTCACGTATGGACTATCGTCAAAAGGGCAATACTCACATCCCATTCACCATGGGTAACCTTAGTCTGGGCTATGAGCTTGACTCTATGAGCAATATTGGTGCATCCATTGGGCTTACTTCCTTTACCATGAAGAACGATGGTCACCCCATGACGACCTTCTCCGGCGGTCCTTACGGAACAGGTTTCTCGTATGGTAACGAGATGACCATGAAGAATAAGAACACCTCCTTTAACGGTAGCATAGACTATCAGCGATTCTTTAATAAGGCTCGCACAAGTAGTTTGACACTGAGTTATCTCTTCTCAACAACACCTGCCGAGAACACAAATCTTCGTGTTTATGATCCCTTACCAGCGGGTGTTACGATTCCATTAAAGGATCTTTATTCAGAGGCGAAGATGCGTGGAACGGAGCATACAGTGCAAGTCGACTATACCACACCAATAGGGAAAGGACAGACCTTAAGCACTGGTTTGAAGTTTATCGCACGTCGCAACTCTTCCGACTCGAAGTTTTATGACATCGTAAGTGGTGCTAATGTCTACAATGCCAACAACAGTGTGAATTATAGGAACACGCAGAGCATCCTTGCCGAATACGCTGAATATGCAGCAACAATGGGTAAGTTAGGTGCTAAGGTAGGGCTTCGTTACGAGCATACATGGGAGAACGTGAAGTTCATAGTAGGTCCTGGTGCCAACTTCAAGAAGCACTATGGCAACCTAGTACCATCTGCCAGCCTTACTTACAACCTATCAGCTGGTATGAATTTAGGCGTTAACTATTCTATGCGAATCAGTCGACCAGGTATCAGTTATCTGAATCCTTACCACGACATAAGCAACCCGACCGCCGATAGCTATGGTAATCCTGACTTGCAAGTAGAGAAGAGTCACAACATAAAAGTAGTCTTCAACTCCTTCACACCGAAGTTTATGATCAACGTAACACTCGGTGAGAACTTTGCCAATAATCAGATAGAACAGTACTCATTCATGCATGGTTCGATACTGAATACCACGTATGGCAACATCGTTAAAAGCCGTTGGACGAACTTCAGTTCATTTATGAATTACGCTGTAACTAGTAAGACACGACTGATGCTAACAGCCAATGTTGACTATGCAGATATTCGATCGGAACAACTCAATGCACATAACTATGGATGGCAAGCCACTACGTTCCTCGGTGTGCAGCAAACCTTCCCTTGGGATTTGAAATGGAGTATGTTCGTGGGTGGAATGACGAAGAAGTATTCTCTACAAGGCTATAACGGCGGCTTTAATATGTTTAATACAACGCTATCAAAGAGCCTTATTAAGGATAAACTCGACTTGAGTTTGATGTATTTCGTGCCATTCACTGGTAAGATAAAGATAAATCAGTATAGTCATGGAGCCGACTTTGAGAATCGTATGAACATCTCAATTCCTGCCCAGATGATATCCTTCACACTTACATGGAACTTTGGTAACACCAAGAAGCAATACCAGAGTCATGAGACAAAGATAACTAACGACTTCCAAGAAAAGAAGAACGACCAGCAGATGAACGGCATGGGAATGGGTGTCGGGATGTAATCTTCCGTACTTGTTTATCGTTATTAATGTTCCTAATGGGCATTAATTAAAATCATAAAGGGCTGTAACACGAATGATGTTACAGCCCTTTCATTGCCTTAATAGTCTCTCTTTGAATCACTCGATAGTATCTCTTTTACTCGTTCGATAGTATATCTCCCATTCACAAGATACTTTGTTAACGGGATTATACACGCTTGTATAACTGATTATACACGCTTGTATAACTGATTATACACACCTGTATAATTGATTGTACAGCCTTGTATAAAAGTCTTCAAAGCCTTTCTAATGGATTGGATACATAATAGAAAGCCTCTTGATGAGCTTCTTAAAGGAGGGAATAAGTCTATGGTAGTTAATTAAAGAATACTCTTTGCCATTTGAAGAGGGCGTTTCCTTGATGTGAGAAGAGCCTTTCTTCATATCAACGAAAGGCTTTCTTTAATTTGAAGAAAGCCTCTCATTGTTCGCTCCCGTTAGGCACTCCTCCCCTTGGGGGAGGCTGGGAGGGGTTAAAGTCAAGCGTCTTTACTCCTTTGTAATCATATTACGTGAAAGTCTCATGAGGATGGCGAAGATGATACAAGCAGTGATGAAGCCAGCGATGGCATCGATGAGATAGTGTGCTTGAATATATACTGTTGCACAACAAAGGAGGATGTAGAACGGTGCAAGAACAGCCAAGAGACGATAGTTGCGGTCGTGCCATAAGAGCAACATACAGACTGTGCTCACGCCAACATGCGAACTCGGGAACGCTGCCGTTGGTCTTTCGCCTGCCGCCTTAGCGTCTTCAACGAGGTGATAGAATATGCCGTCAGTATAACCAGGGCTTGGTAAGCACTCTTGATGATGGTTGAAATAATCGTGCAAGTTAGGGAATACGCCCGCAGCAGCTTGTTGTAAGCCTATCGCCTTATAGTAGAATGTAGGACCAACGACCGGTAGGAAGATGAAGATAACATAATAGATAAAGAACGAAGAGAGAATGACGAAGGCAGCACGATTGAACTCCTTGTAATGCCAACCGAAGTAGTAAACGGCGGTTGCAGCTATCATTGGATAATAAGCAGCGTATCCCATGTCGAATAACTCACTGAAGATATGCCCCGGAAGAGCCTTTGCAAAGAGCAAAGCAGGCTGACATCCGAAGAGAGATTGCTCCCATGTAGCTGCTAAATGGTCAAGGTTTGGGAGGTGGCGGTTGATCTCGTAAGTATCAGGATACCACCATGCGAGTAATGCCATTTGCACTCCTACACGTGTGAAGCGTGTTAGTCGACAGGGTGCAATGCGATAAACAAGCCACATAACAGCCGTGAGAGCAACGATGCGGATGCGCCCGTAGATCATAGCTTGTGGGTTATTGATGCTGGTGTACATGAAGAATGTGATGATAAGTGTCAATACCAAGTAAGCCATTACCACCCATTCGTATGCCATAAGACCCTTAACAGGTTTCTTCTCTAGCTTAAATAAGTTTGTTATGAATCGTTTCATTGTTTGTTGTTATTGGACTTATTAGCCCCATTATCCCTATTAGGCTTATTCGTCCAATTAGCCTAATAATAATTAGCTAATCTATAGCCAACCCTCTTTCTTATACCAATCAATTGTCTCTTTCACCCCTCTCTTGAGGTCATACTTCGGTTGATAGCCCAGTTCGTCGATAGCTGGTTGGATGTTACAACGCCAGT
Organism: Prevotella vespertina; assembly: GCF_009728485.1. Classification (GTDB taxonomy): domain Bacteria; phylum Bacteroidota; class Bacteroidia; order Bacteroidales; family Bacteroidaceae; genus Prevotella; species Prevotella vespertina. The sequence continues at coordinate 351,664 of NZ_VVIQ01000001.1, forward strand.
TTCGCTGTTTAAGAATCTGATATTTATCATTGTTAAGAGCCGATATTTTACCCGTAATATGCCCTATTAGGTCGCCAAAGAAGGTCACAATACGCAGCAACCAGATAGGTGCAGTAATGCGAATCCACCATGGTTTGCCCAGTTCCTCATGTATCAAGTCGCTGAAAGTGGTGCTTTGATAAACCTTACCATCGCTTAGGAAGTATGCACTTCCAGCCTTCCCGTGCTCAAGCGATAGGAAGACAGCCTGCACAACATCCCTTACATAGACGAAGGTGATGTCTTGTTGCTTGTAACCAACAGCAAAGTCGGAGTGCCCCTTGATACTCTTTGCCATCAAGAAGTAATCCTTCTCTCTCGGACCATATACCCCTGTTGGGCGCAGGATAATATAAGGAAAGTCATTGGGGAGCATTGCTTCAGCCCTTAACTTACTTTGTCCGTATGCCGTATTAGGCTTTGGAGTGTCCGTAGGTTCAATCTCCTTGTAAGGTTGTTGCTCTCTGATAGCTCCAAAGATACTAAGACTTGAAATGAAGACAAAGCGTTTCAGTGCTGGTTGAGTAGCTTGAAGTGCCTTTACGAGATTGTTTGTTCCATCCGTATTGATGCGGAAGAAGTCTGCTTTATGCAAACACTTCGTCACACCAGCAGCGTGAATAACATAGTCGAAGGCGTGTCCTGCAAGCTGTTCTGTCAATTTATCGACAGAAGAAAAGTCTAATTCTATGAAATGAATGCGCTCATCTCTTAAATACTCTCTCGATGACGAGCGACGCACGGCAGCCCAGGTTTCATATCCTTGACGTATTGCCTCTTCCACTATAAATGACCCAATGAAGCCCGAAGCACCTGTTATTAATATCTTATTCATCGAAAATATCTTAGCAAACGTTTGCAAAGATACAAACTTTTTCGTTACTTTGTCGAATATATAAACATACTAATTCCATTATTTATGACGAAAGATAAGAAAGGTGGAAAACGATTAACTAAGAAGCAACTAGCCGAACAGTTGACTTCTTTCTTTCAGTCGCAACCTAACGAAACATATAGTTTTAAAGAGATATTCCGTGCTTTGAAGTTAAAGACACATCCGGCTAAGATGTTAGCAATTGATGTGATGGAAGAGATGGCATGGGACGACTTTCTTGCAAAGGTAGGCGATAGTGCCTATACTCTCAATACAAAGGGACAGGTGCAAGAAGGTACTTTCATTCGCAAAGCTAATGGAAAGAATACCTTTCAACCAGACGATGGTGGCACTCCTGTATTCGTCTCCGAGCGTAATTCGATGGCTGCTTTAAATGGCGATCATGTCAAAGTGCAGTACATGGCAAGACGCCAGAATCATATTAAGGAGGCAATGGTCATCGAGATATTGCAGCGCAAGAAAGACACCTTCGTAGGCAAGTTAAGAGTGGAGAAGGACATTGCCTTCCTTGTAACTCAGGAGAATCTCTTTATCCATGACATACTAATTCCTAAGAAGAAGTTGCGTGGTGGAACTACAGGTGACCGTGCTTTGGTGAAGATAACACAATGGCCTGACGCAAACCACAAGAACCTTATGGGCGAGGTAGTCGATGTCTTGGGTGCAGCTGGTGATAATGACGTTGAGATGAACACCATTCTTGCGCAATACGGATTGCCTTATAAGTATCCTAAACGCGTCGAGGATGCTGCCGAAAAGATAAGTGCTAAGATCACAGAGCAGGACTTTAAGGAGCGAGAAGACTTCCGTGACGTGTGGACTTGTACGATAGATCCAAAGGATGCAAAGGACTTTGACGATGCTCTCTCTATACGAAGACTAGAGAAGGAAGGGCTTTGGGAAGTTGGTGTACATATAGCAGATGTATCGCATTATGTCAAAGAAGGCGACATAATTGACCGTGAGGCACAGCAGAGAGCGACCTCTGTTTATCTTGTGGATCGCACTATTCCAATGCTTCCAGAGCGTCTTTGTAATTTCATTTGTTCGTTGCGTCCCAATGAGGAGAAGCTCGCTTTCAGTTGTATCTTCAATCTTGATAATGACGCAAATGTAAAGGCTTACCGCATTGTACACACCGTTATCAAGTCGAATAGGCGTTACGCTTATGAAGAGGCACAGCAATTACTGGAAGATAATGGTGTTGTTGATGGTACAGGAGAGCCTGCCCCAAAGCCAGGGAAGGATGGTTATAAGGGTGAATATGCCGAAGAAATCATTACACTAGACCGCTTGGCAAAACTTCTTAGAGCACGTCGTTTCAAGGGCGGAAGCGTTAAGTTCGATTCAGAAGAGCTCCATTTCGATGTAGATAACACTGGTAAGCCGCTCCGTTGTTACTTCAAACGATCGAAAGATGCCAACAAGTTGATAGAAGAATTTATGCTCCTTGCTAATAAAACAGTAGCGGAAAGCATTGGAAAGACCGTTAAAGGCAAGAAAGCAAAGACTCTCCCTTATCGAGTTCACGATAATCCAGACCCTCAGAAGTTTGAGAATCTACGTGAATTCAGTGCTAAGTTCGGTTATAAACTTAAGTCTTCGAGTACGAAGGGGGCTACAGCTCGTGCGTTGAACAAGCTCATGGATGAGGTACAAGGTACTCGCGAAGAGAAGGTGATACAAACGATTGCCCTGCGATCGATGATGAAAGCGAAGTATACAACGCATAACATTGGGCACTTCGGACTAGCTTTTGATTACTACACACACTTTACTTCGCCTATTCGTCGCTATCCCGACACCATGGTGCATCGCTTGATAACACGTTACCAGAATGGTGGTCGTTCTGCAAACAAGGATCACTATGAAGAGTTGTGTGAGCATTGTTCGGATATGGAATTGGTTGCGCAGAATGCAGAACGCGACTCCATCAAGTATAAGATGGTTGAGTTTATGGGCGAACACATCGGTGAGTGTTACGATGCACATATATCAGGTATCCAGAGCTTCGGTATCTATGCAGAGATAGATGAGAACCATTGCGAAGGCATGATACCAATGCGTGACCTTGATGATGACTACTACGACTTCGACGAAAAGAACTATTGTCTAGTAGGGCGACGCCGTCATCACGTTTATCAACTGGGTGATCCTATCCGTATAAAGGTGGCTAAAGCGAACCTAGAACGCAAACAGCTCGACTTCACACTAGATGATGGTCGACCCGTGAAGATGCCCCAACAACCTGTAAAGGAGCAACCAAAAGATAGGAAGAAGAAGGAAAGAAGGCGGAGAAGATAAGGCTTTCTCTAATTCAAAATGCATAATTCACAATTCAAAATTGGGATTACTTCGAGTTGACAAGTACACGAGTTGACGTGTAGACAAGTTGTTAGGTAGAGTTGACAAGTACACGAGTTGACGTGTAGACAAGTTGTTAGTTCTGTTGGATGTGGCATCTCTTGGACAAGAAAACACCTATCCTAACTGGTTCCCGTTAGGCACTCCTTCCCTTAGGGGAGGCTGGGTGGGGAGTCCAGGCGAGGGCGTCTGTCCCTACAGCGTGGGGTTACTTTCAATTTAATGAGAGCTTAACAATGGTAAGCACAATGATGGATTTTGAATTATGAATTATGAGTTAAGACAGAAAAATGATTCTATTTTATGTGTAACAAACGACTATTTCTACTCTTACTCGGCGTTTTCTTTGTTCTAATAGCGCATGCGCAAGAGCAGAGATACACTCGTTTAAAGGGTTATTATCGTGTTTATCAGGCGACAAATAGCATGCTCTCTTATTTTGTAGATGGTATGATGGAGTTCTATATACCCGTATCTGACTCCATAGCAGGCAACTCTGACAATAAAAAGAAGTCGCCTTTTATTGATAGAAAGTTCCTTGGTGAGCGTCGTCGAAAGGCTCCGAAAGCCAATGGTGACGATACCTTTGTGCGGATGTCACTGCCAAATCTAGAGCGACAAACGCTTATTGAGAGTATAAATAGCGAAGAGTATTCAACGAGGAACAATGGAGATGTGTATCGATGGGCGGATAAGTGCGGTAAAATAACGCATGACAAACAGAAGATAAAAGGGCAGACTGAATTGCTGACAACTATCGAGATGGATGAGTTAGTGGGGCAACCTAACCATGAAATAGATATGAGTCAGTTGCGTATGTATGGTATCGTTGCTCGTATGACACAATTTGATGAGAGTGAAACTTACCTTTCTAATTATGCTCTTAACGCCTTCCAAAAGCATCAAACCTTCTTTGCTCGTTATCGAGGAGAGGATGTTGACGATCGTATTGATGTATGGAGTGAGTTCTATGTATCGGATAGAATGACGATAACAGAGGCTGAACTCAAACAGATAAAGAAGGAGAAAAACCATGTATGGACGTTCTCTATTCCCGCTTCTGTCCCTCCTTTAGATAAGGAAGTAGTTGCTGCTTGGGAAAAGATGATAGAATACTAGGGCACCAGACTACCAATAATTGAAATGTAAAATGAGGAAAATTCTTTATTTATTCATGCTTCCCTTGCTTATTGTTAGTTGTTCGCAAGGGGCAAAAAAACGTAGTTTTCCAAAGGAGAAGTTCACCATTGACCTCTTACTTCCTACTTCCCCCGTGAAGAATCAAGGCTCCAGTTCACTTTGTTGGGTCTATGCTATGCTTGCAACGATTGAGTCAGAGCATATCATACAAGGTGATTCTGTCAATCTAAGTGCCGATTATGTGGCTCGAATGTACCTATATGAGCAGGCTAGAAAACGCCAATTTCTACCGAAGAGAGTGGCTCGTTTAGAGCGACCCATCACCACTCGTGGTATGAGTACAATGACACTTGACCTCATCAAAACCTATGGTTTACAGCATTATGATGCCTATCATAGTGAGCCAGATATGGACTATAATGTCCTTTGTAGGCGTCTTGATCGTTCGAAGAAGGTTGACGAACTCTTGGATAAGAGTATCGGAACTTTACCAAAACAGGTCTTTATGTTTGGTGTGCGATACACTCCTTACGAGTTTGCACGCAGCGTTTGTATGCCAGATGAGTACACAGCGGTAACGAGTTTCCTACATCATCCATTGCATGAGAGCTTTCCTTTAGAAGTTCCAGATAATTATTTCCACGATACCTTCCTAAATATTCCAGCAAAAGACATCATCCCCTGCATTGTAAATAGCCTGAAGAAAGAGCATCCCGTGTGCTGGGAAGGTGACGTCTCAGAGCCCCTCTTCTCCTTTGAACATGGATATGCAGTGTTGGATGATGAGGCTCGGCAATGGACAGAAAAGGACAGACAGGAAGCGTTTGAGCACTTTCAAACAACTGACGACCATTGTATGGAGATTGTTGGAATAGCCCATGACCAGCATGGTAAACGCTTCTTTCTTTGTAAAAATAGCTGGGGCACGGACAATCCTTACCATGGTTTCATGTTCTTGAGTGAGCCTTATGTCTATATGAAGACCATTGCCTTGGTGGGAACTAACCTATAGTTATCTACTGCGAAAAGCCTCTTTATCATGGAGAAAACTTTTCCTTGGAATTAAAAATAGATTAAAAAGTAGACGAAAATAATCTAATAATAGAATAAAAATAGGTTAAAAATAACAACAAACGACGCTTATCAGTATTATTGATGAGCGTCGTTTGTTGGATAGATGAGGCTTATTACTTAGTAAAGAGTTGCTTTGCAAACTCCCAGATAACGATTCCTGCGGTCACACTAACATTCAGAGAGTGCTTCGTTCCGAACTGTGGTATCTCCAAGCAAGCATCACTCATGTCAACAACAGATTGTTTTACGCCCTTCACCTCATTGCCCATGATGATGGCATAATGGCTGTTGTTTGTAGTCGATTCAGCATTGAGATTGAGCGTATGGAGCTTTGTTGAATGTTCAACCTGCTCTACGCTATAAACGAAAACACCCTTCTTATGCAAATCTTCAACGGCATCTTCTGTCCGTTCAAAGTATTTCCAATCAACCGAATCTTCACCTCCTAAAGCCGTCTTATGTATCTCGGCATTAGGAGGAGTAGCCGTTATACCACATAGATAGATGGCTTCTATACGAAAAGCATCGGCTGAACGGAATACACTTCCTACATTATATAATGACCGCACATCGTCTAGAACGACGATGAGAGGCAACTTCTCGGCTTCTTTAAACTCCTCAATGGAGAGCCGACTCATCTCTATTGTACGTAACTTGCGCATTTATTTCATACTAAAAGCAACCGCATAGGCTTTGATCTTAGTAACCATTGACAGCAAACCATTGCTTCTTGTAGGTGAAAGATGCTGTCTCAAGCCTATCTTATCAATGAAGTATAGGTCGGAATCTATAATCTCTTGTGCGGTATGATGACTTAGAACGCGAATCAAAAGAGCGATAATACCTTTCGTGATAAGCGCATCTGAATCAGCTGTAAACACCAGTTTGCCATCGACATTATCGCATTGGAGCCATACACGACTTTGACATCCGTCTATGAGATTCTGCTCGTTTTTATACTGTTCAGCCAATGGTTCAAGCTCATTACCTAGGTCGATTAACATCTGATACTTGTCCATCCAATCGGAGAAGTCGCTGAACTCTTCTATTACTGCATCTTGCGCTTCGTTTATTGTCATAGTTTCTTTTATTTAAAGGAGTGGTAGGAGTGAAGGAGAAAAGGGAGTTAAGACAAGTGTAAAGCGGCTTGATGTGTTTCAATCTACTATACCAAGAATCGGTATTGTAGCCTTGTATATCCTTAATGTACCATCAAGAACATTTGTCTTAACGCCCTTTCATTCCTTAATTCTTGGCACTCTTGATTAGTTTAAACAGCTTATCATTCGGTCTAACCTTATCTGGAACGGGGATAGACACACGCCATCCTTGCTCTGCAACATCCACTGGTTTGAGGTCATAACGTATCTCTTCAGCATTGAGGAACATAGCTCCAGTGGTGTTACCAGTGATGAGTAGCTTGTCACCCTTTGCGAAGGTGTTGGCTTCAACGGCTATTTCTGCAACGCCAAGACGCGAGAAGTACTTCATCACCTTACCGATGAGAACTTTCTTTTCAGTAGCCTTGTTACCATATTCCTTGGTCCATTCTCCCATCTTCTGACCCTGATAGTAGCCATCCCAGAAACCGCGATTGAAGACTGTAGATAAGCGTTCGTCCCACTTGTCTTTCTTCTCTTCTGTGAAGGTTCCATCCAATACGCTCTGTATTGCCTCTCGATAACAAGTGACCACAGTGTGTACATATTCGGGTCCACGAGCACGACCTTCTATCTTGAAGACACGTACTCCAGCATCCATCATCTTATCAATGAATCGAACGCTCTTAAGGTCTTTTGGACTCATTATATACTTATTGTCTATCTCCAACTGGTTGCCTGTTTCGTTATCAGTTACCGTATAACTACGACGGCAAATCTGCACACATTCACCACGATTAGCCGATCTGTTGGCATCGTGAAGACTCATATAACACTTGCCAGAGATAGCCATGCAGAAGGCTCCATGACAGAACATCTCTATGCGAATAGGCTGTCCTTTAGGTCCACAAATGTTCTGTTTTATAATCTGTTCGTGTATCTCCTTTACCTGATCCATGTTCAGTTCGCGTGCCAAAACGGCTACATCTGCAAATTGCGCATAGAACTTTAAGGCATCAATATTTGATATATTCAATTGGGTGGAGAGGTGGACTTCAACGCCAACTTGCCTACAATACATCATTACAGCTACATCGCTCGCTATGACGGCAGTGATATTTGCATCCTTAGCAGCGTCTATAATCTCGTGCATCGTTGTAATGTCTTCACCATAGATAACCGTGTTTACCGTTAGATAAGTCTTGATGTTCTGTGCGTTGCAAGTCTCTGCTATCTCCTTAAGGTCGTCTATTGTGAAGTGATTAGCAGAGTGGGAACGCATGTTCAACTTACCTATTCCGAAGTAAACAGAGTTTGCTCCAGCATGTATAGCAGCCGCCAATGACTCACGAGAGCCAACGGGTGCCATTATTTCAAAGTCGTTTATATTCTTATCCATTATGTTTATTATCTTGAACTGGGTGCTATCAGTTAGTAAGGTGTTTGTTTCCTTTTATGTAATACCTCGCTAAGGTGTTATGTAGATACTGATGAGCAACTCCTTATAAAGTAATCTCTTTTACTGAGAATAATCACTTTGCAAAGGTACAGAAAATATCCGATAAAGGGCGTAAAGGACTTTGTAACTTTTGTAAAAAGCCTATTTTCGTCGGTTCTAAAGGTCAAATAGTCAGGCTGTTCTTCGACTATCTACAATCTTTTTAGTATCTTTGCAAGCTGATTTTTATCGGTTAGAAAGGTATGAAAAAACTATATATTGAGACGTACGGATGCCAGATGAACGTGGCAGACTCTGAAGTGGTTGCCTCTGTAATGAAGATGGCTGGGTACGATGTATGCGATAATGAAGATGAAGCAGACGCTATCTTCTTGAACACATGCTCGGTTCGTGAGAATGCAGAAAACAAGATTTATCATCGCTTGGACACCTTACATGCAGAGCAGAAGAAGGGTCGCAAGCTCATTCTGGGTGTATTGGGATGTATGGCAGAACGCGTTAGGGACGATCTTATTCAGAACCATTTTGCTAACTTAGTATGCGGTCCTGACTCTTATCTAAACCTCCCCGACATGATTGCGCAATGCGAGAATGGGAACAACGCATTAGATATCGAGCTATCAACAACAGAGACTTATCGAGACGTAATACCGCAACGCTTCGGTGGAAACCGTGTATCGGGATTTGTCAGCATCATGCGTGGTTGCAATAATTTCTGCCACTATTGTATCGTTCCATTCACGCGTGGTAGAGAGCGTTCTCGTGATGTGGAAAGTATCTTGAAGGAGGTTAAGGACTTGCATGATAAGGGCTTTAAGGAGGTGACGCTATTGGGTCAGAACGTTAATTCCTATGGTCTTTTGCCAAACGGGAAACGCCCCGAAAATGGCACATCATTCGCAGAACTCTTGCGTAAAGTGGCTCAAAGTGTGCCAGACATGCGCGTTCGCTTCACTACTTCTAACCCAGAAGATATGACCGTAGATATTATCGAGGCAGTAGCGTCGGAACCGAACCTCTGTAATCATATACACTTCCCCGCACAGAGTGGAAGCAATAAAGTCTTGAGGTTAATGAACCGTAAGTACACTCGTGAAGACTACTTAAGTAAGATAGAGGCAATACGTCGTCTCATTCCTGATTGTGGGTTAACAACAGACATTTTCATCGGTTATCACGATGAAACAGAGGCTGATTATCAAGAGACCTTGTCGTTAATGCGTGAGGTTGGATTCGATTCCGCTTTTATGTTCAAATACTCAGAACGCCCAGGAACATACGCTGCAAAGCACCTTCCCGACAATGTTTCAGAAGATGAGAAGATTCGTCGTTTGAATGAATTGATACGCCTTCAGACCGAAATCTCTGCTGAACAGAACAAGAAGGATGAGGGGAAAGAGTTTGAAATCCTCATCGAACGCTTTGGAAAACGAAGTCGCGAGCAACTTATGGGACGCACTCCTCAAAACAAAGCAGTCGTTATTGCACGTGGTAATCATCACATCGGAGAGTTCGTTCGAGTACGTATAACAGGCTCAACTAGTGCCACTTTATTTGGTGAAGAAGTGTAAAATTAGAAAATGGGATAAGCTGACAAAACACTTATGAGAGAGTTTCTACACGTATTACGGAGGTTCGTTCCACCTTATAAGAAGTATCTTTTCTTGTCGATAATATTCAACATCTTATCGGCAATACTCAATATCTTTTCCTTTGCAACACTGATTCCTTTGCTCCAAATATTGTTTAAGGTGGATGCAGGAACAGGTGCAACGCATTACATGTCATGGGATGCTGGGTCAATAAAGGAGGTTCTGTCCAATAATGCTGATTACTATACACAGATCTTTATAACCAGTGTTGGACCAACTACCACATTATTAATTATAGGTCTGATACTCGCTTTCATGACCTTCTTAAAGACGGGTGCTTACTTCTTATCATCGGCTTCTATCATTCCAATTCGTACAGGAGTTGTACGTGACATACGTAATCAACTCTATCAGAAAATAACCTCTCTTTCACTTGGCTTCTTTAGTGAGGAACGTAAGGGAGACATAATCGCAAGGATGAGTGGAGACGTGCAGGAGATAGACAACTCCATCATGTCTTCTATCGACATGTTATTTAAGAACCCTGTACTTATCGTCATTTACTTTACCACCTTATTAATAATATCCTGGCAGTTAACGCTCTTCACTCTTCTTTTTGTCCCTATCTTTGGATGGTTCATGGGCTATGTTGGACGTAAACTAAAGCAGAATAGCATTACAGCACAGGGTCTTTGGAGTGATACCATGAGCCAGGTTGAAGAGACACTGGGTGGTTTAAGGGTCATCAAAGCCTTTTGTGCCGAAGGACTTATGAATGAACGCTTCAACAAAGTGAATACTTCTTACCGCAACGACATCATGCGTGTGAATATTCGTCAGCAACTGGCGCACCCGATGAGTGAGTTCTTAGGAACAGTGATGATTGTTGTTGTACTCTGGTTTGGTGGTACTTTGGTACTCGGACAGTACCCAATTATCAGCGGACCAACCTTTATTTACTATCTTGTCATCCTTTATAGCATACTTAATCCACTAAAGGAATTCTCTCGTGCAGGCTATAATATCCCTAAAGGACTTGCTTCCATGGAACGTGTGGATAAGATTCTTAAAGCGGAGGTAGACATCAAGGACTGTGAAAACCCAGTCCATCTCAAATCATTCGAGCATGAGATTGAGTTCCGACATGTTAGCTTTGCTTATGCAGATGAGAAGGATAAAGACGGCAATCCAGTCTTGCATTGGGTATTGAAGGACATCAACTTGGTGATTCCAAAGGGTAAGACCATAGCTTTGGTGGGGCAGAGTGGTAGCGGAAAGTCCACTCTCTTAGACCTTATACCACGTTATTACGATGTTCAGAAGGGTGAGATTCTCATTGACGGAATCAACGTGAAGGATCTAGGAGTGCATGACTTACGCCAGTTGATAGGTAATGTAAACCAAGAGGCAATCCTCTTCAACGATAGTTTTAAGAACAACATCTCCTTCGGAGTGACTGCTTCTGATGAGGCAATAGAGGATGCTGCGAAGATAGCTAACGCCCATGACTTCATTACGCATAGTGAGAAAGGTTACGACACAAACATCGGTGATCGTGGAGGAAGGCTTTCGGGGGGGCAGCGCCAACGTGTGAGTATAGCGCGCGCCATCCTCAAGAATCCTCCAATTCTTATCCTCGATGAGGCTACATCGGCGTTGGATACTGAGAGCGAACGCCTTGTTCAAGATGCTCTCTATAAGTTGATGCGAACGAGAACGACCATTGCTGTGGCGCACCGACTATCTACTATCAAGAATTCTGATGAGATATGTGTGATGCACGAGGGCGAGATTGTAGAGCGAGGAACGCATGACGAACTGATGGAGATGAATGGTTATTATAAGAAGTTGCACGATATGCAGGAGATATAAAAAGCCCCCTCTCCAAGGCTTATTGTCGAATGGATGGGAGAATGCATAGTATTATTTACAAATGAAGAGGGCGTTTCTTTGATGTGAGAAGAGCGTCTCCTTGCTATGAAGAGAGGCTTTCCTTCAATGGAGGAAAGCCTCTCTTTCTTTTTATCCTCTTGATTGCTATTAATGAAGATATGTGTTTTAAAGAAATACCTAACATGAGTTGCAAGTAAAAGAAATAATATCTATATTTGCAAGCAATACTAATATATAAAATAGATAACTAATCTTGATATACATTTAAACAGCTTGGCTTATGAAAAAGAAAATCCTTTTAATGCTTGTACTATTGGCTACTTGCGTAAGTGTTAGTCGTGCTCAAACGAGTAAGTTTAACGTGACTTTCGCCACAGATTTGGGCTTGGGTGGTAAGTCATATAAGATTGTAACCCCTCATATCTCTGCCACTTATGATGTTACGAAGAGGCTTTCTGCAGGCTTGAGAGTCGAAGAAGCCGTTACCTTAATGAAGTCTCAAGGGATTAAGACACACGATTTACTCACTACCTTTGGTGGGCAAGTTGAATATGATATTGGTAAGATTTCTATTGCATCTGGTAATGTATTTAGTCTGCTCGTACAGCCTCGAGTAAGCGTAGGGCACACCATTGGCGGTGGACATAACCGCGGCTACATGTATTATCAAGGTGGAATTTACGTTAGGAAAAGTAGCGGTAGCATTCGTTCAGAGCTTGGTTTAGGCGTTAGATACAATGACTATCGTAGCGACCTAAACAAAGATAAGGCAGTGTTCTATGTCTCTTATGGATTCGTTCTGAAGTAAGCTCGATTTAAAGTAAGTAAATCTTAGGGTTGACATGACTTCCTGTAAGGGAATTTGTCAGCCCTATGTGCTATGGAAACTCAATCTAGTAGCGATGTTCGTAAATAATGTGTTTTTCTTTGAAAAACATTTTGTTTTCTCGATAATATTTCGCACTTTTGCCCTTAGATATACTAACGTAAACAGAAAGAGCAACTAAAAACCATGTTAGATAAGGAGAACAAGCGCCGCACGGTGGTCTTACTTCTAATGGTATTATCCGTGTTGAACGTCTTTGCGCAGCTGTCAAGTCGAGGAAAGGATACGCCTACTTCGACAACTGACCGCTTATCCTCTGGCTCGGAATATAAGCTTATCTTTAATGATGAATTTAATCAGCCAGATGGCACGTTGCCTGATATTCAATACAAGAAAGAGCCAGATAATCCAGAACAATGGCCTTTTGACAAGTCCGATTTCTATCTGATACTTAACCAATCAGTGGGTGACGGTTCTTGGGCAAAGCCCGTTGATACTACTCATACATACCAAATGGAGATAGATTGGATACGTGTTTACCAAAGAGATAAAACTAACATAAACAAAAGGAAATAATCTATGGAAGAACAAATCGAAGTTAAAGAGCTTGATAATGTGGTCGTTCACTTCTCCGGGGATTCGGGGGATGGAATGCAGTTAGCCGGTAACATCTTCACAACAATATCCGCAACTGTGGGTAATGGAGTGTCTACGTTCCCTGATTATCCAGCTGATATCCGTGCCCCGCAAGGCTCGTTAACGGGTGTGAGTGGCTTTCAGGTGCATGTTGGTGCAGGCAAGGTATATACACCGGGAGACCGTTGTGATGTGCTCGTAGCCATGAATGCGGCAGCACTGAAGATGCAGTACAGGCATTGCAAACCGAATGGAACCATCATTATTGATACCGATTCCTTTGGTGCGAAAGACCTCCAAAAGGCAGAGTTCCGCAGTGATGACTATCTAGGTGAGATGGGTATCGACCCCGATAGAGTGGTTGCTTGCCCTATAACAAAGATGGTGAAGGAGTGTTTGGCTGATACTGGCATGGATAATAAGTCCATGTTAAAGTGCCGCAATATGTTTGCTTTGGGACTTGTCTGCTGGCTTTTCAATCGTGATTTGAGCTTAGTAGATAGTTTCCTAGAGGCTAAGTTCAAGAAGAAACCAGCTGTTGCCGAAGCCAATAAACGTGTTGTAAGAGCTGGATATGACTATGGTCACAACGTACATGCGTCTGTTCCGAACACTTACCGCATAGAGTCTAAGGTGAAGGAAGCGGGTCGCTATATGGATATCACGGGTAACAAGGCGACTGCCTACGGCTTGATGGCAGCAGCAGAGAAGGCTGGCTTGCGTTTATTCTTGGGTTCTTATCCTATCACTCCAGCAACAGATATCCTCCACGAATTGGCTAAACACAAGTCAATGGGCGTCACAACGGTGCAATGCGAAGACGAGATTGCAGGTTGCGCATCGGCTATCGGTGCTGCTTTTGCAGGTGCTTTAGCTGCTACATCAACCTCTGGTCCAGGTATCTGTCTAAAGAGTGAGGCAATAAATCTAGCCCTTATTGATGAGCTTCCATTGGTGATTATCGACGTACAGCGTGGTGGTCCGTCTACCGGCTTACCAACTAAGAGTGAGCAGACCGACCTCTTGCAGGTGCTTTATGGGCGTAACGGTGAAAGCCCAATGCCTGTTATTGCAGCCACAAGTCCCACTGATTGCTTCGATGCAGCGTATCACGCATGTAAGATAGCATTGGAACATATGACGCCAGTAGTGCTCTTGACCGATGCATTCATTGCTAACGGCTCTTCTGCGTGGAAGTTACCTGACATCGAAGAGCTGCCCGAGATTCATCCACATTATGCTACAGAGGAACAGAAGTATAAGTACACTCCTTACAAGCGTGACCCAGAGACGCTCGCACGTTACTGGGCGATACCAGGCACAGAGGGCTATACACACATCCTAGGAGGATTGGAGAAGGATGGAGAAACGGGTAGTATCTCAACCGATCCAGAGAATCATGACAAGATGGATAGGCTTCGTTGGGATAAAGTGGCACGTATTCCTGTACCCGACCTACAGGTGCTTGGTGATGAGAAAGACGCCGATTTGCTCATAGTAGGCTTTGGTAGTAGCTATGGTCACTTGTATTCTGCAATGGAAGAGTTGCGTCGTAAGGGTAATAAGGTAGCCTTGGCACAATTCAAGTACATCAACCCTCTGCCAAAGAATACGGCAGAAGTACTGGGAAGATACAAGAAGGTGGTGGTTGCCGAACAGAACCTTGGTCAGTTAGCAGCCCTTCTACGTATTCGTATCAACCATTTTGCTCCTTATCAGTACAACCAAGTAAAGGGACAGCCTTTCGTTGTTACGGAATTAGTTGCAACGTTTGAGAAACTCCTTAAGGCTCCATTACCAAAGGAAGAGAGTGGTACGTTCTATACAAAGATATTGCAGTAAGACCCCTAAACATAACTTCTTTAAATTCTAAACAGATTATGAACCAATATACAGCACAAGACTTTAAGAAGGGACAACCACGCTGGTGCCCCGGATGTGGCGACCACTTCTTCCTTGCCAGCTTGCAGAAAGCAATGGCAGAACTAGGTGTTCCACCTTATGAAACTGCTGTTATCAGTGGTATCGGGTGCTCAAGTCGATTACCCTATTACGCTAATACCTATGCCATGCAGACCATTCATGGTCGTGCCGCAGCTATCTCTACGGGTGCAAAGGTAACCAATCCCAACCTTACCATTTGGCAGGTTTCGGGCGATGGTGACGCTCTTGCCATCGGTGGTAACCACTTCATCCATGCCATGCGACGCAATATCGACTTGAATATGATTCTGTTGAACAACCGCATCTATGGTCTAACGAAGGGACAATACTCCCCAACTAGTCCTCGCGGGTTCGTCTCTAAGTCGAGTCCCTTTGGTACAACGGAAGATCCGTTCCGCCCCGCTGAACTCTGTTTCGGTGCTCGTGGCAACTTCTTCGCACGTAGCGTTGCCAGCGACAACAATGAGACAATGGCCATTCTCAAGGCTGCTTACCAGCATAAGGGGGCTTCCGTGTGTGAGATTTTGCAGAATTGTGTGATCTTCAACGATGGTTGTCACAACTCAGTCTACACCTCTCAAGGTCGTAAAGAGAATGCAATCTACGTTAAGCATGGCGAACCTTTGATCTTTGGAGCTAATAAGGAGTATGGACTCATGCAAGAGGGATTCGGCTTGAAGGTAGTTAAGATTGGCGAGAACGGCGTTACGCAAGATGATATCCTCGTACATGATGCCCACTGCCAAGACAATACTCTACAGCTGAAGTTGGCTATGATGAGTAATGAAGATGGTTTCCCAATAGCCCTCGGAGTGATTCGTGATGTTGAAGCACCTACTTACGATGCTGCAGTGAACCAACAGATAGAAGAAGTGAAGGCGCAGAAGCATTATCACACGTTCATGGAAATGTTGGAAACCAACGATATATGGGAAGTAAAGTGATGTGATTCTCATTTATAGCACTTGCGTTTGTAATAGAAAATGTGTATCTTTGCCCTTAGGTAAATAATACGTTGAGCCATGCACAGATTCACAGAATTCCTATATAGCAAGTGCCCCTTGCAAGCTAATGTCAGTTCTTTACGCTCATTGTTAGCGTTAGGGACTGGCATTTTTATACTCCTTTATCTCTTCCAACCATTTGGTATTAGCAACTATTCTGGCAGTATCTTTCTGATGTGTTTGGGCGTAGGCATACTCTCGTCATGCGTTCAAGGACTCTGTTCTTTGCTTTTCTTGGGCATACCAAGGCGTAAAAAAGGATTCGTTACCAATGGTGATGTGCTAATATATTCGGTTGCAATCGAACTAGCTATGGCGTTTTCCATGACCATTTATGCCTCATTCTGCTTTAAGGTACCGCTCTCGTGGCAACTCTTCTTAGTCTTTTTTTACTGGACTTTCCTAATTTGGTTACTCGTGACAGGTATCTCCACGCTGATAAGTTACAACCGAATGTTGCACAACAGACTTGAGGAAGTGAAGGTTAAGACCAATGAGGAGCAAGTAGGAATTATGATTACATTACATGACCAGAATCTGCGTGGCGAGGACCTATCGTTGCCTATAAACAATCTCTTGTATATCGAAGCGCAGAAGAATAACGCATTAGTGTGCTACGTGGCGTGCGACAAGATAGAACGTAGGGAACTTCGCACCACATTGACCGCCTTGAAAGCCGATCTGCCGTATGATAATATCTTTCAATGCCACCGTTCCTTCCTCGTAAACATCAATAATATTGAGTCGGCAAAGGGTAACTCCAATGGTTATCTCTTGCGCTTTAAGGTGTGTCGCGATACGATTCCTGTGTCCCGCACCTTTGTTCCCAGTTTACGAAAATACCTTAGTTAAAATCGCACCCAACCTTATTTAAAGCCCTTTCTGATAACCTCTCCAAGCCCTTCTCATAGTAGGAATGCCCCTAATAGAAGTGAGTTTGGATAGGCAAATCATTGTGTTTTTGTCAGTGCCTTACGCCATTTCTTCCTGTCGTTAGGCTATGCTTGAGGCACTCTTACCTATGTAATGATGCTCGGAATAGTATGATTGCGAATGCTAATTCCTATGAGTTGCGTTACAAACTAAGGGGAGTTTCATCTGTTAGACCTATGTCTTCTGTTAGTTTCACCATGGTGAAACTTATGTTTCATCGTGATGAGACATTCGTTTCATCATGATGAAATCTGTGTCTCTTCATGATGAAACTAAAAAAAGGTAGCTACAAAAGAGATGAAAGGGAGGTTGGAAACGGATGTAATGTATATGCAAAAGAGATGGACGGGAGGTTGGAAACGGATGTAATGTATATGCAAAAGAAATGGAAGTGAGGTTGGAAAGGGATGTAATGTATATACAAAAGAGACGAAACTGAGGTTGGAAAGGGAGCTTTAGTGTGAGTAAAAGCATTGCAGAAAAGCTGTATTGGGCTTGTAAATCATAGTATTGGATGTTGAGAATAATCGTTTTATGGGGTGGAGGTGCGCATTGATAGGTATATAATATAAGGTGCATAAAAACCTTTTACGGCTTTATGCACCTTCGTTTGTGTATTATTGATGTATTCTTTGAGGCTTATACGTTCAATGTTTCATTCTTTTTTAGTACGCGAGATATCGTCGCAAAGAAGTCGTTTAACTCTTCCTGCTGATCCTCTTGGAAGGTATTTCTTTTCCTGATTTTCAGTTTAATTGATTCTCCTTTAATAACGAGAAAGAAGTGTTTCTGCTTTTCATCAAAGCCAGCCTGCTCTATGCTTGTCATAGGATAATAGAACATATCCCATTCAGCTTGCTCATTAGATTTGATTCTGTAGAAGCCTGGTATAGGTTGAGCGAGAGCGGATATTATATACATGTCCTCATCATTGTAGGCAATAATTGCTGGGTCTATTTGTCCTAAACTCCCCTTAGGAATATAAAATTCTACACACTTGATATTGCTTGTATTGATAGAAGGGTACTTCTTTGTGATGAATTCCATTGCCTTTGCTGTGTAGACTCCCTTACTATTCTTACCTTTTTGCCGCACGTAGAACATAAGCGAGAAGGCAATAATACTCGCTGCAATGAACATGATGATAACTAGAACAAAAGTATGATCCATAATCTGAAAGATTTAATATGTTATTGATAAATTATTTCAACTTAACTTTTACCCAAGGGCTCTCGGGATGTTTCAAAAGCCATTTCACTACGTTACAAAAGCCTAAGACATCACGCTCCTCTGGATGAGAAGTCCAACAACAACGTCCGATGATATAAGAACGTCCGAGCTCTTCCCATGTGTCGAATGTGCTGATGGCTCTTTGGTAAGCTCTCTCCAGATAGTCCCACGCCTGGTCTGCATTGAGGTATTTCATTTCCACACCAACACGCACGAGATAGGCTGCGCGCCCTATATCCCATCCTATAACGTCTTTTCCTGTTATAGCATCCCATGAGGTAATCAGTTCATTAGCAAGTAGACTATCTTGTGCTGCAATATAGTTGGTTAGCATATTAAGCAAATCGCTTAAATCTACAGCTCGTGTTATGTAATGTTTATCAACAATACTTGCCATTGACCATATACGTCGTACCTCAGTGTTGATTCCGCTGTCTTCTTGTACCTCTGCCATCATTTCTTCTTTTATAACAGCAATATCAAGTGAGCGGCAACGTCCGAGCAATTCCTCTATGGTTTCGCATAATTCTTGTCGATTTGTGATACCCCAGCCTTGTTCGAGAAGTACTTTTGCACGTGAACCAATCTTAGATGAAAGTGTAAAATGGTCTCCTCCCTGCTGCCCTTGGTATTGTGCACTTAGGGAGATGCGACGTAATTGTTCGTCGGATAGTTTACTTGAATAGTTGAATAGCCCCATAGCTTTGGTTTTTAAGTTGCTGTCAAAGATACGAAAAATTCAGTTGTATAGGTAAAGGTATAGTTTTCTTTAACATTTTTACCTTCGTCGTTCTTCCTGTTATACATCACTTCACATGGATTGAAAAGCGATTAGTCATTAGTCCCAAAAACTAGTATTTCAGCTGAGCACATAGTTATACAGCCCATAACTTGGTCGTCTGTCCCCAATATTTGGAGCTTGCTAAAAGGCTTACTACATTTGCAGCAGACAATATGTTTCACCTTTTAAAATTAGGACTTATGAGAACTTTAATTTCAAAACTCGTCGTTATCGTTGCCCTTATGTGCGCAACTAGTGTTTACGCAGCTGATGTTCAGCCTATGGAAAAGGCTTTGAGCAATACGCTAAGTAAAGTAAATGCAGAAAATGCAGAGTCTATTGTCGTTGGTATGGATGCTTTGGATCGACTGACGAAACAGTATCCTAACGAATGGTTACCGCTTTATTACAAGACGCTCTTTGCTCTTCAGTATGCTGTCCACTTCCCACAAGACAGTCATTCGGGCTTATTCCTTGAGTCAGCAAAGCCTGATTTGGAGGCGTTACAAGCACTCTGTCCGACTGATCGTGTAGCCCGTTCGGAGGCATTAGTGCTTAAAGGACTCTATTACACGGCACTCATTGTACAGAATCCTATGGTGAATGGCAAGTCATATTATATGGATGCAATCATCAATTACAAGTCGGCTATTGGTGTAAATCCTGATAATCCACGTGCACATTTGCTCCTCTACATCTTCTTTGATAACATGAGTAAGATTACTGGGCAACCTAGTATGAACGAACCAAAGGAATTGACAACCATCAAGCAACTCTATGCTAGTGAGCAACCACAGGGCTTGTTGCCTTCATGGGGAAAGGAATTGATGAACCTTTGTGGAATAAAGTAGCGCACACACATACATCTATCACTGCTGGGGAGTAAACCCTGGTAGTGATAGAAGTCATTAATAAGCATGCTTCCATTGAAATATAAGGTAAGTATGTTTGCTCATTTACTAGAAAACCATTACCTTTGAGACCTAAATAAATCATTTCTATAAGAAACAACTAATACTTAGCGTATGGCAAATTTACTAGATGAAGTCACGGGACCTGTTAATGAGTCAGGTCGTGACGTACATGTAATTGACAAGCAATTGGCAGTGACAGTTGGTACAGGGTCAACCCTATTTCAGATTGCTCTGTGGGTGGTAATACCCGTATTGGTGCTCCTGTTTGTAGCGATAATGGGTAGTACGATGGAGAATCCGTTGTTAGTAGCAGTTGTCGGTTGTCTTGTTGGAATCCTTCCTGGTGTAATCTTTATCTTTATGAAGATATCGGCTCGCAACTATTTCCAGCAATTAGAGCAGCGTATTCAGGCTGAGGCATCAAACATCGACAACTATCTAGAGCAACGTGTGCAGATTCTTCAGAACGTTGTAGGACTTGTTGAGCGTGCTATCGACTTAGATAAAGATGTGATGAAAGCCGTTGCTGCTCTACGTGGTGGTAGTGTCAATGAGACAAATCGTAACGAGGTGAGTGCGCAAGTAGGTTCTGCCTTAGGTCGGTTGTTCCCACAGGTTGAGGCTTATCCTGAGTTGAAAGCACATAGTGCCATCGCTGATGCTATGCAGCAGAACAATTATCTTCAGCGTGAAATCACAGCTGCCCGCACCGTATATAATAGTAGGGTGACCCAATGGAACACCGATATATTCTCATGGCCAACGAAGATGATTGTTGCAGCTCAGCAGGGCTACACTACTCGTATACCATTCACCGCATCGGCTGAAATACGTGAAGCTGCAAGAAGTAAGTTCTTCTAAGGATAAAAGATGGTTGAAGATATTTACGATCCACTCGATGAGTACATCAATGTCTTTCGTGACAAGTTTAAGAAGGTTAGTGAAGAAACCTTTGAGGAGTTGGCTCGTGAGGCTGCTATTGATGTAGAAGCCAATCGAGAGACGTGCCGGAAGGTCTATGATAATGAGACAGTCTTGGCAGAAGTAAAGAATCGGATTACATGGTGGACGGTTCTTTGTGTTGTGCTATGGTTGCTCGTGATTGGCGGAGTATTGGCGATCTTGGCACAACATGAGAACTGGCCAATAGAGAATCTTTTAATAGCTGGTGCCGTGTCAGTACTCTCGCTTGTCTTTTTGTTGATGAAGGTACACCCGAGGTTGTCTGATCTCAAGCATGAACGGAATAATATTTCGGCTATACTTTCCCGTTTGAAGGAAGAGGCGTGGAGCCAGATGGCACCGCTGAATAGGCTCTATGACTGGGATGTTCTGACGAGAATGATGTCGAAGAGTGTGCCTAGACTGGAGTTCGATCCTTATTTTACGACCCAACGTCTAGCCGATTTACGCAAGAGTTATGGTTGGGATGATTCCTTCAATGCAGAGCGTTCTGTTGTTTATTCCCATTCTGGACTAATCAATGGAAACCCCTTTGTTATCTGTCGAACACGTAAGATGGAGATGGGAACAAAGACTTACTATGGCTCAAAGACTATTTATTGGACAGAGACGGTGACGGATGGAAATGGTAATAGGCGGACGGTGCAACGTTCGGAAACCTTACATGCTAGTGTGACGGCACCTTATCCAGAGTATTTCGAACGAACAAGGCTCATCTATGGTAATACTGCTGCGCCTGACTTAGTGTTCTATCGCAAACCAAATGGCTTGGCAGGCAAAGAAGGCTCGCTACGTTTTAAATGGGATAAGTACCGCTTACATCGTAAAGCACGTAACTTGAAAGATGGTTACTTTGCAATGCTAACAAATGAGGAGTTTGAAGTTGCCTTCAATACAAGTAATCGAAATAATAATCAGCAATATGCTTTACTCTTTACGCCATTAGCTCAACAGAGTATGATGAAGCTATTGCAGGATGAGGAAACAGCCTTCGGTGATGACTTCGACTTTAACAAAGCTAAGATGATCAACGTCATTATGGCGCATCACATGCAGGACTTAAACCTCGATTTGAACCCTAGGCAGTATCAAGGATTCGATTATGATAAGGCACAAGAGGATTTTCACAGAATCAATGCAATCTATTTCCGTGCTATATACTTTGCTTTCGCTCCCTTACTTTGTGTGCCTATGTATCAACAGATACGTCCGCAGTCAGCAATTTATGGTCAAGACATGCAACAGAAGAGTTCGTTCTGGGAGCATGAGGCATTAGCTAATTTCTGGGGGCAAGATCATTTCAAACATCCCGATTGTGTTACGAATTGCATCTTAAAGACAGAAGAGAAACAGCAAGGGGATGGCAGCACGCTATTGACAGTGACGGCTTATGGTTACCGAAGTGTGCGTCGCCTAACTTATATTAGTAAATATGGTGGCGATGGTAGGTATCATAATGTACCCGTGGAATGGGATGAATATCTACCTGTAGCTGGTAATGGGCGTATTCTTATGCGCGAAGATAATACACAAGAAGAAGCAAATATTTCTCAGAAGCAACGTTTAAATCATATTGGAGAAATACTTCAGAAAAGCCATCTAGACCTCTATCGACGGCATATTGCTTCGAAGGTATAAAAGGGAAACCATATAATTGTTCGCGAAGATTCTCGATTTTCTTCGCGAACAATTTCGATTTTCTTCGCGAAGAATTTAGAGTGCCTCTTATTGCAATATAGTAAAGGTAAAATAAAAGAACGATAGAAGTTATGGTTTCTATCGTTCTTTGTTTATGTAAGGAGAGGTTTTGATTAGAACTAAAGAGTGTGTGTTAAGTTCGATAATAAGGTCGAAAACAAGTAAACACATAAACTTTCAGGTGCTGACAGCTATTCTTTAAATAATTGAAGGGCATAATCAAGTTGAGTGTCTTTCCCTGATAAGAAGTCGTTAACCTTCATTGGTACCAAATAGTTCGGGCTTATTCCTTTCCCTTCTAATGGGAATCCTTTGGGAGAAACACCAGACGAATGTCCTACAGGAAGTCGATAGAATATTCCGTGTGATGTCTTAAAAAGACAAATAATACCGCCTGTATCACCAGCTGAAGATGTACCAACCAACAAGGCATCACCACTTTCTTTCATTGTAATGAGAAAAGTCTCAGCTGAAGAACAAGAATAATGACCCATCAAGATGATTACTTTTCCCTTATAGCTGTTAGTAGAAGGAGATATTGTAGACCCATTCCAAATACGTCGTTTACCCTTTATTAAGTTCTGCGCAATATTATCTCCTATCCAACTGTTACCTCCACCATTCTGACGCACATCAACTATCAAGTATGGGAGTTTGCTTAGATGCTTCAAAGCTTTGGTGAATTCAGTGTCAGCATTATCTTGCATGCTTTTCACGTTTATATATCCAACCTTTGAAGAAATCGTTCCCCAAGTTACGTTTTGTTCCTCTGCCTTTGTGGGAACAGACTTAGATTGCAGATGAATGGTGATAGTTATTGGTTTTCCATGGCGAATAATGCCAAGTGTCTTTATAGGACTTGTATAACTACAGAGTATAGTCAAAGCTGATAGTAGATAGCGAGTGGCATCTGTCGAAGCTGAGACATATTTGCTATTATGCATCACCCATTTATTTGTAGGTACACCATCAACAGTTATAATCTCGTCTTTATCTTGCAATCCAGCCTTTATAGCAAAGACTGAAGGATGATTAACAAACACACGATTCCCAATGACAATGATATTATCCCCTTGTATGAACCAAGGATATAGTATGCTTTCATTATTTGCATGAGTGCATTTCAAATTGGCAAAGAATTCCATTATAAGTAATGAATAAGCCACTTTCGATTGCATGGTGTCAATTCGTTGAAGGCAAGTGGTGTGAATCGAATCAAGGTTGATGTGTTTCTTAGTAATATATGGGTATTTCTTTTTGACCTGTTCGAATATCTCTTCGAAATCACTTCGGAAGTCTTTTGGATTAACAGGTATATTGTCTGCTGTGAATTGTTGAACCTCATCCCAGTCTGCATGCCCATGCGTTGGATACCATCTATTTAGAGCAAACACTGCAAATATAGATACTATTAATCCAAAGGTAACAATCATCAATACAACAGACTTCTTCATAATGCACTTATGTAAAAGTAATGTAATACTAAATCGGTTCATAAGTGAGAAAGCTTTGATTGGTCATAGACTTCCTTTTGAAGCTAAAATATGAGTTTTAAGTACTTCATACGTTAGACGAAAGGATTTATGAAAATCAGCTTCTAGTTTTCTCTAATGAACCGATTTGAAGATTTATAGAGTATCTTTATAACTTCTCACCATAGCACAAGTCACCAGCATCACCGAAGCCAGGAACAATGTACTTATGCTCGTTCAATCCTTCGTCAATTGCTGCACACCAGATGGTGGTAGAGTCTTCAGGGAAAGTTTTGCGGATATGTGCGATACCTTCTGGTGTAGCCAAAAGACAAGCAACATGCACATGACGAGGAGTTCCCTTTGAAAGAATAGCCTTGTAGCCTAACTCCATAGAACCACCAGTAGCCAGCATAGGGTCTGCGATGATAAGTGTCTTACCATTGATGTCTGGTGTAGCAAGATATTCAACGTGAATACCTACCTCGTGATGTGCAGCGTCTTTATACTCACGATAAGCACTGACAAAAGCATTGCCGGCATGGTCAAATATGTTTAAGAAACCATTATGGAAAGGCAATCCAGCACGGAAAATAGTTGCAAGGACAATCTTGTCTGTTGGTATATTGACCTGTGCGGTACCTAATGGAGTAACAACATCCTTTGGTTCGTAGTTTAGTGTTTTAGAGATTTCAAATGCTTCAAACTCTCCAATACGCATCACGTTGTTGCGGAAGAGTAAGCGATTCTTTTGGTAGTCTTTGTCACGAATCTCAGCCAGATATTGGTTGATGATGGAGTTCTGTTCCGAAAAATTAATGATTTCCATTTTCTATCTTAGGTGTTATAAGCAAGAAAACTTGCAACTTGCTGTACAAAATTTCGGCAAAAGTAAGAAATAATCTGTAGGTTTGCAAAGTCTAATTTGCAAATGTACACGTGCCTAGAATAATTTTAGTAACTTTAACCATAAGGCAGAATACTTTGATACTTTTTCTATTCGTTTATTTGTTCGTACTTAATAATTATATTACCTTTGCGGTGTCTTTCAATGAGACATCGTGGTAAGGTAAACATTAATTTTCAACTAAATACATTTATAACGAAATGGCAAAGTTTGATAAGAGCGTACTTGAGAAGTACGGAATTACAGGTACAACAGAAGTACTTTACAATCCTTCTTATGAGGTATTGTTCAATGAGGAAACAAAGGAAGGTCTTGAGGGCTATGAGAAGGGTCACGAGACTGAGCTTGGTGCAATCAATGTAATGACTGGTATCTACACTGGTCGTTCTCCTAAGGATAAGTTCATCGTTGATGATGAGAACTCTCACGATACAGTATGGTGGGATTCTGAGGAATACCATAACGACAACCACCGTGCTTCTAAAGAAGCTTGGACAGCTGTTAAGGACATCGCTAAGAAGGAGCTTTCTAACAAGCGTCTTTTCGTAGTTGATGGTTTCTGTGGTACTCACAAGGACACACGTATGAAGATTCGTTTCATCGTTGAGGTTGCTTGGCAGGCTCACTTTGTAACAAACATGTTCATTCGTCCAAAGTCAGAGGCAGACTTCGATCAGGAGCCAGACTTCATTGTTTACAATGCTTCTAAGGCTAAGGTTGAGAACTGGAAGGAGCTAGGTCTTCATTCAGAGACTTGTGTTATGTTCAACGTAACATCTAAGGAGCAGGTAATCGTTAACACATGGTATGGCGGTGAGATGAAGAAGGGTATGTTCTCTATGATGAACTACTTCTTGCCATTGAAGGGTATGGCTTCTATGCATTGCTCTGCTAACACTGACATGAATGGTGAGAACACAGCTATCTTCTTCGGTCTTTCTGGTACTGGTAAGACAACTCTTTCTACCGATCCAAAGCGTAAGCTCATCGGTGATGACGAGCACGGATGGGATGACAAGGGTATCTTCAACTACGAGGGTGGTTGCTATGCTAAGGTTATCAACCTTGACAAGGAGTCTGAGCCAGACATCTATGGCGCTATCACACGTGATGCTCTCCTCGAGAACGTAACAGTTGACGAGAATGGTAAGATTGACTTCGCTGATAAGAGCGTAACTGAGAACACTCGTGTTTCTTACCCAATCTACCACATTAAGAACATCCAGCGTCCTGAGTCTCAGGGTCCAGCTGCTAAGCAGGTAATCTTCCTTTCAGCTGATGCATTCGGTGTATTGCCTCCAGTATCTATCTTGACTCCAGAGCAGACTAAGTACTACTTCCTCTCTGGTTTCACAGCTAAGTTGGCTGGTACAGAGCGTGGTATCACTGAGCCTACTCCAACATTCTCTGCTTGCTTCGGTCAGGCATTCTTGGAGCTCCACCCAACAAAGTATGCTGAGGAGTTGGTTAAGAAGATGCAGCAGAGTGGTGCTAAGGCTTACTTGGTTAACACTGGTTGGAATGGTACAGGCAAGCGTATCTCTATCCGCGATACTCGTGGTATCATCGACGCTATCTTGAACCACTCAATCGACGCTGCTCCAACAAAGCAGATTCCTTACTTCGATTTCACTGTTCCTACAAAGCTCGAAGGTGTTGCAACTGAGATCCTCGATCCACGTGACACTTACGCTGATGCAGCTCAGTGGGATGAGAAGGCTAAGGACCTCGCAGCTCGCTTCATCAAGAACTTCAAGAAGTACGAGAACAACGAGGCTGGTAAGGCTCTCGTTGCAGCTGGTCCACAGCTCTAAATCTTGTAGTTACTGGATTGTAACTAATACGATAAATATAAGCCCTATCCGCAGTTACCGCGGATAGGGCTTCTCGTTTAATACATGTACTGTTAATTTGCTTTAGATAGATAACCTTTAATCAAAGAACAAAAATAACTAATAATCCCTTTGTAAATCTACTTTTTTTATTTAAATTTGTCACGATATGAATTAAAAGAAGCCTATTAATGGATAAAGTATAATGTTTAATTAACGTAAGGAGATAATTTTATGAAGAAGATTTATTTTGTATTAATAGCTTTGCTAGCATGTTTATTTACCGCTTGTCACGATAAAGAGGAAGAGAAAATGATAGATGAATTCTTAACTTTTGATAAGGAGGATGTTACTGTTTCAAATGCTTCAAACTCGTTTATACTTTATGCAAAATTTGGTGATTGGCGTGGCATAGATAACATAACGTTTATACAGGATGGCGTAAAGAATATGGTTGTGCCTGATTTCGTTGGTGACAAAGACCAAGATCCTTCAGAGAAATATCACAAAGGCGTTCTGAATAACTGGTCGGCTGACTGGATAGTAGTGCAACAGACGAATAATAGCAAAGAGATGAAAGTGTATGTAAAGACGAATCGTAGTCACAAGGAGCGTACTGCTATACTTTCTGTAGACGGAGTGTATAGTAAATGCTCAGTAAAAATAACGCAGTTAGCTACTCCTAATTAAAACTTCCTGTGTTCTTTTTATATTTATACCAAAGAGAGGATGTGTCAAATAGGCACATCCTCTTTTCGTTACGGCTAATATGGATTGATGTAACCTAATACTTACACCTTGCTTTGCCCCCTCTCTTCGTCTTGATATTAGCTTTTAGCTTTAACAGGAGCTAATATCGTCATACTTACATACGCATTCTGTGTTTAGTTTATGCGTATCTTGTTTTATTTTTATACGTATTGCGCATTTGCGGAATACGTATGTTTTTGTATTATCTAAGCGTGATAAAGTATTATCAGACTTAGATAAAGTATTATCAGACTTAGATAAAGTATTATCAGACTTAGATAAAGTATTATCACACTTAGATAATTAATTATTACGCTTAGATAATAACGCTGGATGCGTACAAAAGCAATGCGGAACCAATGAAAAAACAATCGGAAAGCAGGGAAAAAGAATGGTAATACATATATCTTTCGTTATTACTATTTATTCTTTAAGATTGCTACGGGGGGCGCTGATCGCGTACGGGCGTTGCTGTCGTCCTCACTTTGGTACTTGGGCGCGTTCCCTTTCGATATTGACGATTCTAATAGTCTAGAAATACGAATCTTCTATATAATACTAAACAAACTTAAAAATCTGATGTATAAATCCATATTTTACATAATTAACCCCGTAAAAGATGTTTAGTCTGAAGATTTCTGATTAAATTTGCAGCTAAATTCAATTATTAGTATCTGATGCGTAATAAGATATATACTCTTGTAGGCCTTGTATTGGCAACTTTGATGATGACATCTTGTCTGAAAGATGATGACAATGATGATAATGGCTCAAGTTTTAGAGATACAGCTATAACAGGGTTTACTCTGGGGCAGCTGAAAGTAAAACGTGATACGCTTACGAAGTCTGGGAAGGATAGTACTTTCTATGCTAAATATGAAGCAAAGAATCTTAGGTTCTATATTGACCAAGCGCAGGGGCTGGTTTACAATGTGGACTCCCTGCCTTATGGAACTGATGTGGCGCACGTTTTGGCTACAATAACAACCAAGAACTCTGGTACAGTTACAATCCTTTCTCAACAAGGAGATAAGCAGACTTACTTTTCTCCGAATGATTCAATCGATTTCACTTCTCCCCGCTCGTTCCGTATCTACTCTAATGCACGGGATACTTATCGTGATTATAAGATATCGGTGAATGTGCATAAGCAGAAGGGCAATGTGTTCTCTTGGGTAAGTATGCAGGGTAATAGTAATTTCGGTGCTTTCACGGCGATGAAGGCTGTAAGTACTAAGGATAAGATATTTGTGTTTGGAACGGATGGAACACAGACGAAGGGATATGTGACGGCGCAGAATGATGGTAATCATTGGGCTTTGTTGTCTCAGTCTTTCTCTGCACATGCTTATCAGAGCGTATTGGTCAAAGAGAATAAGTTATTTATCTTAGATAGTGGACGAATCCTTAGTTCTACTGATGGTAACGCTTGGACTCAAGTGGGTACGAATACGAACTTGAAGCAGTTGGTGGCTGCATCTTCTTCGGAGCTATTCGCTTTGACAACAGCTGGAAGCTTAGTTCGTTCGCAAGATAATGGGGCTACATGGAATGTTGAGACTCTCGATGATAACGCTTCTCTTCTCCCTGTGAGCAATATCAATTATGCCTTATTGAGCAACAATGACGCTGATGATATGAGTCGTGTCTTGCTAGTAGGAACAACTGCTAGTGGGAATAAGACAGTTACTTGGACAAGGCTTTCCTATAAGAATCGTCCAACAGCAGACGATACTTGGAATTATGTAGAGAATGCAGCAACTAAGTTCCTATTGCCTGCTTATCGCCATCTTACAGTTGTTAATTATGATGGTGCTGCGCTAGCTATGGGCGTGGATAATAGTGGCAAATTCGGTTCAATGTTATTGTCTCGTGATGCAGGAATTGTATGGAATAGCGATAAAGATTTTAGCTATCCACTGAATGCACAACCCGCTAATACATTTACAGCAACGGTCGACGCAGATGCTTACATTTGGATGATTAGCGGTAGTAAGGTTTGGCGTGGAAGGCTCAATAGAGTGGGTTGGAAGTTGAATCAAGAGCGTGCTGCAGAGTAAGTTCTAAGGCTGAGTAAGATGAAAAAGACCATCATTAGCGTTCTTCTCCTTTTAGTAACAACATCTTTGTGGGCACAGAGTGACCCTGAATATAAGATGGAGTTAGGAGCGGGTGTTGGCTTGATGGGCTATCTTGGCGACTTCAATGAGTCTTTAACAAAAGACTTGCAACCAATGGGGACGATGCTTGCCAGATATAATTTCAATCCTTATATGGGGTTGAAGATGAATGTCTCTTTTGGCAAGATGAAAGGTTCTTCAGCTGATGCGAAGACCTATTATCCTCAATTTGCCACGACACCTTATCTATTCAATAACTCTTTGGTAGATGTAGGCGTGGCTTACGAATATAACTTCTTGCCATATGGAACGGGTAAAGATTATCGTGGCGCACAACGTTTGTCACCTTATGTAACAATAGGACTGGGTGCCACGTATGTTAAGATAGAGAATGGTAATCGTAGTTCCGCATTCTCGGCTAACCTTCCTATTGGCGTTGGCGTTAAGTATAAGGTTGGCGATCGAACGAATATCGGACTAGAGTGGGCGATGCATTTCTCACTCTCTGACGAACTAGATGGGCAAAGAGATCCCTACGGAATAAAGAGTAGTGGACTCTTTAAGAATACAGATAGCTATTCAACACTTCAATTGACGTTCAGCTATAGCTTTATGACCAAGTGCCGAACATGTCACAATGAAGATGAATAAGATGGCTATATAAGGAATAGTAAGAAAGGTTATTTTCTTCATATATAATCATGGTGGAAGAATTAGACATGACACGGATTCCAGAACACATTGCTATCATTATGGATGGTAATGGGCGCTGGGCAACGGAGCGTAATAAGCCCCGTTCTTATGGACATCAGGCAGGAGTGGAGACGGTTCGCCGTATTACTTCTGAGTGTGTACGTCTGGGTGTGAAGTATCTAACGCTTTACACCTTCTCTACAGAGAATTGGAGTCGGCCTTCTGATGAGATTGCTGCATTGATGGGGCTGGTCTTGACTTCTTTAGAAGATGAAATCTTTATGAAGAATAATGTCCGATTCCGTGTGATAGGTGATATTGGTCGATTGCCTATAGAGGTGCAACAGAAACTCAGAGAGACGGAAGAACATACGGCGAAGAACTCTGCTATGACAATGGTTGTTGCTCTTAGTTATAGTTCACGATGGGAGATCACTAAGGCGGTACAGGATATCATTGCTGAAAATCAGGGCAATGAAAAAGTAACGCTACGTCCCGAAATGATAACAGAAGAGTTACTCAGTAAGCACATGCAAACCAACTTTATGCCTGATCCAGACCTTCTAATAAGGACAGGTGGTGAGCTTCGTATTTCTAATTACCTTCTTTGGCAGATAGCCTACTCAGAGCTTTACTTCTGTGATACCTATTGGCCAGACTTTGGAGAATGCGATTTACAGCGTGCTATATATAGTTTCCAAAAGAGACAACGTCGTTTTGGAAAGACAGAGAGACAGATAGAAGAAAACGAAAACAAATAAGTTACGCAATATAGATGACGAAGATAAATAAGGTGTTGATGCTTCTTGCTCTCACTTCTGGAATGACTCTAACGGTGAGCGGACAAGAGAAGATCGTTAATCCAGATATAACTTATTCTGGTAATCCGCATACTTATAAGCTTGCAGGACTGGCAGTCAGCGGTATTGATGGTTATGAGGATTATGTACTTACGGGTATTTCTGGGCTCAGCATTGGGCAGGAGTTGGAGGTACCAGGAACGGCTATCACTGATGCGGTGAAACGTTATTGGAAGCATGGACTCTTCTCTGATGTATCCATCAGTGCAGATTCTATCGTCGGTGATAAGATTTACTTGAGAATTAATCTCTTGCCACGACCACGTATCTCGACCATCAATTACAATGGTTTGAAGAAGAGTGAACGGGATGATATGGAGAAGAAGTTGGGCTTACTGAAAGGTGGTCAGATTACTCCTAATATGATTAGTCGTGCCAAGATACTTGCTAAGAAGTACTTTGATGATAAGGGATATAAGAATGCCGAGATAAATATTCTCCAGCGTGATGATGTTGCGAATAAGAATCAAGTCATACTTGATATTGATGTAGATAAGAAGGAGAAACTAAAGGTTCGCAATATTATCATTGAAGGGAATGAGCAACTTCCAATAAAGAAGATCAAGGGTTCTTTCTTCTCAAAGGGTGCTTTTGCTAAGACACATGAAGTAGGAAAGCTTGGTAATTTACTGAAGTCAAAGAAGTTTACACCCGAGCGTTGGACAGAAGATAAGAAGAATCTCATTACCAAATACAATGAGTTTGGTTTCCGTGATGCCACCATCTTGAAAGATAGTGTGTGGAATGTTGATCCAAAGCATGTGGATATCTATGTAAAGGTAAACGAGGGTAAGAAGTATTATATTCGTAATATCTCTTGGGTCGGAAACACAGTTTATTCAACTGATTATCTATCTCGTTTGCTTGGAATGAAGAAAGGTGACGTTTATAACCAGACTTATCTAAGTAAGCGACTCTCACAAGATGAGGATGCTGTTGGTAATGAGTATTGGAATAATGGTTATCTCTTCTATAGGCTTGAGCCAACTGAGGTGAACATTGTCGGCGACTCTATCGACCTTGAGATGCGTATTACGGAAGGACAGCAGGCACATATTAATCGTGTGAAGATTAATGGTAACGACCGACTCTATGAGAATGTTGTTCGTCGTGAGTTGCGTACAAAGCCTGGTGACCTATTCTCTAAAGAGGCTCTTCAGCGTTCCGCCCGCGAGTTAGCATCAATGGGTTATTTTGATCCAGAAGCTATCAACCCTGTTCCTGAACCTAATTACGAAGATGGAACAGTGGATATCAATTATAATTTGAAACAGAAGTCTAACGACCAAGTTGAGCTTTCTCTGGGTTGGGGACAGACGGGTGTTATCGGGCGAGTAGGCTTGAAATTAACTAACTTCTCAATGGCTAATCTCCTCCGTAGAAACCGTGAACATCGTGGTATTATGCCTATCGGTGATGGTGAGACATTGTCTTTGGGAGCACAGACGAATGGTACTTATTACCAATCTTACAATGTTCAGTATTCAACCAACTGGCTTGGTGGTAAGCGTCCTATCCAATTCAATGTGGGTGTCTCTTATTCAAAGCAGACTGACGTATCAAGTAATTACTACAACCAGTCGCTGTTGAACAACTATAACAATTATCGTTACGGTTACGGAAACTATAATTACAATAGTTATGAAAACTATTATGATCCAGACAAGTACATTAAGTTGTTGAGTGTTTATGCTGGTTGGGGAAAACGTTTGAGTTGGCCTGATGATTACTTCACATTGTCTTTACAGTTGCAATATCAGCGTTATATGTTGCGTAACTGGCGATACTTCCTCATGCCAACAGGCACATCTAACAACTTGAACTTGACTGTAGCACTGAATAGAACATCTACTGATAACCAACTCTTCCCACGTCGTGGTTCAGAGTTCTCAGCATCTTTGACGATTACTCCGCCATGGTCTAAGTGGGATGGTAAGGACTATGCTCACTTGGCAACGAATCCTAATTCGCCTAATTACTCAAAGGAGCAACAAGAGAAGTATCACTGGATAGAGTATCACAAGTGGAAGTTTAAGGCACGAACCTTTACAGCTCTTAGTAGCAGTCAGAAGTGTTTCGTTTTGGTTACTCGTGTTGAGTTAGGTCTATTGGGCAGCTATAACAGGAATAAGAAGAGCCCATTTGAAACCTTCTATATGGGTGGTGATGGTATGAGTGGATACTCTAGTGGCTATGCAGAAGAGACTATTGGATTGCGTGGTTATGAGAATGGAGCACTCACACCTTCATACGAAGTACAAGGTTACGCATACGACCGCTTCTCTCTAGAGTTGCGTTATCCGTTCCTCTTGGGCAATACAACTATCTATGGTTTGGGATTTGTTGAGGCTGGTAATGCATGGTCAGAAACAAGTAAGTTCAATCCATTTGATATGAAACGTTCTGCTGGTCTTGGTGTTCGTATATTCCTTCCAATGGTTGGTATGATGGGTATCGACTGGGCATACGGATTTGATACAGTCTTTGGAAAGAAGGGTGGAAGCCAGTTCCACTTCATCCTTGGACAGGAGTTCTAGGGTTTGATACTTTGCCTATTGATCCTTGACCATTGACCTTGTAATGTTGGTCTTTGAGCGTTGAGAGATTGTTTTCATAAAACAGAAACGTTAGATTTGATTTTAATAATAAGAAGAATGATGAATAAAAAGAAGATATTAAACAGCGTATTGAGGTATGTTTTACCTCTTTACCTTTTCACTCTTTTACCTTTATCAGCCTCTGCACAGAAGTTTGCACTCATTGATATGGAATATATCCTTAAGAATGTGCCAGCTTACGAACGTGCGAATGAGCAGTTGAATCAGGTTAGTAAGAAGTGGCAAGCAGAGGTTGAGGCTTTGAATACAGAAGCTGCAACCATGTACAAGAACTATCAGAATGAAGTAGTATTCCTCTCTCAAGACCAGAAGAAGAAGAAACAAGATGCTATCTTGGCGAAAGAGAAGCAAGCATCCGACCTCAAACGTAAGTACTTCGGACCAGAGGGTGAGCTCTTCAAGAAGCGCACTAGTTTGATAAGTCCTATACAAGATGAGATTTATAATGCCGTCAAGGATATCTCCGATCAGCGTGGATATAGTCTTGTTATTGACCGTTCTAGCAATGCTTCTGGCATTATATATGGGTCACCTAAGGTTGATATCAGCAATGAAGTATTACAGAAGTTAGGTTATGCTTACCAATAATATAAGGTGAGACAACCGATATTCATAGAATCACAAGAACGTTTATAAGAAAACAAAAACATAAACTATTAAAACAATAAAAGCAATGAAAAAGTTATTTTTGATGTTGATGCTCTGTGCACCAATGACCTTGTTTGCACAGAAGTTTGGTCACCTTGATTCACAAGCTCTACTCCAGTCTCTCCCAGAGGCAACAGCAGTTCAGAGCAAGTTAGAGGCTAAAGGTAAGGAATACCAGAAGCAGTTGGAAGACATGCAAGCAGAGTTGCAGCGTCAGGCTGAGGCTTATGACAAAGCAAAGAGCACAATGAATGCAACAAAGCAGGCAGAAACAGAGAAGAATCTGCAGGATATGTATACAAAGATTCAGCAGACTGCTCAGGACAACCAAAAGGCTTTCAATGAGGAACAGCAGAAGCAACTCGGTCCTGTACTTGAGAAAGTTCGCAATGCGATTGCAGCTGTTGCAAAGGCAGGAAACTATGTTTACATCATGGAGAAAGCTAATGGTCAGCCATTGTATATCAATGAGGCACTTAGCAAGGATGTAACAGCTGAGGTTAAGGCTCAATTGGCTAAGATGAAGTAAAAGTATGTACGGGAGTCTTTGCCCGTGTTAATATGCCTCTAGAGAGTCGACTCTCAAGAGGAGATAAGGGTGAGGTCACCGCACGAATTAGTATTCTTGCGTTGACCTCATTATTTGTATTTATATATAGAAGAGATAATAATTAATAGGATGAAAAAGCTATTCTTTTCCTTTGCTTTGATGTTGTTACCACTCTTAGCAGTCGCACAACAAACTACTCCAAGCCTAAAGTTCGGTTACTTTAGTTATGAGAAGGTATTGCACGCAATGGCAGACTATGCCACAGCAACACGTAGTTTGAATGACTTAAAGGCGAAATATGATGCAGAAACAAAGCGTTCGGCTGATGACTTCAACAATCGTTATGAGGATTTCCTTGATGTTCAGCACAAGTTAGAACCCTCTATTCTCCGTAAGCGGCAAGCAGAGTTAGAGGAGTTGATGGACCGCAACATCGCCTTTC
Organism: Prevotella vespertina; assembly: GCF_009728485.1. Lineage (GTDB taxonomy): Bacteria > Bacteroidota > Bacteroidia > Bacteroidales > Bacteroidaceae > Prevotella > Prevotella vespertina. The sequence goes on from NZ_VVIQ01000001.1 coordinate 387,041, forward strand.
GTAAGGAGACAGATCGTCTCTTAAAGAAGGCTGAAGCAGATCTCTATGCGCCTGTTCGTAAGAAACTAGACAATACTGTTCGTGAGATGGGTAAGGAGAGTGGGTACGCCTTCATTCTTAACTCAGACAATAACAACCTTCCGTTTGTGAATACAGCCATAGGAGAAGACATCACAGATGCACTTATCTCTGCGCTTAAGTAGATTGTATTCAAGTGTCTGAAACCATTAATAAGCAAAACGATAGAGCCTTAAAGCCCTATTTAATAACGATTTGATAAAGAGGATAATGTCACAATATTCGCAACAGCCAGGCCCTATTGGCGTGTTTGACTCTGGTTATGGCGGGTTAACCATTCTGCATGGTATCCGCCAGTTATTGCCTGATTACGATTATATCTACCTTGGAGATAATGCCCGTGCACCTTATGGTTCACGTTCATTTGATGTTGTTTACCAATTTACACGGCAGGCTGTAATGAAACTCTTTGAGTCTGGTTGTCAGTTAGTGATACTTGGTTGTAACACAGCATCAGCCAAGGCACTACGCAGCATACAGCAGAATGACTTACCCAAACTCGATCCTCAGCGCCGCGTGTTAGGTGTGATTCGACCTACAGCAGAGGTGATTGGCAAACTTACCCACTCACGTCATGTTGGCGTGTTGGCTACAGAAGGGACAATAAAGAGTCATAGCTATAAGCTTGAAATACAAAAGCTATGGGACGACGTGACGGTGACGGGTATTCCTTGTCCGCTTTGGGTGCCTATCATTGAGAACAATGAAGCAGATACCCCAGGTGCTGATTACTTCGTGAAGAAGCGTATAGACCTTATCTTAGAACGTGATCCACAAATTGACACGCTCATCCTTGGCTGTACGCATTATCCCATCCTCATGCCTAAAATACGGAAGCATGTTCCAGAGAATGTGCAGATTGTTGCACAAGGCGAGTATGTTGCAGAGAGCTTACAAGACTATTTGCGACGCCATCCAGATATGGAGCAACGATGCACGAAACATGGAACTGTGAGGTATCTAACGACAGAGAACCCAGAGAAGTTCAAAGAGAACGCCCAAATCTTCATCCATGAGGAAGTCAATGTGGAGCATGTGGATTTGGAGTAAAGCAATAAAAGCAAGGGGAGTATCGTTAGATAAGAACCAAAAAGATAGATAATGAAGAAATTAACCATACTATGCCTCTTGGCGATAGTAGCCCTGATAACAGCCTGTTCGGACGATGATACATTTACAACATCACGTTCGAACTTGTTGTCTTTCTCATCGGATACGTTGAAGTTAGATACCACTTTTTCTAATGTCCCTACATCCACAAAGACCTTCTGGGTGTATAATCGCTCGGGAGCTGGGCTTCGATTGACGAATGTCCGACTAGCACAAGGCAATCAAACGGGGTTCCGTGTGAATGTCAGTGGAGACGAGTTGAATGCAGCTAATGGCTATCAAGTGAAAGACTTAGAGGTGAGAAACAAGGATAGTATTCGTGTATTTGTGGAAATGACATCGCCTCTGAATAATGGAACAAGTCCACAGGAGATAGTAGATAACCTTATATTTACACTTGAGAGTGGCGTTCAGCAACGTGTAATCCTTAGTGCTTACAGCTGGGATGCGCAACTTCTAAAGGGTTTGAAGGTCGCCAGTAATATGACATTAACAGGCTCTAAGCCCATTGTCTTACAAGATACTCTGAAGGTAGAAGCGGGTGCGACACTTACAATACCAGCTGGAACAACGCTTTACTTCTCGCAGAAAGCATCACTGGAAGTGTATGGCTCGTTGCGATGTGAGGGTACGGCGGATCATCCCGTGGTGTTACGTGGTGACCGATTAGACCGCCTCTTCCCTTATCTTCCCTATGACCATGTGAGTGGACAATGGCAAGGAATACACTTCCATGCCGATAGTTACGATAATGTCATTAGTCATACCGACCTCCATTCAGCTTATAATGGTATCGTGTGTGACGCTGCCAACACCTCGCAAAACAAACTTACACTGGCTAACTCAACCATACATAATTGTCAAGGATATGGTTTGAAGGCTGTAAATAGTAAGGTGGAAGCCTATAATACACAATTCTCTAACACATTGATGGACTGCGCCTCCTTCCTTGGTGGGCACATTACGCTGACTCATTGCACCTTTGCTCAGTTCTATCCTTTCGATAGTAACCGCGGTGCAGCATTAAGTCTTGGCAATCATGAAGGCGATAAGGACTATCCTTTACAGGCTTTCAACATGGTTAACTCATTGGTAACTGGCTATTCTGAAGATGTCCTCATGGTGTATAACAAGGACGGAGTAACAGCCAATTATCAGTTCGATCATTGTCTGTTACGCACGCCAAAGCCAAAGGATACCGCTTTGCTCGCACGTTTTACAGACGTTATTTGGGAGAACACAAAGGACTATCCAGGGGGTGGAGATAAGCAATTTGTCAAGGTCAATGCCGATAAGCAAGACTATGACTTGCACCTTAAAAAGCCAGAGAATAACGTTCTCTCACCTGCTATTGATGCAGGGCGAGTATTAACAGATACACGTTTCGCAACCGATCATGATGGTAAGCAGCGTGATAATAAACCAGATATTGGCTGTTATGAGCTGATAGCTAATTAATCTAATTAGCCTTATTAGCCTAATTAGTCCTATTGCCTAATAAGGCTAATAAGCCCAATAACCAATAACAAATATCGACAATGAAGACAATAGATTTAAGTATTAAGATAGGATTCTGCCAACTTGATGAACTATCAGAAGACGAGCAACACCTCATCCAAACAGCAATCTCGGCTACGGGTAACAGCTATTCGCCTTACAGCAAGTTCCGTGTTGGTGCAGCATTGTTGCTTGCGAATGGCGTAGAAGTGATGGGGGCGAATCAAGAGAATGCAGCTTTTCCTTCAGGATTATGCGCTGAACGCTCCGCAATCTTTGCTGCCCAGTCCACTTATCCAGACCAACCTATCACCCTCTTAGCGATAGCTGCGGCTAATGAGTATGGTTTGATGCGTGACCCAATCGTACCTTGTGGCGCTTGCCGACAGGTTATCTTAGAGATAGAAAGTCGTTATAACCAGCCCATTCGTATCCTTCTTTATGGTACATCAGGCGTTTATGTTATTGATACAGTCAAGGACTTGCTCCCTCTCCAATTCGTTGGTGAGTCAATGAAGTAGGTCTCTATTCATTTAAAATATTATTAAATCATGGATTATCTACCAAAAGATCCAGCAATACTGGTAAGCAGTGCAAACATGCTACTGCGTGATGAAGAGTTCGATTCACTAGAGTCTCTTTGCAACAACTTCAATGAGGACGTTGACAAACTCAAGGCTTCTCTGCTCAAGGCAGGCTATGTATATAGCGAAGAGCAGCATCAGTTCCGCCCCATTGGCTTTGATAAGTAAGCGTGAATAACACTAATTTTCATTCAAATGAAGTATCAGCAAGCCCCGCCGAAAGGTGGGGCTTGTCTTTTAAACCTAGTCTAATAATAAGGTGTATGCCCTCTTCTGTTAGCTAGAAACGTGTTGCTAGCCAGAAGAAACATGATGTGTTCCTGTTTACAAAACCTTAATGTATGTGGGGGCTATCGTCTTAAATACGGACGACTTTCAGCCGATGTAATGTTGTCTCAGCGTATGAGACGTAGCGTTTCAAGCCTTGAGACACAGCGTTTCAGGCTTTGATACTCAGTGTTTCAGGCTTTGATACTCAGTGTTTCAGACCTATGATACACATCGTATCAGCCCTATGATACACATCGTTTCAAGCCTATGATACACATCGTTTCAAGCCTATGATACACAGCGTTTCAATACATGGAACGCAGGGTTTCAGTATATGGAACGCAGGGTTTCAGTACATGAAACGCACAGTCTCAAGCCATGAAAACGCTGTTATAAGTAGTTTGTTTAAGGCATTAGTTAGGTTTCTTTAAGGGGGAAGCAGACGTGTTTCTCGGTATTCGTAATAGGCTTGGTATAAAATAAGAGAGTGTATCAAAGGTTAAACTCTTTGGTATAGATAATCTCACCTGTCTAGTATTTGCAATCGTACTGACGGACGAGAACGTTTGTTTCTATACCCTTAACCTACTTGATACACTCTCTTGTTGTTGGCAGTATATGCCCTTTATGCTTCTTGCTGGCGCACACCCATGCGTGCTTCTACCACATTGACAACGTAGTCACCGAGCTTTTCACACTCCTGAATGATGTCTATATACATCGTACCAATAGCGTAAGTGTATTTATGTTCATTGACGTCATTGATGTTCTGTGAGCGTAGTTGATTGCGGTAATTATTAATCTCGTTCTCTATGTTGAACGAACGATTCACATCGTTGTCTTGTCTATGTCCCACCAAGATACGATTCATCTGCGTGAGAGCATCGTCCGTTAACTCGAACATCTGATGTATATGATCATACTGTTCCTCTGTAAAGTCCTCCTTGCCGCGTATGCGTCTTCCCACTGTACGAGCGATATTGTAACAAGCATCACCAATACTCTCTAGTTCTGAAATCTCACGTAACATAGAGCGTACCTTATCCTTTGTCTCATCGCTCAAATGGGCATTTGACACTTGATCAAGGTATTTGGCAATCTCAATCTCCATGTTATCTGAGATTCCTTCATACTTCTCAATGCGTGTATAAAGCTTATTGAACTTCTCTGTGTCACGCTCTCCAAGTAGTTCACGTACCATTCCGAACATTCTTTGGATACGTTCTGCAAACGACTTAATCTCCTTAGATGCTTCCAAGACAGAGAGCTCTGGCGTCTTCATGATACCTGCCTGAATGAAATGAAGACGGAACTCATCCTCGTCTTTGTTGGCCTTTGGCTTGATAATCAAGCATACTAACTTTTCTAAGTACTTGATGGGACCAACAAGGATAAGCGTGTTGGTAACATTGAACGTGGTGTGGAAGGCGGCTAACACAAAGCTAAGTTTAGCGGCATTAGCGGCAAATCCAGCTGCTCCCTTAGGCATCGTCACGTCATAACCAACCCAGCTGCAGACCATGTTAATGAATGGATGGAAGATACACAATACCCAAATAACACCAAAGATATTAAACACCATGTGTGCCATGGCAGCTCTTCGTGCCTGCGTGTTTGCCGTCAATGCGGCAAGGTTAGAGGTAACTGTTGTTCCGATATTCTCACCCATTACGAGTGCTATTCCTTGGTAGATTGGAAGCACACCGGTCGAACAGAGAATCATCGTAATAGCCATGATTGCAGCGGAGCTTTGCACACACATCGTCAGCACACTACCGATGAGTAAGAATACAATTGTGGTGAAGAAGCTCTGTGGATCGAACTGACTAAAGAAATCAAGTACCGCTTGGTTGTGTGCCAAATCCATGTCTATACCCGTTTGGCGCAGCGTTCCCAAGCCTAGAAACATGAATGATATGCCGAAGAGGAAGTCGCCAATTAGCTTGCGCTTCTTAGAGTAAATCAGTACAATACCAATGAAGAAAGCAGGCCAAACGAAGTCGGTAATGTTAAACGAGAAGCCTGCTGACATGATCCATGCCGTTAGGGTTGTTCCGATGTTAGCACCCATGATGACGGAGATAGCCTGCACAAGGGTGAGTAATCCTGCATTCACGAAACTAACCGTCATGACTGTTGTTGCCGTTGATGATTGGACGGCTGCGGTAATAAATGTACCTGTTAAAATACCAGTGAAGCGATTAGTTGTCATTGCACCAAGGACATGACGCAATTGAGGTCCTGCCATCTTTTGCAGGCTTTCACTCATTGCCTTCATACCAAACATTAGTAACGCTAAGGCTCCAATGAGCTTAAAAAAAATCCAAATCGACATATAATAACTTAATTTGTGACGACTAACTCTTGTGTATATGCAGAACAATCTTTACCTTTACCATTCGTATTTTATAGACGAACGATTTAGTCCACCGACTTACATTTAACACGTAAATGCTTATGACACAATTACTGCATATCCGCTGCAAAAATAATAAAAAAAGTCTGAAAGTCCCAATGGGAAGTACACTTTCTGATGTTTTCAAGGAAATAAATATTCAAATGCCTTATGGTCCTGTAAGTGCTAAAGTGAATAATAAAGTTGAAGGGTTGCATTACAGGCTCTATCATAATAAGGATGTGGAGTACCTTGATTTGCATACACAATCGGGTATTCGCACTTACACTCGGTCGCTTTTCCTTGTGCTTTGTAAGGCTGTCCACGACCTTTATTCGCGAAGCGAAGTGATCATAGATATTCCTGTTTCAAATGGTTATTATTGTAATTTGAAACTCGGTCATGCTATCACTGCAGAGGATGTAAACCGCATTCGCACACGAATGCAGGAGATTGTCAATGCTCATCTACCTATCCAACGTTTTGAAACAACAACAGAAGAGGCTATTGATATGTTCTCTAAACTCGGTGACGAACAAAAGGCAAAGTTGCTCAAGAGTAGTGGAACGCTTTATACTGTTTATTACGTTCTGGATGACTATAAGGATTATTACTACGGTTCAATGCTCACGAACACGTCACAACTATATCTCTTCGGACTCGAACCTTATTTTGATGGTGTGTTACTGCGCATCCCTTCCGTGCAAGATCCATCCCAATTAGGTGCCTTGATACGACAGGATAAGATGTTTGAAGTGTTTAAAGAGCATCATCGTTGGCAGAGTCTGTTAGGTATAAAGACGGTGGGTGACTTTAATGAGGCGGTTGGCAATGGTGAAGCCACCAATCTAATTAATGTCAGCGAAGCCTTGCAAGAGAAGAAGATATCACAGATTGCGGATAAGATTGCAGCAAAGAAAGATATTAGGGTGGTACTGATTGCAGGACCATCATCGAGTGGTAAGACCACATTCTGCAAACGGCTTTCTGTGCAACTACTTGCTAGTGGTGTGAAGCCCGTACAGATTTCGTTGGATGACTACTTCGTTAATCGGGAAGAAACACCGAAGGATGAACAGGGAGAATATGATTACGAAAGCATCTATGCACTGAATATTCCACTCATCAACGAGCAGTTTAATGCTTTATTCAATGGTCAGGAGGTGGAATTACCCAAGTATAATTTCCAAACAGGAAGTAGTGAGAAGAGTGGGAATAAGTTGCATTTGGAGGAGAATAACGTGTTGGTTGTAGAAGGAATCCATGCCCTTAACCCGACACTCACGGCTCAGATTCCCGACGACAAGAAGTTTAAGATCTATGCTTCTGCGCTTACTACCATCCTATTGGATAATCACAACTATATCCCAACAACTGACAATCGATTGCTCCGACGCATTGTTCGTGATTATAAGTATCGTGGTTGTTCGGCACAAGAAACGATCCGCCGATGGCCTAGTGTGCGTTCTGGTGAGAATAAATGGATATTCCCTTATCAGGAGCAAGCCGATGTGATGTTTAATACAGCTATGCTCTTCGAGCTTGCAGTCATAAAGCCACAAGCAGAGGAGGTGCTCGAGCAAGTACCAGAGAATTGTGAAGAATATGCCGAGGCCTATCGTTTACGCAAGTTCCTCAAGTACTTCTCTCCACAGCCTTTCCGTGCGCTCCCTCCAACCTCATTGCTCCGTGAGTTCCTTGGTGGTAGTTCGTTTAAGTATTAAGAAGTATTCTTGTTTCTCATGATAATTTAAAAAATAAGTCTTATCTTTGTGCTGTTAAACTTTTAAACAACTAATTATTAAAACAATGCACAAGTATTCCTTATTTAGATATCTGCGGAAGTATTTTCGTGAGACGTTATTAGCTACATGTTTCTGGTTAATTTATGAACTCTTTGATCATCTTGGGTTTGAACAAGCATGGTCTATTTTGTGGCCAGCACTAGTATTTGGCACGATTTTTGGCTTAACTTCAGTTGTAGAAGCCATATACAAAGATAAACATAAAAAGAGTAATTAGCCGAACAAAGCTGTTCCCCGTAAATTCCTCATTGATGAGAAGTTTACGGGGAACGTGTTAGAAGTGGTTTTTCCTCTTATCTGTCAAGTTTCCAGGTAACACCATCTTTAGTGTCTTTCACTTGGAAACCTGCATCAGCCAAAGCGTCACGAATCTGATCGCTGACCGCCCAATTCTTCTCAGCCTTAGCCTTTGCACGAAGATCGAGTACCATGTCTACTACCTTTCCGTATGCCTCTTCGCGTGCATCGTTATTAGCACTGCGCTCGTTCTTGAGTCCCAAGATGTCGAAAGCAAAGAGTTGCATAGCCTCCGTGAGTTCCCTTAGATCATCGGCAGAAATCTGTGCCTTGTGATCGATAAGAACGTTTACCAAGTGGCAAGCCTCAAACAGATTAGAGATGACAGCAGGCGTCATTAAGTCGTCATTCATCGCATCGTAACACTTCTGACGGAAGTTAGCAACAAACTTCTTCGTATTATCGTCCGATGCATCCGATGGCTGAATGCGTGCCGAATCCTCAATACCATTCATCAAACGTTCGTATCCCTTCTCTGCAGCTTGCAATGCCTCGTTAGAGAAGTCGACAGTCCCACGATAGTGAGCAGATAGGATGAAGAAACGAATTGTCATTGGCGAGTAAGCCTGCGTGAGCGTGTCATGCTTGCCAGTAAAGAACTGTTCGAGCGTAATAAAGTTGCCCAACGACTTACCCATCTTCTGTCCATTGATTGTAATCATGTTATTGTGCATCCAATACTTTACCATTTCATCGCCCTGTGAAGCTACAGCTTGCGCAATCTCACACTCATGATGCGGGAAAATCAAGTCCATACCGCCACCATGAATATCAAAGTGATCGCCCAAATACTTGCGCCCCATAGCTGTACACTCACAATGCCAACCAGGGAAACCATTACTCCAAGGCGATGGCCAACGCATGATATGTTCGGGCATAGCACGCTTCCACAATGCAAAGTCAACCTGATTATGCTTCTCACCAACGCCTGCTAACTCACGAGAGTTATTAATCATATCGGTGAGATTACGCCCTGACAATACGCCATAATGATGGTCCTTGTCATACTTAGCCACGTCGAAATAAATGCTACCATTGCTTTCGTAAGCATAACCATTGTCCATAATCTGCTTCACCAGCTCCTCCTGTTCAATGATATGCCCTGTTGCATGCGGCTCAATACTTGGCGGCAAAACATTCAATGCATGCATAGCATCGTGATAACGATTGGTGTAATATTGTGCAATCTCCATCGGTTCGAGTTGCTCAAGCCGTGCCTTCTTCTCAATCTTATCATCCCCCTCATCGGCATCATGCTCCAAGTGCCCCACGTCAGTGACGTTACGAACATAACGAACCTTATACCCGATATGCTTCAGATAGCGGAATAAGAGGTCGAAAGTGATGGCAGGACGCGCATGCCCAAGGTGTGGATCGCCATAAACAGTAGGACCACAGACATACATACCCACGTTAGGTGCAGCGATGGGTTGGAACAACTCCTTCTTACGATGCAGTGTATTGTAAATTACTAAGTCTTGCATAATCTGGTTATTTATTACTTAATGTGATGCAAAATTACAAAATTATTATCACCCGTAACACGTCTGTCTACACTTTTTATAATCTTTGTTTCGCATCGGTGAAAGATATGGAAGCGAATACGCAGGTCGTGCGTCTTCGTTTGATTATGTGCCTGTCTCTGCTTTGTCCGACTTATGTTCCCGATTCATTAGATGTATGTATTCCATTCCTTAGATGTGTATCTTTGGTTCGTTAGATATATGTCTTCCATTCATTAGATGTATGTCTTCTATTCGTTAGATGTGCGTCTTTGATTCATTAGACGTATGTCTCATGTTATTCTCATCATGATGAAACCTGTGTCTCATCATGATGAAACGAGTGTCTCATCACGATGAAACACAATCTTCACCATGGTGAAGATACTATGAGGCGTATGTGTAAAGGATGGCAGATGTATGTGTAAACAATGCCGAGCATAGCTGTAAGCAATATCGAACATACTTTGTAAGCAACATTGAGCATATCTGCAAACGAAATCAACCATACTTGTAAGCGGTATCGAGTATGGTTGAAAGGGGGCGGTAGACGTATGATGAAGGTGGGGAAAGGGCTATCTTTAGTGCTTCCAAAGCGTGGGAGGTGTTCGTTAGCCCACTTATTTGAAGTATTTGCTAACGAAGTTCTTCACTTTGGATTCATATAGTTTTGGATAGTCGTGATAGCTATATGCGTGCTCAGAACCTTGTGTTATCCATAGTTGCTTGGGCTGGGGTTTTGCCTTGTAGAGGGGATATACCATCCATGAAGGGACATAGGTGTCGTGGTCGCCATGAATGAAGAGCATGGGGCGGTGGCATTTCTTGACTTGTTCCATTGGACTCGCCTCATGGAAATTCCAACCATGCTTGACTTGGCAGAGGGCTGAGGCTAGGGGGACGAGGGGGAATTGTGGGAGGTTGAACTGCGCCTTTAGCTGGTCGGTACATTCGTCCCATACGCTGGTGTAACCGCAATCCTCTACGTATGCTTTCACGTATGTTGGGATATTCTCATCGCCTGACACGTTCATAATGGTGGCTGCTCCCATGGAGACGCCATGTAATACCATCTGACTAGGGTGGCGTTTATCACGGAACATCCGTTCGGCAACGGGTATCCATTGCTCTATGTCTTTGCGGTCGTTCCAGCCCATTTGTATGGAGTTGCCTTCGCTTTGCCCGTGCCCGTGAAGGTCGGGTAGTAGTACGTTCATGCGCATCACCTTATTATATATATGAGCGATGTATAGGAGTCCCAACCCGTTGTCTTTATATCCGTGGACGCATATTGCTGTGCGCCCGCAGGCTGAATCACCACGAAGATAGAAGGCGTGCGCCCGCAAGTGGTTATTGAGTAGGATGGTTGTGTCACGCAGTTGGTGGGTGGTCTTGAGGCTGTCTAACCATGGAGTAAGGCTTGGATAGCGTTGATGTAATTTTGCCCAACGATAGTCGTAAGTGTGGGTTGGCTCCTCAAGCATGTACTTTAGGAGATAAGATGTGGTAGCCGCTAGTGTGCCAATGACCACGATCAATGCGATGATAAGATATAGAGAGAGCTTCTTCTTCATTGTTATTTGTGATTAGGCTAAGGGATGAGTTCTGTTGACTTTCACGCCTCTATCATCCTGCACGTTCTTCAGTTTCTCTTGACTTCTTTGACTGCTTTCTAACTCCTCAGCACTTTCATGACCGTAAGTGATGTGTCGAGCCATTCCTCCATACGCTTGTAGTCTTTCCGCTCCCATATATCCTTGAAGTCCATAAACTCATGGGCGAGACGGCTCTCGTATGCGTTTCGTTGGTAGCTGGTGAGCTTTCCTTGCTCCATAATCTCCACTTTTCCGAACTCATTGGCTGTAGTTGGGATACGCACCCATCCTTTTTCGCCTTGAATTAAGGTGAAGGAAGGGCTACTGGAGTCCTTGGCTGCAACGCAGGAGGCTGTGAGATTGGGGTAGGTGAGCACCATAATGCCCGAGGTATCAACGCCATTGTGCCCATGATTAGCGAAATATTGGTTGGCGATAGGCTCCCCGAATAGTCCTACGATGATGTTGATGTTGTACACATTGAGGTCGTTCAAGGCTCCACCACCTAGTTCTGGATTGAATGCGGGGGCTATATCCCCCTGTAGGTAGCGCTCGTATCTACTGGAGTATTGCGAGAAATTACATTGTGCGAAATGTATGGGAGCAATGCGCTTGAGACTTTGCTTTACGAGTTGGAAGTTGGGGGTGTGAAGGGGTGTGACTGCCTCGAAGAGATAAAGTCCACGTTCGCGTGCCATCTGTGCGAGTAGCTTCGCTTCCTCAAGCGTACTCGTAAAGGGCTTCTCAACAATAACGTTGCGTTGAGCCTCTAATGCCTGGCGCACGTAAGTGTAGTGTGCGTTATTGACCAAAGCTATATAGACAAAGTCGGCATCGTCTTCTTTTAATAGTTGGGCATAGTCGGTATATACGTGGTCAATATCGTTCTCCTTTGCAAGCGTCAGTGCTTTCTCCTTGTTGCTGTGTGAAAAGATACTTGTTATCTCAATCCCTTTCGCCTCATTCCTTAGCATCTTGATAACCTCGGTGGCTATCATTCCTGTGCCTATAATACTTATCTTCATGCTGTTCTATTGATGTTTATGATGTGTTCAGAGCGTAACAAAAGTAGGAATTGTTTTGCAGATAATATAGGAAAAGACTATATTTGTGGTCTGTTAACAAGCTTTATAACTATTATGAACAAAAGATTTCTATTATTATTGGCGTGCCTTATAGCAGTGGGTATATTGGCTGGCTAAAAGATAACGGAGAGCCCCCTTCGCCTGCTGCAATACAAGAATACATGAATGATTTATTCATTGGGAATGGGGTAATTCCTAAACCTTCTATTACTCCTTGTTTAGTAGAAAAAGGTGTAGAGATTATTTATGGACAATATGAAATTGCTCCTTATATGCATGGTATGCCCACTTTCACGATTCCTTATAGTAAGATTGAGAAGTATCTTACACCTGAAGCTCGTCGACTTGCAGGGCTTGGTGATTGATGGCGGAAGAGGTCGCTTGCTAGGTTATAAGCACCTTCCCCATGATAAAGCAGAATATAAAAGCGTCTTCCTTTGTGATTAAATCTTATGAGGGAGACGCTTCCTTTATTTAATCTCTAGTTATGTGTCGATGTTATTAGTCTAGGTTCTGCAAAAGCCATACAAATCCTTTTGCCATCCTGATACCATTGTCTTGGAAATGGTTACCTTCGTTCCATTCCATCTTGCAGTTTACTCCCTTCGTTTTATATATGTGTTCTAGGTTGAGCATATCCTTACGAATGGTTGACATGAGTTTTGTTTTCGTCTTTTCTTCCTTATCTCCTAGACTTAGGTAAGCGTTCTTTATTTGTGGGGTGTGACTCTCTGCATAGTCAAGCCAACCTGTATACCATGCGGAAGGGGATGCTGCAGCAATACCATTGAAGGGTATCTCCGCTTGATAAGAAGCCCATAAAGCAAATAGCCCTGCAAGGGAATAGCCACCAAGAAATGTATTCTCTCCGCAAATGGATAAGTTGTATAGATGCTGTAATTTGGGAATCAGTTGTTGTATTATATATAATAAGGTGTGATTCGCACCATCTCCAAAGGGAATCTTTCCGAATACAGGTGGAGCTGACCATGGTGTTAATTCTGCATTCCACTTCTCTACACGCATAGCAATGTGGGTGAATGTTGCTGATGAATGTTCTTCTATATAGCTAATCTGGTGCTCTAATTCTTCCGTATCATGACTATCTACGGGTTGAATTAGAAAATCCTTTGCATTATCTTCGCAATGAATTATGCATGTATGACCATTTATCTCTATTATTTGTCTTTGATGTCTCATATTCTATTTATCGATGTTTGTATGCAAAAGTAACCCATTTTAGGTTAAATCCATTGATGTATGTCAATTTTATAAAGAAATATCACCTTTTCTTAAAAATAATCTTTAAAACATTTGGATTGTATTGGTTTTCTATATACCTTTGCATTCGCTTTTACGAAATAAGCCACGTGCTTATGAGTGTTTAAAGCAATAAAGAAAGCGTTCTTTGAAGAGATTTACATAAACAGAGAAGTAGTACAAGAAGCGTCTGTTTGATTAAGAATCAAATAGATGGGTAAAAGAAACGAACCGATCAATTCAATTGAATTCCTTATATAGGAAAAGGTGCTTTTAAAACTTGATACTAAAGGATAAGCATTCTGAAACAGAGATTACTCGGTGAAGAGTTGATTTTATGTGGTATTTGTTATCACTATTATCTATTCTAATCACCCAAACATATTTTACAATGGAGAGTTTGATCCTGGCTCAGGATGAACGCTAGCTACAGGCTTAACACATGCAAGTCGAGGGGAAACGGCATTTAGTGCTTGCACCGAATGGACGTCGACCGG
>NZ_VVIQ01000020.1 GCF_009728485.1 Prevotella vespertina
TGGCAACAAGTGGCTGGTGGGTATAAATACCCAGATAGGTAAGTATCTCCGTAGTGGTCATTAACGAATATCTTTCATCCTCCGTTGGCTTTTCAAAACAACGCAACAAAAGCTCCATCTCTGCAGTCTGTACTTGAAAGTCTTCACTCTCCCTATATAGCTCGGCTATCTCATCATCGTCAAACCAATAACGAAAGCCTGACTTTAACAGGGCTTTGGCTTCCGCATAGACATTGCCCATCGAGATAGCTTTTGCTCTCTCAATATCTATGGAAAGCACTTCAAAGGGCAGGAAGCGTCTGCTGCCTGTAGGGTCTGTAAGAAAGTCATTGCCGTTCACCGATGCCACGAAGCTTGCCAAGTGGGGATGCTCCTCTACATACTTGTCATACGGCATACGGTACTTGACCATCGGACAGGTAATGAGGTTTCTCAGCTCGTTCTCATCCCGTTTGTTGAGGGCTTTGAGTTGATCGTCGATGTTTATGATGAGGTTTTGCCCTATATAGGTGAGCGTGTCCTTCTCCTGCGGATATATCTTGCCAGTGTAGCTATAGCCATGCAATGCAGGTGGGCAGAGCAAATCCAAGAATGTAGTTTTGAACTTGCCCTGCTCACCTGTCAACACAAGGCAGGTGTGGTTACGGCACTCACGGTCGTCCATTGCGTTGGCGACCACTGCCACGAGCCACTTGGTGAGGTACGGCAGCCACTTGTCAGAGTTGCGCACGACCACGCAACTTGCCAAGTGGGGAATAGCTTTCAGTGAAAAGGAAGGATTACTGCTTATATCCACCGATGGCAACCTTTTGAAATACTCCTGTATGGGATTGACACGTGGAGAGAAGCTACTTTCTATAATGGAATAGAGGTTGTCAGAAGATGTAATAATCCCCACATCGTTGTCAAGTTCCCTGCGGAGCGTGTTAATTTCATAGCGACCCACCTTTGTGAAATCGCTGCTATTCATTCTGCGGTATTCGGTTCATCCCAATACCGTGTTGTATCTGAACTCATAGCGAGAGGAGAGATAGGTTTCTATCTCACCATTTTTGGAGGAAGTCTTCCTTTGCTTGGACGTATTATTTTCACCCACTGAATTGCCTTTATCTGCATTCTTCTTCATTATATGCTTAGTTTGGTTTCCGAGAGTGAAGTTATGAAGAGAACTGGAAAGTTCCAAGCATTCAGGGAGTGCTTGCATAATGTTGCGTACATTGGCTATGAATTTCTCACGGATTTCTGACAGGAAACTGTCGGGAAACAAGGATTTAAGCCCCAAACAAGAGGACAAGTGTGTAAAGGATGCAAGAAAGGCAGGTGCTAGTTTGCTACAATACGAATCGTATTGCGTCGGCTAAAAGGATATGATAAAATGGAGTTAAAGAGACAAAGAAAGAGAGCGACAATCCTTTTGCCATTTCCATGTTTTTCCCTCTATTTCCCTACTGTTCCCTCGTGCTTTGAAGTATGGCAAACACTCTCTACTTTTGCAGGCAGAAATATGCGGTGAAACGCAAGACGGACAAAGGTTTTATTAAACCAATAAGACAGAAATACAAACAAAACAATAATAAAACTATGGGATATTTTATCATTACGGATTCAAATTGGGCAAAGCTAAGGAAGGAGATACTCAGTCTTGCCGAGACCTGCCACAAGGCATTCGGAGAACAGAGCAGACACACCGATTGGCTGCACAATGGTGATGTGTGCAAGTTGCTTAATATCAGCAAGCGTACCTTGCAGCACTATCGGGACACGGGTGTGCTGCCTTTCTCGCAAATCGGGCATAAGTGCTATTACAAGCGTGAGGACGTGGAGAGGTTGCTCCAAACCAAAATAAAGAAATCGAAAGCGGAGAAAAATAAATTCAACAAATAAACATGAAGAATATGGAACAGGTAAGAGATTTGAACATGGAGGTGGACGATATGCAGGTGGTGCTGTCCGCTATCAGCGGAGTAAGCAAGAGAATTAAGGAAGTAGCACAGACACACAAGCCACTGTTTGGTGGAGAACATTTCCTCACAGGTAAAGAGGTATGCGAGCGGTTGTATATCAGTCCACGCACCTTACAGGATTATCGGAATAGGAAGATTATACCCTATACACAGTTCGCAGGAAAGATACTCTATAAGGCTTCGGATTTGGAAAGGTTGTTGGAGGATAACTATAAGGAGTAGCAAACATGTTATCTTCTGAATATGTTATAAAATCTAAAATAATCAACAATGTGATTGATTATTACACTTTTGTGTAATGCATATATGCTTTATTACATCTACTTTTGCCTAAAATCATTATTTTATTATGGAAGAAAGATACAGCAGAAACAGGCTCTATGTGAGCGAAAGAGAACAAAGCATCATCAAGGATTATAAGATATTCCTTGGTGGTGCTGGTATTGGCAGCATTATCGCTGAATGCGCTTTAAGATTTGGTTTCGAACATATCACTATTGTTGATGGAGACAAGGTGGAGGAAAGCAACCTTAATAGGCAGAACTATACAGAGAATGACATTGGCAGATACAAGGCGAAATGTTTGGCTGAGCGTTTGCTAAGCATCAATCCTGATGCACAGATAGATTTCCATACAGAGTTTTTGACTTCTGATAACATCGAAGAGATGCTGAATGAGCATGATGTAGCCATCAATGCATTGGACTTTAAGGATAAAACTCCATTCGTCTTTGATGAAATATGCAAAGAAAGAAAAATCCCAGTACTGCACCCATACAACTTTGGTTGGGCTGGCTTTGTTACGATTGTAGACCCATTGGGGCACTCCTTGTCAGAACTGACGGAAGAGCCTAAAGGGTTTGAGTTGAAAGTGGCTGAATATGTTACCGGACACGGGGCTTTTTGGAATCAACCAAAAGAGTGGTTAGACAAAATTGTAACCCAATATAAAAAAGAAAGCGAAATGCTACCACCTCCACAACTGTCCATAGCATCATGGATTGCAGCAGGCTTGTGTACAACGGCAATGTACAATCTTGCTACAGGAAAACCTGTGAACTATTTTCCTAAATTCTATCTCTCTTCACTTTTGCCTTAAGTTGTTATTTTCAGAAGAGTTTGTTTAAGGTAGCTCTTGAAATAGCTTCGGTGATATTCGCCACGCCTAATTTGTCAAAGGCGTGGCGTTTGTAGGTTTTGATAGAATCTAACGAGCGGCACATTCTGTCCGCAATTTCCGTCATGGTAAGCCCTGCTGCCGACAACCGTAGCACTTCAAGTTCTTCTTCTTTTAAAGATATTCCTTCACACTCCTTCCATCGATGCCCTTCGAAAGAATATTTCCAATAATTGTGGAGTCCTTTCTTGTGAAACTCTACATGTCCCACTGTTTTATGTGAAGATAGTGATACGACACACATTCCTATCCATATCTTGCCTTCATCTGTCAATAGAATGGGAGTAAGCTGGTGATTAATCAACTTACTTTTTGTTCCACTCTTCAGATGAAAATGATATGACATGGAACATTGGTATTTATCAACATTGTCGAACGTATCAAAGAACTTAAAACCACTTCTGTTCAACTCAACAAGCATTTTTTGCTCGTCTTCTGGTACATATTTCAAATAAAAACTATACCCCAATTCCTTCACCTCCTTTGCCGTATGACCACAAAGGAACAAAGGATTATCTGATACATAAAGAAACTCCTGCTTATAATAGTCTATCAGATAAATGCTCTGATAGGTTACACGTGCAAAGGACTCTACTGTATGAATCAATGTTGACAATACATTTGAATCGTAATCTGGTGCATTACGCACGGTGTTCGATGCTATAAAGAAATCTTTTATGTCTGTCATATATGCTAAACGTGCTAAAGCTCTCTGATATATTTCACTACAAAAGTACATTTTTAATGCGAAATACCGCAAAGAGATTACACAAAAGTGTAAAAAACAAAGAGAGAGAAGCCAAATTACACAAAAGTGTAATAGGTGATATTTGGATAAGAAGTATTTTTGCCATATAAATCAAGAAACAAAAAGCATTATGGAAAAACAGATTGCAACATTTAAGGATTACGCTATATTCATACGCGAGTTCGGGATAAGAAAAGGCTTGAAAAAGTTGGTAATCTCGTCAAAAATTCGTATCTTTATAGGTGAAAATCAATAGATTACAAGATTTTTGAACGATGATTACCAAGGACAAAGTTACTGAAATTTTCTGTATAATCGACGAGTTTGATAAGAATTTGAGTGCCGAATTAGCGAAAAACCTGCGTCTACCGTCCCATAACAGTGACGGCAAACGCTACCGAAACCGCAAGGGCAGACTCTCGGAAAGTGAGATTATGACCATTTTGGTATGCTATCATTTCGGCGCATATCGCAATTTCAAGGAGTATTATTTGAATTGGGTCAAAGGGGTGATGCGTCAGGATTTTCCCGACGCGGTTTCCTATAACCGCTTCGTTGAACTCATGCCAAGAGTGTTCTTTAAGATGATGCTGTTCATGAAGCTCTATGCCTTCGGCAAGTGTACGGGTATAACATTCGTTGACAGCACAATGATACCCGTATGTCACAATGTACGACGATATTACAACAAAGTCTTTGCCGGCCTCGCCAAGGACGGAAAGGGTACCATGGGCTGGTGTCATGGATTCAAGCTGCACCTGCTATGCAATGATTCTGGTGAAGTGATAACGTTCTGTCTTACAGGAGCAAATGTGGATGACAGAGATAGCAGGGTATGGACGGTATTTGCAAAGGTCTTATTTGGGAAGATCTTTGCTGATAGAGGGTACATCAAGCAGGAACTCTTTGATAGTCTGTTCAGTCAAGGTATCCAACTCGTTCATGGGCTCAAGGCTAAGATGAAGAACAAACTGATGCCTATGTGGGACAAGATTATGCTGAGGAAAAGATACATTATCGAGTGCATTAACGAACTACTCAAGAACAAAGCCAACCTTGTTCACTCAAGACACCGCTCGATACACAACTTTATCATGAACTTGTGTTCTGCCCTTACAGCATACTGCTTCTTTGAGAACAAGCCAGAGGCACTGCCAGTGTATGTGGAAAAATCAAGGCACTTGGAACTTTTTTCATACTAAACTTATCCCGAACTCAAGTATTCATGGCAGACAAAACGAGTCTGTTGGAAATAGCACAGTTTGTGGTCAAGGAAAATTACTCCCATCACTTATCTTCATTTACAGAGGAAGAGATAAACAAAGATATCAAATCTGTGCTTGAAGAAGAGGAATATCTGTATGATAACAAATCTCGCATCTATATTGCAAGGGACTATTTGGGGAAAATGATTGGCTGCATCAGGAGTTTTCATTGGGATAAACACAAGACTCTTCCTATTGAAAAAATATATGGGATAAACCCACTAAATGCTATTCACCAGGAAAGTAAATATAGTTTTTGGCATATCGGACGCTTTGCCGTTGCAAAGGATTCGGGAATATCAACATTGACATTGTTCAAGCGATTGATGGCATTAGCAGTAAAGCCGATAGTTGAGGACAAGTACAGCTATATGATTGCAGAGATTGACAGCAAACTATTGAAAGTAATGAAGGTGTTGGGATTTGGTACACGTCAAATCGGAAAATCCATTGACTACCTGACATCTGAGACCGTTCCAGTATGCTCCAGTAAAAGAGGTATTATGGGGTTCTTTTCCAAATATGGTGAACTTTGCAAGGCAGCATGATTACACTTTTGTGTAATATTTCAGACAACAAACTTAGAATTACACTTTTGTGTAGTGAAAAGATTTGGAGAAACCAATACATTTGCAACATCGAAAGACAAGAAAAGTTGTCGGCATATCATGATGTTGACTCCAAAATGATAATAAGACAATACATATAATAAATAATATAATGTTTATGAAAAAGAAAATTCTCACGTTGCTCATGTCTGGCTGCTATGGTATTCTTGCTGCACAAACTACGGGAACGGTAGTAGATGAAAACAAGCAACCATTACCAGCTGCAACGGTTTCGTTGTTTCGTGAAAGCGAAAATAAGATGATTAGTGGAGTGGTAACTGATATTAATGGAGGCTTTGAGCTGAATACGCATGAGGGAGAGAACTATAGAATAAGGATATCCTTTGTAGGGTATTCTACACAGGAAATTAAATGCCAAAACATTTCTAAGCATTTATCGGTGGGCACAATAGTGTTGGAGCCAGAGAGTAAGCAACTTAATGACGTGACCGTGACAGCCAACAACGTAATACAAAAAGTTGACCGACAAATTATTATCCCTAATCTGCTTCAGCAAAAAACATCAAGCAATGGCTTAAGTTTGTTGCAGCATCTTCAGCTATCACGCATTTCAGTAAATACTCTCGACAGTAAGGTGACTACCACAATGGGGGATGCAGTAGAGTTGCGTATTAATGGTGTAAAGGCAGAGATACAGGAGGTGAAGGCTCTCTTGCCGGCAGATGTGTTGAAAATAGAATATCATGATAACCCTGGTTTACGATATGGAAATGTAGCTGCCGTAATTGATATTATCTTAAAGGAAAAGAAGAATGGAGGAAGTATCTCTGGAGAGTTTATGAACACTATCAATCCCTTAGGTATAGGAGATTATCAGTTATCGGGGAATTATCATGTAGGTAAGTCAAGCTTCAAGGCGTCTGTAAACTGGAATCGACGTGATGTAAACTGGTTACGTGAAAACATGGAGGCTTTCCATGCAACGCCCCCCAGTATCAACAACTATGAGATAGGGCAAAAGACAAAGGCACAATATGATAACATCAATCTATCCATAGGATACGATTACATAAATAGCGGAAACATATTGAGTGTTACTTTTCGTGATTTATATAACAATACGCCTCATGCGGTATCTGATAGAAATTCCAAACTTATTCAGGATAGCAACACATTCGATATCAAGGACCGCACCAAGTCAAGGAGTAACAATCCATCGTTAGATATTTATTATCAGCATGAGTTTTCCAAGGATAAGCATCTTTTCTTTGACCTGATAGGAACATATATCAATACTAAAAACGACCGTTTATATCGCCAATCTCTGGGGAATGCTGTGCAGGAAATAACTTCCCATGTTGATGGTAATAAATATTCGGCTATAGCTGAAGTTATTTACGAGCAGAAAATCAAGGATTCGCGGTTGTCATTCGGTCTGCGACATCAGCAGATGTACACAAAAAACGCATATGATGGAAACACATCCTCAAGCGTAAAGATGAATACAGCTGAGAGTTATGCTTTTGGAGAATGGGCTTCAACGTTAGGAAAGTTGGATTATATGGTAGGTGTTGGTGTTATGAGAACTTATGCCAGCCAAGAAAATGCAAAACAGGTAAAATATATATTTCGCCCGACTATTCAGCTGGGATACCGTTTCAACAATTATCTGTCAATACGCTACAAAGCCTACATGGGAGGGTACGCACCCTCACTTGCCGAATTAAGCGATGTTGAACAGCACATAGACATTTACCAAATACGCCGTGGAAATCCTAATCTACAGGCGGTCAGATTTTTCTCTAATGAACTGTCAATTAGCGTAGGAACAAAGTATATTAGTGCAGAATGGTTTACCCGTTACAGCTATGACGACAAGCCATATATGGAAGAAACGACCTATTCGAATGGGTTCTATATTAGGAGTTATGCCAATCAAAGAGGCTTCCATCGTCTGAACTCTCAAATAAACCTAAAAGTACAACCTTGGAAGGATTATATATCCATTCAATTAACCCCATTTGTTAATCGCTATATCAGCAATGGCAATACTTATACGCATACACATACTAACTGGGGCTTGCGTGCCAACTTAATGGGAATGTACAAGAATTGGTATGTAGGCGCCAATCTTGAGACAAGTTTTCATAGACTGTGGGGGGAGACACTTAACAAAGATGAGAAATCACATAGTATAGTCTTTGGGTACAATAGGGAAAAATGGGGTGTAGAACTCCAGTTGCAGAACATCTTCAGTTCACGTTATGAAATGTCAGTAGAAAATCTTTCCCACCTTGCTCCTTACAATCAAATGGTATGGTCGAGAAATCTATGTAAAGTTTTCGGCATAGACTTTCATTTCAACCTGAACTTTGGAAAGCATGGCTCTGAGGTGAACAAACGTATTCATAACTCTGATACTGATGCAGGCATTGTGCCAACAACGAAGTAGTAGATAAATAAAAATTCACGTACAGATAAAGAGGATGTCGAAAATCTTTAAAAGAGTAGACGTTATTAAATACTTTTAGCCTTATGGCAGAAATTAATTTAAAAAAGCTCCTTAATGAGTCCATGTTGAAAGAAATCGATCAAGATTGCATTATTTTGAACGAAGAGCAGGCCGACGAATTATACGGAGGAGCTGAATGGGGTTACTATGGTAACTGTTCATTCGGTAATTGTCACTAAGACAGTTACAAAATGAGTATTAGGGGATGCTAACTCAGGAGCGTGAGTTTTACTCCGACAATAGCATTCCCTTTTTTCTAATATTATAACATAGAAAATGGAAAATAAACTTAAACTCTCAGCATATTTATTTAACCTCAAATCCGCAACTAAGCCCTTGAAGGTTCTTATTGCGTTTACACGTCCTCTCATTACTGAATTTGCAGATAATTTGAACTTGAAGCACCCACTTCTGCCTACAATATCCCCTTACCCCACAA
>NZ_VVIQ01000021.1 GCF_009728485.1 Prevotella vespertina
GGATTCTCTTGTTTTTTTTTGCAACACTAAGATAAGTGAAAATTCTGACATGGCAAAATCCTGAGCAACTTTTTGTTGCTCAGGTACTTAAAAAGTTTAATTTATAATAGTGTTGCGGAATTAAGGTTTAAGAATTTATATCACATTAAGAGACATCAATTAGGTCTCTTCTTTTCTGGAAGAACAGCAAAAAACATTTTTGTATCAGCTAACACCTATAATTCTGTCATCAATGAAGATTTTAGGCATATAGACAAAAATACAATGGAGTTATTAATTAAAGCAAAGGTGCTTGTTCCAAAGGAAGAAGACGAGTTTAGATCAATAAACATAGAAAACCAAAAGATTTTGAAGAAGCAAAGACAGTACCATAGTGAGCATCTATATATGTCCATTCAACCAACTGATAAATGTCAATTTGCTTGTAACTATTGTGGTCAAGAGCACAACCATGCAGAAATCAGTATAGATACCATAGAATGTCTCATCAAACAGATTGATATTAAATTATCTGCACATGATTATCAGGACATGGAAATAGGATGGTTTGGAGGAGAACCGTTATGCGCCTTAGATAAAATGCGTATAATCAATAAGCATATAAAAATTCTGACAAATAAGCATAAGATTAAAAATCTATCTCATATAACTACAAATGGCTATATACTCACACTAGATGTATATAGAGAGTTAAAGGAACAATTTAATTGCAGGAGGATAGAAATAACAATAGATGGAGATAAGGAATTCCATGACAAGCACCGTTTCACGTTTAGCGGTAAAGGAACTTTTGTTAAATTATACAACAATTTAAAGTCTATAGTTTCAAGCCCATACTATGATAAGACTAAATGCATGATAACCATTCGATGTAATATTGATCAAAGTAATATAGATGGTGTTATTCCACTTTTACATAAACTGTACAATGATGGGATGCAGGATAAAATTCGTTTTTATTGTGCATGTGTTGTTTCATGGGCAAACAATGGTGCTGGTGATGCCAAGGCATGGAAGATAATTGGGAAAAAGTCTACAGAGTATATACTTTATATGCTAACGCATGGTTTTAGAACAGAGATTCTTCCGCACAGAAGTGGGCCTTATATATGTATTGGGACAATGAAAGAGTCCTTAATGTATGATGCTTATGGTAATATTTACGACTGTTCGGAGACAGCCTATTCTACAAGATATTTAGGAGGTCCATTGCATTTGGGTAATATACATAACCGAGGTAATAAGCGCAAAAATAGTGCCTTAGCGACCATTCCCCACATGTTGTTAAGTGGTCAGATTAAACAGTGTAAAGATTGTAAGTATTATCCTTTATGTGGAGGATTATGTCCACTTGCATTATATGAGAAAGAACCTAGATGCCCTATGTTTATATATAATATAGAGGATCGCATGCTAATAAATGCTATATACAGACTTAACCATATAAAATAATAACATAATGCATATAATTCAAACATATAGTCAGTTAAGAAGTTATGGACTGAACTTTTGCGGAGGTTATTTATCTCCACTAGTCAATTGGCTATCAATAGCATTGAGTGGATTACTCTTAAAAGAGTATAACCCACAAATACCCCTTTGTATGTATACAAATTTTGAGTTAAAACATATATTTAAAGATTTGTTTCTATTGCCATATGATACATACTTCATATTGGATGACATCAAGAATGAGTATAGGGATTTTTACTGTTACCCTAAAATTCAGACATATAGTATGCAAAATGCTCCCTTTTTGCATATAGACTGTGATGTGTTTTGTAAGGAAGCGCTCAAGAAGCGCTTATTAACAGCAGACTTAGTAGCCCAGCATGAAGAAAACGATTCAAATTTCTACATGTTAGTACTAAACCATTTGAAATCATGCAATGCGATAATTCCTGATTACATGAGAGTATGTTTCGGTGAAAATAATATACATTCATATAATGCAGGAGTATTGGGTGGTAATAATGTGTTCTTTTGGAAAGAGTACGTTGAATATGTTAAAGATTTTTTATCAAGCAATGCTAATAGTATAAGAAAGTCAGACAAGAAGTTTCTTTATAATGTTGTTTTTGAACAATGGATTTTTTATGCCTTAGCACATACAAAAAGAATCAAGGTTGAAACATTTATTAAGGGTGTTGTTAAGGATTTTGTTATGCCTTGGGGAACAGTCCCTGACCAAGTAGTGGAAGCTAATAATCATCCTTATATTCACATAATGAATTACAAAAGTCATCCACGCTGTAATAGCTATATCATTAGGCAAATGTATAGGAAGTATCCAGAGTATTTTGACCGAATACTCTATGTATGCCATAAAAATGATATTTGTCAAAAAATCACACTAAAAGGTATTGCAAATAGTGAGTATGAGAAAAGAGCAATAGAATATGAAAAAATATCTAATGGAGACTTATTAAACTCTATAATTTCAATTTCTCCTGATGTTAAATTCATAAGTAATAAAAAAGTTTTAACATTACATGATAAAAAGGAATGCAAACAGGAGGGATATCTAAAAACATACAATACATATCTTGCGCAGAATGTGTATATAAAATACGACTCTGTTATGACAAATCTACTTAAAATATTTAGGAAGCCTATTCGGTTAAACGAAATAATAACAGACTTGGATCCCTTTCAACAAGAATATTTAATTACAAGTATTCGCAAGGGATTATTTGATAATGTATTAATTATATGACACCATAAAATAACAAAACATAGTGCATACTTTATAATTAATACATTGGTGGCATGAGCATAATGCTACACTAATGTATTTTAAGTGTACTAATTATATAGTCATATACACTCAGAAGGTTTAATACTTATACAACCTAAAATTAAGGTTTTTGTTAGTAGCTTAAAGGTATTTTAGAAAAAGTTTTTGTTTTATTAATATTATTGCATACATGAGGTTTTTACAGACATATTACAGTTTCTCCACAGATGAAGATCCTATGTTCGATAAAGCAGGATTTCTCTCACCTGAATTTCATTGGATAACTATGGCTATTAGTTGCCTTTTACTAAAGCAGCATTATGGTCATGTTACGCTGTATTGCAATTCCACAGCTAAAAAAGTTGTTGAAGAATTGTGTATTCCTTATGATCAGATAGTAACAATTCCGAATATTATGGAAGGGTATTCTGGCTATGAATTATGGGCTTTGCCAAAATTATATACATACAGTGAACAGCATGAACCATTTTTACATGTAGATTGTGATTTTTTGTTGTATGACTGCTTACCAGATTCCTTTTGGAAAGCAGACTTATTCGCACAAAATATTGAGTATGACGATCAATTGTATAATCGTAAGTGCATAGATCGTTTCATCCAAGTTGGAGGAAAAATTCCCAATTTTGCAGATATAGAGCTTAAAAATAAGATTATTAGTGTGGCTAATGCAGGCGTACTCGGAGGAAATGATGTGAAATTCATTCAATACTACACAGAACAAGCATATAGATTTATATATAACAATGATAGGATTTTGAAACTTAATCATGATGGTTTTATAAATTCTGTTTACGAGCAACTTTTCTTTTATTGCCTAGCTCAAAAATATAATAAAACTATAAGCTACTGTACTGAAGGTGAAAAATTAAGTACTTTGTTTGATTGGATGAATCTTGATATGTCGTGTTTGAAGAAACACGGCTATTGTCATATGCTTGGAAATATAAAAAAAAGAAATGATGCACAAACTTTTGCATCAAGGCTTCTAGAAAAAATAGATCCTGCTTTACATCATCATATAATCAATACATATATCCAGCATGGCGGTATCCCAATATCTAATTATCTGAATTTTATAGATACTCCTTATATCCATCATTACAGAACTTCCAACGAAATATTAGAAAGGTCACGTTGTTTTAAAGTTTCTAAAAATTATGACATAGGAAAAATAATGAAAGAAAGAATCTATACCGAAATTAAGAAACTGGACAACACGTGCATCAAAGTTGAGAAACAACTAGAAGATAATAAGAAGGAATTTTTTAAAAAGCAGTATACTTGCATTAATAGTTTTTGGGAAAATGAGAGATTATATGAGAGTAATTGTCAGTTTATTTTAAATCCTTTTATTAGCTTGACAGATATATCATCAGAAACTTTGATGTATATTACAAAAAATCAAAAAATTGAAAATAAAATGTATAAAGTTGTAACTATACCAGATGCTTTTCGTCAAACAGTTTATGAAGTAGTTGCTCGTGGAACGGTTGAAACTATTATAGTCTATCTCCTACAGGAGCATACAGCAACAGCCTCCGATATAATAGATAATGTTTGTGCACTATCACAAAACAAATATGGTAAAGAAGAGTATGAAGCTAATTTAAGATATGTAGAAAGAATTATTTACCGTATGATAGAAAACTGTATTTTAACAATATCAAATATCTAACGTCCAGTTTTATTTTTGACTATTATTGAAATATTAATGCTAAAGCTCACAGTTTAATGAAACATATTCGTTACTTACATCAATACGATTCTATGCAATGTGGTATTACATGCCTACAAATGATATGCGAATATTATGGAAAAAGATACTCTTTATCTTTTTTAGAAAAACTATGTACGCCAACTACAGAAGGAATTTCTTTATTGGGACTAAGTAAAGCTGCAAATTACCTAGGCTTTGATACGATTTGTACCCAGATAGATATTACCAATTTATCCAAATATCCGTTACCTTGTATTCTCCATTGGAATCAGAATCATTTTGTAATACTATATAAAATAAGAAGAGACAAGAGATTTTATATAGCAGATCCTAGTAAAGGATTAATTAAATATAATTTAGAGGAATTTAAGAGTCATTGGATTAGTACAAGATTGAAAGATAAAGAGCAAGGAATTGCTATGCTTTGCAGTACTACTCAGTTACTTGATAACAATAATATTAAAGAAGAAACCAAGCTGAAAGAAGAACGCTCACTCAAGTTTCTTTTCGGTTATGTCAAAAAATACGGAAAGCACTTTGGGCAGATAGTCTTAGGCTTACTTGTGGGTAGTCTGCTGCAACTTATCCTGCCTTTCCTCACGCAATCAATTGTGGATGTGGGAATCAAAAACCAAAACATCGGTTTTATTTGGTTAATACTCTTGGGACAACTTGTCCTTACCATGAGCCGTACTGCCATTGATTTTATCCGTCGTTGGCTCTTACTACATATTTCTTTGCGTATCAACATTTCTTTAGTAAGCGACTTCTTTATTAAGCTGCTCAAATTACCGATGTGCTTCTTCGACACCAAACTGATGGGCGACATTATGCAGCGTATGAGTGACCACAACCGTGTAAACTCGTTCCTGACACAACAAACGCTCAGCATCGTGTTCTCGCTCTTTACCTTTATAGTGTTCAGCATTGTATTGTTATCCTATAATTGGCTTATCTTCGCCATTTTCATACTCGGCAGTCTGCTCTATGGCGGTTGGCTTGCGCTATTCCTTAGGCGCAGAAAGGTTCTCGACTATGAACTCTTCGAGCAACAAGCCATCAACAACAACAAGACTTACGAATTTATTACCTCTATGCAGGAGATAAAACTGCAAGACTGTGAACAGCGCAGACGCTGGGAATGGGAGGACGTGCAGGCTGATTTATTCAACGTACAGATGAAATCGCTAAAGCTCCAACAAACGCAGGAGGCTGGCAGTATATTCATCAACGAACTAAAGAATATCGTAATCACTGTGGTGGCAGCAACTGCTGTTATTCACGGACAACTAACACTGGGTATGATGCTTGCCGTGCAGTACATCATAGGACAGCTCAACTCGCCAGTGGAACAGCTAATGAGTTTCTTCTATTCTGTGCAAGACGTGAGGATTAGTCTTGAACGTATAAACGAAATACACCGCATGGACGATGAGAACGGAAAACAAGGATTGGAAACTTCAGTAACTGACGAAACTAAGGGTATAGACATAGAAAACATAAACTTTAAATACGACCCTCATGCATTGAAAACTATCATAGATAATGTAAGCCTAACAATTCCCAAAGGCAAGGTAACAGCCATCGTGGGTGCATCTGGTAGCGGAAAAACCACGCTCATCAAACTCATGCTGGGCTATTATCCCGTGCTGGGTGGACAAATCACCGTTGGTGGAACAGAGGTAAACACGCTCAATAAAAAGTGGTGGCGCCGACAATGTGGCGTGGTGATGCAGGATGGTGTGATATTCTCCGAAAGCATTGCAAGGAATATTGCCGTAGATGATGGGGAGATAGACAAAGAGCGATTGCAGAAAGCTGCCGAGATAGCCTGTATTCACGATTATGTGATGGGACTGCCATTAAAGTATAATACTAAGATAGGTCGCGATGGTGTGGGCTTGAGCCAAGGGCAGAAACAGCGTATATTGATAGCGAGAGCCGTCTATAAGAACCCCAACTATATTTTCCTTGACGAAGCCACCAACTCGCTTGATGCCAACAATGAGCGTATGATTGTGGAACATCTGGACGAGTTCTATAAAGGTAAGACGGTGGTCATAGTGGCTCACCGACTAAGTACGGTGAAGAATGCCGACCAGATAGTGGTACTGGATAAAGGCAAGGTGGTCGAGATCGGCAACCACGAGGAACTCACAGCAAAGCGTGGTGCATACTACAATCTTGTAAAGAATCAATTGGAGTTAGGAAACTAACGTAAAGGAAAGACAACTATGGCAGACGACAAGATAGAACTCCGCAGCGAGAAGATAAGGCATATCATCGGCGAGATACCATCAAGAATTGTACGCTATGGTATCACAATCATTACTATCGTAATTTTGGGATTATTGGTAGGTGCATACTTTATACCTTATCCCGAAATCATCAGTGCAAAGGTACAGATGACAAATGCCCGTCAAGGCACAATCGCCGTTCCCTATAAATACGTAAATACGTTAGAGAGAGGAATGACGGTAAACATCGAAGTTGAGGGCTACGGTGCAGAAACCTACGGAGCTGTGAATGGTATGATAACAGCCACAATGCATACGCCCCGACAAACGGCAGCAGGCAACGTGTTCACAGCACAGGTAAAAGTAACAGATTGCAAGTATAAAATTATCAGTGGAATGACGGGCACAGCATCTATACTTGTTAGCAATGAAAGCGTGCTTCAAAGGATTGTCCAGAGAATAACAAATATCATATAATTTCCTTTTTAATCGTAATAAAGCCGTGAAAGAAGAACGGCAGATGTAGTTACTGCGTAGTATAATTATTTTGAACACCCAACTACACGTTAATCCTTTTTCTTTCACCGCTTTAACTCCTATTGTAGTAATGTAGTAAGATATAATCGGTGAAAGAAAAAGGAAAAATAAGATATAATCATTAGTTATTCGTGTTACCGAGCAGAAATATCGGTGTTATCACGAATGCAGGTTTCTGCAACCTCTCACAGAGATACTTCCTGAACAAATGCGCTTCTGTGCTGTTTAACAGAAAGGACTCTAAGTTTGCAGCAAGAAACTTAAACAGGGTATAATCCCCTTTAGGAAGCAAGGTTGATTCATTACCTTTGTTGTCAAAAGGAAGAACCAGCCTACAGGATAGGGAAACTATAGAAGGAC
>NZ_VVIQ01000022.1:0-2591 GCF_009728485.1 Prevotella vespertina
TTCATTTTAAAGATTACACAGCTCAAAGTCTGAGTCACTGGTCTGCACTATCGACTTGGATAGTGCTAGACCCGAAGAAAGTTTTGGGCAATTAGTAGTGCTCGGCTTTGACGTCACCGTCTTTACACCTACACCCTATCAACGTCATCGTCTATGACGACCCTTATGAGGAGTTCTCATCTTGTGGAAGGCTTCGCACTTAGATGCTTTCAGCGCTTATCCATACCAGACTCAGATACCCAGCGGTGCACCTGGCGGCACAACTGGTAAACCGGAGGTCTGTCCAACACGGTCCTCTCGTACTAGTGTCAGCACCACGCAAAACTCCAACGCCCACGATAGATAGAGACCGAACTGTCTCACGACGTTCTGAACCCAGCTCGCGTGCCACTTTAATGGGCGAACAGCCCAACCCTTGGGACCTTCTCCAGCCCCAGGATGTGACGAGCCGACATCGAGGTGCCAAACCACCCCGTCGATATGAGCTCTTGGGGGGGATCAGCCTGTTATCCCCGGAGTACCTTTTATCCTTTGAGCGACGGAGTTTCCATACACATCCGCCGGATCACTATGCCCCAGTTTCCTGCCTGCTCGGCATGTCTGCCTCCCAGTCAAGCGCCCTTATGCCATTGCACTCTATGAGACCGGTTACCAATCGGTCCGAGGGCACCTTTGGAAGCCTCCGTTACGCTTTTGGAGGCGACCACCCCAGTCAAACTACCCACCAAGCAGTGTCCGCACTTCAAGCGCGTTAGACCTCAGACAGCCAAAGGGCCGTATTTCAAGGATGACTCCACGAATGCTGGCGCACCCGCTTCGAAGCCTCCGGCCTATCCTACACATCGGATGACCAAGGTCAATGCTAAGCTGTAGTAAAGGTTCACGGGGTCTTTTCGTCCCATCGCGGGTAATCGGCATCTTCACCGATACTACAATTTCACTGAGATCATGGTTGAGACAGCGTCCGGATCATTACACCATTCGTGCAGGTCGGAACTTACCCGACAAGGAATTTCGCTACCTTAGGACCGTTATAGTTACGGCCGCCGTTTACTGGGGCTTCAATTCAATGCTTCCTATTGCTAGTGACATCTCCTCTTAACCTTCCAGCACCGGGCAGGTGTCAGGCTGTATACTTCATCTTTCGAGTTTGCACAGCCCTGTGTTTTTGTTAAACAGTTGCCTGGACCTATTCTCTGCGCCTCATATTGCTATGAGGACCCCTTATCCCGAAGTTACGGGGTCAATTTGCCTAGTTCCTTAACCATGAATCTCTCAACGCCTTAGTATATTCTACCCGACCACGTGTGTCCGTTTGCGGTACGGGTCGCAGTAACATTAAGTTTAGCGGATTTTCTCGGAAGTATGATTACCTGCACTCAACTCTTCCCGAAGGAAGTGTTGTACTTTCGTGTTTCAGCTCGAATGGTGGATTTGCCTGCCACTCTCATAACCTACGCACTTAAACGCCCTATTCCGTCAGGGCGCGGCAGTGTCACTGCTCCGTCTCCACATCACTGATACTGCGAGTTGCGGAATATTAACCGCATCTGCCATCGCCTTCGCCGTTCGGCTGAGACTTAGGACCCGACTAACCCCGGGCTGATTGGCATCGCCCGGGAAACCTCGGTCTTTCGGCGAAAGGGAATCTCACCCTTTTTATCGTTACTTATACCTACATTTGCTTTTCCATAAACTCCAGGATCAGTTACCTTCACCATTCGACGTCGATGGAATGCTCCCCTACCGATACTTTTAATATACATTACTATCCCGCGCCTTCGGTATCTGACTTATACCCGATTATTATCCATGCCCGGACCCTCGACTAGTGAGCTGTTACGCACTCTTTGAATGAATGGCTGCTTCCAAGCCAACATCCTAGCTGTCACGGGGACCAGACTTCGTTAGACTAACTTAGACAGAATTTCGGGACCTTAGACGGCGGTCTGGATTCTTCTCCTCTCGGGGACGGACCTTAGCACCCGCCCCCTTACTGCACATCTGCTATCCATAAGCATTCGGAGTTCGTCAGGTCTCGATAGGCGGTGAAGCCCTCTTGACCTATCGGTCGCTCTACCTCTTATGGAAATCGATGCACGCGGCACCTAAATGCCTTTCGGGGAGTACGAGCTATCTCCAAGTTTGATTGGCCTTTCACTCCTACACTCACCTCATCGGGAAGCTTTTCAACGCTTATCCGTGCGGTCCTCCATTCGGTGTTACCCGAACTTCAACCTGGGCAAGTGTAGATCACTTGGTTTCGCGTCTACCCCATCTGACTTGACGCCCTATTCAGGCTCGCTTTCACTACGGATACGTAACTCTTGTTACTTATCCTTGCCAGACATGGTAACTCGTAGGTTCATTATGCAAAAGGCACGCCGTCACTGAATTAACAGCTCCGACCGCTTGTAAGCGCATGGTTTCAGGAACTATTTCACTCTCCTAATCGGAGTGCTTTTCACCTTTCCTTCACAGTACTCGTTCACTATCGGTCTCACGGGAGTATTTAGCCTTACCGGATGGTCCCGGCAGATTCGCGCAGAATTTCACGTGTTCCGCGTTACTCAGGATACCACTACGTCTCC
>NZ_VVIQ01000022.1:2687-4257 GCF_009728485.1 Prevotella vespertina
ACCGATAAACATCCTCTCCAGAAAGGAGGTGTTCCAGCCGCACCTTCCGGTACGGCTACCTTGTTACGACTTAGCCCCAATTACCAGTTTTGCCCTAGGCCGATCCTTGCGGTCACGGACTTCAGGCACCCCCGGCTTTCATGGCTTGACGGGCGGTGTGTACAAGGCCCGGGAACGTATTCACCGCGCCATGGCTGATGCGCGATTACTAGCGAATCCAGCTTCGTGGGGTCGGGTTGCAGACCCCAGTCCGAACTGGGACCGGCTTTCAAGATTGGATGCAATTTACATTACACCGTCCCTCTGTACCGGCCATTGTAACACGTGTGTAGCCCCGGACGTAAGGGCCGTGCTGATTTGACGTCATCCCCACCTTCCTCACACCTTACGGTGGCAGTGTCTCCAGAGTGCCCAGCTTAAACTGATGGCAACTGAAGAGAGGGGTTGCGCTCGTTATGGCACTTAAGCCGACACCTCACGGCACGAGCTGACGACAACCATGCAGCACCTTCACAGAGACCCCGAAGGGCGTCATTATCTCTAAATCCTTCCTCTGCAATTCAAGCCCGGGTAAGGTTCCTCGCGTATCATCGAATTAAACCACATGTTCCTCCGCTTGTGCGGGCCCCCGTCAATTCCTTTGAGTTTCACCGTTGCCGGCGTACTCCCCAGGTGGGATGCTTAATGCTTTCGCTTAGCCGCTGATACCAGGTACCAACAGCGGGCATCCATCGTTTACTGTGCGGACTACCAGGGTATCTAATCCTGTTCGATACCCGCACCTTCGAGCTTCAGCGTCAGTTGCGCTCCCGTCAGCTGCCTTCGCAATCGGAGTTCTTCGTCATATCTAAGCATTTCACCGCTACACGACGAATTCCGCCAACGTTGTGCGTACTCAAGGAAACCAGTATGCGCTGCAAGTCAGACGTTGAGCGTCTACATTTCACAACACACTTAATCTCCGGCCTACGCTCCCTTTAAACCCAATAAATCCGGATAACGCCCGAACCTTCCGTATTACCGCGGCTGCTGGCACGGAATTAGCCGGTCCTTATTCGTATGGTACCTGCAAACAATCACACGTGATTGACTTTATCCCCATACAAAAGCAGTTTACAACCCATAGGGCCGTCTTCCTGCACGCTACTTGGCTGGTTCAGACTTCCGTCCATTGACCAATATTCCTCACTGCTGCCTCCCGTAGGAGTTTGGACCGTGTCTCAGTTCCAATGTGGGGGACCTTCCTCTCAGAACCCCTACTGATCGTTGCCTTGGTGGGCCGTTACCCCGCCAACAAGCTAATCAGACGCATCCCCATCCATAACCGATAAATCTTTTATCCTTATCTGATGCCATCAAAGGATTACATAAGGTATTAGTCTGCCTTTCGGCAGGTTATTCCTTAGTTATGGGAAGGTTGGATACGCGTTACTCACCCGTGCGCCGGTCGACGTCCATTCGGTGCAAGCACTAAATGCCGTTTCCCCTCGACTTGCATGTGTTAAGCCTGTAGCTAGCGTTCATCCTGAGCCAGGATCAAACTCTCCATTGTAAAATATGTTTGGGTGAT
>NZ_VVIQ01000023.1 GCF_009728485.1 Prevotella vespertina
GGATTCTCTTGTTTTTTTTTGCAACACTAAGATAAGTGAAAATTCTGACATGGCAAAATCCTGAGCAACTTTTTGTTGCTCAGGTACTTAAAAAGTTTAATTTATAATAGTGTTGCGGAATTAAGGATCGATTAGTAAGAAACTTACTTTTCTCATCTAATAAAGAGATTCTACGAATACCTCCACCAACTATATATATAAAAATAAAATATACTATATTCTTACCATCAATAGAAATATTGGTCTTTCTTAGCAATCCAAACCAAAATATCAAAAATGCTAAAATAACAATCAATGATTTATATTGTTGGTTTGACAGGTGAACAAGTAATTTGTTTACAAATGGACTTAATAAAAGTAACTCAACATATACAGTTATAAACCAATAATAATTACCACTTACAGGTAACAAACTTTTAATAATATCTATTGGAGAACCAAGTCTAAACACATAAACACCTAGCAAAGTTAACAATAAAGAATAAAATGTTACTTGTAATATTAAACTTAAAAGCGCTTTTATTCGTAGATTAATACCAAAGTAACCTGAAATTAAAACAAAAACAATAACTGCTGTATGAAATATAACGTCAATACAAGCAAAACCTTTACTGCTAAATCCTGGGGCAATTACCGATGAAATTATATGATGCATTACAATAAACAACATCAATATAATTCTTAAAAGTTCAAAATTAGAATCTCTTGTTTTTTTACTTATGCCCATAATGTAAATAAGAATTAACTTTTAAAACAATAAAACTACGCGAATTACTATCTAATACAAAATAAAAAGATAATATTATTATCAATGTAGTTGAAATAAAAGAAATTGCAAAAAAAGACCAAATATCACTTTGAATAAGTCTTTCAGTAAAAAACGCTGTCCCAAAAGATACACATCCCAATAATGTTACAGCTAAAATAGTATGCACAACATAGTCATAAACAGAGATACTACTTATCTCATGCTTTAATGCCCATAAATAAATACCACATGCAATCAAGGATGTTATAAGGTTAAATATGAAAGCATATATATAAGAATGTGTCCAAAAAACAATAAGATAAGTTATTCCTACAGATAACAAATACTCTAAACCACAGAAGAAATTTGCATTCTTTATATTCCCTGTTGCTGTAATTGCAGTATATATTAAAGGATTAAAGCTATTAAAGAAGTTTTTAATCAATAAAATCTGACATATCACAATAGCACCTGTTGGAATTTCTTTTAACCATAATCCCATTAAAAAATCCATCTTTATAATAATTGGGATAGATATAAGTAGAATACAAATAGAAGAAAATTTACCGCCTATTGTAATTAAATAATTCATGCGCTTATAGTCAGATTCTACATAGCCTTTTATAATTTGCGGAGTAAATGCCGTAGTTATGTTTCCAATAAAGGAATATAGCATCCCCTGAACTTGAGTAGCAATTCCAACAGCAGCATTTATGATTGTGCCAAAGAAAAGATTAACAATAATATTAACACCTTGTTGTAAAACTGTTAACGACACATTTCCTAACAGAGTCCATCCTGAGAATTTTAGCAACTTCGGTAATAAATCTCTATCTAATATTCTAATAAATCGACTCTCAGAGAAATTCCTTAAACAATAAATGCGATAAAAGACTATAATACAAACAGATATAACCATATATAGTATGCTATACAAAATAAGATGATCAAGCATACTATAAAGTATTATAAAAGCTATTATAAGTTTCAAACAAGAACTCAATATTTCTATAACTGCAAATACCCCAAACCGTTCATGTGAGGTTATCAGAGAATTATACGGAACTTGTGTTATGCCTAAAGCTGTAGAAATTATAGCTGATTGGTATACCCAGTTCGCAGCAAGCATTCTATCTGGACTTATAACTAATTGAGTATTAACAAACCATAACCCAACTGTTTCAGCAACAAAAATAAATAATCCTGCTAATCCTACATGAATCATCAAAGCTGTAGAGAAAGTTCTTCTGGTTTTCTCAAAATCCTTCTCACCTAAGCTATATGTAATATATCGACTTGTAGCTCCACTAAGAGAAGAAGTCAACATATTTGCTAAAACTACTATACCCCCAACTAAATTATAAATACCATAATCTGATACGCCCAATGCCTGCAAAACAATACGAGAAGTGTAAAAACTTATTGCCATGCTAATAAACATGCGCATATAAAGCATACTGGCATTTTTTACAATTACTTTATTGGATGACATAAAATTATAGTGATAATATTCTGGAGAGAGAAAGTTGGTATTCTTTTAAGGTACCTCAAATCCGCAACTAAGCCCTTGAAGGTTCTTATTGCGTTTACACGTCCTCTCATTACTGAATTTGCAGATAATTTGAACTTGAAGCACCCACTTCTGCCTACAATATCCCCTTACCCCACAAT
>NZ_VVIQ01000024.1 GCF_009728485.1 Prevotella vespertina
CCTCAAATCCGCAACTAAGCCCTTGAAGGTTCTTATTGCGTTTACACGTCCTCTCATTACTGAATTTGCAGATAATTTGAACTTGAAGCACCCACTTCTGCCTACAATATCCCCTTACCCCACAATGTGACTTGAGGCAATACACAATATCATTCCCATAAGTTGTAGGCACTATCCAAAATCAGTCTGGAAAACATCTGCGTAAGCATAATTACAGGTATAGATATTCAGCACATACCGCCTTGATGTCTTGATCCACTTGGCTGGTACAGAGATAAACCTGAAGACAAACGCTTTTATGCGACTTGTTACATTGAGTCCGAACTTCTTTACGTCAAGTCTTTGAATAATGGCCTTGTAAAAGTTACGGATAAGTGCTGTAAGAAGAAGGAACACTGTGTTCTCTGCCATGAAGGATTTGGGCAATCTGTCCCACCCGAAACCATTGTTCATATCATCGAAGATACGTTCCTTTTCTCCACGAGGGTTATAGAACTCGACAATTTCTCTTACGGAAGAATCATAGTCGTTAGTCAGGATACAACGGTATGTGTATTCTCCTTCCCAAAAATCCTGCACACCATCCATCCGTTTCTGTCTTTGAATCACAAGTCGATATGCCTTACCTTTCCACTTCTCAACAAGGATAGAGTTCAATTCAAACTCAATGCCATTGATTTCTTCAGTTTTCCAGCCTTTGAGAGCAAAGGTGTCATTGTAGATCGAACTGCAGCGGTTAGCACGGATATAGAAGGACTTGCAGTGTTTTTCTATTTCCTCCACGATTTCCTCGGAACATGATCCACAATCAGCTCTGAAGCGATTGATAATGAGCCCATTCTGTTCAAATCTCTCAAAGAACCTCTTCAGCGTGTCCTTCTGATGGAAACGAACATTTGTGTTACCATCGCTATTCTCTATACCGACTATCAAATCGCCAATAACCGCCACGCCAGGGCGATAACCAAGGAACTTCTTGTATGTAGGCTTTGCATCATACTTCTCTGTCTCTATGAACTGATGGTCGAAATCAACATCATACATCTCACCCTCTTTCAGTTGGCCAGATGCAAATATACAATTGAGCAATAAAGTATTGAGAGTGTCAGCCGTATTGAAATCGTAGGTCTTGCCCATATCTGATGTGTATGAAATGTTTTCTTGCGTCAACTCCTTTATCGCCCTGAGGATAGTATCAGAGCTACAAGTGCGAAGTGTCGGATGAAGTGAGAGGTGGTTCATCAAATGAGTAGTGACATCCTCAATACATGAACCGCCACAGAAGTAGATACTCATGAGAGAACGGATGATTTCGCTGTACTGATAACCGAACGATCTACACCTTAGACCGAGGGTTGAGTCGATGACAGATGATAATGTGGAGTCAAATTGCTCCATGATTGAAAATAATCCCCCAAAAGGAGTGAGTCTCTCAGATTTAATTTGTATCTTCGCCATGTCTATCGTTGGATTCTCTTGTTTTTTTTTGCAACACTAAGATAAGTGAAAATTCTGACATGGCAAAATCCTGAGCAACTTTTTGTTGCTCAGGTACTTAAAAAGTTTAATTTATAATAGTGTTGCGGAATTAAGG
>NZ_VVIQ01000002.1 GCF_009728485.1 Prevotella vespertina
TGGATTCTCTTGTTTTTTTTTGCAACACTAAGATAAGTGAAAATTCTGACATGGCAAAATCCTGAGCAACTTTTTGTTGCTCAGGTACTTAAAAAGTTTAATTTATAATAGTGTTGCGGAATTAAGGGTATTTAAACAATGAGGATAATTAATGATAATTAACCAAAAAGACCTTTGTAAGCTATGTGGAGAGCTTTTAATTCTTAGTTTAAGCACATGTGGTTGCCTTAGAGAATGTATTAAGAAATTATCTAACAATTAATGACTAATATAACGCTAAAATCTCCCCTCTTTTATATCCAATATACAGGGTCAATGAAAGAAAGGTTTAAGAAAGAGTAAAATTACGCTTATTTTAATAGTAAATACTTGTTTATATGAATGATGATGATTATCTTTGCAGCCGGTTCAAAGGTTACTTTACTTCTGAATTATATGTACGAATGAATGATATAAACTGATTAAAGAAAGATAAATAAGGATAAATTCAAATACAACAGATATAAGAACAAAGTTAGTCAGTCTGTTTAATTGTGATATAAACAAAGGCAGTGTAGTAGCAAGAAAAGCGCAAGTAGTTATTGCTAATCACGCTTTAAGATATACAGGTTAGTTTTTTTAAAGGTAAAGGATAACACACTTGTTCTGGTTTTATGACGATTAATAAAATATGACCAGAAGCTTACAGTCCATCCTGATTCCATGTGAGTGGAATCAGGATTTTTGCTTTCTTCCTCTCTCCTACCCCTCTTCTCATTTTTCTTCTTTGCTTACAAGCAATGAAATAGTATATACTTTTTTATATTGGAGATGGTTTTTTTTCGTGAAAAGTTTGGAGATTTACGTTTAAGTCTATACTTTTGCAATCCGTCTGAAGGGCTTTTATCCATGCAGATATGCCAAAAAAACAAATTGATAGAGTAACATATATATGAAGCGACAAGGACAATCATTATCATTAAAGAATCTTACGAAGAGTAATGTTTGGGACATTCAGGAAAGCGATGTCTTCCGCCTTTGGGCGCAAGCAGAACGTGATGCAGACTTAAAGGATAACGAGCATCACTATATTGACGTGCTTAAAAGTGCCTTCACTATAGAAGAGGTAAAGGTAGATAAGCCTGAAGTTATAAAGAAGTATGAGGCTCGTGGCTGTCAAGTAGGTACGATAAGACTTGATGAAGGTACTGTTGTGAAGTGGGCATTGAAGAAGAAACCAATCCTTCGAATCACTGATTTGACATGGGAGAATATACATCATATATCTGCCCAAAAGCTCATTGAGGTGTTAGAACGTAATTTTGGTGGTGGTTGGGAAAGTCTCCCTCAAAGTGTACAAGACATAATTCAAAGTGGATTTGATATTAGTACAACTACCCTTCCTACTGATCGTTTAAAGAAGCCAGGAGGTCTGTATGATAAAAAGACTGCTGATGGTTTTGAAGTATTGGAAATATCAAAGGGTTCATGGACTGAGGCTATCTTTGCAAAAGAAAAGCCTATGGCAGCTGTTAATCACATTAAGTTCTCTCAAGCAGACGAACTAGAGAGTGATGAGGAGGAATTTGATAATTATGATGAAGATGAGGACTTATCAAAGGATATAAAGTCATCAGATGAAGAGGATGATAACGACTTTGACGATGATAAATTGACGGAAGAAAGTTATCGTACAACATTCGATACGAATCCTGAAGAGCTGGAAATACAAGCAGAAGAAGTTGGAGAAGAAGATGACTTTTAAGTTCTCTCCACCTTATTTATATAATGATAAAACAAAAGAAGACCTTATTGAAGCGAATTCAATAAGGTCTTCTTTCTTTCTGTTTGTAATATTCTACCTTAATCTTGTTGGCATTTACATTAACTTCAAACCTGCTTCTGTAATGCCCAAATCACATGTCTAGACTCTATTAGCTACGTTTAATCTTACGAGCAAGAGCCTCACGACGTGCATTCTGAATCTGTAGGAAACGAGCATCCATGCTGCTATCGAATTCCTTGTTCATTGCAATAAGCTTGTCCATAATCTATTTGTTATCTTAAACACAACGTGCTGCAAAGATACACTCTTTCAATCAATTAGCAATAAACAAACCTCATTTTTTATCGACCAAGATTATATTTTTGATGATTGTCAATCATCTTGATTAAAATCAATAATACTGGATTAAATCTATAAATCAAGTAATATTATACCAATATGTAGGCTAATTGTCGTACCTTTGCAATGAATTTCGAGTTAAAATAAGTAATAACAGCAGAGCCAAAGGGGCTTCTGCACAAAGAAGAAAGGAAAATATTATGTTAACATTTGGTATTGTAACAATCGTTGCAGCACTACTTGCTGAGGTTTTAATTGTTTCTAAGAAGATTAATCTTGACTAGCAAGAGTAAAGGAGGAAGAAATCAAGTAAATAGTCATATACCGCTACATTATAGTGAGCTGGTTGATGATAATAAGTTTAAGAGCCGATACATTAATTAATGTGTCGGCTCTCTTTTTATTAAAGTTATATGAAATATCAAAGAATATCAAGGTCAGCTAGTGCCTTCTTTGCTATCATCTCCATCTCATTACCTAATTCGCAGAAACTTAAAACACAATTAAATGCAGCGTGCTTCAGTGCTATATTTTCTCCAGCAAGAGTTGTATGAGCTTGATCGAGGAACTCATTAATACCTCTCTCATTTGGTTCCATGCCCTTTGCAAATAGTCTTGCTAATAATTGATAACCACAGAGTTGATACATATCCTTGTCTGATGCTATCCATTGATAAGCCAAAGCTGGAGCAAAGTTGAGGTGTTGAAGAAGGTTGAAAGCCAATAGTTCTGCCATTTCTTGTGTTCGTAAGCGCTCCATCCACACGTCTACTAAATCTTCCGACATACGTTCTGCAGGCATAATTAGCGTTGCTAGTACTTGACACTCACGTATATCTTCTTTCCAAAGTTCAATGGCAAGCTCATAATCCTTACCATATTCCAGAGCCATCTTTTGTAGTTCCGGTACTGGTACGCCCCAGTTTATTTTATATGATAGTCCTTTCTCACGCATTGATTGTGATGCTACACCATTCATCAATAGGCGGAAGGATTGTTTAATTTGCATTAGTTTCTCGTGTGTCTGATCAGTCATCATTGTCTTATTATATAATATGTATCGGATTAAACTTTTGTTCACTTCATTGGATATAGATATCCAATCTCAAATTAAAGCTCTACAAATTTACAAGAAAAAAAGCAATTATTAATTATTTCTTCTTCGTTTTTCTCATAGTAGATTCAGTTCCTATTGTTCTCTAAAAAGCCCAATATAGTTTTAAAAGTGGTTGCTGTCACTTTTAATATATGCATCAACTGTATTATAATCAACACCTTATGAATGTAAATGGTGTGACAGGGATGACAGCAAAAATAAAGCTCTTAATTTGCACCCAACGTTTATTTCTATTTATCTAGTCCTAGATTGAGCATATTCATGTTACTTTATCGCACTTGTGTTTATGCCTAGCACCATACGTGTTTACCATCAACACGATCTCATTGAATGCTCTTCTCAATCGTAAGTATAGGTAAAGGGTGTAACAAATAATTGTTACACCCTTTACCTACTCACCTTTCAATGAGTGATTGAGCTTGACTTTTGGGTTGCCGCCTCACGGCGTCACCCAATCATCTTGCGTCGTTGTTATCCTTTAATCAATCTTATTTATTACCTTAACTAAACCTATCAACTATAATCCTGAACAATCTCTTTTGCTCTACCTTAATACTAAATAACTAAAAACCTAAATCTATTATTACTAACCTAAACAATCTATTTTATTTCTTTTGACGATGCAAAGGTACAATTGTTTGCGTACACAACAAAATAAATCGACGTTTTTTCTTTAAGAACTTGCATTTATTGATATGAATCAATAGGTTTTACATGAATATTAAAGAATGATACCTTGAAAGCAACAAATATCCATTTCCCATGAAGCCTAGTAGAACCTCACTTCTGTAATAATCATAGAACCAACTGCTGCGTTGAGTTTCTTCACCAGTTCTGACTGCATCATACTAAGATCAGCACGTAAGGCTGGGTTGATAATCTTCACGAATAAGGTTTGATTGCGTATGAATTTCTCTTGTGTATAACGTGCGACAGTCTTACCCGCAACCTCCTCCCATGCATCAATAAGGCGTTTTTGTAAGAGAGGTGCTTCGAGTCCTTCCTTCCTTAAGACCTGATTAAGTAAGGTGTCCAAAGTCTGTACTTTCCGTCTGAACATAGCTTTATTCCTTCTTCTCTTTTATTTCTCCCCCTTCAACGGAGAATAATTTATAACTAAAACTACTTCCATGAAGAATCTTATCAAGGTGGTCACGATTGGTATCAGTGATGAATATCTGACCGAAATCGTCGCCTGAAACCAAGCGAACAATTTGCTCCACCCTGCTGCTATCAAGCTTATCAAAGATGTCATCAAGCAATAATAAAGGTGTATTATTTCCTGATGTACGACGTAAGAAGTCAAATTGTGCCAGTTTTAAAGCTAACACATAAGTCTTATTCTGCCCTTGACTACCCTCTCTTCGAATAGGATAATCTCCTAACTTCATTACCAAATCATCCTTATGCACACCATGTAGTGAATAGCCCATAATGCGATCCTTTGCTCGATCACGCTGTATAACATCTAATAATGAGCCACGTTGGCAATGCGAAACGTACTCTAATGACACCTTTTCTCGGTTCTCACATATAGTTTGATAAATGCGTTGAAATACTGGAGTAAGCTCTTCCACAAATGCAGCTCGCTTCTTATAAATAGCTTCCCCATACTCTGCCATTTGCATTTCAAGCAATTCCATGAGTGTTGCATCAGGCTCCTCCTCTTGTTTTAAGAGTTTGTTACGTTGTTGTAAAGCTTTATTGTATCTGTTAAGGTCTTCTATGTAAGGTGTATCATATTGAGAGATAACAACATCCATAAGCCTTCTTCGTTCTTCACTTCCACCATCTATTAAGGTTGCATCAGCTGGTGAAACGAATATAAGAGGAACCAAACCGATGTGCATCGAGAGGCGTTTATATTCCTTTTTATTACGTTTGAAATGCTTCTTCGAGCCACGTTTCATACCACAATAAACCTGTTCTTTGTCTTCACTATCAGTGGTGTAATCACCTTCCAATACGAAGTAATCGGCCTCATGACGCATCACTTCAGAGTCCTTCGGATTAAAGGCACTCCTGCAAAAGGATAAGTAATAAACAGCATCCAATAGGTTGGTTTTACCCTCACCATTATGCCCTATGAAACAATTAAGCTTTGCCGACAAGTCTAAGGTGGCTGCTTCTATATTCTTATAGTTTATGATAGAAAGTTTGTTTAATTGCATCTCCTTTGTCTTTAATCACACTCTTCTTTCCTCTTATCAATCATCTGCAAAGTTACCCCTTTTCGTATCAATAAAAGAAAAAAGTCGTTGATAAATTTCAATATATCCGACTTTTTCCGTACTTTTGCGACGCTATTATGCACACATATAATATATAAGAAAGAAACAAAACATCATAACTTAAAATGGCAAACAACAAAGAACAGGGTACTTATGAAAATACCCTTAACAATTCTGAAGCCGCATTCTTGAAGTATAAGAAGCAGATTGCTATTGCAGTCATCGCTATTATTGTAATCATTGCGGGTGTTATCCTTTATAAGAATTACATCTCTGCTCCACGCGAGGCAGAGGCTAGTACTGAGCTTGCAAAGAGTCAGACATTCTTCAATGCACAGCAGTATGACAAGGCATTGACTGGTTTTCAGAAGGTACAAAGCGACTACAGTAACACTGATGCAGGTAATCTTGCTAACCTTTATGTGGCTCTTTGCTATGCACATCAGGCTCAACCAAACTGGGCAAAGGCTTTGGAAAATGCAGAGAAGTTTGATACTTCTAATGATGAGATGATTAGCCCAGCATCACAGATGGCTCTAGGAGACATCTATGCAAACAATAATCAGCTTGACAAAGCTGTTGATTGTTTCAAGAAAGCTGCTGACATGGCTAACGCTCAGGCTGAAGACAACATCAACCTTACCATTGCTCCACTAGCACTCCGTAAGGCTGGTATCCTATTGGAAAGCCAAGGTAAGAAGGCAGAAGCACTTGATATCTATAAGAACATCAAGAAGACTTATGTCAACTCTCCTATCTTCCAGGATATTGACAAGTACATTGAACGTGCTTCTAATTAATCTGTAGCCATGTCAACAGAACTTCATCATCTATCAGACTACAACGAGCAGAATGTTCCAGACGCTAGTAATATGTGCTTTGGAGTTGTCGTTGCAGAGTGGAATCCAGAGATTACTGGAGCATTGCTTGATGGTACTGTACGTACGTTGGAGAAGCATGGTGCTATCCCAGAGAACATTCACATCAAGACAGTCCCTGGTAGTTTTGAGCTTATCTATGGTGCACAACAGATGACAAAGAACGATGGCTTTGATGCTATCATTATCCTCGGAAGTGTCATC
This sequence comes from Prevotella vespertina, assembly GCF_009728485.1. Taxonomy (GTDB): domain Bacteria; phylum Bacteroidota; class Bacteroidia; order Bacteroidales; family Bacteroidaceae; genus Prevotella; species Prevotella vespertina. Next base: position 6,535 of record NZ_VVIQ01000002.1, read on the forward strand.
AAGGGTGAGACTCCTCACTTCGATTACATCTGTCAGGGGGTTACTTATGGTATTGCACGTTTGAATGCATCGCAGAATATTCCTGTTATCTATGGTCTTCTCACCACAAACGACTTACAACAAGCAAAGGACAGAAGTGGCGGCAGACTTGGTAATAAAGGTGACGAATGTGCTATTGATGCTATTAAAATGGCTAAGTTCTAGGTATTTTAGTTAATAAGAAATATTGGTTTAAAGGCAACGGAACGTGGGATTACACCACTATCTGTTGCCTTTTTTATTTGTGTTGAGGTCTACTCATTATATTCTCATTGCTCTTTTTGTGGGGAGTGAGATATTTTTTTGTATATTTGTAATCGATATTCACTCTTGTTGATTACCGACTTTTTATTTCTAAGTAGCGTATAATTCTAATTACCCCAATTAAAAACCTATATATGAAAAAGCTGTTGTTTATTACGCTTGCAGTGCTATCTTGCATTACGAATATCGATGCTCTGGTCGTAAAGAATCCCGTTGATTATGTTAATCCATTGGTAGGCACTGCTTCAAAAAGCGAACTATCAACGGGCAACACCTATCCCGCTATAGCATTACCATGGGCAATGAACTTTTGGACAGCACAAACAGGAAAGATGGGGGACGGCTGGACTTACGTTTACGGAGCCGACAAGATACGTGGTATTAAGCAAACGCACCAACCCAGTCCATGGATAAATGACTATGGGCAGTTCGCTTTCATGCCCATAACAGGCAAGAAAGTGTTCGACGAGGAAGGGCGAGCTAGCTGGTTCTCACATAAGGCGGAGACTGCTACACCTTATTATTATAAGGTCTATCTAGCCGATTATGACGCAACGGTAGAGCTTTCTCCGACTAGCAGAGCAGCCTCTGTTCGTGTCACCTACCCCACTACTAGCGAGGCTTACTTCCTTGTCGATGCTTTCGATAAGGGCTCTTCTGTGACGATACTACCTGACAAACGCACCATTGTGGGCTATACTACAAAGAACAGTGGTGGTGTTCCTGATAACTTTAAGAACTACTTTGTTCTCCGTTTCGACCATGATTTCGTTTATAAAGGATGCCTTTCTGATGGTAAACTAATCGATAATCAGCTTTCTGCAAGATGCAATCATGCGATGGCTTTTGTAGGTTTCCAGACCAAGAGGGGCGAACAGGTAAATGTGCAAGTAGCCTCTTCTTTCATCAGTGAAGAGCAAGCCTTTCGTAACTTAAAGGAGGTAGAAGGAAAGTCTTTCGAGCAAGTAAAGGCTGAAGGGAAAGCTGAATGGAACAAGGTGCTAGGGCGCATTGAGGTGGAAGACAATAATGTGGATCACCTCCGCACATTCTATAGTTGTCTTTATCGTTCCGTACTTTTCCCTCGTTCCTTCTATGAATTTGATGCCGACGGAAAGCCCATTCATTATAGTCCTTATAATGGAAAAGTACTCGAAGGATACCTCTTCACCGATACAGGATATTGGGATACTTTCCGTTCATTGTTCCCCTTGCTCAACCTTATCTACCCTTCTATGAATGAGAAGATACAGGCAGGTTTAGTCAATGCTTATCGTGAGAGTGGATTCTTACCAGAGTGGGCTAGCCCTGGACATCGAGACTGTATGGTGGGCAATAATTCTGCTTCTGTGGTGGCAGATGCCTATATCAAGGGACTTCGGGGTTATGACATTGAAACGTTATGGAAGGCGGTTGTGCATGGAGCTAACGCCGTTCACCCCACTATCAGTTCGACTGGGCGCAAGGGATTTGAGTATTACAATCGTTTGGGATATGTGCCTTATGATGTTGGTATCAACGAGAGTGTAGCACGCACCTTGGAGTATGCTTATGACGATTGGTGTATCTATCAGTTGGGATTAAAGCTAGGGAAGAGTGCCAAGGTACTGCAACCTTTCAAGGAGCGAGCCATGAACTATAAGAATGTATTTGATAAAGAGACTTGCTTAATGCGTGGTCGTAATGCGGACGGGAGCTTTCAGAAGCCCTTTAACCCATATAAGTGGGGAGACGCATTCACGGAAGGTAATAGTTGGCACTACACCTGGAGCGTGTTTCATGACCCGTCTGGTTTGGCACAACTGATGGGTGGTTACGATAAGTTCAACACGATGTTGGATAGTGTATTTAACCTACCGCCTGTATTCGACGATACCTATTATGGCTTCACTATTCATGAGATTCGTGAGATGCAGATAATGCACATGGGCAACTATGCACATGGTAATCAACCTATCCAACACATGATTTACTTGTATGATTATAGCGGTCAACCATGGAAGACACAGTACTGGATTCGTGAGGTTATGAATCGATTATATACAGCACAGCCTGATGGTTATTGCGGTGATGAAGACAATGGTCAGACTTCTGCCTGGTATGTTTTCTCGGCCTTAGGATTCTATCCAGTATGCCCTGGAAGTACGCAGTATATGATAGGAACACCCTATTTTCACAAGGCAAAAATACATCTAGAAAATGGTAAAATAATCACCATCAATACGGATAAAAACGATGATAATAATCGCTTCATACAGCGTATAATGATGAATGGTCAGCCTTATCAGCATTATTATTTGGAGCACAATAAACTAAAAGATGGTGTTTCTATCGATTTCATGATGGGTGATAAACCTTGTAAGTAATGTGCTGGTGAGAGAAAGAACCTAACTACATTCAAAAGACAAGAGCCTCCTCTGTATAGCAAAGGAGGCTCTTCTTGTATAAAGGAGAGCCTTGCTTCACAGCAAGGAAACGCCTTCTTTGTTTCAGATAAAAGTCTAATTTTGCTATGACAGATAGATTCATGTAGATGATGATACCCTTGTTTGTTCGCTCATACAGCCCTACTTCTTAACCAAATTCTTGTTTCTCTGAAGTTTTGTAGCTGTCCACACATTCGTAAAATTTGTGTGTTTTGTTATCAACATAAAACTTTTCTCATAAACAAAAAAGCCTTCCCTAATGTTAGGGAAGGCTTCTGGTTCTTTACTTAAATTAGATGATTAATTTATCCAACCATGCTTTTGAGATCCTCATCAACAGTTGTGATACCACCGAGTCCGAAGTTCTCAACAAGTACATTTAGTACGTTTGGAGATACAAAAGCAGGGAGCGTAGGGCCGATATGGATGTTCTTAATGCCAAGATAAAGTAGTGCCAAGAGAACGATAACAGCCTTCTGCTCATACCATGCGATGTTAAACTCGATAGGAAGATCATTGATGTCGTTAGCACCAAAGATCTCTTTTAGCTTCATAGCTACCACTGCCCATGAGTATGAGTCATTACATTGACCAGCATCCAATACACGTGGTATACCATTAATATCACCAAGGTTTAGTTTGTTATACTTGAACTTTGCGCAACCACTTGTTAGTATAACAGTATCCTTTGGGAGGCGACTTGCAAAGTCACAATAGTAGTCACGGCTCTTCATTCTACCATCACAACCACTCATCACAACGAACTTACGGATAGCACCAGACTTTACTGCGTCAACGACCTTATCGGCAAGTGCGAATACTTGTGCATGTGCGAATCCACCAATAATCTCGCCTTGCTCGATAGCAGTTGGTGCTTTGCAGGTCTTAGCAATCTCAATTACTTCAGAGAAGTCTTTGTGTCCGTTTGCATCAGCTGTAATGTGTTTCCATCCTGGGAAACCTGTTGCATTAGTGGTGAATACACGATCCTTGTAGCTTGCCTTTGGTGAAGGAGGTACGATACAGTTGGTAGTAAATACGATAGGACCATTGAATGTCTCGAACTCCTCCTTCTGTTTCCACCATGCATTACCATAGTTTCCAACAAGGTGCTTATACTTCTTTAATTGTGGATAGTAGTGTGCTGGTAACATTTCACCATGGGTATATACATCGATACCAGTACCTTCTGTCTGTTCCAATAATTGCTCAATATCCTTGAGATCATGACCTGAGATAAGGATTCCAGGGCGATTACCTACACCGATGTTAACCTTTGTCAGCTCTGGATTACCATATGTTGTTGTGTTTGCTTTATCGAGTAGTGCCATTGCATCAACACCATACTTTCCAGTCTCCATAACGGTTGCAAGTAGGGTTTCCATATTAGCATTAGGATTAGAGATAGTCGCTAAGGCCTTCTCTATAAAAGCGATGATTTCATCTTTGCGTTCGTTTAATCGGGATGCATGCTCATAATATGCTGCCATTCCTTTCAAGCCTAGAATGGTTAATTCCTTTAGTGAACGTAGATCTTCATTCTCGGTTCGTAGCACACCTTCTCGGTTACCTTCTGCCTCGTAATCAGCCTTTTCTCCACCCCATTTAACTTCTGGGTAGTCAGGAAGAGTGATGTTTTTTGATGCCGCAAGTTCGAGAAGCTCTCGTTTTAATTGTACTCCTTTATCTACCTTTGCCAATATTGCTTGATCATCAAAGTTTGCATTGGTGATAGTCACGAAGAGAGAGTCAACAATGTAATCACCCACCTCTTGGCTTGTTTCTATACCTGAATTACGAAGCGAATCAGCGATAGTTCCAATGCCACGAGTCACTGCTAGTAATAAATCTTGCCAACGACTTGTGTCTGCCTTCTTGCCACATACACCTTGAATAGTACATCCTGTACCCTTTGCTGTTTCCTGACATTGGAAACAAAACATCTTGTTCTCTGCCATTTTAAATTATTCCTTTGTAATGTTTTAATTTCGTTTTCGGTGGCAAAATTATAGACTAATTCATTCCTATTAGGTAACATTTGTGACTTTACAAGGTTAAAGTATATTAAATGTTAATCGTTCCTAATATCCCATATAAGACTTTTTAAGTGTAAAGAAGTACAATGAATGAAATAAAGGGGAACTCCCTATCACACAAAGATATGAGTTCTTATCATGTAAATATTTTATTCCTAAGCATGGAGAAAAGTTTTATAATAGTCAGAAAATGAACAACTAAGAGATGTTAAAAATTATACTTTGCACTTGACAATATTAATTAAATATACTATATTTGCATTGTAATAACATATTTGGTAACTAAAAATCCACGGATTATGGCTAAGTACAACTTAACTGAAAAAAAGGAGAAGATGGCCGCGTACCGTAGTTTGGTAAGTCCGCAATTGATGGATGAACTTAAGGAGAAAATTCTGAATATCATTCTAATCCAGCAGCGTTATAAAGACAAGAATTATTCTGCGAAACAGCTTGCTGAGGACTTAGGAACTAATACACGCTACATTTCTGCAGTAGTGAATGTAAGGTTTCACATGAACTATACATCGTTCGTTAACAAATTCAGAATAGAGGAAGCTATGGCTTTACTGGTTGACAAACGATATCAGGATCTCAACATGGAAGATATAAGTGACATGGTAGGATTTTCTAATAGACAGTCTTTCTATGCCTCGTTCTATCGTATTAATGGTGTTACTCCTCGTGACTACAAGATGCGTCATCTAGCCCAGCACCCCTCTGAAGAGATGCGATTAAAGAAACCGCTAAAGAAGTAAAAGGCGGTAAGTATATAATTAAGTCTATGATAAAAGCAGTTGAAGAAGAATTTAATTATCTAGATGAACGTTTTGCCGATATACAAATGTTAAGGTATCGGCTACCCGAGTTTAGCAAGCTGACACTTGATCAGAAGCAACTCATATATTGCCTTTCTAAGGCGACATTATATGGACGTGACATAACGTTTGACCAATTTGGAAAGTATAATCTCCGCATTAGAAAAATGTTGGAGACTATTTACGTATATGTTCAAAGGGATAGATTCTCTGATCAGAAAATCCTTTTTTCTGACCAGAGAGGTAATAATAATAGTCAAAGAAACAAACTTGAGGATGAGTATAATGGCTTAGAACAATATTTAAAGCAGGTTTGGTTTGCAAGCGGAATATATCATCATTATGCTTGTGACAAGTTTGCTCCTTTGTTCTCAGAGACTTTTTTGCGTGAAGTAACAATGAAGATTGATCCGAAGTTACTTCCACTTAAAGAAGGAGAAAGTGTTGAAGCAATGCTTGATGAGCTTTGCCCGATTATCTTCAACCCAACAATTCAACCCAAACGTGTTAATAAGTCGGATGGTATTGACATCGTTCGTGAGTCTGCATGTAACTTCTATGATGGTGTAGAGCAGCATGAAGTTGAGGCTTTCTATGCCCAGATGAAGCTGGATGATGTTAATAAGAAGCTGTCTGTTAGTGATAGTTCGTCAGTTGAACAGAGTCCAATACAGCAATATGGTGCACCCTCTTATGGGCTAAATTCAACCCTAATAAAAGAGAATGGTATTATTCGTGAAGACGTTTGGAGGCTCAATGGCAAGTATGGTGCAGCCATAGAGAAGATTGTCTATTGGTTAGAGCAAGCAAAGAAATATGCTGAGAACGACCAACAACGTCATGTGATTAGCCTGCTTATAAAGTATTATACCTCAGGAGACCTGCGTGACTTTGATGTTTATTCGATAGAGTGGCTTAAGGAGCAAGATGCTCGCATTGATTTTATCAATGGTTTCATAGAAGTCTATGGAGACCCCATGGGCTTAAAAGGATCATGGGAAGGCATTGTTGAATACAAGGATCTCGATGCGACGCATCGTACACAAACAATTTCAACTAACGCTCAATGGTTTGAAGATCACTCTCCGGTCAATCCTATGTTTCGCAAGGAAAAGGTGAAGGGAGTCACTGCGAATGTTATTTGTGCAGCCATGCTTGGTGGCGATGAATACCCTGCTTCGGCTATTGGTATTAATCTTCCTAATGCCGATTGGATACGTGCAGAGTACGGATCTAAGAGTGTCACGATCTCTAATCTGACGCATGCTTATGACATGGCAGCGAAGGGTAACGGCTTTAGAGAAGAATTTGTTATCGATAAAGAAACGTGCCTATTGATGGATAAATATGCTGATATAACAGACAACTTACATACAGACTTGCACGAATGTCTTGGTCATGGAAGTGGTAGATTACTCCCTGAAACCGATCCTGATGCGCTGAAGAACTATGGAAATACCATTGAAGAAGCCCGTGCCGACCTCTTTGGTCTTTATTATATAGCTGATGATAAGCTTCTTGAACTTGGTTTGCTCGCTGACAAGGAGGCATACAAAGCCCAATATTATGGCTATATGATGAATGGATTACTCACTCAGCAGGTACGTATCAAGCCTGGTAAACAAATCGAAGAGTCCCACATGCAGAACCGAGCTCTTATTGCTCAATGGGCAATGGAACTAGGTAAAGAGGACAAGGTTGTCGAACTCATTAAGCGTATGGATACTACAACTGGCAAGGAGAAAACCTATGTTCGTATTAATGACTATGCTGCCTTGCGTCGTATCTTTGCACAAGAACTAGCGGAGATACAGCGTATCAAGAGCGAAGGCGACTTTGAGTCAGCACGAAAACTGGTAGAACGTTATGCCATCCAATTGGATTCTAATATCCATGAAGAGGTTCTTTGTCGTTACAATCGCTTAAATATTGCTCCTTACAAAGGCTTTGTCAACCCCGTTTTGAAGCCTGTTCATAATGGGAAAGGAGATGTTGTTGATATAATAGTAGATTATTCTGAGACCTATACAGAGCAAATGCTCCGTTATTCAAGAGAATATCAAACATTATAAAAAACGTGAGGGATGAAAACAAATGATGTTTTCATCCCTTTTTCGTAGACATTATTTTCTATATAATTCATGGATAGTACTCTTAAAAGAAATGCTATCCTCTATTTGACAAGGGCGTTTCTTTGAGACAAGGAAGGGCTCTTCTCCCTATCAAGAAAGGCTCTCCTTGATGGAAGAAGAGCCTCTCCTTAATAGCTACAGTAACTTAATTCTAAAACTGCTAACGCTTAATTATAAAGAATATGTGCCTTAATACGTTGATTATTAATAATAATTTGTATCTTTGTACATTCGTATGTGATGACATAACGACTTATAACAAAATAACAGATAAAAACTAGAAACAATGAAGAAAACAGCTCTTATCACTGGTATCACGGGGCAAGATGGTTCCTATTTGGCTGAGTTATTACTCGAGAAAGGATATGATGTTCATGGTACTATACGCCGTTCATCAGTAGACTTCCGTGAGCGTATCGCCCATTTAGAGGGGCGTCCTCATTTCCACTTACACTATGCTGACCTTGGAGACTCTATGAGTATTCTTGGCGTTATAAGTAAGGTTCGCCCCAACGAGATCTATAATCTCGCCGCACAAAGCCATGTTCAAGTGAGCTTCGACTCGCCTGAGTTCACTGCAGATGTTGATGCTGTTGGTGTGTTGCGAATCTTAGAAGCAGTTCGCCAGTTGAATTTGACAGATACATGTCGTATCTATCAAGCTTCAACTTCAGAGTTATATGGTAAGGTTGAGGAGGTTCCACAGAACGAGAATACGCCTTTCCACCCTTATAGTCCATACGCTGTTGCAAAGCAATACGGCTTCTGGATAGTGAAAGAATATCGTGAGGCTTATAACATGTATTGCTGCTCTGGCATCCTTTTCAACCATGAGAGTGAACGTCGCGGAGAGACTTTTGTAACTCGAAAGATTACTCTCGCAGCAGCAAGAATAAAGCAAGGTAAACAAGAGAAACTCTATTTGGGCAACCTGAGTTCATTACGTGACTGGGGTTATGCAAAGGACTATGTCGAGTGTATGTGGCTTATCTTGCAACAGGAACAACCAGAGGACTTTGTTATCGCAACAGGCGTTCAACACAGTGTTCGTGAGTTCTGTTATTATGCTTTTAAACGCGTTGGTATCGAATTGGAGTTTAAGGGTGAAGGTATGAATGAGAAGGGTATTGACAAGGCAACTGGTAATGTCTTGATTGAAGTTAGCCCTGACTTCTATCGTCCAACAGACGTTGTTAATCTTTGGGGTGACCCAACGAAGGCTAAAGCAAAGCTAGGTTGGAATCCTAATAGTACGACCTTTGAAGAGCTAGTTAACATCATGGTTGACAATGATATGGCAAAGGTTGCATCTGAAGGAGCTGCTGAGAAGGTGAGAACGAACCTAGAAGAATATCTTGAGAAGGGTATTGTGAAATAAAGCAAGGATACGGAAGTATGAATAAAGATAGTAAGATCTATGTAGCTGGACACCATGGTTTGGTGGGTTCAGCTATATGGAATAACCTTGAAAAAAGAGGTTACAAGAATCTTGTGGGTAGGTCACATAAAGAGTTGGACTTAACCGATCAGCTTGCTGTAAAGCGATTCTTTGATGAGGAGAAACCCGATGCAGTTGTATTGGCTGCAGCCTTCGTTGGTGGTATCATGGCGAACTCTTTGTATCGTGCAGACTTCATTATGCAGAACATGAAGATGCAATGCAATGTCATAGAACAGAGCTATCTTCATGGCGTGGAGAAGTTACTTTTCCTAGGAAGTACTTGTATCTATCCTAAGAATGCACCACAACCAATGAAGGAGGAAGCGCTTCTCACTTCTCCTCTTGAATATACAAATGAGGAATACGCTATCGCTAAGATAGCTGGACTAAAGATGTGCGAGAGTTACAACCTACAATATGGAACGAATTACATAGCCGTTATGCCAACCAATCTCTATGGTCCTAACGACAACTTCCACTTAGAGAACTCACATGTAATGCCAGCCATGATGCGTAAGATCTACTTGTCTAAACTCATCCACGAGGGCAACTGGAATGCTATACGCAACGACATGGATAAACGCCCCATCAACCCAACTGACCAGTTGAGGGCACTCATTGGCGAAGGAAATGTTGATGGAAAGAACACTAAGGAACGCATTTTAAAGGCATTATCATTCTATGGTATCGAGAGCAATAAAGTGACACTCTGGGGGGATGGTAGTCCACTTCGTGAGTTCCTTTGGAGCGAAGATATGGCTGATGCCAGCGTGCATGTCCTCTTGAATGTAGACTTCAAAGACATCATCGGAATCGATAAGTATTCAAGTGTTTTCTATGGTGCTAAGATTGATGGAGCCGTCGATCGCAACAATTCAGAGGGTCGTGGAGGTGCTATCCCATCGTTAGGTGAGATTCGAAACTGCCACATTAATGTTGGTACAGGCAAAGAATTGACTATTAAAGAACTAGCGGAACTCGTAAAGAAAACCGTTCATTTCGAGGGAGAAATTGTCTGGGATGCTGATAAACCCAATGGTACTCCACGCAAACTCATCGATGTTGAGAAGCTCCATAGACTTGGTTGGACACATAAAGTAGAGATAGATCAAGGTGTAGAGAAGCTCTATGAGTGGTATCAAGAAAGCCTAAGATAATTCATTTTAACCTTTTACCATATGAAGAAGCAAGTATTATTAACAGCGGCAGTAATGTCCGTAACGAGTGTAATGGCACAGAAGATTAACTATCCGCAAGCGCCTAAAGACAATACAGTTGACACCTATTTCGGTGTAAAAGTGGCTGACCCTTATCGCCCATTAGAGAATGATAGCTCTAAAGCAACAGCCGAGTGGGTGAAGAAGGAGAATGAGGTAACACAACAGTACCTTGCTCGCATTCCTTTCCGAAGCAAACTCTTCCAACGCATGAAAGAGTTAGCTAATTACGAGAAGTTATCTGCACCTTCTTATAATAAGGTTATCGGGAAGTGGTTGTTCTATAAGAACAATGGTCTACAGAACCAAAGCGTCCTTTACGTAATGGACCATCTTGGTGATGAGAAGAACGCTCGCATCCTCCTTGACCCTAATAAGTTATCAGAGGACGGAACGGTTGCTTTGAAAAGTATTAGCTTCTCTCATAATGGTAAATACGCGGCTTATGCCATATCACGTAGTGGTAGTGACTGGGAGGAGTTCTATGTTATGAACCCTCAAACAGGTGAACTCCTTGATGATCATATCATGTGGGCTAAGTTCTCAGGTACCGCTTGGCAGGGGGATGGATTCTACTATAGTGCCTACGATGCACCCGTTAAAGGACATGAATATAGTAATGTGAATGCAGTGCAGAAGATCTATTATCACAAGATTGGAACACCGCAGTCTGAAGACCAGTTGTTCTATCAGAACCCAGCCAATCCAATGCGTTTCTACTCCGTATCTACCAATGAGGACGAGACAATGATGTTCCTTTACGAAAGCGGTGCAGGCTCTGGTAATTGCGTATATGTACGTGATTTACGCAAACCCAATAGTCAGTTCATTCAGATGACATCAAATCTTGACTTGCAATATAGCCTTGTGCAGACTATAGGTGATAAGATGTACTTCCTTACAAATGATGGTGCTCCTAAGAACCGATTGATGGTTACGGATATAGAACACCCTGGATTCAATGAGTGGAAAACACTTGTCCCTGAAAGTAAAGATATGTTGGAAGATGTTACCTTCGTAGATGGTAAGATGATACTAAACTATATGAAGGATGCGTCCAATCATGCTTTTGTCTATGACTTAGACGGTAAGCAACTGGCTGAAATCAAGTTACCTACAGTGGGAAGTGCCGCTTTCTATGGTAAAAAAGACCGCAAGGAAGTATTCTATTCATTCTCTTCCTTCACCATTCCAAGCTCTATTTATCAGTATGATATAGCGTCAAATGAAAGCAAAGTATATGCTACTCCGAAGGTTAAGTTTCGGTCTTCTGACTACGTAACAGAGCAAGTCTTCTATCCAAGTAAGGATGGTACACGTGTCCCACTATTCATTACTTATAAGAAAGGACTCAAACGCAACGGTAAGAATCCAGTCTATCTTTATGGTTACGGAGGCTTTAACATTGCCATGCCACCCTACTTCGCATCTAACAGAATACCGTTCCTTGAGAATGGAGGTATCTATGCACAAGCATGCTTGAGAGGCGGTAGTGAGTATGGAGAAGAGTGGCATCTCGCTGGTACGAAACTGCATAAACAGAACGTGTTTGACGACTTTATCTCTGCTGGGGAATGGTTGATTACAAACAAATATACCAGTAAGGACTATCTCGCCATAGTGGGTGGTTCAAACGGCGGACTGCTTGTTGGCGCTTGTATGACGCAACGCCCTGACCTCTTTAAGGTATGTATTCCACAGGTGGGAGTAATGGATATGTTACGTTACCACAAGTTTACTATTGGTTGGAACTGGGCTCCTGACTATGGAACAAGTGCCGATTCAAAGGAGATGTTTGAGTATCTTCGTTCGTATTCTCCGCTTCATAACCTTCGTCCTGGCACTCATTATCCAGCCACACTCATAACAACTGCCGACCACGATGACCGTGTTGTACCTGCACACTCATTCAAGTTTGCTGCCACTTTACAAGCTTGTAATGCTGGCGACACACCTGTTTTGATTCGTATTGATACTAAGGCGGGACATGGAAGTGGTAAGCCTCTATCTAAACAACTAGAGGAACAAGCCGATATCTATGGTTTCATCCTTTATAATATGGGGTTGAAGTATTAGGAGATAAACTTCAGTAGGAGTGAAAGAAGTAAAGGAGTGAATGGAGTTAAGACATCCCTTCTGTTGCTTGTAGTCGTATGAAAGCAATGCAATCAATGGCAGTATTGTCTTTACTTCATTAACTCCTATAACCTCATTAACTCCTGCAAAGCCCCCAATAAGCACTAAATATGCAAATACTACTTGCTTCGGCAAAGATAATGAATAGCACTACTTCGGTGCAAGTGCCCTTCACGCATGAACCACACTTCGGTAAGGAAGTGGGGAGAATGGCGTTAGAACTGGGCGAGATGTCCGTTGATGTCCTATCCAAGGAACTACATTGCAATGAGAAGATAGCCCTGGAAAACAAGCTACGTTATCAGGACTTCTTCAATCGGGAGGCGCTTCTTCCGGCTCTCCTAGCCTATTATGGACAGGCTTATAAGTGCTTGAAAGCACAGCAATATAGTCTCGATGACTTCCGTTTTGCCGATGATCATCTATGGATAACGAGCTTTCTTTATGGACTCTTGCGCCCCTTGGATCTCATTCATCCTTATCGTCTTGAGGGCAAAACAAAACTCACATCGAACGAAGGAAAAAATATGTTTGCATATTGGAAGCCCTTACTAACCGATATGCTCATCAATGCGGTGCAAGATGATGACGGCGTTCTTGTACACTTGGCAACGGCAGAGTTTCAGCAACTCTTCGACTGGAAGCGACTGCAAAAGGCTGTTCGTATTATCCAACCGCAGTTTATGGTAGATCAAGGTAGCCGTCTAAAGGCTGTGAGTGTATATGCCAAGAGCTGTCGAGGAGCGATGACGAGCTATATTCTTCGCAATCGTCTCGCAAAGTCAAGCGACCTCCTTTCATTTGAATATGAGGGCTTTACTTATCAAGCCAACTATGGAGATGAGGCGCACCCACACTTTATTTTAATGCAAAACGTATAATCTTTTTGCTCCAAACAATAACTTATTAATATTATGTCAATAGAAGAATTCCGCAAAGAAATACTATCAGCTCTCCTCGAAAAGACCAACACAAAGGGAGAACCACGCTTTGATGAGGCATCCGCAAAAGAGCTTCTTAATCAGTTATCAGATAATGAGTTGGAAGAAGGTATCCTATTCAATACACCCGAAGATGTGGCTGATGTACTGTCAGAAATCGGTCGGTTATAAATTAATAGAAGCCTTTTCTTTCTTATTCTAACCCACCACTAAGGACAAAAATTAGCCCTATTATAAGAAAAGGGAGTAAAAGCCAAAAGATAGAAAACAGCAGTTTCATATACCATTTAGCCCATTTTGTCTCATTAAAATGTGCTTTGACAAGTATTGATCTGTAGTTCCTCTTGTACAGCTTACTGACGAGAATGTAGAAAGAAGCCGTTAGTAAGACGAAGATAATTAGTGGAATTGTATCGCCCGAAATGCCTAATACACCATCACAAAAGCTCGGTAAGAGAAGCGCGATGACCATCATAAGAGGATAAATAACCACTGCATTCCCATCCAACCAAGGGAGTATGAAGCTTCGTCCTACATAGTAGGCGTAATCGAAAAGGTTGTATTTTATCGTCTTATCAGGAGTTTCCATTGTTTTAATCAGACATCTATTCTTTTCGACAAAGATAAAGATTTATTAGGATATAAGCCTCTTTGGCAATTTGAAATCATCCTCTTTACAAGTTGAGGAGTTCGTGCGTTGACAAGTTTACGAGTTTTTATCCTCTTGGACATAATATCCTCTATGGTCTTTGCCATTACCACAGTCCAGTCATTGAACATAGATTTAAAGAGAGAATTAACGCTTGTAAGTATTAATGTAGCACATCTTTAAACAACTTCACACGTGCTAATAACTCTCTAATATGCGTCAGTTGAGCAAAGAAGTTATGCACATCTTCGGCATTGTAACCCACTGCATATATACCTAAATGGTCTGCCAAATAGATGGAACGTTGGTTATGCCACTTCTGCGAGATGATGATAATAGAGTCAGCATGATAATCTTTTTGAATGTTACGCATAGATAAGAAGGTTCGATGACCACTACCATCCATGTGAATGATGTTGGCTGGTACGCCTCTTTCTGTGAGACATCTCTTCATTGCGGAAGGCTCATCATAACCCGTACGCTTCTCTCCGCTAATGATTAACTGCTTGTATTTATGGTGCTTATACAGCTCTACTGCAGCATTAATGCGGGCTTGGAAGAACTGATTAGGACCTCCTGTATATCGGCTTTTGGGGCTTGTTCCAAGCAAAACTGCTGTTTTCATTGCTGGAACATCTGCTGGATTATCGAAGACTCGTCCCTTAGCATTGTTATTGACAATGATGTTGCACGTTGCAATAACAGCTATGACGATTACCAGAATACCGATGATGGTATAGCTTACTTTCCGCTTCATACTGTCTGAGATATATGTTACTTGTGCAAAGATACAAATCTTTTTAGACAGACGAAACATAATGATAGAATACCTAACGAGGCTTTTTCATGACAGGGTTACTGCTTTATATCATCTTAGGGATACATCTTTGCTGAATTAAAGAATTGACTCTCTATTTGACGGAGGCGTTTCCTTGATAGGAGAAGAGCCTCTCCTTGGCGTAAGAAGGGCGTTTCTTCAATGTAAAGAGAGGCTTTCTTCAATAGGAGAAGAAGCCTCGTCCCCATCTTCTCTCCTAATGGAGAGGAGCGTGAAGACTACTATTTGCAAATGAAGGGTGCGTCAACTTCTGTGGATTCCCATGTTCCTTTAGGAACTCTGTGTCCTTTTTAGGCTCCGTGCCATCAGTGTATTACGTGTTGAAGATGCCCCAGCAAAGAACTTCTTAATGCTTTTCAACAATAGAAGTTATCATAACTTTGGATTTATAATTATGCCTTTTGAGAGTAAGGAAAGCCATGAGACTAAACCTGTTAATAGGTTGGAACTATCGGAAGTATGGATAAATTGGATGAGAAGAAAGGTGCATTTTTTTACAAGAAAACGAAAAATTACATGATAATATTTTGAGGAATAAAATAAAAACACTAACTTTGCAACCGCATTTGAGATGGTGCTTAGTAATTCAGCTAACATACTTTTAAGGAAGGATGGGTGAGTGGCTGAAACCAGCAGTTTGCTAAACTGCCGTGCGCGTAAGCGTACCGGGGGTTCGAATCCCCCTCCTTCCGCATTACTCAGTAGCCTCAGATGCAACCCTGGTCGATTCATCTAACGGTTAGGATACAAGATTCTCAATCTTGGCATAGGGGTTCGATTCCCCTATCGACTACCATCCCTTTTATTTGAGATAAGCTACTTTTCCGGTCGATTCATCTAACGGTTAGGATACAAGATTCTCAATCTTGGCATAGGGGTTCGATTCCCCTATCGACTACAAGAAGGCTCTGCTTTTAGCAGAGCTTTTGTTTGTTTTAAGGAGAATAAGAGTTATTTTCCTATTTAAATAAGGGGTTGGTGCTTTTTTATTAGCTATTTAATCCGTTGATATAACACCATTTAATCATGTAAAACTGACGTTTTTTCTGCTTGAAAGAATATCTAATAATAGTCTATGTGGCTTCTAATTGCTGTTTAAACAATATCTAACAGCGGGGACAGACGCTCTCGCCTGTCCCCCATGAGATAACTTTATAAGATTCTATTAGGTTACATCAATATCCTTCGAAAGGGCTTAGATGTATAAAAGATGCCCCTTTTATTCTTGGATTGTAATCTCTCCTGCAATGGAGTGATTCATGTAGTAACGCACCTTATCAGCATCTTTATATCGTGCTTGAAGGTACATTAACTTGGTTACCGCAGCCTCAACAGTACTATCATAACCACTGATAACCCCTGCATCTTTGAGTTGGTAACCTGTATCATAGCGACTCATCTCAACCTGTCCACTAATACATTGACTGATATTAACAACTATCACTCCTCGTTCCGACGCCTGTTTCAACAGCTTCATCAGCCAAGGTCGCTGTGGCGCATTGCCACTTCCATAAGAACGCATTACTATACTGCGTAATTCTGGAGCATCAAAAAGATGGTGCATAAGCCCCTCCTCCATTCCAGGAAAGAGTGAGAAGATAATCACATTATTATCTAGCTGTGTGTGTGTAACTAGTGGTTTGGAATAATCAGGGACAAGTATTCTATGCTCATCAAAGGTAAAGTTAACCCCAGCCTCGCATAGATGAGGATAGTTAAAGGAGTCGAAAGCATTGAACTCATCGGCATTTTGCTTCGTAGAACGGTTGCCCCTTAATAAGTGACCACTGAAATAGATACACACTTCAGGCACCATTGGCGTGCCGTCCTTATGGTGTGCTGATGCTAATTCAATACTCGTCATCAAGTTCTCCTTACCATCAGTTCGCAACTGACCAATAGGTAGTTGAGACCCCGTAAGGATGATTGGTTTAGTTAAGTTCTCGAACATAAACGATAAAGCAGATGCTGTATAAGCCATCGTATCAGTGCCATGTAATATCACAAACCCATCATAGGCATCATAGCAATCAGATACTATCTGCACTAGTTGTGCCCAACGATGTGGAGTCATATCAGACGAGTCGATGGGGGGATCAAACTGGTAGGTATCCACCTTCGTAGGCACTAGTTTGAACTCAGGAACATTCTCTACAAGATGGCTAAAGTCTAATGGTTCTAATGCTCCTGTACGTTTGTTATGCCCCATACCGATGGTACCACCGGTATAAATGAGTAATACTTTATTCGTTCTCTTCATCGTATATTCGTTGATTAATGAATGTCAAGTAGTAGAGATGAACATTTTGAAAGCACTACTCCACATTGTTACTTATATTTCAATCAGATGAAGATAATAGAAGAGGTAAAGCTCTTCTTATGCTTTCATATTGTCATTTTGCACTCGATACTGCAAAGATAAGAAAAACTTTTAAGTATTACCTCGCTTACACAACATTATATTTATAATGGAAGATAAAGTTGTGTTGTACTGCTGAATATCGACCTTCTCGTTTACAAATAAGTGTTTCTAAACTCGATATATGCCTTGAATAAACTAGCATTGGCATCGGCTATCACCTTCACAATCTCCGCATAGATGAATAGACAAAGGAGTACTGATAAGATGAAGAGAAGGCTGAATCCAAAGAATATCCATAGGTCGCCATCCTCGTACTTCTCCTGAAACTTACGTAGACGAGAGGATGATTTCGACATAAACTCGGTGGCATTATCAGTTGCATTACGCAAAGTTTCACCTGCATGTAATGATGCTTGAAGAGCTTTATGAGACGCTTCTGCCAGCTTCTCACGCATCTCTGCCAACTTTTCCTTCGATGGTGTGTTGAGGACATTGGGCTCAACTGTAGGCAACTTTGCCGCTTTCTTCACTTCAACGGGAGTAGCATCAGCCAAGGGTAATACCGAACGGGCACGGGTGCGGAAGGCTGTCGGTGCATCGAAACGACAGGTCAATACATTACCACAATAGGGGCAACGATACTTCATTGTCCCATACTTCTCCGTCTCAGCCACAAACTCGCGGCCACATTCATTACATTTAACTGTGTACCTCATTACGCCGACAAAATTATAAAAAATACTTGAATCGAAGGACAGATTATCGATATTTTAAACTGCAGAAAGCACTTTCTTCACATTCTGTGAGGTGGCTTTCGCTATCGAAGAAAATGGTAGAACGAATATTGGATGATATTCTTTAGGTTAGAAGGAATAGAAGTTGTGGATTCTAAATGAGAGATTACAAGCATAAAGGTTAGATGGTTTTAACATTGAATATACGGATGGCACGAAGCCTGAAAGGCGCTCAGTATTCCTCACGAGGTAAGGTAATGCACTGAAGCAAATGCCCATGAATATTCAAAATGACGATTAGTTCCGTTGGAAATCATACTTAACAACTGACGGCGAATAAGTCCTTTCAAATTAACCAACATAACTTGTGCATTTCAAGGAACGCCCTTTTGCATTGAAAGAGGGCGTTCCTTCAATAGGAAGAGAGCCTCCCTTTGTTTCAAAGAAAGGCTCTCGTTCAATCCAACAATTATAATCTACGACTTCAAATGATAATAGGTTCTATTTGAAGTAATATTCTATTTGTTTATTACTAGGTTTTCTTATCATGGATAACACATCTTTAGTATAGATTAAACGAGCCTTCAGATAGTTCTTATTGAAGCTATTTATGTCTATAACTAGAAGCTATACCCTAGCCCAACGATGAGTCCATTAATACCATAATGCTTAAAGGCTTGACGATAAGCAATGTCTAGTTTGAAGCCTGCCCATTGTCCTCCAGCACCAAAGGTAAACGCATCTGAACCTTTGTCAGCATACTGATAGCCTACACGTGCAGACACTATACGGTTGTAAGTGTACTCCAGACCAGTGCCAACGAGCGTTTCATGCCCATCTTTCGGTGTGAAATAACGATAAGAAAGTGCGTAGGTAAGAGCATGCTTAGGTGCTATTCTCACGTTCCAATCGCCTCCCACGACAAGAGAAGTGGGCAGACTTTGAGGAATACCAGTGTTATCAAACTTCACATCCTTGCCGAAGTCCATCAATCGTGCGCCCACTGTCAATGTCGTTGGAACATCCTTTGTGAGATTAAAGTCCGTTTGATATGCTGCTCCAACACTAAAGGCTAATGCGTTAGTACTCGTTTCAGCATGGCTTCGAGCATAGGTAGCAGTGGCATAAACAGCAATCTCCTTTGTTACAGGAAACGAATAACCGAGGTCGAGAGCCACGTCATAAGGCTTTATTTCTTTCGTCTCTCCCACTGCAGCTATCGGTTGTATGGTTAGTCCGCCCATATAACGTACACCCGCCATAAGTGCCGAATGATTCTTAAATTGGTATCCCGTTGCGAGGTTATATTGCATGAGTCGCCCCTCATCTGTCTTTGGCTGTCCTGTAATTGACGCATCAATGGAGAACTGTTTATCGCCATAAGTGAAGGCTGCAGGGTTTGTATAAATGTGCATCTGGCTTGTGTTGCCAAGCAATGTACCACCCATTGCCTCCGTGCGAGCGTCTGGATTAGACTCAAGGACAGGTATAATCCTACTTTGTGCGGCTGTCTTCATCGTCGAACCCATAGCCAAGACGAGAAGAGCTATCGTTATCTTCTTCATAAATTACCGATTATTTCTTTATAAATACGTGTTTACTAGTGAGGCGATCTGTCGTTAGCAAGAGGTAATAAGTACCTGGTGCAAGGCGGTCGATACCTAATGTGACCTCATGTGTTCGACTATCGGGTGTCATCGACTGATCAATGAGTTTTTGTCCATGAAGTGATGTTATGATAGCTCTGACCTTTGTGACATTACTGCGCATAAGGGCTTTGATGTAGCTATGTGCAGGATTTGGATAAATGACATGAACGTCAGGTGCATTCTTATCTGTCACTCGGACGATAGCCGAAGTGGTTGTTCGTCTACTGCCATCAATGGCTGTTATGGTGAGTTTCGTAAGTCCTTTTTGTCCTGGAGTAACGATTAACTTGGTTCCTTCAACAGCCACCTTTGCCACTTGTTCATTATTAGAAGTTACCGTGTAATGCATTGTCTTTCCACTAGAAGCAGTGAAGACGTGAGCGAGATTGACCTCGATTGCTTCCCCATTTGCGAACAGTGAGATGTCACCTATTGGACTCGTGAGTTCCGGAGCGGTATGAGGAATAACCTCATAAGCTATTGTCTGCGTTGTTTTACCACCCAGTTGATCAGTGAGTGTGATATCGAATTGATATGTACCCTGCGCCCCCACCTTAATGAGTAAGTCGAAAGTATCACCGATACGCTTTAGTTCTACGCCTTGAGGAAGTTCTGTTGTTGAGTATGTCCAACTATGTCCATCCTCATCTTTCACTGGTAATATCTTATGATAGTAAGGCTGTGTATCAAGTAATCGAAGATTCTTCTCTATCATATCTGTGAATATAGGAGCATGGTTCAGACGCGTTTTAAAGTTGGTTGAAACCTCTTGCGAGCGATTGTTGAAGCGGTCGCGAGCAACCATCTTAACGACATACTCCATGTCAGTCTCTAGTCCGGTAAACTCTTGTTGCATCTCTGTTCCGACAGACATGTTATAAGAGAAGCGTGTAAAAGATTGTACGGGAGTACTTAAATCAGACTTCTTGAAGAGTTGAATGTCATAGGCAAAAGCTGTGTGTTCATCGTTTAGAGCATCATTATCAGCCGTCACATTCCATGTGATGTTAGCATCGTAATAACCCTTTGTTGCATGTGAAGAATAGTCGGTGATAGTGATAGTTGGAGCTTCAGGAGCCTCTGTCTCAGGGTCAGAAAGCGCATAGAGGGCATCGATATAACCGAGTCCCATCTTGCCAGCTAGGTTCTCATCTGTTTTAACTTCATAGGGATTCTTGTCTTTAAGAGCACCTAGAATGCGACGGCGAAGATCCTCATTTGTGAAGTTAGGATTCGTCTTTCCAAACTTAGACACTACAAGAGCTGCAATGCCTGTAACGTGTGGTGTTGCCATAGAAGTACCTTGTGCAAAGGCATAATGAGAGTCTGATGGCAACGTAAAGTCTGTATTGGGATAGGGTCCAGTCATGCCATATTCATAGTCACTAGGCACTGTACTCAATACGCCTTGATTGACAGATCCAGTCTCAGTAGTACCACCTGGAGCAAGTACATCTACCCATGGTCCCTTGTTCATATAGGCTGTTGGCACACCGAGACTATTGATAGCTCCAACTGCTACTACACGATTATAAGAGGCCGGAATCATATCTATGTCATATTGAGAGTCATTACCCGAAGCAAAGAAGATGAGTCCACCTTTCATATAAGCATCAGGTTTCTTCTTACCATCTTTGTCGCATCCAGCAACGTCAGTAAAGTAGTCTATGCCATCTTTTAGTAGGTCGAACTGACTCTTGAAAATGCTTTGGAAATTCTCATTATTAAGGTATTTCTTGCGGTCGAAAGCGTATCCCCACGAGCAGTTCATTACTGATGCACCATTCTCGGCAGCAAATTCAAAGGCCTTAACAATGTACTTTGTCGTTGCAGTCTCAGTCGTTCCATCATGTCCATAGATCTCACAACTCATTAAGCGAACGCCCGAGTTGGCATCACCATTACCACCAGCAATACCGCAAACACCTATTCCGTTGTTGTTGCGGGCAGCGATGGTACCAGCCACGTGGGTACCATGAGCACCTGCAATGATATGATTCGGATCGTCTTGACCAGTCTCTTCTGCCCAGAAGTTACGCCCATGGATGGTCTCACCAGTCTTAGGATCTTTACCTTCCCATGCCGCTCCTTCAAGGTCTTCATGTGTGAAGTCTATACCTGAATCCATTACAGCTACGACTACATGTGGGTCTCCAGTCTCTTTCTGCCAAGCAGGGAATAAATCAATATCAGCCCCAGGTTGGAACGTCATATATTGTTCTATCGTTGTGGTGTAATGCCATTGATACTTTAAATAGGGGTCACTAAAAGAGAGAGGTCCTTGTCCATCATTAGCGTCTCTAAGTCTTCTTGGATTGATAGGAGCACGTGTGGTTGGTGTATAAGTCACTTCAGAAGGAACAATCTGAACACTTCCGTGCACCTTTTCAATTGCTGGATCACGCTTAAGTTCATTGATAACCTCGCCTACATCTTTAGCCTTGTCGAACTTGACAACAAACCATCTATCTAAGCCACGAGCCCTCTTGAGGTTGGCATACTCATTCGTCATGTCAAACACTTGTTCGACTTTCACGGTTGCATCATCAAGTATTGTGGCACGAGAAACAGTCTGTGTTGCTGCGCGCGTAGTAGGTGATACGCTTGCTTTCAACTTGATATAAGCCATTCCAGGTTCCCATGGAAAGCTCTCGTAGGAAGGCTTTGTTGTGGTTTGTTGATTGCTTGACTCGAGCATATCATCATTACAGGACGTACAGAGCCCAGCGATGAGTGCCACGCTAATAAGCGATAAATATATGTTTCTAAACTTTTTCATCATGCTTAAAATCTAGTAGTTAAGGTTCTTCTTTATTAAGTCAACGTAGTGCTTACTCTTGTAGTAAGTGATGACGGTACGGCTCTCTTGTGGGCGAAGGTCTATCAGATTCTCACTGCCGCGATAGAATGTTGCGAATCCACCACTAGCCTCTCTGAATAGACTATAGCCCTTATCTTCTATTGCACGACGTGTACTAAAGGGTAGAGAATATTCATACCATGAGTAGACACCAGGCGTTCCTTGTTCCTCACGAGTGTAGAAAACGTCACCTCCCTGATAGAACACTTGACATGATCCCACTGTACCACTAAGGTCCTTATCTTGCACTAGTCCAGCATCAATATCTTCTTCCGTGATACCTTGCCAGTTGAAGAAGTAGATAACATACGCTAGTGTTCCAGGCTCATAACTCTCGTTCTCTGGTACAAATATTAAGCGTGAGTAATGACAGAGAGGATCCTCTGTTGTGGCTGTGACATTCTCTGAGTTAAACTGGTTATAATAGTCCGGCTTCATACCACGTTGGCGTTCGAATGCAACTACTTGATCGAGTTTGAAAGCCTTATTATGTAGGTAATCTGAAGGGAACACAGGGAATGTCTCTGCCTTTCCATCACTATTCAGTTTTAAACTATTAGACGTTTCCAAGTACTTCATGCAAGCACTTCTAAAGATGCCACCAGCCATCTTGAAATTGTCAACAGAGTTGTATATTGTCAGTAAACGAGTTCTGTCTTTCTCCTCATTATAATATTGTGACTCCGTATCAAGTCGTTGCTTATTACCTAGTTTGAAGTTGTTTTGGTTCAGCCAAGGCTCATACGACTCTTGTTGGAATAGTTTTCCTTTGGGTGCTTTAAGCCATGCGCAATACATATCTGTACCATAGTTCTTCTGTTGATAGAGGATGTGTGGAGCCTGTTCTCCTGGTGAATGGAACACAGTAAACACCTTCTTTTGATCCTGATGATAAGGTAAGAGCGAGTCAATCTCAAATGCTTTATCACGAAGATTATGCCTTTCTGCCTCCATTGCTATTACCTTATTAATATCGAAGTTATCGAAATCCCACACTGGTAACTGGAACTGAACAAAGCCATTCTGCATAATAGTTAGCTCGTAATGTCTATTGCCATTAGATAGGAAGAGCTTCTCACTTCGACTGGTCTGTGCCCATGGGCTATTGCGTTCGATAGCGGTGAGATTGAGTGTTAACTTGCGTTGTTTGAGATCAACGGCATAACTAAGCCAGTTGTTATTGGCTGTGTCTAATTGTTCAACTGTCCAGTTATCAGAGTTTGAAATAATCTTTAATTCAACGCCAGTATGTGCCTCGTGATTAAGAATAAGCGTACCATTACTTCCATCAACAGCGATTGTTGGCTCTGTTCCGAATTGTGTAATTGTAATCGTCTGTTTGCTCGTTGGAGTTGCAATAGTAACCTCTGTACGACGTTCGTCAGCATCATTATTAGTCGTAGCGGTTAACTCTAGAGTTGTTCCTCTTCGAATTGCTGTGAGCCAGGTATTGTGTGTGTCATTCTCAATTTGCCATTCATCACCTAAAGAAGAGACGTCTACAAGTTTCGTTTCACCCTCTTGCACAAGCGTTACTGCCGTCGATTCACCTAAGACAATGTGGTCAGTTCCTCCTAATACAAGATCTTTTTGGCATGCAACAACTAGTACAGCTATAGCCAAGCCCATCCATATTTTAAATCTCTTATACATAGTGTTTCGTTTTTAATAAAGCATTATCTATTTGTCTCCCCATCCTGGATTAGGTAAGAGATTAGTATTGATTAATGTTTCGTTCATAGGCAATGGCCATACGAACATATAGTTGTCTGGTTGAATATCAACCTTATATCCACCTGCATAGAATGCTGAAGGAACCATGTAATAATTCTCTCTTCCCTGGAAAGTACGCTTCTTTACGCCTTGTTTCCATCGTCTTAAATCCCAAAGACGGAAGCCTTCATAAGCCAACTCACGTGCTCGTTCATTCTTTATCTCTTGATATAAAGCGTCGCCAGTGAGGTCTGTTGGATCTAAACCACGCGATCTACGCAATAGGTTAAGATAGTTTTGTGCATCATTGATGTTGCCTAAGTCGTATGCAGCTTCAGCTACAATCAGATATTGTTCAGCGATACGGAAAGGCTTAGGAGCTTGATTCCCATTAGGCACATAACCACCCCAATGCGTGCTATTGAGTGTTGCGTAGTTAGGATTACCTTTGAACTTCGATATGACATAGAGCTGAGTTGAGGCATTCATATCATTGACTGTCGTATGGACGAACTCGAATAGAACCTGTGCACGATGGTCGTTCTCACCAGAGAATAAATCGTTGATAACTTCTCTAGTTGGTACATATGCAGGCTTGTTATAATCGCCTATTTTACTTGCATCATGTTGATTATCCCAATAGGTGGCAGTAGATAAGTCTGCCCCGTAGAAACCTGTTGTTGTTGCGATCTCATTCTCCTTGTCCACGAAAGGTTGCCATATTTGTTCTTTCCCATCATCGTAGAACCACATCTGCGCAAAGGCATCTTCACGTGCATCTACCCTATTGTTCGCATCTAATCTACCATAATAAGGCTCAATGAGAGGATATGTCCCATGGTCAATCAGTTGCTTAGCTTCGTTATAAGCCTTTGCCATGTCTCCCATATAAAGGTATACTCTTGCTCTCAGAGCCTTTACTGCATCTGCATTAATCTCAGTGTTCCCGGGCTTTACTGGCACATCCTTTAGTAGCGAATCAGCCTTTCCTAAATCTGCAAGAATGAGCTTATAGGTATCTGCATTGGTTGCTCTTTTCGGTTTATCAATCGATCCAGGTTCTGTTTCCAATACCACTCCAAGATCCTTGTCAGCTGTATTCTTATCATAAATCATGCCCCAACGTAAGGCTAAATTGAAGTGATAAAAGGCACGAGCAAAGTAGGCATCACCAAGAAAATGATTCCTTTGTACCTGTTCATCACTGCTCACCTCCATTTTTGGTAACAGCTTCAATACAACGTTTGCATCGATGAGTGCTGCATAATAAGAGTGGTATAACTCCTGCAAAACGGCACTTTCTGGCTTAATAGTCCAGCCATGGAACTCACCATAAAGGTTGCCGAAAGCAGCGTGTGCATTGAGCATGTCTGCTTGAGCCTCTTGTGGAATAACATACGCACCACCGAACTTTCCACGTAAAGTTGAGTATATTCCATTATCCCACTTCTTGGCATCCTGCATGTTACGATACGACTTTTCATAGTCTATGTAGTTAGCAGGATCACGATCCAAGTCGCATGCTTGCAGTGTAAACAAGAGTGCGCATGCCCAGAATAATATCTTTGTTGTTTTCATATAGATATCCATTTGTTGTATAATTGTTAAAGACCTAATTCCACGCCAACGCTCATCTGTTTTGTATTAGGGTTCACTCCATAAGAGACGTTACGGTTTACTTCAGGATCAATACCACGGAACTTCGTAAATGTTAATAGGTTACGACCTGTGAAGAATACCTTTGCTGAACGTATAACCTTTTGCTGTCCAAGCATTCTGCGAGGTAATTCATAGCCCAGAGTGAAGTTCTTTAAGCGCATAAAAGAAGCGTTTTCCAGCATCTTCGAGTCTAAGTATGTACTCTGGTGAGAAGGGTCACGAACCCATGCAAGAGATGGGAATTCCGTCTTATCTCCTGGTTGTTTCCAATAATCGAAAAGTCTTCTTGAGCCATTGAAGTTATCTTTCTTGTCACGAACAAAGTAGTCATTCTCATAGAACTGCTTATCCATTGATATCATGTGTTTGCCTATTGCAAAGAAGAAATCAGCGTTTAGATAGAAGCCTTTCCAGTATGCCGAGATACCCCAACCACCAGTGAATGGAGTGTAAGCATCAACTCCTGTGTTCTGACTCAGCGAACTTGACCACTCGTTGACCACATCTTTATCATCACGATGAGGCTTGTTTTTGTCTGCTCCTGGGCGATACCATTCAGGCACACCAGTATCAGGATTTACACCTTTATATAATGGTAAGACGAATTGAACAGGTTTTCCAACAACGTAAGAGAGCTGTCCGCCTGGTTCTTGCCACGATTGCCTACCCTCGAAGAGTTCGAGAACTTTATCCTTATTATAGTTGAGGTTCGCATTAGCAGATACTCCCCAGTCGCGTCCACGTAGGATGTCTACATTCATCTGGAGGTCGATACCCTGGTTCAGATAGCGTCCTGCATTCTCATAACGAGTAGGATAACCAGCACTACCCACCGTTAAGCCAGATGTATAAGGTTGCGGAACTTCAAAGAGCATATCGCTTGTTACACGATTATAATACTCCACATTCAAGTCTAAACGATTGAGAATACGAGTCTTCACACCTACTGTGAACTTGCTTTGATGCTCCCATCCAAGGTCGGGATTACCCATACTTATGAAGCCTAAACTCATGTCCCCCATCTTTTGACCAACCTTTCCAACATAAGCCGAAGTGCTATATGGAGGGATAGAAGAGTTACCTTGAGTACCATAGCTCGCCTTTACATCTAAATCATTTAACCATGCTATGTCTTGTAAGAACTTCTCTTTCTTAGCTTTCCATAGCAGTCCCAATGACCAGAAAAGACCATTTCTCTTATTCTTTCCAAAGCGTGAAGAAGCATCGTTACGTAGGACAAGATCAACGAAGTAACGCTCTGAGAAGTCATAAGACAACTGTGTGAAGAATGACAAGAAAGCGTATCCATTCGTGTCCTCACCGATGTTCTTATTCTTAGTTGCATTGTTAAGTAAATAGAGTCGATCGTCTAATATCCCCGAACCTTCAGCCGAGAAGCCATCGTCTTTATAGTTGGTGTATTCATGTCCGAGCAGTGTTGTCAGATGATGATCACCAAAGGTCATGTTATATGAAGCCGTATTTGTGATGGTAATATTCGATGCCATCGAGAACGAACGTTCGGAACTTCCATTGCCATAAGCACGATAATAGCTAGGAAGAGTGCGTGAACGACTATTGCCATAATCGAGTTCCAGACCTATTAAAGAGCGTAAGGTAAGGTTTTTAAGAGGTGTAATGGTGAGATTACCATTGGTAGATAAAATGAAATTATTTGTCTTCGCAGGGTTCGTTTCAATAACATGTGAAGGCGTGGCAATGTCTAATAAAGGTACACGCACTAGTTCTTTGCCAGTGTTAGGGTCGTAAGGTGAGGCGAAAGGAGCATTCATTGCTGCTAGTCCACCACCCACTGCATTGTTGTTACCAAAGGGAGATACACGTGTAGCATCGTATGATACTTGAGTGTTGATATTGGCTCTTACCCATTCATTTAACTTCGCATCGAGATTGATACGACCGAATACTTTATTATAACTAGAGCCCATTCTCAGACCATCCTGACTAAGTGCTCCACCTGAAAGATAGTATCTTACACCTGTGTTACCACCAGATACAGAGACATCTGCAGTATACATTGGTGCTGACTGATAGATGTATTTATACCATTGAAAGTCGGTTTCTTTAAAGTATCTCTCTTTAAAGGTTGCAACCTCTTGGGGCGTATATATACCTGTTTCCTCATAGTATCTTAGTAACTCAGGACCCGACATCAACTGGTCGAAATAATCGGTATTAGCAAGTGAAGAAACAGCATATTGCGCACGAATATTTATACTAGGACGAGTCTCCGTGCGTCCTCGCTTCGTGGTAACATACATAACACCATTAGCAGCACGAGCACCATAAATAGAGGTTGCAGCTGCATCCTTTAGGAACTGAACACTCTCAATGTCATTGGGATTCATCGCTTGTAATACAGCCATACTGACCTGCATTCCATCCATGATAACCAATAGGCCAGTACCCGCCCCAAGCGACCCTTGCCCGTGAAGTGCCATAGATAAGCGTGCAGAAGGCTCACCAGAAGAGGAGAAGACTTGTAGTCCGCTCACCTTACCTTGCACGGCATCCAAGGGGTTAGCAACAGGTTTCATCTCAAGGTCTTTAGCACCAACTTTGATGACAGAAGCCGATGTGTTTGCCACCTTCCGTTCCATGTAACCAACGACAACAACGTCATTCATCATCTGTTCAGTGGGTTCCATCTTGACATTCATTTGCGGAGCTGCAATGCGTTCAACGCTGTTGTAGCCAACAAAACTGAATGTTAACTTCTCTCCACTACGCACGTTTAGGGTGAACGAACCATCTATGTCCGACACAATACCCGACTTAGGTGCTGACTTAGGGATAATACTTACGCCTGGTAAAGCTTCCCCATTCTCATCTACAATGTTACCTTTAACTGTTATAGACTGGGCTAAGGCGGAACCTAGTCCAGCGAACAGAAACAGGATAAACATCCACGTTCTTAGTTTCATAAATGTAATTATTCAGGTTGATTATAATCTTTTCATGGCTTGACACTGGTGTCCAGAACAAGCTCAAAAATAGTATCTAAATAAATAGTTGGTAGTTATTAGTACTCTTAAGGAGGTTTTTAACTACAGGTTATACATGTTTGCAAATATAAGTATAATATTTATTAAATGACTAACGAATAGTAACTTTTTTTCAATCAAGGTATCATTTCGATTGCTATAATTCGCTTACTCCACTACGATTTCTTATTAAAAGGAGGATTAAAAACGTGTTATTACAACGAAGAACGCTTTTTATTTATCCTCTAAAGGTAGTGAATTATAATGAAAATAAATATTACTTAAAAAGCAAAAGAATCTCTTTCCTTTATGAGAAGAGCCTCTCTTTAATTGAAAGGGGGCGTTTCTTTAATAGGAAGAGAGCCTCCCTTTGTATCAAAGAAAGGCTCTCCTTATGATGAGGAAAGCCTTTCTTAAATTTGAGAAGAATGTTGCTTCCCGCTTTGTAAATTAGAAGAAAATAGACATAGAAGCCCCTATCATACTCTTACAATCATAAATATTTCCTCTTGAAATAATGTTCTTTGAGAATGGTGCAGGTGCATAAGTCTTCCAGTAAAGGGTCATCTCAAAGTTGGGAGAAAGTACACCTATCTGTGGGTAATAAGCCATGTATGACTTGTTCATAACACCCTTGTTTTTCTCTTTCGCAATCGTTGTTACACCGAACTCGATACCTCCACCAATAAAGAAACGACTTCGTGTAGAGAGAC
The DNA here is from genome assembly GCF_009728485.1 of Prevotella vespertina. Classification (GTDB taxonomy): domain Bacteria; phylum Bacteroidota; class Bacteroidia; order Bacteroidales; family Bacteroidaceae; genus Prevotella; species Prevotella vespertina. Next base: position 36,167 of record NZ_VVIQ01000002.1, read on the forward strand.
GAGCTACATTGAAACGAACGTTCACAGGTACTCCAACAGCATAGCCCAGCACATGCCAACGCTCATCCTCACCATATCTATTGGTTCCACCGAGGTCTGGATTCACCATAAAAACCCTGAACTTTGCACCAGCAGTCATGCTCACAACTTGTTGATAACTACCGAAGCGAATCATCAAACCGCCTGAATAGAACATATCTGAACCAATGTTATCACTAAGATTGGTCTCGAAATCACCTTCAATACCCACTTGTAGGTTAGTACGCCACCACTGTTTGCGGTCAAGAATCTTTCTTCTATGCACATAAGTAGACCTCTGCGCCTTTGCAACATTTATGTAGCTTGTTACTATTGTACGTGTTGCTTCATCCTTTACATAGGATAGTGCCAACTGATAATCATAATCTACTGATGAAGACGAGAGCTGCTTTGCTAAAAGAATGGCATATAGGTTACAAGCCTTGTTATAGTAAGGACTTGAGGTTGAAAGCGCATTGAGATAATATTTCACACGGTCAATATCATTGCTCTCTGCGATTTCTTCATACTCACGTTTAGCTTGCAACTCTTTCAAATAAGTAGCAGCTTCGCCCGTAAGAGTCTCTTGCTCGTTTGCTGCCGACAAATAGGAATAAGCAGAAGAGGTGTCGCCTTGTTTGTAACAACGTATACCACGAAGAATATTCAATCGTTTCTTGATTTGGTCTAGATAGTTGGTTTGTGGATACTTCTTCATAAATTCATTTAAAGCCGACTCATCTCCAGCATCTTTGATAAGCCTCCAATCTTGTTCCATCTGCTTACGTGTTTCCTCCTCCTTTAGCTCTTTAATCTTGGTGTTTGCCGCCTGGGTGTAAGCGAAGACAGAGGTTTTACTAAGGTAACGTTGGTAAGCCTCGATGGTATTCAATGTAGTTGCTTGCTGCCAAAGAACCAAGTCTGCGAGTTGTTCCCTTGCTTCTTTGGTATATTGGCTATTAGGATATTTACGAATAAAAGACTCTAATTCCCACTTAGACTCGCTCTCGCATGCCTCGTCAAACTCGAGTTTGATTGCTTCTTGTTGCTGTTTGATGGCTGTCTCACACTCAGCATACATGTCACGTGCTAATTGACTGTTTAAGTTCCCACTCATCATCTTTTTCAATGCTGCCTTTGCTGCGGTATAGTTCCCGCGATTCATCATTGCACGTATTTGAGCCAATCGCTCACGCACACTAGTGCCTTTGTTAATCTGATAAGAACTTGTTGGACTTGCGTTCACAGGGCTTGCCAACAATGGAGCTGTCAGCAGGGCTGCCAATAAAAAACTTACTTTTACGTTCATAATAGTATTAAAAAGATGTATAAAAAACATTCATTTAGTTATTCATAAAGATTCCTTTGTGAGAGAATGATATAGTGTGTAAAACGCTGTTTCATAATCTCCTATAATGCTAAGAATAGTGATCTTGATTTAAAAATGACACTGTTAGGTGGCTATATCACTATTAATAAACATCAACAAAAGTAAATAAAAACAGCGAAGTAGGCACCTCTTTATTAGTTAAAAAACCTTATCTATGTCTTTTCACCTTATTATATATATAATAGAACAGCCTCACGACATTCGTAAGGGAGAATTGATACTTATTCAAGTGATAGATTAGAACCTCTTGTCCAGATAGTATATCGCAAAAGAGAGAACCATAAAGCACAACTACAACTAGTTCTTCTTAATCATTTATAGCACTGATATTTGCATAAATAGAAGCGCAAAATTGCACAAAAAATAAGCATTTTTAAACAGCTAAAAGTTTGTTTTTAAGAATACTTTTGGCTATCTTTGCAATCGTAGAGTTGCACAAATTGGAAAACTTCTGACGCTCATTTAGAAAGAAAGTTGTCCAAAACTAACAATAAAAGTAGTAGCATCTAGCGACGAAAGAAATAAGCTATTGTTCTGGTAATAAGCGATATATGTAATATAAATATCACTTATAAACCAGTTAAAGAAACTAAGAAACAAATTGAGAAAGTTGTCTAAAAACAAAATAACTATATAATAGAAATGAAGAACTTTACCATCACTAAGCGCAATGGAGATAAAGTGCCTTTCTCCCTTGACAAGATAATGAACGCCATAGTTAAGGCTTTCCAAAGTGTGAACGAACCAACGGATATAGGCATTGTATCGCGTATCTTGTCGGACTTAGACATTCACAACGATATAAAAGTGGAGGATATCCAGAACCAAGTAGAGTTTGCTTTGATGAAGGAAGGCTACTATAAGGTTGCAAAGAGCTTCATCGTCTATCGTCAACAGCACACAGAAGACCGCGAGACATTAGAGAAGATGAAGTTTCTCTCCGATTACTGCGAGGCGAAGAATGCTGCTACTGGATCGAAGTTCGATGCTAATGCGAATGTAGAACATAAGAACATTGCAACGTTGATAGGCGAGTTACCAAAGCAAGGATTTATCCGTTTGAATCGTCGTCTACTCGTGGAACGAATCAAAAAGATGTATGGTAAGCCACTTGCTGACGAATACATCGACCTCTTGACACACCATTTTATATATAAGAACGACGAGACGAACCTCGCAAACTATTGTGCTTCCATTACGATGTACCCATGGTTAATCGGTGGAACAACGTCTATCGGTGGTAATTCTACAGCCCCAACGAATCTGAAGAGTTTCTGTGGTGGCTTTATAAATATGGTCTTCATGGTCTCTTCTATGCTTGCCGGAGCCTGCGCCACACCAGAGTTTCTGATGTACATGAACTACTTTATTCAGAAAGAATACGGTAAGGACTATTGGAAGAGAGCGGATGAAGTGGTGGATCTAAGCGTTAAACGCCGTACAATAGATAAGATAATTACGGACGACTTCGAGCAGATTGTCTACTCACTAAATCAACCCACGGGAGCAAGGAACTACCAGGCTGTGTTCTGGAATATATCTTACTATGATCGTCCCTACTTCGAATCGCTCTTCGGGAACTTCTATTTTCCAGATGGATCGCAGCCTGATTGGGAAAGTCTCTCATGGTTGCAAAAGCGCTTCATGACGTGGTTTAACCAGGAAAGACTTAAGACTGTCCTCACGTTCCCAGTAGAGACTATGGCGTTATTAGCCGAGAATGGCGATTGTAAAGACCAAGAGTGGGGAGACTTTGCGGCACAGATGTATGCGCAAGGGCATAGCTTCTTCACTTATATGAGCGATAACGCAGACTCGTTGAGCTCGTGTTGTCGACTGAGAAATGAGATACAAGACAATGGATTCTCATATACTTTGGGAGCTGGTGGAGTGTCAACTGGTTCAAAGAGTGTGCTTACCATTAACTTAAATCGTTGTATTCAATATGCTGTAAACCATGACTTGGATTATAAGGAATACCTAACTCACATCATAGAGTTGTGCCACAAGGTGCAATTAGCCTACAATGAGAATCTTAAAGAGCTTTTGCACAACCACATGTTGCCTCTCTTTGATGCTGGATATATCAACATTGACCGCCAATACCTCACTATTGGTATCAACGGACTAGTAGAGGCTGCGGAGTTCATGGGGCTTGATATCAATCCTAATGACGATTACAAGAAGTTCGTGCAAGATGTGTTAGGATTGATAGAGACGCAGAATAAGGCATTTAGAACTAAGGAGGCAATGTTTAATTGTGAGATGATTCCTGCAGAGAATGTGGGTGTTAAGCATGCTAAATGGGATAAGGAAGATGGTTACTTTGTGCCTCGTGACTGCTACAATAGCTATTTCTATCGTGTAGAAGACAATTCTCTCACGATTCTCGATAAGTTCAAACTGCACGGGAAGCCCTATATTGAACATCTAACAGGCGGTTCTGCACTTCACATGAACCTTGAGGAACATCTCTCCGAACCGCAGTATCGACAACTTCTACGTGTTGCGGCACAAGAAGGATGTAACTACTTCACATTCAACATACCGAACACCATCTGTAATGACTGCGGTCACATCGATAAGAGATACCTGCATGAATGCCCTCATTGTCACTCTAAGAACGTTGACTATCTCACACGTATTATAGGATACATGAAGCGAGTTAGCAACTTCTCTGTACCTCGTCAAGAGGAAGCACACCGCCGTTATTACATCCACACAGACACATGCTCCGATACTGTAACACAGACATCGTATTCCAAGAGTACCCAGATGAAGTAACACTAGCTATCAACATCACGGGCTGCCCATGCCGTTGCCCGGGATGCCATAGCAGCTTCTTATGGGCAAATAAGGGTGAAGAATTAACAATCGACTCACTAACTACTCTTATAGAGGGGGTTGGTGAGCCGATTACATGTATAGGTTTTATGGGGGGAGATGCTGATCCCTCGGCTATAGATAATCTTGCATTATATGTAAAGCTGCATTACCCTAACCTTAAAATAGGCTGGTATACGGGGCGTACATCTATATCTCCAGACATACACATGGAGTATTTTGATTATATAAAGGTGGGACCTTATCTACGTCATCTTGGCGCACTTAATTCACCAAAAACCAATCAACGTATGTTGCGTAGGCGCCCAGATAACAGCTTCGAAGACATTACCTCCCGTTTTTGGAACAAATAAATAAGGTGTATAGACCGAATGAGTGAGGTGTACGTGTCAATTAAGTGAGGCATATGTGTCAATTAAGTGAGGCATACGGGTCAATTAAATGAGGCATACGGAACAAATAATATAGGACTATCAAATGATAGTCCTATATCATGAAAACCTAATCCTCTTCTCCAGTATGTAGGATAATACTTGTTGCACCGATGGTAAATAGCGTTCCATCCTCTATCACTCTACGCTCACGATCACCGAGTATCACGTTGTCAACGAACGTACCCGTATATGACGGACCATCACGAAGAACATATTGTAACTGCCCTTTCTTGTCACGCTTAACAGTAATGACACAATGTGTCATATCGACACTTGGATCAACAGTCTCTATCGGACAGTTAATTGGATTGCCCTTCATATAACGTCCAATAACGTTTTCTCCCATCTGTAAAGGGATTACTTGTCGAAAGTGGAAAACGTTTTCAATAACATGTAAAGAGCCATACTCACCCTGTTGTTCATCATCAGTTGGTTGGTTATTCTCCTCCTTCTGCGTCTTACGTAACTTCGAAACGCCTATTCTAATACCAAACTCTTTACCACATTGAGGGCATTGAAAGACTAGACGTTGCCCTGATTTATACTTTGTCTCATCGAATGTGATAAAGTTATCACACTTAGGACATCTTACACGTTTCATATATAATAAGGATATAAGAGGATTTCACTTGAATAGTTAACGACGGATTATTACTTATCAATCTCTATAATCCAAGCATTCTTAAAGAAGGTCATTCCGCTCATTGCATTTAGTTGCTTGCGTGCCTCGTGTTGGCTTGCATAATAGCCATAAAGTACTTTGAGGCTCTCAATCCCTTCATAAACACGAGCATCTTCAAGCCCTTTTTTCTGCATACGTTGTACATAAGTACGTGCATTCAGTTCGGTTACGTGACTTGCAACTACAATCGCCCAGTAGTGTGAAGGATTATCTGTTACATCCTTAGTGGGTGTATTATCTGTTGTAGCAATAGCTCGGAGCGGTTTGAAATGTACGGATGTTTTAGAAGTATCACTAGAGTCGAAAAGATTATAAAGTACCCCACTCTTAATCTGGCGTTCGGACATTCCATTCTTCGTGGAGCCTGGGAAGGCAACTAAGAATACTGCCGTTAGGAATACAGCGGCAGCTGCAACACTACGAACAGCGTGCAAACTAATACTCAAACGTTTATTTTCTTTATCCGAATTATCAATGTATATAAGCTTAGACTTACGTTCTTGTGCATCAGAAATAGCTAGGTCTGCATGATTATCATCACCTAACTCCATAATTTGTGATGCTTCAAAACTACTTAAACCATAATACATTGGGGTCAAGATACCGCTTTCATAAGGCTCGAACTCTAGTTTCCCTTCACTATTTGTAGCTAGTTTTCCAAGATCGGAAAGCTCTACAAAGCCTTCATTCTCTAGCGTGTGATAAATCTCATTGACTTCATTCTCTATCTGACGAAGCGCCTCGGGATAACTCATATCATACGCATCTACATATGATTGAGCCAATAAGGAGTCGTTCATTGTGAGCTGTGCATTGAAGCCAAGGGTGCGATATGGCGGCAGAAATAAGCTGTCTTGCTCATCGTATCTAGCTGATACATGATGAGCAACAAAGCCACCTAGCCCTGGAACAATAACACAATCATTCTCCAAGAGAAGTATTTCTATATGTCTGTCGAGTTTTGTCACGTTTGCAAAATTAGCTATTTTATTCTAAAGTGGCAAGTCTCTTCAATTAAAATATACCATCATAGCGGAAAAAGTTAGTAAATCTTCTCCTTATCAATAATTATCTTTATCTTTGCGAAAGGTAAGTATCTTTAATTGCTTAGAACATATAACAAAGTAAGAAATGGAATATATAAAGACTGACATTGAGGGTGTATGGGTGATTGAACCAAAGGTTTTTAACGATCAAAGAGGCTATTTTTTTGAAGCATTCAAACAGGCAGAATTTGATGAACATATCGGTTATCACGTGGATTTCATACAAGATAATGAGTCTAAATCTAGCTTTGGCGTGTTACGAGGACTGCATTACCAGAAGGGTGAGAACTCACAAGCTAAATTGGTAAGAGTCATCAAGGGGAAGGTAATTGATGTTGCTGTCGATCTCCGCAAGAGCTCTCCTACCTTCGGGAAGTATGTTTTAGTAGAGTTATCTGAGGATAATAAGCGTCAGTTCTTCATCCCTCGTGGCTTCGCACATGGCTTCCTCGTATTGTCTGATGAGGCTATCTTTACTTATAAGGTGGATAATGTTTATGCACCACAAAGCGAAGCCAGTATTCGATGGAATGATGAGTTCGTTGATATTAAATGGCCTGTTGAAGCAAAGGATGTTCTACTTTCTGAGAAAGATGATGCTAAGTCATTAGCATGGGAAGATGCTGAGAAATTTGAATAAACGCCTCTCTATCTAGAAAACAAGAGATGAAACAAACGATAATCGCATGTGTTGTGTTTGCCTCGTTACTAATCTTCTCTGCTTGTAGAGACCGAAGTGCTGACTATCAGAAAACGCATGAGGACAAACAAGCAAAGGAGATGTTGCAGGGCTTATGGATAAATGGTGACAGTGGAGATCCTGCTGTGTTGGTCAAAGGTGATAGTATTTTCTATCCAGACTCGGCTAGTATGCCTGTGCGATTTTGGGTTTATCAAGATACGCTCTACCTACAAGGTCAGAACGTAAATGGCTATAAGATAGATAAACAAGCGCCTCATGTATTGAAGTTTATCAACCAGAATGGTGAAGAGGTAAAGCTCGTGAAGAGTACAGATAAGGCGTTATATCCTTCTTTTGGGTATCATGTTTATGCGATGAATACCTTCGATGAGCAAACACAAGATACAACGATCCGTACTGATTTAGGCTATTTTGAAAGCAAAATACATGTGCAAACAACATCAGATAAGGTAATAAAATCAACTTATAACGGCGATGGTGTAGAGGTTGATAACATGTATTTGGACAATGTTGCATCCTTGCGTCTCTTCAACCATGGTACTCCTGTCTTTGCACATGACTTCCGTAAGCAGGAGTTCCAGCCCTTAATAACAAAAGACTTCCTCAATAAGAGTATCCTTCGTAAGCTCTACTTCACACGTGCTGATGCAAAGGCTCTTTATTATGATGCCCTTATTGGAATCCCAGATGCCTCTACTACGTATGTTGTCGAACTAAGAATTACGCCAGACGGGAGGATGTCTAAGAAGTTAAGATAAGCCGTAGAACACTTAAAAGTATAGGCTTTTATTATTCTGTTAATATCTTACGCGCATGGAGTATATTCTCTTCTGTAGGTGGTTTAACCTCTGATAATGCGTAAGGTAAGCCCAGCTGTTCCCATTTATATACGCCCAAATCATGATATGGTAGCACCTCTACACGTTCGATATTACCTAATGAATCAAGGAAATTACGAAGTTTATGTAAGGAATCATCGTCATCATTGATTCCAGGAACTAGCACATGTCTTATCCAAACAGGCTTTTTAATATCAGAAAGATAACGTGCGCAGTCTAGAATATTCTCATTCTTCCAACCTGTAAGTTGCTTATGTGCATTGTTGTCAATGTGCTTTATGTCTAGAAGTATTAAATCTGTATAGTTCATTAATTCCTCAAAAGCAGAGAAATTAGTTGTATCCCGACTGAATGGTTGTGCTGATGTATCAAGACAAGTACTGATTCCTAACGCCTTAGCTTTGCGGAATAACTCTGTAAGTGAGCGTATTTGTAACAAGGCTTCACCACCACTAACAGTGATACCACCCTTCTCTCCCCAATAACTTTGGTATCTTAGTGCTTGTGCAAGAACCTCATCAACAGAGCGGAGGTTACCCCCCGCCCTATCCCAAGTATCTGGATTGTGACAGTACTGACACCTCATTGCACATCCTTTAAGGAATATTACAAAGCGAATACCAGGTCCGTCAACCGATCCGAACGACTCTACAGAGTGTATCCGAAGCATTGTCTCGGGAGCTGATAAATGTGAGATATCTGTCTGCAAACTATCCATTTTACATTGATCCATGTGCCCGACGAGCAATAACATCCATCTGCTGTTCGCGTGTGAGGTCTATAAACTTCACTGCGTAACCACTTACACGAATGGTGAAGTTAGCATACTCTTCCTTTTCTGGATGTTCCATACAGTCAATCAGTTTGTCAACACCAAATACATTAACGTTCAAATGGTGTGCACCACGGTCGAAGTAGCCATCCATAACACCAACGAGTGTGCTGATACGTTCCTCTTCGTTGTGTCCAAGAGCATCTGGGCTGATGGTCTGAGTGTTTGAGATTCCATCGAGAGCATACTCGTATGGGAGCTTAGCAGTTGAGTTCAATGATGCTAACAAGCCATTTTGCTCTGCTCCATAAGATGGATTAGCACCAGGAGCAAGTGGCGCACCTGCAGGACGACCATCAGGCATATTCCCAGTAAATTTACCATATACAACGTTCGAAGTGATGGTAAGAATACTTGTTGTAGGCTCTGAATTACGATAGGTGTGGTGCTTTCGTATCATGTTCATGAAGGTCTTTAACAACCATACAGCGATATCATCTGCACGGTCATCATCATTACCATAACGTGGGAAGTCACCCTCTGTTTTGAACTCTATAGGGAATCCTGTTTCATCACGGATGATGTTAACTTTAGCATACTTGATAGCTGAAATAGAATCTACCACATGGCTAAAACCTGCAATACCTGTTGCGAAAGTACGACGCACATCAGTATCAATAAGTGCAAGTTCTGCCGCCTCATAGAAGTATTTGTCATGCATATAATGAATCAAGTTCAGTGTATTTACATAAACACCAGCTAGCCATTCCATCATATCCATGAAGCGAGGCATGAACTCATCATAGGTTACTACGTCCCCTTCTATTGGTCGGTAAGCAGGTCCACACTGCTCTCTTGTCTTACTATCAACGCCTCCGCTGATAGCATAAGTCAGACATTTAGCAAGGTTTGCACGTGCTCCAAAGAATTGCATCTCCTTTCCCGTCTGTGTCGCAGAGACGCAACAACAGATAGAATAGTCGTCTCCCCAGATTGGACGCATTACATCATCGTTCTCGTATTGGATAGAGCTTGTTGATATAGATATCTTTGCGGCATAGTCCTTAAAGTGCTTTGGAAGACGTGAACTATACAATACTGTAAGGTTTGGTTCGGGCGATGGTCCCATATTCTCAAGCGTATGGAGGAAACGAAAATCATTCTTCGTAACCATGGATCGACCATCCATTCCCATTCCAGCAACCTCTAACGTTGCCCATACTGGATCGCCTGAGAAGAGTTGATTATATGATGGTATACGTGCGAATTTTACCATGCGGAACTTCATAACTAAGTGGTCGATAAGTTCCTGTGCGTCCTTTTCTGTAAGTGTACCTTCGTTGAGATCACGTTGAATATAGATGTCGAGGAAGGTTGAGATACGCCCTACTGACATGGCAGCACCATTCTGTGTCTTTATAGCAGCGAGATATCCAAAGTAAAGCCACTGTACTGCTTCATGTGCATTGGTTGCTGGCTTTGAAATATCATAACCATAGATTGCAGCCATCTCTTTCATCTCCTTCAATGCTTTCATTTGCATAGAGATTTCTTCACGTAGGCGAATAACATCTTCAGTCATCGTTCCGTCGCCACAATTTCGTAGGTCTTTTGCTTTCTCATTGATGAGGAAATCAACGCCATAAAGCGCCACACGGCGATAGTCACCAACGATACGTCCACGTCCATAAGTATCTGGAAGCCCAGTAAGGATATGGTTATGTCTGACGAGTTTCATCTCATCTGTATAAGCATCAAAGACCCCATCATTGTGCGTCTTACAGTATTTTGTGAAGATTTCATGCAGTTTCTTCGATGGTTCATAACCATAGGTTGTACATGCTTGTTCTGCCATCTTGATACCACCATAAGGCATGAAAGCACGTTTCAGAGGCTTGTCTGTCTGCAAACCTACAATTTTCTCCATTTCCTTTGTCCCTTCACCGATATATCCGGGACCGTAAGCTGTCATACTAGATACGACCTCCGTCTCCATATCTAATACTCCTCCCTTAGCGCGTTCCTGCTTTTGAAGTTCTTTAAGCATGCCCCAGAGTTTATTAGTTGCAGCTGTTGGTTCTTCAAGGAATGAAGCATCACCATCATAACTATTGTAATTGTCTTGGATAAATTGACGCACATTGACTTCATTGAGCCACTTTGTACCAGTAAATCCTCTCCATGCTTTGTCCATAATTGGCAATTCTTTAATTATATAAAACATTTAGTGAATATGTTGGTAAATGGTTATACCAACATGACATTATTAACTTACAATGGACAAAGATAGGCAAAAAAACGTAATATCAAGTGGTTAGATTAATTTTAGTTTATAAATTGCATAAAAATCATTAATGGTAGGTATTAGATGATGAGGGTTTCTCTTGGACTATACATATTTGTTCCCTCGTTGGTAGTAAGGACTAACTAAAATGTTGCCACTTGATTAATTCTTGAGCTTCTCTTCGTCTTTTCTAAAACTCCTAATCAATGACAAAGAGTGGAGAACACTACTAAGAATAGTGGTTGAGCAAGTCGGTTAAATCTGTAATATGGTTTGTTTTAGAGCGTAAACGCTTTAATTTAAAAGAGAATAAGAATCTATCAAGACTTCAATAAGGTATTCTTACAATAATAGGGAAGCCTTATCAAAGCCTTGATAAGTATTAGTTTTAGCCCAAATTAGCTAAGTTTTTTATCCTCCTCCATTGCCTTTAGGCATGTAGGACAGATACCTTTATAATATAATTGAGTATCGTCAATTCGGAAGCCTTTGCCAATCTCACCCGTATAACGAGGCATTTCCATTGCTTCAAAGTCGTACACCTTTTCGCAACGTTTGCAGAAGAAGTGAGCATGAGGCTCGGTAACTCCATCATAACAAACACGATGTTCATCGATGGTAATCATCGATGCAGCGTGATGTTCGGAAAGCATACGAAGAGTATTATAAACCGTCGTGCGACTTACTGTTGGGAGCTGCTTCTTCAACGCTAAATACACATCCTCTACTGTAGGATGGGTGTGATGAGCTTGCAAATACTTCATGATTGCAACGCGTTGGATAGATGGGCGAATGCCCAAAGCGATAAGTTTATTATAGGCAGAATCCACTTTCTTCTCTTTTATTAAATATTATTTAAGTATGAGGTAATACATCAGAAACAATCTTTCTCATCGTCTCTTAATATCCTCTTAACACGTGCGCAAAGGTAATAAAATTCTCAGAACTAGCGAACAAGGATATTGGAAAAAATCTAAAATATAGTTTTATATAACACATTCTATTGCTAATATCCTTTCTAATTAACGCTTATTTCCTATAGAAACAAACTTTTCATCAAACTCTAGAAGCATAATTCTGAATTTGATTTTATGGTTAATTTGCTTGGAGATTATGCCTTATCACGTTTAAAGAATCACTGCATTACAATCCATATACAATATTTTACATGGTGACAAAAACTCTTCTCTTCTTATTCTAGCTTACTCCATTTAAATAAGGAAGACATATTGTAGAAATCAAAAGATTGTATTCTAATTAACATCTGTCGGACATTCTTTCCCTTTACAGAGACTGACAGGAGGGCTAGAATAATGCTATGTGAAGGAAAGGGGAACGTTTGTTAAGTTTTAACGAAGGCGTTTCTTTGAAGGTAAGAAAGGCTCTCTTTATATCAAAGAAACGCCCTTCTCAAATAGAGAAAGGCGTTTCCTTCAATTCTAGGTGTCCAACTTTTCCCACTAGAATATGTTTACCTCTGTAGGAAAGCGCACCTAATTATGAGCAAAACAATTATTTAATTGTAAGGACATTCCCCTCGTTTGTCCTTATAATGCATGTTACTCCCCGTCATTCAGAGCTTTAGAAGTACTCTTCCTGAATACCATTTACGTTGATGGTATCGGCTACTTTACATGGATCGAACTTAGCAGGAATAGCGAACTTAGCATCCTTTCGATACCCAAGTCGCTTATCGGCATATACACTCTGCATGAAGTATGCCCATACAGGAAGCGCCATAGAAGCACCCTGCCCCATACTGGTATTATCAAAGTGGATGTCTCTATCTTCGCCACCAACCCAACAACCGCTAACGAGGTTAGGCGTTATAGCCATAAACCAACCATCTGCATTGTTATTTGTTGTACCTGTTTTACCTCCCATGTCGATGTTAATATTATACGCAGAACGCAATCGGCTGGCAGTACCTCCTTGTACAACGGCACGTAGCATATCAATCATTTGATAAGAACTAACCTCTGATATAACTTCAGTCATTAGTGGTTGGAACTTCGCAATAACGTTACCATGGCTGTCTTCTATCTTTGTTACGAAGAGAGGAGCACAACGAATACCACCATTGGCAAAGGTTGTGTAGGCACTAGTCATCTCACCAACAGATGCCTCACTAGGACCTAGGCAGAGTACAGGACTGGCATATTTATCAATGTCAGGGTTATTCAATCCGAAGTCATGAAGTATGTTTACGAATTGAGAAGGACCTAAGAGGTTGATGAGATAAGCAGATATCCAGTTGTTAGACTGCTGTAAACCCCATCTCAAAGGAACCTCTTGTCCATAACGTGCATGCGATCCGTTACGAGGAGTCCATCCTCCATACGTGCGTTGAACGTTAGGTGCCAATGAACAAGGAGTCATACCATTCTGCATTGCAAGGGCGTAGAGGAAAGGCTTGATAGTCGAACCTACCTGGCGTCGACCACCCATGACAACATCGTATTTAAAGTGTTGGTAATCAATACCACCCACGTATGTTTTCACCGCACCAGTGTGTGGATCCATACTCATGAAGGCTGAACGCAAGAATGACTTGTAGTATCTTACAGAGTCAATAGGCGTCATCACCGTATCAACATCACCATGATAAGTGAAGATGGTCATCTCATGTGGTGTACGGAAACTACGCTTTATTTCTTCAGGAGTAGCGCCTTGTTCCTTCATTTTGCGGTAACGCATGCTAAGGCGACAAGACCTATTAATAATCTCTTTGATAGTCTTTCGAGAGATATTAGATGAGAATGGCGCATTCTTCTTGTACCTACTTGCTGCATTGAATTGTGCTTGTAAGTAGCCTCCCACGTGTTTACGGATAGCTTCTTCGGCATAGGTTTGCATGCGAGTGTCAATCGTTGTATAGATACGTAACCCATCCGTGTTTACGTTATAAGGCTCGCCATTGCGCTTGAGATTCTTGTTACACCATCCATAAAGAGGGTCTTGCTCCCATGCAATAGAGTCGAGAACAAATTGACGATTCTGCCATGTTTGATAGTTCTTACGCTCTGGTTTATTCGCCATCATATACTGTCTGAGGAATGCCTGGAAGTAGTCTGCAGCTCCATCAACAGGTTTTGCCTTAGTAAAATGGATACCTAATGGGCGTTGAGAAAGCTCTTCGTATTCATCTTTTGTTACATAACCAGACTTCACCATCTGCATGAGTACGACATTACGACGCTGTCGGCAACGTTCAGGATAACGAAGAGGATTAAACATGGAAGGGTTCTTGCACAAACCAACTAACAAAGCCGCCTCAGTGACATTGAGGTTACGAGGTTCCTTATTAAAGTACACGTTGGCTGCACGTTTTATACCAACAGCATTGTGCAAGAAGTCGAAGTAATTGAAATACATTGCTAGAATCTCCTCCTTCGTAAAGTGACGTTCTAGCTTAACAGCGATGATCCACTCGATAGGTTTTTGTAGCAAGCGTTCCATCGTACTATGTGCTTTCTCTGAAAAAAGCTGTTTGGCTAACTGTTGAGTGATAGTAGATCCACCTCCAGCACTAGCCTGTCTCATCACGCCGCGCTTAATGATTGCACGTCCTAAAGCGATGAAGTCAATACCAGAATGCTCATAGAAGCGTTCGTCTTCAGTGGCAACAAGCGCATGAACAAGGTGTGGAGATAATCCATTATAATCAATCGCAATGCGATTATTATTATCTTGGTTCCATGTTCCTATTAGCTTTTGATCGGAAGAGTAAACCTGTGAAGCAAACTTATCAATAGGGTTTGATAACTCGTCCATATCGGGCATATAGCCTATCCAACCATTCCATACAGAGATGAAGAATAGGCTTGTAAAACCTAAAATAGCTAACAATGTCCCCCAGAGGAAATGTACAAAGTGTCTTCTCATATGCCGTGAAAATATTGTGCAAAGGTAATGTAAATCAATGGATAAGCAAAATAATTAAAACTTTTTTTATCGTCTGTGTGTATTTCTATTCAAGCCCTTTGATAGAAAAGAAAATAATCATTACCTTTACAAACAGAAATCAATCAAATCATCACAAGATAGAGATGGGAAGACAGAACTTTGTGAATATTGAAGGATTGGATCGCCAACAACTGCTGTATCTTATTGATATGGCGAAAGAATTTGAGGCTCATCCTAATCGTGAATTACTTAAAGGTAAGGTCGTTGCAACACTTTTTTATGAACCTTCAACACGTACCCGACTTAGTTTTGAAACAGCAGCCAATCGCCTAGGAGCGCGTGTTATCGGCTTTACCGATGCGAAGGTTTCGAGTGTCAGTAAGGGTGAAACGCTGAAAGATACCATCCTCATGGTTTCTAATTATGCGGATGCTATCGTTATGCGACATTATATTGAAGGAGCTGCACAATATGCCTCTGAAGTGGCACCTGTGCCTATTATTAATGCAGGAGATGGTGCGCACCAACATCCCTCACAATGTTTATTGGACTTATACACCATCTATCAGACACAGGGAACGCTTGAGAACCTCAATATCTACCTTGTTGGAGACTTGAAGTATGGGCGTACTGTACATTCACTTATTATGGCAATGCGCCATTTCAACCCTACTTTCCACTTCATTGCACCAAAGGAATTAGCTATGCCTGAGGAGTATAAACTCTATTGCAAAGAGCATGGTATCCGCTTTGAAGAGCATGAGGAGTTTACTCCTGATGTAATAGCTCATGCAGACATATTATATATGACGCGTGTACAAAAGGAACGTTTTTCTGACTTGATGGAGTATGAACGGGTGAAGAATGTTTATATTCTCCGTCGGGATATGCTCTCTCAAGCACGTCCAAATATGAAGATTTTGCATCCTCTCCCACGTGTGAATGAGATTGCATACGATGTTGATGATAGCGAACATGCTTATTACATTCAGCAAGCACGCAATGGTCTTTTTGCTCGAGAAGCTATCTTCTGCCATTGTCTAGGTATATCGTTAGAAGAGGTGAAAGCCGATAAGACGATATTAGAATAAACTTTTATAGAGATAAAAACCAATCTGTAAGTCTATGAATAAAGTTGGTAGAATAATGGTAATGGCACTGATAGTTGGGTTTTTCACAACTCTTGTCAGTTGCAGTAAGAATGAACTTGATGGAAATTGGGAGCCTATGAAGTGGGAGGCTGACTATCCTGGTAATCCAAAGAGTATTGTTGTTCCAGCTGAAGGAGGTACCTATACATTGAGATGCAAGAACTATCAAAATCCATGGCTAAGTAATGTTTCAACAGAGCATACAGTTATTTATGCAGGATTAGAGTCTCAGAACTTCCATCATATAGAGCATGACTGGTATAATATAATGGTAGAACGGAATGCATATCGTATCATCATTAAACCCAATACAAGTGGGAAAGTTCGTAAACTTCTCATACATGTAACTGCAGGAGACATTTTTGATGGTATTGAAGTTACGCAAGCAAAATAAGAAGAAACCTATTATGTCAAAGAAAGAACGTTTGGTTGCCGCTATTGAGAACGGCACAGTTATTGATCATATACCATCTGAGAAGACTTTTCAGGTGGTCAATTTGTTACAGCTCCAGAAGCTCTCTACACCTGTTACCATCGGTTATAACTTCTCATCGAAGATGGTAGGCACTAAGGGAATCATCAAAGTTAGTGATAAATTCTTCACTGATGACGAGATCTCCCGTTTGTCGGTTGTAGCACCGAACGTGGTGTTGAACATCATTAAGGACTATGAAGTGGTAGAGAAGAAGAAGGTGGAAACACCAGATGAGCTTCGGAGCATTGTAAGATGCAACAACCCTAAATGTATCACAAATAACGAACCAATGAACACCATCTTCCATGTTGTTGATAAAGCAAGAGGTATTCTTAAATGCCATTATTGTGATAAAGAACAAGATATGGATAAGGTAGAACTGGTTTAAGAACATATCCCTTATCAGGTAAAACATTATCTATAAGGATGTATAAAACTGATATTTACTTGAGATAAAAGGTGAATATCAGTTTTTTTTCGTACTTTTGCAACATAGTGAAGTTGATATATTAATAAGGTAGGTAATTCTTGTTTAATGACTTGTAAATACCTTTTTTATGTATGTATGTCGACTATTTCACGAGTAAGAATCACTCATTTCTTTTAAAGGGAATGGTTTAAAGAGATGTAATAAAGCCCTAATGGATAATAAGAAAGCAACGTTAGAGTTAGGTACGAAACCTGTTGGCAAGTTATTGATACAATACGCCTTGCCAGCAATGGTTGCTATGACAGCAGCTTCTCTCTATAATATCATTGATCGAGTTTTTATAGGTCAAGTGGTAGGTCCGATGGCTATTTCGGGGCTTGCCATTACATTCCCTTTCATGAACCTTGCGACAGCTTTCGGTGCAGGTGTTGGAATAGGTGCATCCACAGCTATTAGTGTGAAGCTTGGTCAAAGAGACTATACTGCAGCCGAGAATATCTTAGGGAACACAGTGACGTTGAACCTAATTATTGGTGTTACCTTTAGTGTTCTTTGTCTTATCTTCCTAGATCCTATCCTTCGATTCTTTGGTGCTAGCGATGCAACAATCCCTTATGCACGTAGTTTCATGCAGGTTATTTTGGCAGGAAATGTTATCTCACAGATGTACTTCGGGATGAATGCTGTGTTACGTGCAGCCTCTAAGCCACGTCATGCAATGGCCGCAACCATCTTCACAGTACTAATGAATGTCCTGTTAGATATCATCTTTATATGGTGGTGGCATTGGGGTATTAGGGGGGCAGCATTAGCCACTATCATCTCTCAGGCATTAGCACTCTGTTGGCAAATGAAACTATTCTCCAATCAAAAGGAACTGTTACATCTGAAGAAGGGAATCTATAGATTGAAGCGAAACTTAGTGAATAATATCATTTCAATAGGTATCTCTCCTTTCTTAATGAATGTATGTGCTTGTGTCGTGGTCATATTCATCAACAACCAATTGGTTCGATATGGAGGTGACATTGCTGTGGGTGCTTATGGTATTGCTAATAGTATTGCCATGATTTTCGTGATGTTTGTTATCGGTTTAAACCAGGGTATGCAACCTATTGCGGGGTATAACTATGGTTCGCAACAAACCGACCGACTCATGCGTGTTGTGAAGTATGCTGCCTTTGCTGCGACAGCTATTATGGTAACAGGATGGCTTATTGCACACTTGGCTCCCTACTATTGTGCACGTATGTTTACTAACGATGCAGAATTAATAAAACAGGCAATTAAAGCCATACAAATCAATATGATGATGTATCCATTCATAGGATATCAGATGGTAGTGACCAACTTCTTCCAGTGTATAGGTAAGGTGAAGATTAGTATCTTCTTGTCTCTTTCACGCCAGTTGTTGTTCCTTCTCCCTCTACTTGTAGCCCTTCCTCACTTCTTCGGATTGAATGGTGTGTGGGCAGCATTGCCTTCGAGTGACTTTACAGCATCCTTCATTGCTGCCATTATCATGCTTATTTTTGTACGTAGAATTAAACGACAGACTAGTTAAGTGTGATGTATTGGTTCGTAAATAACTATCTATAATATGGGAAAAAAGCTAATCATAAACGTCGGTAGACAGATAGGAAGTGGTGGTCGAATTATAGCTAAACTACTGTCAGAGGAGTTCGATTGTAAGTTTTATGATCGTGAGATACTTAACCTTGCAGCCAAAGAAAGTGGCTTTTCAGAGAAGTTCTTTGAACAGAATGATGAGCAGAAAGGTTTCTTGAAGACGCATTTCAATATTCGTCTCCCACTATTAGCTGATAGTGACTTCTATAAGAGTAACTTCTCGCAAGAGAGCCTTTATCAGTTTCAGAGTGATGCTATCCGTGAGGTTGCTAAGCAGAATGATCGTTGCGTTTTTGTAGGTAGAACGGCAGATTACATACTTCGTGACAATCCAAACTGCGTGAATGTATTCATCACATCATCTATGCAGACTCGCATAGCTAATGTCTGTGAGCGTCGTGGATGTACGGAGGATGAAGCCCGCAAACTCATTGAGAATGGTGAAAGTGAGCGTGCTAAGTATTACAACTATTACACTGCTAAGACATGGGGACATGCCGAAAGCTATGATCTTTGTATAGATGCAAGCATCTTAGGATTGGAAGGAACGAAAGACGTAATAGCCGATTTTATAAGGAAAAGGGCGTGAAACGGATAGGTATAATCTCAGATACTCATGGCTACTGGGACGATAAGTACGAGTATTATCTAGGCGAGTGTGATGAGATATGGCATGCTGGTGACATTGGATCTATGGAGGTTGCAGACAAGTTCGAAGCAATGAAACCTATCTTCCGAGCCGTCTGTGGCAATATTGATGACTATGAGATGCGAGCACGTTATCGCGACATTCTCCGCTTTAAATGTGAGGATGCTGATGTCCTACTAAAGCATATTGGCGGTTATCCTGGTCGATATGATCGTTCGGTGCAGAGCATGCTTTATGCATCACCACCCAATCTCTTCGTTGATGGACACTCACATATTTTAAAGATACAATTCGATAAGACGCTTAACATGTTACATATCAATCCAGGTGCAGCTGGTATGCGTGGATGGCATAAAGAGCGTACATTAGTTCGACTAACAATCGATGGGGATAGATTTGCCGATTGTGAAGTTATAACATTAAGTGATAATAAATTAAAGTATAACAAATAATAGTTTTGAATATGAAGACCTATCTTGTAACTGGTGCAGCAGGCTTTATTGGTGCAAATTACATCAAGTATCTGCTTCATAAGAAGTATGTTAATGAGGATATCAAGGTGATAATTCTCGATGCACTAACTTATGCAGGAAACCTTGGAACAATCAAAGATGACATTGATGACAAGCGTTGTATTTTTGTGAAAGGAGATATTCGTGACCGCGAATTAGTTGATCGTCTCTTTGCAGAGAATGATATTGATTACCTTGTGAACTTTGCTGCAGAGAGTCATGTAGACCGCTCTATTGAAGATCCACAGTTATTCCTTTCTGTTAATATTCTTGGTACACAGAACCTCATGGACGCAGCTCGTCGAGCATGGGTGACTGGTAAGGACGAGCATGGTTACCCTACTTGGAAGACAGGAAAACGTTATCACCAAGTATCAACCGATGAGGTTTATGGATCGCTCGGAGCCGAAGGATATTTCACAGAGGAAACTCCTCTTTGCCCTCATAGTCCCTATTCTGCTAGTAAGACAAGTGCTGATCACTTTGTAATGGCGTATCGTGACACTTACCACATGCCTGTAAGTATCACGCGTTGTTCTAACAATTATGGTCCTTATCACTTCCCTGAAAAGCTCATCCCATTAATTATCAACAATATACTTGAGGGCAAGAAACTCCCTGTTTATGGTGAGGGACTGAATGTAAGAGACTGGCTTTATGTTGAAGATCATTGTAAAGCAATAGATATGGTGGTACGTGAAGGACGTGAGGGAGAAGTCTATAACGTTGGTGGACACAATGAGATGAAGAATATCGACATTGTGAAACTTACTATCAAGACCATTCATGACATGATGACTGAGGATAAGAACCTACGTACCATACTAAAGAAACAAGTAAAGGATGCCAATGGTGACATTGATATCAGTTGGATTAATAATGATTTGATAACACATGTTCCAGATCGTCTCGGGCATGATGCACGTTATGCCATAGATCCAACAAAGATAAAGGAAGAGCTTGGCTGGTATCCAGAAACTATGTTCGCTGATGGTATTGTAAAGACTATTCGTTGGAACTTAGAGCACCAGAACTGGATACAAGAGGTTACTTCTGGTGATTACCAGAAGTATTATGACATGATGTACACTAAGAAAGGAAGGTAATGGAGTGCGATTTTGCACTCCCCTTTACACCTTATTATATATAAGGACATCCTATTTTATAATTAACAATCCCCTAAACTACACATGAAAAAGATTTTGTTATTAGGCTCAGGAGAGCTGGGTAAGGAGTTTGCTATTGCTGCCAAACGTGCAGGACAGTATGTTGTGGCATGTGATAGTTACGATAACGCCCCAGCTATGCAGGTTGCTGATGAGTCGGAAGTAATCAATATGCTTGATGGTACGTCACTTGATGCTGTTGTCGACTTCCATAATCCCGACATCATCGTTCCAGAGATAGAAGCAATCCGAACAGAGCGTTTGTTTGACTATGAACAGCGTGGTATTCAGATTGCCCCATCTGCTCGTGCAGTCAACTTCACGATGAATAGGCGTGCTATTCGTGACCTTGCTGCTCGTGAACTCGGTCTGCGAACTGCAAAATACTTCTATGCTAAGACTTATGAAGAGTTCAAGTCTGCTGCTGACGAGATTGGTTTTCCATGTGTAGTAAAGCCTTTGATGAGTTCAAGTGGGCATGGACAAAGTTATGTCCATAATGATGCAGAGCTTGAAGAAGCATTCAAGAATGCAATGGAAGGAGCTCGTGGGGATGTAAAAGAGGTAATTATAGAAGAATTTATAGACTTTGATAGCGAGTTTACACTGCTCACTGTAACTCAAAAAGATGGTCCTACTCTCTTCTGTCCGCCCATTGGTCATATACAGAAGGGAGGTGATTATCGTGAAAGTTGGCAACCTTACGCTATCTCTGAAGATGCTCTACGTCAGGCAGAACACATTGCTAAGGAGGTAACAAATGCTCTTACAGGTTATGGTATATGGGGAGTTGAGTTCTTTCTAACCAAACAAGGAGAGGTAATCTTCTCCGAGTTATCCCCAAGACCACATGATACTGGTATGGTAACATTGGCTCATACCACCAATTTCAACGAGTTCGAGCTTCACTTCCGGGCTGTGATGGGACTACCAATACCCGCTATTCACCTTGAACATGCAGGTTGTTCTGCTGTTATCTTATCTCCAATTGAATCAGGTAAACCACTAGCATACAATCTTTTAGATGCTTGTAAGGAAGACAGAACTCGCTTGCGTATCTTCGGAAAGCCTATTGCTCATGTTGGAAGACGTATGGGAGTAGCTCTCTGTTATGGTGAGGTTGGAACCGATATGGACGAATTGCGTGATAAAACGAAGCGTGTGGCAGCAACCGTCTTGGGCACTGATCCTTATATGAAAAAGCATTAATAAGGAGATAATTACATATTGAGTAATGAATGACAACGTGTTTTCATTAGGAAAGATAATATCATTGCAGAAGGTTGTTGACCCTCGTGGAAACCTCACCATAGCCCAAGGTATGAAGGATATACCCTTCCATGTTGCTCGTGCTTATTGGACTTATGATGTTCCATCAGGTACTTCTCGAGGTGGACATGCACATAAACACTGTCGCGAATTCATTATTGCTGTAAGTGGATCATTCACTGTTACACTTGATAATGGGCACAGAAAGGAGTCCTTCCTACTGAATCATCCTTATCAAGGGCTACTTGTTGATACTGATATATGGCGCACGCTCGATGATTTCTCATCGGGTGCTGTGTGTCTTGTATTGGCTGAAGACCCTTTTGATGAGGCTGATTACATTCGTAACTATGACGAGTTTATAAACTATTTAAGCCATAAGTAGTTTAGAAATAATGCTTTTATTCCAAGATTGACGCACCTAATACTGCATGTTTGAAGTAAGGCAATATACTATAGGACAGGTACTTGAATGGGATAACTTCGTGCAGAGATCGAAGCAAGGGACGTTCCTTTTCAATCGTTCTTACATGGATTACCATGCCGATAGATTCCTTGATTGTTCCTTAATGGTCTATCGGAAGGGACGACTCTACGCCCTTTTGCCTGCCAATAAGATTGATACAACGTTTTACTCACACCAAGGACTGACCTACGGGGGACTTCTTACAAACACAAAAGTATGTGCAGAGGATATCTGTGAGGTATTCCTTGCCATCAACGAATATCTTAACAAACAAGGATTTAAGCATGTAGTGTACAAGTCTATACCATGGATTTACCACAAATATCCTGCTGAAGAAGACTTATATGCACTCCTTAATGTATGTAAAGCACGTCTAACAATTCGTGATATATCCACAACTATTCCTCTTCTCCAGCATCTAAAGTTCACGGAAAGTCGTAAGAGTGGGATTAGAAAAGCCACTCACTCAGAACTTACCATTGCTGAAAGCGGGAACATGGAAGCCTTTTGGGGGATATTAAACGATAATCTTTCAAATAAATATAATACTCATCCTGTTCATTCTCTAGCTGAACTTAAATTGCTAAAGAGCCGTTTCTCTAAGTCTATTCGCCTCTTCATGGCATTTAATAAGGTTGGTAATCCAATTGGAGGAACTCTCATCTTTGAGACACCGCAAGTCATTCACACACAATATATATCTGCTTCTCCAGAGGGAAAGAGCCTCGGAGCACTTGATCTTCTGTTCGATTATCTTATTAATAAGGTGTATGCTGACCGCCAAGGATACTTTGACTTTGGTAAAAGCACCGAAGAGAATGGGCAGAAACTCAATGCTCCTCTCATTTTCCAAAAGGAAGGCTTCGGTGGACGGGGTGTTTGTTACGATAGCTATGAGTGGGATGTTATGCCCATGGAAAAGCTGAATAATCCGGTAAGCAAGGGTAAGTAAAGATATAATTAACTGGTAAGAAAAATGATTAACTACCTTTCTCTCAAGGATATAATAGCCCTTCACAGTGATGAAATTACTAACGCTGTGGAACGTGTTGTGCGTTCCGGTTGGTATTTACAAGGGCAGGAAACAAAGCAATTTGAAGTCGATTACTCTAAATTCATTGGTTCGGAACATTGCGTAACATGTGGGAATGGACTGGATGCTTTGTCTCTCATCCTTCGAGCTTACATAGAGTTAGGTCGATTGAAGGCTGGAGATGAAATCATCGTACCCGCTAATACCTACATTGCAACTATCCTTGCCATTACAGAAAACAATTTGACTCCCGTCTTGGTAGAGCCTAATATTAATACACTGGAGCTTGACGACCAACTTATCGAAGCTGCCGTAACATCGAAGACAAGGGCTATCTTACTCGTACACCTCTATGGGCGATGTGCTTATACACCGCTGATTGGCGAGTTATGTGCGCTTCATAACCTCCTTCTCATCGAAGACAACGCACAGGCGCATGGCTGTTTTTATGGTAAGAAACGTACTGGCTCGTTGGGAAATGCAGCTGCCCATAGTTTCTACCCAGGTAAGAATCTCGGTGCATTAGGCGATGCTGGTGCCGTGACAACAGATGATGCTACATTAGCAGAGGCTATCTGTAGCATTGCTAACTATGGTTCGGCACGTAAGTACGAGTTCTCTTTTAAGGGTGTAAATAGCCGTATGGATGAGATTCAAGCAGCTGTTTTAGATGTGAAACTCCGTTACCTTGATCAAGAAAATGCACAACGAAGAAAGATAGCTAAGGCTTATCAACAAGGTATTAAGAACCCTCTCATCACAATGACTACCGATGGCGACCGTGATAATGTGTATCATATATTCCCTGTCTTATGCCCCTCCCGTGATAGATTAAAGTGTTACTTGAACGATAAAGGGGTGTCAACAATGATTCACTACCCTATCCCACCACATCAACAAAAGGCTTATGCAGAATGGAATAAGCTCTCTTATCCCATCACAGAAAGCATACATCAGCAAGAACTCTCCCTCCCTTGTAACCCGACAATGACCGATAATCAATGCCAAGAGATTATCGATTACATAAATGAATATCAATAGAAACCTAATTTAAACATGTATGAATAAGAAAATCTTTATCGCCTCAGTATGCCTCACACTCATTGCATTTCATACGCAGTCTGCCAACGCCTTAAATACAGAAAAGGCTTTGGTCAATCATCTTACATGCCCGACTGATGCTGTAACACTTGTTTCTAAACGTCCTAAAGAGGCTGACCGACTCTTTAAATCAGATGCTGTTGAGAAAGAGATACAGCTTATTGTGCGTCAACTAACTAATAAACGACTGGCATGGATGTTTGAGAATTGCTTCCCAAATACGCTTGATACCACCGTACACTATGGTGAGAACCCTGACGGGACACCTGATACTTTCGTCTACACAGGCGACATTGCCGCCATGTGGTTGCGTGACTCGGGGGCTCAAGTATGGCCTTATGTGCAACTGGCAGGCAAAGATAAGAAGCTACGAAGGATGTTGGCAGGTGTTATCAACCGCCAGATAAAGTGCATAAACATCGACCCTTACGCCAATGCCTTCAATCAGGTACCTGATTCGAAAGGCCCTTGGATGAGTGACGAAACGGCTATGAAGCCCGAACTGCACGAACGGAAGTATGAAATAGACTCTCTTTGCTACCCTATCCGACTTGCTTTTGAATACTGGAAAACCACTGGTGACACCAGTGTCTTTGGTTCCGAATGGGTAAAGGCAGTAGAGAATATCCTCAAGACATTCCGTGAACAACAGAAGAAAGAAGGCCGCGGCAGCTATAAGTTCTTGCGCGTTACCGATAGAGCATTGGACACTATGAACAATGCGGGATGGGGTGCTCCAGTGAAGCCAGTGGGTTTGATCGCCTCAGCCTTCCGTCCGTCGGACGATGCAACAACCTTTCTCTTCCTCATTCCATCGAACTTTATGGCGGTGTCATCGCTTCGTAAGGCTGCAGAAATCCTATTGAAGGTGAATAAAGAGGCTGGTCTTGCAAAGGAGTGTACGGCTTTGGCTGATGAAGTTAGCGAAGCTTTGAAGAAGTATGCGGTGTATGATCACCCCAAGTATGGCAAGATTTACGCTTATGAAGTAGATGGTTTCGGTAATCATCTACTGATGGATGACGCTAACGTACCTAGTTTGCTTGCCATGGCTTACCTAGGAGATGTAAGCCAGGACGACCCTATCTATCAGAATACTCGCCGTTTCGTTTGGAGTGAGGACAATCCTTATTTCTTCCGAGGGAAGGCTGGAGAGGGTATTGGAGGACCTCACATCGGTTATGAAATGGTGTGGCCAATGTCCATCATGATGCGTGCTTTCACTTCAAAAGACGATAAAGAGATAAAAGAAAGCATAGAGATGTTGATGAATACGGACGCTGGTACAGGCTTCATGCACGAAAGTTTTAACAAAGATGATGCTAATAACTACACCAGAGAGTGGTTTGCTTGGCAGAACACACTATTTGGTGAGCTCATTATCAAGCTAGTAAATGAAGGAAAGTTAGGCTTGTTGAATAGTATTAAAGAATAATACTCTAAACATCAATAAGTTTGCTTTATTTAACTAAAAAAGTTTGGAATGATTGTGAATTAAGCATATCTTTGCAACGTGTTTTTCATGGTATTAGATTATTAAGGTTAGAAGATTAGTTGTCGTGAGACAGGTAATCTTTAGTCCCAGACTATTCGTCTGGGACTTTTTTATTCTATGAACTCTTATGCTGCTTGGCGTATTTTCACACCTTACAAACATTGTTCTCTTTTGCTGATAACTGCTATTAGCATTAGTCCTCATCTATTTTTTAAGTTGTTGAGAACCATGGCTTTACCGAGTAACAGGCTCTCCGTATTGCGCAGGGGATTATTTTGGGGGTTGAAAGAGAGGCTCTTTTCAAAAGAAGAAGAGCCTTTTCTTGCTGCAAAGAGAGCCTCTCTTTGTATTAAGAAGAGCCTCTCCTTCTATTCAACAATCATTGTGTCTCAATCTGAGTTTATGATAGGTTCTGTTTGAAGTAATCTTCTTATTGGTTTCAATGGGAGGTTCGTTCGTGTTTAATCAACCTCATCTAGTTCTATAAAAAAGTTATTCTGAGAAGCGATACTACCTCGAGGAATAGTTGAGTAAGGTCTTATCAAGGAGGATAAAAACGATGGATAAGAACTTTACAACAATGGACTAAGTAAGCGAACAAACGACTCCCACAATCGTTGTAAGAATGGTTTTTTGATAAAACGGCGCACATCATCTAGATCAATGCTATCCTTTTGATCCGCTAAGAAAACCTCTTTCACTTGCAGGGCAATCTTTTTATCATAGAAGAAAGCGTTTGCCTCAAAGTCATTCTCAAAGCTCCTGAAGTCGACATTGGTAGACCCTATGGTCGCCATAGCGTCATCTGAGACTAGAAGTTTCGAATGATTGAAGCCCTTCCGATAGAGAAGTATCTTCACACCAGCCCTTGATGCCTCTATAACATACGACCTTGAAGCCCATTCCACAACCTTAGTATCAGTCTCATAAGGTATCATCAAGCGTACATCAACGCCCGACAACGCTGCCACACGCATAGCAAAAAGAATGGGATCTGTTGGTAGGAAGTAAGGCGTCTCCATGTAGACATAATGCTTCGCATTGGTTAGGATACGTACATATCCTTGTTCTATCTCTGGCCAAAGACTTGTTGGACTACTCGTAACCACCTGTACCAAACTATTATTCTGCCCTATAATAATCTCTGGATAATAACTCCGTTCGGTGATGAGCACCTTTGATACGAAGTACCAATCTACTAGAAAGGCACGTTGCAAACCATAGACAGCAGCCCCCGTGAGCTTCACATGTGTATCACGCCATGACTGTTTCGGTGTTCCTTGGACGTATCGTCGTGCAATATTCATACCTCCAATAAAGCCAACCTCCCCATCAATGACGCATATCTTACGATGGTTTCGATAATTCACTCTACTTGTGAAAGCAGGAAAACGCACTGGCATAAAGGCGTAAACCTCAATTCCTTCGTTTCGCATACGCGTGAAGAAACTATTAGGTGTGCGCCATGAGCCTACATCATCATAGATGAGTCGCACCTCAATTCCTTGTCTCGCTTTGTCGATAAGGGCATCAGCAATGAGCCTTCCGAGCGGGTCGTCGGAGATGATAAAGGTATCAATATGAATGTGATGTTCGGCTTTTCCAATCTCCATCAGTAGTGACGGAAAGAAGTCATAACCGCTTGTGTAAATCTCAACCTCATTGTTCTTAAAAGGCAAAGCGAGGTTTTGATTCATGAAGAGATTGCTTATTGTGCGGTATTCTTCAGGTATATTGAAGTCCTTTTGTTCGACAAACTCCAACATAGAACGCTTCGTTAACTGGTCAAGACTCTGCTGCCATATCTTGCGTTCCTTGCGTGTATTCTGTCCAAAGAAGATATACAGGATGATTCCTAAAAAGGGTATGAACATCAGCACCAACATCCATGCCATGGTCTTGGCAGGCTGTCGGTTATCCATTAGTACTCGCACCATTGTAATGATGATGATAATGCTATATACTACAAGGAAGAGCCAATGTACGTAAATCATCGCTGTATTATCTTTTTGTATTCAGCATCGTTTCGCCTCTTAACGTTATTTTTCACCTTATTATATAGGTGCTCCCTGCGATGTGTCAGATGCCTTTTTTTCATTCTGGTTAGCAGTTCGCAAGTATTGAATATATGCCAGTTCCTGCTTCGCGTATTCCATATCTTCTTGATTCTTCAGCATCTCTCGCAGTAGTTTTTCAGCCTCATTGAGTCGTTGCAGACCAATGAGAACATACGACTTACGGCGTAATAAGAAGCGACGAAAGTCCTGTAAAGGCTCTTCCACTTGGTCATCTTCGATGTCACGGAGGCTGTTATACACGTCATTCAGCATATCCTCAATAGTCGCAAGAGCACGAAAATCATTCATATTCACTAAGCAGTTGATATACGTTTCGGCGTATCTTATGTTATTCCGACCCACTGTGAACGATAGAAAGAAGAATGCCCTGTCATATTGCAGCATCTCCATGTGACAGGAACCGAGCATGAAACAGATTTCAAGGAATGTCTCTTTGGCACTGTTATTCAGCGTTGTAAAGTCGTAAAAGAGCCTATAGAACGCATTAAACAAGTGTGGTATCGCCTCCACGTAACGCTTTTGAAGATAGAGCCGACGCCCTCGATAGAGATAAGAAGCCACTGGTTGCAACAGAACAGTAGCCAGTAAGCATTCTTCATCAGTAAGTTCTCCCTCCTGACTATTGGCGAGTTTGCTTTGAGCCTCTTTCCATGTGTAGATGAACTCATCGTTGAGTTGCTTGTCCGTACGCAAGTCGTAAGCAATAAGAGCACTCCCCATACGAACGTTGGTTTCGACAGATGACAATGAACGAGAGGGCGTTGCTGGCAGTGGGAGCAGCGTACCTGTAATCCTGTAATATAATATGTCCTTCGCTTTCCCTACTTGTTGCAAGCTGATAGTCATGCGTTGTCGGGTGTCAGGAGCCGATGGGAGGAAGAAAAACAGGTCTAACATCGCATGTTGTCGCACGAACTTTCCACCTTCAATCAGCGGTGTGGAGAGGTCGAATACTTCGATCGCCTGCCTATCAGCCAAGTGATGAATTTCATTCGTGACAATGGTTAATTCAGACGGAACAAAGTTTGCCATGCCAAAGGCGACATCCATCCACTGCGTTAGAGAAGCAGGTTTATTATCATTCTGTCTCCACCCCGGTGCAATCTTCTGATGCGTTAGCTCTTGTTCACGAATCATGTAACAGCTTCTCTCCACATCGCTTTTTGCAGCTTCCAAGTCGTCTGTTTCGTTCTCTTTAGCCTCCTTCTCCACCGTATCAAGGCGTTGGCAGAAAGCGTTCTGACTCCCAAATAGATTCGACATAGCCGTCGACAGGATATCTTTCGCACGATCGCTGTCTAAGAGAAGGTCGAAGAATAGATGAATATCAACCTTGTTCTTCGCTTCATTCAGCGTGTAACAGAAGCGCGGACCATCAGAGTTTATGTTCATCTCATTACACAGTTGGCGAACAAGATGCACGTTAGCTAAATCTGTATCAGCGATATAGAGATAGGTTAACTCTACCATCTTCGTACCCGGAAAGAGGTGGATTCCGAAGTGCCCACGCTGGAAGTCGTACTGAACGAACCGCACTCCAGACTTTTCTTGAGTCCATTCTACCTCACAATTAAGCTCCTTGAGCGCCTTAGTCACCATCTGTTTGTTAGTATCGGAGGTAATATCGCCCAGTGAGAGGGGCTGTGTAAAGAGTCGTTTTATCTTCTCAATCATATCAAAATGTCACTTCCTAATCGTTTAGCGAGGATGTTCCTCTTGTTCTGCATAGCGTTAATTTCCTTCAACATACTCATCATTTCGTCCGTATCCTTCGTTTGCTTCATCCTTGCAACAAGTTCTTTGAGGTGTGAGTCGTAGTAGTCTAGTAGATAATCAGTCATGATGTGTAATACACGATCACGTAGACTGTGTTCCGTTTCCTTAACTTTTAGACTCTCAGAGAGCTGGAATCGGTCGACACTTAGGCGTACGGCTTCATTGGCAATGTCGATATCGGCATGTTGAGTAAAGTATTCTTCGGATTTGAATTGAGGGTCAGCACTATGGTCAACAGCCTCTTGCAGCATCTTTATATACAATGGATTGGTCAGCGAAAGACCATTTTCCATGAGTGTATAAGCTATGTATTGAGCCACTGTAATATTGAGTAATTGCCCTGTAGACTCATCCTTTATATCACGCAGAATGACCTTATCACCATCTTTAACGAGGGTTTGCATGATGATTCTCTCCACTTTCGATACCTGTAGAATCGTACTTGCTGCAGGCTGTTCAACGCCTTGTCCTTCTCGTAAAGCAGCCTCCTTCTGGAATTGCTGTTCGCGTGTCTGCTGTTCACGATACTGATGAATATTGCGGTTCATCTGCTCCATTAAGGTGCGTTCAGCTACTCCCGTACGATTGGAACACTCACGAATATAAGTGTCACGGAGTATAGGGTCTTTGATAACCGATATACTCTGAACGATGGAGCTAATGGCCTCCGAACGTTTAATAGGGTCGGTAACGCCATTGAGCAAGAGGTTAATTTTAAAGACAATGAAGTCTGTTTGGTTCTCTTCAACATATTGTCTGAATGCCTCCGCACTATGAGTTCTTGCGAACTCATCAGGGTCTTGACCATCAGGAAGTAGTAGAACCTTCACATTCATACGCTCGGCAAGCAACATATCAGTACCTCGCAGGGCTGCATGTTGACCTGCGGCATCACCATCATAGAGCAGAACTATGTTTGAGGTAAAGCGGTGCAGCATACGAATCTGGTACACCGACAATGCTGTACCACTATTAGCTACAACGTTCTCAATGCCTGATTGGTGCATAGAAAGCACATCCGTGTATCCTTCCACCATGTAGACAAGGTCGTGTTTGGCTATTGCTTTCTTCGATTGGAATATCCCGTAGAGCTCACGCTCCTTGTGGTATATAATGCTATCGGGCGAGTTTACATACTTCTGAGCCACTCCCTTGGTGCGTTCATCAAGTAGTCTACCACCGAAAGCGGTTATTTTTCCACTCACACTAACCCACGGAAACATCACACGTCCATTGAATCTGTCAATCAAATCGCCATTCTCTCGTTCAAAGCATAGTCCTGTCTTTACAAGAAACTCACGTTTATAACCAGCTTTCAAGGCTGCTTCTGCGAAAGCAGTGCGCCCTGAGAGACAGAAACCAAGGTGGAACTTGCGGATGATGTCATCCCTGAAACCACGGCTACGAAAGTACTGTAAGCCTATAGCAGTACCATCCACGTCATGGTGAAGGATGTTTTCAAAATACTTTGCAGCCCACTCGTTTACCAGAAACATCGATTCGCGCTCGCTCTCCTGTTGCTTTTCTTCTTGCGACAATTCGCGTTCGTGTACTTCAATATGGTATTTATTCGCAAGCCACTTGAGTGCTTCTACATAAGTCATCTGCTCATGCTCCATGATAAACTTCACCGCATTGCCTGCCGCCCCACACGCGAAACACTTGTAAACACCCTTTACGGGACTTACAGAAAACGATGGGGTGCGGTCGTCATGGAATGGACATAGCCCTTTAAAGCTGGTTCCTGCCTTGCGAAGAGATACGAAATCGCTGACTACCTCAACGATATTCGTAGCATCCATTATTCGATCTACTGTTGGTCTATCTATCATTATTTTACAAAGATAGTACAAACCTTTGACATGGCAAAGAAGCTGATTAAAAAAGGTGATAATCTATTTGCTCTGATGGAGAAAAAGCCTTGTTTCCGGCTTGCCATGCAATGGTTGGGAACTAAAGGATTGTTGCGTGTAAAGGTGTAGTTATGTGTTTCTGTCAAATAATATGGTCTGTTGAAAAAGAGGAGAGCCTCTCTTGGCATGAAAGGGAGGCTCTCTTGAAGGTGAAGAAAGGCTCTCTTTACAACAAAGAAACGCCCTCTTTAAATGGTGAAAAGCTTAATCTTTGAAAAAAACGATGTACCTTTGTAGGCGAAAAGAGTTTCACATAGTATTGAATAGACAAAGTTTAAGGTAAGAGATGACAAATACAACGAGTATATTTCAGCGTCCCGTTTGGGTCACAATATTTGCATTAACAGCTGCAATAGCGTGGGGTTGGGCCTATCCCTTAATAAAGTTAGGCATGCAAGAGTTCGCTATTTCTCCCGAAATGACAGGTTCGAAGATGCTCTTTGCTGGCATTCGTTTTTGTTTGTCAGGGCTTATCATCTTAGCAATAGCAGGTGGGAAGAAGCGCAACTTTGCGGTTAGAAAGCCCGCAGACTGGTGGTATCTACTAGTCTTCTGTTTATTGAATACAACCTTACATTACGCTTTCTTTTACTTTGGATTATCCCATAGTGAAGGCTCAAGGGCTGCTATTTTAAACTCATTGAGCGTTTTCTCTGTTGTAATCTTCGCTTGTCTCTTCTTTAAAAGTGACCACATGACCCTGAAGAAGATAATAGGTTGTGTCCTAGGTTTTGCTGGTATCTTATCGTTAAACTTAGGAGGTGCTGACAGCGGGAGGTTCACTTTGTTGGGAGATGGCATGATTATCCTCAACGCCCTGTGTGGTGCTTCAGCCTCATTGATGATACGTGGATTAGGAAAAAGGGTGGATGTGTTTGTTGGGACAGGCTATAGTTTGGCAATCGGCGGCACTTTGCTGATCATACCAGGCTTGTTCATGGGAGCGACTTTGCCGAATGTCTCCACATTAGGAGGGCTCTATCTCTTACTTCTTATAGCTATTAGTACACTGGGATTCACGCTTTATAACAAACTTCTAACATGCAATCCAGTGGGGAAAGTAGCTATTTATAACTCGTTAATACCCGTTGTTGGGGCTGTCACCTCATGCCTATGTCTTAATGAAACTTTCTATTTGAAATATATTATGGCAGGCTTTTTAGCAGCAGCAGGAATCTACATTATCAATAAGAGTTAGTAGGTTTTAAATATAATACTCTGCCGCATCCACTAGCCCTGTACGCATAGCATAACGGGTGGCTTCGTGCACATTGTTGACACCAATCTTGCGAAAGATATTCTTCCGATGAGTGTTGACTGTATGGAAGGAAGAGATACGCTTTTCAGCAATCTCCCGTGTTGTCATTCCTAGAGCAATATCTTTCAATACTTCAATCTCCGTCTTTGTAAGTTTGACACTCTCCTTCTCTTGCGTTGAAATAGGTGCCAGCAGTATGTTAGCAGCGTGTTGGCAGAGGTATCGATTACCCTGTAGATTATATTCAATACATTGTTTTATCTCCGAGAGTTTAGCGTCCTTCAACAATATACTTATTCGATTGTCATTGTTCATTAAAGTGCGTATGAAATTCACACTCAAGTCCTCGCTCCATAAGATAAAATATGTTTTTGGATAGCGTTGAACGATGTTTTGCAAGTCAGACTCACTATCGAAATCAAACAACGTATAGTCCAGTATAACAATAGAATATGGCTTTTGCTTCAACTGAAGCATAAGTTCTGTCTTTGTTCTAACTGATATTGTCGATGCGAAACCCATGTCAGAAAGAATGTAAAGTATTCCTGCATGCGTTATAGCTTGATTATCCGCAACAATGATATTGTTTGTTTTCTCCATGTGAATTCATTCTCAAAACACCCTTGCAAAAGTATATAAAAAAGTTGATTAATCGAGAAATTTATTGTAAGTTTGCACTATCATTAAAACATATAACCTAATATGAAGAAACTCTTTATACTAGTTGTTGGACTGCTCTTAGCGGTTTCTACAAACGCACAAATTCAACGACCTAAATTGGTAGTAGGCCTTGTTGTCGATCAAATGAGGTGGGATTACCTTTACTATTACTATAATGAGTATGGCACAGGTGGTCTACGACGTCTACTCAATGAGGGCTTCTCTTTTGAGAATACTCACATCAATTAC
This sequence comes from Prevotella vespertina, assembly GCF_009728485.1. GTDB lineage: Bacteria > Bacteroidota > Bacteroidia > Bacteroidales > Bacteroidaceae > Prevotella > Prevotella vespertina. The sequence continues at coordinate 70,395 of NZ_VVIQ01000002.1, forward strand.
GCCCCTACAGTGACGGCAATAGGACATAGTTCTATATATACTGGTTCAGTCCCAGCTATCACTGGTATCGCTGGAAACTACTTCTATCAGAATGATAAGAGTGTCTATTGTTGTGCTGATCCATCGGTGATGAGCGTTGGTTCCGATAGTAAAGAGGGGCAGATGAGTCCGCATCGTATGTTGGCATCTACCATCGGTGATGAGTTACAAATTGCTACTGACTTCCGCTCCAAGGTAATTGGTGTTGCATTGAAAGACCGTGCTTCAATCCTTCCAGCAGGTCATGCGGCTGACGGAGCATACTGGTGGGATACCTCTGCAGGGCACTTCGTCACATCTACATTCTATATGAATAGTTTGCCAAAGTGGGTGGAGGACTTCAATAAAGAGAACCATACTGCACCTAACTTCGACATTAAAAGCACCCCAGAAGGTGTAACGATGACCTTCAAGATGGCGGCTGCAGCAGTGAAAAATGAGCAGTTAGGTAAGGGGAAGGAGACCGATATGCTTGCAGTGAGTATATCGCCAACTGACATTATTGGACATAGATTTTCAACACGTGGAGAGGAGAATCATGCAGTCTATATGCAGCTTGACAAGGATCTAGCAGAGTTCCTTAACATGCTTGACAAGGAGGTTGGTAAGGGCAACTATTTGCTTTTCTTATCTGCTGACCATGGTGCTGCTCATAACTACAACTATATGCGGGAACATCGCATACCAGCTGGTGCTTGGGACTACAAGGAGACTGTTAAAGGTCTAAATGACCACTTGCAACAGAAGTTCGGCATAGCTCCTGTGATGGGAGAAGATAACTATCAACTGTTCTTAAACGACTCTACAATCAATGCAGCTGGTCTAAAGAAACAGGACGTGATAGACGCTTCTATCGATTTTCTAAAGCAAGATCCACAGTTCTTATACGTATTTGATGAAGAAAAGGTAACCAATGTCACCATGCCAGAATGGATAAAGGAACGCATGGAGAATGGCTACTTCCGTGGTCGTTCAGGTGAGATCGGAGTGGTGACAAGACCGCAGTTTTTCGGTGGCTCAGGCTCTCCTCAGTTCCGTGGAACACAACATGGTCAACCCTTCCCATACGATACACATATTCCTTTCCTACTCTATGGTTGGAACGTAAAGCATGGTTCTTCAAATGTAGAAGCGCATATCGTGGACATCGCACCGACGATTTGTGCCATGTTACATATACAAATGCCAAATGGTTGTGTGGGTACTGCTAGGTACTAACTGACCATCTTCTTTTAATGACAATATAAACATATTAATTACATCCGCATGCTTATCAGGCTTCTATATAATAAGGAGTAAGAATATAGCTGATGAGTATGTGGATAGCAAGTTATGCACATCGCAATTGCAGGAAACATCGGGAGTGGTAAGACAACACTAACGACAATGCTCGCCAAACGCTATGGTTGGAAGCCAAGATTCGAGTCCGTCGATTACAACCCGTACCTAGAAGATTACTACAAGAACATCAAACGATGGTCATTCGCTATGGAGGTGTTCTTCTTGAAAGAGCGTTTTAGAGACTTATTAGAGATTAGTCGCAGTGAAGAGGCAGTCGTTCAAGACCGCTCGATATACGAGGGTGTATATGTATTCACGCAGAATAACTATGCAATGGGGAATCTTGACGACCGCGACTATGAGACTTATATGGAGTTATTCGAGGACATGACGGATGCAGTTAGGTTCCCCGACCTTATGATTTATCTGCGTTCTTCGGTCAGCCACTTGGTTTCGAATATCGAAAAGAGGGGTCGTGAGTATGAGCAGAAAATGCCTTTAGATTATTTGGAGAACCTTAATAAAAGGTATGAGGACTTCATTTCTAATAAGTATAAAGGGCGAGTTCTAACCATTGATGTCGATCATCTTGACTATCAACACAAGCCGAAAGACTTCGGACTGATTACTGATAAGATCGATAGAGAACTATTTGGTCTGTTCTGATAAAGCACTCTTATTATATAAGGTGGTAATCTTCTTCTTTCTTAAAGAGTATTATCCGTTTACAAGAAAGACGATTTTAAGTGGACAATTAATCAATTAACTGAAACAATAAAAACGCTCTTTAAAGCATGAAACTCCATGTATGTGGAGCCTTGCCAAGGGTTTATACATTCATTATGCACATCGCAATCGCTGGAAACATAGGTGCTGGTAAGACCACACTAACCAAGATGCTCGCTAAACGTTACGGCTGGAAAGCCCATTTCGAGCCTGTTGATAACAATCCATACTTGGAAGATTACTATGCAGATATGGCTCGTTGGTCATTCAATCTACAAGTGTATTTCCTCAACAAGAGGTTTCGCGACGTCGTAGATATATCCCGATCGAATGACACAATCATACAAGATCGAACTATATTCGAGGATGCTTGCATCTTTGCTCCTAATCTTTTCGACATGGGACTGATGTCTGAAAGGGACTTCAAGAACTATACTGACTTATTCGAATTGATGTTATCTCTGGTCAAGTTACCCGATCTTCTTATATATATAAGGTGTTCAATTCCACGCTTGATTGACCATATTCAGCAACGCGGAAGAGACTATGAACAAACCATGCGAATTGATTACTTGCGTGGACTTAACCAACGTTACGAGGATTGGATAAAGACTTATAAGGGTCATCTAATGATTGTTGATGGTGACACAACGGACTTTCTTGGCAGCCAACAAGACTTCAAACGTGTCACAGATATGATTGATGACCGACTTTTTGGCTTGTTTCCTATGGAATAAACAGGCGTTTGCTTTTGGCATACTATTTGATGTTGTAATTATTACAAAGTATTAACTTGAGTCTTCGTAAGCCTTTACTCCAATGCAGAAGACTCCTTTCATAATAATAAAGAGAATGGAAAAAGTAAAGACACTGATAATCGGTAGCGGTCCAGCTGGTTATACTGCTGCTATCTATGCAGGCCGTGCTAATCTACAACCAGTTCTATATTCTGGTATGCAACCAGGCGGTCAGTTGACTACAACAACTATCGTTGAGAACTTCCCGGGGTTCCATGATGGGATCGACGCAAACCAGTTGATGATGGAAATGCGCCAACAGGCAGAGACTTATGGGGCTGATGTTCGAGACGGATCTATCGTTAAAGCCGACCTTAGTAGTCGTCCTTTTCATATTGAGGATGAGCGTGGCAACGTGATAGAAGCCGACACTTTGATTATTGCAACAGGTGCTAGTGCGAAGTACTTAGGGCTACCTGATGAAGAAAAGTACCGTGGTCAAGGTGTAAGTGCATGTGCCACATGCGACGGTTTCTTCTATCGTAAGCGTGTAGTAGCCGTTGTTGGCGGTGGTGACACAGCTTGTGAGGAGGCAATGTATTTGTCTGGTTTGGCAAAGAAAGTCTATATGATCGTTCGCAAACCATACCTTCGTGCAGCGGAGATCATGCGTAAGCGTGTCACAGAAAAGGACAATATTGAGATCCTCTACAATACTAATACCCTTGGACTCTATGGTGAGAATGGTGTTGAGGGAGCACATCTTGTACGCTTCAAAGGCGAAGAGAACGAAGAGAAGTTTGATGTTGCTATCGATGGATTCTTCCTTGCTATCGGTCATACTCCTAATACAGAACTATTCAAGGGACAGCTTGACTTAGATGATCATGGCTTCATTCTCACTCAGCCGAAGTCTACTGCAACTAGCGTTGAAGGCGTCTATGCGGCTGGTGATGTGGCTGATCCTACCTACCGACAGGGCGTTGTTGCTGCTGCTACAGGTGCAATGGCTGCTATTGAGGTGGATCGTTTCTTGCAGAAACAATAAAGTATTCATATATCAATAAGGGTGTATCAGATAAGCTAACTGATTGTTGGCAATCTAATACACCCAGCTTTTTATCAAGTTTCCATATACTCACTTAATCTTATCCCAACCATGTGTAAATTTCTTTCTACTCTATCTACTCTGTTATTTCCATTGCTTGTCAACGCCGCAACTTGTGGTTTTCTTATGACAGGCTCATCATCATGTACGAATAAAACAAAGACTTCTATGGCACAATCTGACTCTACTCTCCTTCCCCAAAAGAAGTATGCTAAACCCGACGATGCCACCTTGCGCCGCACACTAACTGCCGAGCAATATGCCGTCACACAACATGCTGCCACCGAGCGACCCTTTACCAATAAGTATGACCACGAGTTCCGAGAGGGTATATACGTTGATGTTACAACGGGCGAACCGCTCTTCTCCTCCACAGATAAGTATGATTCAGGTTGTGGGTGGCCTGCTTTTTCAAAGCCTATAAGCGATAAGCTCATCACAAAACATACAGACCACTCACACGGGATGACCCGTATTGAGGTGAAAAGTAAGACTGGCAATGCTCATTTAGGGCATGTTTTTGATGATGGTCCAGCGTCAGCTGGTGGCAAGAGATATTGTATTAACAGTGCTTCCCTGCGCTTTATTCCAATCGAAGAGATGAAGGAGAAAGGCTATGGGGAGTACATCAAACTATTAAGACCGATGAAAGAAATATACTTAGCAGGTGGTTGTTTCTGGGGAACAGAACATTACCTCAAGCAGATTGAAGGTGTAGTTGCAACAGAGGTAGGCTATGCCAATGGACGAACAAAGAACCCCACGTATGAGGATGTATGCACTGATGCAACCCAATATGCCGAAGCTGTACATATAACTTACGACCCCAAGGTTATTAGTTTGCCGTTCCTATTAAACTTATACTTTAAGTCTATTGATCCAACAAGCGTCAACAAGCAGGGTAACGATCGTGGTACTCAGTATCGAACAGGCGTTTATTACGTTGATCCAAAGGACAAGGAAGTTATTAAAAAGGTGTTTGATGAACAGCAGAAGCACGTAAATGGCAAACTAGCTGTTGAGTTGGAACCCCTCAAGAACTTCTATAAAGCGGAGGAATATCACCAAGATTATCTTGATAAACACCCCACTGGCTATTGCCATCTACCGCAGGCTCTGTTTGAGTATGCTCGTAAAGCAAAGATGAAGAAGTGACAGTTTTTATCCTTAGTGGTCGTCATTTCGTATAGTGACATAGCTTAAAAATAGGGACAGGCGTACTCGCCTGTCCCTATTTCTTTGCTCTTTTTCCTCCTCCTAACGCATTATTACTAACCTCTCCTCGCTTATCAGTGCAAGAGGAAGCAGTTGGATAAGAGCCATTAGTGTCCTAACACCTTACTTACTCGTAGCCAATCCACTACGCTTAGGGCGTTTATAAGAACGATAATCATCAAGTTCTATCTCCACCTCAGGCTCTTGCAATTCACCTACTGATGGTAGTTGGAACTTCATATACTTAATGTTCAAGCCTCTTTCAATCCATTGATTCTCATAGTAAGTATGAATACCTAGAATCTCACGAGTCTTCTCATCCATCTCATTCTCAGCTGTTTTAGAATCCTCGCTCAACTCATTTCCATATAAATCTTCCGTTCGGAAGAGTACAGGAAGGCCATTCATATTTACCATATAAGTAGTGTAAGTAAACAAGAAATTCGAGTCTGTCTTCAAGTGAACGATACCTCCATCTATCAAGAAGTGGCGATAACGATTCATAAAGAACGTCGATGTCAAACGCTTATGATAGTTCTTCATCTGTGGATCAGAGAAGGTTAACCATATTTCTTGTACCTCGTTCGTATCGAAAAAACGATCAATAATCTCGATACTTGTGCGTAGGAACGCCACATTCGATAGTCCCTCCTCTAGTGCCTGTTTAGCTCCTGTATAGATGCGAGCGCCTTTGATGTCAACACCAATGAAGTTGATATTAGGATAAACACGTGCTAGTCCGACAGTATATTCGCCCTTTCCGCATCCTAACTCAAGCACTATGGGGTTGTCATTATGGAAGTATTGCTCCCTCCAATGCCCCTTCATCTCAAAAGGGACTTCACTCATCACACTGAAGGGATACTGAAAGACGTTCTTAAACGTCTCCATCTCTGCAAATTTCTGTAGTTTACCTTTACTCATGCTGCAAAGTTACAACAAAAATAAAGAATGTCATCTCTGTTCCAATAAATTCTTCTTTCCATAGCTATCATTCTACTTTCTCTTATCTTCAACAGTCCCATTTCTTTCCGCTCTAACCCTTAGAACTTGTGGTGCCTATCCTTCTCAAGAGTGCAAGTTAGGCTCTCTCACTTTTGATAAAATCCACTTAGTGTAATCAAAGAAACGCCTTTCTTCAATGGAGAAGGGCGTTTCCTTGCTAGGAAGAGAGCCTCCCGTCAACTGCAAAAGGGCGTCTCTTTGATTGAAGTAATCTTCTTTAGTAATATAAGTGAGGCACATTCCTAATATTTTTTGTACCTTTGCTGTTCAAAAGATAATATGCGTATGGCAATCAAAGCAGCATTCTTCGATATTGACGGGACGTTGGTCTCATTTACAACTCACCAAATCCCTCCATCCACTATAAGGGCTATTGAACAGGCAAAGGAGCGTGGTGTAAAGATATTCATATCAACAGGTCGCCCCGTTGCTATCATCAATAACATAGATGCAATACGTCATCTCGTCGATGGATACATCACTTTTAATGGGGCAAGAACCTTCATTGGCGATGAAGATATTACTTTGATGCCCATTCCAGAGGCAGAAGTCCGACTCATGATAGCCGATGCTAAGGAGCGTGACTATGCTGTTGTTGTGTGCGGGAGAGAAGAGATTGGAGTCTATAACCACTCTAAGATTTACGAAGATGTGTTTGTCAAAGGACTGAAAGTGACGAATATTGACGTGCATAAATCGATAGAGCCAATGCTTGACAAACCTGTTTTACAGTTGACCCCATTCTTCAGTACAGAAGACGAAGAGCTGATTATGCCTGCAATGAAACATTGTATATCAGCTCGATGGAATCCTCTTTTCACTGATATCACCCTTCAGGGTGCCGATAAAGGGAGTGCCTTGTTGAAGATGGCAGCATATATAGGAATCGATCCGAGTGAGTGTATCGCTTTTGGAGACGGCGGAAACGATATGAGCATACTACGTGCAGCAGGTATAGGAGTGGCTATGGGCAATGCAAATGAGGATGTTCAGGCAGTTGCCGACTATGTCACAACGAGCGTTGATGAGGATGGTATTCGTAACGCCTTCATACACTTTAATATAATAGAAGAGTAATGTCAAATAAGATAGAACGTACTTCGCAGGAGAAGAGAACAGCCTTTGTTGTTGTCTTCACCTTCGTTATGATGTTAGCAGAAGTGGTCGTTGGACTACTCTCCCACTCGATGGCTCTCTTTGCAGATGGTGTTCACATGGGATCACATGTACTCGTCATCGGGTTGAACTGGGCTGCCTACGTATTGGTGAGACGCCTTGAGAACAAGGGAACAACGCAATACGACTCGGATAAAATACTGAATTTATCAGCTTTTACAAGTGGTATATTCCTTATTCTCATGGCTGTCTTTATCATTGTAGAAGCCATTGAACGCCTAACATCCAACGAAGGAATTCTTAATTACGGGTTCGCTCTTGGCACTGCAATCGTGGGCTTGATCGCTAATAGCATCAGTGCATCTGTGCTCCACGGGCACCATGGAACGACCGATTACAATAGTCATGCTGCCTATCTGCATGTGCTTTCTGATGCTTTAACAGAGATTGGTGCAATCATTGGCTTACTATGTGCAATGTTCTGGAACATCACTTGGATTGATTCATTGGTAGCCGTTGTGAGTACGATAGTAGTGCTCCGTTGGGCAAAGCGATTGCTTTGGGACACGGGAAGAGCACTCACAAAGCGATAAATGAAAGCGCTGAATAACCAAAGAGTTAAGCCTTACAAAGACTTAACGAGCATAATAAACAAGACGCCCCTCACTGGTTACTCCTTCTATAATAAGGTGATAATCAGAATTTAAAAGAGCAGGAAGAGCAATCTTAAAAGAGGTTCCACGCATCACTGGTTGCCAATAAGCTGTAAGCTGATTAGGCGTGAATGGCTGTGGTATTTGATAACCAAGAGTGGTGAAAGACTTGGTATTTGTGAGTGGAACCGACGTCACATTATAGTTCCCTTTCTTAGTAGCTATAGAGATAACTCCCATCCCTCCGGCTGTTCCCCATAGCACAGTTGAACCCGTCTTAAATACATCTACACGTTCAACATCAGCCATTTGAATATTGTCCAAATCATAGTCTTCATTGGCAAAGATACCATCGATGGCAATAGCCGCAGGATGTCTACCCTCGATAGTCATTGCTCCACGAACGTAACACTTGCCGAATTCAACCGTTACACCAGGTATTCTCCGCAACAACTCATGCAGACATGTGGCTCCAACATCCTCTATGTCACGTAGACCAAACGAATAGTCAGCAGTACGCGCATAGGCATCTGAACGCGAAGCATAGCTTGGTCGGTGACTAAAGACGTGCACTTCATCCATTTTAATACTCCCATCTGTTACGTTCAAAGGCTCTTCTTCGACAAGAGAGTCACTATTATGAAGCCATTTGAATGGCGGTAATGTGGCGGTAAAAGAGGGATAGCTGTCTTCATCCAAATAGAGTTTTACCCATGCTTTATCCGCTTTTGTGAAAGCATTTAGGACGTATTGCGTACCATCAGGATAGTCCATTCCATCGAATACGAATTGCCCTTTTTCGTCGGTTTTAACGGCTGCGCAGAATCCTCGATTAGGTGAGATGAGATTGACCATACCCCCTTTAATGGGTCTGTGACCTATGAGTGTCTCTACTTTCCCACGTATTTCTGCATTTGTTTCCACCTTTATTAAAGGTTGTTGGTATTGTTCCTTCAAAACATCCGATAGGTTATATCGTTGCCAGGAGTGATATTTTACGAAGTTATCTAGCCTTGGGTCTTGCAATAAAGAGGCTGGTTGCTCTAAGGCGTAACGCATATCTTCATCAATGAGGAGGTGAGAAAGGATGTTAGAATATCCATCTCTATTCTCCTCAGGCAGGCTTTTCACAAAGCGAATAGCAACATCCATCGTCTCATCGGGGTGGAGTTCTGGAGCAGTGATAGTGCATGGTAGGGTGCCATTTGAAGTCTGTGAAGTAGTATCAAGACTTACACTAAGGTTGCAAAACTCCCTCTTCTGATTAATAAAACATTGTTGCTCATCTATTTTATTAAGGTCTGAATCTAATAGTAAAAACGAATGAATCCCATCTTGAATAAAGTCCTTTATTGGAAAGACAAGTACTTTCTGCGGACTAACTTTCGCAAAGTAGAAAGGAACAGAACGGCAATGTCCCAGCAACCAAAGTTCTCCTTTAGTTGCAAGAAGACTATCTTTGATAGTTACTTTAATATTATCTTTTTGTTTATTGATTGTTAGATAGTTATTAGATGTTGCTTTTATACTATCTTGAAGGTCATTATTAAATGCAGAAAGAAGTTCTCCCACTCCTCCAACGAAGATACTCTTCGTACTCTCATAGCCCTTTACGTTCGTCATATTACGTGTGTAGGCCCGTAAGAGATAACGCCCTTTAGCAGCATTATCGGGTATGTCAATATAACCAGTAAATGTTTGTTGATCTTGTAGAAGGCGGATACGTTTGATGACAACACGCTCTGGGTTGAGCAGTTCCACGTACACATATTGGCTCATGTCAGTAGGTTGATGCGAGATAGCATTCACTACGAAGACGCGTAAAGAGACCCGTTGCCCTGCTTGATAACAGCTAGCATCGGTGCAGACATAGGTTTTCTCTTGTGGAAACACATTCGCTTGATGAATGATATGGTCGTAGAAAGGATTGCCAGTCTGCGCTGACAAGGTAAGAGAAACTAGCAATATAAGGTATGAGAATATTATTCTTTTCATCATTCAAGTACTTTGTTTGTAGTTGACAGGACAAATATAAGAAATAAAAATGGATTCCTTTTGCTCTTCAAGAGATTTATGTCTTTGTTACAAGTAAATTTTAGTACTTTTGCAGATAGATATGTGTAGAAGGCAAAAAGAGAGCCTTCTCAGGTTGATAAGAAAGTAAAAAGAAACAATGATATACCCAAAGAACTTTGAACAAAAGATTGGTTTCAGTGAGGTGAGAGCCTTGCTTCGTGCGCGTTGCTTGTCTCCTTTAGGCAAAGAACGTGTAGATGCAATGGCGTTCTCAACGGATGTTAAAGAGGTCAACAGGTGGTTAGAAGAGATAAGAGAGTTCCGTCGTGTACAGGAAGGACAGGATGATTTCCCATTAGATAACTTCTTTGATGTACGTGAGAGTGTGGCTCGTATTCGTTTGGAGGGTACCCACATGGAGGTAGAGGAGCTTTTCGACTTAAAGAGATCACTAGAAACAATCATTGCTATTGTTGCTTTCTTGAGTCGCGGTGAAGCGACAGAACAAGGAGAGATAAAGCACTTTTATCCTGCTTTATACGACTTGGCGGATGGTATTGCGACCTTCCCACTATTGGTACAACGCATTTCGCAGATTATTGATAAGTTCGGTAAGATGCGTGACAATGCGTCACCTGAATTGCTTCAGATACGTCGAGAGTTGGCAAGAACAGAGGGAAGTATATCTCGAACACTATACAGTATCTTGCGTTCGGCACAAGGAGAAGGACTCGTAGAAAAGGACGTTACACCAACAATTCGTGATGGTCGTCTGGTCATACCAGTTGCTCCTGGATTGAAACGGAGGATATCTGGTATTGTTCATGACGAGAGTGCAACAGGAAGAACGGTGTATATTGAACCGACAGAGGTGGTTGAAGCCAATAACAGAGTGCGTGAGTTGGAGAGTGAGGAACGACGTGAAATGATCCGAATACTCACTGACTTCGCAAAGAAGGTGCGCCCTAATGTGCGTGAGATTATCGATTCCTATAGTCTCATGGCAGCGATTGACTTCATCAGAGCGAAAGCCGAGTTAGCACGTTACTTTAAAGCTTTTGAGCCAGAGGTAAAGGCTGAACCACATATAGACTGGATTCGTGCGATACATCCACTACTACAACTCTCATTGGAAAGAAAGTGTAAAGAGCGAATAAACACCTCATTATCAACAGAAGAAAAGGTATCCTCTAAAGATACAGATGATAGCCTGTCTGTACAAGAAATAGAACTTGTTTCCGAGGATGACAATACATCAACAGGTGTATCGAAGAGCGTTGTTCCACTTGATATTCAGCTGACAAAAGACAAGTATCTATTGATTATCTCGGGTCCAAACGCAGGTGGTAAGTCTGTGTGTTTGAAGACAGTTGGCTTGTTACAATATATGCTTCAATGTGGTCTATCTATACCTGTTGGAGATCGTTCCACTACTGGTCTCTTCTCCGATATAATGATAGATATAGGCGATGAACAGAGCATAGAGAATGATTTAAGTACGTATTCTTCGCACCTGATGAACATGAAGGTGATGATGAGACAAGCATCTGATAGTACCTTAATACTCATTGATGAGTTTGGCACGGGGACGGAGCCTCAGATTGGAGGAGCCATTGCGGAAGCAGTGTTAAAGCAGCTTTGGGAGAAGCACGCATGGGCAGTTATCACCACACACTATCAAAACCTAAAGCACTTCGCAGAGGCACATCCAGGTACAGCGAATGGTGCCATGCTGTACGATAGGCATGAGATGCGCCCTTTATTCCAGCTTGCTATCGGTAGACCTGGTAGTTCGTTTGCAATAGAGATAGCGCGTAAAACTGGTATTCCAGAGGCTGTTATCAAGGATGCCTCATCGATAGTTGGCAGTGATTATATCCAAAGTGATAAGTACTTACAAGACATAGTTAGGGACAAAAGATATTGGGAAGGTAAGAGGCAGACTATACATAGTCAGGAGAAAGAACTATCGAAGAGTATTGCGCGATATGAGCGTGAGATCGATGCTTTGGAACAGAGTAGGAAGGATATTCTTAATCGTGCGAAACGACAGGCGGAAGAGCTTATCAAAGAGAGTAACAAGCGTATTGAGAATGCCATTAAAGAGATAAGAGAGAAGCAAGCAGAGAAGGAGGAAACAAAGAGAATACGACAGGAACTAGCCCAATATGAGGCTGGCTTGATGGATGAAGATAAGTTGAAACCATCTGACAAGTCGAATAAGAATAAACTGAAAAACGGCGGTTTACTTTCTGATGAGGACTTCCAAAAGAAGGTGGGTAAGATTAAGAATCGTAAAGAGAAGCATGAGCAACACCTCAAGACAAAGGCTGAAAAGCAGCAAGCAGCTGCTGAAGCCCTAAAGAATGCAGTACGAAAACAGCAAAGCGGAGGCGTTATCATGACAGGTGATAGCGTACGTATTAAAGGTTTGACATCGGTAGGGAAAGTTGAATCAATCGATGGGAAACAGGCTACAGTCATCTTTGGTGGTATGCGAACAAAGATGTCTATCAGTCGATTAGAGCGTGCTGATGGCTCTACCCTACAACAGGAACAGAAGCAATTTCAGGCTTTTAACTATAGTAGGGAGACTCGTGAAACCATCGATAAGCATCGTAATCAATTCCATCAGGAGCTTGATGTGCGTGGTATGAGGTCTGATGAAGCATTGAATCAAGTGCAACATTTCATAGATGATGCTATCCTCGTCGGAGCAAGTCAAGTGCGTATCTTACATGGAAAAGGTAATGGTATCTTGCGTCAACTCATACGTCAATACCTCGGAACAGTGCCTAATGTGACGAATTATCGTGATGAACACGTACAATTTGGAGGTGCTGGTATCACTGTGGTAGAGCTTTAACGCAGGATAGTCCACCTTATATAATAATACAACTCATCGGTATTCACAATGTCACCGAGTACCAAGCAATAATAAAAACAGATGTACGTTTATATGATAATATGGGTTATCTAAGGCTTTTACATATCTTTGGTACACGACGAAAAAGCGTTGTCTTGGCAATCAGTATTCTATTGATTCTTAGCTCATGTGGCGCTGATCGTAATATAAAGAAAGGTGATAAGTACCTTTCTATGGGTGAGTATTATAATGCAGCAACGCAGTTCAAGACTGCTTACCAGCGTACCCCAGCTAAGGAGAGACGGCAACGTGGACTCATCGCAACGAAGTTAGCAGAATGTTATGACCGCATTTCGTCATATCAAAGTGCGATAGCTGCCTACCGAAATGTCATCCGCTATAAATTAGATAATGGTGAAACGCATAAGAAGCTGGCTGACAATCTGATGAAGAATGGTAGTTACAAGGATGCTATAAAGGAGTATCAAATAGCTTTGGATTCGTTACCTGGCAACCAACTCATCATTCAGAGCCTTGAAGCAGCTACTTTGGCAACACAAGCGAAGGAGTTGGGTTCGAAGTACATAGTCAAGCGGATGGATGTATTTAACTCTCGTCGACAGGATTACTCACCAATGCTTTATGGTGATAAATTCGATCAGCTCTATTTCACCTCGACCCGTAATGATGCGCAAGGAGACGATATTAGTGGTATTACTGGTACCAAGGCGGGTGACATCTTCGTAAGTGAAAAGGACGACAAAGGCAAGTGGAGTGTGCCTCGAGACATAGCTTCTGGACTCAACACAGACGCTGATGAGGGTACACCAGCATTCTCCGCAGATGGTAGAGAGATGTATATTACGCAATGCTTAATAGATCCCACTTATCCTCGATATGCCCAGATCGCTGTGAGCAACCGCACGGATGCAGTGTGGAGTAAGGCTACTAAGCTCGAAATAAGCCGTGACTCGCTGTCGAGTTTCGCACATCCTGCCCTCTCACCAGATGGTAATTGGCTTTATTTCACTAGTGATATGCCAGGCGGGAAAGGTGGTCTTGACATCTGGAGAGTGCGCCTTAGCGGTGGAACCACTGGTGGTGTTGAGAATCTAGGAGAGCCTATCAACACACCAGGAGATGAAGAGTTCCCAACCTTCCGACCCAATGGTGACCTCTACTTCTCTAGTAATGGACATGGAGGAATGGGCGGTTTAGATATCTATATAGCAAAGGTTGGTAACGACCACCACTATCATCTAGAGCATCTGGGATACCCTCTTAATTCACAGGGAGACGACTTTGGTATGACATTCGAGGGTCGATACAACCGCGGATACTTCTCTTCTAATCGTAACGATGGGCGTGGCTGGGATCATATTTATAGCTTTGAACTTCCCGAAGTGATACAGACTATCAAGGGATGGGTGTATGAGATGGATGGTTACGAACTGCCCGCTGCACAGGTATTCATGGTTGGTGACGATGGAACTAACAAAAAATTGGCTGTCAAGGGAGATGGTTCTTTTGAACAGGAGATACGTCCGGGCGTCAATTACGTGCTACTTGCGACCTGCAAAGGATACTTAAATCATAAGGAAGAGATACATGTTTCACCTGTTGGAGAGTCCAAGGAGTACACGATCCAGTTCCCTCTTGCTGGCATTAACGTACCTGTCTTGATTGATAACATCTTCTATGACTTTGACAAAGCGACGCTTCGTCCAGAGTCCGAAAAGGCTTTGGACGATCTAGTTAAGCTCCTTAATGAGAATCCCAACGTAACGATTGAACTCTCAGCACACACTGATTACATCGGATCTGACGATTACAACAAACGCTTGTCACAGCGTCGTGCGGATGCAGTAGTGGCTTATCTCACCGCACATGGGATTGCGCAAGACCGCTTGACACCTGTTGGTTATGGTAAGGAGCGTCCTAAGAAGATTCGAAAGAAGCTCACGGAGAAGTACAACTGGCTGAAGGAAAACGATGTTCTAACCGAGGATTTCATCAAGAAACTACCAAAGGATAAACAAGAGATATGCAATCAGCTCAATCGCAGAACAGAGTTCATTGTTCTTCGAACGACCTATGGTATGTTTGATGACAAGGGTAATTTAAAACAGAAACCAAAGCCGAAAACGACCCAGAAGAGCGTTGATGAAGATGAAATTATCGTTGAGTAGACTATGTGATATCCGATAGTCTCGAAGTGAAATGATATGATAAAAGATAAGAACCAGCAGCAAACAACGGAACAGGCAGGCGTTCGCTCTAATATAAATAAGGTGAACGAGGCACCCACATTGCCTCCTTCTTTTGTTGATTATACCTATAAACTCTTTGGAAAGGAATTATTTGAAGTATTCCTCAAAGGGCTTACACAACCTGCACCCGTCAGTATTCGACTGAATAACTATAAGTTATCTGCCATGGAGATAGTAAACCCTAATCTTCATCCCGAGCCCATTCCATGGTGCAAAGAAGGCTTTTGGCTGGCAGAGAGACCGAACTTCACTTTTGATCCCAAGCTCCATGCAGGTGTTTACTATGTGCAGGAAGCATCATCAATGTTCCTCTCTCACGTACTTCGTCATTATGTGAAACACCCCGTAATGGCACTTGATCTCTGTGCAGCACCTGGTGGGAAGACCACTTGCGCACGCTCCTCTCTACCACAAGGGGCGTTCCTCTTTAGCAATGAACCTATCTCCAAGCGTGCTCAAATACTTGCAGAAAACGTCCAGAAGTATGGTCATTCGGGTGTAGTAGTTACCAATAACTACCCAAGGGAATACCAGAAAACGAAGCTAGCATTCGATGTTATCATTGCAGATGTACCTTGTTCGGGGGAAGGGATGTTCCGTAAAGACCCTCAATCTATTGCAGAATGGAGTCCAGCGAACGTTGAGAACTGTTGGAAACTACAGCGTAGTATTATCTCAGATATATGGGATAACCTCAAACCAGGTGGTCTTCTCATTTACTCTACATGTACTTTCAATGCCCATGAAGACGAAGAGAATGTAGCATGGATACTTGAGGAATATGGTGCGGAGTTGCTTCCTGTCCCAACAGAAGAGGCTTGGAATATAACAGGGTCACTGATTGGTAATCCTTTAAAAACGGCTTCTGACTTCCCTGTTTATCGTTTTATACCTGGTAAGACACGTGGTGAAGGACTCTTCATGGCGGTCATTCGCAAACGAGGAGAGGATGAAAACCTACAAAAAGAGATAGCTCTTGACCCCTCAAAAGCCGTTGCTGAAGCAAGAAAACGGCTTCGCATCCTTAGTTACGGAGTAAAAGAAGGAATACAGAAGGGCAAGACCATCATCCCAGATCATACATTGGCTCTTTCGATAACAGGTGATACTTCCATTTATCCTAATATAAAAGTTGACTACCCCACTGCCATTAGCTATCTTCGACATGAAGCCATCACACTCAGCAGTGAAGCCCCTCGTGGCATTGTTCTCCTTACTTATAAGCACCACAAACTAGGCTTTGCAAAGAACTTAGGGAATCGTGCCAACAACCTTTACCCACAAGAGTGGAGGATTAAAAGTGGGTATATTCCAAACGAGGTAGTGGTTATAACAGAAACAGATAAACAATAACACATCCATAATTATGCAACAGTATTTAGACTTACTAAGCCGCATTCTCAATGAAGGAGTGCATAAAGGCGACCGCACGGGGACGGGTACTCTATCCGTATTTGGTAATCAGATGCGCTTCGATCTACGTGATGGTTTCCCATTACTAACCACTAAGAAGCTCCATTTGAAGAGTATTATTTATGAGTTACTATGGTTCCTTCGCGGTGATACTAATGTACATTATCTGCAAGAGCATGGCGTTCGTATATGGAATGAATGGGCTGATGAAAATGGCGAGCTAGGTCCCGTTTATGGTCATCAATGGCGTTCTTGGCCTGATTACAAAGGCGGAACTATCGACCAGATAACTAATGTTCTCGAACAGATAAAGCATAATCCTAACTCTCGCCGTATGCTTGTTACGGCATGGAACCCAGCCGAGGTTGATGAGATGGCATTGCCTCCTTGCCATTGTCTCTTTCAGTTTTATGTAGCCGACGGACGCCTTTCTTTGCAGCTTTATCAGCGATCGGCAGATACCTTCCTCGGCGTTCCGTTTAATATTGCCTCTTATGCCCTTCTCTTGCAGATGATGGCTCAAGTAACAGGATTAGAGGCTGGGGAATTTATCCACACAACGGGTGATACGCATCTATACAGCAATCATCTCGAACAGGCAAAACTACAACTCACACGTACACCTCGCCCTCTTCCGAAGATGAAGATCAACCCTGATGTGAAAGATTTGTTTGCCTTTAAGTACGAAGACTTCGAACTCGTAGATTATAACCCATACCCACATATATCAGCAGAAGTGGCTGTCTAACGCTTATGGAACTAAATATTATCGCAGCAGTAGCGGCTAATCGCGCTATTGGATATCGAAATGATATGGTCTATTTCATACGTGAGGACCTAAAGAGATTCAAGCAGTTAACGACGGGACATACCGTTATCATGGGGCGTAAAACATTCTATTCTCTACCCAAGGGAGCACTCCCTAACAGAAGAAACATTGTATTGAGTCGAACGGAGAAGGACTTTAAGGGTTGTGAGGTTTATACTTCTTTAGATGAAGCAATGCGCCATATTAGTACTGACGAACAGGCTTTTATCATTGGTGGTGCTAGCTTATATAAGGAGGCATTAGGCATTGCCAACCGTCTATACCTTACTGAGATTGCAGACAGCCCGGCACAAGCTGACGTCTTCTTCCCACCTTATAATGATGGTACTTGGCGTATTGAATCCCGTGAGGAACACCCAGCTGCGGATGGTAACCCACCCTATTCATTTGTAAACTACATTCGAAAGTGAGTTAAGAAAGCTCTTCCTTGATACGAAGAAGGTGCGAAGGTTTGGACTAATAGTAGTCCGAACCAACGCACCAACAAATCTACTATAATGGAAATGGGTATCTTTTAATGTCTTAGATACTTATCGTATTGAGCCTTAGTAAGAATCTTCTTCAACTCAGCGTTGTATGCTGTACGCTTCTCACAAGGCTGATTTCTCTTGCATTCCTTAGCCTCAGACTGACATTCTTTATTGTCTTTCTTGCATGTTGATGAGCTGTTCTTGCAATCAGACTTAGCCTCCTTATTGCACTCATTTGTACATTCCTTCTTGCAACCAGACGTACAATTTCCTTTTCCAGCAGCACTGCAACAAGTCTTATTCTCGGTTTTCTCACATTTTTGTTCAGCCTTGTTACATTCTTTCTTACAACTTCCCTTTGTCTCACAAGTCTGCTTCTCAGCCTTATGACAATCTTCGCTTTGTACAAAGAGATCAGCATATTTCTCATTAAGTTGCAATAGTTTCTTTGCCTGTTTGGCGTTAAGTCCCAACTTGCTAACCATCTTGTCTGTCACATGCTGTGGTGTTGCAGTGCACTTATGACAGTCACCTTTCTGTTGAACCAATGCTATTTCGTTAGCATTGATAGCGTTTACATCCTTTGCAGATAAAGCCATTGATGACATCAAGCAAACTGCAATCAGTGATAATGTTATACGTTTCATATCATTCTTTTATTTGTTATTACTATATCGCTCAAGCCTCACCAACAACGTTATTAAGTTGTTTATGCGTTTGAACAAATGCAAAGATACAATACAAAAGGGGTTTGTACAAATTACAGATAAGTATTATTAGTCGTGAAAGAGGCTTTTTAATAATTATTAATGAAAGCCCTTTTCTTATGTATGATATATATGTTGTATCTTTGCGCTCACAATCAAGTATGATTGTACTTATTATCTTTTAATACAGAGAAGGGTAATTTTATGAAAGAAGAAAATAGATTGAAAGCGCAAGAGCGGATGAATGATAGCAGTGTTTATAAGGCTATGGAACAAACACAAAGGGTTATGGATGACTATTATCTAGATGGTATTCTCGGTCTTCTTCCCTATGGTATTGGCGACATTCTTTCGGCTCTCTTCGCTTTACTCTATGTATGGTTTGCTTTTGTAAAGATACGTAGTATTCCCCTTGCTTTAGCCATTATCAATAATAGTTTGCGTGATGTTCTCTTTGGAATGATACCTTTTTATATAGGAGATGTTATCGACTTCTTCCATAAGGCGAACCGAGAAAATATGCAACTTGTGCATGGCTTCGTTGAAGGAGACAAGGAGGTAATACGCGATGTGAACCGCAAAGCTGTTCAAAGTGCCATTCTCATTGTATTAATGATTGTCCTCATCATTGCGATGATCGTCCTCCTTGTAAGCTTGACCACGTGGCTTATTCATCTTATCGGCTCTTTGTTTTAGCCGATAAGACGAATGATTGTAGCGGAATCAATCACGATGTATCACACTACCACTGCCTTGGTGCGTGGCAAGAACTAATACTTCTGCCACTTGCACATGTGCTGGAGCCGATGCAGCATAGTATGCCACATCAGCAATATCAGCCCCTGTTAGGGGTTGAATACCTCGATATACACCCTCCGCACGAGCGTCATCTCCATGGAAACGAACATTTGAGAAGTGGGTCTCTACAAGCCCCGGTTTCACATTCGTAACACGTATGTTGGTTGAAGCAAGGTCTATCCTTAATCCGTCAGTGAAGGTTTTCACTGCTGCTTTCGTCGCACAATAAACATTCCCGTTGGCGTAGGCTGCATCGCCAGCAACCGACCCTATATTAATAATGTGTCCACTGTTACGTTGCACCATACGTGGTGTAACGAGGCGAGTCATTGTTAGGAGTCCTTTAATATTCGTATCTATCATTGTCTCCCAATCGTCCCAATGACCTTCATAAGCTGGTTCTAAGCCAAGAGCTAAGCCTGCATTATTAATCAGGACATCTATATCTTGCCATTCAATCGTTAAACTCTCGATCGCTTTCGTGGCTGCTGCTCGGTTCCTAACATCAAATGCTAAGGCAAGAACCTTTGCTCCTTCAGCCTCGAGTTTCTTCCTTAGTTCTGCAAGAAGTTGCACTCTTCTACCTGTGATAATCACGTTATATCCACCTTGAGCAAATCGATGTGCACAAGCCTCACCGATACCACTTGTAGCTCCAGTTACTAGTACTGTTTTCTTCATATATTTGATCTTTAAGATGTTACTCTTCAGTTATTTGTTAGATACAATGACGCCAATTAAAATCAAGGCACTGCCTATGTAGGCAATAGCTGTCATAGGTTCACTCAGCCAAATAGCACTTGCCACGACTGTTGTAATTGGGTTTAGATATTGATAGTTAGACGCTGTCATCACTCCAAGTCGTTCAATGACAACCGTCCACAAAGCGAAGCATAAGAAGGAAGCAACTAGTCCTAAGAGCAAGAGATTGAATGCTACTTTAGGTGTAAGGAGCGTTGCAAGACTCACAGTCCATGGATCAATAAGGAACATCGGGAGCACTGTCAACAATCCATAAAAGAATAGTTTACGTGTGATAAACACGGCTGAA
This sequence comes from Prevotella vespertina, assembly GCF_009728485.1. Taxonomy (GTDB): domain Bacteria; phylum Bacteroidota; class Bacteroidia; order Bacteroidales; family Bacteroidaceae; genus Prevotella; species Prevotella vespertina. The sequence goes on from NZ_VVIQ01000002.1 coordinate 90,695, forward strand.
TATCTCTCAGACACTCTCTTCATTAACAATGTATAGACCGCCCAGCAAACTGCAGTTAGTAATGCCAATAAGTCGCCCCAAGGGTTCAAATGCAGGATAAAGCTACCATTGAAGATGACTAGTCCTACACCCACAAGGGCTATCAAAGAGCCAACTATCAACGTCCATGTTGCCTTTATACTCTTCACAAAGACGATTCCTAGAATGACAGTCACTAGTGGAGATGTAGACGTGATAAAGCTCACGTTATTCACATAAGTTAGTGCGACAGCTGAGTTCTCAGCGACAAAGAAGAGGGAACCACCCGTTATCCCGAGCAATAGCATGGTACCTTCATCACGCCAACTATTGGCGAATAGCTTTCGAGGAGAGATAAACCAAATAGCGACATAAGCGATAAGGAATCGGAGAAAGAATATCTCCGAAGGAGTGAGACCACTATTATATAATATCTTTGTGTTTACAAAGGTTGTACCCCAGACAGCGACTACTCCCACTGCTAATAGGTGCCATAATAACTTTTGATTCATGATGATGTCTATTCTACGTAGTGAAGTATTTGCGCAAAGGATTAGCTATCTTGCGCCCTTTGGTGATAAGTATTAGCACCGAAGCTATGATTAACACCGACCCTATTAAGGCTGTCATTGTGAGTGGTTCACCCATTAATGTGATACCAATGGTCATGGCTGTTAGGGGTTCGAAGGCTCCAAGTATGGCAACACTAGCCGAATCAATCAGGGTCAACGAGCGCACAAGTGTAACATTACTAATGGTTGTAGGAACAAGTCCCAATAGTACCAATGATATCAGCGAACGACTATCTCCTATCTTCTGCACGCCTCCCGTTGTGAAAGAAGAGTACAATATCAGGAAGAGCATAGCAATGAAAAAGATATAAAAATTCACCTTCAAAGCTGGTAACTTACTTACTCGCATATGTGGGAAGATAACCATATAAATGGCATATAACAATCCTGACAACATTGCCAAGACAACTCCTAGCATAGACTTAATGCCTCCTGTTTGTCCAATACCACCCAAGAAGAACACTCCAAGGATAGCACATACGATTGCAATGACGATTCTTAACGTTACTTTCTCATGGAAGAAGAGGATGAGAAGAACCTCTGTCCATACGGGATAAGAGAACAGTAAGGTTGTTGCAACGCCTCCCGGCATATACTCATAACTACTAAACAATGCCACAGCAGACACCGAATACATAAGGGATAAGAAGGCTATCCGCAGTCCATCTCCCCACTTCAAATGTAAGTTCTGACGCCTCCATAGAAGGAAACCCATCATAAACAAGCAACCGAAAGCAAAGCGATAAATGAGTACAGAAGGCAACTCCATTCCTGCTTCCATCACTGGAATAGAGAACAGAGGGATAGTTCCGAAGGTTATTGCAGACAAACTCGCATAGCCGTAACCTTTGACTGTTGATGATGTATTCACTACTTGTTATTTATGGATTGGATAATCATTTACATTTGCAAATATACTCAATTAATTGCAAAGTTGCCAACGAAAGGATAAGAAAAGATGTACAGGAGTGGGAATGATAGTTGCTCCTTCTCTCCTTAAAAATGATGAAGTGCTTAACAGCCATTGCCATGAACTTAAAGAAGAGAGGCTCTCTTTACAGCAAGGAAAGGCTCTTCTTCATGCAACGGAACGCCCTCTTCAAATAGAGAAAGGCGTCTCTTCCCCTGCACGCTTTTGTTCCTTTAGGAACTCGCTGGCTCTAAATGAATTCGTTCAATCCGTGTCCTCCATATTAAGAACATATTTCCTAACGGGCTTCCGTTAGGTACATCCTTTCTAAAGTAACGTAGTTTGAATTATAGAAAAGTTTTTCTTTTATCTGATACACTATATTACTTGATTACAAGCTACTTATAATTAATCGCTTAATTACAAACTTTATCTCTTATGAAGAGTAATAAAACGCAAGGAAACAAGATTTATCTCGATTTTTTTTCGTTACTTTGTAGCCCAAATAAGTTGGTTAGGTGCAATGCTGATAGATTCTTATACAATCTTTCGTAAAGCCCTGTAATTGAAAAGAAAAGTAACAATTATGTGTAAGGTAACAAACAACAAGAAGAGAATCTTATTCATTTGTCTAGGTAATATATGCCGTTCTCCGGCGGCTCATGCCGTTATGCAACACCTAGTTGACGAACGGGGATGTAGCAATCAGTATGAGATTGACTCGGCAGGAATAGGTAACTGGCATGTTGGACAGCTCCCCGACAAGCGCATGAGAGAGCATGGAAGGAGACGCGGATACGATTTGAATCATCATGCAAGGCAGTTTGATGCATGTAAGGACTTCGCTTATTTCGATCTTATTGTGGTCATGGACGAAGATAACTATCGTTATATTACGTCGCAAGCAGGCGATGCGACTGCTCGAGAAAAGGTCGTTCGTATGGCTGATTATTTCACTCGTCATAAGGATGCAACCAGTGTTCCTGACCCTTACTATGGTGGTTCGGAGGACTTCGAGTTGGCATTAGACTTAATAGAAGATGGTTGTGTGGGATTGATTTAATCATCTCTAGCACTCTTCAAAGGCAAAGATATAATGATAAATAATGCGTTTTTCGCTTACTATCCATCGTTAATTCGTTTTTTTTCTGTTACTTTGTAGACATAAACTAAATGGTAATAGCAAAAGATACTCCGTCCTTTTAAATCGCACGAAATGGAGAGTACGCTAGCAATACTAACGTGATGAATATGAAAAAGAGCATGAGATGGCTCATTGCTATTGTAGTAGCACCAGTCGTCCTATTCCTCCTCTTGGTAGTACTTCTTTATTGTCCTCCTGTACAGAACTGGGCAGTAAAGCAGGTTGCAACCTATGTGTCGAATCATACGGGGATGCAGGTTAGTATCGATCGGGTAAACCTCTCCTACCCTTTAGACCTCCAGTTGGATGGTTTAAAGATGATAAAAGCAAATGACTCCATACCTACACAGAAGGATACCATTGCTGACGTACATCGTTTAGTGGCGAGTATTGGCTTATTGCCATTGCTTGATAAGCGTGTAGAAGTAAACGAATTGACATTCACGGGACTGAAAGCTAATACCACAAACTTCATTGGTGACTTACGAATTAAGGGTAACTTGCAACGCTTACACATTGTGAGTCATGCTGTAAACCTCGTTGGTGACTCTGTAAGAGTGAATAAAGCGGAGGTCGAGGGAGGCTGGATTGATGTTGCATTAGGCGATACTGTTCCTGAAGACCCACACAAGCAGAAACCCTTGTGGCGCATAAATATAGACAAGCTAAACCTTGCTAAGACTGATTTCAGGCTCCACATGCCAGGCGATACGATGATAGTTCGAGCGCAATTCAGCGATGCTAAGGCTCGAGGAGCAGAACTTTTATTGCATGACAACATATATAAAGTGGCTGACATAGACTGGCATGGCGGTGCATTCAACTATGACCAACCTTTCGTCAAGCCTGCTGCTGCGGGCTTTGATGCGGCTCACATCGCTATGACAGAGGTTAACCTGGGTATAGACTCGTTCCTTTATGCAGCTCCAAAGATATCTCTTCGTGTTCGTGCAGGCAACTTCAAGGAACGAAGTGGACTTGTGGTGTGTGACTTACGATGCCCCTTTAGGATGGATGCAACGTCTATCCAATTGCCATCCCTTTATCTTCTCATGCCGAATAGTGAGCTAACAGGAAGTTTACGAATGGATATGAACGCCTTTGATGGTGCTCATCCTGGTACTCTTAACGCCCACATGGATGGCTATGTGAGCAAGACAGACCTGCAACCATTGCTTACTTCCATTCCTCGAAACATCTATCAAGCTATGCCAGGAGGGCGATTGATCATACAGGGAACCCTTGCAGGGAACCTGCGCTCGGCTTCCTTCCGCCAGTTGAGACTTGCTATGCCGGGCTACTTCGACCTTACTGGAACGGGATGGGTTGCCGATATGATGGCAAAGAATAAGGCTTTACGCAGTGACTTACGCCTCAAAGGTGTGGCTCAAAACCTTGGTTTCGTTCAGAAGCTATTGCCAATAAGTATTAGAAAGACCATTGCTTTGCCTAAAGCGGTAGCTGTTGATGGTAATATTCATGTGCGGAAAAACCTTTATACTGGTACAATGTCACTTGCACAAGGGGGTGGTAAGATTCGTGTGGAAGGTGCATTTAACCCCGCAAACAGCCTATATCGCCTTGTAGCTAGTGCAACGAACTTTCCGATACAACGCTTTTTACCACACATGGGATTGTCACCTTTCACTGGAAGTGTGCGTATGCAAGGGCATGGAACGGACTTTATGAATCCACAATCATCCACTAACTTGAGTCTTCGTATTCGTCGTTTCAGTTATGGGAAGTATGTACTTGATGGATTGAATGGAGATATTTCTAAACATGGTGAGCAACTTTCAGCCCATATAAAGAGTGAGAATAAGATGCTCGCGGGCGATTTCACTTATAAAGGAAAGGTTAGCCAAAAGTTAGTAGATGGTCATTTGCGAGGCTGGTTGAGCCGTGTTGACCTCCATGCGTTGGGTGGGATGCAGGAAAGATACGTCGTTTCTACCTGGACCGACATGGATGTTCGTTCTGATATGAAGGCTAATCACCACGTTCAAGGGGTCGTCCGAAAGTTCAAAGTATTGCAAGAAGGGCACAAGCGAAGTGCTCTCCTGGCTGCAGGTGACTTCAATGTGAAGGCTGACATACGTAATAATAATCTGTTAGCACACCTTAATGGAAACCTTACAGAGGCTAACCTCAAAGCCTTAGGACTGATTGATAAACAATATATTGTGGCTGCAGGAGCCGATCTAGAGCTTCGTTCAGATCTTAAGAAGTCCTTTGCTGTGAATGGTCACATAGGTGATTTGGCGGTAGATGACGTTAGAAAGAATGGACGAGTAGCCTTGGTACGTGGTAGCTTCAACCTTGATCTAACGAAGAAGGGCAATAAGATGGATGGTTCTATCAATGGATTGTTCCCGCAAGTAGACTTCTATCAACTCGGAATCATTGATAAGCCGCTATCAAGCAAGTTTGCTGTTAATGCAGACTTCGGTATGGAAGGCAGTGATAATATGCGTCTTAATGGAAAGTTGGCAGACCTACAAGTGAATGACGGAAAGCGTAGTTATGCACCAGGTGACGTCTATTTGGATTTAACCAGTATGCGTGATTCTGTACATGTAGCCCTTGATGGTGGTGATTTCCACCTCAATACCGCCTTCAATGGGAGCGTTGATCAGATGGCAAAGACGGGTAATAAACTCGTAAAAACACTACGGGAGCAAATTCACAATAGGCGTATTGACCAGCCCGCTATCATCCGCTTGTTGCCAATAGGGCATTTCACTTTACGCAGTGGACGTGGTAATCTGTTTAGCAACATACTTGAGAAAGATGGATACGCATTCAGTTTGGCAGATATCAATATCTCTTCTTCACCGCATGAAGGTGTGAATGGTAAGGTTAGGATTGACTCCTTAGTATATAATGACATACACCTTGATAGCGTGAGGGTGAATCTTACGAGTGTAGATGGGCAGTTGAATTATGATGCTGCAGTACTGAATAAAGCGGATAATACCTACCCTTACCATGGACATTTGCGTGGCGTACTATACGAACACGGCTTACAAACGCATGCAACAATACTTGATAACAAAGGGAAAACAGGCTTCGACCTTGCATTACAGGCTGCAATGGTAGGTCGAGGAATACGTCTTTCTATCACATCTCCACAAGCCATCTTAGGTTATAAGGCGTTTACTGCAAATGATTCGAACTATATTTACATAGCACGTGATCGCCGCTTATCAGCAAACTTGCGCCTTATGGCTTCAGACGGAGCGGGTATGACGATAACAACAGAGGATGAGGACACGACGTCACTACAGAATGTTACGATCTCAATGAACCAATTTGAACTGGGCAGTCTGTTTAAGGTTCTTCCCTTCTCACCCAATATGTCTGGTGTTCTTAATGGTGATTATCATATTATACAAACGCGCTCTGACCTATCAATCTCTAGTGATATGACCATCAACAAACTGGTCTATGAGAACTGTCCAATGGGTAACGTCGGTACTCAATTCGTGTATATGCCAAAGGGAGATGGCTCTCATTACGTTGATGCTATTATAACGAAAGATGGTGAAGGGGTGGGTTCCTTGTCGGGTACTTATCGTGCAGAAGGGCGTGGAGAGTTGGATGCTACACTAGATATGAACCATTTCCCTCTTAGTTACATCAATGGTTTTGTACCCGATCAGATCGTTGGACTCGAGGGCGTTGGGGAAGGTTCTCTAACATTGAAAGGGCCTTTGAAGAATCTAGATATCAATGGAGAGGTATACTTAGACTCGACTTACTTGGTAAGTGCACCATATGGAATAAGGATGCGATTTGCCGATGATCCAGTCACAATACGTAATAGTCATATAGAGTTCGAGAACTTTGAGATGTTCGCAAGTAATGGTTCGCCACTTGACATTTCGGGCTCTCTTGACTTCTCATCATTGGATAATATGCGTCTTGATGCACGTATGCAAGCAAAGAACTTCCAGGTTATCAATGCCCGAAAGAACCCACGTTCTGAGGTCTACGGAAACGCATTTGTAGACTTTGCAGGTCAAGTAAGTGGACCATTGAACAACCTTAATTTGGTTGGAAAACTTGATGTTCTCGGTACGACCGATATGACTTATATTGTACGAGATGGTACGTTGGCAACAGATACGGAACTGAAAGATCTTGTTAAATTTACGAACTTCAAGGATTCAACAGTTGATGTTGTCAAGCGTCCAGACATAACTGGTTTCTCTATGTCAATGCTTGTTAATGTTGATGAACAAGCGCATCTCATGTGCTCTCTCAATGCTGATAACTCCAACTACCTAGCCTTTACGGGTGGAGGTGATCTACGATTAGAATACAATCCAACCAATGGTGTGCGATTGAGAGGACGCTATACTCTGAATGACGGAAAGATGAAGTATTCTCTTCCTGTTATACCTCTTCGCACGTTCAACATACAAGATGGGAGTTATGTAGAGTTCACTGGAGACCCAATGAAGCCAACTCTTAGTATCGTTGCAACCGAAGATGTGCGCACAACAGTATCGAATGGTAATGAGGGAAGAATAGTCGACTTTAAGTGTGGAGTGAGCCTTACTAAGCAATTCCCTAAGCCTGGAGTAGAGTTTATCATTAGTGCTCCAGAGGATCAAGAAATGCAGAATACGCTGAATACAAAGAGCGTTGAAGAGCGCTCAAAGCTTGCAGTAACAATGCTTGCATCGGGTATGTACCTCGATGGAAGTAACTCCACAAGTGCTAATACTGCGATGGGTGGTGCCTTAGCTGGCTTCTTGCAGACTCAAGTTAACGCCATTACGGGCAAAGCACTCAACTCTATGGGACTCGACTTATCGGCTAATATGGAGAGTGCAGCAGATGTTAATGGAACGTTGCACACTGATTATACGTTCAAGTTCAGCAAGAGGTTGTGGGATAATAGGCTTCGCATCATTATCGGCGGACGTGTTTCTACAGGCTCGCAGTTCGCTGAAGAGAATGGAGCCTACTTCGATAACTTCTCTTTGGAGTACCGACTTAACCAGAAGGAAACCAAGTATCTCAAGCTTTACTATGAGCGAGAAGCATACGACTGGTTGGAAGGTAACCTTAGTGAATATGGTGCCGGATTCATGTGGAGACGCAAGTTAGGAAGCTTCAGGGATATTTTCCACTTCAAAAATGATAGTCCTATTGTGGCTCCCAAAGTAGAGACTCCACACAAGGACAGCCTAATTAATTTTGTTAATGAGAAGAGATAAGAACTATAATAGGCGTTTTGCCCTCATCTGTCTATTGATGATGAGTGGTCTTGTACTGCTCCTTTCGGCATGTAGTACGACCTCTGCTATCCCCGATGGAGAGCAGTTGTATATTGGAATGGAGCCTACCATCTATCGCAACTATCAGTCTAATAAACATTTTACGGCTACTCAGGAAGAGCTTGATTTAGTACTTGCAACACCTCCAAATGCCGCTTTATTAGGAAGTCCAAGTCATCGTTCTCCATTCCCAGTAGGCCTTTGGATATGGAATGCCTTTACACCAGATACAACAAAGTTCAGCCGTTGGCTTGTACGAACATTTGGGTCTACTCCAGTCTTAATGAGCAACACTACACCCGATCTTCGCGTCACTGTGGGACAGAACTTACTACGTAAAAGAGGTTATTTCAATGGTAAGATCAACTACGAGAAACTAACACAGAAGAATCCAAAGAAGGGTAAATTGCAATACACAGTGGACATGGGTCACCTGTGGACAATAGACTCTCTACGTTACACAAACTTCCCTGCTACGGCTGATAGTCTCATCATTAAGAATCAAGATAAGACTCTCCTACACAAGGGAGATGCGTTTGATGTGGCCACACTAGAGCAAGAACGTAAGCGCATAACAGACCTATTTCGAGACAACGGATACTATTATTACCAGAACAATTACGCAAGTTATCTAGCTGACACAACGAATGTTCATGGTGTAGCAAACGTACGTTTACAGATGGTTGATTCGATTAGTTCGAATGCATTAAAGCCTTGGTACATAGGTAAAGTGACGATTAACTTGCAGCGACAGTTTATGGAGCAGTTGCACAATAAACAGTCTTTTCGAGATGTAACTGTCAATTACAATGGTAAACGAACGCCTCTCCGCCTACGCACAATAGCTAATGATCTGAAGGTATGGCCAGGTTCCTTATATAATAATGAGCTTGTGGAACGTAGTCAACAGCAGTTAAATGGAAGTGGACTATTCGCTGCTACCAACTTTACCTTTACTCCTCGTGATAGTACGGACAGCTGTAATGTATTAGACATGACAGTCGATTGCACCTTTGATAAGCGTTACGACTTTTATATCGAGGCGTATGCTAAGGGCAAGACAAGTGGACTCTTTGGTCCAGAAGGGAATATCGGACTCATTAAACGCAATACTTTTCGAGGTGGAGAAAAGCTTGATTTACGTGCTCATGGCTCTTATGAATGGTCGTATAACAATGATGATAATGGGCAAGATAAGCTTGGTGTGACCAATTATAACTATGGTCTGGAGGGGAGTCTACAAATTCCTCGCCTCATAAACCCCTTTGTCTTACCGCCAAGAAAGAAGTGGGAACGCATTCAGAAGAAGATTGCTGAGGCCGAAGCAAGGGGCATTGAATATACACCAAAGCCTCCCCGCACTTACTATACCACTCCAACAACAACCTTAAAGGCGTCTGTTGATGTGCTAAACCGTGCCAAGTACTTTAAGAGACATGTAGTTTCAGGAGAGCTAACATACCAGTGGCAACCCAATGAATGCAATAGTTTCTCTTATTCCCCACTCTCTTTAACTTACGAATACATGCACAAGGTGACGAATCGTTATCGTGCTCTTATTGATAGTATACCCTATCTTGAAGTATCAATGGCCGATCAGTTCATTCCGAAGATGATGTTCCAATACACTCACATGAGCCCTTCTAATTATAGAAACCCCATCAAGTTCTGGGCAACTGTTAGTGAGGCTTCTAACATACTAGCTGCGACTTATGCTGTAACAGGGCATCGCTGGAGTGAAAAGAACAAACAACTCTTTAAGAATCCATTTGCTCAATTCTTCAAAGTAGAGCTTAATTTCACTAAGATTTGGGCTCTTGCCGAGAAGAGCAGTATTGCTTTTCATGCCAACACAGGTGCAGCTTGGGCTTATGGAAATAGTAAGGTAACCCCTTACACAGAGCAGTTCTTCGTTGGAGGAGCCAATAGTATTCGTGCTTTCAACGCCCGTCAGATAGGTCCGGGACGCTATCGTTCCTCTTACCGAAACCGCTCTTACGTTGAACAAACAGGTGATTTGAAGTTTCAAATGAACCTTGAATACCGTCCCCACCTGCTTGGTTCACTCTATGGAGCCGTCTTCTTGGATGCAGGTAACGTCTGGACACTACATCATGACACGGGTCGTGAGGGTGGACAGTTCGTTTTCAAGGATGCTTTTAAGCAAATGGCATTAGGAACGGGAGTTGGTCTTCGATACGACCTTGGCTTCTTTATGCTTCGTATCGATTGGGGAATTGCCCTGCATGTACCCTATGATACAGGTAAGAGAGGGTTCTATAATATAAGTAAGTTAAGTGATGCCCATACCTTTCATCTGGCTATTGGTCTCCCCTTCTAAACTATTTCTAAGAACATATGAAAAAGCTATTATTATTACTGCTGATGGCTACCTCTATGATGACTAGCCACGCCCAAGAGAGAACAAGTGCGCCTCTTCACGAGGTATTGTTAGAGACTGACAGTGGAAACATCCGCATTCAACTCTATAACGAGACGCCCTTGCACCGTGATAACTTCCTCAAGTTGGTACGGAGCGGAGCCTATGATGGGGTATTATTCCATCGTGTTATCAAAGATTTCATGGTACAGACTGGCGACATGGGATCGAAGAATGCAAAGCCAGGACAGGCTCTTGGCGATACTCCCGAACGCTATTCTCTACCTGCAGAGATACATTATCCCGAGTTGTTGCACCGCCGAGGTGCAGTCGCAGCAGCGCGTGAAAGCGATGATGTAAACCCACAACGTAAGTCGTCATCTACGCAGTTCTACATTGTTTGGGGTATACGTTTTACGGATAAACAACTCGATTGGGCACAAGAGAGACTAGATGCTCATACAGATGGAATAGTGAAGATGTCGCCTGAAGTTCGTCAGTTATATAAGACTGAGGGAGGCTCTCCTCACCTCGATGGACAATACACTGTTTTCGGGCAGGTAATCGATGGTTTAGATGTTGTTGAACGCATACAACGGCAGCCAGTAGACGATAATGACCGTCCCAAAGTAGACCTTCGTATTCGCAAGGCTATTGTTTTGAAGTAAAGTGATGATGTAATGGAAAGGTTGTTATTCACACCTTTCTATTACCTATATATATAATAAGGTGTAAACGAGAAAATCATGATTAATAAGAAACTTACAGGTTGCCTGGTTGCTTTAATGCTAGGTTCTGGTACAGGCTTAGCCAATAGCAGGTACATATTCTATGCTGTTAATGACTCTACTAACGAGCAGTCTACAACGGCAAAAACCAATGATAAGGAGAGTCAGAAAGCTACCAATGATAAGGAGAAGCCCTCTTCTTACGAACAACTAATAAAGAAAGGCGGTAGTGTTAACGATGGTCTCTTCACGATAAGGCATATTGAAGACAAGTGGTACTACGAACTTCCAGACTCCATACTAGGTCGTTATCTATTGGCAGTAACGCGTTTCACTGCCGTACCACAGAACTTCGGTAAGTTCTCGGGAGAGGCTATTAACCAAAAGACACTCTATTTCGAGCAACGCAACAACAATACGATTAATCTTCGTGCATACGTTCTTTCACAAGAAGCAGACCCTGAGAGTCGCATCTCCCGTACGCTTAAAGCCTCCACAGCTGACCCTATTATTGCATCGTTCAAAGTGCTTGGTCGCAATAAGAAAAACAATGCGCAACTCATTGAGGTAACCCCTCTCTTCCTCAAAGATAATGGTGTTGTGAGTATTCCACAGGACGCTGCTAAACAACTGAAAATCGGTTCGTTGCAGTCTGATAGGACCTTTATTGATACAATGAAAGTCTATCCTATCAATGTTGAAATAGCTACAACACGCACCTATAGCAGTACTCCTTCTTCTGCTCCTGCATCATCTACTGGAGCCTTGACTGTTGGTCTGAACACCAGTATTGTACTACTTCCTCAAACTCCAATGCGCAAGCGTATATGGGATGAAAGGGTTGGTTACTTCACCAATCGATATACTATCTTCAGTGATGAACAGACTCGCGCCGACCGCGAACAATTCATTTCTCGCTTCCGTCTAGAGCCTAAAGACAAGAAAGCCTACGCCAAAGGCAAACTCACGGAACCTATTAAGCCCATTGTATTCTATATAGATCCTGCAACGCCAAAGAAGTGGGTTTCTTATCTAAAACAGGGTATTGAAGATTGGAATGTAGCCTTTGAAGCAGCTGGTTTCAAGCATGCTATCCAAGCAAAGGATTGGCCAGAAGATGATTCAACTATGAGTGTTGACGATGCACGTTACAATGTCTTACGATACTTACCAGCTGAGATTGAGAACGCATACGGCCCTCGCATTGTCGATCCACGTAGTGGGGAGATCATCGAAAGTCACATTTGTTGGTATCACAATGTGATGAATCTTTTGACAAAGTGGTACATGACGCAGTGCGGACCACTTGATAAACGGGCACAGACAATGCACATGGATGATCAACTCATGGGCGAGTTAATACGCTTCGTATCGAGTCATGAGGTTGGACACACGCTGGGTTTGCGTCATAACATGGGTGCTAGTCATGCTACACCAGTAGAGAAGTTGCGTGATAAGAAGTGGGTTGAAGAGCACGGACACACTGCAAGTATCATGGACTATGCCCGTTTCAATTATGTAGCTCAGCCCGAGGACCATATCTCCGAACGTGGTCTTTTCCCACGAATAAACGACTATGACAAGTGGGCAATATGCTGGGGCTATCAGTACAGACCTGAGTTTAAGGATGAGATAGCCGAGAAGGAAGGGTTGTTAACAGAGACTTCTAAGGTCTTAGCAACCAATCCACGCCTATGGTTCGGAGGCGAGGGTAAGAACGAAGACCCACGTGCGCAGACTGAAGACTTGGGTGATGACAATGTGAAAGCGAGCGATTATGGCATCAAGAATCTCAAACGAATCATAGTTGCCTTACCGACATGGACGCATCAAACTAACGATAGATACGAGGACAGAATAGAGATGTGGAAGAGTGTTATCAGTCAGTTTAATCGATACACAAACCACGTTCTTAAGAATGTTGGAGGGCGATACATCAATAACATGCCAGGGCAGAAACCTTACGAGGTGGCACCTGCACAGAAGGGAAGAGACGCTGTTGACTATCTCTCCCGACAGCTCTTCGACGCTCCAGTCTGGCTCTATCCGTCAACGATGACAGATGTGTCAGGTGTAAATGCTGTCGATGAAATCTCTGCACAACAAGGGCGAGTTTTGAAGGTATTGTTGAATGGTTCGTTGATAGATAAGATTTACAAGGATCAATTTGCGGCTGGTGCTTATCAGGTCAAGGACTATTTGAACGATGTATTCAAGGCTGTTTGGCAACCCTTGACATCGACTAATGACGTGAAAGTTCGTACACGTCGTCTGTTGGAGCGTACCTATATCCAGCAGCTCGATGCATTCCTAAATCAAGTGGAGAAAGACAAGTCTGTCGAATTAGACCGCGCCCGTCCGTCAGATATATCATTGTATCTTGGACAGCAGCTCGATACTATCGAGAAGTATTGCAAGGCACAGGCTGCTAGCAGCACTGACCTTAACCTCCTGCATTACAACGATATTCTGCGCCAGATAAAACTAATTCGTGAAAGGCAGAATAGCGTGAAGTAAGAAAGTCCCTTCACTCCCCTCCCCTGGAGGGGATGTTCCGAACGAAATAAAGAAGGCGTCTCTTTGTATTAAAGAGAGCCTCTTCTCACATCAAGGAAACGCCCTCTTCTATATGAAGGAGGCGTTTCTTTGTTTGCAGTCTTCTGCTCGTCACTAACGAGACACAGCCTCTTTATACACCAACCCATCTGCTACTCCCCTATAGAATATCGAACTTTAAAATTTAATTTAACGATTCTATAGCTGTCACAGATTTGTTCCATGTGGTTTGTAAAAGCCTTCGGCGACTTCTCATCTGCCAACAGCTCGGGTCATCCCAATCTATATAATGTAGGCTTCAGTATCGGTTTATTCAATTAAAGAAGACGTAGTTTTATAAGATAGTAAACCATTAATAGCAATGAAGCTGTTACTTGATTGCCGACTTCCATATCCATAGTTCGCCCACTTGGAAACTGATGAGTGCTTTCGTATCGGTCTCTGTCTCCTTGATACCTTGCTCTCCTGTTTGTAAGAGAAAGACTTCTCCTGCATTGAGTTTAGCAATCAGTGAGGAGTCTTTACGCGACACTTCATCAGGATGAGGGAGCATATCTAGGTCGTTAGCATTGCGTACACCGAAGCAAGGAGTAGTGATTCTCACTTTCACCTCACCAACTTCTCTAAAGCCAGCGTTGCTTACATTCGTTGCTTGAATGGCTTTATTACCCTTGTCATTCCCCTCTTTTAATGTGTCAATGGACTGCTTTACCTCTGCAGGTTTAGCCTCTTTCTGTTCATGTACACAAGCACTAAAGAGCAAAGAAACTATTATTGAGGTTACTGTTAATGTCTTTATCATCGAGTATATACGCTTATTAACAAACACAAAAGTACACTTTTTCAGTCATAACAAGCAATATTAGTAATGGGAAAAGCTAATTATTGCGTATTTTTCAGTAAGTTTGTAGACGTAAAAGGATATCCTTTTTAATTACATCTCACTAATCAATAGTAATCAATGAAACGTAAGACTTGGCACAAGTACCATAAGTGGTTAGGAATAATCATTTGCTTTTTTGTAATAATGTTCAGCCTCTCTGGCATTATTCTCAACCATCGCAGCACCTTTGCAAGTATGTCTATTAGTAGGAAATTCCTACCTTCTTCTTATACTTTCAAGCGTTGGAACAATGGCTTATTACGTGGTACAATACGTTATAAAGACCAACAATCAAAGACTGAGAAAGTGCTCATTTATGGTGCTGCTGGACTTTTCTTAACTGATAGTACAGCCTCTTCTATTAACGAATTTAACAACGGCTTACCCACAGGAGCCGACTACCGACAGATAAGGGGAGTAGTGCAAACTCCACAAGGAGAACTCTTTGCCGCTGGTATCATGGGCTTATACCGATTGAAGGAACACAATACTTGGCAGCAAGTGAGCCTCCCTAAGGAAGATGATGACGAACTCTTATCGGATATAAGTATGCGTGGTGACACCTTGGTAGTGCTTAGTAGATCTTATCTATACATCTCCTCCGCTCCATATAACCATTTCCAACGCCTTCAACTACATGCTCCTGCAGGTTACGATGGCAAGGTTAGCCTCTTTAAACAGCTTTGGCTCTTGCATTGCGGAGGCTTATTTGGTACGTGGGGAAAGCTGTTTATGGATGCAATAGCCCTTGTGCTCATCCTTCTAAGCGTCACTGGCATTTGGTTGTGGGCACGACCTCGAAGTGTGAAGATGTTTAAGTGGCATAAACAAGTGGGTATCTACACCTTCTTCCTCACTCTCTTTATTGCAATAACAGGCTGGGCATTGCGTCCACCTCTTATGATTCTCCTTGCCACCAACAGCACTCGTCCACTGCCAGGAACCGTCTTGAATAGTGATAACGCATGGTATGACAAGTTAAGGATGATACGTTATGACGAACAGGAACACGACTGGATGATTTCAACCTCCGATGGTTTCTATTCTTTGACATCGTTAACTAGTCAACCGAAAGCCCTCACCACTGCCCCACCTGTTAGTGTGATGGGGCAAAATGTATGGCAACATGAGTCGATAGGAACGTGGCTTGTAGGTTCGTTTGATGGTCTCTACCGATGGAATAGACAAACAAATTATATAGAACCATGCGATGCCTCCTTGTATGCAGGAGTCCTCGTACCAGGTACGGCACCAACAGGACAAACCATCTCGGGCTATAGCTCTGATTTTAAAGGGCATCTCTGCTGGGCTGATTACTTCACTGGTACACCTTTCCCAGCCCAACCTTCCCATCTAGAAGACCGCCCCATGTCACTTTGGAATGCGGCATTAGAAGTACATACGGGGCGTATTTACATGGGGAGTATAGGCTCTTTTGCCTTCATCTTTGTAATGGGTATTCTTCTAGTAATTGTCTTGGTATCAGGAAAGAAACTATAAAGACTATTCGAGCAAACTATCTGCTCGAATGGTCTAAGCCATCAAATACATAACAAACGAGGCTATTGCAATATAAGTGAAGATACCTAATCCCACCCAAACTGGTATGAGTGTCCCTTTGAGCTGACGGCAATGATAAGGTCCTTCTATATACAATAAGGTACGA
Source organism: Prevotella vespertina (assembly GCF_009728485.1). Taxonomy (GTDB): domain Bacteria; phylum Bacteroidota; class Bacteroidia; order Bacteroidales; family Bacteroidaceae; genus Prevotella; species Prevotella vespertina. Next base: position 106,840 of record NZ_VVIQ01000002.1, read on the forward strand.
TAAACGAGTGCTGAACCAATCAAAGCAAAGGTTATTCCACCTAGAATATCACCTGGGTAATGCACGCCAAGATACATTCTTGAATAGCAAACTACCGCTGCCCACCCTATCATAAACACTGACAACCATCGTTTCCGAAGCAAGAAACAGATGAAGAAAGCCAATCCGAAACAATTACCAGCATGATTGGAAGGGAAGCCATAGGCTCCACCTCTATAGTTATTAACGGTGTGCACTAGGTGACCAATGGGACAATCAAGGTTGCTGGGGCGCATTCGTCCAATCATCGGACGTATCCACTGCGCCGTTAACGTGTCCGTTATCAACATCATCACACCGATAGTCAACAAGCTAAACAGCACTGCCTTGTAACTGAAGTTACGTAAGAGAAGAAGGAGAATACTAGCGTATAATGGTATCCAAATGAGCTTACCACTCACCGAAAACATAAACAAGTCCCAATAAGGATTGTGTAAGCTATTCACTGCCAGCAGCGCATGTTGATCGTAATTAAGGATGTTTTCAATTAAACCTTCTATCATTTTGATTGTAGAAAAGTGCTTTACTTGCAGTTTCAAGATACTTGGCACTGCATGAAGTAAAGGTTTTTAGGTTTCTAATTCGGCTGCAAAATTAATAAAAAATATTGATATTCTACCATGATAAAAACCTTTGTTTTCCTTCATCGTAAGTATTTCCTTGATTATTCACAATCAACTTCTGTAAGTTCACCAGTACGTGAATCGATAATGAAACCACGCACAACAATGTCCTTCGGAACGAGTAGATGGTGCTGAATCCCCGCCACCGTACGACGCACACTAGCCTCTGTATCATGAAAACCATCAAGATATTGATGTAGATCCACTTGCTTAGAAGCCTCTTGAAGGGCGTCTTCTGTAATGCCATGTTGGCGCATTAAGTGCAAAAAGTGGTCTGCTTCCATGTGACAGGCACCACATCCTGAATGATGAATAACCATGATTTCCTCGCAATCAAGCTCATAGATTGCCACGAGCAAAGAGCGCATAACGGAGTCATAAGGCGTCAGTAGGGTTCCACCAGCTACTTTGATAATCTTAGCATCACCATTCTTTAGCCCCAACGCCTTAGGCAATAGCTCCGTAAGACGGGTGTCCATACAACTGAGAATAGCGAGTTTTAAGTCGGGTTTACCGCTTGTTACGAATGGTTCATAGCCTTTGTTGGCTACAAACTCCTTGTTATATGCGAGGATGGATGTTATCATTTTATATTTGTATAAGTTAATTCTTATATACTTCTTAGCTGCAACCTATCTACCTTCAAACGCTGCTCTCGTTCGTTGATGAGCGTTTCCAGTTCGCTAAACGACTTCATTTTCAAGAGATGAGGGTGCTCGTATTCATCAACAACCTCGTGTTGCCAGATAGTATGAAAGGGTATATGGACAGCCCAACCACCAAGTTTTAACACTGGTTCTACGTCAGATTTAAACGAATTACCTACCATCAAGAGTTCCTCAATACCAATTCCAAATTGATCACATAGCCTTTCGTAAGCCTTTGGAGTCTTATCCGACACAACGATAAAGTCGTCAAAGTAGGTTCTTAACCCCGACCGATTGAACTTGCTCTCTTGGTCTAGTAGCTCGCCTTTAGTGAATACTACGAGTCGATATAAGCCTGATCTGCGCAACTTCTCCATAGTTGTTACAACCCCTTCTAGCGGTTTGCCCGGTAATTGTAAGAGCGATTTTCCCATCTTGATAATGGCTGTCACCTCTGCAGATGTCAGTTTCCCATGACTCACCTGAGTAGCATTTTCGAGCAAGGAGAGGATGAACGCCTTACTTCCATAGCCCAACAAATCCATGTTGGCAGTCTCGGTTGCGAATAAAGCCTGCGATACTTCTTCCACAGGAGCATAGTGTTTCAACAGGTCGCAATACTTCTTCTCCACTGAAGCAAAGTAAGTTTGACACTCCCACAGGGTGTCATCTGCATCGAAAGCAATCAGTGATATATCCTTCATTTTCTACTCTATTACGAATATAATATTGCGAAACTGCTCCTTAGGAGCTGCCTCATTCGTTAATACTTCGGGGACTTTTACAAGGTTGCGAGCCTGTAGTAAGTCGACAGTATCCCACATTATTTCATGAAAAAGGACGATTGAAGTACGCTTATCATCTATCTTTGTAATCTCCTGAGCACGTGTAATATTATCCTTAACAGCTGAAGTTAAGCTATCAGATAATCGGTGACAAAGAATATTAACAGAGTCTTGCTTCTCTCTATCAATTACTGGTATCTGCAACTTCCCAGTCTCATCAACAATGCCATAAGGCTTTAAATGGTCTATAATAGTTGCATCCTTCAACCCTTCGTTGTCAAGTAGGCATTGTGCTAAAGGCATTAAATCAGCATGTTGCGGAGCGTTTTTTAGACTTGTTCTTGTCCATGTCTCTTGGATAGGTCCATAGCTATTGGTACCGAATTGAGTTTTCTTTCGTGGCTCACAAAGCACCCACACCATTCCTTTCCAGTCTGCTTTATTATCTAGTTTATATCTATCTGGGGCAATCGCATCCCATATCAAGCCATCAAGCACATAAGAGAAAGCAATGCTAAAAGCGTTATCAGCAAAGTTACTCTTGCCTAATTCTGTGACAAGTTGTCGATAGTCAGCTTCCGACTTATCCATTACGTTCGTAGCAATTAATCGACTTAGTTGGCGCAAGGCTGCGGTTTGTTCTACATCAAAGATGGGCAATATTGTCTGCCATTTGTCGCCTTCCACCTGCTTAATCATCCCTGCTTTTTGCAAGTAAGAGAGCTGATCATCATTAAAAGATAGCCCTGCCTTGCGCAGACCTTTTGCTGTGTTAGGAGTACGGAGCATATAAAGTAATTGCCAATTATTATCCTTCTTGATATATTCGAAGGGGTGGACAGACTTGAAATCACTGAATGCAACACGTTCACACTGGCTCAGACTGCGCATATCGTTTTGCCCATAAATAGTCGTTACAGCCACGCTCAACGCAGCTATTAATATCATTTTCAGTTTCATAATCAAATAGTTTGAGTTGCAAAAGTACGTTTTTTATTGTAGACTTCAAAACATATTCATAACTTATTCGCCCTTGTAAGCCCATGAAGAGGGCGTCTCCTTGTGGCGAAGAAAGCCTCTCTTCATGATAAGGAAACGCCCTCTTTAAATGGAAGAAAGCCTCTCTTCTTTTGTAGATGTGACTATTACGGAAAGCAAACGATAGTTCTATCACTCGTATATGTTAGCTATTCCTCCCCTTTTGGAGAACTTTGATGGGACTTTCAGAGCCTTTGCTCTCATGCTATCAACCTCATATTTATAACATTTTCACCATTATAAAGATAGGAATCAGAAGTTTTTTACTACCTTTGCAAGAACTTATTGCATCCCTTCTAACGGGGGTATAACAACAAATTCCACATTAATAAACCACAAGGAATAATCATGTTAATAGACTACAAGAAGGCAAACATATACCAAGATGAGCGTCTGATCCTAAAGGATGTGGACTTCCAAGCAGAAGCAGGAGAGTTTATTTACCTTATTGGACGTGTTGGTTCGGGTAAGAGCTCACTGCTAAAAACAATGTACGGAGAGCTTGACATCGATACTTCTGATGCTGAGAAAGCTCACGTATTGGGCGAGTCTGTACTCGACATAAAGCGCAGTCGCATCCCAGCTTTGCGTAGACAGATGGGTATCATATTCCAGGATTTCCAATTACTACACGATCGTACGGTTGCAAAGAACCTAGGATTTGTATTGCAGGCAACGGGTTGGACTGACAAAAAGAAGATTGCTCGACGTATTGAGGAGGTGTTGGCTCAGGTGAACATGATGGACAAGAAGGATAATATGCCTAGTGAGTTATCAGGTGGCGAACAGCAACGTATTGCTATAGCACGCGCCTTACTCAATGAGCCAAAGATTATTATTGCAGACGAGCCGACGGGTAATTTAGACCCAGAAACAGCCGCTAACATTGTTAGCATACTGAAGGCTACATGCCAGGCAGGTACGACGGTCATCATGTCAACGCATAACATCAACCTCTTGAGTCAGTTCCCTGGCAAGGTATATTGCTGCAAGAACGGCGAACTAAGCCTACTTGAAGACAATAAACAAGTACAGGTACTCAACGAAGAGGCGGCTCCGATAGAAGCTATTGGCGAACCCATAGAAAACGACTAGGCTCTGCAAGGGGCACAACCATACAATAGAAAGATAAGACGAAACATGAAAGTAATGAAATTCGGAGGTACATCTGTTGGCTCACCAGAGCGCATGAAGGGTGTTGCCTCATTAGTAACAAAGTCAGGGGAACCTACTTTTATAGTCCTCTCAGCCATGAGTGGAACCACAAACTCGCTGATTGAGATCTCCGATTACTTATATCGTAAGAACCCAGAGGGGGCTAATGAGGTGATTAATAACCTTGAGCAAAAGTACTTCGGACATATTGATGAACTCTACTCTACCGACGAATACAAACAGAAAACACGCCTGTTCGTAACAGAGATATTCGATTATCTACGCTCTTTCACGAAGGGTCTTTTCACCTCATTTGAGGAGAAGAACATCGTTGCACAGGGTGAGGTATTGTCGACAAACATGGTGGTCAACTATCTACAAGAGCAAGGGGTGAAAGCGACATTACTTTCTGCACTCGACTTCATGCGCACTGATAAGAATGCAGAACCAGACCTCCCTTATATCAAGGAGAAGTTATCTGCTATCATGAAGGTGCATGAGGGCTATCAAATCTACATCACACAAGGATTTATCTGTCGCAATGCTTATGGTGAAGTAGATAATCTCCAGCGTGGCGGTTCGGACTATACAGCATCGCTGATAGGTGCTGCTATCAATGCAGAAGAGATACAAATTTGGACAGACATAGATGGTATGCACAATAATGACCCACGTGTGGTAGATAAGACGGAGGCTGTTCGACAACTCAACTTCGAGGAAGCTTCGGAGCTAGCTTACTTCGGTGCGAAGATCTTACACCCGACATGTGTGCAGCCAGCAAAGTACTCCGGCATACCCGTTCGACTGAAGAATACGATGGAACCAGACGCTGAAGGCACTATTATTAACAACACTCTTGTAAGGAGTAAGATAAAGGCCGTAGCTGCTAAAGATAATATAACTGCCATCAAGATAAAGTCTAGTAGAATGCTAGGAGCATCTGGTTTCCTACGCAAAGTGTTTGAGATCTTTGAGAGTTATCAGACCTCCATTGACATGATAACGACCAGTGAAGTGGGCTTATCTATGACTATTGAGAACTGTAGTCACCTATCAGAAATAGTTGACGAGTTGAAGAAGTATGGTACAGTAAGCGTCGATTCTGATATGTGCATAGTATGTGTAGTGGGTGATCTCGATTGGAGTAATGTAGGCTTCGAGACGCTTGCGACAGATGCAATGAAGGATATTCCGGTACGCATGATCAGCTATGGAGGAAGTAATTATAACATCTCCTTCCTTATAAAAGAGGCTGACAAAAAGCGCGCCCTACAATCCTTATCAAACGTTCTCTTCAATTAACTTTATCCAATAGAGGGCTTATCAAAGATATAAATAATCACTGATTTGCCCTCTATATGGACTTTATAACGACATAGACACAACCTTGCTTACAGCAAGAAACACATTCTCAATATAACACAAAAGCAATGAAAGAAACATTCCCAACAGATAAATTCAGGAATATAGAGACTCCCTTTTACTATTACGATTGCGATCTTCTACGCAAGACATTGCATGTCATTCAAGAAGAAGCACGTAAGTACGAAGGTTATTTAGTACATTATGCTATCAAAGCAAACGCTAATAAGAAGGTTCTTAACCTAATTAGTCAGACGGGAATAGGTGCAGATTGCGTTAGTGGAGGTGAGATTCAACGCTGCTTGGAGAGTGGTTTTCCTGCAGATAAAGTCGTCTTTGCAGGTGTCGGAAAAGCCGATTGGGAGATTAACTTAGGGCTTGATAACGATATATTCTGCTTTAATGTAGAGAGCAAGGAAGAGCTTGAAATCATCAATGAACTAGCCCAGAAGCGAGGGAAGATAGCGAGTGTCTGCCTTCGAATTAACCCAAATGTAGGGGCACACACACACGCTAATATCACCACAGGACTGGCTGAGAATAAGTTTGGAATAGCCATGCAGGACATGCATTCAACAGTGCTTGCAGCAATGGAGATGACGCATATCAAGTTCATTGGTTTGCACTTTCATATAGGCTCACAGATTATGGATATGGGAGACTTCCAGGCGCTTTGTGAACGCATCAATGCCATTCAAGACGACCTCAAGGAACGTGGTATTGAGGTCGAGAATATTAATGTTGGAGGTGGCTTAGGGATAGATTACAATGAGCCAGATGAGCACCCGATCCCTGACTTCCAATCATACTTCAAGACCTTTGCTAAGCACCTCAAGTTGCGCAAAGGACAGAAGTTGCACTTCGAATTAGGGCGTTCCGTCGTTGGTCAAATGGGTTCTTTAATCACACGAACACTCTATGTGAAACAAGGTACAAGTAAGCAGTTTGCCATCGTTGATGCTGGTATGACGGACTTGATAAGACCGGCTCTCTATCAGGCACACCATCGAATAGTAAACCTGTCAAATACCGATGAACTACAGTCGTATGATGTAGTTGGTCCCATCTGTGAGTCCAGTGATGTCTTTGCAAAAGGGGTATCTCTTAACACAGTACATCGCGGTGATCTCATAGCGATAAGGTCGTCAGGAGCTTATGGAGAAATCATGGCTTCACAATATAACTGTAGAAAACTACCTATCGGATATATGTCCGATGAACTTTAAAACAACAATTCTTTAAACGAATGTTTACCATTGATAATACAACAATCATCTTATCAGCAGTATTGCTGGTGATGGCTTTATTAACACCTCTAATTAATCCTTTCTTTCGGAAGGTGCGCACAAGTGCGATAGTAACAGAGCCTACCATTCCAGCAGAAGAAGCCAATGAGACTGAGACTTCATCGACTGAGACTACTGTTGAGAACTTCAGTTTGCCTCCCGTGTCGATTGTGTTTACCCCACACGACAATGCTAGCGAACTAGAAAAATACCTTCCCCTCTACTTCAACCAGTCGTATGACAATGACTTTCAAGTTATCGTTGTTGTTCCTCAGGGAGACCATGAAACGAGTGACGTACTCAAGCGATTTGCTGATAATAAACGCCTTTATACAACCTTCATACCCGACTCTTCACGCTATATGAGTCGAAAGAAACTTGCCATAACATTGGGTGTTAAAGCTGCAAAATACCCTTGGGTTGTTATGGCGGATGTATGTTGTTATCCTCAAAGTGACCGATGGTTACAAACGCTGGCACAGCATTGCTTGAATGGAAGAGAGCTTGTTGTCGGTTACACCCGATACGAAGATGGCACACCAGACTATCGTCTTTTTGAACGTTACTATGAGGCTCGTTATATCATGCGAGAGTATCAGCACGACCACGCCTACCGCTGTCCTTTCAATGCATTAATGTTCCGCAAGGATCTATTCTTACGACAAGAAGGATTCCGAGGAAACCTTAAGTATCTTCGTGGAGAGTTTGATTTCATGGTCAACAAATATGCAAAAGGTAACAACTTAGCCTTTGAGTCTTCCCCAGAAGGTACATTGATTGAGGAAGTTCCAACCGATAAGGTATGGTTAAGCACACACCTTTTTTATATGGAGAATCGCCAGCACTTGGAAGGTTCGGGACGGCATCGTTGTTTGCCAATCATCGACCAGTTGGCTCTTCATGGCAATTACCTTATATTGTTTGCGGCTCTCGCTGTTTCACTCCTTACCCACAACTGGATTATAACAGCAGCCTCTGCACTTGGTTTACTGCTCACTTTAATACTCCGAATGATGATTGGTAAGCGAGCACTCAACCGCTTCGATATTGACATATCAGCATGGAAAGTAATCCCATACGAGCTTGCTATCACATGGAAAAGGCTCGGTTATAAGATCAAATACCGCCGAGCTAATAAGTATGACTTCATCTCTCATAAACTATAAATGCGTATTCTCCATTACATAAACAGCCTAAAAGCAGGCAACTTACTATCCGATTATATCCTACAACTCACTTCCGAGCAAAAGGAATATGCGGAGGTTAAGACCTTAACAAGCACTGACGACTTTCAAAAAGTAGCCGAGAAAGAGAACCCCGACATAATCCACATACATGCTTGTTGGGATTACCTCGCTGCCAAACGGGCGCAATGGGCAGTGAAGAAGGGCTATGCGGTCGTCCTTTCTACACACTGGGGACTGAACGATCCTATACGTTCTAACGAACAGAGAATACGCAAGTTTATTAAGCAGATGATGTACCAGCAAAAGACTGTACATCAAGTGGATGCAATGCTAGTAACCAATGAGAAAGAGCGTCAAATGGCACTAACTCTAGGTTGGCAAAAGCGTATTGACGTTATTCCGAACAGCCTTTTAAACAGTAGTATATCGGCAAGTGAGATGGCAGAACAAACCATCCTCTATTATAATAAGGTGTTAGACACTCGTTACCAAGTGGCTATGTCTTCAATGGAAAACGATGCTGTATATAGTTTGTTACATGTTGGTCTGGCACGAGAAACCACTCACAACCTCCTTCCGAGCGATCAACTCCTAAATTTAAGGAGCTTAAATCCAGCGCAGTGGAGGCGTATCTTACTCTATTCCGATGATGAGAATATAAGGGAGATAATCGATAATGCCATTAGGAGATTACAGCTGAATGCCCCGAACATAGAGACCTGTACGATTCAACGTTTTGCCCTCGTCCTTCCCAAAGAGCGCAATCCTCTTAACCAAAAGAAGATAGTTGGAACCAAACCTCTTACTCGTCAACGCCTCAATGATAATATTAATAGTGACGAAACCATCGTTAAAACCATTGCAATCATGCTAGCCAATGCACATCAATTAGATAGGAAACAAACCCTTTCCATGCGTCATCTAGCAGATTTATATATGATGATTAAATATAATGACTACGACGAAGACCGCCTTGCCGAGGTGTTACGTCATATGCGCATCTATCGTTTCTCACGTCGTATCATCCAATTATTAGTAGACAAGCTACACCTAGAAGAAGGCTTCCGACCCTTCTCTCCACTTGCAGATAATGGGTTGAAAGCCATCATGAAAAGGAACTTTAAACATAGATACTAATAGGAGTTATCACCAAAGAAAGGCTGATTAACTCCATAACTAATAGAAAGGAGACATTCAAATGACACTTAAACAGTATGATCTAAAGAAGGATGAGCGTTACTTACAACTGCTTTCTAAGTCCTTCCCTACTATTGCTGATGCATCGACAGAGATAATAAACTTGGAGGCAATAGCACATCTTCCAAAAGGTACGGAGCACTTCCTTGCGGATATACATGGCGAGTATCAAGCCTTCCAACACGTGCTAAAGAACGCATCAGGTAATATAAAGAGAAAGGTCAACGAATTGTTCGGTGACACTCTAAGAAACGCCGAGAAGAGAGAGTTATGCACGCTTATCTATTATCCAGAACAGAAGTTAGAACTGGTCAAACATACCGAGAAGGACATCAACGATTGGTACCATATTACGATCTATAGACTCGTGGAAGTATGCCGCGATGTATCGAGTAAGTACACTCGTTCTAAGGTTCGTAAAGCCTTACCAACGGACTTCTCCTATATCATTCAAGAGCTTCTTCACGAACATTCGGACGATAAAGACAAGACCGATTACGTAAGTGCTATCATTCATACGATAGTCACTACGGGACGAGCTGACGATTTCATCATTGCCATCTGTGAGGTTATTCAACGCTTGGTTATCGATCAGTTGCACATCTTGGGGGATGTTTATGACCGTGGACCAGGTGCTCATATCGTCATGGATACGCTCAAACGCTACCATACATGGGACATTACTTGGGGTAACCACGACATCTTATGGATGGGAGCATGCGCTGGTAACGATGCTTGTATATGTAATGTCATTCGCATTGCCTTACGATATGCAAACATGGCAACTATCGAAGATGGCTATGGAATTAACCTCATTCAGTTGGCAACCTTTGCGATAGATATCTATGGAAATGACCCTTGTGAAGAGTTTAAACCGAAGGTTTCTAAGGACAATCCACTCGATGAACGAAGTATGACTTTGACGTCGCAAATGCATAAAGCTATCAGTGTTATCCAATTCAAACTGGAGTCTCAACTCATCAAGCGACACCCTCTTTGGAAGATGAACGACCGCTGTTTACTAGATGTAATAGACTATAAGAAGGGTACAATCATCGTCGATGGAAAGGAGTATAAGATGCGTTCTTGCAATTTCCCAACCATTGATCCGAAACATCCTGACCAGTTAACTGATGAGGAGCAAGCCCTCATCGACCGCCTTCACCAGTCATTTACTAGCAGTGAGAAACTACGTTCGCATATTCGTTCTCTACTACGTCATGGCTGCATGTATAACATCGTTAACCACAATCTTCTCTATCATGCTTCTATCCCATTGACGGCTGATGGAAAACTAAAAGAGGTTGAGATAGGTCCTGGAGAGAAGTTAAAAGGAAAGGAGTTACTCTATCAGACGGGTATGAAGATACGTGCTGCTTTCCAAATGAATAACGATATTCAAACAGCAGAGGAGCACCAGGATGCAATCGACTTCTTCCTTTACTTGTGGTGTGGACCCGATAGTCCGCTCTTCGATAAGTCAAAGATGGCAACCTTCGAACGCTATTTCTTGACCGAAAAAGAGACCCATCACGAGGAGAAGGGATACTATTTCAGTATGCGAGACAATGAACAAATTGCAGACATGATAATGGATGAGTTCGATGTTCCTAAGCCCAACCGCCACATCATCAATGGGCATGTTCCTGTGCACGTAGTGAAGGGTGAGAACCCAATTAAGGCCAACGGAAAGTTGATGGTGATTGATGGTGGCTTCTCACAAGCCTATCACAAGGAGACTGGTATTGCTGGTTACACCCTCGTCTATCACTCTCGTGGCTTCCAACTTGTACAACACGAGCCATTCACATCAGCAGAGGATGCTATTAAACGGGGTACTGACATCGTTTCTACTATACAAATCGTAGAGATGAATCAGCACCGCATTCGTGTGCAAGATACCGACAAGGGCTTAGAGTTAAAGATGCAGATTGAAGCCCTGAAGGAACTTCTCTATGCTTATCGCTCAGGCTTCTTGACAGAACAGGAACGCAAGAATCCACCCAAGCTATAGCCTTCTAGACCCCCTCCCCATCTCTTCCAACGAAAAAAGAAAGGCTCCCCTCCCCACTCCTCTATAAATACAGAAGGGAGAAAACAGCAATGTTTACAAACAAAGAGGGCGTTTCTTTATAGCGAAGAGAGGCTTTCTTCACATCAAAGGAACGCCCTTCTCCAATCGAGAAGGGCGTTTCCTTTAATCCCAAGATTTGTAACCTCTTTTATACTTTACCATGATTTCATATCTTAATGACACTGTCCACTCCCCTATTCATTTGGCAAGGAGGACGGGAAAGTATGCTCTCCATTCTCTAAAATAATGTTTGTTTATACAAACAAATAGCATAAACTAATAGATTTAAAGATATAAATAAGTATCTTTGCGGTCAAACTTTTGAATAATGACGACAAACGATAAGCTTACTAAACGGGGTCGACTATTCATTACTTGGCTCTGTTCTCTCTTTCTAATTGCCGTTACGGGATGTGAAGAAACAACCACAACACGCTCTTTATCAGAGCAAGAATACCATTACGATGGCTCTCTCTCAACACTATCAGTAGACAAGGAGGGATACTGGATAGGGACTGAGAGTGGGTTATTATGGCATGTTGACGGACAAAATAAAACCCGCTATTATACGGGCTTAGACCGCATATACAACGTTGAACGTAACCTTGAACACCCTAATCAACTATGGATTGCAGCCCGAAATGCTGGTTTGCAATTATGGAATATAGCCCAAGATTCGTTGATTCATCAGGTTACTTTCCAGCTACCGAACAAACTGGATAAATATTCGCCTTATGATATTGAACAGGTAAAAGGGACTATTTATCTTGCAACTTCGCAGGGGCTTTATTCCACTCCGGCCTCAAACACGCCAAAGGAGTTGGTTCCTATTTATCCAAAGAGTAATAAGAAAACCGAACAGGGGGTAATGCCTTTCTTGGTCAACAACCTCTGTCATGCTGGAGAAAAGTGGCTCTTCGCTGCAACGCAAGCAGGAATTGTCTCTCTGGACTTAGTATCTAATAAGGTGAACGTGCGCCACAAAGGGGAATACATACGTCATATTGAAGTCTATGATAACAAGCTCTATGCGCTTGCAGATGGTAAACTATTGATAGAGGAACTTGATGGACGAGGTGAGAAACAATATCCTCTCCCGCAAGCAGTACTTACTTTCTATAAAGTTGGGCATACCTTTTACTTCATCACATTGTCAAGTGTGTTGCTTTCTGACAATCTTTCACACTTTATCAGTGCTCCCTTACACCATGAGATACCCAATAATCCACACGAGATAGCCATTCCTGATGATGGAAAAGGCTTCTCTTTGCTCTTAGGAAAGCATGCGGTATGGCGTATCCCACACCATCTTGGCATCTTCAGTACCAATGCGCCTATTGTTACAGCATGTAAGGCAGGTGATAGTTACTTATATCTTAATGACAAACGGGAGCTCTTCCGCCAACAAAGGAACGAAAAGGAGGCTACAAAGATATACGACTTTGAGGAAGGCGAACAGCCTAGAGAGATGAGAGCCTTGGGTAATGACATTTACTACTACAACTCAAATAATCAGTTGTGTAGGCTTACTGCAGATAAAAGTTACCTATTCAACCAACTCTTCGCAAGCCCGAAAGTACTCATGCAACCCACAACTCGCATTACAGCAATGGAACTGCAAGCAACCAAGAGATAGGTGTTGTTAGGAGTGCAAGACTATCTACTCTCCATTGACATGGCTTCTGGTAAGGCAGATACTATCAAGTCGATGCGTGGAAAATACATCACTTCGTTTTATCATTCGGCGTCAAAAGCGAACGAGATATACATCACCACATTGAATAATGGAGTATTCTATGGAGATGGGCAGACATTCCGTCCACTCCAGAGCACCATTAATAAGAGCTTTATGAATGGGGTTATCACAAACAAGAAGTACCCAAATCACATCCTTACCCTTACTAATCACCAAATAGAGATACAAGGAATTGACTCGCTCCAGATAGATGGTTGCAATCGAATGTACAGCATTAACGATAGTATTCTCTATGCTATCCCCGAGGCAGGTATTCGTAAGTTCATCATCAAACAAGGGCGAAAAATAGTGGACTGTGGTACATTCTATGACGATATACACTTCAATTCGCAAGCCGGATTCGTACAGAATCAAACCTTATATATTGGTTCTGACCTTGGTGTGATGGCACTTCAAGCAGGGAAAGAAACAGCAGGACGATGGATAAACTTCAATGATAAGGTGCCTAATCCACGCCTAGTATTGCTCATTGCATTGGTTGTATTCCTCCTTATTAGTATGGTTATCATTACCTATCTCAAGCAGAAACACACGGAGAAGATACAACTACAACTAGGGAAAGAGGACCTCCTTCGCAGGCTCTCAACCCTTAATTCTATCCGTAACCGACTATCAGCAGGAGAGCAAAAGGACATTGATAACATTTATCAAGAGATTAATTTGATTGGGAGTAAATCGCAAGACATGAAGGCTGCAGGTAAACAGTTTTCATCTGTATCAGCACGTATCTCACGCATTAATCGTGATACGGCATTGCAGATGGTGAAGTATTTGAACGAGCAAATAGAGCGTATCCATGAGGTAAATATATATGAAAGTAAGATCATATTACAGGCTTCGCAAGAGGCGAAACAATCGGATAATATTGAGCTAATCATACAACAATGTGAGAAGAACGAAGCATGGCTTAACGAGATAGAAGATCTACATGATCTATTGCACAAACTGCGTCGCTCGACTGTAGGAACACTAGTGCTAAAGGGCTTAAATGATGGTATGAAAGAGGCAATCAGTCGTGTATCAGAGTTATATCAACAACGTCCTCTTACAGAATTACACGATAAGCTCCAGACTTTAAAGGAGCAATATGAGCGACTCTTTAGCACTGAAGGGCTCGCTATCATTCGTCAGTATATCGACACAAACATTGCTTACTTGAAGCAAGAGGAGGATTATCAGCATGTAAGTCAAGCTCTGTCTAAAGAATTAGAAGGTATTAAACAAGCGATAGAAGATTATGACAGAATAGACTTACTACGCACTTTGCAGATAATAGACTACCGCATTGCACAGGTGAAACAACTGAAGGCACTGCAACGACTCATGCACCACTTCGTCACAGTACACGATAACATCATACAAGAGAATGAGTCAAGACGAATGAAGAAGTTTGATTCTAAGCTCTTTGCTGATATAGACTCTGCAACGCGAGACATCACTGATAGGATTAAAGCACTATCCGCTTTCTTCTTCGATAGTATGATGAAGACAGATGGAAGAGTGTGTGAAGATCTCTTCCACTTCACCTCTGCTAGCAGTCAGCAAGTGCTTGTACTCATCCTCTTACTCGCCATTCCTAAGGTGAAGCGAACGCTCCTGCCAGGTATGCTCGGTATATATGGTAACCTCAACCCAGTTGTTAGTAGACTTTATCACAGCAAGATTGGGGACAACAGAAAGGCGCTCACTGACTATTGTAAGCAGAATCCTTCAAGTATAGTACACTATATTTTAAAGTTGTCTGAATAGACAAGTAGCGTGAGAACCAGAGCCTTATAATAGTTGCATTAGCTTATTTATAAGAAATAAACTGATGCAACTTTTTTTATACCAGCATTCCTCCTACCTTTGTAAGAACAATATGATTCAATCTTATTAATAAACCTTTTAAATTAAAAACCAAATGACAAAGAAAGCTCTTATAGTTGGTTTCGTTGCAATGTTATCGTTGTCAACATTCGCACAGACGGCATCTACTAAGATTAAAGATGCACGTACTAAACCCGACCTCTACTTCCTTCAGGACGGTCAACAGGCTAGTTCACTCGACTTGCTGCCTGCTCCTCCACAACCAGGAAGCATTCAGTTCTTATATGATGAAGCTCAATACCAATGGGGAAAGATGCAACGTGACACGCCAAGAGGCGACCAGGCGGCTGCAGATGCACGTGTTGGCGGTGACGGAGTGCCTAATGCTTTCTCTGAAGCATTCGGTGTTAAGATAAGCAAGGAGACTACTCCTGAGATTTACAAGCTCATTCTGAATATGCGTGAGGACGCTGGTGACTTAGCTACTCGTGGTGCTAAAGACCACTACATGCGTGTTCGTCCGTTTGCATTCTACAAGGAGATGACTTGCAATCCAGAGCAGCAACAGGAGCTATCCACCAATGGTTCTTATCCTTCTGGTCACACTGCTATTGGTTGGGCAACGGCACTTGTATTGGCAGAAATCAATGTCGACCGACAGAATGAGATATTAGAACGTGGCTACCAGATGGGACAGAGCCGTGTTATCTGTGGTTACCACTGGCAGAGCGACGTGGATGCAGCACGCATAATCAGCGCAGCCATCGTGGCACGTTTGCATGCCGACCCTGCTTTCCAAGCTCAGCTAGCAAAGGCAAAGAAGGAGTTTGCGAAGCTACAAAAGGATGGGAAGGTAGCTAAGAGTACCTTCAAAGCAGCCAACTAAACCGAGGATAACAACAACACAAACAAGCTAATAATATCAAAGACAATGAAGAGAATAATTCTTATTGCAGCCTGTGGACTAATGGTCTGCACACACTCTTTCGCTCAAGAAGACGAGCCAAAGTTAGTCGTAAAGCCATCAGGTCGTATCTTGATGGACGCTGGTGTCATGCACTCATCAGACCCCGCTCTTGATGACCAGTTGAATGATGGAGTCGCAATCCCTGATGTTCGCGCTGGCTTAAGTGCTACTTATGGCAAGTGGAAAGCTAAGGTTGACGTTGGTTATGCACGACAGTCTGTATCCTTAAAGGACATCAACATTGATTATAACTTCGATAAGGAGAACCTGGTGCGCATGGGTTACTTCGTACATCAATACGGTCTCCAGAGTGGTACCTCATCTAGTTTCAAGATATCAATGGAGGAGCCTTTGGCTAGTCAGGCATTCTTCAATAGTCGTTTGCTAGGTGCTATGTTCCTCCATGCAGGTGAGAAGTTCCACGCCACAGCATCTCTCTTTGCAGAGAACGATGCGATGAAGATGTCGACAGATAAGCTCGGTAACGAGGCATGGGGAGCCATGACTCGTTTGGTGTGGCGCCCTTTCACAGAGCGTGGCAAGATTTTCCACATTGGTATCAGTGGTGCTTATGAGTCGCCAAGATATAGTAAGAACCCAGCAAACAGCCATAGTTCTTACACCTTGAGAGCTCCATTCCCAACACGTATAGCCAATGTCAGCGCACAAGAAGCTACTATCACGAACGCAACAGCACTATGGAAATTCTCTCCAGAGATGAATGTTGCGTGTGGTAACTTAGGGCTTGAAGTACAATACTTCTACGTTGGTATCAAGCGTAAAAACGCCCTACCCAACTACAGCGCATGGGGTGCTTACGGCAATGTTCGCTACTTGCTCAATGGTCAAGGTTATACTTACACCAGAACAGATGCAGGTATCGCAACACCTGATCCAGGCTCTATGGAACTCGTTGCAGCCTATAACTATTCAACATTAAGTGATAAGGATGCAGGCATACATGGCGGTAAGGTGAGTGATTGGTCATTGACCTTCAACTACTATCTAAACAAATATATGATCTGGCGTGTACGTGGTTCTATCACCCGTGCGACCGATAATGCAGCCTTCAACAACAATACATTCTCCATCCTTGAGACACGTTTGCAGATTAAGTTCTAAGGCTTGATATATTCTTTGAAGCAATCGTTTACAACTTATAGGGACGCTATCGGACTTTAAAGGAAAGAGTAAAAAGGGGGCTAGACGACCGAACACGTCTGCCCCTTTTACGCTAAATGTAGCCCACACGCAACCCTTAACCTAAAAACAAATAACAATGAAAAAGATTAGTTTTATCCTTATGCTCGTGGCGTTGACAATCCTTTGTCCGTCACTGACCTTCGCACAGCTCCAACGCTCCGAGGCGTTTAAAGCGAAGTACAAACTAAAGGAGTTGGTCATTCTATCACGTCACAACATCCGCTCTCCAATATCTGCCAATGGCTCAACATTGGGCAAGATGACCCCTCACCTGTGGACTAATTGGTCGGCTGCGGGTAGCGAACTGACCCTGCGTGGAGGTGTGTTAGAGAGCGAGATGGGGCAGTTCTTCCGTAAATGGACTATCGATGAGGGCTTGTTCAAGGATAACTATGTGCCAAACATAGACGAGGTGAACCTCTATGCAAACTCTATGCAGCGCTGTATTGCGACGGCTCAATACTTCTCAAGTGGCTTTATGCCTGTTGCAAACTTGCGCATAAACCATCGCTATGTACCCTCTAAAATGGATCCAATCTTCTTCCCTCGCATTACAAAGAACAGTGAGGCGTTCCGCACGGAGGCTATGAAGCAAATCAATGAGATGGGCGGTAAGGATGGACTCGTTGGTATCAACAAGGGCTTGAAGGATTCTTATGCGATTATCTCAAAGGTACTCGATATGAAAGAAAGCGATGCTTATAAGAAAGGCGAGATAAAGGACTTCGTTGATAACGACACCAAGATTATCTTCGAACTCAACCAAGAACCAAGCATGAAAGGCTCATTGAAGACTGCCAACTCAGCCTCTGACGCTTTCATCCTGCAGTATTATGAGGAGCCAGATGCCGTGAAAGCTGCCTTTGGTCATAAGCTATCTCTTGACGAGTGGATGAAGATTGCGAAGATAAAAGACGTATATGGCGACGTGCTTTTCACCGCTCCTATCGTGGCAGTGAACGTAGCACATCCATTGCTGCAATACATGTATGACGAGTTGAATACAGACTCTCGTAAGTTCACCTTCCTATGTGGGCACGACTCAAACATTGCAAGCGTTGATGCTGCATTAGGCGTAGAAGAGTATTCACTCCCTAACTCCATAGAGAAGAAGACACCTATCGGCTCTAAGTTAGTATTCGAGAAGTGGGTGGATAACGCAGGTAAGACTTACGTTGCCGTAAACCTTGTTTACCAGAGTACGGATCAGTTGAAACAGATGTCCCTACTCGACCTTCAGCATGCTCCACAGGTATATTCCCTGAAGTTGAAAGGGCTCACGCAGAATGCAGATGGCTTATACTCATTTGAGGATGTAAACAATCGATTCATGCAAGCCCTCCGTGCCTATGATGAGATAAAATAAGGTGTAAGTCTATTGCACACTCGTAGTATCTAATTCACAAAACAGGTACACACGAAAGGAAAATGACGTCATATCGTTCTGATATGGCGTCATATTCTTAATAACCTCCCGCCACACACGCTCGCTCCCTTCGTACACCTACGCCTTATAAAGCCGTAATAATAAACTTTATCGGCAATTGTTTGGGAGATTAACAAATAAGTTTTACTTTTGTCGGTGCGTGTAGATAAGGATGCAAGGCGGCAGAGATTCACGAACACATCATCTATCAAATACACCTAAAGACCAAGTAAACAGACACTATAAAACAAATTATGAATAAGAAAGAATACGTGCGTTCATGGGCTGAAAGCTACAAGAACGACTTGACAAACAACATCATGCCATTCTGGTTGGAACATGGTTGGGATAAAGAGAATGGCGGTATTTATACATGTCTTAACCGTGATGGTTCGTTGATGGATACCACTAAGTCGGTGTGGTTCCAAGGGCGATGGGCATTCATCTGCGCCTTTGCCTATAACAATGTAGAGAAGAATCAAGAGTGGTTAGAGGCGTCGAAATCGGCTATCGACTTCATTGAGAAGTATTGTTTCGACCAAGATGGTCACATGTACTTCGAGGTTTCTGCCACTGGTCAACCTATACGCAAACGCCGTTACGTATTCTCTGAGACCTTCGCAGCTATAGCCTTTGCAGAATACTCAAAGGCAACGGGCGACCGCCATTATGCCGAACGTGCATTGCAAGTATTCCATGACGCACAACGCTTTCTGGCTACTCCAGGATTCCTCCCAGCCAAGTATGAAAAGGGTGTGGAGGCGCAGAGTCATTCGATTATCATGATTCTCATTAACGTTGGCTCACGCCTTCGAGAAGTAATTGACGACCCTACTCTCACCGAGCAGATAGATAAGTCAATCGCACTATTGCGCCAGTACTTCATGCACCCAGAGTTTAAGGCACTCCTTGAAACCGTTGGCATGAATGGAGAGTTTATAGATACTAATGCTGGGCGAATCATCAATCCAGGTCATTGCATTGAGACGGCATGGTTCATCATGGAGGAGGCTAAGCTGCGCAAGTGGGACAAGTCACTCCTAGACACAGCCCTGACCATATTCGACTGGTCGTGGGATTGGGGCTGGGATAAGCTCTATGGTGGTATTATCAACTTCCGCGATTGCCGCAACTTACCTGCACAGGACTATTCACAAGACATGAAGTTCTGGTGGCCGCAATGCGAGACAATCATTGCCTCGCTCTATGCTTACCTCGGTACGGATGATGAAGAGTACCTCTATCGGCACCAGAGAATCAGTGAGTGGACATACGCTCACTTCCCAGATAAGGATTATCCAGAATGGTACGGATACCTGCATCGTGATGGAACGGTAGCCCAACCAGCCAAAGGAAATATATTTAAAGGGCCGTTCCATATCCCTCGTATGATGATTAAGGGCTATATGCTCTGTCAGGAGATCTTACAGAAGATGGAGGAATAAAGCCCCTATCACTCCGCTTAAAGCATAAGCAGGGAAAGCGAGATGCGCACATATTGCATTTCGTTTTCCCTGCTTTTCTTTTGCTTACAAGCGTGTTCTGTATTACTTATCTACGTGTTCTGCATTGTTTTGATGCGTGTTTTGCATTGCTTTGATACGTATATTATTTAATTATCTAAGTGTGATAATACTTTATCACGCTTAGATAATATAAAAACATACGTGCTCCGTAAATACGAAAAGCGCACTAAATGAAAACAGATTACGTACAAAAGGAATACAAAAACGGCAAGTAAGCGCAGGCAGATGGGCAATGAAAAGAGGATTAGAGATAGCTGTCACAATTTCATACAATAGAATGTGTCAAACGAAAAAGAGGGTATGTGCCTATTGACACATACCCTCTTCACCTTATTATATATGTATTTACTCGAAACTACTAAGATATTTTATCGCCTCTTGCATATCGGATGCAAAGGTGCTATGGGTCAGCAAGAACCCTTCCCTACCGGCTGCTAGTTTGTCATAGAGTTCCTTATTCATCGAGTCAACATACGAACTAATGGCATACTCTATATCGTCCTTTTGCCGTTCGCTATGCGAGAATGCGTACACTTGATACTTCTGATGAAAGAAGCAATAAGCCGCATCTATACTATCTTTTGTTATCATATTACATTACTTTTACCCTATCTATTCATACGCTGTAGCGTGTTCATTAACATGCTCACGCATACATTGAAAAGAATTTCCAAAGCGGTGCGACCATCAGTGCTTGTATGAATTTTCCTTGCACAAGCATATCCTTAACTTCCGCTTTCGTGCGTAAGAAAACCTCTATATCTTCGGTCTCATCCAAATGTTGCTGGCTTGTCTTCTTCACCCCACGGGCATAGAAACAATGGCAGAGATTATCCATCACGCCAGGGTTAGGGGCGATAGTCATGATTTCTTGCCACTCGCCACCAGTGTAACCAGTCTCTTCCTCCAGTTCACGTTGTGCAGCGTGCAACGGTTCCTCACCCGCTTCAATCACACCAGCACAAATCTCGGTTGAGACAACCCCCAGCCCATGACGATACTGACGTTCTAATATAATGTCGCCTTCCTCGGTCTCTGCAATGACATTGATCCACGATGGATAAGAGAGCACATAATATTCATCATAAATCTTGCCATTCGGGAGTTCCACCGTGTCGCAACGCGCCTTCAGCCAAGGGCGATTGATGAGTTGCTTTGAAGAAAGCGTATGCCATACCATTTCTTTATCGTTCCGTGCCATACTATCATTCATTTAATTGTTTGTCATTCGTTATACATCAACAAAGGTAAAGGATTACACTTGAATGAGCAAATATATATTCGCAAAGTAATAAGCACATAACGCCTATTCCGTGCAACATATACGCCTTGAACGAAAACATTTCGTGTTTATTGACAACTTACTCATCTTTTATACCTATCTTTGTACACGGGCAAACAAAAAGGATACAATCCTATCAATCACAGAATACTAACCCCATCACCTGTCGTGAAGCTAATTAATTATGGAGGAATACAACTATGAAAAGAAAACGTAAGATGCACAATGAACGTGAGTTTGAGCTTGATAATATCTATCAAGATGATGAACGTCAGCTTGACATTCTAGATGATCTGCCTTTTGAAAGGCTCAATAGATAAAAAGGATAGGCTGTATTAAAAGACTGAACATGGATACCTAATACTGGGGCAATAGCTCTTGTCGATAAGATACAGCCTCCTTCCTAACTCACTGACCACAATTATATATTGCAGGAACAGAGCTTAACTCTCTCCCACCCGACAATGATAAGTCGCAGAACTTGTCATTAATATTACTATTGGCACGCCCGAACGCACAAAGCAATATTAATCAACTAATTATTGTTAACAAACTAACATTTATCATAAGGAGCTGTCACGTATAATACAGAAAATTACTAACTTTGTAGCCGATTATGCCGTATTGGGCTCAGAACAAGTGCTGGATAGATGCTCAGCCGCCCATCGGTACAAACCCGTTTTACAATATAAACATGTACGCAATTGTAGAAATTAACGGTCAACAGTTTAAGGCAGAGGAGGGCAAGAAGCTCTTCGTAAACCACATCAAAGATGCGGAAGAAGGTAAAGCTGTTGAGTTTGACAAGGTCCTGTTAGTAGATAACAACGGATCTATCACAGTAGGTGCACCAACTGTAGAAGGTGCAAAGGTAGTAGCTGAGGTTGTAGCTCCTCTAGTAAAGGGCGACAAGGTTATCGTCTTCAAGATGAAGCGTCGCAAGGACTACAGAAAGAAGAATGGTCATCGTACCCACTTCACTCAGGTAGAAATTAAATCAATTAACGCTTAAAAAGGAGGACTTAAGAATGGCACATAAAAAAGGTGTAGGTAGTTCTAAGAACGGTCGCGAATCAGCTTCAAAGCGTTTAGGTGTTAAGATCTGGGGTGGTCAGAAAATCATAGCTGGTAACATCATTGTACGCCAGCGTGGTAACAAACACTACCCAGGTGAGAATGTCGCACAGGGTAAGGACGACACATTGTATGCTCTTGCAGACGGTGTTGTTTACTTCCACAAGGGCAAGTACAATAAGAGTACTGTATCTGTTCTTTCAGAGGAAGTTTACGCTGCAAAGACTGTAAAGCCTGAAGCTTAAGCGAGAAACAAAACAACTATTCCAAACAAACAACATAATCCCAGCTCTATTAGGAGACTGGGATTTATGCGTTTAAAGGGGGGAGACAATTAGGGAGTTGATGGGTAAACGAGTGATTGGGGAATGATTTGAAACATTATCAGTTAATAAGTTGACAGGGGATTAGTGGACAAGTAGACAAGTTATGGATGGACTAATGCAGCTATCAAAAGTAAATGTATGAAGAGATTAAAGATAGAAGAACAATAACTACTAGGTTCACCCTTAACAACATCCATTAAGCTAATCAATAGTCCCAAACCTTTGCTGCGAGCTTTACATACTCCACCTTTCCCTCAATATAATCAGCAAAGTACTCAACTGCTGGTACACCATCTGGTAAAGCGCACGAACCACAACGCCCACAAGAAGGAGCCTTACAATGATAACGATCTTGTATAAACTCGAGACGTTCCTCTCTATCCGAATATTCTATTTGTGGTGCCATCATCTTATTTCAAATGTTTTGATTCAATATAAATTATTTCATAACTAGGTATACAAAGTTACCATTTTCCAGCCATAAAAACAAGCTTTTAACGTATCAAATATGCTATAATACCATCACAAAGCAATAATCATATCATCATCTAAACTATAAGATCGCACATATCCATACTTCTTTTATATCATAAAGTATGGCTCACTATAATTCAAATATCCAATACCAGAAAAGGACTACCCCAATGGGATAGTCCTTAATTATAATGTAGTTCCCCCCTTAATAGGAGCAAGAACTTACTTCAACTTTGTATAACCATACTTAGCGCAAGCACCGAGTTCCTCCTCAATACGGATGAGCTGGTTGTACTTAGCCATACGGTCTGTACGAGACATAGAACCTGTCTTAATCTGACCAGAGTTTGTTGCAACAGCGATGTCAGCGATAGTTGTATCCTCAGTCTCACCTGAACGGTGTGAAGTTACAGTTGTGTAACCATGACGATGAGCCATCTCAATAGCCTCAAGTGTCTCTGTCAATGAACCAATCTGGTTAACCTTAATGAGGATAGAGTTAGCTGCGCCCATCTTAATACCCTTCTCGAGGAACTTAACGTTAGTAACGAACAAGTCATCACCAACAAGCTGGCAACGATCGCCAATAGCTGATGTTAGCTTAACCCAGTTCTCCCAGTCGTTCTCATCAAGACCATCCTCAATAGAGTCGATAGGATACTTTGTAATCAAATGCTCTAGATAAGCAATCTGCTCATCTGCGGTCAACTTCTTGCCATTAGGATCCTTTGGCATACCATTCTTGAGCTGACGATAGTCATAGAACCACTTACCACCCTCGCATACAGCGAACTCAGAAGCAGCACAGTCCATAGCAATCTTAACATCCTTACCTGGCTCGTAACCTGCATCCTTGATAGCCTGAATGATTGAATCGAGTGCATCCTCGATACCATCGAACTTAGGAGCGAAACCACCTTCATCACCTACTGCAGTAGAGAGACCACGCTTCTTCAACAACTTAGCAAGTGCGTGGAATACCTCAGCACCCATACGGATACCTTCTTTCTCTGTAGGAGCACCAACAGGACGAATCATGAACTCCTGGAAAGCGATAGGTGCATCAGAGTGAGCACCACCATTGATGATATTCATCATAGGTACTGGCAATACATAAGTATTAGCACCACCAATGTAACGATACAATGGGATGTTCAATGCCTTAGCAGCTGTCTGAGCGACTGCCAAAGAAACACCAAGGATAGCGTTAGCACCGAGCTTGCTCTTAGTTGGAGTACCGTCGAGTTCGAGCATCTTGTAGTCAATAGCACGCTGATTGAGTACGCAATCACCTTTCAATGCTGGAGCAATAAGGTTGTTTACGTTTTCAACAGCCTTGAGGACGCCCTTACCCAAGAAACGATTCTTATCGCCATCACGGAGTTCAAGAGCCTCGTTCTCACCAGTAGAAGCACCAGATGGAACACTTGCACGACCCATTACACCATTTTCGAGGGTTACCTCAACCTCAACTGTAGGATTGCCACGTGAATCAAGAATCTCGCGAGCATGTACTTTTTCAATCTTCATAACTTATTTTGTTTATTAAAACTGTTATATTTTATATTCTTCTCTACGGAATGCAAAGTTAATAAAAAAAGTTGGAAACGTATTGCACCAACCTTTTATATTTATGTTTTTGACATAATTAACGTTTAATCTATAATTATGACAGTAACACCTCTTGCTGCCTGAGCACCCATAACGAGCGCTTGTTCTATATCTGCTGTCTTACTCGGCCCTGATATAAAGCATCCATAACCATAGTCGGTCATGTGTATCTTCTTATAGGCTTCGTGCATATTGTTAACGATTTTATCACGATGAACAAGTATAACGAGGTTCTCGGAGATGAAGCAAACAACTCTCTCCTTCATAGTTTGAGGAACCCATACACACCCATTCTCTGCCACGGCAATATCACCTTCAATAATACCGACATCTGTTCCATTGAGATCTTGTGCCTCAGAAACTATATCGGGATTAATATCAGCCTTTACTCCATCTACATTTGATGCTAACACCTCTGCTACTGGATAAGCCTTACGGATGTGTTCGTTAATATCATCATCAGCCTTTGCCTCGATGACTTCACTCCCCACATTACGACTCATATCAATAAATTGCTGTACAACATCTTGATACTTAATTCCTTCAACAGGGGTTTCTGGCAGATCAAACTGATGTATGGTATTACGACGCAGTTTGCTTAATAGTTCTTCCTTATTCATGCTTCAATTCCTTCATTGCTTGCTTAAAGATAACGTGGAAAGGCTTCTTGGCAAATTGTGGCATAGTATGTCCAATGCTCCAAGGATTCAGTTTTATATCCATCAACGACTTAGGTATGTGGTTGGCAACTGACGAATTACGCAATAAGGCATCATAGACATGATAATTCTCATAAACAGCCTTCATTCCCTCTGCCATCACCTTCTTTTCCTTATTCTCTGTACCATATTTCTCTAGACTCTGGCGCCAACGATAAATCTGACTACCTGGAGAAACCTTCGCCGGGCACACACAATCACAACTCAAACACAATGAACATGCAGACACGTTACCGCTGTGTTTCTTTGGACTCTTCAGCATACCGAGGTTGACACCAATAGGTCCAGGAATGAAATAACTATATGAATACCCCCCCGAACGACGATAGACAGGACAGGTGTTCATACATGCACCACAACGAATACACTTCAACGTCTCCCAGTGTTCATTATTGGAAACAATGTCACTACGTCCATTATCTACCAAGATAACATGCATCTCTCCGCCTGGACGAGGCTTACGAAATTGAGAAGTAAAAGCCGTAGATGGCTGACCAGTACCACTACGAGCTAATAATCGTTGAAATACTGCTAAAGCATCATAATCAGGGATGACTTTCTCAATACCCATGGCTACAATATGCAATTTAGGCACCGACGTTGACATATCAGCATTACCCTCATTGGTGCAGACAACACAATCTCCTGTTGAAGCAACACCAAAGTTACAACCTGTCAAACCTGCATCAGCATCCATAAAATCCTCTCGGAGATCTTCACGTGCGCATCGTGTAAGATAAGCGGGATCATGGTTTCCCTTTTCATGAGATATTCCTTTTTCCTCAAACATCTCCCCCACCTCATCACGTGTCAAGTGAATTGCAGGCATAACGATGTGTGCTGGCTTTAAATGCATTAGTTGAAGAATACGCTCACCAAGGTCTGATTCAACCACATTGATACCTCTTTCTATGAGATAAGGATTCATCTCACATTCCTCGGTAAGCATTGATTTCGATTTAACGAGCTTCTTAACTTTATGAGACTTAAGTATCTCATAGACCATCTCATTAAACTCTTGTGCATCTTTCGCAAAGTGAACGATAACGCCATTACGCTCTAAACTATTAGAGAATTGCTCTAGATAGTCAGCTAAATGGCTTGCTGTGTGTTCTTTAATACGACTAGCATGTTCGCGTAAGTCCTCCCATTCGGGTAATGCAGCAGCTGCGGCATCTCGCTTCTGACGCACCGACCAAAACGTACGATCGTGTTGCTCAACCTTCTTAGGGTCTTTTAGAAACTCTTTAGCTCTCTTTGAATGGTATATTGTCATAACTTTGTTACCCTTGTATAACCTTATTTATATATATCAAAAACCAGCAGCTAAAATCTCAGCTATGTGCATAAACTTAATAGGATAATGATTCTTTGCAGCCACCCCTTGCATGTGCATCAAACAGGAACTATCAGAGCCAGTGATAAATTCAGCCCCTGTTTCCATGTGACGTTTCACCTTGTCATTACCCATAGCAGCACTGACACGTGGCTCTTCTATTGCAAACATACCACCAAAGCCACAACATTCATCCTTGCGATCAGGCTCTTTTATAGTGATACCTTCCTTGAGTCTCAATAAATCAATTATCTTATTAAAAGGCTTCTCTTGTATTTCTGAAGGTGCACTCAATCCTAACTCCCGCACACCATGACAGGAGTTATGTACTGAAACAACATGAGGGAAACTCCCCGGGAGTTCTTTCACCTTCAAAACATCATGCAGGAACTCTATAAGTTCCATTGTCTTTTTAGGGGTCTGACACTCATGGTCAAGTATTTGTGGGTAATTTACACGCACGAAAGCAGCACAAGACACGCTCGGCGTTACCACATAATCAAAGTCTTTAAACTTATCCTCGAACCGCTCAGCAATGTGACCTGACATGCGCTGAAAACCACCATTTGCCATAGGTTGCCCACAACAAGTCTGCCGTTCGGGATAGACTACATCTAAGTGAAGCTTTCGCAAAAGCTTATAAGTTGCTACGCCAACATGTGGATAGAGCGCATTGACGTAACATGGAATAAAGAGTCCAACTCTCATAAATTTATCTTCTCTTGTTCGTTTCTATGCTACAAATTTAGATAAAATAACTTAGATAGGAAAAGAAAAACGCAAAAAAACATAGCTAAAGATACTTGTTTAATTCTCCTGTAGAATATTTTTCATAACTTTGCAGGGGTGAAAGAGAGGTTTAAGAAGCGTAGAGTAAAAAAGAATACATGAAAGTTTGCATAGCAGAGAAACCTAGTGTTGCAAAAGATATTGCCCGTATCCTTGGCGCAAATAGTGCGCACACAGGATATATGGAGGGGAATGGATATCAAGTAACATGGACTTTTGGCCACCTTTGTGAGCTAAAAGAACCGCGCGATTATACCCTCAACTGGAAACACTGGAGTCTTGGTTCGTTACCAATGATACCTTCTCGCTTTGGTATCAAACTAATAGAAGACGAAGGTATCAAACGCCAATTCGACATCATCAAGAAACTATTTCAAGCTGCAGACGAGATTATTAATTGTGGTGATGCTGGTCAGGAAGGTGAATTGATACAGCGTTGGGTCATGCAGAAGGCTGGTGCAAAATGCCCTGTTAGGCGTCTTTGGATATCGTCCATGACCGATGAAGCTATCCGAGAAGGCTTTGCTAATCTAAGAGATGAGGCTCAATACAAGCCGCTCTACCTTGCTGGACTTTCAAGAGCGATTGGTGATTGGCTCTTGGGAATGAATGCTACACGCCTTTATACACTCAAGTATGGCAGGAATTCATACGGAAAAGGACAAATACTATCTATTGGAAGAGTGCAAACTCCTACCCTTGCACTCATCGTGAAACGTCAGGAAGAGATCGACAACTTCAAGCCTGAGCCTTATTGGGTACTCGCAACCATCTATCGAGACACACAATTTACGGCTACAAAGGGGAAGTTTACATCTAAAGAAGAGGGCGAAAAGGCTTTCTCAACCATTGAAGGAAAACCTTTTACTATCACCAATGTCACTAAAAAGAAGGGTACAGAACAACCCAAACAACTCTATGATCTCACGTCATTGCAGGTGGATTGTAACCGAAAATATGGTTATTCGGCTGAAATGACGCTGAACACAATCCAGAGTTTATATGAAAGAAAGCTCACGACTTATCCTCGCGTTGATACCCAATATCTATCGGATGACATCTATCCAAAGTGCCCGCAAACCATGAACGGGCTTTTCCAAACAACGTTTGCAGGCAAGCGACCTTATGCCGAGTTGGTTAAGACATTAGGAGGGAAACCACTTCCGAAGTCGAAACGTGTGTTTGATTCTTCAAAGGTAACTGATCACCACGCCATCATCCCAACAGGTATTCCTCCACAGGGACTGACAGATGTTGAACGAAATGTGTATGATCTCATTGCGAGAAGATTCATCGCAGCCTTCTATCCTGATTGTAAATTTGCTACGACAACGGTGTTGGGTGAAGTGGATAAGATTGAATTTAAGGTTTCAGGAAAGGAGATATTGGATAAGGGATGGCGTGTCGTAATGGAAGCCCCCACCCCCGAACTTCTCCCTAAGGGAGGGGAAACAGAACAGCAAGAGGCACTAGGCAAGGATAATCAAGAGGCTAGCTCTTATCTTCCAACATTTGTTAAAGGGGAATCAGGCACACACACACCGACCCTTACAGAGAAACAAACAACACCACCAAAGCACTACACGGAAGCATCATTATTGCGTGCCATGGAAACAGCTGGTAAGTTAGTTGAGGATGAAACATTGCGTGCTGCCATGAAAGAAAATGGTATAGGTCGACCTTCGTCACGTGCAGGGATCATAGAGACGCTATTTCGAAGACATTATATTCAGCGTAAACGCAAGAACATTGAGGCTACTCAAACGGGGATTGCACTCATCAACACAATTCATGAAAAGCTCCTGACATCAGCTGAATTGACAGGTATTTGGGAGAAAAAGTTGCGTGATATTGAGGCTAAGAAGTATGATGCTGCACAGTTTATCAACGAATTAAAGGAGCAAATCAACAACATTGTTAATGATGTCTTAGCCGATAACTCTAACCGAAAGATTGGAGTGATAGAACCGCCCCAAACCCCTCCAAGAGAAGGAGATGCAACTTGACGCAGTATAAGAGGTGCTTTCTTTCATGCAAAGAAGGCACCTTTTCAACTTGAAAAGAGCATGTTTTCAGGTTGAAAAAGGCGTCTTTTGTTTTAATGTTTATAGCAAAGAGTAATTTAGGGAGCCATCTCCCATAGAATTATACACGTATACACTTCTCTTGCCATTATCAAAGATTGCCTATCATCTATAGCTATCTATGAACTCTCACATTTATCTTAATAAGGACAGAAAAGATGAGAAACAAAAGGACTTCACCAAGGAATAAAAGCGAGAAAGATATTTAGACTATCATTACTGCCGCCTATTTACGCTTTACAAGGCACAAGAAATCAACATATTAAGGCAAATGTTAAAAGAGACAGCAGAGCAAATTAAAACTAAGTTCATGTATTTGTGATTGATTTATATGCCCCAATACACACCTAAAACAGCAAGAAGTTAATACTACCTACACGAAACTCATCTTCAAACAGAGCATTTTAATATATTTTCAAACCATCTTTTACTGATACTTAATATATAATTACTACCTTTGCACAGATTATTTCGAAATAAACATTTTCTGCCCTTCTCCCATGCTGATAAGTGGCAGATTGTAAATACTAATCGCACAAATGAAACAATTCAGACTGGTGGACAACATCGTTGGATGGGTGGCTTTCTTAGTTGCCGCATTCGTCTATTGCTCCACAATTGAGCCGACAGCCAGCTTTTGGGACTGCCCAGAATTCATTACAACAGGCTATAAGTTAGAGATTGGTCACCCTCCTGGGGCACCATTCTTCATGCTTACTGCTAATCTATTCTCACACTTTGCGAGTGATCCAACACAAGTTGCAAAGATGGTCAACACGATGAGTGCATTGTTGTCGGCTACTTGTATCATGTTCTTGTTTTGGACTATTACCCATCTTTCACGCCGTCTTATCGTTCGTGATGGCGATGCTCCGTCACTTGCAAAGACTATTGCTATCGAGGGTGCAGGCCTTGTTGGTGCACTGATCTATACTTTCAGTGACACATTCTGGTTCTCTGCTGTCGAAGGCGAAGTGTATGCTTACTCATCAGCCTTTACTGCTGTTGTGTTCTGGTTGATACTCAAGTGGGAAGATGTTGCAGACCAACCACATTCCGACAGATGGTTGGTATTGATCTTCTATATGACTGGTCTTTCAATCGGTGTACACCTGTTGAACCTCCTCAGTATCCCTGCCATCGTTCTGATTTACTATTATAAAAAGGTGCCAGAGGCTAATCTTAAGGGTTCGTTATTCGCTCTGCTCATCTCGGTAATATTGGTTGCTGCCGTTCTCTATGGCGTTGTTCCTGGTATTATCACCGTAGGTGGATGGTTCGAATTGTTCTTTACTAACACCCTAGGCATGCCTTTCAACACGGGTACCATTATATATATAGTACTGCTTGTATCCGCCTTTGCATGGGGTATCTATGAAACTTATCAAGATAAGAGTCAAGCTCGTCAGAACATAGCCTTCCTATTGGCTTTCGCCTTAATTGGTATTCCTTTCTATGGTTATGGTTGGAGTGCTTTCATCATTGGTATTATAGTTTTAGCTGTTGTTTACTTCCTTTTGCGCTGGCGTCGACCTGTTAATAAGGATGGTAAGAGACAATCAGTAATGTTGGTGACTGCCCGTCTAAAGAACACAGCTTTACTATGTATGCTGATGTTGATAATCGGTTATTCATCTTATGCTGTAATAGTTATTCGCTCTACAGCTAACCCTCCAATGGATCAGAACTCACCAGAGGATATCTTCACACTGGGTAGTTATCTGAGCCGTGACCAGTATGGTGATCACCCTCTACTCTATGGTCAGGCTTATACGAGTCAACCAGCAGTGGCAGAGGATGGTATGCACTATAAATTTAAGGAGGGAGCACCTGTCTATGAGCGTAAAGAGAAGGCTTCAAAGAATGAGAAGGACTCTTACTTCCTCGTTAGAAATAAGGCTACACAAGTGTTCCAACAGAACATGTTCTTCCCAAGAATGTATGATGACGCTCATGCTGCACAGTATGAACAATGGATGGGAGGCGTTACGGGTCATACTGTTGATGGTGTAAAGATGCCTACACAATGGGAGAATCTAAAGTTCTTCTTCTCTTATCAATGTAACTTCATGTACTGGCGTTACTTCATGTGGAACTTTGCTGGACGTCAAAACGACCTACAAGGCAATGGTGAACCAGAGCATGGTAACTGGATAACAGGTATATCGTTCATTGATAATGCACTCTATGGGGACCAGAGTAAACTGCCCGATGAGTTGAAAGCAAACAAAGGTCACAATGTATTCTATTGTCTTCCATTATTGCTCGGACTACTTGGTTTGTTCTGGCAAGCATGGCGTGGCAAGCGTGGTATACAGCAGTTCTGGGTGGTATTCTTCCTGTTCTTTATGACAGGTTTAGCTATTATCATCTATTTGAATCAGACTCCTAGCCAGCCACGTGAGCGTGACTATTCGTATGCGGGATCATTCTATGCTTACGCAATATGGTGTGGTTTAGGTGTTTTGGCACTCTATGATTGGGCAAGAAAACTGAAGATTGCACCAGTGCTATCGGCATCTGTAATCTCACTTGTTTGTTTGCTCGTGCCAATTCAGATGGCATCACAGACTTGGGATGACCATGATCGTTCTGGTCGTTATACATGTCGTGACTTCGGACAGAACTATTTGATGTCACTTCAAGATAAGGGTGCTCCTATCATCTTCACTAATGGTGACAATGACACCTTCCCTCTCTGGTACAATCAAGAGGTTGAAGGTGTAAGAACAGACACACGTGTTTGCAACCTTTCTTACCTACAGACTGACTGGTACATAGACCAGATGCGTCGCCCTGCCTACAACTCTCCGAGCGTGCCAATATCATGGCCACGACTTGATTATGTGAGTGGTACGAATGAGATTATACCTATTCAACCAGAGTACAAACAGCAGGTTTTGGACTTCTATAAGCAGAATCCCGCTGCAGCAAAGGCTCAGTTTGGCGAGGAACCATTCGAGTTAAAGAATATATTGAAGTACTGGGTACGTTCTAAGAACGCTGAGACTCACCTCATTCCAACCGATACCATCTACATGACTATCGATAAGGAAGCTGTGAAACGAAGTGGTATGATGCGTCCAGGTGACTCTATTCCTGATCGTATGGTCATCTCTTTAGCAGGTAAGCAGGCATTATATAAGAATGATTTGATGATGCTTGAGATGATTGCTAATTGTAATTGGACTCGTCCACTCTATGTAGCTGTTACTGTAGGAAGTGAGAATTTCATGAATCTCGGTGATAACTTCATTCAAGAGGGATTAGTAAATCGTATCACACCATTCAATACGACACAAGGTGGAAACAATCCATTGGGAATCAATCTACGTAATTTTGATACAGAAAAGACCTATAACGTCGTAATGAATCGATTCAAGTGGGGAGGTCTCAATAAGCCAGGTCTCTACATTGATGAGACTGTTGCACGTATGTGTTATACGCATCGTCGTGAGATGGCAGACCTTGCGCTCCACCTTATTGCTAAGGGTGAGAAAGCCAAAGCACTGAAAGTTCTACAGAAGGCAGAGAAAGAGATACCTTATTATAATGTACCAATAAGTTACATGAGTGGCTCTGGTGATATGGCAGAGGCTTATACATTGTTGGGACAAAAGGCAAAGGCTCGTCAGTTATATGACGCTCTTTGGAAGATTTCAATGCAGTATGCTAATTACTATATGTCGCTTCCTTCACGTTACTTTGATATGTCGCAAAGTTCATGCAAGATGCACTTCCAGATTATGATGAACCTTGTTAATGCTAATGATCATACTGACAGAGCATGGGCTAACAAGCATGCTCAGCAGTTGAATGGGTTGATGAACCGGTTTGCAAGTTTAGGAGGTACATGGCAACAGGGTGAATAATCCAACTTTAAAAGAAACTATTTCTTGATAAAGATGGAATAAATAAAACTGGAGCGTGGTCTACCTTATATGGATGACTACACTCCAGTTTCTTCTTATATCATACTTCATCACTTCTTAAAATCAGCTATAAGTATCAATGTTAATAGAACAACCAGCACGATGGCTACGCCTCTTTTATCCTCACGCATTATGGCGCATGGATAAGAATGACCATTCTGTATACCTTACCTTTGATGATGGTCCTATCCCCGAAGCCACTCCTTTCATCCTTGATGTGTTGGATGAATTCGGTGCGAAGGCTATGTTTTTTATGGTGGGAGATAATGTAAGGAAACATCCAGACCTATATAAAGAGGTGATAAGGAGGGGGCATAAAGTGGGAAATCACACCTATCATCACCTCGGATCATTTAGACATTGGACGTTAACTTACGCTGTTGATGTCACAAAAGCTGATAACTTACTTAATACCCCCTACTTCCGTCCACCTCACGGATGGCTTCGACACACTGTTTACTGGTGGGTGAAACAGAATTACAGGGTTGTAATGTGGGATCTTGTGACACGTGATTATTCTAAGTTATTGACTGCAAAAGACGTGGTGGAGAACGTAAAACGATATGCAAGAAATGGTTCTATCATCACCTTTCACGACTCTTTAAAGAGTATAGACAAGCTCCGTACAGCACTTCCAGAGTCACTTCAATGGCTCAAAGAACAGGGATATGAGTTTAAGACATTCCCCGATAATCCTGAAGAAACAAGATGATTAGTATCAACACAACATGGATAAAGGAAGAAGCAAAGCGTCTCGGATTCTTCACTTGTGGAGTTGCAAAGGCAGAACCTGTTAATGAAGAGGTTGCAAAAGGGTATCAGAAATGGCTGGAGAATGGTGAGGAAGCAACCATGGCATATATGTCGAATTATTTAGAGAAGCGTCTCGATCCTCGCAAGCTGGTTCCAGGTGTGCGAAGTATAATATCTCTTGCCCTTAATTATGCCCCTTCTCAACACCTACCTAAAGGTGAATATCAGTTTGCAGCATACGCTCTTGGACAGGATTATCACGACTTGATGAAGGCAAAGATGCGGGAGTTGGCTAATAAGATAAGGGAATCAGAACCTTATCTTAATGCTTCTCAAGAAAACAAGGAAGGACAAAAGGAGGAATTAGAAATACGTTGCTTCTGTGATACAGCACCTGTTCTTGAACGTTATTGGGCACAGAAAGCAGGCTTAGGATGGGTTGGTCGAAATCATCAACTTATCATTCCTCATGCTGGTTCGATGTTCTTTCTCGGGGAGATATTTCTTCCTTTCGATGTTGATAAATATGACGAACCTATGGAAAGTAGGTGCGGTAACTGCCATAGATGTATAGATGCTTGCCCTACGAAAGCCATCATTCCGAATGAAGGCTTTCATGCTGATCAATGCTTATCGTACCAACTGATTGAGAATAGAGGGGACTTGTCAGAGGATGCAAAGGCAGCTATGGGCGATACGATCTATGGTTGCGACAGATGTCAAACAGCTTGTCCTTGGAATCGTTTTGCCACTCCTAACACAGAACCAAGCCTACAACCGAAAGCCGAACTACTCTCAATGAGTAAGGAAGCATGGCACAATCTCTCTATTGAAGATTATCGACGATTATTTAAAGGGTCAGCTGTTAAGCGTGTAAAGTTCGAAGGTTTGAAACGAAATATAGCTGCAACACAGCATAAAGAGAACGAGTAACATTTGTTACCAAGGCTTTCTATGGCATTGTAATTGCTTGTTAGGAGATAGTAAATAGTTATAAACAATTTAATTATAAAGACATGGCAAAACTAGAGAAAGGTACTATCTTTTCAGCAAACAAGGTAATTGATTACGCTGATGGTGGTGTAATTAGCAAGGAATTAGTACATAGCAACGCAGGAAGTGTGACACTCTTCAGCTTCGATGCAGGTCAGGGTTTATCAGAACACTCCGCACCTTTTGATGCTCTCATACAGGTGATTGAAGGTAAGATGGAGCTAACCGTCGAAGGCACAAAGCACGTTATTAGTGCAGGTGAAAGCTTCATCATCCCTAGCAATGCCCATCATTCAGTAAATGCAGCAGAGCGTTTCAAGATGATTATTACAATGATTAGAGGTTAAAAAATACTTCTTCAAAACAAAGGTAAAAGTCTAATAAACAAATTTCCGAGGTATCCTAGAATCCCAATAACATCCTATGATACCTCGAGAAATTATATCTTACCAAACTTCAGACTACCTATAACCTACTTTATAATTGCTTGATAGTCTTTATCAAAAGGACGAGGATGACGACCAATGAGAACTGTATTAAGCAGACAATTAGCCACTAACTCCTCATTCGTGAGATCTACTTTCGGTTCCTTCTTCACTTCCTTGCCTAATAACACATCCCATGGACCATTGAAATCATGGTCGTCAGCACCAAAGAACATCTCATTTGTATCGGGATCTTCCATCAGTTGATATCGGATCTGCTTCTTTGATAACACGGGATTAATGCTCAATAACAAGTCATAAGCATTACGGAACTCATTCCGCAAATGACGACCTTTAGGAAACATAAGACCTATCTGTGGATAAATCTCATCAAACTCGTAGGCTTGAAACAACTCTTTAAGTTTCATAATATATTGTTGTTTAATTATCAGAACAAATCTTTTATTCATCAGGAGATTACCCTTACTAATCAAGAGAATAAGAGATTATGTCTGCAAAGGTACATTATTTTTTTGATACGCTTGCATGTTAGAACATTAATTCGTATATTTGCAGCATATCACTAACCCAGAGTTCGTCTAGAAAAACACGGGCTCTATTAAAGCTTTTGATACACATGAGAAGAGATCAAGAAATTTTCGACCTTATTGAAATGGAGCATAAGCGACAGCTAAAAGGCATGGAGCTGATTGCATCTGAGAATTTTGTTAGCGATGAAGTAATGCAAGCTATGGGTTCTTACCTCACTAACAAGTATGCAGAGGGTTATCCCGGCAAACGCTATTATGGTGGTTGTCAAGTGGTTGACCAGGTTGAAACACTTGCAATTGAGCGTGTTAAACAACTCTTCGGAGCAGAGTATGCCAATGTTCAGCCACACTCTGGCGCACAAGCAAACCAAGCTGTTTTGCTCGCAGTACTAAAACCTGGTGACACATTTATGGGTCTTGACCTTGACCAAGGAGGGCATCTCTCTCATGGAAGTGAGGTGAATACATCTGGAATCCTTTATCACCACGTTGGTTACACACTGAATCGTGAGACGGGAAGAGTGGATTATGATGAGATGGAAAGGCTCGCTCTCGAACATAAACCAAAGCTAATTATTGGTGGAGGATCAGCTTATAGCCGTGAATGGGACTATAAGCGTATGCGCGAAATAGCTGACAAAGTAGGTGCATTCTTGATGATTGACATGGCACATCCTGCTGGTCTCATTGCTGCAGGATTGTTGGATAACCCAGTAAAGTATGCCCATATCGTTACAACAACAACCCATAAGACACTTCGTGGACCGCGTGGTGGTGTTATTCTAATGGGTAAAGACTTTGAGAATCCATGGGGACTTGCTACAAAGAAAGGCGTTATAAAACCAATGTCAATGCTCTTCAATTCTGCAGTATTCCCTGGTAACCAGGGTGGACCATTAGAACATGTCATTGCAGCAAAAGCTGTTGGCTTCGGTGAGAACCTCCTCCCAAGTTGGAAGGAATATGCAATGCAGGTAAAGAAAAATGCTTCTGTTCTTGCACAAGCACTCGTTGATAAGGGTTTCAGCATTGTTAGTGGTGGTACGGATAACCATTCTATGTTGCTCGATCTACGTCAGAAATATCCAGACCTTACTGGTAAGGTGGCAGAGACGGCACTTGTTGCTGCTGATATCACAGCCAATAAGAATAAGGTACCATACGATGAGCGTTCAGCATTCCAGACAAGTGGTTTGCGTCTCGGAACAGCAGCTATGACAACTCGTGGGTGTAAGGAAGACATGATGTTGCTCACCGCAGAACTCATTGATGAGGTTCTTGCTGATCCAGAGAACGAACAGGTAATCAAGAGAGTACGCGAGAAAGTAAACGAGACGATGGCTACTTATCCTCTCTTCGCTTACTAAGAATAGAATACACAATAATTAAATAGTATACAAGAAGGGAGCTATTAAAAGTAAGGATGTAATTGATTACATTCGAATGAAGACAAGACTTTAGTACCATTCTAATGTGGCTTGCAAAATAAGATTGCCTTTTCAAGACTTTTAATATTGCCCCCTTTTTGTATATGATAATCTTATTACATTCTTTAAAGTTACACACTAAAAGAAGACTATCACCTTAATTGATACCTTATATACTTCGCCTTCTGAGTCTCATCACTATAGAGAATATTATATCTGTCAGGGATATACAATGCACCATCAAGTATTATGTATGGTTCAGGAACATCCCGCTCTATCCTATAGACCAATCCCTTTTTATTATCCATCAACTTTATAAAGCTTATCCAAGGTCCCGTTATCGTAGCTACCTCTTCTAACGAATACATCAAACTATCTATAGAATCAACTACAAGAAGGGCTCCCGTTGAAGGGTCACAAGGCTTTATTGATGACAAGCGAAGCCTTACTTCCTTTGGTAATTCTTGATAGGAAAGTTCTATACTTGGTAGCGATGAAACTTTATAGTCATAAGAGCTACAACCACAAAAAACTAACAAAAGACTAAAAAGAAAATATCTCATTGCTATGGACTTATCTTTACCTAATCATTATACAAGCATACATCATTATAGAATATATGTTTAATAAGTACGTACAAACTTACTTAAAATAATTGAGTGCGGTATAAATTACCCAAAAAAAATACACCCTATCGAACCCACAAAAAACTTAATTTGGCTTTAATCATCATTGCTTTCACTTTTAACATTTAACATAATAGGCTGTGAAACAACACTTTGAAGTATCTGATAGGGTGACAGGAATGACAGTAAAAATGTTTTGCTTTTTATAAACGAAATCCTTCATCTATCCTTTTTCATCACCATTAATATTGTATGATAGCCCCGTCCCCTCATGAGTCAACTATCAACACTTATCTAGAAGATGCCTAAAAGCATTAAAGAATATCTATGAATTAACCCTAAAGAAATAAATATCTCAAAATATTTGGTATAGTCAAAAAAACTTAGTACCTTTGCAACCGCAATTAACAAAAGCATAGGGAGATCCGCTAGCTCAGCTGGTAGAGCACAACACTTTTAATGTTGGGGTCATGGGTTCGAGCCCCATGCGGATCACTTGAAAGAAATGCCTAAACTACCTTAGTTTTGGGCATTTTCTTTTTCTAACTTACGTCTATATTAGTTAAAAAAAAGAGATTATTTTCTCAAATCTGACGTAAACTGCGTTACTTTTGAGTATCCTTTAATTTTAACAAAACATTATGGCAACACTTTCTCCAACAATTTTTAAAGCAAAGCAGCTTTCTAATGGAAAGCACAAAATACGCATTGCTGTAAGACATCGTCATGAAACGTCTTATATTATCACACCTTATATTATAGATGATTTATCTCAGTTCAAAAATGGTCAAGTAGTAAAGAGATTCGATGCTGACATTATAAACATGCAGCTTCGCAATCTTTTAAACAAGTATCAAGAGATTCTAAATGACACTAACGGACTTGCTATGTTATCTTCAAGGGAGTTAAAGAATAGACTCGTTAACTACTCTGAGAAAGACGAAAACATAGCAATAGGTGTAATTTGTAAAGAGTACGTTAAAGAACTAAGAGAAGACAAAAGAATTGGCTATGCTGAGCTTATAGAAAGGTGTTGTAAATACTTTACTGAATTTACGAAAGGTGACATAGCAGCTAAGGATATAACACCTACAACGATTAGTAACTTTGAAAGATTCTTGAGGAATAAGAAAAAGCTCAATCAGACTACCACAGGAATGTACCTCGTTAGATTACGTGTCTTAACAAATCTTGCAAGAAAAAGATATTTCGTTAAGCAAGACATACCTCCTTTCCAAGATTGCAAAATACCTCAGTCTTTAGAACGAAATCTTGATTTGTCTGTTGAGCAATTTTGTAAGCTAAAGGCATACTTTCCTAAAAGCAAGATAGAATCTATAGCAAAAGACTTGTGGTTTCTGTCTTTTTATCTTGGCGGCATAAACCTAATAGATATATTATCGATAAAGTTCTCAAACGACAAAGAGATAGAATACATACGTACAAAAACAAAAAACACGAAACGTGGAGATAAACGTATAGAGATATCAATACCTGTCGAAGCTCTTAACATAATAAACAAGTATAAATCAGACGATAATAGTCTTAAATTTGGATATTCATTTACTTACAGGAACTTTAATAGATACATTGCACGTACGTTACAAAAAATAGGTAAAAACATAGAAATACATCGATTATGCTTCTACTCGGCAAGAAAATCGTTTGTTCAATATGGGTTTGAATTAGGGATTCCTCTTGAGGTGCTTGAATATACAATAGGACAATCTATGAAGCAAAACAGACCTATATATAACTACATTCGAATAATGAGAAAGCATTCCGATGAAGCTATGAGAAAAATTCTTGAGTACACAAAAAAAGCTACTACACTTTTGTAGCAGCTTTTTTTATACAATTACTTATCCACTCTGATACGTTCTTGGGATTTG
Source organism: Prevotella vespertina (assembly GCF_009728485.1). GTDB lineage: Bacteria > Bacteroidota > Bacteroidia > Bacteroidales > Bacteroidaceae > Prevotella > Prevotella vespertina. The sequence continues at coordinate 147,214 of NZ_VVIQ01000002.1, forward strand.
CTTTTTTAAGACATTTTGCAGCTTCTGCGTCTAAGTTAACACAAAGTTTCTTGGCAGGGTTATCCTAAAAATAATCTTACCTTAATAATAACTAAAAACCTAAATCTATGTCAAATACGAATTCAATCCTTTTCTCCTACAAATTTAGCAAATTATCGTGAAAGATGCAAGAGAAAAGGAATATTTATTCGATGAATTTATGCAAATTCTTTCAAATATTGCAAGTATTGGAAAGAATTTGTAAGGGAGCGAGCTTACCTAATTATACAACACATATTAGGTCATCAGAGCATAAAGACAACGCAGGTGTATTCTGCTGTGAAAGACACAACGATTAATAAGGAGATACGAAGAGCGTTTAGGTGAGGGTTCCATCGGGACTATCTTTGCTGAAAACAGAAGAATAAGAAATCTACAGGTCTTATCTTTTACCAATATCAAAAGACTTGAATATGAGAATTTAAAGGACTGTGACTCTTTAGAATCAATTACTATTTCTAAGAGTGTAGATATTATAGACTGGTATACCTTCGGAGGTGTCACAGGAAAAAAACTTATGTCATTAAAGAATGTTATTGTCGAACAGGGGAAACTCTCATATATACCAGAAGGTTTTGATAACAATATTAAGGATGTCGTTGACTACCCTTCTACTATTTCTTCTTTTGGGTGGAGTCAACCATCCTTGCGATCTAAGACTACCATTTTAAGATCTAAAACCCCACCTAATATTGGAGATAGTTCGCTCGGTGGTAACGGACTTATATATGTTCCCGACGACGTAATAGACGTTTATAGACATTCTGACGGCTGGTCTCGTGTTGCAGAACGAATTTATCCCCTTAGTGAGTATCACTCTTGATACTCACTAAGGGGTAAGATATTTCCTAAATAACCTTGCATAGCTTGACGATTCCATTTTGTACTTTGCTTGTATGTTTCGACTAAATGAGACGCTACGTATAGAGTATCAATTCGTACGGCAAGGATTCCCCAATATCTAATTGTGTCAATATAGTTGTTGCCTTTGAGAACTAATTTCTTTATTCTCGCACTATTAAATGAGAGCTCATCAATAGCTATTACAGAAGAGGGTATTATAACGCACTCCCCTTGACTATAACGGAACATCGAATTAGGAACCATGGTTAATCCTTCTGGGAGAGATATTGTTCCAAATATAGATCTCTCGAAGGCTCCTTTTTCGCCAAAAGGTTTCTTTTCTTTCTTCAAATCAGAGAAATATTGAAGCTCCGTAAACCCTTTTATGGTACGATTTGCAAAGATAGTCCCGATGGAACTAACAGCTGCGGCTTCTTCCATACTTAGCTCACCGTCACCGTCCTTATCCCAGTTTTCCACGCAAATGCGCTTCACCTCTGGGTCCTCGAAGCGAATCCACCACTTAGCGATGTTCAATTTAAGTTTTGGGTAATGAGTCATCAACGCATCGTAGGTGTCACGATACGCACCAGTGGTGAGGTTGATAGTACCGTCCAAGACAGGGTAAGGGTCATTGCCGTACTGACCCTCTGCGTCGATTCCTTGGTAAGTGCCGTCTACGAGCTGGGAGAGTTTATCAAAGGCTCGCCCGTCTGTAAATGTTTCATTGAAGCCAACACAGCGCACGTAGCGGAGAGCGTGAGGGGTTTGTCCTACCTGTACATCCATAATATCGATGAGCTTCTTCACGGGTTGAAGATTATCGCAACCGCTGACAAAGTAGCTCATCACGTTCGGTGCGCAGGCTTCAGTGTTGCAGTGCTCGTTCGTGAGGCGGTCGAGGTTCTTGAGTTCGATATAGGACGTGGTTGCTGGATAATCGGCTTCCTCGAGCACACCACCATCTGCGAAGTGTGCTTCGGTTAACGAGGACCCACCAGCGAGGAACTTACGCAGACGGAAGTTACTACGCATATCGAGCGAGCCTCCAAGCGTAGATATATTCTGAACATCAATCTCCTCTAAGGAGGTTGTATTGCCAAGCGTAAGCGAAGATATAAGTATCTTCACCTTCTGCTCGTTCTCATCACCGAGCTTTAATCGTTTGAGTCGCTTACCAATAATAGATAACGCACCATTGATGACATACGAACTCCAATCGCCTATATCGAGCAGGTAGTCTGCTGATTTAACTGATAGCTGCTGGTCGGACGTGCCGTTAATATCGACTATAATCTCACAAGCCTTACCAGCATCAGTGCGAGCACCACGCATGATTGTGGTACCGTATGCGATTGTAGGGTACAGCTTCATTGCAGGAGTCAAGCGTAATGTAATAGAGTTAGTTGTAGCGTCCGCCTGTGCAGAGGTACGAACAGTTATCGCACCTTCAGCGGTCTTAGCGTCGTAATCTCCGAAGCTGTACTTAGACATAAGGTATTGGATGCGTTTCTTGACCCAAGCAACTTCAGGTGACTTACCATCACCGAGCGACTGGCCCAGAGGGTCGGTATCGTTCGTATATGTACCTTGCAGCATGGCAAGCTTCATTTTTTCGTACAGCTTTCCATCCTCATTGTAGAGCATAGATGAGAATTTATCTATCACAGAGAAATAGTACTTATCAAAGAATGCAAAGAGTTTCTGCTGGTGCGTACCCTTTTGTAGACCTCCGAGTTCCTCCATCTTCGCAAGCATACGACGCATCATCTGCGCACGCTCCTCTGGGTACGCTTGTTCCATCAAGTTCCATAGTACGGATTTCTCACCGTTCCATACTGGCGTACCGTCCTCGTAGGTGTCGTGATACTCTACGTGGTAAGGTTTCTTCATTAAACCTTGGTTGATGACTGTCAGGATAGTATCAAGGTCATCCTGACGAAACTTCCATTTACTCTTTGCCATATCTATTCTGCATTGAAATTATACGGATATATGTTCTTTGCGCAGTTATCGGTCGCTGCCACCGCTTCAACATATAGTTGATGATAAAGTAGGTCGCTGATGTCCCAGTGCTGTGACTGCTCAGCACGGAACTTCTGAATGCGTGCTGCCTTGAATAACTCATTGAGCTGGGCTGCATCACTAACCGAGTTGAATATCGTCTCGGTTAAGCCGTACTTATCTCCGACTAACTGCTGACGGAGATTAACCACTGTTGCACCGCTATCGAGTGTTGACGGACAGAATTTCTTATACAAGCTATCGTAATAGTACAGGTTGTACTGGTTAGAGTCGTCCTGCTTTGCTATCCAATACTCGATATGGGTTGAATGTGGGTCAGCATTCAGTTCGTCAAGCGTTCCATTGAAAGGCTCAATGAATGTATTGCACGAATAGATGATATTGTAAGCCGTGATATACGATTCAACGAGCTGCTCTGCACGCTGTCGTGTCTCATTATCTGCTGTAGTCTTATCATCCGCAGGGAGGTCGGCATAATCCAAGTCCCAACAATTCTCCCAAGAGAGTTCAGAGACTTGGTACTGGTATGCTTCCTCCTCCGTATTGTAACGGATGCGCCTTTTGTCCCAAGGCACTTGATAGAGTGTCAAGCGTGGAGAGTTGTCTGAACCCTCGATAGATAAGAGGTCAGGGAAAAGGTCCTTATCATATCCGAAGGTTGCAGCATCACCCTTGTCTGGTCCAATAGTGAACAAACCGACGAACTTATACGTCACAGTACCGTCCTCCGCTGTCTGTTTCTCGAAGCCTACAAATGTCTCTTGGTAAATAGATACACGTGCTTCGCTGTTCTGTTCGATACCCTCATTAGTCAAGCCAACCGCTTTCCATAGGTCGGTAAATGAATTTACAGACCCCATCTTGTGATATTGCATAGAAGAAGCGATATTCTTCTTTCCTGTCAGCTTTGAGATTTTAGGCAGATTCTTGAACAACTCAAACTTCTTCTGTGCCGTTTGTCCGTCCTCATACACGATGGTCGTATCCTTGGCTACCTTTGCTTTCCAGTTCCATAGATAATAGAGCATAGAGGATGTACCTTGACCTTGCAGTTGGAGGTTGGTAATCGTCAATCGGTTAAGATTCGTGTTGCCATCCTTAGGGTATATCTCAAGTGTTCCCTTTGGACGATAAGACTTGCCGTATTCGTATGCTGGGAGTGGCTTATCAAAAGTAAAGACATTCACCTTGCCACGCACTTTGTCAAAGTCGACCGTGGTACCGAGCGTATCGTAGATGTCGTTATCTAACTTTTCAGCACTCTTCTCACCGACAGTCGACAAGGCATTAATATAGTCTTGATGTACGTTTGCAGCGTCCATTGCGCTGTCATACACACGAATAGAGTACAAATCAACGTCCGCCTTGTCAGAACCTATAACGATACCACCTCCTGAACCTATCTGCATAGAATCAGTAAGCAAGTAAGCGAACTTGCGAGATTCTACACCGTCAATGTAGAGATACACGAGGTTAAGATAATACGTATTACCATTCAAGACGTAGGTGTACTTCTTTGGCGAGATAACGAGTGCCAGGCGAATACGCACGCCATCGTCAGTACTCATCGCCTGCACATCAGCGTTACGCTCGCTACGAGTTGCGAACATAATAGAGGACGGCTTTACTTTCAATCCGATATACCCCTTCTGATAAGGCATAGCAATAGAGATACACTCTGTATCGTAATCAGATGTATTGTTAATCTGATAGTCTATCTCAATAGTCTTACCCGTTTGTGCTGCCTCCTTTGCGAAAGGCTTGTAATCAATCGTGAGACGTGCGCCTGCCGTGAGGCGAAGTGTACGTGCGCCTTCCTCGTCCATTACCCATCCATCACGTGAAAAGGCTACGTTCTGCCACTCCGCACCGATATGCTCGGTATTGATAAGGTTACGAAGGACGTTACGGTCGGTGTCGGTGTTGTTTCTATTCTTTGCATTCAAATAGAACACCGCTCCTGCTGTAGCTGAATAGCCTTGTGAGTTATCCACAGGGAATGGGATAGCGTCACGTAGTCGCACCTCGTCAGTTGGGTGAGTACGGAATCCGATTAACGCCGTAAAGTCAGAGTTATCTATTGTCTCGACCTCAAGCGAAAGCGTGTATTGCATCTTGGTTTGTGTCAGCGTATTCTCAGACACATTTTCTTGCAGCACCTCGTTATCCTTCTTCATCAAGATTGAGAGTGGTGTTGTAACAGCCTTGCCGTCATATACAGCGTATTCCAATACCTTATTTTCGTACCAGTTCAGCAGCTTCTCCGCCTTGTTGTTCACGACTACCATCTTCACAGTTTCGTTATTAGCCACCGCCATAAAGTCGTAGCCTACTGGAGTAGTCTGCACAGTATTGTCTTCATTCGATAGCCAAGCAGAGAGATGGAAGATACCTGTCTTATTCGTGAATGGAACGGTATAGGCTACAGGAGATGATGTATAAGTGGCAGTACCGAATTGACGCTCATACGTCTGCTCGTAGCCTTCACCCGTAATCTTCACATGAAGCGTCTTAGAGATATTACCGCTGATGTAGCAAGGCAGCACAATGTCGCCTTGATAGGCTTTCCACCAGTTGAACTCTGAGATAGAAAGGAAGAGAGCCGACAGCGTGATAGAGTAGACCAAGGCAGGAGAGGTTTGTCCTGTCACCTCACCAGTAATCTTCACCATGATATTGTTCTGTCCACTCTCAAGGAACTTGAAGACATCAACCGTGGTAATGGTATTCGACTGACAGCGACCACGAGCCTTACTAACGAACGTACCATCGCCAGCCTTAGCGAAGATTTCGTACGTTCCCCATTCGCCACTATCTACATAATCCGCCTGTCCTACATCCTTAGTGCGAGAGACAAACATAAATCGAATAGCGCACTCACCAGCCGACTTAGAGGCAGACAAGGTTGCGGAAGGTAATTGATTGATAGCACGCAGATAGTACAAAATAGTCTGCTGTTGTCCGCCACCGCCTTGCCCTATTAAAAGCTCTGATAGCTTCACTGGCGTCCACTGATCATCGAGCCAAACCAGCACCCAGGTATCCGATGTAAGGTTATCCGCCTCGCTATTGACGTTGGAAAGTTGCCCTATTGAGGGTCTGTTCTTAGCTACAACAGCTTTCGTACGCTCCTCTTCTGCGTTGCGTTCCTGTATGAGTTCGTTAATCTTCTCGGGAATCTTGTTAAATTCCTCAGCCGTGAGTTGGTTTCCCGTTTGCTTATTAGGGATGTAAATTGGTTCTATCGTCTTAGCCATGTCTATGCTAGTTTGAATGGGAATGTATAAGTAAATCCGTTGTTGCCCTCCACCTCTAATCCGTGTGCCAATGATAGCGCATGGCAGATGATGTCTTGTAGGAGTTTGGGGTGAGAGGAAGAAAAACTCTCACCCGTATTATCTTCGATGCCACGGATAGATGCTTGTACAAAACGGTTATCTTTCGTGCGGCTCTCTGTGAGATGTAGCTTGATGTACTTCATTATAGAATTTCTTGCAAGTTATTCAAGAATTTGCAAGGATTAATACGCTAAAGCTTTCGATATTTTTTCAGCAGCCATACCAGGATGTAACCCACTGATGCAAGTATAAAAGTAGACATTGCGCCAATTGCCCATCCGCCGACATCCATCTTTAGCTTCTCCCATCGGGATAGCTTCTTCTCTACTGGAACAGGGACTTCAATGCGTTCTTTCCTTGTTGCTCGCAGGCTGTCATTACTTGCCTTATAGCGATCAAGCTGACGTTGCAGTGTTAGATTATCCTGCGTAGCGTGCCATCGGTCACGATAGCGAACGATCAACCGTTCCTTAACGTTGCCTTGCTCGTCCTTGACGATCACCACACTGTCATGGATAGCAATGCTGTCACGGATGTTTATCACCTGCCGAATGATAAGGCTGTCCTTAATGTGTACGCTGTCTTTTCTCGCCATATAGACCGTATCGGTGCGCACGCTCTGCACAGGAACATACACTCTATGCGAACAGCTAACGCAAAGTACCGCAAAAAATATTGCAACGAATAGTAAATGTTTCTTTTCCATATATCCCTTACTTAAAGATTAGCGTACTCTGTCTTTGCATCGAAGCACGGACAAGCTTTCATCCACTCGTTAGGCGTTATCTTGCCGTCCTTATTCAAGTCTGGTGAGAAGTCCCTATGTCCTTGAATCACGGCTGTGGGGTACTTCTTATGTAGCATCTTCAGTAGGGAACGCAGACTTGCTTTCTGTGCGTCTGTGCGGTTATCAGCGGGTTTGCCATTGGTATCAATGCCACCAATATAAGCAACATTGATTGAAACAGAATTAAAACCCTTAACGCCATTGCTTACTTTCTCCTCATCAAGCAACTGTGTAATCTTTCCGTCTGGCGATACCACGTAATGATAACCAGGATTAACCCAGCCTTTACGCTTGAACTCCTGCTTTAAGCCCTCAATCGTCATGGATTGATGGCTCGCGGTGCAGTGAACCGCAATGTATTTTATATTTCTCATCTTACATTAATCGAATTTGGGTTTATTGTCGTTAATATCGACGTGAGATGTTTTAAGATACTCACTAAGGAACGGTACTTTGTCTATCGCTTTCAGTGTCAGAACGTAATAAACAAAACCTGCCACTTTCCACATTGTAGTATCCTCAATGAGCATCATTCTCCAATTTCGGACGATATTCGTAGAGTAAAACCAAATCGCCACACCGCACAATGCCTTTACAACTCCGAGCGTCTCTTCTCCTGCATGAAGGAAATAGCCTGTAATGAAAATAGAAGCTGACATTACGAAGAATAAACAACAATGATAGAAGAACACCATTGATTTTTTAAAGTTCCACTCCTCACCATGTTTCAGTCCTGCAACTAATCCAAAGATATAGTTGATTCCGAAGACTACAAGCATAGCATACATAAAGTCCCTTATGGGAAAGAATAAACTCAGCATTCCGCTGATGACACTACACATTACGTATTTAAATTGTTCTAAATAGTTCATACGAATACCCCTCCTTTCTTACAACAGATAGAGCCCTATACCCAATAGTGCTCCCGTCATCCCTGCCACGACATCGTGCCAATCGAACAGCTCCTTGCGGAAGTAATAGTCCATGCTCTCCTTGCCAAACATGAGAATGAAAGCGGGTACGAGCGATAATAACAAACTTGCATCAATGGCGTGCAGCCCACGGCATACTACCATCGATACGATTAATCCTGCAAGCATGTGCAGATACTTGTCGCTGCCAATGCTGGCGAGCTTACTGAAAAACTTGTATATTGCGTCCATAATTAAAATTATTTATGCCCCTTTCAACACCGCCCTTGGGGCTTTTGTTTTGTGAGTGGTGCGATATGTTGTTTTGAGCACTACTGGTCAACGTTGTGAGCACCGCTGGTCAACGTTGCGAGCACTACTGCTCATTTTCTTAGCTAGTGGAATCAACTGCCCTCGTGCATTCTCGTTATTTCTCCCGTTCCTTTATCTATCACTTTGTTGCGCCACAAGACCCTGTACTCGAACTCGGGAGTTAAGGGAATGGGTGTGCCAACCTTGTACTGCTTATCCCACGTGGCAACATATAATATCTCGCCCGTTTCGTCCACATTCAGCGTCTTGCCCTGCCCTGCGGATTCGACCACGCCAACGGGTACAACCAAATCCTTAATACCTAAGATAGGCACATCCACCTCAATACGGATATTATTTCCAAAGGTGCTGCGCTCAAATCCCGTGTTGCGCACAAAGAGCGTGAGGCTGATTAGCACCGAAACATACACACCGTCTGATGCGTCCTTGACCGTCATGGTGAAAGCCTTGCGCCGTGCGTAGGCAGTAATATCCGTTGGCAAAACAATGCCGTTGCGGTTCAAGAGTAACATCGTGTTGCCCTGCTTATCCTTGATGATAAGATTAGCACGCCCATCGATGATACCATATTCTATTCTGTCCTCCGTGCCTTGCGCAATGATGTGCCGTGCGTCAATCGTGCCATCAGCATTGAATACGGCTGATTCCGTTCCATCAGCGGCTTGTACACGGGTCTTGTTCGCAACCAAAGTAAGCGTACTATTCTCGCCGTCTAAGTGCATTCCCACCGATTCAAGCCCCGTGCGGAGGTCACGAATGGCAGCGTCAATCGTCTTATCGCCCACTTTCAACTGTGCCTCAAATTTCTTCGTGGTGTACGCCTGTGCCGACTGCCAATCGGCTATGTCGAACGCATCGCCTTTCTTCTTAGGCTTAACGCACACAAGGAGGTCGTTCTGATACTCCGTGCCGTAAGTGGCATTCGCCCACTGGTCGCCCTCATCGTATGGTGGCGTGGGCTGCGCCTTGACGAACACCCTGCGCTTGCCGTCCGCCGTGTCCTGTGCTCGTTTAGCTGCTTCGAGCGACTTCAACACGTCAGCGTCGGTAATCTCATGCCAAGAGTAGGTGTTGTCTGGATTCTTCTCAAACGAATACGCCCTGCCGCCACCCGTCTCTGCATAGCTTCGATTATAGTAGATGTCATGCAGGTGCATCTCCTTTGTAGCTTCGTCCGCCCACTCGTTAGCAGGTTCAGTGGTGAGTGTTGGTACCACGTCACCAAACCAAATAACAAGTTGCTTGTCTGACTGCTGTTGCACAGCATTGATACGTCCCTGCATAGATTCCAAGAAGTCTTGCAGACGTATATACTTACCACGATTAGCAGGGTTCTCGACCCTTATCTCGAAGTTCTGCTTATCAAAAAGGAAGATAGGGTCAGGAAGGGTAAAAGAATTGATGCCCTTTATAATCTTAAAGTAAGGCGCACCTTCGCCAGCTGCCGACTGAATAATAGCACTCTGTCTATCCTCAACCGTGAGGTTACCTAACTGCACAACATCGTCGCCCACCTGCGGCTCATCGCTCCCACTGGCGTAATCATCCGCCTGTGTGTTATCCGCCACATCCACGTAATCCGTGCCCACGCTCGTAACCCTGCGGTGCCAGTAATGATTCGCTGCCTGCCCGTTATTGTCAACGAGGTTGAACGTCTCGCACAACGCTAAATCGTCCACACGCATAGAGTTATACACCCTGCGTCCTTCGGCATCCTGCTGGCGGAAGTAACAACGCCACGCACCATTTATCTTCTCTATTCGTGAGATGACAAAGCCACCAGCAGAGTTTACCACCTTGCCCTTGATGTGAGAGGTCTTCATTATCTCCACCTCCTCTGCGGTCAGCTTCTTTCTCACGTGAAAGACATCGCCCTCCACGTGCCACTGCCCCTGCTCATCCTGATAGATACTCGCCCCACTATTATCCTTGACAAAGTTCCCCATCACGAGCTGCTCCAGTCGTGCCACACCCTCCTTGTCAATGCCATAGCTGCCACCAATAGCAATGCCCTTGAGGAACGTTATCAGATCTTGTGCGGTGTCAGGGGAATCCTTGCGGAGGAAACGTGGGTCAACATAGTTCTTGATTATCTCGGCGGTCTGACTAGCGTTGATACCACCACCGCTGAAATTACCCGAAAGGATATTATTCACATCCTCCTTGAGTTGAGAGATAGTACCCTTGACGGCTTGATTGCCAACGACAATATCCTGTATGATTGGATAGTCCAGCTTCGTAACCAGCTTGATAACACGTGTATTTAACTTATAGCCCTGCCCATCGTCAAAGACTACCTTCTGACCTATGTAAAGGTTAGGGTTACGCTCCGCAAAGACAACCGCATTAGACGCAAAGGAATAATTGTTATTGTCTTGCGTCCGTCTGTTTATCTCCTTGATGGTGCGTGCTGCTAATTCCGCTTGAGCGAGCTTTGTTTCGTGTTCGCCCATAACGATGTTAAACAGCACGACCATATTACAAGTGAAGTCTGGGAGGTTCTTGCCACGTGGGTAAAGACCTTCGCTTTCGTTGGTAGGAATGATGGTGTCGCCACTCTGATACTTGATTATCTCATAGTCGCCCTTGATGATAGATACACCACTATCACCATTTGAGATGCTCTCTGAGATATTCTGATTCGTCTCGTGGTAATGGAGTTCAAAGCCCTCTTGCCCGTTTGGCTGCCCTACAAGCCCTTGTGTCAGTGCGTCGTATTGCCCATCTGTGGCATGGGTGTTAACCTTGAATATTCCTTTGAGCGTGTAACCCTGTAATACCTGCTTTGTTCGGTCTATTTCATAATCATACCAATAGTGCGTGATGATTTCTCCACTTTCGTTCTTATCGTGAGTTATATTGATAGCATTCTTGCCTGCTATCTGTGTTGTAGATGGGAAAGCAAGGCGCATATACCAAATAGTATAGGTCTTTTTGTTTCCCCTGCTGTCAAGCTCTATTTCCTTTGTCTGGCTATTCTTGAGATAACACACGTGCTTACGGACATTGTAAACATACAAGTCGATATGAGGATAAACATCATCAAAGGAGAGAGCCAATGTCTGCTTGATAGCATTTGAAGCGTCAAAAGCTGCCTTTGTTGTAATATTCCCATCCGTGTCTACATAGATACATCCGTCTGGATAGGTCTCCTTGTCAAGTCCTAACCTTAGGAGGGTAGCTACGTTGCCAGTGCCAACAAGTGCCTTTGTAGACATATTCTTTGTTGAGCCTTGTGGATAGAAGCAGTTATAGTAATTCTCCTTGCTATCGCTTATGTTAGGCACTTGTACGTTATCATGCGCCTTTAACGTTGGTACTTCTTCGCCGAGATTAATACTTATCTGACCGAAGTACAATGATTTGTGCTCCCATGATAAATGCCACTCGCATGAGTTGTTTTTACACCCCTGAGCAATAGCAGACAATACAGAAAGTATATCATTCGATGATACCGAGAATGAAACAGACGCATCCACGTTACCGCAAAGGGTGTAAGTGAATTGCTGCGCTTTCTCTGTTATTCCTAATGCTTCGTTGATAGCCTTACAAGCGTATTCAAGTGCATTTGTCGTTAACCCCTCAAATGACCATTCTTGCTGCTTGATAGGGTTTTTATCCGCATCTGTAGTATCGTAGAGAAACGGCACACGTGAAAGCCACATTAAAGGGTGCTGAAATTCGGGGGTGTACTTGAAAGCCGTACTATCTTCATTCGGTGTGTATGAGTTGAGTAGCCTATACTTCAACCCATCATCAAAAGGTATGATATACGCACCAGCAGGCAAAGTAACCTTTAATTCGCTTTGCCATGACAAACGTACTAAGTTAGACTTCCCCAACTCTTCCTCATGTTCTGCCCCACTTGTAAGCGTTGCATCTATTATCTTATTGCCGTTGATGTCGTATATTACCATACGCACAAAGTTAGCGAGCATATAATAAAATGGTAGAGTAGGGGACAATAGAAAAGCCACAATGTCTTAGTTGTGGCTTATTGTAGGTTTTGTGTGGGGGTGATAGCCCCACATTGCCTATTTTAATTTATTTTCTAAGTCTGATATTCTTTTATAGAACCCAGTTGTATGAGGTGACGCACCGAGTTTTAACACCTCAAAATCATAATGATGTAAATACTCGTGCAGCAATGTGGCTGCCATCTGCTTAATTGAAACTACTTGTTTCTTTATAGCAGTGATATTATACAATGTTATTACTTGCAATGCAGGCGTATAAGTGCCTAAAGTCTTACGCCTCAACGTACCACGATAACCAGTGCTATGTGGTTGAGCACGATTTACTACTCTTACAACTGGTGCAGGCACTTTGAATCGTGCAGAAAGATAATCACAAAGCATTTGTGCTTTCTTCTGACGGTCTGATATGCTTTCAGTAGCTGACAATACCGCCTTATATTCTTTCTTTGAGAGGCGGCTTAATTTTACCGCCTCAATCTTATTTGATTTCTCGTATGCGTTCATAACTTATGCTATTTTTACAAGATTTGCTTTCTTAAAACAACGCCATTCGTCTTTTTCTGTATCGAAGTACACTTGACAAGTGTCTGCTGTTTTCTTTGTACCCTTTGTTGCTGGTATTCTTTCACTCATAAGAGTGCCATATGCTTCACGTATGCTGCCATCTACCTTCTGAAAGTAGAACTTAACTACTCGCTTGCTAAGGGCTGCTTTTAGCTTGATATTAACCCAAGCGCACTTTAACGCTTCAGATAGTGTATAACCATTTTTGCGAACGAATTGCCATGCAAGCATCATTACTTCTCTCATCGTGTTTTTGAATGTTGTTGCCATAATCGTAATATTTAAGTTGTTTATCAATCTAATTCAACGTCTTGTATGTAAGGTATCTCACCAACTTCTTTCTCTGCACTGCCTGTAAGAGCTACATACATTTGAAAGTCATCTACCTCTACAATGTACCAACCATCGTTATATCTCACCTCGCCATCTTCATAGATGGTCTGTATAAGCGTGCGACCGTCAGGCATTACTGAACTCGCCAACTCGTGAGGGTTGCGTATCGTACCATTGTCGTAGTCGCATATCTGGCTCATTGCTTTCAATGCTCTGTTTGCCAACTTTTTGTTGGTATCGAACTTATCTGTGTAAATGTAGGTTGCATTCATAATCGTAATATTTAATAGTTTATATTTGTTTCTTAATCACAACGCAAAGGTAATGACTATAATCATACAAAACAAATGTTTTGCGCAAAAAGTGTATGATTTTAATAAACGTTAGCAAATAAGGGGTACTTATGTTTATAATATTACATAAATTAACAAAAGGTTGATTTTAGTCAAACAAAACACCTAAATATTTGCATTATTCATTTCTTCTTTATACTTTTGCAGTGTAGTTTATAATCAACATGTAATATGGATATAAAAAAGGTAATAAAAGAGCGCGGCTACACAATAGAAGATGTAGCAAAGAAAATGGGAATTTCAAGGGTTACACTTAGCCAAAATATGAGCCGTAACCCAACAGTTGGCACATTGGAGCGCATTGCAAATGCTATTAATTGTAATGTAAGTGAGTTCTTTGCAGACGAAAAGGACGCATCAAATACTATTATTTGCCCCCATTGTGGAGAAAAAATCGTATTAGAAGCAAAAAAAGTTTCTAATAATGCTGAAAAATAGTTTTTGTTTGTTACTTTTGCGGAGTAATAACTAAACACTATATTAAGATGAGAAGGTACATTATTGCACTTATTATTATACTTGTATCTACACCAGCTTTATGTCAAGAATATACTTACTTTATGGGTATAAGCATGAATAATAATCGTGTTCCTTTTGTGAAAACTTTAACGAAATTAGGATATTTTCTTGATGGTCTTGATATTTCTGAACCTAACATAACAACAGTTATGTATAGGGGTAAATATTTAGGGCTAAATAGTAGTGTTTTCATAAGGGATAATACTGCTAAAAATAAGGTTGAGTATATATCAGTATCAATAGATGTCAAAGTAAACGATACAATTTCATCAAGACGGCACTATATTAAAGCATATGAATTTCTATCAAACAAGTATGATTGGATAGATATGCGCTTTACTAAAGATATCGGAGAACCTTTCTTTGCGTACCCTTTAAAGTGCTTATTTGATGATAGGATAATGTTGGCGTACATCAAAGATATAAATGAGTTTAATGGGAATGTGAAATACTACCCGACCATTACATTTTATCCTTTACCTCTTGGGTTAGCAAGGAGCAAAGAAGAATGTAAATAAAGGGTAGCCGCTAAGCTACCCTCTTTTTATATCCTATTGGTCGGATTCGGCTCTATGAAAGCAAGTCCGAACTTTGCAAAGGTTCGTTCTGTATTCCGTGCAAAGGTGCAACTCTTACCAGTGTATTTAAGATGATACACATCGGGACTATCATCGGGAATTTGTATCGTAATATCTCCCATCCTCATAATTTCGGCAAAGGATTTGTTCTTTGCGTTGAAATCTGCCGCATCACTGCCCTCCATCGTGAAGTTTAGGACAATACTGCGTTCGTTTACTTTAGGAGTAATATTAGCGTATTGCATGCCATCACGCAATCTATCATTGTTGGTTATATAATCCTTTAGAGGATAATAACTATTGAGAGTATCAAGAAACCCATCTCCCATGCGTATACCCCATTCAGTGAGTGCGTTTCTCCCATTTATTAACAAGTCTACCATAATTACATATCTTTAATATTCCGTTTAATATCTAATACATTACTACTCATCTCTTTTAAGGTTTTATTCATAGATGTTGTATCTTCGTGAATGCCCTGCAATTCCAAGTATGAATTAGCCTGTATCGTTCTTAATTCATCAGCGATATTTCTTTGTTCCCCGATTAGTGATTGTAAACCTCGCACAGATACATCTATTGTACTTAATTTGGCGGTAATCAAGTCCTTAATCTGGTCACGTGAGATATTCCCTGCCGTTGTGAGTGCAATGATGTTGCTTGCTTGCTCAAAGGTGATTGATGTCACTCCATTAGCAGTTGCTTTTTGAGATTCGTTGCTATCAACAAGTAACCCCATAGCTTTTAGCGATTCACGACGTTGCAAAAGAATATCTGATAAGCTACTATTCTCCTTTCTGATAGCGTCTACTTCATTCTCTGTAAAGTTATCATCTTCGGCAGCGTCAGCTATCATTTTATGAATTTTCTTAATCCTTTCTTGAATATCAGAACTATTGACGAGAGAGTTAAGAATAGCCTTACCAATGACATTGTTAATGTTATTAGCAAAGGTTTCTGTGTCACTCTCCATATCTTCAAGTGCAGACAAGTAACTATCTTTAAAGCCATCCCAAGAATATCCTGTTAGTTTCTCGTTGAGTTTATCTGCTAATTCTTCAGCTTTGCCAGCACGCTCAATATACTCATCTACCAACTCCTTTGGATTCTTATGTCCCTTGTTATTAAATAATTCTCTCCATGCAGTATTATTGTTCGCTTGAAGTTGCTTTAATAACTCGGGAGAAAGATTCCATAAATCCTCGGCTCTGCTTACTCGCTTATCTGACCCTAAAGATTGAAGAGTAGCATTAAAGCTAGTCCATATCTTTTTATTCTCATTTGCAAACGCATTAAAGGAACTTCTACCACCTAGCTTTAAGAATCCGTAACCTGTATTAGCGTATTCCTTTGCTCTATTATTGATAGCTTTCCTTTGATTGGATTCCCATTCTTCTTCTGCCTTTTTGGCTTTCTTATACGCATCGACAGATTGAGAGTTTGTATTATCTTTCTTCTCAATGTTATTTGAAAGCGTATCAATAGCCTTAGAAAGTCCCTCATTAGCTTTTGCAAGGCGTTCTATCTCTTTCTCCATGGCGGTTTCATTACCACTAAATAGAGTAATAGCAGCTCTCCCGATAGCTCCAGCCGATTCCATGCCATGAGCAGCAGCCCCCACAAAGTTTCCACTTTGGAAGTCTTTAATAGCCTGCATACCCTCTTTGCCTGCTGTCACTATCTCTTTTGCGCCTTTCATAAGGTCACTATCATCAGAAACGCCAAACTTCGATAATAGGTCGGGGATGTCATTAAGATTATTCAATACCAAACTGAAAGCAGACATAAACGCTTTCATGTTCTCATTAAAGTCGTTTATGAACTTGTTTAACTTCCCTTGTGAC
Organism: Prevotella vespertina; assembly: GCF_009728485.1. GTDB lineage: Bacteria > Bacteroidota > Bacteroidia > Bacteroidales > Bacteroidaceae > Prevotella > Prevotella vespertina. The sequence continues at coordinate 163,658 of NZ_VVIQ01000002.1, forward strand.
TTTGAAACATCGTTGTCGGATTTCTTTTTTTGCTCGTTTGCATTAATAAGGTCACGCTCGCTCGCAGCAAGAGCATCCATTGCTTTTTGGACTTCCTTATATTGAGCACTATCTTTGCCGTATTTATCCTCTATCTGCTTGAGGATATTGTCGATGTTTGCAGTGGAAATATCTCCGTCTACTTTTACCCCTGCATTTTCAACAGACTGGCGAGCGTTCCGTTGCTTTTCCATATTTCTCAATGTAGCAACAGATAATCTACCTGCTGCCGACGCCTGCCTCTCTAAGGCGTCAGCTACGTCCATCTCTAACTTTCTTCGTTCCTTGCCATGTTCTGTGGAGAAATTAAAGAACTTCTTCTGCTTATCTTGTGAATCGACTATTGCATTGTTTACTTTCTCTATCTGCTCGACAATAGCTTTGTAGTCTGTCACATTGAGGTTATCGGATGAAAGCATTTCCCGAAGCCTGCCTTTTACTACCTCTAGCTGTTTTATCGTTTGATTCCCAATATCTCCAAAGATTTCATCCCAGTTGAGATTGTCTTTTTCGTTTTTTAAATCAAAGTCTGCTATTGCTTTTGCTTTTTGTGCATTAAGAGAGAGTCTATCTCCTTCTGTTTCGGCTTTCTCAATCTTAGCGTCATACTCCTTTGCTATTGCGAGACGCTTTTCTTGCATTGTGCCGTACTCTTTGAGATAGGAGATGATAGCTAAAGCACGTTTCTCATTAGTTGCTTTCTCCTCTTCCTGTATCTTTTTAACCTCTTCATCATACTTATGCCATGCTGCCTTTGTTTTAAAATCATAGTTCGTATGCTCTTCTGTTGTATATCTTTCGTCAGATGAAGCATAACTATACGATGTACTCTCATAGAAGTTCTTTCCCTTGTTCTTTGGGTTTGCCTCCCATGCTTGTTTTGCTTGCTCTATACGACGTTGCTTAATGTCCTCAAAAGCTCTGTCAATAGCCTGCTGTTCTTTCTTATGATTGAGTTCTATTTGACGGAGCTTCTTCTGGTTGCCATCTTTGAGGATGTCAATCTCTGCCTGCTCGGTTTCGTTTGCTAAGTCCTCTGCTTTACGGGCATTCTCTATCTGTGTCTTTGTTTTTAACTCAAAGGCTCTCTCATTTGCTTCGTTCTGCTGCTCGACTGCTTTTTTTGCATCTTCTGCTGCTTTCTCCGCTTCTTTAGCAGCATCTTTTCTCTTGCGTTCTGCTTCTTTAGCAGCATCCGTCTCATAAGAGGCTGAATATGCTTTTTCCTTGACCTGTAAGTCTCTTATCTTCTTTCTTAGTTCTTTTCCTTTTCTACCTATTGCGTCTTTGTATGAAAGAGAATTAAGTTGAGCCTGTAAATTCTTTTTCTGATCTGCAATAGGATTTGTCTTACCCTCATTATTACTACCCTTCGCAGCATCAGCTTTTTTCTGTTTAGCCTCCGCTGCCGAGGCGTAGTCTGCACCCTTTTGCAATAACTGTTCCTTTGTGAATGTTTTGCCATTCACATTCATAGTTTGCCCTTTCTTTAAAGACTCTCCAAGAGCTGTAAAACGTTTAGCTAATGCAGAAAGTTGCGGGATACCCATTTTATCCATCCACGAAGGGACTTTGCCTGAGAATATTATTTCAAAACCGATAGTGTTTTTCTTGTATTTCTCCATTAATCTTTGGATATTCTTATACAATTGATGTACACCATCGTTCGGGCCTTGCAGGGCTCTACTAATACCAGCTACTCTGTCAGAGAATGTGAGAGTTTTATCGGCTGCTTTTTTTTCAGCAGCTGCAACCGCATCTGTAGATTTCTTAAAATTATAATTCTGTGTGGCAGCATCCCTAACTCTATCTATATATTTTTGTATGAATTGAACATTCGCAAACCATCCTCCATCTCCTAGCTTAGAAAAAATTTCCTTTATTTCTTTATCAGAGAAACCAACGCTTTTCATTTTCATTTTAAGCTCTGCGAACATCTTCGCCATCTCGGCTTTATAAGCATTTCCTGTTTTCTGAGCAAGCGTAGGAGCAAACTGCTCAACAGTGTCACTAAAAATATTAGTTAGCAATCTGGCATTTTCTCTAACTTTATCAGCGTCACCAAAAATCATCTGCATTATTTTATCAGACATACCACTATCATTAGAATCCCTAAATGTAGCTTTAGAGAAATTTTTAAATAGTTCGTCTTTAGCTGCTTTTATTTCTTCCTCATACGCCTGATTCCCTGCATCAATATTATTTAATCTCTGTCGCTCAATAGCTTCTTCTTTGATTAAAGATATTGCTAATTCACGCTTCTTATTTACAATATCTATTTTGTCTCCTTCTTTAATACGAGCCACTCCGTTCTGTTCCAAGACTTTATTTAATTCTTCTAGAACATCTTTTGAAAGCTTTGTACTTGTTGTTACTACTTTATTTGAATCAGATAAGCCTTTTACTTCATCAGACAAACTTCTTACTTTCTGAATAGACTTTGCAGCTGAATCACCATACTTCGTAGACTCTATAGCAGCAGCATTTGTTTCATCGTCTAAAAGTTGCATAGCAGTGAAGACAGCTGTAAGAGCAACAGCTAACACTCCTACTGGATTTGAAGCAATCGCAACTTTTAAGGAATTAAGAGCACTACTGAACCCCATAGTAGCAACAGACGCAACAGCCTCAGCTTCGGACAAAGCTATCCCCTCAGCTTTAGCTAAAGCCATCTGAACAGCAGCTTTCTCCATAAGAAGATTATGTATCTTCTGATAGACGCTCCATGCAACTACAGCTGCCTTTGCGACACCATAAGCTGATGCTACATTAAGAACTATTTGAGCTATTTCTTTCCAATGTTCTACAAGGTAAGATACACCACCAAGAGCATCATTAATTACACCTTCGTTGGCTTTCCCTATATCATTAAACATTGAATCAATAGCATCTTCAATATTACTAATCTGACCAGTGATAGTGTGTGATTGAGCTTCCATAAGTCCGCCAAAGCGACCACCTGCATTAGTCATATTCTCAATAGCCTGTTGAACCTCGGCTGCACCTACCTTTCCAGCAGTTACAAGCTCTCCTACTTTGTCTTTTGTCGTTCCAAATATCTTTGCTAATTCATCTGCAATAGGAATACCACGACCTTGAAATTGCCGTAAATCCTGAGTAAACATTCTACCTTGCGTCATGGTGGTTCCATACAGGTAAACCAAGTCATTTAAAGGAATTGACAAACCCGCAGCTATATCTCCTAGGCGTATCAAAGTTTCATTCACCTCGTTAGCTTGTGTACCATAAGCAAGTAATTGCTTAGCTCCTTCAGACACACTCTTAAGGTCAAAAGGAGTTGTAGCAGCTGTTTTAACAAGCTGATCCATTAGACTATTTGCTTCTTCTGCACTACCTAACATGGTAGAAAAAGCAACTTCTAACTGTTGGAACTCTCCACGAACTTCTAGAACTTTAGAAACTAGTTCTTTTGCTGAAAAAGCAGTTGCAATTCCAGCTGCAGCCGATTGTATCTTGCCAAACAACTGTTCTATACTATGTCCACTCTGTTCAACGACTCTCTGAGTCTGTCTCACGCCATTCTGAACACCTTGAAGAGCAGAAAGCATATTACCATTATCCCCCGTTATATCAAATTTTAATCCAGCCATTCCTTTTTTGTAATGTGTATTTCGTAAACAAAAGTATTATTTCCAACTCATACTACTGATAGCCTCCATGACAGCCTCTTTGCTATTCCCATCCGTTACAGAACTGTCATTGATATGTACCCTTTTCCTTTCTTCATCTGTGAGATATACAGACTTAATGCTGTCTTTTAAGAGTAATTGTAAATTGGTATAGCTTATCCCCCATACTACATAATCAAAAGACCACTTATATCTCTCACAGGCAGCATCTATGAGTGTTCCGTATATTGACTTACCTCCAAAACTCAAAGTTGACCTGTCATCTTTAGCCTTGCTTACCTCTGACATCTTCTCTATTTCTTCATCTATCTTTAAATGTCTGAGGAACAATTCTACCTTGTTATCAGAAATGCATGTTATGAGCAATGTTGCTATATCCTCATTAGTTATTTCTTTTAAAAATATATTCTTCCGTATAGTAACCTTTCTGTTACTCAATATATCTTCTTTTTTTTGCAATGTATGATAAGCAAGCAATAGACAGCATTCTTCCTTATTTGTCGATACTATACGTAAAGCTTCTGCATATGGATTCCTTTGAAGCAAGTCGTTGTCAATATTCAAAGTATCTATAATACGCTGTTGTAAATACATCTTACCCAACGTTACGGGGTATAAGTAAAAATGCCGACGACCAACACTGAACCCTTTCGGTCTATCTATGATGGTGTCGGCAATATCTAATTCTAATTGCTTTTCTTTATCCATATATCTTTATATTTTGTTGCAGGTGATGGACTCGAACCACCGTCCTTTACTTTATGAGAGTAACAAGATACCACTTCTCCAACCTGCGATATAGCCGTCTGTCCGGCTGTCATGCGTCTTTCCGCATTGTCAGTTACCCTGATAGCGCTTTTTACCAAGAAGACTATTTTACAAGTCAACATCTGTGAAGACAAAATCAGCATCTTCAATTGTTTCACCAGCCGCCACTGTAGACAGGTCTTTTGCGATAGTCCCCCACTTGACAATGTTTCCACTGTCCGGCTTCAATGCATCATGGGTGTATGTCAATAGACCACCTTCCTCTGTACTATACTCGTCAGAGAGGGAAACTACTGTATTGTCAATCTTCGGTCCTGGAACTGCTATATTCTCTGGCTGGATGAAGATAGAGAAGTGATGTGCAACAACGCCGTTGACATCCGTGAAAGGCTTTTTGCGCCCTTGCAAGCGACGTAATACATACTCAACAGCATATTTGTTGGCAGAATACTTCACAGCTTCGTTCTCTCCTCCCTCGATAGGAGCTTCTTTTTTGTCTCCCTTGGTAGGAGTTAACTTAGTGGTGTTTTCTTTCGGAGTAGGCAGCTTAGTCCACTTTGAAGAAGCCACATCAAGATCCTTTATAAGGATATTACATTTACCCCATCCAATTGCTTTACTTTCCATATTTTACTCATTTATGATTTGATACAAAACTTTGTTGTTAATCACGTGCTCAGAAGTAGCTTCGCTTTCCATCACCCTCTGACCACATTCAAAATTCGGATCTGTAAGCGATAATCTAAAGTCCTTTCCTCGCACATTATCGAAAAGGTCGAATGACATCTTGCATAACTTTCTTAATCGAGCCGAATTTTCCTCACTCTGACCATCAATATAATCGTCAACAACATAGATATTCACGTTTACATAAGCTATTTGCTTTTGCTTTGTGCTATTAGCAAGTACAGATAGAATAATATCCTCAGAACGTGAGTTCTTAGGGCGTACAGATGTTTTCTTCAAAGTTCCACTCACTTCTCTTTGAAGCGAAGACTCTTTGATAATCTTCCATACATCATCCTTGATATCTATATCTGACTTCATAATGATAATTTTTCTATGTTAGCGAGAGCGGACTTCTTTGCCCTTTCAAGGCGAGCATCAATAACATCTTTTGCCCACAGCTCTGTTGATGCCAATACGTCCTTACTTTCTAAAGATTCTACGTATTCCGCATAATTCATTCCTGCAACAACAACTAAAGCATAAACCTTAGAATATTCGCTTGCAAGATTATTTATCATCTTCCGACCTTCAGATGAACCATCAGATCCTCCCATTACAGTTTGAAATGACGACTGAATCTTTTTCAATCCATAAGCGTAGACAGCAAAGCCTATTGACGAACGGAGGTTACCTGTATGGTCTATCCAACTTTCCTTGCTTGACCTATCTCTGATTTTAGCAACACACTCTACACCCAATTTAGCAAGAGCATTTGACACTTCATTTCTTATAATGGAAAAAGCAGACATCAAGAACCTCTCTAATGCCTCTGGGGGCGTAGTCATTTTTATTGCCATATCAAATCCAAATCTTACACTGGTGCTGGTAACGATGAAAACCTAAAACCTTAAAGACTTTCCCTTCTCCTTTGCCATAGAATTGCAATTTGATTATATCTCCATATTGAAACTCTTGACAATCTCTTGGGAGGTTATAAATGGTATACAAGTAAGCCTGTACACTTCCGTCTGGTATAGGGATAGTATTAGCCCTTCCGGCAGGAACAATATCGCACTTATAGCTTTCTGTGGACCAATTTGTTTCACCTTGAACATAATCACCCGTCTCTGGGTCTTCATGTCCACGTACCACAATTTGATACGTTAATCTATGTGCGGAAAAATCAATTACAGACATACTACTCACCAAATGTAACCATAGGCTGACCAAGTGAAACTACAGGCTCGCCTATATCCTTGTAAAGTGAATTAATGCGGACTAATAGCCGTTTCTTATCTTCCTCTGTAAGGGTTCCAACACTCTTGTCCGATTCAGAATAAGTTACGGCTTGCAGGAGAGAGTAAAGACAATCAGCAAGCGCACCTTTCCATGCAGCTGTTTTTGAGACTTCAAAAGTGTAGTCATCATCACATTGAAGCTGGCGCTCAATCAGCTTATTTTCAATGAAGCCTAAAGGGACTGGATAATGAACTTCATCTTGGAGCGCTTGTAAAATTGTCTTCATAATTAAACTTGAGCAGTTACGTTAGCAAATAAAGTTGCCTCTTGTTCGTTACTCAGAGAATTGATAGCCGCGATAACAGTGTCATCAGAAGCGTTCTTTGCCACCTTGACATCGAGAGCCTTCAACTGAGCAATAAGGTCAGCCTTCTTATACTTCTTGCCATTTACGGTAGTAAAGGTGTCTGCTGTGTCAAGCTTCTCTTTCTCGGTATCTACGCTTGCAGATTTTTCCTCAGCGCAATCAATGACATAAATCTGCTCTACGTCTTCAATTACTGGGAGGACAAGCGACTGACCATTTGTGAACTCCTGCAGAGGGTCTGTCTTAGAGTACTTAGAAATTAACTTGTACTGGTCTACGGTAGCATACTTGACGCCTTCAACTGGGTTTGTTGACTCTGCAAGTGTACCCCATACAAGTGAACCTACTACGTCTGAGCAAAGGAATACCAAACGATCTACATTCCATGGTTTCTTGCTCTTCTGCAGACCATTCTTCTCGAACAAGATTGAGCGGTCTACAACCTTTAGTGTAACATCAAACTCGTCCTCAAACGCTTCCTTGAACTTCTTAACAGAAGGAACATTTAAGGTGGTTTCGTCAGTGTAAACCTTGCCATCAGCATCAGCAACAAGTTCACGTGCCCAACGCTCCTTGCGAATTTCATTCAGCTTAGACTTGGCAAGCATGAGAGTGGTAATCGTATTGCCATCAGTGTCAGCCTTACTCTTGACATTCTCAATATCCTCATAACTTACCTTGCCCTTAGTGATAGTACCGAATGTGTTTTCGTCAAGATAACCGAAGTTTACACGTAAGCCAGTGCCTACGTTATCCTCATCCTCGACAAGCAACACACCCTCTGAAAGAGCTGTAAGGAAGTTTGCCTCATTCTTCTCATCGATACCGATAGAACAAGCCTCACCATCATTGAGCAACTTCGTCAAAATACGCTGCTTCTCAGCATTCTTTGCTTCATCTGTAGAAGCTGTGGTAAAGCGTGCCTTCATGATGTTGATTGCGTTAATATCAGACTCAATAAGAATCTTTTTCATACCAACCTTTGGTAATTTACCATTAGAAGACGCAATAGCTCCACGTTTCTTGACAGGGAGAGGGGAATCCATTGCAACCATATCAGCAGCAACGTAAGATGTTTTTGCAGATGTACCCTCCCACTTCTGATCAGAGCTGTACACTGGAGCCAACATCTCCTTGTGGAGATACGAACGCTTTGCAGGAGCCTCCTTTTCCTTAATGTAAAGGTTCAATTTTGGCCAGATAGAAGCTATAAATTGTAAAAAAAGTGATTCTTTCATACTTTAACCTCCTTGTTAATCGTGTTCAAAAATAAGGTTTGGAAGAGCTGTTTTTACAGCTGTTCTCATCTCTGTAGTTAACGGATAAGGCATAGCCTTGTCATTAACACGGCCGTTATCCATAATAGCGACCATCGGTTCACTCGCCATCTTAGAGCAAACAACAACACCTACATACTCATGACTTGCTGGAAGAGCCTTATAGGCTTTGTCAGCAACAGGCATAGGCTTGTAAGTGTAATTACCGTCCTCGTCGAGTGTACGAATAACAAGATGACCTGCCTTAATAACGTCATCCTTGAAGTCAGTCATGTCAAGAGTTGCACCACCTGCGATACCTCCGATGTACTGACGGATAACAACAGAATCTACACCAGACATTACTTTTGTAGTTCCATTTACCAAATTAGCTTTTGCACCCATTTGTACTAAAAATTTTGATTTTACTTGTGATGACTAAAGTTTAGCCAGCGCCTTAACTTCATCATCGGACATAACTTCTTCGTCGTTCTTCTTTCTACGACTTTCAGAAGCACCGCCTGTAACGCCAGGAGCACCTAACTTTTCAAGTCCACGATTTAAGCGTTCTTGATTCTCTGCTTCAAGGTCTGATTCAACCTCTTCGAAGAAATCCTCAAACTCATCATCGTCTTTGAACGACATACGACCAAAGGCTTTGAGCGTTCTTTCACCAAACTTGCCTGTGTCTTTCAGTAGTTTCTCGAGCTTAGCCTTACGGCTGTCGGCGGTCTTACCGCTCTTCAATGCTGAAATTTCCGACTGCATACCATCGAGTTTATCCATCAATGGTTTTAGAGCCTTGGCAAGTGGAGTGTCGTCACCGTCTTCGTCCTCAACCTTACCATTCTTCTTAGAAGTCTGACTCTTACGATTCTTACGTGTTGCTGGTTCCACATCGTCCTCGTCGTCATCATCATCTCCGTCATTGGTAGAGTGAGCATTTTTGTACGCTTGGACACGGCTGTCAGATATCGTCTGTGAGAACTGGAGGAAAGGCAGGGCGGCATCAATGGCATCGTCTACTGCTTCCTGAATCTCATCATCCGTAGCATCTTCCTTAATTTCGGAGTCAAGTTTGTCGGCAATCTTAGCAGCAACACCCTTCAACTCTCTGCGACTGAACCCAAGTGCCTTAATGTCCTTACTTGTTCTCAGTGCATCCAACACTTTCTTAAAATGTTTCTTCATTGCTTGTTTATTTATAAATAAAAAAATGGCCTGCAATGCGAGTGAACGCAAGCAGACCATAGTCATTAGAACTAAACCATTGAGAGCACTGAAGTTACGACCAGTTCTGTTGCGTGCATCTTCACACGCTTTCGTCTACAAAGATAAACTTTTTTATTTGAAATTCAAATAATTTTTCAATAAAATTTATCCTATAGACGTAAAAAATGCGGTGGATATATAAATATCATCACCGCATCAAAATCGTTATTCTGAAAATCTATACCTTAAACGTATATTTTGAAAGTATTACTTACCTTTTCTACTTTTCTTTGGTAACACCCATCCTCTCTGTGAGGCAACGACTTGATTAAAGCGCATCCATACATTTTCGTCAAGGAATTCAAAATGCATTGTACCCTTTTTAAAGGCTTTAATACGAAAGAAAGACCATTCGTACCATTCTCCGTAGCGTATACCTTTATCATATATAAAGTTTCGCAAGCTATGTTTCTCGTCATAAGTAACACCATTTACGTAACATAAGGCTTTGACAACGTCATTTATTTTAACCTCATTCCCAGAATATCTTAATCTAACATATGTATTATAATAGCGACTATCGTAACTGGTCATATATGGAACAATGAACTTTCTATTAACCATATAGTTGGCATTGGTCTTCCATTTCTCACCAGCAGTAGAATTATCTGCCGAGAAAGAGCATATCATATCAAAAGCTTCCTCAAGAGCCTTATTCATTCTCTGCCCTGTTGTTTGAATGACCATATTAAGCACCTGATATATGTTGTGCATAGTAAAAGGAACGTTCGACTGCTTTTCAATAAACTTGTTTATTTGGTTACGCAATTCTTGTGTTGCATACTTCTCCATATTTAGTTTATTGAAAATTATCCTCCAATAGTATTTTTGAAGTTGCTTTTTATATTGATGACGAGTTATGTCAACACACTTACTATTCGCATCAACCGTTGCAAATCTGATAGGCATGTAATCAAATCTATCGTCAGAGAATTTAGCTATTTCATTTATTTTGTTTGCAGCAGCTAAAGTTTCGTCAAACAGTTTTACAGCAGATGTGTATCTGTTTACCATATCACGTACCACGTTATACTGAACAAGCCCTTCCGTCTTGTTACCTTCAAGTATATCTTCTTCATTAGAGAACATATACCCCGCAAACTCATCATCCCCTTCTGCTTCTTTATAAAGCTTAATAAGTGAAACTTGCACATCTGTTCTTCGTTCAGATGCCACAAATACAGCACCAAGATTTTCTGAACACCCATATAAAGCAATTAGCTCACGCAATTCTTGTCTTTCGCTTGAATATGAGTTTTCCAAGTTTGATGTATTACATAAAGCTATAATTGTACAGCCAGCAGGAGCAATATCAAACGCATGCTTAATATGCTTCACTCCATTGCTAAAGGGAGGGTTCATGACAATATAATCAATATGGCTTACCTGTTCTGCTGTAACAGAGAGGAAGTCTTCGGCTAAAAGATTACATTCTCCAACCAATAGCTTTTGCAAGTATTTTTCTTTCTCGCAAGCAATAACTTCACCTGCACCATTTGATTTTAACCACCTGACAATATTACCGCTACCGGCTGACGGTTCTAATATCGTCTTTCCTAAAATATCCTCACCGAGCATCATTGTGTTTATGACATCTTCTGGCGTAGGATAAAAATATACATTTTCTGTGAATAAATTCATTGCTCTTTATATTTTCTGGCAGGTGAAATTCCTGCCAGTTATGTTATATTACTAAATCATGTAGTCTGAAACAAACATTGTAAGGAAAGAATTACCACCTTTAAGTGTCAACTTTGAACTGTCCCAGTTAGGAAAATTATCGATAAATTCATACAAATACTCCTCCTGCATTTTGATTTCTGAATCATCAAGTTTTTCCATTTCGCAATCATTAGGAGCGTTGTTGAAAGCTTCCTCATAATCTTCCTCTTCATCATCGAAAGGAACGCAGTAGTTTGGAGTAAGTTTCACCGCTAATCTCATAAGGTCTTGGAATTCCGACCCAGTGATATCTTCTTTCATATAATCTTCAAACCCTTTTGAAAGAAAATCCTTAATGAACTTAACTCGCTCTAAAAATTCTGACTTTTTCATTGCTCTTTTGTTTTAATTGTTATTATTATTTTGATGATGTAAAGGTAGTCATTTTATTTGAATTTACCAAATATAACTATCTAAAAATCAAGTAGTTACATAATATTCAACTTTTAAAATATTGTATTTTCATATCTTAGTATTGTGCTTTTTTGTGTGATAATTCTGAAAAAAGAAAAGTGGAGTGACTAAGTTTTTCAACATCTTTATACTTAAGTTTTGGCTTTATTTTTATATTATCTTGCTAAATTTAAATAAGTTTATTATATTTGCATTGTTAATCAAATGCAAACAATAAAACGATGAAAAAGAAACTATTATTCTTACTTTTTTTGTGTGTTTCTACATTAACTTTTGGACAATCTGTCTTGGGTATTCCATTCGGTAGTTCATACGAGGAAACTAAACAGCTTTTACTTAACAGAAATGTAGGAGAAGATATGTGGGAGCAAGACGGAACAATCATTGTAGTTAAGGGTTATATCGGGCTTATCCCGTTTAATGTCGGCTACTTTTATTTTCAGTATGACCATGATAAATCTTATTTATATTCTGCATGCTTCTCTGACCTTGAATTAACAGCTAACCAAGCAAAAGCAAAGAGAGAGATTTTTGCGGACATTATAAAAGAAAAATATTATGACAGCATAAATGAGGACGTAGACGAAACAGGTTTTAAACGATACGATTTTGGGGTGAACCCTCTTGACAAAAATAAGTCACTGGGTAAAATATTTATATATCACAACAAAAAATCCAATAAATATGATACTGTGCTATATTATGGTCCTATTTATTATGTAGGAAAGAATGCAGATTTTTAAACTACTTTTTGCGTCCATAAGAATAAGGGCGGGATTAACCGCCTTTTACTTCTTAAATAGTTTCCTCCAAAAATCCTTATACTTCATGGCTTGTTGAGATGTAATTCCGTAAGCATCGCACCACTTTTTCATTGTAACATCATCGCAATCAAATCCTGCAACACTCCACATAGAGCCTGCTTTAAGCTTCACCTCAGCTTCTTTACTTATAGTAAATTCAGAGTGCATTTTTGAAGTCAATTCTTCTTTTAACTTTTTCATACTACAAATATAGCATTATTTTCTCAATCCAATATAATAATGAAGATGTTCCATTTGATATTTATCATGCAAATCTATAAATCCTCTCCATTTTACCTTATTACTAAGGAGGAGAGCCTTTCCACACTTTAAATTTGCGATCTCATTCATACGAATATTTGGTCCAGACATTTTTAATATTTCAGAAACGTCTTCAAAATCATTTTGACTTATTACCCCTTCAGAGAATCTTCTTTGAACAAGGTCTTTGATTTCTGATGTCTTTGCAGAAAAACCGTAACGTCCCCAGCAATATCCTCCTACATCCATATTCGCAAGAACCTCAACCCTATCAATGCCCATGCTTTCATAGGACTTGAATAATTCTCTAAACACGGACTTAGACAAACCTTTACCTTGGAGTTCTGATGGCAAATTAAACACATCATGATAGACTACTTTTTTGTCATCTTCCATTCTAAACATCCTACTTAAATAAGGGTTCTGTTTATTACCTTTGCTATCAATATATTCGCCATCATAGGTTAAATTCGCATTACCATTGGGGAAAATGGTTATTCTCTTTGATTTCCAAAAAATCTTATTTTCATCACCAACGTTCTCCATAAAACTATCAAATCTATCAATATCAAAGCCTGATATGGTTGATTCATTATATATTTCTACACGACTAATATTTATATTCCTTGCAGCAAGTTTGTTTACGGTTTCATCCGTCATGATAAATGGACTTGGCTTCAAACTTTCCTTATAGGTCAAAGCCGACAATTTCACAAATTCGCGATTATCCATAACCCAATAAGGCAAAGTTCCTCGACTGCGTGCTTCATCTATCCTCTCTGAATTTTCTGAAACCCATTTGCCAAAATTCTCTGGCGGTGCAGTAATCTTGTTAGGGCTGTTTTCTCTATTATCTGACCAATACTCATCCTCACTCATTACTATCGGTACAGTGTAACAAAGGCAATTTGACCCCCAAAAACATTTACCATTACGGCGAACATACATGATGTGATTCTTTTTAAGGGTTAAATCATAGACTTTACCTTTATATGACATCTCCTTTTTCTCAAAGACGGTAGATGTCAAAGACTTGCATTCGCTAATAATCCAACACTCAAAGTTACCATGTATTATTGTACCATCCTTTTTCCGTGCATCTGTTGGCTTCTGAACTCGAAACGATGGACGTTTACCTACCTTCAATATTAGTTCCGAAAGGTCGGATGCCATTTGTGGAGAGGTTGTAAAATACATTTTCTCTTCCACCTTTGGAACGAATATATTACCATGCGACCCTACGAACGACTTTCTTGTTTTTCGTGTATATCCATCACACTTTATGAACGCATCCAAAAATATCTGAATTTGCTTTTTTGACGCATTCTTAATGATGGTAGGTATAAACTTTTTTCGTGCAATCCCGAATTGTGTCAGATAACGGTTTAATGGAGCATTATAAAACTCGATCGTTTCTTCTTTCATTCGAGGAGCAAATCCCATGTTCTTAATACAATCAACTATCATATATTTGTATGGCTGACCGTCTTTTTGAGAAATAATGATTCCTGTTTTATGTTGCAGACTTCCATCCGACAGATAATAACCCATGAATTCACAGAACAGGTCAAACGGATATTTATTTTCACCTATCTCAATAGCATCTATATCATCAGCAATGTATTCACAACCACGATAGAACGCTCCTTTCCCTTTTGTATAGTCTTTCGCTAAACAATACTTTATACGACCATCGGACTTATTAAGATATACCATCCTGTGTTCAGGTGTTACCAAGCAATCAAGTGATTTATTGAAGAAATGGTACATTTTACCGTTACTCTCATACTCCTGCATATCATCAATCCCAACCCACTCAACATTATGTGTGGACGGATTGAGTGAAAAAATCATATCTTCCCAACGAACATCTTTGAACAATCTCCAACCATGATTTGTAAGAACTTGAGTATCGTCCGAATAGCAATTAGGATGCCAACCTCTAAACTTGAAATCCTTTGGATAATCACCAGCTAAATCATCACAAATATCGTACCTTGGGTGCGAATCAGATAGCTTTATTTTATAACCGAGAATAAAGTCAAATTGCTGCCATCTGGCTTGCTCTGCTGACCTGTAAGCCATACTTATCTCGTTACGTGCCAAACGGAGGGAACGATACTCACAATCGTGGATATTTGTAGCCTTACCATACTTTTCTTGGTAATCAGCCTGCAATGACGGCCAGTCGTTAAGGTATCTACTCAATTTCTTAGAGAGGGCAGTAGCACTCATTCCTTTCTCTATAGCTGTAGAAATTGTCACTTCAAGAGATTCTTTGTAGTTGCCAGACTGATTCCATAGTTTAGACGAAAGATTTAATCCATTTTCTTTTCTGTGCAAGAAAGCTTTAAGCTGGTCACCATTGTCACGATAATAATGCTTAAATCTATCTCCGTGTATCTGAGCCCTATAATATTTCAGTGCCTTATCTGCAACCGCATCTTGGAATGTATTGCTACTCTTCCATTCTGACGACGTGCCAGAGTAGATGAGTGTTTGCATTTCTCCAACAAACTGAGAAAGCAAAAGCTTTACCTCACGCTCTATTTCTGGGTAATTGCCAAAGGAAAACTCAGTCAATCCCTCATAGCCAACAGACTCAACGAGCATTGCAGCCTTTTCGTTGAGTCTATCGTATATGTTACGAACTCGCATCATATAGCCTGCAAGTCGTTTACTTAAATCCTTATATGCCTTTTTCTGATTTGGCAATCTTGGTTTACCCATTCTTTGCTTTGAAATGTTTACAAGCCATACGGCTTAACAATACACAATATATACCTTTAGCATAATGAGGACATCGTCCAAGAGTAGGCTCCCCTTTCAAGCTAAGAGTTGAAAACTTCATTTCAACTTCACAAAAAGCACACTCACCACATTTATTCGTAGAACCTTTTGATTCTTTATTTCTCTTTCTTACGGACATACACTTTTAATCGAGATTCAACAACCCTTTCACCACCTTTCAGATATACAACATCTTCAATAAGACCATTCTTTTCTATAGCCTCAAAGATGTGGCTGTGGTTATTCCCTTTCTGAATACGTGTCATATCAGAAACGCCCTTACGATATGAAGTATTTTTACTACAAGAACCCCTGTATTGACGGATATTCTTCTTGGTGATAGCAACTGCAATCGCTATCTCTTTAGCCTCGTAAGATGGTTTAACCTCGCAAGTTGGGCACAATTTCTCAGCTAATCTTAAAAGTAATTTTGATAACTTCTGTTTCATAGTTCTAATTCTGACTTTACATTATAATTGAAATCTTTTTCTACACCGAATTCATTGCTCAAAGTGCAGCGGCAAAGGTTAATTGTCTTTATTTCTACCGTTGTACATTCTTCAAACTCCTTCATGGCTACAGAAATCTTCTGTTCCATTTCATATTTCTTTGCTTTTAATTCGTCAACCGTCATAACACTTGATTTTCTAAATTAAATGCCGAAGCAGAGTTCACCGCTTCTATCGCACTTTCTTTTTGTATCATTGCAAATGTTTTTTCAGCATCTGAGCTCTCCCCATACTTCTGGATAGATTCTAATTGACTTTCAATAGGCTTATTACCATTTGCTTTCATACGCTTAGTAATCTCAGCAAGCTCGTCATTCTGTATATAAGGGGTTATTATATGCTCAACACTTATGTTATCCATCTCATCTGCCCACGCAGCATTCATTACAGCAAGAAAAGCCTTTATAACATTACACTCTCTCTCAAAGAATTCAATCCAAGTTCCAGACTCATCTCCGACTCTTAGATGAGCATCTGACAGCAACGTTTGCCTTGCATCATACCCTATATTACCAAGTCCCTTCATATTGTCAAACGAAATGTCTGGAATCTGAGCCTGCATCCAGTACATCTTCTGCATAGAATCAACATGATATTTAAGAGCCTCCACAGACTGCGACCAAGATACATAGGAAACGTCTCCACCTTGTTCACAATGGACGACTCTGTAACTTTCCCCTTTATCCTCTTTCCCTTTGGTAGCACCTACAACTTTCAGCAACGGAGCGGAATTGTACGCTATCACATTAGAGTTGCGTGATAAAGAGTATTCAATCTCTGCTCTGATAGGTGATAGTCCATCATAGACTGGCTTTGACCGCCACCCATAGACTCCAGGTATTTTCATTAAGACTATTTCCTCACCATTAGCCGTATCGCCATCTTCCGTTTGCTGAGTTAGAACTACATCCCATTTTCCAACTCCATCACTTTGTTTCCAAATATAATGCTTATCTTTTGTGTACGTCTCGAAGAACACAACCTCCTTGTCTTTTACAGTCTTTTTGTACTCAAAAGACATAGCAAGCATATCATCCATTTCATTAAGGAGAGGATACAATCGCACACCATTCATCGGAGAGAATGTCTTGCATTTTAGTTTATAGTCGCTATCGAATCCGTATAGTCTGTTTTGTTTCTTAACTGCATACCAAACAGTGTAAATTTCGCATGACGCATATAATGCTGTAGCTCTCTTCAAATTCTCACTATCAATACGGACATTCTTATAAACAGACTCTATAGCATTGACTATATCTTTCCTTAACTTGTTATCATCAACGTTGTGATACACACGCTTTACAGGAATCGAAAAAGTGAATTCCGACAAACGCCTTACGTGCAACTTCTCCATTCCTATAATAATTCGTGAGGACTTGTCTAATTGTCCATCTGCTCGTATTTTATCTTTCAACGTTGTCGTGTCAGATAAAATTTCATGCATAGTAGGCTCATAATCCTTGACAAGATTGTCCCATAAAGGAACAGACACTGATTTGTTTTTCAACATACCTATTGTTTCAGATATGTTTCCACTATCAAAGTCTATAGAACTTAAATCTATCATCGTGACTATCTTTATATTTATGTTACAAAGATAACTAAATCTATTTGAATTTCAAATAAATTATACGCTTTTCTTGGCACAAAAAAGCTGCACCTACCTTCTCAGGCAAGCACAGCCGAAGCTAATAACAATTAAATCTATAAAAACTTATCTATGAGTATTTTATGAGCGTTTCTTATTTCCTTTTCAGTATCTATGCCTAATAATTGATAAAACCTTTCATTTCCTGTCAAAACTTCATGTGCTATCTCTATACTTCTTTTTTCAGATTTTGTAAATCCAAATCGAAACGTCTTTGTAATAGCGAGAGCCTCTTTGAAACAGGAAGACCTTAGCAATACCTTTACTTTATCAGTCTTTTTGTCTAAATTCATGTCTAAATGACTCTAAGATATTTTCTTTGGTTTTGTTTTTTAACCAATAGTTAGCATTATCGAGTGATCCCTCAATAGGTCTAAGCCTTAATCCAAATAGTCCTACATATATACAAAGTTCTCTCTTGCTCATCTTATTCGCCTCTGCGAATGTAGGACGTGTATATTCAACAGCCTTACCACCTTTCAAAAATTTGCAATGTGCTAACAATTCTTTTATTGTTATATTTTTCATTTCCATGCTGTTATTATTTTATTTTCAATCCACTTCAAAAGTTCCTCTGACGAACAAGTTATTTTCTTTGGAACTTTTATCTTTCTATTTTTCTTACCAATTACTCGACAGTAATCTTTGAAAAACACAATCTCTACCGTTTCTTTCCTTGCAAGTTGGTCTAACTCCGAAAATTTATGACTTGGAATAGTAGTAGCAATGATTGCTACATACGAATCGAGATAAATTGTTAATGACTTCATTGCTCTTGTTATTTATTGGCAGGTGAATGACCTGCCATTGTATTTAATTATTTCGATGTAATTCTGACCAAATTGGTCAGCAATGATGAATGTGTTTCTCATACCTTTAAGCCAAAGTGATACATTGTATCGGCTACAACCTAACAATTTCGCTACACTTCGGCAAACATCACTAAAATCATTTGTCAGATTACTCTTGATTGTTTTGGCAGCAAAGTACTTGAGCATCTTTGTGATGCCATCTTTTTTAATCTGCCAATCTGTGCCATTTTGAAGAACGAAATTAAGGCTTTCAGAGTGCCCAGCTTTATTAATCGCACAAATCTCTTCTTCGATGGAGAAATATTCATCATCCGTTAGAAGCATTGCCTTTATGTCTTTTGCATAAATTGATTTCATTGCTCTTTCTTTTAATTGTTATTATTATTATTTTGATAGTGTAAAGGTAGTCATTTTATTTGAATTGACCAAATATAACTATCTAAAAATCAGGTAGTTACATAATATTTAACTTTTGAAATACAAAAAAATAGTGTGCCTATCCGTCACGGACAAACACACTAAGAGCAATGAAATCATCAGAAAATACTGAGATTTCGATACAAAGTTACAAAAGATTTTGCAATATCCAAGCGTCATCAGCATAATCTTTTGCGTTCGGATAGAATGTTGATGCAAGGGCGTCTGACCTATCTGGACTACGTTTTAACCTTGCTTTTATATCTTCTTTTGCTTCGATAATAATTTTCCCACTGCTTTGGAACGACCAGTGTATTTCTGTCAATTCGTCATCCAATTCATCACAAGGAGGCAAGGCAGGATTAAAGCCATTCTTTGGATTTAACCAATCTCTTACAGCCCAATAACAATAAGCACGCATATTAGCAAACTCATACTGTCCTGTGATATCATGAAGTCCTCTTGTACCCTCAGAGAACTTACAAGAATAGGCATTACTATAACCCAACTCTTCAAGTCTGGAATAGACACCAGCACCTTCACCAATAGTATCAATGAAAGCTTTTGCTTTACTATCACGTAACCACTGCACAGCTTCTCCAGCTACTTTCATATGGTCTGCTTTTCCTCCTGACTGATGTATTTTAATCTCTGGGACATAGTTTCCATATCGTGGAACAAAACAGCTACTATCACGTCCCATACCAGCGACATCAATACCAACAAGTGGAGACTTTCTTGAAACAAACTTTTCTTTTTGCAATTTTGCCCATCTTTCGTGAGCCAATTCAAGCCAATGTAAAGGTATAAGCGTATCTTCTGTTGCCTTGGGGAAAAGACCGAGAATCTTTATTCGGAATAAGTCATTTGGTCTATAACAACTACCTTCCCACTCAAAATCTCCTTGCCCCTCATCAAAATCAGCTTCTTGAATCCTCTCACACCAATTCTCAACCTTATCTTTTACCCATTCATAATCAACTTGGCCCGGAATTACAGTCTTCTTTTTTACTACATTTTCAGCATTTAGAGAGCTTAACCTAAACTTTTTGAAACGTGAGGATTTCATAGCCTTTGCCGCATATCCAGTAGTTACGTTAGGGTTAAACACTAAAAGTAGTCGAGAGTTTCCCTGCAAGTTTCCTTCAATAGCATTAAACGTTGTTTCGCTCACACCAGACGCCTCAGTTACGATAAACATCGTGTTTACCGCATGGAATCCTGACCATGCTTCCGTGTTATCATCAGAAGCTTTAAATGCAGTTAAGAACCACTCCGCATTATTAGTTCTTATTCCATCGGATAACATACGACCAGGCAATACCTTTGCATTCCTAAACAAACGGTTTACCTCTGGTATCATAATATTAGTACACTGACGACCTGTTGGTGCTGTTAAGGCTATCTTTGTGTTCTTTACAAGCCTATGTTCTTTATCCCAGCGAGGAGTTAGATACATGAAACATAGTCCTGCAACAGCAGCAATATAGTCTTTTCCTCTCGCTGTTCCTGAGGCTACTGCGACCATCTTCTCGGTCTGTATAGCACGCAAAATAGCCTTTTGTTCCTCGTCAAGATTGGCACGAAGAACCTCCTTGGCAAAAAGACACCAGTCATTTTGCCAATCATTAAACTTATTTTTCCACGACTTGCTAATCTTCATCTGAACCAATCGATTCCATCAATTCTTGGAATGGATTTGCATTTACATCATGTTCTGTACGCTCAACATAACCACGCTTCTTACCCTTAGTTTTCAAGAAGAAAATTAAAGAGGTAATATCGTTATTGTTAATGTGCTCAATCAGCTTTGACTCAGCGAAGTCAAGCATTGATTCATCCGCTTCCGCAAGAAGATCCTGCAAAGACTTGGACTTCTCTTTTTTTTGATAAAAAGTACGCCTCGAAATATTCAATGCTGCACAAGTTGCGGTGATATTGCAGCCTTTCTTCTTATATACCTCTGCAATTTTCTCTGCAGAAAATTTTTTCGTCATAACATTATATTTTTGATGCGGATGCTATAACCATCTTTAAAGCATCCGTATATGAATAATTCTCTGATAACAATAAACATCTTGCTAAATCGCCAGTAGGACCAAGGCCAGGTATCAAATTTACATCTATAACATACAATTTACCGTCCTTGTCACGTCTGAAATCAATTCGTGCATGATGCTTAACGCCAAGTTCCTCGAACACTCGTTCTGAAAGAGCTTTTAATTCTTTTCGTTCATCATATTCAAGTGTCACTCCACATTCAGAAAACAAGGACTTCCCTAATTGTGTCTGTATTCCACATGTACCACTACAATCGACTTCGATAGGAAAGCAATATATATTACCACCTATATTGAAAACCGAAACAGTGTATTCTTTCCCATCAATAAAATTTTCTATAACAGCTTTACCATTACAAGTATGGTTGATTACAGCAACTTGTCTTACAACATCCTCTCTTGAAGTGCATATACTACTTTCTGTAACACCTTTACTATCGCTCCCAAAACGTGGTTTCACAAAATATACTATGCCATCTTTTATATTATCAAGAGAACGGTGCTGTGAAGCAAGAATACCTTTACTTAGCAGAAATCTATTCATTTGCAATTTATCATCTGCAAGGGAATATACATCAAAGTCTTCTGCTGTAGTTTTAACACCTTTCTTTCGAATTGTATCAACAAGTAGTTTGCTTGCTGTTCTAAGCAAAACAATGTCATCTTCTGAAACGAAATCAAGACTATCCGTTTCGTCGACTACAACGAGTTTGATACTCTCTCTTCCCAAAGCTTCACGATAGAACTTAAACACATTACTTGTGCCGTAGTTATCCATCTCGTCTTTACTTACTATTGACCAAACCATTGCCTTCCTTGATTTCTGTTAAACGTTCACTTGCAAGCTCTAATAACTTTGCAAAACTTATACTTGGGGATTTTATGTCGTATTGCTTGCCTATCTCTGTTTGCAGTTTCAAAAGTAATCTCTCGTTTTCTTTTTCATTTGCGATGATAAGAGCATCACTTTTACTTGCCTGCTCACGAATATCCCCAAATAACTCATCTAAACTGTCAAACGAATCAGGGTACAAAACAACAGTAAAAACAAAATTTTCTTTCAAGGCAAAAACACTGATACCGTCTGTGCTTACAGGAGCAATCTCGTCGATATTTACATGGGCAAACTGTTTGAAATCAACAGACTTAATCTTACTATATAGTATTTTCAAAATACTCTGATTATCTTCTCCATGCAAAGAGTTATGAGAAAGCTGTGTAGCAATAGCTTCATCCTGCATCAGTTCTTCCTCTGTAACATAGAGTATTCCAATACGCTTAAAGCCGACTTTTTTACATGCTCGTAGCCTGTGATGACCACTAACCATCACGAACCTACCATTACTCCTTTTATAGCAACATGGCACGCTACTCAAGCCCGCCTTTTCTATGTTGTCACACAACTGAGCAAAGTCTTCGCCAGTCATTTCGTTTGCGTTCATATCAGCCTCGTCTATAAGGCTAATGTCAACCTTTTCGTATTTCCACCTATTTTCCGTTTCCATTATTCAATAGTTTTTGGTATCTATCAATTACTTCCTTGTTATTTGCATACTTGCCAAGGATTCCCTCATAAGCAAGGTATGACGAAGTGCAATGGTCTTTTACTTTAGTATATACACCTCTATATTTCATGCTAACTGGCTTGTGAGTATAAGCACAAGAAATAACCTTTTCTACGAGTTTATGCATCCTTCTGCTTAGTTCTCGTTGTACAGAATACTCTTGTATGCAGAACAATATCAACTTACTTAATCTTGGGATTGCATTGTTAGTGCAAAAATCTGTCAATTGGAATAAGTCATATCCCTTGTGTTGCGGTAACGTGAACCCGAAACCTCCAAGAGTATATTTGTCATACATGACAACAAAGGCATAAGTACACTTGCTTACCATATCAACTTTATTGATATATTTTTTCTGCAAGCATAATAAATAATCTGGACTTACCCTTACGACTTTCAGATTATTATGATTATTTATTTCTAAGTCATCTGGGGGAACTATCTCGTTAACCTCGATATGATTACCTTTATATGAGGTGTTAGTTTCACTTGTTCTACTCGACTTATTACAGTAGAGAAATCTACCAGCAGACCACCTATCTCCGCCCGAACTGTTAAACATTGCCAACTTATGCATATTGCTTAAAAATGGGCTATTACTAATGAAATAAAAGTATGTTTCCTCTGGCAGACTTTCCACTAAGTTGTAATACTCGTTACGAGAAACAGAAAAATCAACATCTAAATCACTATTCTCTTGTATAAGCTTAAATGTACGTTTTTGTTTCTTATCCTTGCCATAGTTAAAGAAAATGACCTTTTTGTAGTTAATTGCATCTTGCAATGTTCCTACGTGATATTCGCAGGTCGTTAGCATTTTAAGTAACCTTTCGTTAGCTTTCTCCGTTTTTTCGATAGATTCCTTTGCCTTAATTCTCAGAGCTTTGAAGATTGCATCATTTCTCGCGCTTTTGCTCATAAAGAACTTTTGCAAACTTGCCGCATATAGGGCAAGGGCAAGCTGTCTTTTTGTTGTTTTATCATTGTAATCTTCAAGCCAGCCAAGTCTGTCTCTATAAGTCAGAGCCACCTTGCCATTGGCTATCAAATATAGTAAATGGCAATACGGATCTTGACAATATATTGAAATATTCAGCTTCTCAAAGAAAAATAACTCATAGTAATACATAAAGCCGTTAACAATACATATATCTTTATGCCCATTCTTTTTCACAGCCTCATACAATGCCGAAGCCTGCTTGGAATTATAGGATAATGATTTTGACTGGAACGTCTCAATATTACTATAAGGGTTGCCTTGGTAAATAAGAGGTACAAGTTCTTCTGGTACGTCATATTTAAGCTTTGTTGTCACCTTAAACTCATCGTATGATGATATTTTGTTAAAATCCTGTAAATCATGATTTACAGCATAATAAAACATTCTATACACCGAGAAGATGCAATTCAATGCTGAATAGAAATCATCTGTACCATGGAATGCTCTAAACTCTATCGTCTTAGTCTTGAAAAGAGCAGATATGTTAACTGCATGACGAATAAATCCTTTCTTTGATTGATTAGTGAATAGCTCTCGTATATCATTAAAAGTCTGAGCATTGAGTACTCCTTGATAATACTTGTCAGTAGGAGGAGGCATCAAAATGGAAACCATTTCATCCCATTTCGATATCTTTGCATATCTTTTAAAGTATGGATAACAAATATAAAAAAACAAGAACACTTTTCTCAATTGCTCTACTGACAAATCCCCTGCATATATATGTACGTGAGTGTAAACAGTCCATTTAATTTTACCACCAGCTTTCGCCATTGATTCATAAACGCTGCGTAATCCATGCAAATCCTTTAGACTACAAATGTTTAAAGGAGGGGTGTTTACCTCTCCTCCAAACTTCTTGTTTGACGAACCATCTGTGTTAACAATTTCTTCGTCCTTGCTCCACGAATACCCCTCTGGTAAAACTACCTTAGACCTATCAATATTGCACATTTCAATCTCAACACCAAAGGTTCGTGTCTTTATGTCGTTTAATGCTTCTCCCATCTTTGATATTTCAGGTGTTTGATGTATTGATAAGCACCGAGTTTTTCTAACGTGCGCCCTTTCACCCTAAAGTCTTCTCCCAAAGCTGCGCTTGCAATACTTATAAGAGCAGAGGTTATAGGGGACATAATATCTAATCTCAGTGCAATATCCTCCAATAGTACAAGTCCCTGCGATACGTCTTCTGTAATATATCGTGAGTGGATAGACGTTGGGCTTATTGCTCTATCAGATGATTCTGAATACTTGAAGAAGCTCTCTAAAGGGTCTTTACCAAGAAAACCTCCAGCTTCGTATATATTTATCTTTCTTCCACCAAGAGCATCAAGGATAATCATTTTTTCCTTGTCTAATTCCTCCATGATGTTCAAAGTTGCTTTATTCTTATGTGTGTATGCCTCCCGATACATACAGAAATTACCATCGCTAAACTCTATGCGAGGGATACTCATGATAGCACCTACAGTGTGAAGTACCATATTAGGGTTAAGTAAAGCCGACTCGATAACAGTATAGTCGTCAGAGAAACCTCTATAAAGAGATTGCAGTTTCTCCATACACTCCTTTTTTCTTGTTTCGCTGAATACTGATAAAGGACTTCGTGTAAGTCGGCAACCGACCCTGAATACAACTTCATTTGCCTTATCCTCCAATTCAACACGCCCCTCCAAATATGGTCCTGTTGTTTCTGCAATCATTGGCAGTTCCAGACAATACTTCGAGAAATAGAATGAGGACATATAGCTGCATACCACGACAACCACTTGATTATTATTCAAATACTGGGCTATTTTTTTTATTAATTCTTCGTGATATGTGCTTTGTATAGTTACTATAACGACATCTGCCTTAGCGTTCTCACTTAAATCATTGGAAACATTGTTTATTGTTGTTTCCGTATATGTGTCGTTTTCTTTAAGATAAACCCGATTTTTGTTTCTTAAAAGTCTATCATATGCTTCAGACTTTATTCCTGATGTTTTAATGAGCGAAACTTTATGCCCATTAATTGATAAATCAGTAGCTATTGCTACTCCTATGTTTCCCGTCCCTATTACTGATACATTCATAAGTTATGTATTGCTTAATACACATTTGAGCGGAGAGTAGGATTTGCACCTACGACTTCAACCTTGGAAAGGATGCACTCTAACTAACTGAGCTATCTCCGCATATAGAGCGCAAAGGTGGAATCGAACCACCAACCTTTGTCATGGAAAGACAACACTCTACCATTGAGCTATTTGCGCATTATCGTCTGTCCGAACGTCAAGCGTCTTTCCGCTTTGTCATTATGTGGTTAAAAGAGTGAACCTTGTATATAATCTGGCTCTTTCTTTGGAGTATATCCATATTCTAATATTTCTATACCAAGCTTTTCTTTTATCCAGTCTGCCAATATGTGTCTATGACAGAAATCCTCTGGCTTTTCGTAACAGCAAAGAGCAACGTCTTGCCCTCCACTTGCTTGCTCTACTGTTTTTAAGAACTGCTTCATATCTTGCTGAGAAAGAACTTCCGACCTATATCGTCGTGTATATTCTTCTTGCGTTTGCCCATTTGCAAAAAGAATACTTTTCGTTGGGGCTACTTGCTTCAGAGATGTTCCATTGAACCAACGTGGCGGATAAAGTGATATTCCTATAACCTTAATTCCTGCCTGTTGCAATTTCCTGCTATTACCGAAGTATGATGTGTATATTCTCATATTCTTGTAATTATTTGTAAAGATAATAATATTATTTGAAATTCAAATAAATTTAGTTGAAAAAATCTGTTATTTAACTATATTTTAACAATTATCAGTGCACTGTTTTAGAATATCAAAGGCTTCATTTACCGATTCTGCAACATTTCTGGCTCTATCATAAGTATTCTCACAAATTGTTGAGCGGATTGCTTCACAGAACATCTTTACTTTTAGTTCAAGTTCTTTTTCTTTATCCATATCATACTGCTTTATTAAATTTTCTAATTATGTTCATGTTTTTATTTACAAGACTCACTATTTCATTATGATACTTGCTATTCTGATTACATACGCCACGAGATTGCACTAATTGATAGCGTTTCAAATCTACCTCAATAGTTTCTACTCTCTCGTCATTAACCTTTGCACTTAATAGTAATCTATCTAATCGTTTGTAATACTTATTGGTAAATACGCAATGATGCATAGCCTTGCCTTCTTGTTCTACATCTTTGACCGTCGGCAAAACTTGTATAACAACTTTGCCGTCAGAAATTACCATACACATAAAGCATTTACGTGCAATTTCGTACGTTTTTACTGCTTTCTGATCTTCGAGCAGTTCCTTTTGCTCTTTTATCTTCCTTTGCTTTTCTTCGTACTTATTGCATAAGTCCATTGCTTTATCATGACCTGCTTTCAAACTAATAGGGCAAACAAATTTAGGATTTCTAAAATCTTTGTGAGCTCTTTCAAGCATATTTACCATGTCAATCCACATACAACCATCTTTGATGTGATAATTATGCCGTAAAACTATCTTTACAGCATCCATCTTAGAAACATCGTTATAATCTCTGTTCCATTCGTGAGCAAAAGCTTGTAAAAGAGAAAACTGTTTGCATTTCCAAAGAGTTTCAAAGATGTTATTCTTTAACAGCCCTTCTATAACGTCACGAGGTTGCATATTATGGAAACTTCCTTTTAAGCCATTACGCTTCAAGATAGGAAGCATAGAAGTAACTTTAGATGCAGATATAGGCAACATCAGCGTATAGTCATTATATGATGCAGGAGCTTGCTTTAATGATAATTCGCTATCAATTATCCAACTATCTATTCTGCCACTCATGCAAAATCTGTTCATTGCTTCTACCTCCATATGGCCGTTAGTATTAAACCATAAACGCACTGGTTCTATTACATCATAGAGTTGCCTTTGTTTCCGTATCTGAAAGAAACGGCAAACCTGCCAATCCTTTACTCGAGAGGATACGACAAAGTATCGATACATAGTCTTCTTGTAGGTACGTTCCTTTTCCGTGTAGGAATGAGTAATACCCCACTCCTTTTGTTTGTCCGTAATAGGGGAGAGTATGCCGCTAAGGGCTACAACTTCCCTTTGTATCTTATTTCTTGGCTTCATAGGTCAAAAAAGTGATTGTGCAACAACTTTTTGTTCAGCTTTCTTCTTTGGTTTCAAGCTCTCACGTTGCTTGGTAAGTTGTTCGGTATAGAAGTCGTTACGAGCCTTGTCTTTCAGCTCTTGTTTCTCCTTTTCCGTGAGTTCTACGACGTGGTTAACGACAACTTTGCAGTTAATCTTCTTACCAGCATCAAGGTTGTCCTCATCAAAATAGTGAACAGCCATTCCGTAGATTTCATCATCATCAAAGCCGTTACAACCACTGCGCTGAACTTCGTTAAGAATGTATGTGATACATTCATCAATACTTTTGTTTGGCTTTGCGTATGACTTTGCAAATAACTCATCAGTCTTTGCGCGTGCTTCCAAATAATCTTGAATAGCACGCTTGAAATTATCAGTTGATTTCATAATTATTCTCTGTATGTATCGTAAATTTCTATTTTGAAGTCGTATTCAGAATAAGCACTTTCCATAATGATAATGTCGCCATACTTTTTGAATATGCTGAGAATATCGTTAAGACTTTCAATTTCTACTTCCCAAACGCTTTCCTCTCTTTCACAATCTCTAACTATATATCCATTTTCCTCCCTATGATTAGTTCCTGAAGATATAAACTCATTATACCAAAAATTTGTCTTAGCCTCTTCCATAGAAGACACATTTCTTCTGTCCTGATAATGCAATGTTCTATTTACAAACACAGCTTCATCAATAGGCTTTTCTTCATTTCCCAACAAACTTGTTCTTTCTACTATTACTTTCATACCACTTCGATTGAATAGTCCCAAAAATCATTATCTCCTAATACGATTTCTTCGTTATCGTACATATCAAAGACTTTTATCTTCGCATCTGCTTCATTAAATGCTTTTACCTTAACCTTTCTCTGTAATGTCTCAGTAATAACTACTTCAAACTCATTCGTTGCTCTATATTTTTTTAATTTACAAGAACTTAGACACATTTTTAATTTCCTGCTGATATTCTTTACTCATTGGCGCAAATTGGAACGACTCACTTTTTAGTATTGCACTAAAAACAATCTTAGGTAATATAAAATCGTTTTCATATTTTGACAAATCAAGACACCCACTTTCGAGAATCTTATCCAACTCCTTTTCCAAATCTTCTGAAAAAGACTTGTTTAATTCTCTGACTTTTGATAGTAATTCCAACTTTTCCATTGCCCTTGTACTAAATGTTATTGATGTTGCTTCTTATTTCTTCTGCCTGTGATGCAATATTGTGTAATTTTGACATTCTTGCATCAGTATCATTCACATCGAAGTCTGACCTTCTTGGCAAGAGCTTAACGAACTCAACTAAAGCTATATGCCAAGGAGCATCAGCCTTAACGTACTCGTCTTTTCTTACCAAGTATCTGCCTTTGCCGATAGAACAGATAGTGGCACAACTATCCTTTCCAATATTTACTTTTACAGAAAATTCGACTTTTTCTTCGCTTCGCTTATAGTGGTAATCTGAAATCTGACGGAGCAGGCGTAGACGCATCCAAATACTTTCAATCAGCGGTTCTATTTCATTGAAACTGAAAGACCACATACTTCCACAGGCGGAGCATTCTACCAACACTTTTAACTCATTTGTCTCGTTCTTTAAACCTTTCAGATATAGCGTATCTTGGTGCCCATTGTAACCCATTGAGATAACAGTGCTATTATTGTTGATTTTGAATTGCTCCATAGGAAGACCATGTGGGCAATGAATATTTATAAGCAGCCTCATTCTCGGTTCTTTCAGTTGGATTGTGCCAGTCTGATGCATGCCTGCAATATCATCATCGCTAAACTTGCTTGTATCTATCATTAATTTCCAAGGAATGTGACCATCCTCTTGCAAAAGTGAATAGTTGTAATCGCCAGGCATAGTTCCATCTTCGTCTGGAGTAGGTATTCTCCAATAAAGGTTATCCGACATATATGGATAAGTAATTTCGCCTAACTGATCATAACGGCATTTGAACATATCCTCGCAAGTTCCAATCTTGAACTCGGTATTATCTATCTTTCTTGTTGCATATTCACTCATAGTTGCATGATTTATTTGTATTTGCTAATTTTGTTTCTTTAATTCGCTTGTTGACATATTTCAAAATGTCCCAATATGCTCGCCTCTGACCTCTTAAAGCATCAAGTCTATCTTCTACTTTGTTCACTTCATCAAGGTCTCTTGCGAAATAGGCTCCAGTACAAAGAATATCCATACGGTGGTTTAATTCTCGTATTTCTTCCTTGATTGCAGGAATGTTTGGAAAGAATTTACCGCTATTCAGTTTATCAAACAATGGCTGATAAACTGATTGATATGCATCTTCGTTTTTCTGATTGTACTTCATTGCTCTTATTTTTATCCAAATACTACTTCACCAAATAACACTACTTGTATAAGATTACTTGATGTATAATAATCTCCATTACCATTTGCCAAATCTGCATAATCCTGAGGACACTCTTCAATGAACTTCTGAAAACCTTTCTCAATATCCTCCATTGTTATCTCGTATCTCACATGTGGTCCATCATCCTCATATACGAAAGCAGTAATGAAACCACCACCGAGCAGAATATCAGCCCACTTTTCTTCCCTGCACTCGCTATCTTCCTTGACAAGATTGTTGAACTTCTTGGGACGCTTTATTTCAAGCCAGTCACTCCCATAGGTTGCGGTAGAAAAAATATCTACCAAATTGTCTTTGTTTAACTTGTATTTCATCGCTCCAATTTTTAGACTTCTTCTACACATACATCTTCTTGCTTCCAACTGTCACAAACTAATAACAATTTCCGTAATTCTTTCTGCCGTCTGGGACTATGATTTGTATTCCTTAAGTCGTCAGAAACATACTCTTTTAACTTGGATAACAATTCTATTATAGAATATTCTTGTTCTTCATATTCTGCAACCCAATCAGTTTCTGTGGTGTCAACCGAGCTACATGCTCCGAGCTCATCATCATAATCTGAATCTGCACTATAGTCGGTTGTTGCAAGTGTCACTTTTCTTGTGACCGTCTCAGTTATCTCGCAATCCCTTGTTATTACAGATTGCTCTTTTTCATTCCAAGGAGCACTATTTAATTGGCTCTGTGACATCATAGGGTAATTACAACTCATAGTATCTCCTTATCCTAAAATTTTTGATAATCTTACACTTGCTATAAAGAAACGCATTTTCCATTTCTTTGGAGTAAACCTGAAAAGTAAAACAAGGTAAACACACCCAGCTACTATCAGAGGTAAACTATCACTCACTAAACAAATGAAAAATGGAGATATAAAAAAGCTCCCAATAACGTAATTTCTAATTGATTTCATTGCTCTTTACTTTTAAATAAATTCATACATTGGCTTAAGACCATTTATAACACGCTTTGCATCAGCAATACTGGTAAACTCTTTCTCAAAATCATTATCAATGATTACAGACTCTTGTCCAAAACCATCAACTAATTTTGTGAGAATATGATTCTTGTAAGAAATCTCTTGAACTTTTTCTAACTTTTTCATTGCTCTTTTGTTTTAATTGTTATTGTTTTATTATTACATTGTAAAGGTAGTCATTTTATTTGATATTACCAAATATAACTACCTAAAAATCAAGTAGTTACATAATATTTAACTTTTGGATTCTCTTTTTTCTTAGCTTCCTCTCATTATCTACTTTGTATGACCAATTAAGTGCTGCGTTAAGAGCAGATTTACACAAATCCTTTTCTTCTTTGGTTTCGCAATACTGATTAGTTCTCACGAGGTCCATTACAAATAACAAATCCAACATGCCTATTATATATATTTAATCTAATTATATTTATATGAACTATTTAATTACTTCTATGATAGTCTTAATCTTTCTCATCAGAACGGCATATTAGCCTCTACCTGCGATTTTTCATCTAATTCATAGAATTGAGTAAATCTGCCGTCGAACCCAACAAGTGAAGTTCCTACACCAACACCACGCCCTTTTGCGAGTATTAATTTTGCTGTACCATGAGTATCTTGGTCGCTGAAATCTCCTTCATATCTGATATTGCTATTTGGGTACGCCTCTGGTCTGTCAATCAAAACAATATTATCGGCACTTTCCTCAATCTGTCCTGAACCACGAAGTTGCTTAATATCTGGGTGTTCCTTTCCTCTTGATAACTGAGATAAGAGTATTACAGCAATTTTACATTCCTTTGCAATATTCTTTGCCGCACGTGCCATATATGCTAAACTTGATTCTACGTTGTCTCCGACTTGTGAGTAAATCTGTAGATAGTCTATCACGGCTAATTTTATACCCTTTGTTCTTACAAGCGTCCTAATAGACCTTACAGTATTATCAAACGAAACAGTTGCTCTTTCATCAATATAAATCGGCAACCCTTTTGTCTCTCCAATAGCCCTATCAAACTGTTGCAACTGAAAACTCTCAAGTTTGCAGTTAACAATCACGCTTGATGAAATACCAGCTTTCCCGCTAATAGCTCGTGCAGCCAACTCAGATTTTCCCATTTCAAGAGAATAATAAGCCGTCGGTTCTCCCTCACCTGCTACTTTTGTAGCTATATTCATTGCTAAAGAGGATTTTCCAACTCCTGTAAATGCAGCAATAATTGTCAACGTAGTAGGGCGCAAAAGATAGTAAGCATCAAACAGCTTAAATCCTGTTGTTAGACTTTTCTTCTTTCCTTGAGCGTTGTCATTAACAATCTCAACCAACTCGTCGATAGAATCATCAAAGGAATAAATGCCATTATCAGCAGTATCACTCTGCACGTCACTAAGAGAATTCATTGTGTTATTAACAACCTCATCGAAATCCTCCATAGGATCAAGAACTTTCTGCGAAGCTAATTGAAGCTGTACCCAAAGTATACGTTGTTTCCACATTCTGCGTATTCGCTGAATATCCTGTTCTAAGGTTTCAACACTTGTAAACTTAACGATATTAAGGAAATCTAGTTCACTTAGCTTAAAGTTCAACTCATGAGTATTGGCATAATCAACAAGTGCCTTAACATCAGTTATTGTGTTTTGACTTATAACGCCAGCTATACACTGATAAATAGATTGATTAATTTCTGTGTAAAACATTTCTGCATTTAACATATCGCTATACTCATTAAATTTCTCGTTATACCGCATCAACGTAGCGAGTACAGCAATCTCTGTTTCAACACTATGTGGTTGAACCTGCTGTTCTCCGATAATCTTAATTTTTTCTTTTGATTTCATTGCTCATTTATGTCTTTTATCTTAAAATTCGATTTTTACCATTTTTTAGCCCCGTAGTAGCTTTATTTCTTATTTTTGATATAACTATACTATTATAAATATATCAGTCTTTTAAACAACTTTGTTTTGTATTTTACGTTCACTAATAATAATATCTAAGAATTTTCCTACATAATCAGAAAATTTAACCTCAGTATATCTGCATCGTTTCCCATCAAATTCTCGTGCCATCCAAATATTCTCATTATAATTCACTTTCTTGACAAGAAAATAATAATCTCCAGCTAATCCTGCCATATAACCTGCAAGGGAAAGTAAATTCTTATCGAAGTTACAAAGATGATAGGGGGTAATTGTCTTATCACTTGTCTTCCTATACTCACAAATGACTGAATAAATCTTTGCGTTACTTTCATCTGCGAACATGTCGGTTGTGATGCAATACCTACAATCAGCGAACCAATCAATCCCAAAAGTATTCAGAAGAGTTCCTATGATGATATTTTCAATTTCCTGTCTCCGTGTCATTTTCTAAAGCTTTCTCCTGTGAATAAAACTGGTCTAGTGAGATAACGAAGTCTATCAAGTGTACGTTCTCCATACTTCTCACATATCTCGTCAAGAGTGAGGTTAGTTGTTAGAAGCAATAACTGCTGTCTTTTTTCTGCCAGGCTGATGACTTCTTCAAAAACGTTATGAGTTTCTCCGTAAATCTTACCAACGTCTTCTACTCCAAAGTCGTCTATGAGTATTGCGCAATCGCATTCTCTCAAAAGCTGTCGTTTGTCGTTTATCTCATAGCCATCAAACTTAATCAAGTTCTTACGAAGATAGTATCTGAAAATATTAGGCATAATCTTTTCGCAGATAAGCGATTTACCACGTCCGCACTTTCCGTAACATAAAAGACCTTTATGCTTGTTATCTGTGAGCCAGTCTGCAATATCGTCATACTCTTGCACCCATTGTGCATCTTCGCCAACAAAGAAATTCAAACCACGCTTTAATACGTCTTTTGCATTTTCAAGGTCGATGTTGGTTATTTTCTTTTTCTCGATACCTGAAAATATTGATTGCTCTTTTATTACTTCCATTGCTTTATTTTCTGATTTAAATATTTATCATCCGTGTTGTTACGTAGGATAATTCCGATTTGCCCTTTACCTTTTCTAGCTTGCGCAACCAATTCGTTATATTTAGAACTTATATTTGGAACAGATAAATTTGCAAGCATCCAATTATCTGTTATCTTATCAAGAAATACTTGTAGAGCATCTATCAAGTCTTTACCTGAAGTTGTCAACCCTCTATGCTCTCGTGAAAACTTCAACTGATTAAGCAAACGTTTCATTTGAGCACCATCTGCTGCTTTCCAGTAATATTTTTCACCTGTCTTTTTCTCAAAGTATGCTTCAAAGATATTTCGCCCTTGAGTTACGATTGTTGGCTCTTTCTTAGACTTAGTTTTCGTTTTTTCTTTTTTCACTTCTCCCAAGTCCAAAGCGCTTGCGCTTAACCCTCCGTTAGGAGAAATATTCTGATATTGGTAATCTAATATACTGGTATTATTATTCCCTTCCAAATTTGGAGGGGTTACCCTTTCATTTTTGGAGGGGTTGCCTTCCAAATTTGGAGGGGTGTCGTCATTTTTGGAGGGGTTGACACTGTGCCAATATTTAGAAAACGATTTCCCAAGACGATATAGCGAAATCCTATTCTTGATAGATATTTCATCATCGCACTTTTCAATTAATCCTACACGTACAAGGTTTGAAATATGTCTCCTTATGCTGCTATCAGAGTTGCCAGATAACATAGGTAATTCTTCTCTAATCTTAGAAAATGATATCCAAAAATAATCTTTTCCATGAATAACGTGCTTAGATAAAGCCCCTTCTAAAATAAAGTTTTTCATAAAACTGAAAACCGCCATATCGTCAAATGACAAATTCCAGCCATTTTCAATAACACTTCTCTGGTTTATGTTAATCGTATATTGCATAATATACTCCTAAAACATCAACGCCCTTAACTTTCAGTCCTAATGTCGCAAACGGACTTACTCATTAAGGGGTTGATTGTATATGTTCTTTTCATTTGGTTGCGACTCCAATAATAAAAATTTCTGTTATTCGCTTGTAAAGGTAGTAATTAATTTTATATTAACCTAAGATTAAACTAACTAATTTCTTTTAGCTAACATTTTTTCAGATATTGACTCTTATTCCCTTTAGCGAACTAAGCCGTTTTACTTCTGCCGTATAGTGTTTTATCATTGCTTCAAGCTCAAAATCTGACCAGTGCTTTGCCTGATGCGCCTTAGCTGAAAGCAACTCAAATCGCTGCATACCAATCTTGCGTATTAAATTAGCTTGATAGGCTATTAGGTGGTCACTCGAAAATCTGTTACAACCTCTACACTCGGCATGACAATCATCTTCGTCAAAACGAACAGACATATTTTTCCGGCTAAAGAAATGACCGCAATCTGCCTGCTCAAACGGCTTTATCTGACCACACGAAATACATTTGAAGTACCCACTCGGCATAGCATCACGTAAACGGATATATGCAGAAAAAACTTTGTCAAGTTTCTTAGTAAGATTGGGTTTACTACGTGTAGATTTCTTTCTATGCGGTTTTTCTTCGCTGTGAGCGTCCTTTGTCTTCCTTTTGAAGTAGTATTTGTTCATCATCGAAATATCGTCTTAAATCGCTTATTTTCGCCTAATTCTATTTCACTCATTTTGCTCTCGAAAATAACCTCGCATCCGATTGCAGTTGCAACCATAAACTCAGTGTAGCACCCTTGTGAATGGTTCCATTTATCCATCATGAAGATACAATCGCAATCAGTGAGTAACAGAATATCTCTCTTCATGTGTTGAGCTGTTGTTGCATTCAGAGGCAACCCATTCTCCATAGGGTTGACAACTTCGTAGCCTGCTGCTTCAAGCATTACTTGTGCAGCTTTGAAAGCCTTTTTTCTCTCCTCCATATCCTTACCACTGATAGGACCAGACAGATAACATCTATTCTTTTTCTTCATTTCTTTTTCTTTTTAGCATTTCAATTTCATCTTTCAAATAGAACATAGCTTTCTCCATATCTTCTATTTGTTTATCTCTATCGTTCATACCTTTTTCGTGCTTTAATCCAGCACGCCAAATGTATTTGATTACATTACCGATATTAAAATCATAATGACGAACAATGTCTATGCACTCAATACCGCTTGGGTGTTGAGTATAGTGTGTCGGATGATTTACGCTACTTTCCTGTTGAGCCATATCCGCCTGTTCCCCTTTCTGTTTTAGATAATTCTTCGACTTCTTCAAACTCTATCTGTGGGTATGGTAAAATAATCATTTGAGCAAAACGATCACCGACCTTGTAAAAATTGCCATCAAAAAGCGTCTTTAAGAACACTGCTGTTACTTCGCCACGATATCCACTATCTATTATTCCACACGAATTTGTTAACAATAAATCCTTACTTGCATTGCTGCTTCTTGGAACGATTAAACCGAAATATCCTTGTGGTATTTCAAAGGCAAACCCGCAATGATAAATAACTTTATCGCCTATCTCATCTATACTTGTAACTGTTAGGTCAAGCCCAGCATCACCATTTTTCGCATAGTGAGGAATAGATACGTTTTCTACTAATTTCTTAATCTTTACTTTCATATTTTCTCATTTATATTATCATAAACTTCTTTCTGTAAAACTTTCCAACAACACTTGGCAACCCACCCAACCATATATGCAGCATGCTCATCGTGTGTCAGACTGTATTCAATTCCCAACTCATTGAAAATAGCATTTGTTGCATGCAGGCTTTCGTGTGCTATATTTTCGACAATATTGCTTCCACAGAGTTTGGAGCAGTCATAAAAGACTACCAATACTCCATATTTCCCTGTCTTCTTACTCGCTATACATGGATAAGTAGTAGCGTATGCGTCTTCTGATTTCTTAAAATCATAGCCTCCGTAAGTTGTAAATTTGTCTTTAACATCTTCCCAACTTGTTGCTATCCACAACTGTCTGCCGTATATTTCAATATCAAATTCTCTAATCATTTACGTTTACTTATATGCTTTAAGTTCGTTATAATGTTTCTCACTCACAAGGAACACGCCTCTGCCATTAAAACGTAGCGCATAGTATTTTGCTTTACCGATATGGTAGCGTATGTTAATCGCATCATCATAAAATCGGACATAATCCTCGATACTACAAAGCGTCATTGAATAGTCATACATCCTGCACTCTGCACGTCCGCCCCACTGCTCAAAGAAGTTGTATATATCAATCTCGTCTGGAAGTTGAATCCTTTTAGCTGTTTCATACATATCACGTTCAATCTTTTGTGTAAAATGCGTAAAGTCACGCAGCATATCCAAAATATCACTCATTCTAAAATATTCTATTAGTTAAAATTTTTCCATTACTTTTCACACACCAAAGTTGAGAGTTTGGCTTCTCAACATCTATCTTCAAATCAGAAACCTTGCCGAAACGCTTATAGTTACCTGCTAAGTCAATAACCCACCCATCTTTGTCTTTGAAAGGTCTGATACACCTACCAACAGCTTGATAATACCATGCAAGCGATTTGGTCGGACGTGCTAAAATAACAGTGTCTAATGCAGGGAAGTCAAAACCGACAACCAAAACTCCAACATTCGCAACAACCTTTATTTTCCCACTTTTGAAATCATTTAGAAGTTTCTCTCTTTCTACTTTCGGAGTTGTACCTGTAACAATAGCAGCGGAAACTCCTTTTATCTTTAACTTCTCAACAAGGTTCTCAGCTTCTTCGACAAAGCGAGTAAAAACTAATACTCCTTTGCGTGGAATACCATTCTTTGGTTTCAGAACTCGCAATGTTGTAGTTGTGAGCTTATCAAAAAAGCCGCTTCTTTCATATTCAAGTTTCAAAGACTTCTCATCATAATCGGCACCTGTTGAATTACTTATAACGTTCTCAATATTGATTGCAGTTAAATCGTAATACTTTAAGTTTGCCAAATACCCTTTTGCAAGTAAATCTGATGTTTGACAGACGTATAAAACCTCGCTAAAAATGCGTGGTCGTGTACGAGTGAGAAATTTCAGCATTGAGCCATTCATATACGAACTAAGACGATATGGTGTTGCTGTTAATCCTACGACCTGCCTATCTTGTGAATTGATGAATTTCTCATACATTCCACCTCTGCTATTAACAACATGAACCTCATCTATAAGCACATACTTGAAATGCTTGAAATCATTCATGTGATTCATTACGCTTCTGATAGTGGCAAAGGTGATTCTATTGATATCCTTACAACCGACAGAAGCAGAATAACAAGCGCAATCAAGTATTCCATAACTCTGTAGCTTTTCAAAGTTCTGTTGCAATATTTCCTTTGACGGGCAAAGCACAATCAGTGGAGAATTTAACCTTGAAGCTATATCAGCTATAATTAAAGACTTTCCACCACCAGTCGATACTATTATTATCCCATTCGATTTCTTAGAACTTAAGAAAGATTTAACAGCTGCGTCTGATGCTTGTTTCTGATAATCTCGAAGTGTATATTTCATTGCTCTTAGTGTGAAAAGAGAGGGGGTGTCTATTTCGTTCACCCCCTCAACTTGGTTTACTTAATCCTCATCGCCAAATGGCAAATCATCATCTTCTTCCTGCGCTCCATTTTCGTTCATAGCAGGCTTTTCTACCTCTGGGAATTCAATCCCGAAAAGTTCTTTCATAGCTTCACGGTTTACATCCTCCTGTGACCATAACGTGTTGCGATCCCAATCTGGTATCTTCTGTGTTTTAACGAGCTTCATTTCTCCATCTACCCATGAATAGAATAAGAAATAGCCGTTGAGCGCAATGCGAACTGTTTCAGTGGAAGACAACTTGATATCGGTCGTTCCCTCTTTTACTCTTGCTGCCAAATCAGCGATTTCTAGTAAAATAGAGTTGTACGCTTCCTCAGCATTCTTCTTCATTGCCTTGATAGCTTCAAGTGTTTCCTGCAACTCCTGTTTACGCTTAGGAACATCGTTCTCTTCTTTCAGACAATACTCTTCACGAATCATTGCAATTTCGTGAGCATCATACTGACGAGTAGCCAACTCTCCTTCTGGGAACAAACAATTGAATTTCTCACGAAATACTTTCAAAACTTCTTTTGAAGACTTGGCGCCTTTGCAAAGCACCATAACATCCTTAAATTCTTCTTTTGCTTTGTCGTCCAACACAAAGTCAATCTTTGCTGGGCGATACTCTTTTAAATCTGCGAGCATAATTTTAATTCTAATTAAATTTTATTTAAACTTCCAATAATATCCTTCATGAGACTTCCTTTCACCTCGACAACATGAATTGACATTGCCTTGGTTAAACCCTTGCCTTTTTGCTTCTTGGGCAGATGGGAAAGATATTTCAGAGCCATCAATCATTGAGATTCCAATTACAGGTTTACTATATTTTTTATAATTTCGCATTTTTTCTGAAAACCTTTTTTGCTTAGTACCCCAATTTGCATTCTCTACCCTTGTAACCCATTCAAGATTGCAAACTCTATTATCTGTCTTTATTTCGTTAATATGATTTACCTCTTGCTTTTTATTAGGATTAGGAATAAAAGCTAAGGCGACTAAACGATGAACTCTTAGACCTTTAGTAACTCCGTTCTTTGAAAGATACACTTGAAGGTAGCCGTCTCTTGTCTTTTGCTGACATAAAAGTTTTTCTTCTACTTTAATATTTCTCCCTCTGTCATTTTTGTATCTTTCAACACTCTTAACCTTTCCATTGGAAGAAACTTCGTAGCGTCCTTCATATCCACTTACGCTTTTCCATATCTCTTTCATTATAAAAACTCTTTATTTTGTTCAATAATTTGTTGAGCATAAAATAGCATTTCAGTCTCTCTCGGTTCTGGCAGATA
The DNA here is from genome assembly GCF_009728485.1 of Prevotella vespertina. Lineage (GTDB taxonomy): Bacteria > Bacteroidota > Bacteroidia > Bacteroidales > Bacteroidaceae > Prevotella > Prevotella vespertina. Next base: position 203,248 of record NZ_VVIQ01000002.1, read on the forward strand.
TATTCCAGCGACAGAACTTGAATAATTGCGAAATCTCTCGATAGACAATGACATTTCAGCCTTATCTAAACTTGAGGAACTTCTAAGGTATTTCACCTCTTTCCCGAACTTATTTTTTCTTGTCCTGACAAATATATCCTCATTGCACTTACGCTTATAAAAGTCTATTTTTGCCTCATCTAACGAGCATCCATATTCGCTTCCAAAAAATCCAAGGATAACATGCAGATATGAATTCTGTGCCAACGAGCGAGTAGTTAACTTATTCTTCAATTCGACATAAGCTTTCTTACGCTCCATATCCTTGCACTTCTCTTTGAACTTTTGCAAGTCATATTCATTCGAGAGATTATACAGAGCCATTTTTAACCAACTTATAATTTGCGAAGTGAACTGGCCTGCCAGTGATACGACTGACAGACCTTATAGTTTCTGTAATGATATTATATCCATCATTACGCAAATCAGAGATACGAGCACCAAGACGATAACATCCATATTCTCGTAAAGCAGTAAGAGGCTCTATACTACCAAACTTTTTCAAGTGGTCGAGTATAACTTTCTTTTGGGATAACTTTTCTTCCATATCTTAGAAAGGTAAATCATCTTCGTTTTGAGAAGCTACATTACCTTGCTGACTTTGACTCTGTTCATTCGTACTATTTTGCACTCCTTGCGAAGTAGCAGGCTGACTATTACTTGGTTGCTGATAGTTTCCGTTCTGTCGCTGATATGGAACAATGTCATATCCTACAACTGACGTGAAATAATCTTTCTTGCCATCTTTCTCGAAAGACCTACCATTAAGAGCGAAAGAAATTGTAACCATGTCACCAGCTTTGAAACTGTCTAACTTTGGAATGTTTCGCATTACAAAGTCAAAGGCTGGATAGTTCTCAAACTTTTGCCCTGTCATAGGGTCATAGTGAGATGCGTCAAGCACAATACGCCTCTTTGTAAAAACACCATTATTCTTTGTAGGAACATCAACAGCGTTCTCTATCAAAAGAATTTTTCCGCTTATTTGATTTGCCATATTATTCTTCGTTGAAAATTTTCTTGTTTGTTATTGAACTCCTATTATCCTCAAGGAACTCACAAAATCGCTCGCAAATTTCTTTCAGTAATACTTTGCTTTGCTCGTGATCATACTGGTATACTTCTGGGTACTGAACCCCTGTAATGAGAGGTGTTCGACTGGTACCGCCTTTCAAAGTGTATGCAGTGAATTCAAAAGAGTTAATCTCAGTGCACATTCCACTTTCAATGAGTGTGTATGGATATGCGTGTCTTTGCCAGTACTTAGCATACTTACCGAATTCATACCGAGAAGTGGTCTTTAAGTCATAGACCTTATTTTCTCGCAACTCGTCTATGTATCCGTATAGTTCAACTTCGCCAAACTTAGTATCAATAGTAGCTGATGTAAACACTTGACTTAAAGAGCCCTTGAAATACTCTGCAACAGACTTACAGAAAGGTATGTCAAATAGGAACTCGAAACAATCACATGCAGCATATATAAATGTCGATATGGCTTTCTTACATAGAGCTTCGCAGTGAGGTAAATCATGTTCTGGGATTATTGGAATTATCCCATCCAACTTATTAGCAATGCGGACATGGTTCCTATTCCGTGCATTAAACAAATCTGTCCCACTTGTTATAGTTTTGATAATAACGTTATCATTCTCACTTCCCCTATTGTGGATAATACAATCAATGACTTCATTAAAAGCGGTACCCTTGCTTGCAGCTTCTGACGGCTCATGTGGCACTCGGTTAATAGCATCTAATAACTCTTGCTTTAGAAGAGCGTCCACTTCTTCTTGTGAGAAGTGGAGCGTATCTTCTGTTTCAGAGTAATTCTTATGCCATTTACCTTCTTCATCTTGATAGAAGTAATCCTCTGCTTGAGTGTCCAAATATGTTTGAAAGCGGTCAAGCAGAGTAGCATAAAATCTGTATTTAAGCATACATCTTACTCTTTTTGTTAAACTTCAAACCTAACTTGTCACACTTTGTTTTAACAAGCAAACCAATCTTAAGTTTGCTGTCCCAAATCTGCTTTGTTTTTGCAAATGACTTACAGAAATCATTGGCAGTGCTCGCATCAACAATAGCTTCAACTTCCTCCTTAGCAGACTCAATTAATTCGTCATATTCCTTGCGAGTTTCTCTCTCACTCTTTAAGTAGCCATGATAACTATCAAAGATGTTCGTAAGGAAGCGGTTCTCTCCTGTAACAGATCCCTGTTCGTTAATGATTGTAGGAATTTCCATTGCATTCGGGAGATTGCAAGTATTCTTGGTGTATGCTTTTTCGTTCACACCCCAATATACATATCTCTTCTCTCCGTAGGCTTGCATATATCCTACCAAGTCCAACTCCTTGATAAGGTCACCAACAGAACTACCACCCATTTCTGGACGAACAATCTTTTGTTCTCCATCTTTGTCCTCTCGTTCGTGGGCGATAAAAACAAGGTTCTTACCCATCATGCTCACCTGCTTCAAGAAGTTGATAAACATATTCTTTCTTGCTCCAAATCCTTGAAGTGAAAGACTGCCATCACGCTTTGCCATCTTTGGCTCATTCTTAATGATGTAAGCTGACATAAAATCGAGGGCCTTGCCTGCTGTATCAATAACGATTGTCTTATACTCAGACAAGTCTTCGTTGAGAGCAGCGATAACATCATCCCATTTTTCAACTTGCAGTGTTGGGACTTGGAAAGCTCCATTTACACGTTGTACACCGCCATCAAAATCCAACAAAACAGGACTTGGTGCTGATAAGCCTAACGTAGATTTTCCCATACCAGGTGCTCCATAGATAAGCACCTTAATTGTGGAGTTAATAGCCAACTCCGAAGGCTTCTTAAATAAACTCATTGCTCTTAGTGTGTTTAATTAAACAAATTATTATCATTCGCATACTGAATAAATTCAGACTTTTCATGTATTCCCAATTTCAAGTAAACCGACTTGATATGGTTCTTAACCGTGTAAGGAGAAATGTATAACTGTTCAGCAATCTCTTCCTTACTAACACCTTTGTAAACAAGTTTCATTACTCGCAATTCTTGTTCAGATAACTTGGAGTTGAACTTAGGTGAACATATAACTCCCTCGTGCTTACACTCACCTCTTAAAGGGCAATCTACTTTTTCAAAGTGATATCTACCACTTATATCAATATCAGAAGATGTACAATCCAATTTGCCAAAATTACATTTACAAAATCTTCTAACCATCAAATACTGATAATAAGGGACATTTGCACTACTTCTTGAATATTCCTTTGAAAGAGCTTTGTAAGCAGCAGGATAACATTCTCTAACTTGTCCTAATACAGAACCTATTAGTTCTGTGTTAGACTCGTTTACAACTTGATTTTTACCATCTTCGGATTTACACCAAAGTTCTCCGTCAAATATGTAAAATTCTACTTCTCCCATAACTCTTCTGCTGGTATGCCTGTAAGCTCCACAAGTACATTGATATGTTTGTCGTTAGCTGGCTTCATCCCATAGAATATCCAATTTCTAACAGTAGCCGTAGATACACCAGTCTTTGATACAACTGTGTTAATAAAATTCGTTTTAGGATACTCCGCTTCTGGAAGTTTCTCATAATATCCCTGTAGGGTTATTTTTTCCTTGTTTTTCTTCATACTTTTGTTTATTTCAAATACTTTATTTATATTTGCACTGTTGTAATTAATATTATAGTGCAAAGGTAATAAATATATTTAGATTAAACTTAGAGTAATCTAAATAATTTCTTACTGTTAAGATATTTTAATATATGAATAAGGTACAGAAAAGGTTAAACGATTTTATATCATATCTCGGAATGAGTGTGTCTCAGTTTGAGCAAAGCATTGGTGTCGGAAACGCCTTCGTTAAAAATACTAACGAAAGAATGAGAAATAGCTCTAAGAATCTTATAGCAACTCGATATCCTGAGCTCAATATGGATTGGTTAATGAAAGGTAAAGGTGAGATGCTTAAACCAAATAGTAATACACTCAACTCTTATGGTAACAATTCTGCAAACTCCATAAATGGTAACGCATCCGTTACCAACAACAATACTGTAGAGCGTACAAAAATACCTTTCTACGAGGATATATCTACTATTGGAGGCACCAATTCTATGATGGCAAACGAAGTCGATAGTTATCACGTAGAATACATAGACGCTGGTGATTGGTTTGGCGATGCTACATCTGCAATAAGACACTATGGAGACAGTATGGTAGAATACCCAAGCGGATCTATACTTGCATTGAAACGTGTAAAAGACCACAATTTACTTATATGGGGGCGCAACTATTGTATTGAAACATCTGAGTTTCGAATAACTAAACGACTACAAGACGGAGGAGATGAGTTTGTTTTCGCATATAGTTCAAACACAGAAACTTATCCAGACGGAACGCTTGTGCATTCTCCTATAAAGATTCCTAAATCGTCTATAAGGCATATCGATATGGTTCTCGGATGCGTAACAAAAGAATATAGCAACAGTATAATGTAATGGCAAAAATAAATTCAAATGGATAGCAGTCCGCTAATTCCAATAATGGTAGTAGCACACAGGTGACTGGTCATAGCACAACTGTAAATAACTTTGCTGTTTCAGAGAATATGGAAGACTTCTATAAGTCAAGCCATATTAAAGCGATTGATATCATAAAAAGTCAAAGACTTGTAATAAGCAAACTACAACATCAAATTGATAGAATGCAGGATCAGATAGACAATACGCAAGAGATAAAAAACAAACTTGTGATTATGCTAATGAAACTTCTAAACGAAAAATAATATGCGTTTAAACTCTCCTGAAGCAACAGCTATAACCAAACGTTTCTTTATTGCTATTGATTATCTAATAGCAAAGAGAGAAATACGAGGCTTAAACACTTTTGCTAATATGCACAACTTAAATTATTGGAACCTATACACACTCAGGAAAGAGCCTGAACGTAGAGTATTAAAGGTTGATTATATTGCTTTTTTAGCAAAGGACTTCAACATTTCTCTTGAATACCTTATATTTGGCATTGGGTCAATAATTAAATAACAAAAAAGGGAGCACCTACTTGGCACTCCCTTTTGAAATTCTGTACTTTTGAATAACGATGTTTAGAGGAATATTCATCAGATTGTTTGACCTTGCAAAGTGCATAAGGTCGTAAAAGTCTTGCTTGCTCATTGCTGTTTAAGTCTTATTTGTTCGCCAATGATGGCATGGTTAAATGTTTCTTTGTTTACTTTCACTCGGTGCGTCTTCACGCTGTCTTTGACATATAGGATGAAACTTCTCGGAACGGAGCGGAACTCGAAAGGAAGTACACCTTTGTCGATGTGTTCTATTGCGTATTCTGTTTCGCCCTTTGCGATAACAACTCCCTTAATTACTTGTCGCTTGCATGATGTAACGAACACGAAGGCAGATAGGGCAATTAATAATGTAATCATTCTCATGCTATTTGCTTTTTTGTTAAACCTAATTCCTTTGCGAACTCCCGAAGTTTTGTCAGTCCACAACCGATTGTATCAGCGAGTTCACGATTTGTTTTTGTAAGATAATTCTCTTTGAGATAAGCCACCTGCGCCTCCGAAAGAACCATCTTGTTATGTTCCTGTCGATCATATTGCAGAATAGCTTTGTCGGCAACAAGTTTTTCCTTCGGGTTAAGGCTAAGAGCCTCTTCGCTGCTTGCTTGAAGATTCTGCTCGGATATAAGTTTTGTTTCGATAATATCAAATGCTAAGCGACAATCTTTATCCTTGTTAAGGTCGATTCCTCTGCAATCGTCACAGATAGTATCTTCAACTATTTGCCACGCTTGCCGAACAGGATGCAAACGTGCTTTCTCAAATGTCTTCACAAGATTGATAGGAGGACATGGCGGCCACGCTTTGAAGAATTTATCGAATAACTCAACGGAGTAGTTAATCATTTCGTAAGCTGTCAGAATATGCGATTTCAGTTCGCTATCCGCTATCTTATTCCTATCAAGCACCCGTTTGATAGATTGTCGCAGGATAATGATATGCGGCTTTAATCGTTCGTTCACACTATCGAGGAAGTCCATATAAAGCTGCCGTCTATCATGCTCTTCCGAACGCATGTCAGCCATATTTGCCTTGTCAAACACTTCATAACGGCTCAATGCGTCCTTGCACGCCTTCTTCACTCTCTGCCGATAAAGATTTGTTTTCTTAATCTCATTAATAGCGTCAAGCATGGTGCTGTGTGCAACATCATTCGTTCCGCCCACGATGACATGAAACCATGATGAGATAGTATTATACATTTCTTGCTGACTATTCTCATCAAGACAAAACGACTTGACAAATTCCTTTGGATTTAACAACCCTTGTTTAAAACTATTCATAGCGATACTTCCCTATATGATTAACACTTTCAGCAGCCGTACTCCCATACACTTGCCATTTACCTGAAGCATATTGACAAATATGGTCGCCAAGAGATAGCGTTGTGCGTCCCTCTGTGGATTCTCGATACAGGGAGGCAACAGGCTTATTGTCCTTATCCTTCGCAATACCACTTATGCACGGGAGGTTAAATATATCATCAATATTCTTCCCATCAAAATGAATATCTAAAACTACTCTCATATTATCCTTTATCATTATAATTTAAAATAAGATTAATACACACGCACAAAGGGGTTATTTCTTCTTCACGCCCCATTGCTCGAAAATCTCCTTCTCCACCTCCTTGTAAGGTCTGTTATCATGGTAAGCGTCAAGCCGTGCAATTTCTCTTAGCCGTGCGTGTAGGCAACGTGGGAAAAATTTACCATTGATATTTGATGCTTGATTTACAAGTTCTGCTCGTCTTTTTGTATAATAAATGCCCATTTTCTTTTATCTGATGATTAATTGGAGTGATATACACCACTCACGTTTACGAGTGGTGCGTGTCACAATTGTATATCGTAGGATATATTCCCCTCTCTACTCTCCTATCTCCTCGTGGTACTTTCGCAACGTTTCTTTCACACGCTTTGCAGCTTCCGTGGCTTGCTCTTGGGTGTGAAAGTAGTTAAGCGCATTGTAGAGTAAATCATCGTCCCAACCGTTATCATCTCTATACGCTTTGACTTTGACATTCGCTTCTATCATAAAGTATTCTTCGCCTTTTTTTGCTCTCCACCTAATATTCTCTACTCGCTTCTCTTCTGCATTCCATTGTAGACCATTTTCTTTCATCAGGTCAAAGAGTTCTTTCTTTTCTTCTTCTGTGGCGTGGCGAAATGCGTCCTTATTCCATTTTTCATTACTACTATGATTAGTATTGTAATGAGTGTAAAAACGGTTACTATTGTCTTCGTGCATTTCTTTAAATATGACTATTGTACTATTATATACAGAGCAAAGCACGTCCCCATTCTTGAACTCTTGCACTTCTTTCTCAAAGACTACACTTCCGTCCTTAATAGTTGCCTTGCAACCATCAGGAATGGTGATTGTATCACCGCATTGTAATTCTACTTTCATAATACTTTTATTTAATTAGAATAATAATCTTTCTGTGTATTTCTGTTCTTTTCCAAATGAGTTATAAAACTACTAATCTCTTTGTTTAACAATTTCAGCTTATCAACAAAATCGGTAATGCTATCATCTTCTGTCTTGTGCAGGCGGATAGACCAGTTGCAATCTGAGATTTGTAAGAATGTATTATGCATCTTTTCTCCATGCCATGTAGTACAACCATCAAAACAAATAACATTACCCGTTGACGGTGGACTTTCCTTGTTTTACCAAGTCCTTTTATTGTATGTTTCTATACATTTCATAACCCCAATGCTTGTTTAATTCGTTTCTTATAGTCATCGTTTGCTGCGTCCATCGCTTCCTCTAATGTGCCGTACCATTGGATTGGCGTTTCGTAGGAGGTCGCAAATGCGTATCGTGGTTCATCTACTGATGCAGATTTATAGATATGATAGATAAACTCAAATATTCCATTGTCAGCTATCAGCCCCTCTCGTGTTTCCTTAAATAGAAGTCTTGGCATATTCTCCACCACGCTCTCACGCCCTGCGTTGAAAGCTGCCTTGATGTCGTTTTCTTGATACAAAGGCATATCAGGGAATTTGCCATCCTTGAATCGTATAGCGTTCTCTTTTGCCTTAATGAGATACTCTTCTGCTAAATCTTTCTGTGTCATTCTATTCCTCAACTTCCTTAAATTCACCATTAACAAGTTTGTAGAAGGTATCAGCCTTGATACGTTCGCCATCTACTTTTTCTGTTTTTACACAGATAGGAGTCCAAACGTCATCAACGTAATTCCATTCTGCAAGGGTGATCCAGCTGCCAATCTTAGCCTTAGCAATAGAATTGTTACCAGCTGCCATAACAACAGAGTGATTTCCTGTACTCTCAATCTGAGCAGAGTAACCACTTGAACCAATCTTAGCAGAGTAACCACTTGAACCAATCTGAGCATAGTCACCACTTGAACCAATCTTAGCAGAGTAACCACTTGAACCAATCTTAGCAGAGTAACCACTTGAACCAATCTGAGCATAGTCACCACTTGAACCAATCTTAGCAGAGTAACCACTTGAACCAATCTGAGCATAGTCACCACTTGAACCAATCTGAGCATAGTCACCACTTGAACCAATCTGAGCAGAGTAACCACTTGAACCAATCTGAGCAGAGTAACCACTTGAACCAATCTGAGCAGAGTAACCACTTGAACCAATCTGAGCATAGTTGTTACCGTTATCATTTAAGTCCGTCTCTTTTTTTAGCTTAGCTGGCGAAGTGATATCTTTTATCCATTCAACTCCAAGGTTAATAATGTCTGCTAATTTCAGCTCAGCCTTTACCTTAATCCTTGAAGAACAAACTTTCGTTGAGTTTTCTTCTTTGTTAATTTCTCCAGATTGCTCTACCTCTGCAAAACGAGAGTTAAGCATATCGTAATGGTCAAACACCTCTAACGGAGACTCGCAAGCGTGAAATCCTCTCTCACAGCACGCAATTCTTCCGCTCATTTCATACTCTTTGCCGACTTCGTACTGAAATCCTCTGCACTTCAATTCCTTGTCAAAGCCTTTATAGGCAATAATTTTCTTTTCCATATTGATTTTGGTTTAGTTAAAGACTTGCGTTTTTCAAAACATCATAAGCATTACACTTCCATCTTCCGTTCTGAGAAGAAGATGCCTTATTATACCTTATTAAACCTTTTGCACAAAGCTCTGTAAATCTACGTAAACCTCCAACAATAGAAACAGACTCATCCTTGCTAAAAGATTTATCGTTTAAAACTATTTTCAAAATCTCTTCATTCATTGCTCTTTTATTACTATCTTTGTATTGTTGTATTTAATATAGTAATGCAAAGATAGTGATTTTATTTAGAATAACCTAAGATTAAACTAAATAATCAATCTGTGTTATGATATTTTAAGATTTCAAACATACATATAAACAAAGAAAAATGTGCTTATGCGTATCCAATAAATAAATTAAAACAACGAAAGTAACTAATATATAATAGGTTAGGCAAGTTATGGCACAACACTTTTAATGTTGGGGTCATGGGTTCGAGCCCCATGCGGATCACAAGAAGGTATGTCATTAGACATACCTTTTTTGTTTATAGATACGAAAGAGACGATAACAAGATTCTTTAAAAGTAAGAGAAACAACTCTCCAAATACTCCTTAAAAAGCAAAATAAGCAAGAACTAGTGTGTAAACATATGTATAAAGAGCAATAAGAAATCCCTATATCTTGACGATATAGGGATTATCATTTACACAATTAAGCGGAAAGAGGGGTTTATGAACCAAACTCTTCTAACTCGTTGTAATTAAATGTTCTATCAATTTTGACAAATCAGTAGTGTAGCATTTTTGTAGCAGTATTTTGACCGCTTGATGACTACCATTCTGACTACCTTTTGAAAGCACAACTGCTCTCTTTGCTTCGGTACAAAGGTATATAAAATTGTACTAACCTCCAAATCTTTGTACCATAAATATTTAGAGATTTTACTGCTACACATTCCAGTGCAAGGTGCAAGCCCTTATATATAAGGGGTCTTGCACCTTGCACTGGAGAACTTGTGTGTGACAGCCTGATATTGGTGATCTTTTATAGCTTTATCACTATAAAAGGTAAATTATGTTATTATTTATTTCTATATAAGTTTACTATATTTATCTTATGAGTGATATAGATACCCTTTGCATCCGCCACCAAACAAAAAATTGCATCTGGTGCATGACGACTTGCAGAGGGTACATAAACTTGCGTGTGACGGGTTGCTCATGCCAAGATGTTTCTATAACTTTATGTTTATGAAAGAGTTACTGGAATTTCTTCGAAATGAGAGATTGAACAAACATCTAAAACAGGCGTATATAGCTGAGAAATTGGGAGTTGATGAAAGTACAATATCCCGATGGGAGTCTGGTCAGATTACAATGGATTTTCTCCAAATAGTAAACTATGCGACTGTTTTGGAGATAAATGTTTATGAGATGTTTGCATATCTCGCAAGTAATGGACAAGATCTTCCCAGATCTATTGCAGAAGTACACGTTGAGGTGTATACAAAAGAAGCCTACAACTCTCTTATGCAATACCTTGCAAATTCTGGGATGGATATAACAATTAAAAGCACCAAGTTGAAAAGATGGAAATAATCGCAGTAGAAAGCCAAGCCTATCAGGAACTGATAGACAAGCTCAATCGTATTGAGCAGTATGTTGAGCGCACCTCCCGTCTTATTCAAGACATTGATGACGAGCTGGAGATGACAACCAAAGACCTTATCGGGGCTCTGAATGTTTCAGAGTCCACCCTTTATAGCTGGCGCAAGAAACAGTTGGTACGGTATCGCTACACGGAAGGTGGCGATGTACGCTACTTCTTCAAGTCTATCGTGATAGCCACGAAATGTAACCGGCTCCGCGTATCAGGTATGAGAAACGACGAGGTTCTTGGTCGGCTCAACCGTTTCAAGGACAATCTCATCATGAGTTCATGTCTTAACCCTAAAAACCGACAATTATGATAGAAAAGGAACAGATTCTTTTGCTAACACAAGGAGGTCTGAATGTGTTTTCCCATTTTCTCGGCTTTGAGGTAAACCTTCATCGCAACTTCCGAAGCCCTTTCTATGACGATAGGCGGGCTTCCTGCCATATCTACTACGACAGGAAAACTTCTTCTTACAAATTCTATGATCATGGCGATACCACCTATTCAGGGGATTGCTTCTGGTTTGTGGCAACCCTCCGTAATTTGAACCTGAAAACAAGTTTTCCCGAAGTATTGGAAACGATTGTACAAGAACTTGGATTGTATTCTTTATGTGATGGTGAAAAGCATAGCAGCCATATCACGTCAGCATATAAAAATCCAATCGTTCCCATTCCCAAGGCTGATACAACCAAGTGTACGGAAGAACGCCCATACAGTTTCGAGATACAGCCATTTGACGATGGGTTGCTGAACTATTGGGCGCATTACGGAATCCATGAAGATACACTCCGTCGCTTTCGTGTACGGAGTCTTAAGCGGTATGAGAGCGTATCAGCCGAAGGTAAGAAGTTTGAGCTTCATAGTTCGCCGACAGAACCGATATTCGCCTATATTGGAAATGGCTATGTCAAGATATATCGCCCTCACAGTCCGAAAATCCGCTTTCTCTATGGCGGGCGGATGCCTATGACCTATTGTTTCGGCATGGAGCAGATTCCCACCAAAGGAGATATGCTCTTTATTACAGGTGGGGAAAAAGATGTACTCTCGTTGTATGCGCACGGGTTCAATGCAATCTGCTTCAACAGTGAAACGGCACAAATACCGGAAAGCATCATAGAGAGCCTTCAACTTCGCTTTCGGCATATCATACTCTTGTATGATGCAGATGAGACGGGTGTGCGGGAAATGTATAGACAAGCTGAACATTTGGCAGAATACAAGGTTTTGAATCTTACACTCCCACTTAGTGGAACCAAGACGGAAAAGGACATTTCTGATTTCTTTGCCTTAGGCAACGGGGCGAAGGAACTGAAAGAACTGCTTGCCAAGATGTTTACAGACCTATATAGCCAAACCATGATGATGCTTCGCTCCTGTGAGATTGACTACGACAATCCACCGGATATTTCCAAGACTGTGGTGGCAGTGAATGGTGTCCCTTTGGGAACGCAGGACAATCTGTTCTGCATTACTGGAGGTGAGGGTACAGGCAAGAGCAACTATGTAGGAGCCATCCTTGCCGGAGCTTTGGGGAATGAACGGCTGCCTATAGAGAAAACCTTGGGATTGGAGATTACTGCCAATCCCAAAGGCTTGGCAGTCCTGCATTATGATACGGAACAGTCCGAGGCTCAACTGCACAAAAACTTGGGCAAGACTTTGCGCAGGGCTTCATTGACGGCAGTACCGGAGTTTTTCCATTCCCTGTATCTTGCTTCGCTGTCCCGCAAAGACCGCTTGAAACTTATCCGTGAGAGTATGGATTTGTTTCATCATAAACATGGTGGCATTCACCTTGTGGTAATCGATGGCATTGCCGACTTGATACGTTCTGCCAATGATGAAACAGAAAGTATTGCCATTGTGGATGAGCTTTACCGCTTGGCAGGGATTTATAATACCTGTATCATCTGCGTGCTTCACTTTGTGCCTAACGGCATTAAGCTGCGCGGGCATATCGGCTCGGAACTTCAACGCAAGGCGGCAGGTATTCTCTCCATTGAGAAAGATGACAATCCCGAATACTCTGTGGTGAAGGTATTGAAAGTCCGTGACGGAAGCCCGTTGGACGTACCGATGATGCTTTTCGGCTGGGATAAGGCTGAGGACATGCACGTCTACCGTGGGGAAAAATCCAAGGAAGACAAGGAAAGACGCAAGACCGATGAACTTATCGGTGTTGTCAGAGAGGCTTTCAGAAAAAACCTCAAGCTCACTTACCAAGAACTTTGCGAGGTCTTGATGTGCGAAATGGAAATCAAGGACAGAACCGCAAAGAAATACATCGCCTACATGAAAGAACAACGTATCTTAGCACAAGATACCAATGGCAACTATCAAAAAGGAGAACTATGTCGTACTTAGAACATCATACAGAAAATACATGGCAGAAACGATTGTTTGAAAAGCTGATGAGTGTCGAGGACAAACTCGACCGTCTGCTTGTCCTGCAAGAGCAATCCGTTGACACGACTGTCCATCCGCCCTTGAAACCAGAATACTTGGACATCATTGATGTATCCAAGATTCTGAAAGTGGAGCAAAAGACCATCTACAACTGGGTTTGGGCAGGGAAAATCCCCTATCTCAAGGCTAATGGTCGGTTGCTGTTTCTTCGGAAAGAGATAGATGAAATGGTACAAAAGCGTGAAGAATGGTAGTATATTCCCATCAACTGGAAGATTAAATATAGATTTTCTTCCCGGATTTTTTGGTTTATGCAGAAAATGCATTATCTTTGCCGTTGGAATTTTTTGAAGAATTTCCAACATGCGTATGAATGAGCAGACCCTTAGACAACAAATTCTATCTTCTGAGAACGACACCATCTTCTTCAGAAATGATTTTCCGCAGTATCATCCCGAGTCAGTTGGTCGTATTTTGACGGACTTAACTGAAAAAGGAGAACTCGTACGAATTTCCTCGGGCATTTATGTGAAGCCTAGAATGAGTAGGTTCGGCCCCATTATGCCATCAATAGAACATATTGTCAAGGCTATTTCCATACGAGATAAAGCCCAGATACTCCCATCTGGCGAGACAGCATTGAATGCTTTGGGACTTTCTACTCAGGTGCCAATGTCTTATTCGTTCCTGACTACAGGAAGTGCACGGAAACTGGCTATCGGGAAGCGACAAGTTACATTAAAGCGTGGAGTTCCTCGCAATTTTGCGTATAAGACACAGCTTATAGCCTTAATTGTTCAAGCCCTTAGATGTCTGGGAGAGCCTAATGTCAGTCCAAAAGAACTGGAGCAAATACAAAGATTGGTAATCAAAGAATCCGATAGACAGGCTCTAATCTGTGATGTGCAGATAATGCCGGGATGGATGAAAAGGATTATCAAGCCTATGATTAAATAAAATATGAAACTTTGGATAAACAATACTTTGGAGGATCGGCTGGCAATGCTCCAACAGACAGAGGAAACTCACTCTGGGGTCAATCAATCAGCAATAGAAAAAGATTGGTGGGTAACAGTAGCCCTGCATGCACTGTTCCAATGCTCTTGTGCTCCCGCACTTATTTTTAAGGGAGGCACTTCACTGTCAAAAGGGTTCAACCTCATTGAACGGTTCTCAGAAGACATAGACTTGGCTATTCACCGTTCATTCTTTGGAATTGACAAGACAAACAAGAGCCAGCGTGAGAAACTCCGTAAATTATCAAGGTCTTTTATACATGAAGATTTGTCGAAGCAATTAGACAAGCAGCTTCAGAATATGGGAGTTACCGGTTATCGAATTGAGAATGTAACTTACCGGCAAAGTCAAGAAGGAAAGTTGATTCCTATCGATAGTGATAAAGATCCTACGGTGATATTTTTGCATTATGACAGCATTATCAAGGATATGATAGATTACATCCCTGCCCGTGTGAAGATTGAAATAAGTTGTCTCTCCATGGATGAGCCTACAGAGAAATGTAACATACAATCATTGATAAGCGAAAGCTTCCCCGATGAAGATAAGATGTCATCTGTCATAAGAACCGTACTGCCTACTCGCACATTTCTTGAAAAAATCTTTCTACTAGCAGAAGAATTCCAAAAAGAGCATCCAAGACATGTACGTATGAGTCGACATTTATACGACCTTGAGCGAATTATGGATACCATATATGGACAAGATGCTATTGCCGATCGTCAGCTATATGATGCCATCGTTAAACATCGCCGTACATTTTATGCGTTAAAGTATGTGGACTACGACAAACATTCTCCCAGTACCATTTCGTTTGTCCCTCCAACTGAAGCTATTGTAGAGTGGGAGAAAGACTATGACAATATGTGCAAGCACTTCTTTTATGGCTCCACACTTCCTTTTGACAAGTTGTTAAAGCGTATAGCAGAACTGCAGGATAGGATTAAAAAAACTGCGTATGTCTAATTATTTGGTAGTTAGAAAAAGCGTCGAGCAGGTCTTCTTGCTCGACGCTTTTTTATCGCCATTTCGGTTTAGAGATAATCACCCGACTCATCACATCATCATGACTTTCAATCCTTTCCTTTGGAGCATGTGTGAGAGATTGAGTCTTTACCTTTTGTGTGGGAGACTCTTCTATTGAATCTTGCTTAATTTCTTGTGATAAAACGCTTTGTTCATTTTCCTTTTCCGCTTCTTCTTGTTCTTCTGGCGGTGCAAGCGTAAGCGCAATCTTTCTATCCAACTCAGCAGCTTCACTTTTAAGTGAGCGAAGCTCGTCCTCTTTCTTCCAAGAACTGTTGGCAATGTTGGTGTAAACGTCTTTGTTAGCCACAACCTTTGCCATTTCCTTCTCATGCGACTCTATTACCTTTGGAATACGTTCCAAAGCATTAACGAAGTTCTGGCAGGCAAGTTTCGGGTCTGTTGCCAACTTACCGTTATTGTAAGTGTAGTAGATAGACTCCTGCCCTTTCACAAAGAAGCGGTTCACCGAGCAGTCGAACAAGTCCTTGGAAGTGCTCTCTGTCTTGACCATTATGGAAAAACCATAAACTTCACCGATTTTGTTGTACTCTCCTTTGGTGCGTGCTTTTTCGTCTATCTCCTGCAGACGTGCGGCAATGGCCTTGATGTCTGTACTGTCTTCCACACCTTTGATTATTAGTTTATTGATGGGCTGTCCATCGGCATCACGCTCCACACGCTTCTCAAAGAGAGCTAAGTCAGACTGTGCCTCTTTAATTTTGTCTGTATGGAAGGACACGGAACTCTCAATCTCTGCCAACTTGCCGTTTGCGGCATCACGCTCACGGAGGAAGTTCTTGCGCTCTGATTCCAAGGTGGTAATCTTCTTATCCAATCTTGCTTTCTCTAAAAGGTCGGTATTACCTGAAAGCACTGCTACATACTCGGAGAAGTTCATGCCGCTGTCCTCATCCATTGAACCCTCATCAATGGTACGACTGCCAAGCGTGTTTGTCTTTAGCTGATTGATGAAGAGCTGCTTGTTATGCAGCAAATTGAACTTATAACTGTCCAAAGAACGCTCTACAGCGTAGATAATCACATCGACCTTGTTGTCCGCAAACTCTTTGGCGATAAGGTTTCCCTTGCGCACGGCTCGTCCGTTGCGTTGCTCTAAGTCCGAAGGTCGCCAAGGCGTGTCCAAATGATGGACCGTCACGGCACGTTGCTGGGCATTCACACCAGTACCCAACATAGAGGTAGAACCGAAGATAATGCGAATGTCACCACGGTTCATGGCATCTACCATCGCTTTCTTTGCCTTCTCGTTCTTGCACTCCTGAATGAAGTGTATCTCGTAGGACGGGATATGATAGTCTTCTACCAGCTTACGCTTGATTTCCGAATAGACATTGAAGTCTCCACCGGGCTTATAAGTACCTAAATCAGAGAAAACGAACTGCGTTCCTTTCTGTGCGTCGAACTTTTGGTAATAGTCATTGAGCATCTTAGCACAGTGACTTGCCTTGTTGTCGATATGATCTGAGTAAGCATTTTCATCTATCATGCGTAAATCAAGGCTCATCTTGCGGGCATAATCAGTCATTAAAAATTAAGGGAAACAAAGGGAAACGCAGGGAATGTAACTATTTGAAATAATATCATTTAGCATTTTCTTACTATTTTGAGGGTAAGCAAGAACGAGCATCAAACGGCAGGAGTTCCGTTACCAAATCGTAACCCATCAGGGAAAAAGCAAAAAGGGGTTACGAATTGAATGTAAACAACTGTGTCATAGGTTTTTATTCTTCATCTTTCATTTTTCTGCATCGCTCAGGAATACTTGTTCGTATGTACCTTTGCAAGCAAAGGAAATTTTGAAAAAACGACAGAAAAAAATGAAGGAAAACAAACTCAAAGTATCGTTCTTCGTTCAGGCGAAACGAACCGACAAGAAAGGACTTGTGCCTGTCATCGGGCGCATCTCCGTTGGCAGAACCCATTCGGGCTTCTCCACCAAATGCAAAACTCCGCTCGCTCTTTGGGACAGTCGTAAGCAAAGGCTTATCGGCAAGAGTAGCATGGCTGTGTCCGTCAATCAGAAACTCGGTGAATGCACCGCACTCATCCACGCACGCTTTCATGAACTCTGTGAAAGAGAAGAATCTTTTACCGCCACAGACGTGAGGGATGCCTATCAGGGGCAAATCCACCGTCAGGCCTTGCTCTTGGAGAGTTTTGGGGAGTATCTCACACAGACAAAGGAACGTGTCGGTATCGACCGAGCCTTAAAGACGTTCAAACTCCGTACCTACCAACTCTCCCTGCTTCGTGAGTATGTGCAGAAGAAGCACAAGGTAAGCGACGTTCCCCTTTCACAGTTGGACAAAGCCTTTATCGAGGGCTTCGAGTATTATCTCACTATTGACCGCAAACTGAAACGCAGCAGCATATCGAGTACCGTGTCTACTTTGCAGACCATCGTCCGCATGGCGGTGAAGAAAGGTGTGCTGGACTTCTATCCGTTCTTGGGCTACAGTTACGAGCGACCAAAGGGCGAACCGAGAAGCATTACGCAGGAAGAACTTGAGCGCATCATCGACTTGGAGATTGAGTGGGAGAACTACCGCATTGTCCGTGATCTCTTTGTCTTTTCCTGCTTCACAGGTCTGGCAATCTCAGATGTCCGCAATCTCAGAGAGGAAAACATCGTCCTTGAAGAGGGTGAACTCTGCATCAAGGGCAGACGCATGAAGACCAAGACCCCGTATCGTGTACAGGTACTTCCTCCTGCTCTGGAAATTATGAATCGCTATAGAGGCATAAGGGCAGGTTTTGTTTTTGACGTGCCGACTACCGACATTATCCTCAATGGCATGCACCACATACAGAGAAACATCGGGATGAAAACTCCGCTGACCTTTCACATGGCTCGCCACACCTTTGCATCGCTCATCACACTCTCGGCGGGTGTACCTATAGAAACGGTGAGCCGTATGCTCGGACACACAAATTTGAGAACAACACAAATCTATGCAGTTGTTTCCTCCGAGAGAATCCATCGGGATATGCAGAAAGTACAACAACGCATACAAGATACATTCACCTTAAAACTTTGAAATCATGGCACGAAGCACATTCAAGACACTCTTTTATATCAACCGTTCCAAAGAAAAGAAGAACGGCAAATGCCCGATTATGGGGCGCTTCACCATAGATGGTGAGCAGGTGCAATACAGCACGGGTAAGGAAATCGCTCCCGAACTTTGGGACAGCCATAAGGGACGATGCAAGGGAACAGGCGAAGAAACAAAGGTAATCAACCACTACTTACAAAGCAAAGAGGAACAAGCCAAAGCAAAGTATCAAGAATTAGTTTGGCAACGTGGCTATATCACCGCCGAGCTCCTCAAACGTGAACTCATGGAAGAAGACAAGCCCAAAGGTTTTCTTTTGGAGGAAGCACGACTTTTCATAGAGGAAAAGCGCCCATGCGTAGGACTGACGATTGCCAAGCCGACTTTTGCTAATTACATCTATGCAGCGCAGCTCATTAAGTCCTATCTGCGTGAACGCTTAGGCCAGGAAGATATTCGATACGCACAATTGGACTATGCCTTTATCGAGGGATTGGACTTCTACCTTAAATCAGAGCGCAACCTCTCCCTTGCCACCATTCAGATTGTAGTCATTTTCCTACGGAAACTCATCGGCATTGGGCAGCAGAAGAAGTACATCCGCATTGATCCCTTTGTGGACTACAAGGCGGAACTACCACACCGAACACGCAGGTATCTCACAACCGAGGAACTGCAACGAGTATTACAAACGCCCATTATTGACAAGCAGTTCGAGCGAGCAAGGCAGCTATTTCTTTTCTGTGCCTTTACTGGTCTGGCTCGTGTGGATATGCAACGGCTCAAACCGAAGCATATCATCCGTAATGCAGATGGTACAGAGGAAATCCGCATCAAGCGGCAGAAAACGGATGTGGAAGCCATAATCCCACTCTTGCCCATTGCAGGGCAAATCCTTTCGCTCTATATCAAGAACAAGAAAGCAGACGAATTGATATTCCCCAATCTCACAATTAGGAAAGCATCTTTAGCTTGTGTGAACATCGGTCAGATATGCCGAATAGAGAAAGGCTTGACCTTTCACATGGCTCGCCACACATTCTCAACCACGATTTGCCTTTCCAATGGTATTTCGATGGAAACGCTCAGCAAGATACTCGGACACAGCAATATAGGTACGACACAAATCTACGGAAAGATAACCGACCACAAGATACAGGAGGATATGACTGCACTCACAGACAGGGAGCATATTGTATTTGAGGGTTATTGTGAGTCGATAGCACGGCAGAACGTTCCATTGCAACAAGCATAAAAAGGAAGTAATTACCAAACATTTATTATTCACGATTGAAAACCAAACGATTATGAAAGAGAACAACAAACAGGAACTTTCCTACTTTCGGTTGAAATTAAGAAGTTATATGAGTGAGCATCACCCCGAAAAATTGCACGACACGGAGTTTATCACCACACGAGCAGACATGGCTCTCACTGCCTACTGCGATGCTGTAGTGCAGGGATTTACGCACCCCGAAGCGGAAAGTATGGCAAGCGAGGTTTTGTATCAAGGCTTGCACTTTTCCAAGTACGACACGCTTGTATCTGTATTGGAGAACGAGTTTGAGAGGGAACTGCCTGCACCACTCCCAGAGAAACTCGTACCTATACTGTTGTCGAACAAGGCTGTTCAAGCCACATTCGACAAGTTCGGTTTAACGGACACATTTGCTTCTGACGAGCAATACGACCGTCTTTACACCGAACTCACAGGCACAATAGTGCTGCTTACCAAGAGCAATCATTTGCCAATAATCGGTCAGACGGAGGGTGTAAGCCCAAAGGCGTTGTAAGCAAAGGCACACGCAAAGTCCCTGATGCCGTTTCTTATCGTGCAAAGGTACAACGGCAGCCTGTCTGCCCTGACAAGGTCAAGTCCTGCGGATGGAGAGAAGAATCTCCACCGCAGGATTTTTCTTTTCAAGTTGGTATTGCCATTTTCTGTATTCGTGCGGTCGTATTCATATCTCCCAACCTTGCAGGGCAGGGCTGCCGTAAGAGAGTATAGGCACGACAAGAATACGGCATACTCAGGCTCTTTGGACGCAAGGCGTAACAACCAACAACAGATAGGACAGACGATAATACGGACAATCTGTTGTTTGTACAATTTGTTGTCCTGACTATCTGTTGTCAAAACTATCTGTTGTCCTGACTATCTGTTGTCCTGACTATCTGTTGTCCTGACTATCTGTTGTCAAAACTATATATAGTCAAAATAATCTATCGATAGTTCTACATATCGATTTGTCGAACTATCGAACTGTCGAAAGAATAATTGCTATGTGATAAAAGGAACGAGCCGGCACCTCATCTCATTACCGCAATAACACAGATGGATCTCCTTTGGTCTTTTCTCTTGTTTTCTCTCTATTTCCCTGCTTATCCTCATTTCTTGCAGCGGTGCTTCCGAGGGTTTACTTTTGCACTCGATAAGTACGGCAATGGACTGCATAACAGTTTGTTTGCCGAGTAACAATAAAGTAATCAAAACAAAATCAAGGCAATGAAACTCATTATCATCGACCGTAAAGCGTGGGAGCGACACCGCTCCGAATTTGCAGACTTTATCCACAGTATCGAACAACTCATCGGCAATCCGCCCGAAAAGGACGAATGGCTCGACAACGAAGCTGTATGTCGCAGACTCGGTATCAGCAAGCGTACCCTGCAATCATACCGAGATACGGGAAAAATCCCTTTCTCAATGATTGGACACAAGTGCTATTACAAGGAGAGCGACATCACGGAGTTACTGAACGCAAACAATGAATGAATGAACTATGGCAGAGAATGAAATCATTACGCAGGAAGACCCTCAGATGCAGTTGTTTGCACAACTGATGGAGGGCATCTTAAAGAAACTGGAGCGGTATTGCGCTACCGCCCGTCCGATGTTAAGCGGAGAGGTTTACCTCACTGGCGAGGAGGTTTGCAGCCAATTACGGCTCAGCACACGCACACTCCAAGAGTACAGAAACTTAGGAACACTTCCTTTCTACAAAATCGGAGGGAAGATACTATACAAACAGAGCGACATACAAACCATGCTCGAAAGACATTATTACCCAATACACAAGAAGCCATGCCGACCATAGATGAAAAGAGAAAAGCCGTTTTAGAGCAAGCCCTTCGAGATATGAGCAATTATGGCGTTAAGCTCCGTAAGCCCGAAGATTTGCCCGATTTTGACCAGCCCGTAGATTATGAAGAGGAGAAGAAAAGATTTGAGCCTGTTAAAGTTGAGGAACAAAATGACGAGGAGAGTCACAAGGACTATTCTCAACCGTCCTATCAAAAAACAGAGTTGGCACCAACGGAAAGGGCTACTTCTACCGAAGAGAATCATCAACGAATGGGAAAAACAAGGGACAGGAAGCAATTATCCGAGTTTCAGGGGAAATATCTCCAGCCCTTTCGCAACAGCCACCGCAAAGCCGTGTATGTATCAGAGGAAACTCAACGAAAGTTGGACTTCGTGGTAAGGAAAATCGGTGAGCAGGGAGCAAGCGTTTCAGGATATGTGGAGCAGGTGCTTCGAGAACATCTCGACCAATACAAAGATGATGTGGAAAGATGGCGGAAACTCTGAAGTACTGCGTTCACGGAACACAAGCCTGTGCCGAGTTACCTCATTCGGTGAGTGCAGTAACACGGCATGGGTTTATAATCCCATTTTCTACATCAGCAAGGTGTGTCTTTGTGACACAAACTGCCGTTTGTACCACAAAGACCCTTGCCCCAAATGGGGAATAGAATCACTCCGAAGTCGTGATTAGAGAAATAAAAACAAGAGAATATGGCAAGCGATAAATCAAGGAAAAGAGTAGCGAAAAAGTATGGTGATATGCCCGACAAGTGGGACGATTGGCACGTCCGTTTACCAGACCCGAAAGACCAAATACGAGTGATAGACCTCTATCACAGGTCAGGCTCAAAATCCAAGTCCGATTTCGTGCGCGCAAGGTTATTAGGAGAGCATTTCAAGGTGATAACGGTGGATAAGTCTGCCGTGGAGTATTACCGCAAGCTCTCCGAACTCACAGCTCAAGTACATAAAATTGGCATAAACTACAATCAGGTGGTGCGCTTTC
Source organism: Prevotella vespertina (assembly GCF_009728485.1). Classification (GTDB taxonomy): domain Bacteria; phylum Bacteroidota; class Bacteroidia; order Bacteroidales; family Bacteroidaceae; genus Prevotella; species Prevotella vespertina. Next base: position 225,652 of record NZ_VVIQ01000002.1, read on the forward strand.
TCCACATCACCGGGAGGGGAACAACAACACAAACCCTGTTGCAGGAGCTTATCCATCTGACAAAAGAACTCACCGCCTTACAAGAACAGACGGTGAGTTTAACCATTAACTATCGAGAGAGATAAGGAATGTGTGATGGGATTATATTCCCCCAAGCATTTTTTGCAGCAGATTGCCCGATGAACTTACTATCTGAAAGTCTACCGTCTGGTTTCCCACAGATTTTATCTCAGTTACCTTGAAACGGCAAATAGCTTTCTGACGTTCAAAAGTGTCTCGGACAGGAGACAGGTCTCGTATCTGTCCTGCAAACGTTATATATGGAGATTGCAGACAAATTATTTGTCCCTTCACTTTGTTTGGGCGTTTGTTCTCAAACTTAAGCAAGATGGTTATATTCGTGCTGTCCACTGGTGTGGTTGCCGTTTTGTGTATGGTAGCCGTACCTGAATATACTTGTTTATAGGGTAGGAAATAGGCTACTGCAAAAAGACAAAGCAACACCATTCCGATGGCGGTAATGCCATAACGGATAAGCGAGGAGGGTATCTGTCCCACGATACTACGAACTTTCTCGCTGCGAAGTTCAAAACTCCGTTCCTGTTTCTTTTCCTGGTCTTCCATATCAGTTACCCAATTCTAATTGATTCTTTACTAAGGCAAAATATTTACCACGTTTAGCAGTCAGTTCCTCGTGTGTACCTACCTCTACAATTTTACCTTCATCCAAAACTACAATTTGGTCGGCATCGCGAACAGTGGAAAGGCGGTGTGCCACTACTACAACTGTTTTTCCCTTGTAGAACTCCGAGAGGTTTTCAGTAATGGCTCGTTCATTGTTGGCATCGAGGGCATTGGTGGCTTCGTCCAAGAATACGAACATCGGATTCTTATAGACTACTCTCGCAATAAGTATGCGTTGCCGTTGCCCCTGACTGATGCCCTGTCCGTCTTGTCCTATCATCGTGTTGTAAGCCAAAGGCAGGGCTTCTATATAGTCGGCTATGTTTGCTACACGGGCAGCATGACGGATACGTTCGATGTCGGGCTCATCATCAGATATGGCGATATTTCTCGCTATGGTATCGGAGAACAGATACCCCTCCTGCATCACCGCACCGCATTGACTGCGCCACCAACCGAGATTGTATTCATTTAGATTGGCATTGCCTATCTCGATGTTTCCATTCCGTGGCTCATAGAAACCCAAAAGGAGTTTTACGAGCGTGGTCTTTCCACTTCCGCTCGCTCCCACGATTGCCGTTACCTTACCGTTGGGAATAGAAAGATTGATATTCGACAGAATATTTTTCGGACTGTAGATGTCGTATTTAAAGGATAGGTCTTTTATCGTGAGGGAATGTCCCTCGGCTGTTTCGTCCGTATAGGCATTTTGTGTCTTTTCCGCATTTTCTTCGTTGGTTTCGGTATGGATTTCGTTCATGCGGTCAAGGCTGATGCTCACGTCTTGCCATGAGTAGATGAACTGGATGAGTTGTTCTACGGGGCTGTTGAGTTGCCCGATGATGTACTGTACTGCCAGCATCATACCAAGTGTCATACTGCCATGTATCACGGCAGTGGCAGCAAGTACCGTGATAAGTATGTTTTTTACCTCGTTGATGGTAATGCTTCCGGCTTGTTGTACTTGCTGAAGATTGAGTGATTGCAGATTAACTTTGAATAAATCGGCTTGCACATCCTCCCACTCCCAGCGTTTTCGCTGCTCACACCCTTGCAACTTGATTTCCTGCATACCGCCTATGAGTTGGTAGGTAACGTTGCGGTTACGACCAGCCTGCTCGAAATACTTATAGTCCAGCTGTCTGCGTTTTTTTAGAAAGAGGATAATCCAGCCTGCGTAAAGCGATGTCCCAAACAAGAAGACAAGGAAGATGCCGAGATTATAGATAGCAAGGACGACACCGAAGACCAGAAATGTGAAGAAAGAGAAGAGCAGACTTAGACTGCTTGAGGTAAGGAACTGCTCCACACGGCGATGATCTTCAATGCGTTGCAAAAGGTCGCCCATCAATTTGGTGTCGAAGAACTTCATCGGCAGTTTCATCAATTTGATGAAGAAATCCGATATGAGCGAGATGTTGATACGTGTGGAGATGTGCAGGAGTATTTTGGAGCGGATAAAGTCGATGGCAGTACGGCTGAAGAGGAGCATCGTCTCCGCCAACAGCACTAACCACACAAAGCCGATGTCCTTTCCTCCGATACCCGTATCTACTATAGCTTGTGTCAAGAAAGGAAAGATAAGCTGCAGGAGCGAGCCGAGCAACAAGCCGAGTATCAACTGCGTAAAGAAACGCTTGTACTTCTTTAGGTAGTTCCAAAGAAACTTTACTCGGTTTTGCGTGGGGATTGTCTCCTCACTCTTTTGAGCGTAGAATTGCTCCGTTGGCTCAAGGAGCAGGGCTATGCCTTTTTCTTCACCACCAGTCTTGGTGCTTACCCAATGCTCGCAGAATTCCTCTTTCGTATAGGTTACAAGTCCTTTGCCTGGGTCTGCTACATAGACCGAATATCTACCCTTGCGATGCTTTTTTATCTTATAGACAACAACAAAATGATTCTGATTCCAATGGACGATACAAGGCATCGGAGCCTCTTGGGATAGCATTTCAAAACTCAAACGTCCTCCAATAGTCTTGAAGCCGATGGTTTCTGCTGCCTTGCTAATACCTAACAAAGACACTCCGTCTTTGCCTAAGGAACAGATTTCCCGTAATTGTTCCCTTTCAACTTTCCGACCATAATGTTTGGCTATTATCGCCAAACAAGAGGGACCGCAATCCATTGCATCTTGTTGTTTAATATATATCATAATGATGAATACAATAATAACTTGTTACTTTTATAATCGTATGATTTCGCTACTTGTTGCTCTTCCTTTATATTTGCTGCGCTGTGGGTTAAATGAATAGCGCAACTGTAGCATTACACCCCGTGTATCAAGTTTTCTGTTTTTTGAGTAATAGACATCATTGATGTGGCTGCTCCATCGCTCCTTGTCGGTATTGAATAAATCTGAAATCTTAATCCACACCGCCAACTTGTTTTTTAGCAAAGAGGCATTCAGACCGATGTCGGTACGGAAAGAGGGTTTGAAATCAGACAAATAGAGATTGCCTGCTGCCGTTCCCCATATGTCGAACGAAAGATTGACGTGTTTCGAGAGGCGGAAGAGATTATCAAGTTCATAACTGAAATAGGGTTTATTGTAGTTTCTGCCATGATACGTAAAAGTTTGCTTGAATACACTCATTTCAATTTTAGGACGCCAGAATTTTATCGTTGATGAATAACTCACCGTCGCGCTCCATTCCCGATAATGTGGAATGTTTTCTGTCGTAAACAACATCGCAGAAGTACTCTCTAACTTCTTGGTTGTTCGCATGAGACTGTTCTTATACCAAGTATGTGTTATATCAATCATCAGACCTTTCCACGAAAACACGTAATCCAGAATATAGTCATTGGCCGACAGCAGCAGTGGGTTGCCTCGTTGATAGGTATATTTGTCCACATATACAGTGCTGCTGTTTAATTGCCCATAAGAGGGGCGATGAATGGAGGTCGTGTAACTCAATGACATGGAGACAGCATTCTTGTCATAATCTATCTGCAAGTAGGGTAAAATTTTCTTATAGTCTTTACTAACCTCCTCATTGAGCTTTTCATTATGAAAGTATTGATAATTGACAATTTCTATGCGCCCTCCCGCTTCTATGGAAAAATGCCCGAAAGTCTTCGACAGTGAAGAAAAGAGCCCCCACAATCTTTGGCAGTTTTCATCTTCGCTTTCATTTAAAGCTGTATTGCTCGTTTTGTTTGCATGATATGAATATTTGTTTTTCGTGAAAGAAAATTCCAAACCATAATGTAGCTCTCCACCCCACAATGGATTAAGGATTTCAGCCTTGCCTGTATATAGGTGATAATCGGATTTATTTTTGGAATCCACATCTTTTTTCTGTGTCCAGGAGGTTTCGTATTGAGAAAGTGCTTTCCCTTGCATATAATCAACATTCATAGTCAATCTATTACCTTTCCCCCAGGAGGTGATGTAATAGGCATTCAGTGCATGATTTGTTTTTTCATTTTTTCCCAGCAGCATGACATCTTCCGAATATTTTGTGGCATTATTCACTGAATATATGCTGGTTCCGCTCATTTCATCTCTGTTGGATGGTGTCCGGGAAAAGTTGTATTTCATGCCAAAGTCATTTTTCCCATTGTTGGAAAAGTTGAACCCCGAGCTTACATTGAATGACTTGTTTCTAATATTATTGTTGAACGATTGGTCTACATTGATGGCGTTACTGTTATGGTCAAAATCAATCAAATTTCCTGTCGAACTTTCTTTGCTATCATATCGGAAGTCCATACCACCGAAAAAATCCCAATTTCTCAAGCGATAGTTCAACTTTCCAAACTCTAAATGATTGAAATGTTTTACCAGAGTTTCGCATGCTGTAAGATTGACGCTCAAGCCTTCACCTTTCCGGATAGTCCTTATGTTGATGACTGCTTTTACGTTGTTTCCATAGTCCGTACCTGGATGAAGATTGATTTCAACATTTTTTACCTCATCACTGGAAAGTTTTTGCAACTCACCTACATCGTTGATCTTGATGTTATCTATATAAATCAGGGGTGTTCCTCTGCCAAAGACAGAGATACCTTCCGTCGTACGGCTGACAAAAGGCATCATGGACAGAACCTGAATGGCATCTCCTGTTCGTGCCAACAAGGTGTGCTGCACATTGACTTGCATTTTCCCTCGATTCATTTGAATGACAGGACGTTTCCCGGACACTACCACTTCATTCAGTTGTTGTGTCTCTTCAATGAGTATAATGGTTCCCATATCCACACGAGGAGTCAAATATATGTTTTTGTAGCCAATACTGCTTATCTTGATAAGACAGTCATCCAAAGACAATTTCTTCGGATTCGACAGCAGAAAATGCCCATCATCAGCTGTTACTGCTCCTGAAATAAAAGTACTGTCTGATTTTGTCAGCAGGACGACATTGGCATAAGCAACCATCTCGCCACGCTCATTAGACACTTGTCCTCGTATCTCCTGTGCATTGAGAGACAAGTTCAATAATAAACTTAGGATTATTAGAAAAAGTTCTTTCTTCATAACTTCATCTGAGATAAAATCTTGTCAATATGTGTTTTATAAAAAGAGCAGGCTACCTTGTTTACACCTTGGTCAATTTCTCTATCAAGAGGACAGCCTCCTCCACAAACAGGTAAGACGGGACAGTCAATACATTCAGAATTTTCAAGATGATTGGCCGTGAAAAAACAAGAAGACAATCTTTCCAGTGATATACTTTCTTTTATAATATTTCCTATGGATTTATTTTTATTCCCGACATGTTCTATACATTTGAAAATTTCTCCATCTGGCGTTATTGCATATGTTCCTACAGAGTTATACATACAGGGGGAAGCAATATCAGGGAGGAATAAGTTTCTTTTGTTATTAATTTTTAGTTCATCAATCCGCATTAAGTAATCAAAATAATCTTGATGATTCATACAAGAACCTTGTGTATCAAAATTAGTACGGTCTTTCACTATATTGTAATTTAATTGTATTCTTTTTTTCTTCATTTGAGAAGGGAATTCTTGATTAAAGAAAACTAATAATTTCTCATACTCTTGGAAGTTTGTCTTATCAATCGCTACCTGTATGGTTATGGGAATGGAAGTCTCAGATAACAATCGTTTGATGCCTGAAATTATAATATTAAATGAGCCTTTCCCTGAATGAAAATATCTTCTGCTATCATGTATTGTTTTTGTTCCATCCATTGAAATCTGAATGAACTCTATAGATATTTTTTTGAGAATATCAATAGCATGGCTATTCAATAAACTACCATTAGTAATCATTGATGATGAATAGTTAACATGCTCCATTTCTAATTTTTTGGTAATATTTTCTATAGTCCTTATATTCAATAATGGCTCTCCTCCAAACCAAATTATAGAAATCTTTTTCTCTTTGTTTTTCACTAAGAAGCGGATAATCGCATCTTCCACATCTTCTGTCATGTTAATTTTTCTTTTATTTCCAGCTTCAAAGCAATAAGAACATGAGAAGTTGCAGTTCATTGTTGGACAGATATAAAGCACTATTCGATTATTACGAAACATTTTGGAATACTGAATGTATTTATATTTTTGTATTTCTTCTTTTCTTTCATTTATAATAATTCCCATATCAATTAATTGCTTAATTATATCTGAATTATTTTCTATTGTGAATAAACCATTAAAGATGTCATTATCAAGTTGTACTAATGCACTTGTGAAAGTGTTGAAAATGGAAACTTTTCCATCTCTCTTTGCGTAAATATTATATTTAGAAAATTCCATTGATAATATCTAAATTATAATGGAAAGGTGTAGTTGACTCAATCCCACACCTTTCCATAGTTAATAAATTATGGGGATAGAGTTACTGATGCTTCCGAATCCTCAGATCCATCTGTTAAAAAAGCAGGGCCTTGATAACCACATTTACATTCCATAGAAGTATAGCCTTTTTTGCAAGAAACTTCTACCTGAGAATCGACACCTCCAGTAAGGAAGTTCATCTCTTCATCACTCATGGGGTTTAATAAATCTGTTCGCCCACGGTTTAAGATTTTTAAATCGTTCATAATTTCCTTTTAATTATGTTTTTCTACTCGTGTCGCCTTTTGAATCCGCGTCCTTTATTTCATACAGCTTTCCGATAAAGTCGGTAAGGAAATTGCTGCACTGTAATCAATTTTACAGCTTCCAAACGACTAAGTTTGTGTTTTAAATCTCTGATTGCGTTTTTTGATTTACTTACTAATACTTCTCATACAAAACCTTATTACGTCCTTGCAAGAGAGCAATAAGTTAGTTTCTACTTAGTCAGCAGTAAGCAATACCGTTCCATATGAGAACCTTCCACTCTCGGGTACAAGGAGAAGTATCTTGTCCCCTTGCTTTATTTCCTTTGTCCTTATGAGTTCTTCCAATCCGACATAAATGGCTGCTGAACCGATGTTGCCGACAGAAGTCAGATTTGTAAACCATTTCTCTTTTGTCAGAGCAATATTACGAGTAGCTATTTCATCATTTAATTTCTCATAGAAAAACATTGATGATACATGAGGTATGACATAATCTATCTCTTCTGCTTTTACATGATGTTTGGCAAGTACGGTTTCGATATGGTCAACCCAATACTTGATAATGTATTTCTTTAGCTGCCGAATGTCCTGTTTGCCCACAAGTACGGCACGCTCCTTAATCTCATCAGGAGAGAACTCTTTCCAGCTTTTGAGTCGTCCGTTTTCTTGCAACTCTGATGCCATAAACATACAGGTCGGTAGTTCGTTGGCATAGGAAATCATATCAACCCATTCGATTTTGAGAGGACATATTCCTTCGGGATGATCTTGCACCAATACCGCTCCTGCACCATCAGAAAGCATAAATCGCATAAAATCCTTCTCAAAAGCCATATAAGGGTCTTTGTCAGGATTGTCATGTGTAGCTTCATACTCAGGGTCATAAAATTTGGATACCAATGCAGGTGAAGTTAATTCTGATGCCACGCATACAGCTTTTTGATGCAGTCCTGCAAGAATATTGCTATAGCATATTTTCAATGCCTGCAATGAGGTAAGGCATACACCTGCAGAGGAAAATATTTCCATAGGATAGTTGGCTAATTCTCCATGAACCATAGACGCATGGGAAGGAAGCAATTGATCGGGTGTGCTTGTCCCACAAGCCAAAAGGGTCAAGTCGTCAGGAATATTTCCATTTTCAAACAGCCCACATACGGCTTCTTTTGCCAATTCTGCATTCGAGTGTGTTAGGCTTTGATTTTTGTCCAACCCGTAATATCTCGTTTTGATGCCATTTTGTCTAAGGACAATGGAACGAACCCTTGACGGATTTCCACCAATTTTTCCGATATAGTCTTCCATATCCTCATTGGCGATGGGAGAATTAGGAAGATATGCCGATACGCTATTGATATATGCTGCTTTTTCCATAGGAATATTATTTGGTTATTAAATAGTATATTGTGTATATTTGCTCTTTCAATTCGGAAATAGAAAGTTGGCTGCTCAATGCACTTCTGTATGACAATCCAAGATATATATTTCTAATGGAAGATATAATCTTTTCTGTTTCCACAGTTTGAGTAATCTCTCCTTTCTGTTTGGCAAGCTCTATCACCTCTTTCCACTCAAGGCTCTTTCTTTTCTCGTATTCTTGAAACTTCTCTTTCCAATCCGGATAGTTGTCTTTCAGATACAAGATAAATGACATGAAATTGGCAGGAGTGACTGTGCCTTTTGTCATTATAAAAAATGATTTCATACGGCGACCGATGTTTTCTACACGATTATCAATAAAGTCCTTTAATGGTGTAGAGCTTGTAAGTTCAAGAAAGTCTGTAGCATCATTTGTCAAGAATTCAAATACAAACCTATCAACGGCATGATTGAATATATCCTCCTTATTCTTGAAGTGATGAAACATATTGCCACGAGAAATGCCGGTAGCTTCCACTAAATCCGAAAATGATACTGCTGCATAACCTTTTTTCAGAAACAGCCTGAACGATTCATTAAGGATAATGTCCCTTTTGCTTATGCTTTCTTTATCTATTTGTTTTTCCATTATTTCATAGTTGCTAAATTCAAAACAGAACGTTTGTTCTGTGTTTATAAGTGCAATATTATGCAAATTATTTCAATCCGCCAAATATTTCGGGGAATTTTTCTTCAAAAAGTTTCATTTCTCTCTTTTTTTGCATTTTGCAATAGAAAAATAGTTGTTTCTATTCATTTTTGCTGATTAGGCAATAAGGCTAAAAAAATCTGACAAATTACTTCCATTAAAATTAGTTGGTAATGATTTTAAGTGCTCCTACAATTTATTTCCGTAAAAACACACTGCTTTCATCAGAAAATATTATCTTTGCATTATCAATTTAAGTGTTCTTTGGGGCGCTGCAGAATAAAGAAAGGGAAAGAAACTCACTCGTTTCTAACTCGTTCGGCTTTTATTATTCTATATTATGTTTTCCATTTATAATCAGCAGATTACATCCACTTCTATTACTTTTTATGCGGAGGGAAAACTTTTGGTTCTTCCGTTAAATGTGTGGACGCTTTTCGTAGTGCTTTAACGTAAGAGCCAAAGTTACTCATTAAACAAAAATATAGCTGAGACTGTCAACTATCTATCCTATTTTCATCCTCTTTCATTGAAAATCTTTTCGTTTTAAGACTTCGAAATCTGCAGACAAGGATTTGAAAAACCATTACATAATATCAAAGAAAACACCTATAACGAACGGCAAAATACACACATGAAGCAGGTTTGCAATCAACAGGGTATCAATTAGTTACCAAGTATAAAGTAAAAGGTGCCTAATTGGACTTCAAAAGGGCGTTAGCAAGGGTCTTAAAGAGCATCTTTTGCAAGCCAAAAGGGCGTCTTTTAGAAGCCAAGCTGTACAAAAATAGTTTACAAACATGGTTTAATAAGGGAATAAGCAGGTTATAGACGACAGATAGACATCACACCTAATTACATTTATCGTATAGTTTACCCCCTCCTTATAAAACAATCTTATTGGAGGTAAGCTTACCATGTATGTGGATTAATCTCATTCTATTAACAATCTACACATTTAACGGAAGAACCAAACTTTTACCGGACAACAATAAATAAAAAATGACCATTTCTGTACTCGATTTTGAGTAAAGAAATGGTCTTTTCTTTGCCTTTAGAAGAGCCCTACTTATAGATTGAAAGTTTTCAAGTTATTAATGTGCATTTTGACACACCCTCCCTTTTTATTAACCTCCTTATTTTTCAAATCTTTAGCATCCTAATCAAAAACATAGGTAATACGTGCAAAAAGGGAATGGCTTCCATCAAAATCTCCCAAATATCGGAAGGTATATCCTGCTCCTATCTTCCAATGATTAGCAACTATAAAGTCTATTCCAGTAGAAGGGGAGATAATATAAGACGTATGTTTTATATCTATACGTTCTGTGCCGTTGTTAGGCGTAAAGTGTTCGTAGCTTCCATCAATAATGCCAATACCACCACACAATTGCAAATAGTAGTTGAACAGTTTTGTTGATATAACATTAAAACCGAACCCCGTACTTATTGAATAGTCTTTACGAGACATAGATAAAATCCGATTACCTTCAGGAATATTCGTCAATTTCAATTCTGTACCATCATCGGTAGCTCCGAATAAGTCGGTAGTCCAAAAAAGACGATTGCTGATATAATACTTGGATAGAAAACCGATGCCAAAGCCCGAACTGAATGAGTTTTCGTATGGATTGCCGATTTTTGTATAGGTTTGCAAACCTCCATACATGCCTAATTCCAATGTTTTCTTTTGGGCTGCTATAGGCAAAGTCAAAATTAGCGAAAATAAAATAATTGTAATCCTTTTCATATTTCTACATTTCTTGATCTATTGTAAATTCAAAACTGTTTGAAATCTTATACGACTTGTTCAACGGATCTGAGAAGTATACCCACGAACTTCCAACCAAATCGCCTGATGAGACAGTGGCTTCTACTTCTTTTCCAAAAGCAGAAACTGTTACCTTAGCCTCACCATCATCTTCGTAAAAAAGATATGCCATTTTTGTCATTAAAGCTGTACGCGCCCAATTAAAAACTCTCCAATTTCCATTATTTTCAACTACTTTCCACGGGTTAAATTTCAACCAACTACGACTTCCTGAATACCATCCATCTTCACCCAAATTAATAGGAAATACAGAAACTTCTCCTACGATAAAATCAAAAAGAGAGCCTAACTTTTTATAATAAACTTTGCAAAACATTTCAGGTGCTCCTCTTGACCAACCTTCAACATTCTGCAGTGCAGATTTAGATAAAAAGCGAGCTTTTTTAATGGTTTCAAAACTTTTTCTATCAATAATACTTCTTTTTCTGATCGAAGCATTTGTATTTTCTAATTTTGCATTATTGTTATTCGTAATTTGTAAGGATTCTGAAGATATTAGTCCCTCTGTTTTTAACTCATATGAGTAATATGGTGTTCTTAAAAATGTAGAAGAACTATTTTCCATTTTAGTCTTGACGTTTACGCGTTCATTATAGCCAATCACTAAGTATGGCAAGTCTGGTTCTTTTTTAGAACTAAGAAGAATGGTATCACCTTTCATATTATATGCTTTTAAGGTGTATTCTTCATGTTCATTAACTTCTTTTGGAGAAATAACTATAAGGAAGTCATCATATTGAGACAAATCGCCCCAATCTGGCATATATATATTTAATAATGGCTCCGATTTAGAGATGGAATCAAGCAAGTTGTCTAAGAAAGATTGGGTAACTGCCCTATGCGCTCTTGAGTATAGAGATTTGTCAATGTTTTGTGGAACTAATAGAGATTGGTATAATCTTTCGATATCGTTAGATGATCTTGTTGTTCCTTGCCTAAAATTTGAAACAAGAAAATCATAATCGCCATCAAATTTCTTCTTCGTTTCTTTTTGCAATAACTTTAAAAAAGAATTGTCTTTTGTGGTTATTGCATTATGCAAAATAGAGGCTAACTTATAAGCATTATTCTCTATTTTAGAATTTTCTAACTCCTCATTAATCTTACCCTCTGTAGAAGGACTTGTTGTGGTTAAGACACTGTAATCTTCATCATTTTGACAACTGAAAAAGAAAAAGCATACCACCAAAGAAACGAAAGTCAAATATATCTTTTTCATATTTATTAAAAGTAAGTATTTTTTTATTGAGAGATTGAATTAGTTGTTCTCTCTTTTAAACATTATCCATTGTTTCATACAGTTTCCCGAATTGCTCGGTAGGAATTGCTGCACTGCAGATAACTGCAACTTCCAAGTTCTACAACTTGTGTTTTTGATTTTCTTAAATGTATGCAAGTTATAAATTTAATATTTGTATTCCAATCTCTTTTGTTTTTATAAATTCCTTGCAAGGGACTTTATAAGTACAATGCCTAATTATCATATAGATAAAAATACTGTTCCATACGAGAACCTTCCACTCTCTGGCACAAGAAGAAGTATTTTTTCTCCTTGTTTTATTTCTTTTGTACGTATCAATTCGTCCAACGCCACATAATAAAGATACGGCCGCATGGCCTTTTTTCAGAAATAATCTGAACGATTCATTAAGATAATGTCTCTTTTGCTTATACTTTCTTTATCTGTTTGATTTTCCATAATTTCATTATATTAGAATTAAAACAGAACGTTTGTTCCGTATTTATAAGTGCAATATTATGCAAATTATTTCAATCCGCCAAATTTTTCCGATGATTTTTCCCGAAAAAGTTTCATTTTTCTCTCTTTATCTTACTTTACAGTGTAAAATAATTGATTATGAGCCTTTTTGATAGCATAATAACAACACTAAAACTTGAATAAATAAGTGCCAATAGAATTAGATGTGAATATTTTAAGGTGTATCTACAATTTATTTCTCTAAAAATACACTGTTTTCATCAGAAAATATTATCTTTGCATTATCAATTTAAGTGCTCTTTGAAGTAATGCAGAATAAAGAAAGGGTAAGAAACTTGCTCGTTTCCAAATCGTAACCCATTTATCCTTTATTCATTCTTACTCTATTGATTATCTGAAAGATATAAATTTATTGAATCTTTTGCGGGCGTAGTCTGTTGCAATCAGCATCTTTGCCCTTTCCTCGCTCTCACTCAGAGGTGCTCGTCCCAAGATTGTGGCATCGCCACTCTTAGCAAACTCCATCAGCTTGCCGATAAAAACCTCCTGCTCGGGTGTTGGCGGTATATTGTGTAGTATCTCATTCTTCTCTGGTCTGTCGATACCGATGTCTTTGGCGGTACGAAAATCGCAAATCTCCGCATAAAAGTAATGGGGGTGAATGTAATCGACTGATTACTAATAAAAAGCAGAATATATAATCTGATAAGGTGAACGACTAAGAAACGAGCGAGTTTCTTTCCCTTTCTTTATTCTGCAAAGTCTCAAAGAACTCTCTGTTTGATGTTGCAAAGATAGCGATATAATTCATATAAGCAAAGTATTTACGTTGTTTTTTCAATGAAAATCAACCTTAGACATTTCTAATTCTATAAAATCGCCATTTTAAGGTATTGCATATATCTATGAACAATGGTAATTTTGCAAAATGATAATCAAAAGAATTCTTTTAATCTTCATCATTCTACTTCTGCTGTTTCCCACTGCTAATGCTACTATTTTGAATTTAGTTGTGGGTGATACTATATACCCTACTCGAAAACATGTTTCTTCATTACATAAAACGATAGAACTCGATGAAGTTCAAGTTATTGGACAGCGGAAATTGTTTTCCATAAGAAAAGACACCACGTTTATCAATACTGATTGCCTTCGAGTAAGGAAAGGTGCTAACTTGGAAGACTTAATCAGGAATATTCCGGGCATGGAATACGACAAGGCGAACAGGCAACTATCATTCAAAGGAAAGCCATTGAACGGCGTAAACATCAATGGCGAGACCTTTATGGGCAACGACATTATCGCAGCGTTGGAGAATATGCCAACCGATGCAGTGGAACTACTGAAACTGTATGACATGCTCAGCGCATTGGAGAAAATGACGGGAGTAGATGATGGTGCCGACAATTATGTGCTGGACATCAAGACCAAATCTACCTACAATGGCAGCCTGACAGGAACACTAACGGCTGAACACGGCAATCGCGACAGACGCAGGGATGAGGTACAGGGCAATCTATTCAATGCCGATGGCGAAAACACCTCGCTGACTTTGCGCTCTGACAATCTTAGTAATATGAACATTGGGGGAAACAATTTCCAAAACATATTGTCGGGCAATATCGTGAAGAAATTTGGTAAGAAAATTACGCTCAATGCAAGCCTCTCACTCAATGCCTTCCACAATGGAAGCGAGAATCATGACTATGATGAGCAATATCTTTCATCGGGAACAAAATATCGGGAATCAATGCTGCTTTCCTTGAGCAAGAATCACAGTAATGCCGCAAACATAAATCTGCAGTATAACATAGACAAAAAGACTTTGCTGAATATAAGTGCAAATGGAAACTTCGGACGGTCAGACAACCTGACTGACAACACAACATACCTATATGAGCGCAATACGGCTGCGGACACGCTGACCTCGGGAACGCTGCGAAATAACACAAAAAGCAATGGAAAGAATTACCATGTATCTGCCGACCTCACACGGCGGATTGGCAAGGCTGGGGCATCATTTACCGTGAAGGCGACACTTGGCGGTAACTCGAATGAAACTAATAATACCAGCCTTTCACTGACGAAATTCCACCACCTGCGCAACGCTGTGGGCGGAGATTCACTACTGTTGCGCAATCTTTGCCAACAACTGCCCACCCTGCGCAACGAAAGCAGAATATCATTGCAATATACCCATCCTTTTGGCAAACAGTTGAAATTGCAGACAGGGTACGGACTGCATCACGAAGAGGATAGAAACACAAGCAACACTTACGACTATACTATACCGAATAGACCATACATAGATAGCCTAAGTTATGAGAACACACTATCTATATGTGGGCAGGAACTCACCCTGAGAATGGATTATAAGGGTAAGCAATGGAAGATAAACAGTGGCATTGATGTAGAATGGCAACGCAGGAATATCTGCCGGCAACACAATTCGGAAACAGTGGACTATACAGTCAAGGCTACGGAATACAAGCCCAAGTTCGGCGCAAAGTGGAACAACGGAAAAATAGAAGTTGAACTGCGTTATAACGGAAACACACAACAGCCTTCCATACAGGCTTTGCTGACACTTGATGACAAGAGCAACCCGCTGTCCGTGAAGATAGGCAATCCGCAGTTGAAGCCAGCCTATCAACAACAACTGTCCATCAGATTAAATGAGAGAAAATATGGTATTACCTTTATGGGCAATTACCACAACTCGTTCAATGATTTTGCAGAGGAAGTAACGTATGACTCAAATACTGGCGCACGGACATACAGAACTGTCAATATCAACGGAAATTATTCTGTGGACGGGATGCTGCAATGGCAGAAACAAGTGAAGCGTCTGATGCTCTCTGGTACTATGAGAACTTCTTTTAAAAACCACGTCTATCTCTTTCACGAACAAACGTACGGTAATGCTTTGAAGAGCAAGACACATACAACGGGTAATGAGGTTAGCCTACGATTGAACTACCAGCCGAAATGGGGGAATATTGACCTACACGCCAGTTGGCAACTCTACCGTTCCAACAACTTACTGACAAACACCCATGTAAATACCATTGACTACGACTGTGGCATCAGCGGCACAGTAGAACTTCCCCACGACATTGAAATATGGGGCGATGCAAATTGTCATCTGCGCCGAGGAACCTATTCAACCACAGATGATGACCAGTGGCTATTGAACGTGGGAGCATCGTGGCGTTTTCTCAGGAAGAAACAAGCCACGCTCTCATTCAAATGGAACGACATTCTGAATAGGCGAAGGGACCTCAACCGTTCCGTTTCAGGTTACGGGTATCACGAGAGTTTCCGACCGCAGATACATAGTTATGCCCTCGTATCGCTGCGATACCGTTTTAGCCTTACCAAAAGTAAAACAGATAAAAATTCTCACAAACAGCAAAATCCTAATAAATAAGGATTGCAAAAATAAAAATAAAATCATAAGAAATAGGTATTGTGAAATCCAAACAAGGCTCCTACCTTTGCAACTCAAAACAATTAATTTATTATCGAAAATGAAAATAGTAAAGAATTTAACATTACCAGTATTGGTATTCCTTGTGATGGGACTTGCCTCATGTAGCAGTGATGATAATACAGTTCATTACAGCACAAACTCCCTTAAAAATACAGAATTGATGACTGTGTTGAAATCGAAAGGTTATCAGTTCGACAAAGACGGTAAGTTGGAACTCAACGATTTGGCCAACAATACCACATCGCTTGACCTTAGCGGTACAAACCTGAAGGATCTCAGCGGTCTTGATATTCTTCCAAACCTAAAAGATGTAAAACTCTCCAATAACGGGTATGGACCTGTTTTCGACTTCGCTCAGCTGCCAGCACAAATTACCGGTGTAGATTTGACGGGCAACGACATTTATGACTTTGAAGGACTGGTGAATGTAAAGACGGAAGAGAATGGTGATGAAACCGTAACACAGTTGCACAAAATCACAAAATTGTACTTGCCACAGACAGCAAAGTTCAACATCAAAGACCTTGTGCGTTTCTATCGAGAGAAGAAGGCAGAGATTGAGTCTGGAAGTATAGACGTGAAGATGGAAACAGCAAAAGGCGACTTGCAGAAATACAATACCATTCGCGAGATACCTGATGAGAATATAAGGGCTAATTTCAAAAAATATTTTTCCAGCATCTTTGATGAAGACGGTATTCATATTGACATCAGCAAGCGGTTAAGCAACAAAGATAGGTCGAATGCCTGTGTATTTAATAAGTGGTATGGAGTAGCCACTGCTGAAACACTGGAAGGGGTACAATATATTGTGAACAATCCTTATTGGGACGGCAAACTTCTTACTGTAAACCTGACAAACAAAGCGAAACTCCCATACCTGAGACCCTGTAGCGGTCTCATGACCTTGTCATTGACAGACGTGGATGCCTCTGAAGGCATCAATCTTGAGGATGCTACAAACATGACAGGTCTCCTATGGGTAAAGGTTAGCGGTATTAGCGAAATAGATTTAAGCCATAGTACCCTGTTTGGTCAGAGAGCGATTGAGCAGGAACAGGATGGTCCCGGTGGTTCCTCACTTGTTTTTGTAGAATGCCCGGATTTGAAAAAGATAGCTTTACCGGAAAAAAGCGGATTGCGATCTTATATGATAACATTTGCGAATATGAAGAGTTTAGAACAGGTAGATTTGTCCAAATTTAAGATGATATCCAATTTGGAACTTGGTGGTTTATCTGCGAATTGTCGTGTTACCTATCCGGAATTGACGGAATTTCATACCTACGATAAAAAAACCTCTTTTGCGTGTACGCAAGACGTGTTTGACAGACAGGAAACAAAAGACTTTATCAAGAAGTATCTCAAGGTCTTGACCAGTGGTGGTGGCTACATAGATGGAGTTGAATGGTCATCACTAATTAATAATTAACAAAACATAAAAAAGATGAAACATTTATTTATTTCTACCGTATTGACGGTAATCAGCATTTTAGGATTTGCAGTAAATTCTAATGCGCAGACAGGTACTTACAATGGTACGTTGAGTAACATTACTATGAATGGGAAATCATACAATGATGCTACAAATCAGAGCTTTACATTGACAAGCACTGGTGGTAACCTGTATGATTTGAGAGGTACAGTGGGACCTATTGGCAAGATGCCAGGAACAATCAAAGTAGAACTTAAAGTTTCTATCAACAACGGAGTTGTTACAGCAACGACCCCCATAGGCGGTTATGCCGGTAAATTGATGTTGTTGGATGGTGGATTACCCATTAAAATTAAATTATCCAGTTTTACAGGCTCTCTTGTAAATAATGAACTCCATTTCGTTCTTGACACATACGCAGGTTGGCAATTTGTTCCTGTCTTCCCTGCTTCTGTTACTTTTGACGGTACGCTACAACCATAACAAGGCGACATGCGATTCATAACAGTAAAATGTATCCTTTGCCTCTTGGCAGTGTTCTCATTGGGTTTATCTTCCTGTAACAGTGATGACAATTTGGAACAAAAAGCCCCCGCTCAGGAATACCTAAAAGAGGCAAAGGATATTTTGTCAGGAGATATTGTCCTTTCCACAAAAGCGACAATGAACACGGTCGATAAGACCCTCCTGCCCCAAGGATGTCCTACTAAATTTAATTTCAATTGGGAGAAGGACAGTCTTCGTCTGACGCTCGATGGCTTTACCGTAGGCAAGATGCCATTGATTGTGTATTTCTCATGCAAATGTAAGTTTATGCAACTCAACTCTTGGGAAAAAGACGAATATAAAGGGGATGGCTGGATAAAGTTTAAGGGTAAGGACGGTAGCGTTACGGGAAATCCTAAAGATGATTCCGGAGTACAGCAAGGAAGTGGCGCAGGTGTAGAAGGCTATCTGAATGTGAAAACAAACCAGATTACATTCATAGTTGATTACAACATGATGAACGTACGTTCCGAGTGTTTCTTGCAGACCATCGACAAGAACCGTATCAACAATTACGAAGCCGAGTTTGCCCAATACGAGAAGGACTTGGCAGCCTATAAGAAGGAACACGGATTGTAATACGTTACAAATATGACAATAAAGGAAGTGAGGGGCTGTGAGTGCTTTCACTTCCTTTTTCAATAATAAAAAGAAACGATGCAGAAGAAAGGATTCTTATTCTTACTCCTTTGCCTGCTTTTGGCGATAAGCGCACAGGCACAGCGCAGGGTAAGGATAACCATACTTGAGAAAGATACGCAGCAACCTTTGGTAGGGGCTACTGTGCAATATGCCACGAGCAAAGAGATGTTGGATGTTAAGAATACCATTACCGACATTGAAGGCAAGGTGATATTAAGTATAGAAAAGGGAAAGGAACTATACTATAATGTCCATGCAACGGGCTTCGTCCCCGTAAAAGGAAGTGTGCCGCCACAGGAAAACAACATAAAGATTGTTATGCGCGAAGACGTGCTGCACCTGAACGATGTCGTTGTAACAGGTTCACGAACAGAGCGCCCCGTAAAACTTTCGCCCATTACCACACAGGTATTGGGCGGAAAGGCACTCGTTGATGCAGGGTACAGCGACCTACAACATGCCCTGCAACAAGAGACACCAGGACTCAACATTCAGAAAGTGGGTTTCGGCAACGAAATCTCGATGCAGGGACTCGACGCGCGCCACGTTCTCTTTCTGCAAGACGGTGAACGAATGACGGGCGATATGGCAGGCAACCTCGACTACGAACGCTTTAATCTGCACGCCATCGACCGTGTGGAGATTGTAAAGGGTGCCAGCAGTACTCTGTATGGCAGTCGTGCTTCGGGTGCGGTCATCAATCTTATTTCTAAAAAAGCGACCAAACCATTGGATATTCAGGCAGGTATGCGCTGGGCACAGATGAACGAGCGCAACTACAAGACACCGTCTCCAAAAGATTTTCTATATATGTTTGAGAAGAACAGCGACCGCCCTAACCTGCAAGCATGGCTTTCGGCAGGAGTGAAGCACAAGGCTTTCACCTCACAAACCGACGTATGGTATAGTGAGAGCGATGCCTTTTATCTGTATCAGGCGGAGAACGACAGCAAGACCTACACAAAGGAGGCTAACCCATTCCTCCCTCACGACATCACGCTAAACGGCACTGCCGTCCGTTCACCAATGGGTATTGAGGGAACGGAGCATATCTCGGCAGCGCAGAAGTTCTATTACGAGCCTAACAGAAACCTGTCGGTACAGGTGTATGGTTCGATGTTCTTCATGAACTCATACGACCTGATACAAGACATGACCTTCTCGCAGAGTCGCGACTTCATGGCAGGCGTTAAGGCGAAATATAATGTAAAAGACTGGTTTACCGTAAACCTTAGCATACACAACGATTTCTACGACCGTTTCAAACGGCACGAGCGTATCGATGAACGCAAGAAGGTGTACAAGAGTAAAATATTCGAGCCACGTCTCACACTGACAAGTACCTACTTTAGCGGACACAGCATCATACTTGGAGTGGAACATACTTCGGATGAACTCACCAGCGACCGATTTGTAAACCGTAAGATGACCACTCGGGCACTGCACGAGACGGAATACTTCCTGCAAGATGAATGGACGGCAAACACGCATTGGATGCTGTCGACAGGCGTGCGCACTAACTTCTCGAAGGCGTTCGGATTTATGTATATGCCAAAGATTGCAGTTAAATATTCGCCTGATGAGCATTGGGCAATACGTGCCAACTACTCCATGGGCTATCGTGCGCCCAGCATCAAGGAACTGTTCTTCAACTGGGATCATCTCGGAATGTTCCAGATAAGGGGTAGCGAAGACCTGAAGCCAGAGAAGAACCATTATTTCTCTTTGGGAGCAGAATACACCCATAATGGTTTCTTCATGAATGTAAATGCTTACATTAATAAGTTCCGTAACAAGATAGAGGGCGTATGGCATATTTACGATATGCAGTACAACTTCGAATACACCAATCTCAGCAGTCAGCGTCTGTACGGAATCGAGGCTATCCTGAAGTGGCATTTCCTCGACCACTTTACCCTGAACGGAACTTACAGCTATGTAAACGTGAGCAAGCAGGATGGCATACAAGTGAATACCACGTCGCCACATGCTGCCACGGCAAGCATCGACTATGTATATAACAAGCCTAACTACCGCTTGAAAACCATCTTCAGTGCATCGCTCATGGGCGAGAAAAACTTTGATGTGCAAGATCGTGTGTGGGTGGAAGAACATCATAAGAGCTACGATGCCTATTTCCGCTGCACGCTGCCTACCTATGCACTCTGTAACTTGGCAGTGGTGCAGACATTCTACAACAAAGTGAAAGTTACGCTCGGAGTAGATAACATCTTCAACTATGTGCCCCACACCTTGGGGTCGGGCATCACTATGTTCAATGTTCCTGCCACCAGCGGTGCAAAGGGATATGTGCAAGTGGAGTTTCTTGTTGATGACATTGTAAAATCATTAAAAAGAAAGAAATGAGAAAATACATATTCATACTTTTCGCTTTAACGACAGCATTGTCCTCGTGCGTGAGTTACGATGCGGAGGAGTTTACGGGCAAAACGCTGCCAAGAGTTACGGGATACACCACTGGCATTACCAACGATTGGCTGTACATCAATTTGCGCACAGGAAAAATATTCAACCTTGACAAGCCCAATGGCGACATTAAAGAGGGCGAACAGCGGGAACGTACCGACTGGGACATTGCCTTTTGCGGCTACCGTATGCGAACGAATAGCGGAACATCGGGTAATGGAAAAGGCGGAGCCGCCGACTTAGGATACGGCAGTTACGACACTTGGAAAACGGTGGCGCAATTGCCAACCAATTTACAATGGGTGGTGGATGACCATTCGGTATATATCACCATGTCGCAAAACGACTGGAACAAGTATCTCATCGCCAATAAACTCGACTTTGAACAGAATCCTTGGTTCGATCCCAATCGCGGTCCTGCATCGACACAGACAGATGCTAACCCCATATTGGCAAAAGCGATGACCTTCACAGGTCCGCCACCTGTATATGCACCCTCGTTCCATACATACGTGGTACGCACTGCCGACGGAGAGCGATATTTCAAATTACAGATCATCAGTTGGTACAAAGCCGATGTCGAAATAGGCGACACGGGCGGACAGATGAGCTATTATTGTGATGAACTCCGGTAGGTTTTAGGAAGTGTATTACCAATCAACGAAAAGTGCATTATGAAACTCAAAAAAGTGCATTATGAAACTTCAAAAAGTGCATTATCAATCAGACAGGAGTTAATGAGCAATCCCGAGAAAGTCAATAGGCAACAGAAAAATAGCTAATGAACATCCTTCAAAAAGCTCACGACCAATTTTGAAAAAGCTAATTACCAATCTGAGAAAAGCTAATGAGCTTTTTGCACTATCTTCTTATCTGTTGGCAAATAACAGATTGACTAAAACGAAAGAAAAGAATGAAAAATAAACAAAAATACTATCCAAGGCAAACTCTTATAGCCTTTCTGTTAGTTCTCTTCGCCATGCCATTGGGACACGCACTGATGATACTCATGGAAAAATTCATGGGCGAGGGAGCCATGCACATCGCTGGTTTTATGATGGGCTTTGTAGGTTTAATCCTTGTCATTATCGGCGTGTTCGTAAAGGGAGATACTCGGCAGACATTGTGGGGTTTCATCGGTGGACTGCTTTTTTGGACAGGCTGGGTGGAGTTTCTTTTTCTCTATTATGCCCGTCGCTATGGTGTTCAGCCCGAGATTGAAAACGGAGAGATAGTAACCAAGCTCGAATACCTTATCATGCCCGCATCGTTCGGATTATGGATGATGGTGATGACGATGTATGTGTTCAGCACCCGCAACGGTTGCGACTTCATCACATGGATTCAGAAAGTCGTTTTCCGCACAAAGCGTAAGGTGATAGCCGCCCAGCCCATGACACGCCACACCAGCATCGTAACCTTTATGGAGCTCAATATGATGCTCTGGGGGCTTTACCTGTTGCTGATGTTCTGTTACGACAAGCGTTTCCTCGGCGACCACCATCCCGTTACGTTCCTCGTAGGAGTGGGATGCCTCATAGGCTCGTTCTTTATATTGCGTCGCCAACTGCGTCTTGCCTCATGGGGTGCAAACATCCGCATGGCAATCGCAACGGTTGTCGTGTTCTGGGTACCTGTGGAAGTGCTTGGTCGCCTTGACTTTTTCAAGGAGATTTGGATTGAGCCGGAGAAGTATACTACCCAGATGATTTGCATCCTCGTGGCATTCGTGGCATTGCTCGTCTATATCATGTTTGCAGCTCACAAGAAGAAAAGCCATGAGTAACAAGAAACTATATTGGTGGAAATCCATCGTGTCGATGGGCGTGATATTGGGAAGCATGCCCATGGTTCACTTGGTGGCACGAGTATTGAAGGACAACTACGACGGCACGCAACTGTTGGGTGCTGGCATGGCTGTGGGATTCGTGGGCTTGGTGATGGTGGTGGTCGGTGTTTTCGTCAAGGGACAGACTCGCCAAACCTTGCTCGGACTTATCGGTGGCATGTTCTACTGGACGGGTTGGGTGGATTTCCTCTTCATGTATTATGCCCATCGTTGGGGCACACATGCTGAGATTGACCCAGTGACAGGAGAAGTGTTGAGCCGCCCTGAATATCTTCTGCTCCCTGCCACCTTTGGCTTGTGGGCAATGGTGATGTTGCTCTACATCTTCTGTTCCCGAAATGCCTGCAACTTCCTCAACTGGTGGCAGACGCTCTTCTTGGGGAAGAACAAGCGACTCATCGCCGCTCGCCCGATGACACGCCACACCAGCATTGTTACCTTCATGGAAATCAACACAATGCTCTGGACTTGCTATCTCCTGCTGATGAACCTCTACGATCCTCAATTGTTTGGTCGTGAGAGTCCAGTCACCTTCGGTGTAGCCTTCGGTGCCTTGCTTTCCGCCCCATACGTATTTCGCAAGCAACTCCACTTGCAATCGTGGGGAGCAAACATCAGAATGGGTACGGCAACGGTCATCGTGTTCTGGATAGCGGTAGAGGCATTTAATCGCACGGGCATCATCGGGAAGCTCATTGCACATCCGAGCGAATATCCTTGGCATTGGGTGGTAATGGTGATAGAACTTTGTTTCTTGGCAGGAAAGATTGTCAAGGATGCAAGGGCGAAGAAAGAAAAGAAATAAGATAGATAATCAGATAAGGAAATCAATGAAGAAAGGAACTTGGAGAAAACAACATAAATGGCTTGGTATCGGCTTGAGCTTCTTCATGCTGATGTTCTGCGTGTCAGGCATCCTGCTCAATCATCGTTCACTCATCAAGGAGGTGAACGTGAGCAGGAAGTACCTGCCAAGTCGTTATGAGTTTCGGAATTGGAATGGTGGATTGCTACGAGGCACGCTTGACATTGGCAAGGATTTAATGGTAGATTCCATGAGGAATGTGGATTCTTGTCGCCAACTGTTGCTTTATGGCAATGGTGGCATCTGGCTTACCGACTCCAAGGATTTCAATGAGGGGTTGCCAGAAGGTGCAGACTATCGTCAAATCAAAAATGTCATAAGGCTTGATAATGGAAGGATATTTGCTGTCTCACCTTTCGGGCTTTATCGCTATGGAGTGCATAACAAATGGCATGAGGTGAATATGTCACTGGAGGATGAGGAGAAATTTACGGACATCGCTTCGCATGGCGACACCCTTGTAGTGCTCAGTCGTTCCTTTGTCTATACCTCGCTTCCTCCTTATACACAGATACAATCCTCAAACCCATGGAGGGACAATTGGAGAAGTTGAGGCTATTATTTCTCAAACTAACCATAAGTCATGGAATAATGTTCCAGAGAGCTACAGGCAATCACAGGCATCCTATGCTTATTATAGCCTTACTAAAGCCATTCCAAAGTTGTCCAAGCCCCAAATTGATAATTATATTTATAGATTAAATGATGCGTTTATAGGGACTGCGACTTTCAGTTTTGAAAATAATATGGTGAATTTTATATTTAATTTGCAAGAAGTTATTGTACCTGCATCAAAATAATCTTGTAAGTGTATGGAACAAAATAAAATATTGTTTATTATAGGTATAATGACTATGTTCTCTTGCCATTCTATTCATAAAACAATGGAATCTGGCAATGGGCAACTTAGCAATTCAGAAATTATCCAATTATTAACTGATGACAGTGTAAAGTATTGGATAGGTGTTAATTTTGGTTCTTCTTTTAAATTTGCCAGAGAAGGCTTAAGATTCAATTCTTATAATAAGAAAGGAGATGAAGAATTTACTTCCCAACAGGACATTTTATTCCCTAAAGTGTTTGATGTTGATGGCATGCGAGTTTTTATTTATTGGAAACTTCCACATCCTGTGGAAAAGCTCTATCCATATGTTGATTACAAAATACGGAAAATTTCAAAAGATACGTTAGTTATAGGGGATTATACAGACTTTGTGTTTGTTAATGGTCATGGTAATGCCCCAAATCGGGAATTGTCAAAATAAAAAAATAATAAATGTGGGGTAATACTCCAAATCGGGAGTTATTGAAATAATTATCTGATTATCAATGTACTTTCCAAAAGATAAAGTATTAGGGCAGAGTGGAAAAATCGTTGAAACTGGTCCTATGTAATCGTTCAAAGTGACCCTTTTGTATCATCCAAAGAGGGATTGGACATTCGCGGTACGATACGAGTATGGGTGTTATGATTTATCAGCATTCATTCTTCTCTACTCCCAAAGGATTTTGTCAGTTGTACTGCTTGCTGTTGTAGTCTGATGAGAATTTGGGAATAGGTTTCGAGTTTGCCGAGCAGTTGTTGAGCAGTGGCAACAGAATGATAAGTATTGAGGACTTTCACGACTTCGTTGTACAGAACTCCTATCTTATGAGCCAAGGCAACGATTTCTGAGAGTTTCTCCAAGTAAGGTTCTTTTGCAGGGTCTTGGGTGATGACCTTAAAAGATTCACCAAGAAGCCTTGCTCGGACAAAGTCGCTCTTTGTCTTTGCTCCCGACTTGCGATAGAGTCTGATAAGTTTCTGCTGGTCTTCGGAATTAGGTATTCTGATGTGCCATCTGTCCCATCGTGGGCAGGTGGCACATCTGCCGTCTGGCTTCTTTTGTTTTTGCTTCTTCATTGCTTTCTAATCACGACTTTGGAGTGATTTAATCCCCTTTCGGGGCAAGGGTCTTTGTGGTACAAATGGCAATTTGTGGTACAAAGACACACCTTGCTGATGTAGAAAATGGGATTATAAGCCCCTGCTGTGTTACTGCATTCATTGAATACAGTAACTCGGCGTAGGTTTGCATTCGAGGAATGCAGTAATTCAGAGTTTCCTCCATCTTTCCACATCTTCCTTGTATTGGTCGAGGTGTTCCCGCAGTACCTGTTCGACATATCCCGAAACGCTCGCTCCATGCTCACCGATTCTCCGCACCACGAAGTCTAACTTTCGTTGGGTTTCCTCTGATACATACACGGCTTTGCGGTGGCTGTTGCGAAAGGGCTGGAGATATTTCCCCTGAAACTCGGATAATTGCTTTCTGTCCTTTGTTTTTCCCATTCTTTGATGAAATTCTTCGGTAGAAGTAGCCCTTTCTGTTGGCGACAACGCTGTTTCTTGATAGGACGGTTGAGAAAAATCCTTGTTACTCTCCTTGTCATTTTGTTCCTCAACTTTATCAACAGGCTCAAACCTTCTCTTTTCCTCTTCATAATCGAAGGGCTGGTCAAAATCGGGTAACTCTTCGGGCTTGCGGAGCTTAACGCCATAATTTCCCATATCTCTAATGGCTTGTTCCAAGCGTTGTTTCCTTTTTTCATCTATTCTTGCCATAATTTCTTGGGTATCGGGTTATAGTGTTTTTCAAGCATGGCTTGTATGTCGCTCTGCTTGTAGAGTATCTTCCCTCCGATTTTGTAGAAAGGAAGCGTTCCTGAGTTTCTGTACTCTTGGAGCGTGCGTGTGCTGAGCCGTAATTGGCTGCAAACCTCCTCACCCGAAAGGTAAACCTCACCATTCAGCATCGGACGGGCGGTAGAGCAATACCGCTCCAACTTCTTCAAAGTGCCTTCCATCAGTTGTGAAAACAACTGCATCTGAGGGTCTTCCCGCGTAATGATTTCATTCTCTGCCATAATTCATTCATTCTTTGATTTCAATCCTTGACTGCATTCAGCATTTCACAGATGTCGGTCTGTTTGTAATAACACTTATGTCCAATCATGGAGAAAGGGATTTTGCCCGTATCTCGGTATGATTGTAGGGTACGCTTGCTGATGCCTAAACGCTTGCACACGGCTTCGTTGTCGAGCCATTGCTCGGTCTTGGGAGGATTACCGATGAGTTTTTCCACACGATGGATAAAGTCTGCAAATTCGGAGCGATGTCGCTCCCACGCTTTGCGGTCGATGATAATGAGTTTCATTGCCTTAATTTTGTTTTGATTACTTTATTGTTACTCAGCAAACAAACTGTTATGCAGTCCATTGCCGTACTTCTCGGGTGCAAAAGTAACCCCTCGGAAGCACCACTGCAAGAAATGAGGATAAGCAGGGAAATAGAGAGAAAGCAATAGAAAAACAAAGGAAATCCGTCTGTGTTATTGCGGTAATGAGATGAGGTGCCGGCTCGTTCCTTTTATTATCTTGTTGTTTTATCGATAATTCGATAGTTCGACAAATCGAGATGTCGAAGTGTCGATAGATAGTTTTATCGATAGATTATTTTGACGATATATAGTTTTGACAACAGATAGTCATGACAACAAATTGTACAAACAATAGATTGTCCGTATTATCGTCAGTCCTATCTGTTGTTAGTTGTTACGCCTTGCGTCCAAAGAGCCTGAGTATGCCGTATTCTTGTCGTGCCTATACTCTCTACGGCAGCCCAGCCCTGCAAGGTTGGGAGAGATGAATACGACCGCATGGATATAGAAAATGGCAATACCACCTTGAAACAGAGAAATCCTGCGGTGGAGATTCTTCTCTCCATCCGCAGGACTCGACCTTGTCAGGGCAGACAGGCTGCCGTTGTACCTTTGCACGATAAGAAACGGCATCAGGAACTTTGCGTGCGCCGCCTTTGCCTACAACGCCTTCAGGCTTGCTTCCTCCGTCAGTCTGACCGTTGGCAGATTGTTGCTCTCGATGAGCAGCACTATCGTGCCTGTCAGTTCGGTGTAAAGACGGCCGTATTGCTCGTCAGAAGCCAATGTGTCCGTCAAACCGAACTTGTCGAATGTGGCTTGAACAGCCTTGTTCGACAACAGTATAGGTACGAGTTTCTCTGGGAGCGGTGCAGGAAGTTCCCTTTCAAACTCGTTTTCCAACACGGATATAAGCGTATCGTACTTGGAAAAGTGCAAGCCTTGATACAATGCCTCGCTTGCCATGCTCTCCGCTTCAATGTGTGTAAAGCCTTGTGCTACAGCATCGCAGTAAACTGTGAGAGCCATATCTGCCCGTGCAGTGATAAACTCCGTATCTTGCAACTTTTCGGGGTGATGCTCACTCATGTAACTTCTTAACTTCAATCGAAAGTAGGAAAGTTCCTGTTTGTTCTTCTGTTTCATTGTTTTTCTTGTTAAAAAGTTGGACTTCTTTTTTTTGAATCATTCATTACGGCTGTTACATCCCAATTATGGGACTTGACTTTTTCGGTGTTCTTGACGGACACAGCCGTAAGGCTTTACGCAGTACCCTTGTATGCTCACTACCCATCAGGGGTTGCATTTCCTTGGCAATCTTGCTCTTGGTCACCCGTGCATAAATCTCGGTCGTGGAGATAAAGCGATGCCCCAGCATCTTGCTCACCGTCTCTATCGGAAGTCCGTTCTCCAGACAGATGGTCGTGGCAAAGGTATGCCGTGCGGTGTGCGAGGTCGCTTGGGTATGCGGTGACAGTCCCGCATTAATACAAATCTCCTGAATAGTTCTATTGAAATTACTGTTGCTGGGAAACTCTCGAAAGAAAAGCCCCTCCCTTCGTCCGTGGCTCACAATGGCGAGTATTTTCTCGGCAACGGGCAGCAACGGGACAATACTTCTGTTCTGTGTCTTTGTTCGGCAGAGGGAGATATATCTGCGTCCATCACCGAGCTTATAGACATCATCCATTCTGAGTTTCTTCAAATCGGAAAATGCCAGCCCCGTAAAACATCCCAAGAGGAAAATAAGTCTGCAATGGTTGTCTGTCGAGCGGTGCGGACGGTAAGCCAAGAGTTTTTGCAGGTCGTCCGCCGTAAGTGCATTGCGCTCGTAGGTAGGCGTTTCTATGTCTATGAGTTCAAAAGGGTCTTCACGAACGTATCGCTCCTGCAATACCTTGCGAATGACCTGATGCAAGTGGCGTAGGCGGTTGCCGACACTGCTTTCCTTGTTTCCCAAGTCCCGAAGCATGAAAAGGCGATAGTCCTCAAGGAAAGTCTTGTCCACCTCTGTGGGCATACAGTCTGCCCTGTCCCTTACTTGCAGGAAATGAACAAAACTCTTGTAGCTGTCCTTAAAAGCCCTGACGGTCGCCTTGCTTAGTGTTCTGCCCTGCAAATCCTCCTTTTCTTTACAGACGGTTTGGTATAACTCCGTAAGTGTTGGCATAGGGCGACTTTGCTGCATATAACGCTCCTTGAGGTATTCCGCCGTGATATAGTTTTCTTCCCTTAATGTACGTTCATAGAGTGAATGCAAGCACTCTTCGATTGAGTTCAGTTGCAGATTGATGCCGCTTGAATTACCTGCTGTCGCCTTGATGCGCCCTTTTCGGGCAAGCCACTCGTCGGGAACGGATTGTAGCTGTGTGGAAAACGAAGAGGATGTGCCGTTACAGGTGATACGACAGCGGATTACGCATAGTCCGTCTTCATTGGTCTTGCTTCTATCTATGTAGAATAGTATGGCAAATGTACTTTTCATTGTTCTGCGGTTTTAGTTGGTCAGTTGATAATGTGCGAGTTGTGGAAGTATTTTCTCTATGTCCAGAAAGACACGCTCGGGAGAAGTCTCCGCATACACTTGCGTGGTTTTGATTTGACTGTGTCCGAGCATTTTGGAAACGCTCTCAATGGACACGCCTTCCGACAGTGTCATCTGCGATGCAAAGGTATGCCGTGCCATGTGATAGGTCAGCGTTTTCTGAATACCGCAAAGCCGTGCTATCTTTTTGAGGTGTATGTTTACCGTGTCGCATCCGGGTATGGGCAGCAGATACCCCTTGGGCGGTTCGTGTCGGAAAGCCCTCGTGTGAATACCCCGATAACGCTTGATAATGGCAGCGGCTTCGGGAAGTAGGGGGATGTGGCACACGTTGCCCGTCTTTATTCTCGGCTTGCGTATCCAAGTCATTCCCGCTTCGTGAAAGATGTGCTGCTCCGTCAAGTGATACACGTCGGTATAGGAAAGTCCCGTCAGGCAGGAGAAAAGGAACATGTCCCTCGACACTTTTTCATAGCCTTGCAGTTCGTCTTCTCCCAAGGCTGCGATACGGCTTACCTCCTCCCTCGTGATGTAACGTGGAGTACCCGCTTCCCAACGAATGGAATGGTTGATGAAGGGATAGGTGTCAATGATGTGCCGTTTATGCAGGTCTTTGAGCAAGGAAGCCAGCATGGAGAGATAACCAGCCGAAGTGTTGAGCTTGAATCCCTTTTCTTTGGCGAAGTAGTCCTCCAAGTCTTTGATAAAGGCGATGTCGGCTTTCTGCACGGGAATATCCTCCACACGGTAGCGATACCTGACGAAGTTTGCCAGATGCTTGTGAAAGAGCAACAGGCATTTTAGTCTGCGTTCGCTGCGGTCTATGCCCACACGCTCACGGAAGCGGTCGATATACTCGTCCGTATGATAAAGCAGTCCTTGTGACTCACTGTTCAGTCCGAATACAAGCTCCCGTACTCGCTCTGCCGTGATGGGAGCATCGGATTTACCCGAAAGAGACTCATAAACCTTGTGTATACTCACCTGAAGGCGGTCAAGTTCCTTGTTTACCGATACGGCTTCGGCACTCTTGCCCAGCAGTCGGTTCTTGCGACTGTCCCACAAACGAGGAGTACACGAGCATTTGCAACTGAACTGTACCATAGAGCTTCCTGCGCTGATGCGTCCCATGATGGGACTTTTTCCGTTTTTGTCCTGCGTACCTCTCTTGAGGTAGAAAAGCAGCTTGAATTTTTCTTTTTCCATTGTTTTTTACTTGCAAAATTACACTTCTTTGAGGAACTTTGAGTGGTGCAAAACATTGATAATGAAAGAGAAAACGCCGTTTTAGTTACCACTTTCAGCCGTCCTTTTCCTTTCATCGTTTTTCGAACGATTTGGTAACTGAACTCCCTCCTTTTCGCTCCCTTTTCTGCCTGTTTTCTATGATGCAACCCTAAGAAGAAACAAGCAATATCCGCTGTATTTCAGTCAGATATGAATTTTATGCCATATTCTGCTTTCTACTCCCATACTTCCGCATAAAACGCCGCCAGCTCAGGCACCTTGATAAATGTTCTGAAGCGTTCCTTCTGTATGATGTCATTCGTGATGGAGAACTCATAGTCGGTCGACTTCTTGGCAAAGACTGCTGCCCATGCGTCAAAGCTGTTGATACCCTGCCTCTCCAAAGCTTGCGGACGCAGATACTTGAACAGAAGATACAGTTCCGTCAGGCTATTGGAAATGGTCGTTCCAGAAAGGAAAGTCGCTCCCAAGTCTTTGCCAGACCTCTCCTGTATGGTACGAATGGCAAAGAGCATGTTTAAGGCACGTTGTGAGCCATCAGGATTGCCCAAGCCCGACACACGGTCATGGCGGGTGTTGAACATCAGGTTCTTGAACTGGTGCGATTCATCTACAAAGAGGTGGTCGATACCCATCATCTTGAAGTCTACGGCATCGTCCTTACGCTCAGCGATGCTGTCCTGTATATTCTGTAACTTGGCTTCAAGTGTCTGTTTGCGCTTCTCCAAGCCTTTGAGCATTCCACGGGAGATGTCTCTTCCTTGTTGTCGCAACACTTCGAGATTTTCTTCTACGGAGTCCAGTTCCTTCTGCATAATAGCCTCCTGTATCTCCAATGCCTGCGGTATCATACCGAACTGCTCGTGCGTGAGGATGATACAGTCCCAGTCGTTGTTCTTGATGTCGTTGAAAATACGCTGGCGGTTCTGCTTATTGAAATCATTCTTACCTGGATAGAGTACCTTAGCATTAGGATAAGCTTTCCTAAAGGTGTCGGCAATATCAAAGACGTTTGCTTTCAGTCCGATAATCATTGGTTTATTCGCCAACCCCAACCGTTTCATCTCGTAGGCTGCCGTACACATGATGAGTGTCTTTCCCGCTCCCACCTCGTGGTCGCAGATGCCGCCATCGTTGGTTTTGAGCATCCACACGGCATTCTTCTGACTCTTGTAAAGGTCGGCAATGTCCAACCGTCTGAGGTCAAGGTCGGGGAAAGTTTGGTGCGTACCGTCAAAGTTGGGTCGCACAAAACAGTTGAAAAGGCGGTTGTACCTGTCGGAGAGTTGCTGTTTGAAGGTATCAGGTGTACGTCCGAGCCAATCGACAAAGCCCTGTCTGATTTCTTCAATCTTGGCATTTGCCATCTGGATGGCATGTGCGTCCCAAATTCGGATTATTGATTGTAGCTATTGAATACAAAAAGTTTCTCACATAAACCTAATATATGCTTGTGCTTTATTGTTTATATCGTTATTTTTTCGTAAGTTTGCAAGTCAATATTTGGCGAGACAATACGATGAAGATAAGATTTATAGACCTTTTCGCAGGGATTGGCGGAATACGCAAAGGATTGGAACAAGCAATCGCAGAGCGTGCTGATGTTTCCGAGTGTGTTTTTACTTCGGAGATTAAGCCCCATGCCATAAAAGTGCTTGAGCAGAATCACCCCACAGATACGATTACAGGTGATATAACCAAAGTAAATGCGGCTGACATTCCCGATTTCGACATTCTTTGTGCAGGTTTCCCCTGCCAGGCTTTCAGTGCAGCAGGTAATAGAAGAGGATTTGCTGATACGAGAGGAACATTATTCTTTGACGTTGAACGTATCTTATTAGAAAAGAAGCCTAAAGGATTTATTCTCGAAAACGTTGAGGGACTGGTCAATCATGATGGTGGAAAAACTCTCAAGATTATTTTAGACCATCTTCATTCTGCTGGTTATAAAGTCAGTCATCGTATTCTTAACTCAAAGGATTTCGGTGTACCGCAAGAACGTAAAAGAATTTATATTGTCGGGACATTGCAGAAAGCACCTGATTTAACTGATTTCCCAATAGTTCATCGTTGTATGCGTGATATTATGGAAACAGGGAAAACGGTTTCTAATACAAAGTTTACCCGACTTCTCTTGAAGAATTTTACTTTAGAAGAACTTTATGGGAAATCCATCAAGGACAAGCGTGGTGGAAAAAATAATATCCATAGTTGGGACTTACAGGTAAAAGGTCCTACGAGCAAAGCAGAACGTATGCTCTTGAATCAGATTTTAACTGAACGACGTAAGAAGAAGTGGGCAGAGTTATATGGCATTGAATGGATGGACGGAATGCCTTTGACTGCTGACATGATAGCTTCGTTCTACAAAGGAAATGATTTGCATGTCCTACTTAGCAGCCTTGAACAGAAAGGATATTTGAAGTATGAGTTTCCAAAGAAAAAAGTTTGGGTAACAGATGAAAACGGCAATAAAGCCAGTTACAGGGAATACGACACAACAAAGCCACAAGGTTATAATATCGTTTCAGGTAAACTAAGTTTTGAAGTAAACAAGGTTCTTTCGCCCAATGAGGTTGCTCCAACTTTGGTTGCTATGGATATGCAGAAACTCTATGTCCCTGACACAGGAGGAATAAGACGGCTTACTATTCGGGAGGGGTTAAGGCTCTTCGGCTATCCTGAGGATTATAGGCTTGATTTGCCAGAGAAAGAAGCTTTCGACTTATTGGGTAATACCGTGGTTGTACCTGTCATCAAGGCAGTTGCAGCAAGACTATTAGATGCAATTTAAAATATCAAATATATGGAAAAACTTACACCAGAAGAAGTCTATAACAGACTATTAGATGATTACGACATTAAAAGCCTTGATGGAAAAATCCAGTTCTTTCTTGGCGATGTAGATATTATCGTAAAACAGAAAGATGTTGTGGGAAATATTGTTCAAGAGTGGCTGGAGGGCTGGTTTAAAAAACGTGAAATAGCCTACCTGCCAAGTGATAATCCACAACTTCCACCCGATTTCTACCTCGACCCTGACGACAAGAAACACTCTCTTTTAGAGGTCAAGGCATTCAACAGAGACGCTTCGCCCGCTTTTGATCTCGCCGACTTTACGGGTTATGCTAAAGCTATATTGAAAGAACCATGGGAACTGGATACAAAGTATTTGATATTCGGTTATAACATGTCGGACGAGGGAATTGTTACTATCAAAGACTTGTGGATAAAGAACGTTTGGGAAATAAGTCGTTCGTCGGACAAATGGGCACTCAATGTGCAGTACAAGAATGAGCAGATAAACAAGATACGTCCTGCAACATGGTATGCCAATAAGGCAAAATTCCCGTTGTTCCAAAGCTTGGAACATTATCTTTCAGCCTTAGAACAGACGCTGGTTGACTATCCCGACACAAGAGCATTGTCCATCGGCTGGCGAAAGAAGATGCAGGATAGCTATAATGCTTTTTCTGGACGAAAGATAACTATTCCACGCTGGGAGGACATTGAGGAGATTTATCAAGGAAAGAAATAATTGTTTTTCTTGGGAAATTCTTACCATTCTTTCAGAAAGCTAATAAGTAATATTTAAAAAGTTCCTAAGCTTTCGGCAAAAAGCTCTTAAGCTTTTTTCTGTTAGTTCTTGGTTTGATAAAATTTTATTACTATCTTTGCTGTTGGTTGCCCATGACAGCCACCTTTGTGGGTCTTATGGTCTCGACTCACGCAAGGCTAACAATGCAGACCAACTTTGTATATACTATGGCAAACAAGCCTTTACAATTTATTCTGACTGAGCGCAAGCTCAATGTGGGCAAGACGGGTGAGAAAACCGTACAGATTGCCCAACCTACGGGACGACACCGTGTGGATTTCCGCAACTTCTACGAACGGGTGGCTAAGTCTACTACTTTCAATCCACAGGAAGTAGCGGCAGTCCTTAATCTTGCTACTGAAACGGCTCGCGACATTGTGGCTAATGGCGACATCGTGGACTTTGGTGACCTCGGCACGCTGAAGCCATCGTTCAAGAGTAAAGCCGTTGAAGTGGGTACGCCTTTCCGTGCGCAGGTGCATATCGAAAAGCCTGTGGTGCGACTGGTGGCATCAACCAAGTATTTCACGCTGACCGATGTTGCCTATGAGCAGGTGACGAAGAAGGAGACTAAGAAGAAAGAAGAGGGCGGTATCGGGAAAAAGAAACCAGGACCAGAGCCTGAACCTGTCCCAGAACCGTAAAGTGCGCCTAACGGTTGTTGTGAAAGAATCACAAACCTTGTGAGTAAAAGAATTGGCTGCTCGGGCAAAGTTGATTGCTGGAGCAGCCTTTTTCTTTTTAACTTCAAATGTGTGCATCCATGCCCATAGATGGGACTAAACATCATCTTACCTGCAGGTTTGTGGAGGCAAGTGCGTCTGAGATGGCAGAAACGATACGGGTATCGGTATAGAAGGAGGTCAGTACGCTTGCCTTGATGCTCTCCCAATACCGCTTGGCGGTGTTGGCATCTACGGCTTCACGATAAATTATCTGCTTGAGCTGTTGGGTTGGTTCAAAGAGATTCTGCTCAGACTTGCTCCAATAGCGTATATCATCGGGATTATCTGTGCGGTTGAGTACACATTTCAAGCCACCGAAGCCCTGATAGTTCCGCAAGATACTTTTCTCAGCTTCGGTGGCTTCGCGGCGTTCTTTTTCCAAGCGCAGCACGACACGGATAGCTTCCGTGTTGGCTTGCAGGACTTCTTTCTTATTGTATGCCATAAGGTATAACGTATTCTATTATGGGAATAATAACTCTGACACCTAAGCTTGACCGTAATGTCAGACTTTAGTATCAGAAATGAAGTAATATGCTATTTCCGTTTCTTGTTTTGCTCAAACTCAAAGGTGGTGGTATAATCATCCTTCAAAACCAGTCGGGCATTGAACTTCTTGCCAGCCTTGCTGGTCAGTCCTTTAAGGATAAGCGTACGACCAGAGCTTATCAAGTCACGGATGTTATCTTCAGAGAGAAGTATGCCGCAGACTTCACGAAACACGTGAAAGCCACAGCTTTCATGCCTGCACTTGGCTACCTTGGCATAGATGCCGAACTCTGCTGTCCGCATTTTGGGCAGCGGTAGACAGGATAGGACTTCTGCTCTGAAGAAAGCGAGAGGAGTTCCTCGCAGATTGTTCCTACGTATGAGTTGATACCCTGTGCGAACTTATCAGATGGCATCTTTCCTGCTTCAATAGCGGCAAGGGCAAGTTCCCAACTGCCTGTCATCTCCGCGTTGGCAATCTTCTTATCTTTGACAATCTCATAGACTGCCAGCCCTTTTTCTGTCGGTATGATGGATTTCTTGTCTCTTCGGATATAATCACGGAGAATAAGCGTCTCGATAATGTTGGCACGGGTGGCAGGTGTTCCAATACCACACTCTGCCATTGCCTTGCGTTTGTCATCCTCTTCCACTTCCTTACCTGCATTTTCCATAGCAGAAAGCAGTGTCGCTTCTGTGTAGAGAGGTTTAGGTTTGGTCTTATGCTCGGTGATGTCTGCATTAACAAGTGATAGGACTTCACCTTCTGTTAAGTTCGGCAATGAAGACAAAATATATTCATCACCATCTTCTTTCTTTTCAGCTTCTACTTCTTTATCTTTCTGTACAGCTTTCCAGCCCAAGGAGATTTGTCGGCATGCTTTCCAAGTAAAGGTGTTGGTGCCATCCGTGAACCGTACCTGCATACGCTCTTCCTCGGAATCGGGAGAAAAGGCTTCTACGAAGCGATTAACTACCATTTGATAGATAGTTATTTCATCTGTCGACAATCCTGATGGTGTTTCACCAGTCGGGATGATGGCGTGGTGGTCGGTAACTTTGGCATTGTCCACCGAGTGGCGGTTAAGTGGATTGGATAGTGTCTTGCCTATCTTGCGGAGCAGGACGGGTACTTCCTCGAAGACATCCTCGCTGATGTATCGGCTGCCAGTGCGGGGATAGGTCGTGATTTTCTTCTCATAGAGGCTCTGGGCTATCGAGAGGGTCTTGTCCGCTGAAAAGCCGTGGCGTCTGTTGGCATCCTTCTGCAAGGCAGTAAGGTCGTACAAGAGTGGTGGCGGTGTGCCAGCCACCTTTCTTACGACCGATTCCACTGTAAGCTGGCTCTGACTGCGAAGTGCAGCGAGAGCAGTCTGTGCCAATGCTTCACTCTCATAGTCTTCACTGCCAGCGGCTTTTATCGACAAACCCTCTTTTTCTGTAAGGACGGATAATTTCCAATAGGGTACGGAAGAAAAATCACGGTTCTCTATGTACCGACGGCAGACCATAGCAAGTGTCGGGGTCTGTACCCGTCCCAAAGAATAGCCGCCTTTGTGGGCAATGGACAGCGCACGGCTGGCATTGATGCCCACGAGCCAGTCAGCTTCGCTTCTTGCCTTGGCGGAATGATAGAGATTGTCGTAACAGTTTCCAGGTTTGAGGTTGGAAAGTCCCTCACGAATAGCCTTATCGGTAAGTGAACTTATCCAAAAACGGTCGAAAGGCTTTCTACAACCAAGATGTTGGTAGATATAGCGGAAGATAAGTTCACCCTCTCGTCCTGCATCAGTAGCGACGATGATACGGTCCGTCTTGTCGAAGCATGAACGGATGACTTTAAGTTGCTTCAATGCTGCAGGGTCTGATACATACTCCTTGTCCTTACGTACTTGTCGTACCACTAACTGAAAGGGATTGGGACGAATGGGCAGGTCTTCAGCTTTGTAGGCAGAAAAGCCATAGGCTTCAGGCATGGCAAGGGCGATGAGGTGTCCCATTGCCCATGTAACAAGGTAACTGTTGCACTCCATATATCCATCCTGCTTACTATTTGCCCCTACGATGCGGGCAATATCTCTGGCAACCGAGGGTTTCTCGGCAATAATACAAGTTATCATAGTCGATAATAGAATTAAGGGTTACATCTTACGTCCACGGGACTTCTTCTGCTTGTTTTCGTCCTTCTTTTGCTTGGCAGTAGGCTGTGTCTGTCCCGTTTTGAGTGGTTCTTTTATGTTCTTGGTGGCTTCGTTGGTCTTGCCGTGGTTATTGACCGCAACCTGCGTCTTGTGTTCCTCTGCTACGGCAACCACCTTTTCCTTACCGGTTTCCTGCTTCTTATCGGGGTTCCATCTGTAAAACCGTGGGCGGTTCTGTTCCTTGTCCATTCGAACATAAGCATTGAATTTGTTACCAGCCTTGTCCACCATGTTCTTCAAATAGAGCGTGTGGCCACTGTCGAGTGCTTCACGCTGTTTATCTGACAGCTCCAAGCCACAGAGCTTATGCGGAACGCCTTGCTGCTGTGTCTGCTGCTGCCGTTCCTTAAATCCACGGTTGTTGTCAAAGATAAATTCAATGCCTTTCTTCTCTGCATTGACTTGCAAGGTTGCATCGAAGGACTTGCCGCTCTTGGCGGTCATGCCTTCCACTTTCACGGCTTTGCCCTCCACTAGGTCTTTATACTGGGCATCAGAAAGTGTCAAGCCCTTGATTTCCTTGGGGATGTTCACTCGGTCGGCACGCAAAGCAATGATTTCATTGGTTTGTGGGTCAATGGAAATGTATGCAGAGAAAGGTTCTCCGTTCTTGGGAGTCACTTCGATGGTTTTACCGAGATTGCCCGTAGCGAGAAGTGCCTCCTTTTCTTCGGGAGAGAACTTGTAACCCATATAGGGAAAGTCAAGCTGTGGTTCTTTTCTCAAAGGATGAATTGCCAAACCGACATTGCCGTTATCGTCCGTACGGAGCGCAAGACGTGCTTCAGTGTAGATGATGGTGTCGCCGATAGGAACAGCAATCGTTACGAGGTTGGTCTTTTGCCAATTGAGCATCTTTTCCAATTCTCCACTCTGCTCCAATCGCTCACGGGTAAGTCCGAGATTATCGAGTTGCTTCCAATCCACCATTTCAGGGTCGATAGCGGTGGCATTTTTCTGCCGAGGCAGATAGTCCTCAAAGGGAATGTCCATCTCAGCCAGCTGCTGCTTGCTTTCGAGCTTCTCGCGGTTTTGCAGCATGGTACGCAGATTGTCCACGCCCTGCTCCACATTGTCTGCCAATACCTTGTACAACCCGAAATGAGTCGGGTTATTGAACTGTTTGAGGAAGTTGGTCATGAAGTTCTTCAGAAGTCCGTCCTTGTTGTTGAACTTCAAGAACGCTGCCTGATTGGCAGCTGTTGCTTCAGTGGTCTTGAGGTTACCCTTGTCGTCGATACCTGAAACTACGGAGAGTTTTCCTGCTTCCTTTTCGTTCTTTACTTCCGTGCGGTCTTCCAAGACCAGCACATAGTTGTCATTGCTGTTTGATTCCATAATTTGTTACTATTATATGTATAGAGTTTCGAACAACAAAATTATAGTGAAAAATCTTCCAAACGAGTCATGAAGGAAAAATCAGGACATACTAAGATAAAGACAGAAAATATAAAAACAAGGTGTCATCTTATAAGAATTTAAGCATTATCACTGCTGTCCACTTAAACTCAGTAATTGTTCTTTGAAATAGTTGAATTTAGCTAGTTGCAAAATTTTTCTGAATCAACGGATTTGAATTTGTACCTTTGCAGGGGATCATCAGATTCTGCATATGTATAAAGACAAATACGTTTTCGCTCAGTTAGTCTCATTTCTTGACAGAAACTGCTTCAATTATCTTGTACGTAAATACGGAACTGATAAGTATGTGAAGTTCTTTAGTTGCTGGAATCAGTTGCTTACCCTCATATTTACGCTAGTTCGGGATAAGGGTTTGCTTAGAATAGTTCCAATTGTATTGGAGGGAGCATCCGGTGCTTTGAGCATCTCGGTGAGCACTCGTGCACTGGCAACAACACCCTCGAAGAGGACTTTGAAGAAGTGGAATTGTGTGGGGGGCTTGAACTACCGTATGAAGTTGGAGAGGAGGTTCTCCAAAGCATTGCTGTGCTTGTCGATCTTCAGGAAACTCTGTTCATGTTCGGCGGTGGGCGATACTGTCTTCAGTCCGCCTTTCTCATCTGTCCCTGAGAGGGCTTTGAGATTCTCGTACTTGGAGTCTTTCATCAAAAGGGCTTCTTGATCTTTGATTTTTTCGTCCATCTTACAATGTATTTAATGACACCAATAGCGGTGTATGGGCAAAGGTAAATCAAAGAAACTGTGCATGTTAGCAGTTGGAAATAACTGCGTACTTGTGGCGTTAATATGGATGAAAGTGGCAAAAAGAGAGGTATGGATCAAACTCCATACCTCCATATTTTTCATTGATTAGGTTATTGCATAGACAGCAATTTGCAGTACATTCCGTTTTTTGCTGCAAGTTCTGCATGCGTCCCATTCTCTACAAGTCGTCCTTTGTCCATCACAATAATCTGATTAGCATTACGGATGGTTTGCAAATGATGGGCAATGACCAAGACTGTGCGATTTCGGATAAGGGCAGACATTGCCTGTTGTATCTTATATTCATTGACAGGGTCAACATTGCTCGTTATCTCGTCCAAAAGAATGATGGGAGCGTCTTTCAAGAAAGCACGGGCGATTGAAAGCCTTTGTTTCTGCCCTCCGGAGAGTCCCAAACCGTTTTCTCCGATTTTTGTTTCATAACCTTCCGGCAGGCTGATGATAAAGTCGTGTATCATCGCTCTACGTGCTGCTTCTTCGATTTCTTCCTGCGTAGCATGTTGATTGCCCACTTTGATATTATTGGCAATGGTATCTGAAAAGAGAATAACATTTTGCATCACTACACTGATTTTACCGAGCAGATAATCATAGTCCATTTCTCGAATGTCTATACCACCGATACGGATACTGCCGGTCTGCGGTTCCCAGAAACGGAGTAACAGGCTGGTAATGGTTGTTTTACCAGAACCTGACGATCCGACAAGTGCCGTAACCGTTCCTTCGGGAACATGGAACGTGAGATTTTTCATCTCAAAACCTTCCTTCTCATAATGGAAATCCACTTTGTCAAAGGAAAGATTGAAATGGGTTGCTGTTTTCGGCTGTTCAGGATTGGTGATAACAGGAGCATTCAATAAATGGGAAATGCGTCCGTAACTATCTTTTACCTTGATGTAATTCAGCCAATGACTCTCCATATTGACAAAAGGTTTGTAGAATTCTTTTGAGACGATGATAAACATTAAATAAGCGAAAAGAGAAAGTTCCCCCTGCTGTGTCCACCAAAGACCGATTGTAGCCATCAGAGCGAAAGCCAATTCTATCAGGAAAGTGTATCTGCCCACACTCACAGCTGCCAAACGAGAAGTATTCTTACTGCTTTCTCCAAATTCACTAACAGAGTGGTCAAGTCTGTCACGGAACATTCCTTTTCCTCCAAACACTTTCAAAACCGGAATGCCCTTGACGTATTCTACAAAGAGGCTGACCATATCCGCCAGATTGTCCTGAGACTCTTCCTGTGCTTTCATTCCCGAGCGAATGCCCCGATACAGAGAAAACAGGGCAATAGGAAGAATGGCTACCATTGTCAATCCCATGCGCCAGTCCACACAATATAGTCCAATACCGAGTATTAGAGCTACAATGAAGTCGGCGGACATCCGTGTCCATAGATGTCCTACTACCATTTCCATATTATCAACGTCTTTGTGAATGATTGTACTTATCTCTCCCAGACGCTCATTAGTATAGAAGCCGAGTGAGAACATTTTCAGTTTCAGTATGATTTTCTCGCGGATACGTTCCACAAGATCAAATCCGGCAAAATGCTTACTCATATCGGCAATGGCATTGGATATGGTTTTCAAGACCAGCAGACTACCGAGTACCCATGCTGCCAAAATGAAAGAGATGCTTTCTCCATGTATATGACGGTCGATGAGAAACAAGACTGTGAGCATTATCGCCGTGCCACAAAGGGCATAAACCACGAAAAACAGTGCGGAGATAATTAGATGCCGCACTCCGCGAGCGGTCAATTCATTCAGTATATTACGTACCATTCTTATTGCTCCTCTTCTTTTAATTGCCATTTACTTACTTGTTCTTGCGTTTCCGTCATATTGCGGTATAGAGAACAGTCTTTCATCAGTTCACGGTGTGTTCCCTTCGACACGACCTGCCCTTTGTCCATTACAACAATACGCTCCATATCCTGAATAGTATTGAGACGGTGAGCAATGGTAATGACAGTCTTGTTGCGCTGCAATTCATCAAGAGCTTCTTGGATTAGTTTCTCATTCTCTCCGTCCAATGCAGCTGTGGCTTCATCAAGAATAACTATTGGAGAGTCTTTGAGCAACATTCGAGCAATGGAAATACGCTGTTTTTCTCCGCCAGAGAATTTTATGCCGGCTTCGCCTGCCAGCGTATCATAACCATTCGGCAAGCCCATGATAAAATCATGAATACGAGCACGCTCTGCTGCCATTTCCACTTCCTTTTGTGTGGCGGTAGGTCTTCCAATACGGATATTGTCCCGAATACTTGTGTTAAAGAGAAAAACCTCCTGCTGTACCATCGAAAAATAATCAGCGATATTACGTTCGGAGAATTCCATAATATTCTCTCCTCCCAATCGGATAGTACCTGTTTGGGGGTGCCAGAACCCCATCATCAAACTTGCCAGCGTGGTTTTTCCCGACCCTGACTCGCCGACGATAGCAGTATGGCTTCCTCTCGGAAATTGAAGACATACATCTTTCAGCGCATTGTCTTTCTTGTTTGGATAGGAGAATGTAACATGCTCGAAACAAACATCCGTCTGTGTCGTATCTGTTTTCTTGTCCGCTGTTTCCTTTGTCTGTACCTCTGTAATGGACTGTACTTTTGCCAACGACTGACCATAGATGATTCGGAAATGTTGGAATGTAGCCAACTTAGCAAAGGAGGACGAGAACAATCCGCCCAATATCAAGGCAAGGATAAAACGAGCTACAGTTAATTCGCCCGAACTCATCATCCATAGTCCAATAAGAGTCATTACCACGATACCACCTTCCAAGAACATCGTTATCAATGTCATGGGAACGGTAACGCTAAACATGCTCCGCTTTACCCAACGGATGTAGTCGCGCATACCACCAAGTACCCGTTCTGTTCTGT
Organism: Prevotella vespertina; assembly: GCF_009728485.1. Taxonomy (GTDB): domain Bacteria; phylum Bacteroidota; class Bacteroidia; order Bacteroidales; family Bacteroidaceae; genus Prevotella; species Prevotella vespertina. The sequence goes on from NZ_VVIQ01000002.1 coordinate 268,311, forward strand.
TTTCCTCGTTACTGAAAGCCTTGATTACCGGTATGGTAGCCACATATTCCAAAAGGTCTTCCGACATTTTTTGCGTACTTTCCATAAAGCGTTGAAAGCTCTTTCCCCAAAGTGTTTTGACAGCCATTTGCAGAAGAAATGCCACAGGCAAAAGAGAAATGAGCGACAGCCCCAAACGCCAGTCTAACACCATAATGATTACCCAGAGTAAGGCAGGAAAAAGCGTAGCCGAAAGGATTTCGGGTAATCCATGTGCTAAATAAATTTCAATTTGTTCCACATCGTGGTTAATAATATTCACCAAGTCGCCAACTTTCCGTTCTTGAAAGAAACCGAGCGGCAAGCGTTGCAGATGACTTATGATACGCAACCTCAATCGTGTAAGGGCATTGTAAGCCGACCGGTGTGCACGCCAAATCGAGGTTCCATAGAATACGCCTCGAAGCATTGCGAATAGTATCATTATTCCTCCAATACCCCAAACTATTATGGGAGGGAGCGTGCCATTTATCAACTTGTCCACAGCCCACACTACAAGCAGTATAGGGAGTGTGCCTAAAATAAGGTGCAATATAACCACAGCATTGGAGAGCAGGCTACGGCTCTCCCGTTCCTCATCAAGGGGTCTGACTTTTTGTTTATCCATATATGTGTCGTTTTGATCTTTTCTGCTGCAAAAGTACGGCAACAAACAGGGATAAAATAACCCCGATAAGCATTACACTGCCCCAAAACAACAATTTGCTCGCATATAAACACAACAGGGGTATAAGCGTGTATAATAGGGTTATTTATTTGCTCGGAAGGTAAGTACCTTTGCACAGAATCTCACAAACAAATATGATATGTCAATCAGCTCAATAGTCCATTTATACAAAAGAATGCTTATTGTCGGCTTTCTTTCGTTGTGGTCTTTTCCTATGTTTGCACAACTGCAACCAACAGAAATAAAAGTTATTGATTCAGAAAATGGGAACAGTATAGAATTTGCCGCCGTACAATGGAAAGGTTTGAATGCTCCAACGTACACGAATGGTACGACTACAAACAGGAAAGGTATTGCAAAATTAAATGCATCAAGTAATCAAAAACTTATGCTTATGGTAAGTTATGTCGGTTATCAGACCATTACCGATACGATTACTGCAAATGGGATGCGTTATACCATAAGACTACTCCCGGAATCAACAGAGCTGGCAGATGTAGTCGTAGTAGGAAAAACAAGAGCACAAATACTCAGAGAGTCACCTGAAGCAGTTTCTGTAATAAATGCAAAAGAACTTCAAGGCAGATCTATTTCGTTAGAAACCGTTTTGAATAAAACCATAGGTTTGAAAGTTGGGCAGACTGGCGGTTTGGGAAGCAGTTCGAGAATTATTGTTCATGGATTGGAAGGAAACCGCATTCAAATCTTATGGGACGGAATACCAATGAGTACTTCTGACGGGGCTTTTTCTCTTGATGAAATTCCGATAGACATTATAGAAAGAATAGAAGTCTATAAGAGTATCATACCCGCCCGTTTCGGATGTGATGGATTGGGGGGAGCCGTCAATATCGTTACTAAAGAGTTTAGTACGGATTATTTAGATGCCTCGTATGAATTCGGATCTTACCAAACACACAAAGGAAGTGTCTTCTCTCGCAAGAATTTTCCAAAGAGTGGCATTCTACTCGGTGCGGGAGGTTATTATACATCTGCAAAGAATGACTACTCTTTCAGAGTTCCCGAGAGAGAAAATCTGTTAGTAAGACGTGACCACGACCGTTTTCGTTCGTATATGTTGAAGGGAAAAATTGCTTTCACGAAACTTTGGCTCGATGAGATTAGTACCGAGTTCGGGTATTACAATCGTTTCAATGAAATCCAAGGTATCTTAAAAAACATACAACATGCCGAAAACAAATCAGGAATGTTTATGTTGGAAAACAAATTGATAAAAAGCGGAATGCTGAACGACCGCCTTAACTTTGAGTCCCATTTCTCCCTTTCACATACAACAAACAATTTTGTGGATACGGCACGAGTTAATCACGATTTCGAAGGAAACATATATCCGAGTCCGAATGGGCAGGGAGAAACAGGGGATGTTCCTCACAACTCGAATGACAAAGGATTGGAAATCAATGAACGTATCAATTTTGATTACAAATTGTCCGCCAATCACAGTTTGAATCTGAACACACTTATTAACTACGCCAGAAGACAACCGAGCGACAACATTGCAAGTCAGCATGCAGGTTTTGTTATCGGAGGATTTCCCAGTAAAAAGACCAGTTTCATTTCGGGGTTGACTTGGGAGTCAAAACTCTTTGATAAGAAACTGACGAATATGCTCTCCGCAAAGTATTTCCACCTCCATTCCGAGATAGAAGATTTGACTTCATACGAGATGATTGAGGCTCCGAAGAAAAAGAACAATACGACCTCACAAATAGGCTGGATAGAGGCTATAAAATACGAGCCCTTCAGAGGTTTTCACTTGAAAGCATCTTACCAGCGGGCAATACGCCTTCCCAATTCACAAGAACTATTCGGTGATGGTATCATCACCTTTCCTGCAGCCGGATTGAGACCAGAGAAAAGCCACAACTTCAATCTGGGGTTCTTAATAGACAAAAATGATGTCCTCGGCTTATCGCGATTGCAATTTGAAGTGAACAGCTTTTATATGCAGGTAAGCGATATGATAAAACTGATGAAACAACACATGGCAGCCGGATATGTAAACGCAGAAAAGGTACATATTAAAGGTATAGAAACCGAAATAAAATTGGACATATCGCCAACGGTCTATGCCTACGGAAATCTAACTTATCAGGATGTGCGTGATGTCTTGAACTATTTACCCGGTACCCAAGCCCCCAATCCGACAAAAGGATTGCGACTACCGAACATTCCCTATTTGTTCGCCAACTTCGGGGCGGAGTATCACAGCAACCGATTATTCAAGAATTGGTATGTCAAGGCTTTCTGGGACGGCAAATTTACTGAGGAGTTCTTCTACTTCTGGGAACTTACCGAATTACAGAAACGACGTATTCCCCGCAGTTTCGTCAATGACATAGGGCTATTGTTGACCTACAAAAGCAAATATTCCGTAGCCTTGGAATGCCATAATATAATGAACAAAGAAGTTTGGGACCAATTCCGCCAACCATTGGCAGGACGGACACTTCACCTCAAATTCAGATATGTCTTCTCAAAAGGAATTTTCTAATTTAATAAATATAAAAAGATGAATACAACAATTTTCAATCGTATAGCTTTTTCTGCTATGCTGGTCGGCTTCATAGGGCTGACATCTTGTAACAAAAATGATGAACCTACGCCTACTCCTCAAGAGGTGCAGCAACATTTCACCTTTGTGCATTATGTGGACAAAAGTGCTTATGTAGGGACATTCAGTGATTTGACTCCTCAAGCGACCGACAATAAGAAAGCATTTGAATTCGGGTTCGGTTGCTACCTCTTTGCTAAGGGTAATACAGTGCTTGTACCCGAAGGGAAATTCGGGGATAAGATACATAAGTTTACAAGAGGTGCCCATGGAGAACTGATAAAAGCAGGTACTATGACATTTGAACAGATGGCTCAACCCGGAGAAATTAACTTCGTTGATGAACAGCGGGCATACGTTGCTTTGCATGGACGTGGAAAAATTGCGTTAATCAATACTTCAACATTGCAAAAGGAAGATGAAATTGACCTCTCATCTTATGCGGTTCAAGACAACAATCCTGATCCCGGCTGTAATGTCATCCGTGATGGAAAGATGTATGTTGCCCTCAATCAGCTCAATTCGCCTCATACCTCCGTACCGGGTACTGGAGCAGAGGTAGCTATCATTGACCTCAAGACGAAAAAGACTGAAGTTATCAAAGATAACCGCACAAGTGTTGTAGGATTGTTCCGCCATTCTGACGCATTCATAGACGAGCGAGGTGACATCTACTTTTACAGTGCGGGCAACAACTTCAATGTTGCCGATAAGGAAGGTTTCCTGCGTATCCGCAAAGGAAGCGACAAATGGGATAGCGATTATCTGTTCAACCTATCGAAGACAACCATAAAAGGAATAGGCAAAACAGGGCAGTATATGATTAAGTCTTTCTATGCAGGTAATGGTATTGTGTATAGTTGCGTGAAAGTAACGGATACAGAATTTGGAATACTCAAGAAAGACTTCCAACCTGTGAAAATCGACATTTGGAACAAAACCATCGAAAAACTTGATTTGCCAATGACCGACAGCAATGGCTCTTTTGCTATAACTCGCTACAAGGACTTCATCGTCTTTGGAATGATATGTAACAATGGTACGGGGTATTACACCTACAATACCAAGACAGGCGAATGCTCGCAAAAACCAATTGTTACTGCCATAGGAGTTCCTTCAAGTTTAGTCGCATTTGAGTAAACTCTCATTAAAAACATTTCTCATGGAGCTATTGATTCTTTTTTGAGAGTAATACGGATAAAAACTTGCGATAAATCAAGTTTTTATCCGTATTTGTTTGTAACTTTGCAAAAAGACATGATAAAATGACCATAGAATTTTGTGCAATCAATAAGCCTGAAGATTGGATGGAGATGGTTGCCGAACAATTTGGCACATCAGTAATAAACGATGGATTTACCATTCCTTCTTCTATTGGTAGTGGATTCTTCAAACAATATTATCCTCTGCCATGGCTAACATTGACTTATATCAGTTTCGTAGCATACGAGCCGATAACTATGATACGTCGCTCGGTGGAAAACTCGAAATGGATTCCTGTCATGTTCTATATCAATGAGCATAAACACGAGCAGATAATTGGAACAAGTACAAAAACGGTCGGAGTGGACACGCTCGATGGCATTTTCATGCCTTCAAGTAGCATCCCGACTGAGTGGAGTTTTCCTCCAAAGAAACGATACGAAAATATTACACTGACTTTCAATAAGGATTGGATTGAAAAGATTGATGCAGCACATGAAACCTATATCGGTCGGCTTCTCCAATCGGACAAGGCTTTTTATTTGTTTGAGACCATTACACCTGCAATGCAACAGGTCTTGGATAACATTAAGTCTATAACTGAAATCGACAATCCTTTTTCAACGCTTCATTTGCATGGAAAAACTATGGAATTACTGACAATGTTCCTTGAAAAGCTCGAAAAACGTTCGGAAGTAAAATCTCTTGCCAACCTAAACTTGAATGATGTTGAATCAATATTCCGTGTTCGTCGCCAGATTCTTCAAAGTCTCAGTAATGTACCGAGTATTCCCGAATTGGCGCGTGAAGCCAATATGAGCAGTTCCAAATTACAAAAGTGCTTCAAGCAGGTTATTGGAAAAGCCATCGCAGAATATGCCCTATCCGAAAAGATGGAATGGGCAAAACGACTGCTTTCCACTCGCCTCTACTCGGTGTCAGAAGTAGGCTATAAAGTTGGATATACTAACCTCAGTCATTTCACAGAGGCTTTCTGCAAATATCACAGGATGAAACCTAAGCAATATCTTGATTCATTATAAGTTTTACACAAATATTACTTGCATTTTGAGGGTTATTTTGCCCTAAACAATCTTTCGAACTTAGCCTGCAAAAACATCAGGCAATGAAAATAACGACATTTAAGTTTCATTTTTTTGCCAGAGTAACAATTTTATCATTGTCTTCTGGTATTTCTGTTTATTATTTAGTCGAACTCTTGTATGCTCTCGACACCTGCAATTGTATCAGTAATGGAGAAATTGGTATGGAGGAATTGGCACACACACTCTCTGAAATCTTCGGAGTGGAGATAAAGAACTGCTACAACGTATATATGAATATAAAGCATCGCAAAGATGACAGTCGCACTTATTTTTTTGACGAACTCCGTGAAAAAATCAATAAGCGGATGGTGGGGAGCGACCTGAAAGGCGGCAAGTTCAAGAAGTAGTAAATCAAAAGGGAGATATTCCGACTCTGGAATATCTCCCTTCATTCATTCTTTGATAAGCACTTCCAACTTTTTGGCTATATCCTCTGAGGTTGGAAGCACTTGTTTCCGTATTTAATGCATTATGAGAAAATAGGCTATAATATTAATATACTCAATTTTGAACGAAATCGTTGTGAGATTTACAGAGATCATACCTTTGATTCTTATTGGGAATAATCAAATCCATAATTAATGATGTATAGATGAAAGGATTACATTTTGATTAAATGAGCAAGCTTCGGATCATTCTTAATACGCATAATCTCTAAATCAACTAACGAGAGAATTTCTTCCTTGATTTTGCGATAGTTAGCTTCGATGGTCTCTTTGAGATTATCGGAGCCATCTTTATTTGTAAAGTCTACTATCACAGGTATGGGCTGATAGGCTTTCATCTCAGCAGAAACCTTTGCACTATCAACTACTATCTCTGCATGGAAAATCTTTTGGTCGATGCGTTCGTCGAAGTTGTCGGAAACAGCACCCACAAACATTCCTTGTGTGAGGTTAGAAATCTTGCTAGCAGGGATTAGACTATCCATCTGTGTGGAGATAGAGGTGGACTTGTCATTGCGGTTGATGGTCATGGATTGGCGTTGCTGGAGCACCTTTCCAAACCGCTCAGAAAGGGTCTTGGCTGTTTCTCCTACCACTTGTCCAGAGAATACGTTACCTACAGTGTTCTGTATTACCTTGCTCTCCTTGTCTCCATAATCACGGGTAAGTTGTGAGAAGTCCTGAAAGCCCAAACATACGGCAACTTTATTGCTTCGTGCAGTAGCTATGAGGTTGTCAAGCCCACGAAAGTAGATTGTCGGCAACTCGTCGATAATCACTGAGGATTTGAGTTGCTTCTTCTTGTTGATGAGCTTCACAATACGACTGTTATACAAACCAAGTGCAGCCGAATAAATATTCTGTCGATCAGGATTGTTACCCACAACAAGGACTTTCGGCTCATTAGGGTTATTGATGTCAAGTGAGAAATCATCGCCTGTCATCACCCAATAAAGAGCAGGTGAAATCATGCGTGATAGCGGTATCTTGGCACTGGCAATCTGTCCCTGTAACTGGTCCTGAGCTCCACCCTCCCATGCGTCCATAAAAGGAGAAAGGTAGTTGGCAAGTTCATCGTAGGAAGTGAGTATAGGAAATATCTGTGCGTAGGGACGGTTGAGAAATTCGACGGCATGAGGGAAGGTGCAATACTTTCCGTTCTCATAGATTTTCAGAAACCATATAATAGCTGCCAATAGGATAATCGGCGACTCCACAAAGAAATCTCCCTGCTTCTGTATCCACGAGCGGTTCAAGTTGAGCATGATGGTGTAGGCACTTTCGTAAGCGTCCGATATATCCGTCATAAAGGCAGGATTGATGGGATTGCACCGATGCGATTTCCTCGGATCGTCAAAGTTGATTACATAGAACTGTGGCTTCATCTTGTAGGCATCCAAGTGATTAAGTAGGTGATTGTAAGCTATCTCTGAAAGGTCGGGAAATTTATAGTCGTAGATATACATGGCAAAGCCTTTCTCTATCTGCTGCTTGATGTAGTTGTTCACGATAGCGTATGACTTACCAGAACCCGGTGTACCGAGCACCATTGAGGCACGAAATGGATTGACTACGTTTATCCAACCATTGTTCCACTTCTTCTTATAGTAGAAGCGTGTAGGAAGATTGACAGAGTATTCATTTTCCATCAACCGCGTTTCCTGCATAAAACTCTCGTTCTCCGTATTAAACACATCGTCCATCAGGTTGTTCTTAAGCAAGCGGCTCATCCATACACCTCCCATCAGCAGACAGATATAGCCAACGGACAGCGTAAATATATAGAGGGAAGCTACCCCGATCTTGCCGATGGGCAATACCAACAGCCACCAGTTGAGAAAGAAGAATACAAAGCCAGAGAAAAGCACCGACCAAATCTTCGGCCACGTGATTTTCTCTTCCTTCACGCCCTTTGTTCCCAAACATGAGAGAGCAAGAAAAACCACGCAAAAGAGTTTTGTCCAGAGGATAGACGAAAATAATCCCGTCGTTCGCTGGAAATTTATCAGAATCTTATCCACAATACCGAGCGTAAAGCCCCATGTATGGAACGCTTCGTAGCAGAACCAATAACAGTTGATAAGGAGAAATATCACTGATATACCCCGCATAAAGTCCATGACCTTACCCAATGCTCTTAAATCATCTTCTTGTGCCATAATTATATTGTTTTTATATTTGTTGTATTATCGTTATTTGAATTGCATTTGAATGTTATTCAAACATAGTTTAAAATACCTTACCTATCTTTTCCTCCGCCTGAGATTGACTTTGTTTTGCCTGCGGAGTTTACGCTGCCACGCCGCCTCCTTCCAATCATCGTTGCCCGTAGACAGGAAAGAACCATCTGCCATATCCTCGATAAGTTCATCGACAAGGTTGTCGCTTTCCTCCGTATTTAGCTGCGAAGGGTGAACGGTTGCAGATTGATCCAAACGGGCAGACAGATTGCCATACAGCGTTTCATCTAAGAATGGATTACGTGTTGGATTGGAGAAATAGCCATTGAATACGTTAGCGGCATATCCCTTACCCAATCGGGAGCCATTGAGTGCAACACCCTGCTCATCGTCAATAAAGGTAATGCCATAGATACGACCGCTTTCGTTCTTTCGGATTACCACACGCAAGCCTTGTTCCTCCAATCTTTGCCGAAGTTCTTTCTCCGTATTGGGAGAGGTACGCATAGTTTGTAACACTTTGTTCCTGACGGTTGGTATCAGTGGTTTGACGTTTTGTTTCGACTTCTGCATCCTGTTCTGTACGGCAGTATAGCCCACACCACGACCGATGTCTGAGGCGTGGATGGGGGTGCCTGCCTTGTTGCCCTTTTCATCAGTTGGAACATAAACCAGTCCGTCATACTTCTTTCCCCGAAACTCTGTCTTCACTTCTTCTACTGCAAGATGGTATCGGGAAAGAATGGCATTCAGCTCTCCTAATGAGCAGAACTTATAATGTTTCAGCACCATGCGAAGGGTACTTGCCACTTGCTCCTTGATATTTCCTCTGGTGGTATCAATTTTGGGCGTTTCTTTCATCGCCTTGTCAATAACTTTTGAACTTGGAATGAGACCAAATTTCCTCTCCAAGGCATCGGTAATCTGCTTGCTCCTTCGCTTTTCAAACTTGTCGTTGATTTTCTTTCCCTCACCGTTTATCCGAAGCGATACGATGTGGATATGCTCACGGGCGATGTCGTTGTGCTTGAACACAATATAGGGCTGCATGCCATAGCCGAGTGCCTTCATATATTCTTTGGCAATCTGCGTAAGCGTTTCATTGGAGAGCTTCTCATCTGGATGCGGATTGAGGGAGCAATGAAATACCATCTTTTTTGTTCGACATTTCTCTGGAATAACTGCTTGCATATCGGCAAATACTTCAGCCATCGTATAAGTTCCCTCTTTGTTTTGAAACAAGCCTTGGGCAAGGAGAATGCTTGCTTCCCCTTTCTCCACCTTTTTGAAGTTGTAGCCGATAGCCCCTCCAAGGTTTTCCGTTGCAGAAATCTTCGCTATCATTTTTTGCGGTAATCTATGGTAAGACTGATAGCCTGCTCCTGCAAGACAATGATTTGAGCAGACAATTTCTCCAACCTTTCAAGTAGGATTTGTGCCGTCTTCACGCTGTGATAACTGTTGATGGCACGCACGGTTTGGTTATACAGCACGCCAATCTTATGGATTTGTGCCGTCAATTCTGAGAGCTTCCGGTAATATTCCACTGCGGATTTATCCACCGTAATCACCTTGAAACTCTCTCCAAGAATGCGAGCGCGTACGAAATCCGACTTTGTTTTTGCCCCCGAACGCTGAAACAAATCTATCGCTCGTTGCTGGTCTTTGGGGTTGGGCAACCGTACATGCCAGTTGTCCCAACGTGGCTTTTCTGCCGTCTTTTGTTCTGAACCGTGTTCCGTTTCCTTTTTCATATTCGTTTTGGCTTCTAATTACGACTTTGGAGTAATTTACTCCCCCCTTCGGGGCAAGGGTCTTTGTGGTACAAACAGCGGTTTGTGTTACAAAGACACACCTTGCCAATATTAAGAGTTGATACGATTGAAGTATCCACCCTTTTGGGGGTGTCTGCTTCGGGACGTTACCTCCATGTATTATTCTCGCCTGCAAAGTTACGGCAGATTTTCAAATATCTCATTATCAGCGATATTCACTCTTTTTCCTCCTATTTCCCTGCATTTCATCGCTGTAATAAAATCAGCAGAAATATCATTTATTTTGCAATCAGAACGAGCGAACAATGGTATGATAACACAAGCAAAAGATATATCATATTACCGGCTGCTTGCACCAAAGATGACAAGAAGGAACAATACATATTCATAACAATTTATTGTCATGACAAACTATTGTCAATACAACAAATTGTAAGAACTTGAAATCGTCCTTTTGGACTATCGCCCGAACCATACGCAGTCAGAGCAAACTGTCTGCTGATGACTCTTAATAATGAGAGAATATCCAAACATCAAATAGACAAATAATATGAACTAAGAAATTATCATTATGGAGAACAAAGAACAACGCCCCCTTTTTCTGGGCTTCTCTTCCCAAAAGGGAGGAGTGGGAAAAAGTACTCTTGCCGAAATCGTAAGCAGCATATTGTACTACGAGCAAGGCATCAACCTCTTCGTGATGGACTGCGACCTGTCGCAAGACTCTTTCTACAAACTGAGGGAACGTGAGAAAAGTATCGTTCAGGAGAGCGAAGAGCTTTCCAAATCCATGCAAGAGTACTTTCATCACCTTGGCAAAAAAGCATACAGAATTTACAAGTCTGCACCCAAGGAAGCCGTCAGGACTGCACGAAGTAAAATCGACGGAATCAGCAACGAGAAGTACCAGTTGGTTATATTTGATTTCCCGGGACATGCCGGAACAACCGAACTGATGGAACTGTCCCTTCAGATGGACTATATCCTTTCTCCGATTGAAGCCGACATTCAGTCGCTGGTTTCATGTCTGGCATACGCCAAGACTATCACGGAGATTGGAGTTTCGATGTCCGACTCTCGGATAAAGGACATTATCCTGTTCTGGAACAAGGTGGACAGAAGAGTAAGGAACATCATCATCGATGAATATACAAAGCTCATCGACGAATACGAACTCACGATCCTGCCCGGCTATGTATATGCCACGCACCGCTTCTCTCACGAACTTTCCACATACGGACTGCGCGGAGTGTTCCGCTCTACCTATCAGCCTCCTGCAAGGGGATTACGAATGGGTACAGGGCTGGACGAACTCGTCAATGAGATAATTCAACGTCTCAAACTAAAAACGAAAACAGAAAATGGCAACGATTGAGGAAAGAAAGCAACAGCTGGAAAACAAGCTGAAGAAAATGGCAGAGGACAATGTCGTGGTAAAACCTGTCACGATACCAAACTCCTTCGACCCTTCCGAGAATACTGAGTCCTCCCCTGCAACATCAGGGGAGGAAGACAATAATTTAGAAGAGACGAAAGGAACGAAAACAGCAAAAGAAAAACCGGTAGATGAAATAGAAAGAGAGGAAACGGGGAACACGGAACAGAAACGGGAAAGGAAGCCGAGAATGGAAAAGCCCGGCGTGTCCTCCCTTTCCATAGAGGACTACCGTTCCCTGTACTTTCATCCCGTCCGCTCCCAAATGCGGACAGCCTTCTCCATTAATCTGGAAACGCTGCAGAACCTGCGCAACGTGTTGCAGGACTTGGGGGAGCGTGTTTCCATAGCCGCATATATAGACAACATTCTTAGGGAACACCTGCGTGAACATTTGGAATTGCTCAACAGTGCGGCAGCAAAACAAAGACGCAAGACAACAATAACACTATGATGGAAACAATACTTTTCAGTTTTATACTGATACTCATCATCATTTGGATAATGCTGGGTATCCTGTACTTCTATATGCGGTATGTATCTCCGTATGGCATCCTTATCAAGAAAAATAAAAAGGGCAATGAGCAGACTAAGGAGAATGAAGCGACGAAGGAAAAAGACGGACAAAAAGGAGTAGGAAAAGAAGATCAAGCCGAGTTTGTACTGATTGGCAAAAGCCGTTCCATTTCCCCTATTATCCCACAAGTTCCCTCTGCTTCTTCATCTGAAAATTCAGAGCAGAATAGTAATAATTTTGCACCTCAGAACTCCGAAAAGAAAGAGGACATGAAGGAAGAGGACAACGAGATGGACGTTGATTTCGAGATGGAGCGAGTTGATGAGGATGAGGTCGCCCGTGAGGAATTAATTCTGCCCATTGAGTCCACATCGGACGAAACCGAGACGTCAGGGCAGTCCGTCCTCGCACGTGACTTAGTCCGCCTGCAAAAATGGGCAAAGAACTGTGAGGAGGCTGATGAGAAAGATGTCAAAGAGACCATTCGGCAGCTTCAAGACTCAGATCTATTGGATAAGTACAAGGAGAACATCGCCAAGATGCAGGGTGAGCAAACTTCGCTATTGGAGAAAATCCGTAAAGCGGAAGAACAAAGCGAGCAACAAGCAATGTTGTTTTCTCAAAACTCAATACCGGCAGATTCAAGCGCTTCTGACATTTCATCCGATAATGACGATGACAAGCCTCTTTCATATTATCTGTAAACAATCAACGATGGAAGCGGGAAAAGAAAACGGCTCATTAACAGCTACAAGGTTTCCACATGAAAATGTGCCTCTCTTTCCCCTTCCTTTTAAGAACAAGCAATTTTATCACACTTAAAATTATAACATACAAATGAACAAAAAAATTACACTGATGATGCTCCTGCTGATGACTGCCACCATAGGAGCATACGCACAAGGCAATGGTATTGCCGGTATCAATGAAGCTACAAAAATGGTAACCTCCTACTTCGATCCAGGCACGAAGCTCATTTATGCCGTAGGGGCGGTAGTGGGGTTGATTGGAGGCATTAAAGTGTACAACAAGTTCTCAAGTGGTGACCCCGATACGAGCAAGACCGCAGCCTCTTGGTTCGGTGCGTGTATCTTCCTCATTGTGGCAGCCACTATCTTGAGAAGTTTCTTCCTGTAAGCGATGGCTGCATTTGAAATCAACAAGGGTGTAGGCCGGACGGTAGAGTTCAAAGGCTTGAAGGCGCAGTATCTCTTCCTCTTTGCAGGAGGATTACTGGCAGTCTTTATTCTTGTGGTCATTCTCTATCTCTGTGGAGTCAGCCAAGTTACCTGTCTTGTCATAGGTGTAGTGGGTGCCAGCCTTGTGGTATGGCAAACGTTCACCATGAACAGAAAGTACGGGCAATACGGTCTGATGAAGAAAGGAGCGGTAAGGTTGCACCCACGCTACCTTGTGAACCGCCGTACGGTCTGCCACCTTATTCGTAACCTTCAACCAAAGAAAGCGAAGCAATGAGACGTACTGTTGAGGTCTTTGACCGAAAAAATAAAAGCAAGATAACGACCCTTGAATCGAAGTTTCCGCTGCTCTCCGTCGAGCAGGGCTGCATGGTGAGCAAGATGTACAGCAAACTATAAATATATAATTCCATTTTCTGAATATTCAAACTCAATTATCGTTTTAGGAGTTTGTAAAGTTTTAATTTCCCCCGGAAATATTTTTGTTTCCCCTTTATCTGGATATACAGTAATAGTAAATGGTATATTATCTACGATATCACGTTTACTGTACAAAACTACTTGAACTTTGTATCTCCCTATAGGTGCATTCTTACCTTCTTCCCAATAGATGTTTTCTTGTGGCGTTCGAGAATACGGGGTAGAAGCATTTGCATCTATATCCAACTGACCTTTAACGCCATTACACACGTGATTTCTGCTATTATAATAGATTTCGTAGCCATCAGGATCAAAAACATGTAAGTCTAAATCATCAATGGTATTCCACTTTAAATTAATTTTCAACGAGCCTCTACCACCTTGTGTTTCCACTTGAGAGGTTTCTTGAATCGTCCTAATCTCATCTTTGGACTGTTGAACATCTCTATTTAGATTGATCGTTTCTTCTTCAACTTTATCCAAACTTTTTTTCAACAGTTCTTCTTCTCTTTGTAGAGATTCTTTTTTTTGACTTATATCTTTTTGCTTTCTCTTTCTTTCTTCTTCTGTAATATCTTTATTTTCAACTATTTGTTGAGCATATGCCTGGACTTCTTGATGGCGTTTATTGATATCTTTTTGTTGTTTCTGAATTGTTTGTTGTTTAATCTCTAACTTCTGTATTTTTTGCATGTTTGAATCTATAAGTTTTCTTCTCTCTTCTATAGCAGTTGTCTCTGCTGCAAAATCTAAACTTTGAGTTGATATACTAGTATCGCTAAGATTAATGTCCAAATCTTGTATTGCTTTAGAAACTGTAATGTATGAAGGGGATAAGGATTTTGCTCGACTGATATTCTCGTAAATGTCCCCAATGCGTTTCCTCGCTCTTATAACAAGCTCCTCACTAATGTATTGCTTAAAAGAGCTTCTATCGTACTCTGGACGTTCAGGAACAACACTTGGCATCTTACTAATAATTTGACGTCCCCTAATGATATACTGAAATTCTTTTGTAAATGATTCGATTATTTTTTTGTCATCTTTAATTACAATCATATTTTCGCGATTTACCGCTTCTGAAAAGAATGTCCAGTTATATGAACCAGTCATTACTATTTCATCATCAATAATACAAAACTTGTGATGAAGCATATCAGGATACTCATATAGGTATATTTTTAATCCTTTTTCAATAAGTTCATTTAAATTTAAACAATAACCACCATTGTTAATAAGGTCATTATTCGTAACAAGTACAACTTCAACACCATTTTCAAGCTTATGCTTAATTATTTTAAAGATATTAAAATTCGTAAACCATGCCATTGCTATTTTTATAATCTTTTTTGCAGATATAATATTCTTAGCCACAACTTCACCTATCTGATCAAAATAGCATTCTACATTTGTTATGCTTATTGGTTGAATTCTTATGCCTAACCTTTGAAGGATTGTCGCTTGTTTTTCCTCATCAGCCCCAGACCAAAGTTCTCTTATGCCTATATTTGAAAAAAAAGGTAATAATCCTTCATTCCAAAATTTTTTCTGAAAGGTAGATGTAGACATTTTAAAAAGCTCTTTTGTCAGACTCTTTTTTATCTTGAGTTCTTTATTAACTAAAAGAAGTGATTTTGCTAAAAAAAATTTTTCTTCGCTATCAATAACTTCACCTAAAGAGTTATAAAGGTTCTCAAAAAGAGACAAGTTAAAATCTTTATCATATTCAGAGAACAATGCTTTTACTTCTACTTGTTTATCTTCTATAAATTCTAATTTCTTATACGAAAATAAAGCCTTCCCACACTCATATTTATCGAAATATAATGCTATATTTCTCTTTTTATTATAAGCCTCTTTCAAAATAGAAATATCTTGGTAGTTGTTTAAAAAAATAACATAACCTCGCATTTTAGATGCGATATCTTCTACTTCAAAAGTTCTCTCATTTGGTATGTAATTTAACAGTTTACATAGGATTTTGTCGTTTCTCTGCATAGTCTTTTATATTTATTAAATTAATCACTAATCATCTTATAATAAAGTGTAATAGTAAATTCGCAAGTAAACTAATAGAAAATAAAAGTAATAACTACAAAAGTAATTATTAGTTTTGATAATTCATTATTTATCTGCCATAAATTTACCTATATAAGAATAAGATGCATACTTTTAGACAACACTGGCTCTCTTAGGTATATATTTCGTGACATAGAGATCTGAAATCTAATTATTTCATTTAAGAGTTATATGAAATGGTATATTTTAAATAATAGTGCATGGATATGTCAATAAATATATAAAATAGATTAAACACCATACTAAGACTCTTGAAATTGTCTTATAGGACAATTCAAATTCTCTTATAAGACAATTTTAATTCTCTTATAGGACAATTTTTGCTGTCTAATAGGTATTGATAATCAGATAGTTACAGAGGTGGATTTTGAGCTATGAAATGCCATAAAAAAGATGTGCAGAAGTAAAATATTCTGCACATCTAAATGGGTTACTAAACCAACGATTTTAGCTACTTAAGGATGAAAATTTTCGTCTATATCTGGACCAGAATGTTCTTCTGGTTTAGGCTTCTTTCCATCTGTAGCATTCACGATGTCCTCCTGTGGTGCAAATTCAAGAAGACGGGCATCAAGGGTATCGCGCATAGTTGTACTCTTCGTAAATTGTACATTAACCTGCTTGATAAGTTGTGCGCCTTTCTTCTTAGCTTCAGCTGCTGTCGGAGCACCTTGCGATTTCATTGTGAGGCGGAACGAACCTAAATCACCAAGGCGAACTGTATTACCATTTTCTAATGCCTCCATAACCTCGTATTGCAAAGCATCTAAAACGGCTTTAACGTCGGCACTTGAAACGGTTGAACGTTTTTCCACACGCTTTACTATCTGTGCAAGCGACATCGGTGTGGTTGGTGCCATTTGCGGATAATACTTAATCTCGTTTTTCTTCAGCGGATTTTTCTTCGCTTGAATTACATATTTTATCATATCCTATAAATTTAAGGAGGTTAGTAATGAGCACAAAGGTAATGATTTTTCTTCATAATCAGCAAAAGACAAATAATATTTTCTAACATTTCTTGAAAAATATTTTCTGGAAGAATTGCTTTTATGGAGGCGGAGTGTGCAGAGACAGCAGCTTCTACGGCAAAGATAGAAAACTCTATGCATCGCTATGAGGAGAACAATCGCCTCTTAAACTCCTTTTACGCTCCCGACCCACACGAGCAGGAGCGTGAAGCCTTGCGCTCGGAGATAGATAACCTCAAAAAGGAACTCTCTGCCAAAGACAGCAGGGAGGACAATGAAGAGAAACGGTAGCTTGCCTTGATGGAAAAGAGCTATCAAATGGCAGCGAAGTATCTCCCTAAAGCATCAACTCCACCTACCTTCAATAATGGTCTGACGGCAAGAAAGGAGAAGACGGAAGACACTGTAGGTGGCTCTGATGTCGCTAAGGGCAAGACCATGCAGAACGAAAAGCCTGCAATGGAAGTTCTGCCGGAGCGTAGGCAGATAGTTTCTTCACTTGACCAGCCTATGAGCGATGTGTACTTTATGGAGGAATACGGCAAGAAGGCTCGTAATATGGGCTTTCATTCGCTTGCAAGCACGGCTGTACCTACAATGCGCAATACGCTGAAAGTCGTAGTGGACAGGACTACTGTTCTTAAGGAAGGTGACAATGTCGTACTCCGTCTGCTGGAAACTGCTAAGGTACAGGGGCTGCGCATTCCACGGCAGAGCCGACTCATAGCCGTCGCCAAGATTGAAGGCAACCGTATGCACCTGCTTATCAAAAGCATTGAGGTAGACGGGCATATCATAGCCGTCAAGCTCTCGGCATACGACATGGACGGACAGGAGGGTGTGTATATACCAGGCTCGGAGGATATCAATGCGCTTAAGGAAGTCGGGGCGAACATCGGTGGTTCAATGGGAACATCTTTTACCTTCGCTTCCTCTGCCAAGGACCAGATTATCTCCGAGGCTGCCCGTGGGGTGATGCAGGGTGCAAGTCAGCTGCTTCAGAAGAAACTGCGTACTATCAAGGTTACGCTCAAGGGTGGCTACCGCCTTTTCTTGGTTCAGTCCAAATAAAACAATCAAAAATGATAAGTAAAAAATAACATCAAATCAAAAGGAACAATGAAGAAAATTATTTTATCAATGGCTATGCTTGCCATGGTGGGAGCAACAGCCACAGCACAGGAAAACAATGATGGTCTCACACCAAGCCGTCCGCTTACTTCGGGAGAGCTCTTTCAAGGTATGAGCCGTGCTATTCCAACGGGGCGTGTCGTCCTGCCATACGGCTTGGACGTAACCTTTGACAAGACCGTGCATCTTATCTTCCCTTCTGCCATTCGTTATGTAGACTTAGGTTCACAGAATATCATTGCAGGAAAGGCAGAGGATGCAGAGAACGTACTACGTGTAAAGGCTTCAGTGAAGGACTTTGAGACGGAAACCAATATGAGTGTCATCTGTGAGGACGGCTCTTTCTATGCTTTCAACGTAAAATATGCCGATGAGCCGGAGAAACTCAGCATAGAGATGAAAGACTTTCTTTCTACGACAGAAGGCAGGCTACCAAGCAATCGTGCCGACATCTATTTTAAGGAACTCGGCAACGAGTCTCCCGTATTAGTAAAACTGATGATGCAGACTATCTATCAGAACGACAAGCGTACCATCAAACATATCGGTGCACAGCAGTTTGGTATGAAGTTCCTGCTTCGTGGCTTGTATGCCCATAACGGCTTGCTGTATTTCCACATTCGTATGGAAAACTGCACGAATATGCCATACTCGGTGGACTTCATCACGTTCAAGGTGGTGGATAAGAAGATGGCAAAGCGCACCGCTATACAAGAACAGCTATTACAGCCAGTTCGTGCCTATCATCAGGTGATGCAGGTGCGGGGTATGGGCAGTGAACACACTGTGTTTGCACTCGAGCAGTTTTCTCTTGCAGAAGACAAGCAGCTTGAAGTGACACTCTATGAGAGAAATGGCGGTCGTACACTGACTTTTTATGTGACGGCAGAAGACCTGCAACTGGCAAAGAAGATTGATAACCTCAAACTGAAATGGTAGACATTATGAAGAAAAAAATCATTTTATCGGTTTGTGCAGCGGTGGCCATGACTTTCAGTCTGCCATCGCAGGCACAGCGACTGATACCCAAGCAACGTGGGATTGAAGTCCTGGGTAGTATTCCTCTTATCAAGGGTGAGAAACTCTTTGCAGGTGATAACTTCGGCATGGGAGTATCACTCACCCGCTATTTGAGTCGTGAGAACTATACCTTTGTTATGGCAGAGTATGAACAGCAGAATATGCCGTACAGAAGTTATGACGTAAAACTCAAAGATGCACTCTTGCAAGTGGGCTATATGCACCCTGTTCTCTCCGACAGGGGTAAGAATGTGTTTCTTTATGGTGGCATATCCGCTTTGAGTGGCTATGAGCAACTGAACAAGGACAAAAGGCTGCTGCCTGATGGGGCAACACTGCTCGACCGTTCCCGCTTTGTCTATGGCGGTGCCGTGCATGGTTCGGTGGAAGTGTTCCTAACGGACAGGGTTCTCTTTCTTGTAAAGGGGCAGGGACGTTTCCTCTTTGGAACGGACGTGCATCGTTTTCGTCCGGCTGTTTCTGCAGGATTAAGGTTTAACTTTTAAGTAGAAGAAAAGATGAAAAAGATATTGAATACGATATGGGTAATGGGTGTGCTGACCCTTGCCGTGTTTTGCCTATCTGCTTGTGATAGGGATTTGGATGTTCAGCAGTCTTATCCGTTTACGGTGGAGACAATGCCGGTTCAGAAGGACATTATAAGGGGGCAGACGGCTGAGATACGCTGCACGCTGAAGCGAGGCGGTGAGTTTGCTGACACTCGCTATACGATACGTTATTTCCAGTCTGACGGCAAAGGCTTGCTAAGAAATGACAATGCTACTGTCTTCAAGCCGAACGACCGTTATCCGCTGACGAAGGATGTGTTCCGCTTATACTACACTTCTCTGTCATCTGACCGCCAGACGATTGATGTATATGTGGAGGATAGTTTCGGCAGGGTTCAGCAGCTGACCTTTAGTTTTAACAACGAGCGGGAAGAGGGCAAGGACAAGCCTGCATCTTCTCGTCACTAAAAGCGTAATGGATGCGAACGATAAATTCTTTCATTTTACTTTGTGTATTCTGCCTGTTCTGTCAGCCGATCCTTGCACAGCGCAGGGTGCGGCTGGCAGACTTGCCTCCTTTTGAGCGTGCAGTAGTTGTTGTTAAATACTTTGAGGGACTTCATAATAAGCCGAAGGATTTTCCTTATGTAGGGTATGGTCATCAGCTGCAACCAGGAGAGCACTTCACGGCGGATATGACGGAACAGCAGGCAGACTCCCTGCTCCGTGCCGACCTTTGGAAATGTTTTGAACACTTCAAGAGGTATGGTAAGGATGCCCTGCTACTCAGCCTACTTGCCTATAATGTGGGTGTGGGGCGATTGCTTGGATATGGTAAGCACCCAAAGAGTAAGCTACTGTGAAAGATAGAGGCTGGAGATAGAAACTTCTATTGGGAGTATGTTTCGTTTTGCCGATATAAGGGTAAAGTTTTGAATGGGTTAGTCAAACGCCGAAAGGTTGAGTTTGCGTTGTTCTTTATCATCTGACTATATTAAACCAAGAATTATTCCTATGATGTTGTTTCTATTTTGCTGAAAAATTGTAACTTTGTATTACGATTAAATAGGATAAGCAATGAATAAAGAAACAAAAAAGGTACTCTTCGTCTTATTGAATGAGTACACAGATTGGGAAGGTGCTTTTCTCTCTACAGCCCTTCATGTTGGCGTAATACCAGGTAGTGAAATCAAGTACAGAGTGCATACAGTTGCTCCGACATTAGATGCAGTCTGTTCCATTGGTGGATTCAAAACGTTACCTGATTATTCTTTTGAGAATATGCCCAAAGACTATGCAGCCTTAGTCCTTATCGGTGGCAATCGATGGGATTCACCTGAAGCAGAACTTGTTGCGCCATTGGTACAAGAAGCATTGGATAAGGGTAAAATAGTAGGAGCGATATGCAACGGAGCATCGTTTCTGTGTGCTCATGGCTTCTTGAACAACGTAAAACATACGGGTAATGGTCTCGACCAACTTAAACAATGGGGTGGTGAAAGATACACGAACGAAACAGGATATGTGAACGCACAGGCTGTAAGTGATAAAAACATCGTTACAGCAAATATTACTGGTCACTTGGAGTTCACTCGTGAAATGCTCTTACTTCTGAAAGCCAATACCTCGGAAAAGATTGCAGCTTGGTATGACTTTTATAAGAATGGATTTGTAAAATAGTAGTCATACTACTAAATAAAATTGATACGTGGAGTACATCGTCTCCACGCATCAATTTTATAGTTAGCAATCACACATACATCTTATTTTATGGATGCGGTTCTGGCTGAGGTCCTGGATTGGGATGTTCCTCACCAGACTTCTTGTCAGGTGCTGAAACACGTTCGTAGCTCACGCCAGTAAGTGTAAAATACTTCTTTGAAGGGGTGAGATGTACCACAGGTTTCGTAATATGAACCTTTGGGTTGAACTCCGTTTTTCCCTTCTCAACCAATTTACTCTGGAAAGAAGGTGTAAGTGTCCCGATGTCTCCGAAGTCTACAATGTCTCCGTTCTCAACGTGCTTCTTTGCTATCTCAGCTGCAAGTCTGAGAACAGCCTCGACTTCTGCACCTGTGAACGTTGTAGCGTGTGCCACTTCATCACAGAAACTACGATGATCAACTCTCTTTCGTCCTGTAGGATGAGCCTGCACAACGATTTTCCCTTTCAAATTTCCAACTGTTCCTTTACGCTCCTTTAGCGTATAAGCAATGGGTCTGTTCGCCATAGTCATTAGTGTTGCCCCCGATTGTTAAGCCTTTGGAGGCTGGGGCTTTATCCTCCTCAACTTGTTAGTAGATTTATATCACAAAGGTAAGAAAACATTTGACTATCTCCAAGAAAAGCACATACTTTTTTTGACACTTATCAACCCTTTTTCGCAAAGGGGTTCACCTAAATGAGTAAAAACATCTACCTATTATCAGAAAACCGTCTACCTTTTCCGCCAAAAGGGTCTACCTTTTCTTTTAAAAAGGTCTACCTTTTTCGCCGAAAAGGTAGACCCTTTTTGAAGAAACTGACAAACCTCTTCTGTAGATTTGGATATGGTTAATTAATAACCCTAATGAGAATATGCAGTATTTGGCTTTCACCTTGTCCGCCAATTTTCAATTCATCCGCATAGTTGTAGATGATGTCCTCAATCTCTGTCTTCATATCTCTGATAATTTAATGGTTCATACTTTATGCTGTTGCTTTCATTCTTCGGCTTATAAGACCTCGATTGGCATTGACAAGGTTTACAATTTGCTCGTGATATTCCGTATTCTTGTTGCATACCCCACGACTTTGCACCACTTCCAATGTTCGTAATGATACTTCAATGGTTTCTATTCGCTTGCCTTCAATGGTAGCCGAAAGGATAAGGGAGTCCTCCTTGAGGTAATATGCATTTGAAAATACGCAATGGTGCATTGATACACCTTCATCTAAATGCTCCTGCACGCTCTCTAATACGTGGACTTGGATTGTGCCGTCCGTGAAAGCGATACCAAAAAACTTGGATTTGAGTTCCTTGAAACGCTTTTCATCTTCCATTGCTTTTTTTTGCTTCTGTTCTATCTCCTCCCTTTCACGCACTCTGAGAAGTTCCTCGTGTCTGCGGTCGTGTTCGCCTTTAAGGTCTGTTGGGCATAAATATTTTGGATTATGAATATCCTTTCCTAATCTTCTAAGTGTATCTATATAATCACTCCAAAGAGAAATGTCTACTATCTCATAGCCATTACGGACTGCAATCTTGTAGGACTGCCATAGTTCCTCAAAAGTCCTCCTGTTGCCAAGAAAATAAAGCAAATGGTCTGTACGACCTGCCTTTAGCAATGTTTCCACACGGCTGTCTGTAAGCAATGCAGGAATAAGATGGGTAGGCACGATGCCATAGAAATTATCCTTAAAACCATTTCTGCGAAGTATGTCTGTAACCTTGAACTTCGGATATATGGGTGAGTAGGCAATATACTGATAGGCTTCATTATCGTTGCGTATCGCCATAGGACTA
The DNA here is from genome assembly GCF_009728485.1 of Prevotella vespertina. Classification (GTDB taxonomy): domain Bacteria; phylum Bacteroidota; class Bacteroidia; order Bacteroidales; family Bacteroidaceae; genus Prevotella; species Prevotella vespertina. The sequence goes on from NZ_VVIQ01000002.1 coordinate 291,088, forward strand.
TAATAGGAAAAGGTATCAACATAGTGTCCCAATACCCTCTGTATGCCAACCACAGTTTTTCGTCCCTGCATATTCCACCAATACTGCCCAATCTCAATTATAGAAGTCTGTGCTTTGTAACCTTTCTCCATACCCACAATAAGTAGGAACATACGTAATACTTGAAACTCTCCACAAGTAGTAAGTATGGTGAAATACTGCTTCTGCTGCAACTTGCGCTCGTATGTTTCCTTGACCTGCAACTTTGCCCTGCAATGAGGGCAAGTGCAAGTTTCTCTTTGTTTGTCCATTACCCAACTATGCCCACAATCCATACAAGTGGTGCGACCTTTTGGCAAGCGGTAGGCGAAGTGGTCTATACACTCACGGAATGCCCACTTGTCTTGTGTCTTGGTTATTGGACGAAGATACTTACTTTGTTCCAAAACTGCCTTCTCAAATTTGTTTCTCGGTTTCATAGGCTTAAAAATCAAATAGTGATGGTTGTACTTGGGTTGCTATGCTCTCGGTCTTTTTAACTCGTGCGTTACGGCTCTGTAACTTGGCAAGTTCCTCACGCTGATATTGCTTAATAGCTTCCTGCCTTGCTTCGGCTTTTTCTTCCTCTGTGAGTTCTACAATGTGATTGACGGCAACTTGGCAGGAAACAGACTTACCTACTTCTATATCGTCCTCATCGTAGTAGTGAATAGCCATAGAGAAGATTTCATCATCATCAAAGCCGTTGCAACCGCTTTTCTGTACTTCATTAAGAATGTAGGTGATGCACTCCTCGATATTCTTGTTTGGCTTCAATAAGTTAGGGGCAAATAATGGGTCTGTCATAGCACGCTGATTAAGATACTCGGCTATTGTCCGTGTGAAATGTTCTGTTCCTTTCATATTGCTTAGTATTTTGGGATTTCTACTATCTGATTGATGCGTCCATATAGGTAGGCTCTTAGGCTTGTTCTGTCGGGTGCGTAATACTCTGTCCATTGTCCGTACTGATTGACAAGGTATTTCTTCAGTACATCAAAGAAGTCAAAGCGATAGCCTTGTAGGGGAACGGCTGTGCGGAAATAGGTGTTTGAGTTTACCGCTTCACATAGCCAATTCTTTTCTTCACGGCTCATACACTCGCCACGATTGAGTTTTGCACGCAGGAGATATACTTTGCTATTACAAAGGCTCTCCAAAGGGGGAACGTCCCATTGTACAAACTTAATTGCCAACACTTGCTCACTTTTTTCAGCCACAGGGTTAATGCGGTAATGAGAGGAGGAGCTATATCCTTTTCTGTTCATCGAAGATGTTGTATTTACTTTTTGCTTATCCATAGCGACATTTTTTTTATGCGTCCAAAGATCGGAGTATGCTGATTCCTTTTTGTAGCAAAAAAGAGGTAGCGGGGCGGGCTTGCACAAGGTTTTGGCGGAAAATACAACCCGTAGGTGTGGAGATTTTCCAGACAAACCAAGCGGCACAGACCTTTTGAAAGCCACAAGCCCCGTACTACCTTTGCGGATAAAAAGGGAACAGCATCCGTCTCCTTGTCATCGCATATCGTGGAGCATTGGAAAAGAAGCGAAAGTGCAACGCTCGTAGTGGGAAATAGAAAAGGTGGCTATCTCAATATGCGAGATAACCACCTGATGAAATAACATGAAAGGTTTTACAGAGCTGTGCTTCTCAAAGCACGCATAGCAGGATGGCACAGAGAATTGCCAGCCAGAAGAGAATGCTCAGCAGCGTAATTGTCACTTTTAGAATTACCCTGACTATAAAGCGTAGTATCAGAAAACCTGCAATGACAGAAACGGCAGTTACGACTTGCGGCGTTACTATCTTCGAGATAAGCCAAATGGCACCGATAACGACGGAAAGCAGGATAGCGAGTTCGATGAAGCGTGTCCAACCGAAGCAGCGAACTTGCTTGGGAGAAGTCGGCTGCTGCTTGATATTATCGGTTTTGTTCGATGCGTCTGCCTTGATGAAGGCAGGTGTGTGAACGTCTTGATTCATGATGATTGTATTCATATCGGAGCTTTTAATAGTTCAAGAGCAGTTACAAGATACTCTTCCACACAAAGCCAAGTGTTTGTAAAACTATTGGTGTGTGGGGAAGAATAGTTATCTTGGCTCTTGACACTACAAAAGCTTCCGATGGTATTACATCAAGTCATGTTCTCACTATCGACAGTTGGCAGACCATTAACCTCGATGATCAGAACGATTGTCCCTGTCAGTTCGGTGTAGAGTTTCTCATAATCTGGACTTGTACCAAAATCGTCCGTCAGTTCATACTTATCGAAAACGCTTTGTACAGCCTTATTCTTCAGAAGCATTGGTGTTAGTCTTTCAGGAAGAGGAGAAGGGAGTTCTTTCTCGAACTCATTCTCTAAGACAGATACAAGCGTGTCATACTTGGAAAAGTGCAAACCCTGGTATAAGACTTCACTTGCCATTGTCTCAGCTTCGGGATGCGAGAAGCCCTGTGCCACTGCATCACAATAGGTAGTAAGGGATTCATCTGCTCTTGCCGTTATGAATGGGTTGTCACTCATCATTTCTGGGAAATGCTCACTGAGGTAGTTCTCTAACTTCAAACGGAAGTAGGAAAGCTCTTTCTTTGTTGTTGTCATAATCTTCTTGGTTTAGGATTGTACATTATTTTGAGTTGATGCCCATAGCAACTTTGAACTTGTCTAACTTGCCAGCCAACTGTTCCATATCGTGTTCTATTTTCTTATTGGTAATACGGGCATAGATTTGTGTGGTTTTAATGTTGGTATGTCCCAGCATCTTAGAAACTGATTCCATTGAAACACCTTTACTCAATGACATTGTTGCAAATGTGTGGCGAGCCATGTGAAAGGTTAGGTCCTTTTTAATGCCACAAATATCTGCAATTTCCTTCAGATATGAATTAGTTCGCTGATTAGTTAGCATTGGGAAGAGTTTACCATCACGATAGGTCTTGACACTATACTTTTCAATGATAGTCTTCGGAATATCCAACAAGAGAACATTAGTTGCTACGCTTGTTTTCTGACGCTTCGTCATTATCCATTGTTTGTCGTCGAGGGTAACAATGTTATCGGGAGTAAGGTTGGCCACATCAATGTAAGCCAAGCCTGTGAAGCATGAGAATACGAATAAGTCGCGAACAAGTTCCAAACGCTGGATGCCCAGATCCTTATTGGCTATCTTCAAAATTTCTTCATCTGTCAAGAAACCACGATTGACAGGTTCAAGGTGAAATCGGTGATTGAGGAATGGATCGTGATGTATTACGCCCATCTTTCTTCCTAAAATCGTAATAGTCTTAAAAGTCTTCATAGTCTTAGTGGCTGTATTCGGATTTTGCCCAACCACTGTGCGAAGATAAATATCGAAGTCGTGTATGATAATATAGGTAAGTTCTGATAAGCGTATATCTGAACGCTTGTACTTGTCCTGCAAGAAGGTTGTGAAATGGCGTTTGCAGACATTATATTTCTGCCAGGTGGCTGCACTTACAGATATACCCACTTGCTTAGCAATATCTTTGTTATGTTTATCGAAGAGTGTCATCATCGTTTCTACCTCTTCTTTCTTGCCGAGATACTCCGACTTGATACGTTCCAAAGAAATGGCATCTGTCATTTCCAACTTTTTGAAGATAGTCTGCAATCCGCTTTGGATGTTATCCAACTCGAGATTGGTAGAAAGGACCTCTGTAGTCCTTCCCTTCAGTCGTTCTTTTTCACTATCCCATTGCGACTGCTGAACGGCAATGCCTGTTGAGCCAATGGAAAGTCGTTCGTTGTTGAGATAGATTCTCAACATCACGGGTGTTTTACCCTCCTTGTTCACATAGTTGCTTCTTAAATAGAAGACTGCTCTGAAAATGGTTTTCATTTGCGCTGCTGTTGTTTAATTGTAGCCATGGCAAGGAAAGTTGTAGCCAAAATCCAATAATTGTAGCCAGCTTCTAATAGAATTGTAGCCAAAAAATTGAATTATTAGCAGGATAAACTTCTGTAACCACGCTGCAAAGTTCGACATATTTATTTGAATAGCAGCAATTTGCGTGTACTCTATGCGTACTCTGTACGAACTCTTGGCTACAATTTTTATTTTGCCTCAAAAAGTGTAGCCAGATTGTAGCCATTGTAGAGTATTTAGGGAGTATTTACCCCCTCTGTACGTACTCTGAGAAGAAGAATGTATATAAAAGAAAAGTATCATAACTACTTGTAGCTATGATACTTACGTTTTTGTTAGGATTTCTCTGTTGGTCTGTTCAGAGTACCTAAAGCGGAGAGAGAGGGATTCGAACCCCCGATACCCTTTAGAGGTATACACGCTTTCCAGGCGTGCCTCTTCAACCACTCGAGCATCTTTCCTATTCTCCTCACATATAGAAAAGCATCCACATATGAAATATATGTGTACAAAATTACTCCTTTCGTTTGATAAATTCACATAAAGGAGTTACTATTTAATATTCTTTAAGATGGCAATATCCATTATATTGGAATCTTATCACCATCTCCAAAAACAGATTCCTGAGTTTCAAGTATTATGTTCGATAATAGAATCTTACACCCTAATACCAAAGATACGCTCTACATTGGCATTCGTCTGACGTGCTATTTCTTCTTCATCAACGCCATAACTCATTGCTAATGTATGCATTACCTCTATAATAAATGAACTTTCGTTCCGTTTACCACGATATGGTACTGGTGCCATGTAAGGGCTATCGGTCTCTAAAACAATACGATCCAAAGGAACAGCAGCAGGCAAATCTTCCCTCAAATGACTACTCTTAAAGGTTGAAACGCCCCCTATACCCAATGCAAAATGCTCAAAACGAAGGAAGGCTTCAGCCTCTTTTTGATTACCAGTAAAGCAATGAAAGACACCACCTGGTAATTCTTTTTCATACAATCGCATGATATGCAACATCTCATTCTGTGCTTTCCTACAATGTATCATCAAGGGTAGTTGCGTCTCAACACTCCATTTGACAGCTTCCTCAAAAGCAGCAAGTTGCTCTTGTTCATACTCACGTGACCAATAGAAATCAAGCCCAACCTCCCCTATGGCAATGAATGTTTCGCCAGGTAAAGCTGTACCATCAGCCTGCTTCTTAATAGATTCTTTCAATCGAGCATACATCTTTTCAAGTACTATCTGCCAATCTTGACGTACCTCTTCTGGCTGTAATCCAATCATTGGATAGCACACATCAGGATATTGTCGACATACAGCTAAAGTCGTATCTACAGACTTTAAGTCTATTGCTGGTAGGAATATCTTCCCCACTCCAGCCTGCCGTGCTCGCAAAATAACCTCTGGTAAATCCTCAGAGAAATCTTCAACATCTAAATGAGCATGTGTATCTATTATCATTATAATCAACTAGTTATCGTTTACGATGCAACATTCTTTGTGCATAAGTGACCAATTCTTGCTTACGAGCATCACTCACATTCACAGCAGCAAGATACTTATTTGCTTCTTCAAAATAGTAATTAATTCGATCAATAGCCATCTTGTCAACACCTATCTTATTATAGAGTTTGGTCACAGCTTCAACCTTTTCATCCCGCACGAAATGCTCACATGTAATCCATTTCTCCAATTCTTTACGTTGGCGAACATTAGCTTTGTTGAAGGCATTAATTAGCATGTATGTCTTCTTGTTAGACGTTATATCCCCCCCAATCTTCTTACCGAATACCTTTGGATCACCATACACATCAAGGTAATCATCTTGTAATTGAAAGGCCAAACCAACCTGTTCTCCAAACTTATAAAGGTTCTCTGCATCCTCTTGTGGGGCGTCTGCTAAGATAGCACCAATCTTCATTGCACATGCCAGAAGAACACTTGTCTTCAGGCGAATCATCTCTATATACTCCTCTTCCTTGACGTCATTTCGTGTCTCAAACTCCATATCATACTGCTGACCTTCGCCTATTTCTAAAGCAGTAGTAGTAAATAGTTTCAACACTTCACGCAGGTGTTTATCATTACACTTAGCCATCCGCTCAAAGGCTAGAACAAGCATGGAATCGCCCGAAAGAACGGCAGTATTCGCATCCCAACGCACATGTACAGTTTGCTGTCCACGCCTAAGTGGAGCATCATCCATCAAATCATCATGTAATAAGGTATAATTGTGATACGTCTCAAGGGCGCATGCTGGTGAGAGAATCGACTCTGGATCATCCTTAAAGAGATTGTAAGAAAGAAGCATTAATATCGGTCGGATTCGTTTCCCACCCAGTGACAATACATATTTAATAGGCTCATATAAGCTCCAAGGTTTACGATTATATGAGATGTTATTTATATAATCATTTACTTTAAATAGGATTTCATCAGCAGTAAACATATAGGATTGTTTTAAGTTGGTTGATTACAAATATTAATTCACTTTATAGGTAAACTTCAATGGATATTGACGCTTTCTAGATGAAAGACATGTTTATCATGAAAGTTTAAAGACAACAGGAATCTCCACTAAAGACTGGCATTTTCTACCCTTCTGTATGCCTGGTTTCCATTTCCCCATGGTCTTCAAGACTCTCAAAACCTCTGCATTTAGCACAGGATAACGCCCACTCTTAATCGTAACATCATTCACAGAACCATCAACATTGATGATGAAAGTAATGTTTACAGTACCTTGCAGTTCTTGACTCTTCGCATCTGCAGGATATTGTAAAGTCTTTGTAAGCCATTTCATAAACTCAACCCAGCCACCAGGAGGTGTTGGAGTATCCGAGAGAATACGCTTACTAACCTTATCATCATAACGTTCCACCTCCACTTGTGATGGATCATCTGTCATCTTCTCCGTCACTTTTTTGGCATCTTCCTGCACCTTGGGTGGATCTGGCAAGGTGGTGACCATTGGCATAACGATAGGAACATCACTCACTTGCGGGGCGGCAGTTTTCTTGTCATTTGAGTTCATGCTACCTGCGTCGTGAGGTGTCACCTTATTAGGGACATCCCTACGTTTAAGATTCAAAAGATCCTCAATTGTAGGTTTCTTATCGTCCTTTGTCTTTGCTAAGTCTTGCTGGTCAATGGCAGGCAACATATCCATATCGTGAAGAGTCACATTCTTAAAGGCTTTCACGTTAGTATCATCATCGCTTGAAGGATTGGCATTGTATTCCATAGCAACAAAGAAGATAGAGAGGGCAATGATGATTCCCAAAAGGAAACCAACCCATCGCTTATTCTCTAAATCTGCTTTTTTTGACTTCTTAATCTCCACTGTTAGATACTAAAACTATAGCTATTGCCGTTATATGAAATACTGCTCTATCCCCGAGAAGCCTACCTTCTACTATTTAAGCAGTTCCAAAGACAAAAGTAATAAGATATTCGGAAAAAGCTGTAACTTTGCCCGATAAATTAATTTAGATTAAATGAAAAAGTTTGTTTTAACGCTCATCTCAACCCTTTTCACTTGTATGTTATGGGCTCAAGAGAGCCAAACTGAATACAATTTCTTACGTCTTCCTGTTAGTGCACATGCTGCTGCTTTAGGTGGAGATAATATTACAATTATTGAAGATGACCCTGCTTTGATGTTCTCTAACCCTGCTCTTGCATCATCGGTAAGCGATAAGACGATAGGTTTGAGTTATATGAATTACATGAGTGGTGCCAATTACATGGGTGCTTCTTACACAAAGGCTTTGGGTGAGAAAGGGACAATTGCAGGAGGAGTCCAGTACATGAACTATGGAAAGATGAAGGAGTATGACCAGAACAACACACAGATAGGAACCTTTAATGCTAGTGAGATTGCAATAGAGGGGATATTTTCTTACGAATTAGCACATAATCTCGTGGGAGGTATAACAGCGAAGTTTATCAACTCATATATAGGTAATTACAGCTCCATGGCAGTAGGTGTTGACCTCGGTCTCAACTGGTTTGAACCTGATTACCAATGGTCTGTTTCGGTGGTAGCAAAGAACTTGGGCGGTCAGATTAAGGCTTACGAAGAAAACTACGGGAAGATGCCTATGGATGTACAAGTTGGTGTGAGTAAAACCTTTGCAGCCTTACCTGTACGACTATCTGCAACTCTCGTTGACTTAACTCATTATGATTACCGCTTTATCAATCACTTGAATCTTGGCGCAGACATCCTCTTGTCAGACAATATATGGGTCGGTGGTGGTTACAACTTCCGCCGAGCTGACGAGATGACCATCGGTACCAACGAGGATTCCAGTGCACATGGAGCAGGCTTTAGTGTGGGTGGTGGCATTAATCTCGAACGCTTCAAACTAAACTTAGCCTATGGTAAGTATCATGCAGCTAGCAGCTCCGTCTTAGTCAATCTTGCCTATTCATTTTAAGTAATAATTGTTTAATTAGATACAGATAACCTCATTTATCTTTGTAATTTCACATGATTTGAGTGATTGGAAACGATTTCTAGAATTTATCAAACATCCTCCAACTAACATTATAAACGCCTAGGAGCAGCTATCGAACAAATCTTTTCAAATTGAATATCCTTTCGCATAGACTTAAACAGGCACTCTTCTCTATTTAAAGAGAGCCTTTCTTTGGAATAAGAAGAGCCTCTCTTTACATTAAAGAAACGCCCTTCTCAAATGGAAGTAGACATTCCTTTCAACTCAATATATGAAATGAACACAATGACAAATAATCTATTTCGAACCATAAACATATTACTTTTTTTATTAACTTTGCACTCACTGCGCAAGAAAGCAGTACTAAATAGATAAAACAAAACACGGATTCAGAATGAAAAAGATAACTATCGCCATTGATGGATACTCCTCATGTGGTAAGAGTACAATGGCTAAAGACCTTGCAAAGAAGATTGGTTACATCTATGTAGATACTGGTGCAATGTACCGATCCGTTACGTTCTATGCTTTACGTAATCATCTATTCAATGCGGACGGCTCGATAAAAGAAGAGGAACTAAAGGCACAGATGGATAAAATTAAAATTAGTTTCCAGTTGAATAAAGCAACAGGACGACCTGACACCTATCTCAATGGAGAGAATATTGAGACCGAAATCCGAACAATGGAAGTATCTTCACATGTCAGCATTATCGCTGCCCTCCCCTTCGTTCGTACTGCTCTCGTGGAGCAACAACAGCAAATGGGCGCAGAGAAGGGTATCGTTATGGACGGAAGAGACATCGGGACTGTGGTCTTCCCACATGCAGAACTAAAAGTATTCGTCACAGCTTCAGCAGAAGTTCGTGCCCAACGACGCTACGACGAACTGAAGGGTAAAGGCATGGATGCTAACTTCAATGAGATTCTAAAGAATGTACAAGAACGCGATTATATCGATACCCATCGTGAGACGTCACCGCTCCGTAAGGCGGATGATGCTATCGAATTAGATAACAGCAACTTAACAATTACAGAACAACAGCAATGGCTTTACGATCAATATTGTAAAGTGGCTCAATCGTAAAAGGATTTCATCTACCCCAAAAGAGAGAACAAATCAAGCAATAGAAAGGCTAAGGTAACATTAATATTTATAGGTCAACTCTATTTTACGAATCACCTAAGAGAAAAAAAGCTATTCGCTTGTAATTCTCAAAAAATAGTCGTATTTTTGCAGAAAAGAATTATTAATAGTTGACTTCACGCTATTTTTTAAATGAAAAAAATCATCTTATCTCTCATAGCAGTAGCTATGATTATGGCAATGACAGGATGTGGTTCTAGCAAGGGCTTCACCTATGTGGAGAACATTGACTCAACCAGTCTTGCCGCTTCACGTGGTCTCTTTGATGCACGAATTATGCCTAAAGACGAATTAACCATCACAGTCAATACAACTAATCCAGAGGCTGCTGCACCCTTCAATCTGCAAGGTGGTGACAAAGGATCTACGGCTTTCAAGGGCTATCTAGTTGATAACACGGGATTCATTAACTTCCCTATTATCGGTAAGATACACGTTGTTGGCTTAACAAAAACAGAATGTGAGGACTTGATAAAGAGTAAGATTCAACCTTACCTTGCACGCACCGAGAACCCTGTTGTGACGGTTCGCATGAGTAGTTATCACATTACTGTCATGGGTGAAGTAGGTCGTCCTAGCGTGATACCAGTATCGACTGAGAAGATTAGTGTTCTAGAAGCTATTGCGCAGGCAGGCGATTTAGGTGTATATGGTAAGCGTAATAATATTCTGTTGATACGTGAGGATGCAAGAGGAGAAAAGCATGCAGTACGTCTGAATTTGAATGATGCTAACATCATCAACTCACCTTATTATTATCTACAACAGAATGACGTGTTGTACGTTCAACCAAACTCTGTGAAGGCAAAGACCTCTGGTGTGGGTAGTTCCACTACCATTTGGTTCTCCTTTATAGGTATTGTTACATCAGTAGCATCACTATTGGTTAACATTTTAAGAAAGTAAGATTCTATCTTTAAATGGGGACTTATATCCTCATTAAAGAGGCAAATATTAAAAATGAGAACATTCTTTGACATCCATATCTTGCCTAGCCTAGAACAGAGCTAGATGATAGGAAGCGGGTGTAAGGGTGTTCTCATTTGTTATAAAAAGGAAAGGGTTAAGGTAAAATGTGTGGTATTGTAGGATATATTGGGACAAAGCGTGAGGCTTACCCCATACTGATTAAAGGCTTGAAACGCCTTGAATATAGAGGATATGACAGCGCAGGCGTGGCACTGATAGACGATAATGGCAACTTAGATGTCTATAAAACAAAAGGAAAAGTGGCTGACTTAGAGGAGTATTGTACTGATAAGAACGTCACTGGCAACATTGGTATTGCTCACACACGTTGGGCAACTCATGGTGAGCCATCATCTATAAATGCGCATCCACACTATTCGCAGTCAAAGAATCTGGCAATTATTCATAATGGTATTATCGAGAATTATGCAGAAATAAAGCATAATTTGATAGAGAAAGGAATACAATTTCAGTCGGATACAGACACTGAAGTGTTGGTTCAACTGATTGATTATATACAGACAAAGAAGGACATTAGTCTCCTAGAGGCAGTACAGTTGGCTTTACATCAAGTAATTGGTGCATACGCCATAGCCCTCTTGGATAAGCGTAACCCTGATACCATCATTGCTGCAAGAAAGCAGAGTCCACTTGTAGTAGGCATTGGTGATGGTGAATTCTTCCTCGGCTCGGATGCTAGTCCGATAATCGAATATACTGATAAAGTTGTCTACCTTGATGATGGAAACATTGCAGTAATGAAGTTAGGAGAGGAGTTGAAGGTCGTAAATATCCTCAATGAAGAGCTATCTCCAGAGGTTCGTACGGTTGATATCAACCTTGGACAGATTGAGAAGGGAGGCTACGACCACTTCATGCTCAAGGAGATCTTTGAACAACCAGAGTGTTTGACAAACTGCATGAGAGGTAGAATTAACGTGGAGCACGACAATGTTACCTTGAGTGCAATGATTGATTACCGCAGCAAACTACTCAATGCTAAGCGCATCATTATCGTTGCTTGCGGTACAAGTTGGCATGCTGGACTTATCGGTAAACAGATGATTGAAACCTTCTGTAGGATTCCTGTAGAGGTTGAATATGCTAGTGAGTTCCGCTATCGTAACCCGGTTGTAAGTGATAGCGACGTTGTCATAGCCATTTCACAGAGTGGAGAAACAGCCGATACACTTGCAGCTGTAGAGTTAGCAAAGTCTAGAGGTGCTTTTATCTATGGCATTTGTAATGCCATCGGGTCTAGTATCCCGCGTGCAACTGATACAGGAACTTACATCCACGTAGGCCCTGAAATCGGTGTTGCTTCTACAAAGGCTTTCACTGGACAGGTCACTGTCTTAACGATGTTTGCACTAGCTTTAGCAAATGCCAAAGGTACTATTAAACACGAAGAATACGTGCGTACGGTTAAAGAATTGGCAGAAATTCCTAATATGATAAGGGATGTGTTGAAGGTAAATAACCAAATTGCAGATATGGCACGCACCTTCACTTATGCACGAAACTTCCTCTACTTGGGACGTGGATTTAGTTACCCAGTAGCTTTGGAAGGTGCATTAAAATTAAAGGAGATTTCTTACATTCATGCAGAAGGCTATCCCGCAGCAGAGATGAAACATGGTCCTATTGCCTTGATAGATTCTGATATGCCTGTAGTAGCTATCGCAACGCAGAACGGGATGTACGAGAAAGTACGTAGCAACATACAAGAGATAAAAGCAAGACAAGGTCGGGTTATAGCCTTAGTAACTAAAGGTGACACGACGATCTCTCATATCGCAGATGCCGTAATAGAGCTTCCTGATTGCATGGAATGTCTAGAACCATTGGTTGCAACAATCCCATTACAGCTTTTGGCATACCATATTGCAGTTTGCAAAGGCAAGGATGTTGATCAACCACGTAATCTGGCTAAGTCTGTTACAGTAGAGTAATAGTCTCAGAAATCACCATCATCTAGGATACTCAACAGGGTATTCAAAATGACGGGGAATGCTTATAAGCTGGTAACGAAAACGCAAACAAGATTAGTAAACATCGGTAATTGTAAAAGACAGACAATACATCTTATAAATGGAAAAGAACATTCATGAAGATTGCGGAGTAGCAATGATTAGGTTGCTAAAGCCGTTAGAGTATTATCAGGAGAAGTATGGAACCTGGATGTACGGGTTAAATAAACTCTATCTTATGATGGAGAAGCAGCATAATCGTGGTCAGGAAGGGGCTGGATTATCTGCTGTGAAACTCTCATCCGAGCCTGGTAACGAGTATATGTTCCGTGAGCGAGCAGAGGGAAAGAATGCTGTTACAGAGATATTTGCTGATGTACACAAGCATTATAAAGGCTTATCACAGGAGCAATTGTCTGATGTTTCTTTTGCAAAAACTAGTCTTCCCTTTGCGGGAGAGCTTTATATGGGCCACCTCCGGTACTCAACTACTGGCAAGAGTGGTCTTTCTTATGTCCATCCCTTCCTACGTCGCAACAACTGGAAGGCAAAGAATCTATGTATGTGTGGCAACTTCAATATGACAAATATTGAGGATATATTTGAGAAACTGACTGACCAAGGGCAATGCCCACGCATCTATAGCGATACTTACCTTCTATTAGAACTCATGGGACACAGGCTTGATCGTGAAGTTGAACGCAACTTTGTGAAGGCACAGGAACTTGGACTTACGAAACGAGACATCACTGAGTATATTGAAGATAACATACAAATAAGTAATGTCCTCAAGACTACCATGGAGCATTTCGATGGTGGTTACGTTATTTGCGGACAAACAGGTTCAGGCGAGATGTTCTCTATTCGAGATCCATGGGCTATACGTCCTGCATTCTATTATAAGAACGATGAGATCGTAGTAGTTGCTAGTGAACGCCCCGTCTTACAGACAACCTTCGACCTAGAATGTGAAGACATACAAGAGTTGAAACCGGGTCAAGCCTTAATAGTTAACAAACGGGGAGAAGCAAGCCTACAGCAGATACTTGAGCCAAAGACTTATTCGGCCTGTTCGTTTGAGCGTATTTACTTCTCTCGTGGATCGGATAGAGACATCTATAAAGAGCGTGAGAAACTAGGTCAACAATTGACAGAACGCGTCCTAGAAGCAGTCAATTATGATACAACTCACACGGTTTTATCATTTATTCCTAACACTGCAGAAGTAGCGTTCTATGGGTTAACTCATGGCTTTAAAGGATGGATTGACAAACGAAAAGTTGAGCAAATAACAGCCTTAGGGAGCAACCCTTCAGAAGAAGATATACATCAGATTCTAAAGCAAGGAATACGTGCTGAGAAGGTAGCATGGAAGGATATCAAGCTAAGAACATTTATCACTGAGGGGAATTCACGCAATGACCTCGCCTCTCATGTCTATGATATAACATATGAGAGTATCGAACCCTACAAAGACAACTTAGTAATCATAGACGATTCTATTGTTCGAGGGACAACTCTCAAGGAAAGCATTCTTCACATCTTAGATCGTCTACATCCAAAGAAGATCGTCATTGTTTCCAGTGCACCACAGATACGCTTTCCCGACTATTACGGCATTGACATGCCACGTCCAGAAGAGTTCTGTGTCTTCCGTGCAACCATTGAGTTAATACGTGAACGGAATATGGAGAATCTTCTACATGATGTTTATGAAGCCTGTAAGAAAGAGGTTGCCAAACCTAAAGGAGAACATCTCAATAATTCAGTAAAGGCCATTTATAAGCCTTTCACCATAGAAGAAATCAATCAAAAGATTGTAGAGATACTTCGACCGCAGGGCATGACAACACCAGTCGAACTTGTTTTCCAAAGCATTGAAGGTCTACATAATGCTATTCCGAACCATCCTGGTGACTGGTATTTTACGGGTGACTACCCTACTCCAGGTGGTATGAGACTGGTCAACCAGAACTTCATCAATTATTATGAACATGAACACCTCAAGCATAACATGAGCTAATCTCTATAGATAAGGACGTACGGCTTGTGCGCTCAAGACATTTCTCTTGAATTAACCGCACAAACCATACGTCCTTTTTCCAGTGTTAGAACATTAACAAGAAATACATAAAAACAATCAACTCAACAATACTAAGTAATAATGAGGAACGTAACTTTAGTCCTGAGTGACGGAACAAAATTCCATGGCAAGTCGTTTGGATACGATGCACCAGTTGCTGGTGAGGTAGTATTCAACACGGCCATGATGGGTTATCCAGAGAGCCTTACAGACCCTTCCTATGCTGGTCAACTTCTGACCATGACCTTTCCTTTAGTAGGAAACTATGGTGTACCTCCATTCTCTATAGAGGCAAATGGCATCCCAACATTCATGGAGAGCGACAAGATTTATGCGTCTGCTATCATCGTATCAGACTACACAGAACAGTATTCCCATTGGAATGCTGTAGAGAGCCTAGGCGATTGGTTGAAGCGTGAACATGTACCTGGTATCACCAACATTGATACTCGTGAGTTAACCAAAGTACTGCGTGAACATGGCGTGATGATGGGTAAGATTCTCTTTGACGATGAGCCTGATAACATCCCAGAAGCTAATTATGAAGGTGTTAACTTCGTTGATCTCGTTTCCACAAAAGAGATTATTCGATACAATGAAGGCGCAGGCAAGAAGGTTATACTTGTAGACTGCGGTGTGAAAGCAAACATCATTCGTTCACTTATTAATAGAGGAGTAGAGGTTATCCGAGTACCTTGGAACTATGACTACACATCGATGGATTATGATGGACTCTTCCTAGCGAATGGACCTGGAGACCCCGATATGTGCGTCGATGCCGTTAATGTAATTCGCAAACAGATGAGCATGAGTAAGAAGCCTATCTGCGGTATTTGCATGGGTAACCAACTATTATCAAAGGCAGCGGGAGCAACTATCTATAAGTTGAAATATGGTCATCGTGGACACAATCAACCAGTACGCATGGTTGGTACTAATAAGTGTTATATCACTTCCCAGAACCATGGTTACGCCGTAGATGCGTCTACTCTTGGTAAAGACTGGAAAGAACTTTTCGTCAACATGAATGATGGTAGCAATGAAGGTATCTGTCATGTTGAGAATCCATGGTTTACTTCTCAGTTCCATCCAGAGGCTTGCTCTGGTCCTGTTGATACATACTTTATGTTTGACAAATTCGTAGAAACACTAAGATAATGAAAGACGATTCAATTAAAAAAGTACTGCTTCTCGGATCAGGAGCATTGAAGATAGGTGAGGCAGGAGAGTTCGATTACTCTGGTTCACAAGCATTAAAAGCATTACGAGAAGAAGGTGTTTCTACCGTTCTCATCAATCCGAATATCGCTACAGTGCAAACTTCTGAGGGTGTAGCAGACCAGATCTATTTCCTTCCAGTACAACCATATTTCGTAGAGAGAGTGATTGAGAAGGAGCGTCCTGATGGCATTCTCTTGTCGTTCGGTGGACAAACTGCATTGAACTGTGGTGTAGAATTAGAGCGAACAGGCGTACTAAAGAAATATAATGTACGAGTTCTTGGTACCCCCGTTGCGGCTATCATGAATACAGAAGATCGTGAACTCTTTGTTGAAAGACTTGATGAAATCGATGTAAAGACCATCAAGAGTGAGGCTTGTGAGGATATTGTTCAGGCACGTAAAGCGGCTAAGACGCTTGGTTATCCAGTCATTGTGCGTGCAGCCTATGCACTCGGCGGACTTGGCAGTGGCTTTGCTGACAATGAAGAAGAGCTAAACACTCTATGTGAGAAAGCCTTTTCTTTCTCTCCTCAAGTACTCGTTGAGAAGAGTCTCAAGGGCTGGAAAGAAATCGAATATGAGGTTGTTCGTGACCAATATGACAACTGTATCACAGTTTGTAACATGGAGAATTTCGACCCACTAGGTATCCACACGGGTGAATCTATCGTAATTGCTCCATCACAGACATTGACCAATAGCGAATATCACAAGCTCCGCGCATTATCAATAAAGATTGTTCGTCACATCGGTATCATCGGTGAGTGTAACGTACAATACGCCTTCGACCCACAGAGTGAGGATTATCGTGTGATTGAGGTAAATGCTCGTTTGTCTCGTTCGTCAGCTCTTGCAAGTAAGGCAACAGGCTATCCTTTGGCTTTCGTGGCGGCTAAATTAGGTATGGGCTATGGTCTCTTTGAATTGAAAAACTCTGTTACAAAGACAACATCAGCCTTCTTTGAGCCTGCACTCGACTATGTTGTCTGCAAGATACCACGCTGGGATTTGAGCAAATTCCGTGGTGTCGATAAGGAGTTAGGGTCAAGTATGAAGTCCGTAGGAGAGGTTATGGCGATTGGACGTAACTTCGAGGAAGCAATTCAGAAGGGCTTACGAATGATAGGACAAGGCATGCACGGCTTTGTTGAAAACAAGGAGTTGCAGATTGAAGACATAGATGCTGCATTGCGCGAACCAACAGACAAGCGTGTATTCATCATCTCAAAGGCTATGCACAAGGGCTATACTGTTGATCAAATACACGACTTGACAAAGATTGACAAGTGGTTCTTGAATAAGTTAAAGCATATCATTGACATTGACGAAGAGCTGAAACGCAAGAATATCAATACGCTTGATAAAGAGTTATTGCGTGAGGCTAAGGTCTACGGATTCACTGACTTCCAGATAGCACGTGCTGTCAATCTAGAGGAGGAATGCCCTAATATGCACAAAGCAATGATGCTTGTGAGAAGATTGCGTAAGGGTTTTGGCATCCTTCCTGTCGTCAAGCAGATAGACACACTAGCTGCCGAATATCCTGCACAAACCAATTACTTATATGTAACCTACGCTGGTGTTGGTTCTGACATCACGTTCTCCAACGATCGAAAGTCAGTAGTTGTACTAGGTTCCGGAGCCTATCGTATCGGTAGTTCTGTCGAGTTTGATTGGTGCGGTGTACAGGCATTGAACACCATTAGAAGACAAGGGTATCGATCTATCATGATCAATTATAACCCTGAGACAGTATCGACTGACTATGACATGTGTGACCGTCTTTACTTTGACGAATTGACCTTCGAACGTGTCATGGACATCATTGATGCCGAGACTCCTCATGGTGTAATCGTATCAACAGGAGGTCAGATTCCGAACAACTTAGCCATGTATCTCGATGAAGAGAACGTACCAATTCTAGGTACAGCAGCTAAGGACATCGATAACGCAGAAGACCGTGCTAAGTTCTCGTCTATGCTTACCGAGAACGGAATTAACCAACCAGAATGGAGCGCACTAACGAGTATGGAGGATATAGACAGGTTCGTTGACCGTGTCGGATTCCCTGTTCTTGTCCGCCCATCTTACGTTCTTTCGGGTGCAGCCATGAATGTTTGTTCTAATAAGGATGAGTTAACTCGATTCCTCCAGTTGGCTGCTAACGTTAGTGAAGACCACCCTGTAGTAGTTAGTAAGTTTATCGAGAACGCAAAGGAGATCGAGATGGACGCTGTTGCGAAGGATGGAGAAATCATGGCATATGCCATCTCTGAGCACATAGAGTTTGCTGGTGTACACTCTGGAGACGCAACTATTCAGTTCCCACCACAGAAGCTTTACGTCGAAACAGTGCGTCGAATCAAACGCATTAGCCGCCAGATTGCAAAGAAGCTACACATCAATGGACCATTCAACATTCAGTATATGGCACGCGACAATGACATCCTTGTCATCGAATGTAACCTTCGCGCGAGTCGCTCATTCCCATTTGTTAGTAAGGTTCTAAAGCTCAACTTCATCGATCTAGCTACTAAGATCATGCTCGGAGTACCTGTTGAAAAGCCTAACAAGAACCTCTTTGACCTTGATTATGTGGGCATTAAGGCTTCTCAATTCTCGTTCAATCGATTGCAGAAAGCTGACCCTGTACTTGGTGTAGACATGAGTTCAACAGGTGAAGTGGGCTGTCTCGGTGATGATTCTGCCACTGCTTTACTGAAGAGTATGCTATCTGTCGGACAGAGAATACCGAAGAAGACCATCCTTCTCTCTACTGGAGGTGCAAAGCAGAAAGCCGAGATGTTGGATGCAGCAAAGACCTTGAAGCAACACGGCTATGAGCTTTTTGCAACCGTAGGAACGTCTAAGTACCTTACAGAGAATGGTATTGAGAACACACTTGTGTATATGCCATCTGACAAGGAACATTCTCCTCAGGCCTTGGACTTGCTACATGAGAAGAAAATTGACATGGTTGTTAATATGCCAAAGGACTTGACTCCACGCGAGCTAACCAATGGGTATAAGATTAGACGTGCCGCCATCGATCTCAACATACCATTGATTACGAACAGCCGATTGGCAAGTGCGTTCATCAATGCCTTCTGTAATGTCTCGCTTGACGACATCGACATCAAGGCATGGGGTGAGTATTAGAATCAATCATAATGAGATTACAATCCATGATGCTGTTACCAGTCGCCTTTCTGACGCTGGTAATAGCTACAACTCTTACGTCCTGCACCTCGTGCTCATCGCGTGGTGTGGGACATTATGATACTACACTCGTTGATACCATGGTAGCTGTTAACCTCGACAGCACCAAGGGTGACAATGGTTCTTATGTATCAGCATGGGTCTACTTAAACGATTCTTCGCTAGCAACAATACAAAGTGCTCCGAACAAAAAATCGCAGATTACAAGCTCTAACCACATGTTTATCCGTGTGAGAAAGGTTGGACGTCTAGGGTTGGAAGCCTGTATGATTCTTGGAGATGGCGAACAGTTCGCTGGGAATAGTTTTGATAGTTCTAATTATGTAAGGGTCTATGCGCAGGGAGATGAGGTCGGACGATTCACTTACAAACCAGGTGTTAGTAAGCAAACAGACTCTGCTTTCGTTCAAAATCCCGTCGCTTTCGTTGATTGTTTACGCAAGTATCGCTCATTAAAGATTGAGGCAAGCACCTTTACCAGTGGTTCTTTGGTTTATTCCTTCGATGCTATTGAGGCTTTAAAGGGCAAGAAGTAGTTAATAAAAGAGGACAGGATGCAAGATTAGAACTCCACCTCTTAGTTTAGAAAAATATCTAACACTATTCAAGAAGGGAGTTTCTTCACATCGAAGAGACGCCCTTCTCATAATGAAGGAACGCCCTCTTCAAATGAAGGAGGGCGTTCCTTTCGTTTCACAAATTATATTGTTAGCTTAGAAACAAATTGTTCGTTGATTGTCTTTAAGTATTCTTTTGAGATTTAAATCATTGAGTTTGATTTAAAAGGAAGCCCCTTTACACCCCTTCCTCTTCGGACAGCTCTTCTTCAGTCTTTGGTTTCTCTGCTTTCTCCTGATCGCTACCTGTATCTAACTCAGTGGCATTTGTGATACGAATATGGCACGACTTATCAATAGAAAAGTTCATTGGTACATATTCATCACTATTAGGATCAGGAGAACCAACGCTCACACCAAAGCGTAAAACATCGCCTTCTACATGGTCAAACATAAATCCGACAAGCGAACCATGCTCTCCGTAATCATTGTTTGTGAACTCTTTAAAGTCGTTCTTTGTGAATGTTCTATCATAGAAAGTGGTACCATCAGGACGCTTGATAGTCAGTTGCACCTTATTGTCATAATACTTCCTTCCATCTTCATCCTCCGACAACTCAAGGTCTTTATCAGCATATCGACGGATTGTAATGGTATATATTCCCCCTACCCACTCGACCTTCTTTTCATATTTAAAGTCGGACAAGCTCTTTGGACCAGTTGGTACTTTCGGACGCGGAGCAATCTTAGTTATGATGTTATTCGACTTTTTTTCCTTCTTACATGCAGCCACACTACAGAGGGCGAGGGCTACAATCAGAATGGTAATTAGGTTCTTTGCCATAATAAATGTGTAATTAGATAGTACAAAAGTACACAATTTCTTTGAATGTAGCAAGTGTTCCCTTTCAAAGTTCATACAATGAGGGAAAGCCCTCCTAAGGACTTCCTAAAGGAAAGCTTATACCTAATTATTTATTATTGAGGTACAAAAAGGCGGACAGATGAGGATATCCGTCCGCCTTGACAATATATATTTTCCCCTCATATAAACCAGCTTTTAGTAAGAACTTCTTCCCTCTTAGAAAGACTGGAAAGAGTCTGCTGTTAGGGTAAAGAGGGTTTTTACAACTTCTTCAACACAACTTGAAGACTATTGAAATCGTATGCCTTATCGAGAGCAGATAACACATCCGACCACTGAGAAGCAGGAACTCGATATTGCTTATATACCTTTTCGAAAGTAATTAATAGTTTACCATCCTCGACAGAAGCCTTAGAAGTAAAGGAAATAGCACTATTATCTACATTAGAATTGAGTTTCTGCAAGCTTTCCGGAGATACTTCATAGCCGCTAGGAATGGCTAGGCGCACCGTAACAGAGTAAGTTCTAGGATAAGGATAGATGATATCTACATTGCGCTGACGCTCTGCTCCCTCTATATGAGCTTGTTGTCCGACTAGCTGACCGACGGAGATTACAAGGTTGCGACCAGCTTTCTTGACCAAACCATCCATCTGGTAATCCACAAGATAAGTAAAGGGTTTATTCTTCTCACCGCATGAGAGCACCTTAGTGTCATTCACTTTCACTGCTGCATGGTCGTGATATGCCTTTATCTCATCGCTGAAGTTATCTGCAATAGACTTCTTGTCTTGCTCTGCGCGTTCTGCTGCTCGCTGGTCAGCAACGCTTGCTCCCTTGTCATAAAGCTGTGCAAACTTTGTCACACCATAGTCAGCTCCCCATGCTTGAGCCATCTGCTCGGCTGAAGTATAGTCCATGATGTTACCTTCCTTATCGCATCCTGTGGTGGCATCTTGGCGTTTGATGTTGAGTAAGATACCATCCACAGTAGCATCAACATCTACCTTCTCTGTGTTATCCTTCGCCTGGCTGCCAGGGATAGTCACGTTTCTAAAAGGTCCATTTTGGAACTTCTTCTTCGCATCAGTAGCCACAGCTTCTCGGTTCTGATAGATAGATGGAATGGTGTTAGCCGTTGTGCCATATCGAGTACTTACTGGGAAGTAACACTGACCATTACTCAACATGAAGCCATAGGTTACGTTCCAGATGTTCGCCAACTGCCCAATAGGTTCGGTCATACAATCAGTTACCAACACACGTGAGTATGGTACTTTGAGCTTATCAAGTAGGAATGAGAATACAGAACCAAAGTTCCTATATGAGAAGTAAGGATTATTATGCACCAAGGTATTCAACATGGCGAAGTTGTAGACATAGTTTGCTCTCTCTGTTGGATCGCTGATTTTCTTCGCTTCATCAATCACTTTGTTGAACATCTTATAGAATGACCACTTGCTAGTAGTCACATCCCAAAGTGTCCAAGCGTCCTCTTGAATGACCTTCGCATCGGGGTTTGCCTGCAAACCTTTGACCTTCATACTCTTTGGAATATACTCCAATGCTACCTTCGCATTGATGAATAACATTGTATAAGGGGTCTGCGCCAATGGATTATAAGCATAGTCAGGCATGGTCTTATCGATGTTTTTCTCACGAACATCTAGAACAATATCATCTTTATCAGCACCTTGCTTGAAGTCTGGAGCACCATTCATTGTGCGGTACTGAGTGCATAAGTCCTTATCAATAGAGCAATGAATTTGATAGTCAAGGATGGGATATTGACTACCAAAGAAGAATGTTATTGGATCAATATTCTCCTCTCTTAACTTGTCATAGTTATAGTAGAAGTAGTCAATCATATCGCCTACTTGCAGATTAGGAACAGCAAGTTTTGCATATTTCTCTTCTCCTTTCTTACCTTCGTTATTGTCTTGATAATCCTTTTCTTCCACTTCCTTAATGGTACCATTGGGCTTAATAACACGCACACCGAGCACTGTTCGGCGGTCATTACGCCATAGTCCATTATTGAGAGAATAGTCGTATGTGCGGAACTCAAACGTGGAGAACTTATCCAAAGCAGCCTTATCATTAATCTTAACAAGGTTTCGGATGAGGTGAGTACCCGTACATTGCTTCACATTACCAAGGCTAAGAGCACTGAAGCGGTTGCTATAGTCGACTCCAACCTCTTCATATCTCGCCAAGACAACAGCCGACTCTTTATTATACTTTGTCGGTACTGTGCGGTTGTTGAATTGTGGTAAATCCTTCTTCCAGACCTCCGCTTTCACTTCACGTGCAAACTTTTGATAGTCCTCATCATTGAATGCCATCATAGGAAGAGTTATGATGGTGAGGAGGAGCAATGTGATTAGCTTTTTCATAACTATATGTATTGAAAATAATTAATAGCAATTAGGATGAACAGAGAAAGGGCTATTTCCGTTTCAAGACAACTTGCTCGTTACAAGCATCCGTCCACTTCCTTAGCGCATCATTCCATTGTGGTATGTTCTTTAAAGGGATTCGTCTGTGGTTAATTTGCATCTTCTGATGGAAAGTAATGACGTTTCCGTTTTGTACAAATCGGCATGTGAGCGTACCCTCTGGAGTATTGAAAGTAGCTGAAGAAGGTAAGTAATCAACACGATAACCAGCTGGAATGGTTAGCACAGCCTGCCTAACAACGTTGCAGCGAACAGGCAAATAATAGTCGTGTGTGCGCTGAACAGTATCAATGCGGGCATCGAAAAGATTGTTGTGAGGGTTCATCTCGATATATAACTCGCCATCAGCCTGTTGCACCGCAGGCTTATTAACCACCTTACCAGTAAACTTTCCCCATTCGTGGCGAGGGTCGTCATCCACCCACTTCACGTCAGATACCATCATATTATGCGCATCTGAGTTAAGGTTGTTAGCAAGTAAATCATCGTTATGTTTGCTCCCGACATTGTCAGAAACCGACATAAACCATTCCTTCATATCGCCTCGTGTCATATAGGTAGCCGTTCCCACAAGAGCATCTCCTTGTAGTTGATAATTGTAAGAGAGGCTATCAATCGATTCATCAGGCTTCCTGACGGGTACAATCTCAAGTCTTGGGCGGTCGCCATTGGCTATCATTGCCTGTGAACCTTGTATTCCTTGCGGTGTATAAGTGTATGGGATGTGCTTGCAAGTAGCATCAACAAAGTAAGTCTTACCTTTATATAAGAGCGTACAAATCACGTGGTCAGCCCCAGCGAGAGTAGGAACATCACTCATCTTAAAGGGTATCTCCTCCGTTCCTATATCTGTCCAACGAGCATCGAAACCCTGTGCTTTAAGTAAGGTAGTGAGCAGTAACGCCATACCCTTACAATCACCATAACGCTTACGGAGCACCTCGGCAGGTGTATCTGGGCGATGCCCGGCTATTCCGGCTTCGTAGGCTATGTATCTAATGTTGTCCTGCACCCATCGATAAGTGTTGCTTATGCGGTCTTCGGGAGTCTTACTTGTCTTGTTAATCTCGGCTAAGAGTGACTGAAGATTAGGTATATTACAATCCACGTCAGCCATTTTCATTGACCAGCTGTACAATGCGTTGACATCAGCAAAGGGACCGATGATCAAAAGATAAGGATAGACACTTGAAGAAGGAGGCATTTGCGCATCCTCTTTCATGCGATTGCAGTTGGTCATAGTATAGCGGTAAACCTCATCCGTAGGCGTTGACTCATGTGCAACCTGTATGTTATAGCCCTCAAAGTTCATTTCTTTAAGCCGATAGCCAGCCAACTTCTTAGGAATAGTGATGGTCAGTGTCTTGTGCTGAATGAAGTATTCTTCGAGCAAATAAACACGTGTGAAATACTTAATATCCTTAAAGGTACGCTCGAAGGAAGCACTGCATGTTTTGCCTTTCTTACTTATCTCACCTTGCACGGTGCATGCCTTCGTATCGTCATAGAACACATTTTCAGGAGTGACATTCGTATATTGCTTCTGACCATGCCCCGAGATATTATCCAAAGAGATAAATTCTCCATAGAAGACCGTGGTTTGCGGCATTACTTTCGTCACTGAATTAGACAGATAAGTGACTTTCTCTGTGTTCTTTACAATAGGTTTATCACCATCAAAAGTCAATGTGTATTGTTCGTCACATTGCGAGATAAGAATCTTATCGTCCCATTGTTGTGCCTGAGCATAAGCCGTACAGCACGTGAAAAGAAGTACTGTAACCAGCGAACGGATTGTTTTTAAATAGCTTACCATCTGAAGTTTAAATAGATAGAAATCGTTATATTGCCTGTCGGTAATGACTTGAAAATGTGGAATAAAGCCCACATGCAAAGATAGACAATTATTCTGAATGAGGCATAAAAGTCTTATGTTTTTTTAATAACATCGATGAATTATATGGTTGTTACCTACTTTCTTTTTAACTTTGTAGCATGACTAAGAACCCAAGCAATAATTATCAACAATGAAGAATACCTATCTCTTCCATTTCACGAGACGCCCTTCTCCCCTGTACGTAACGGCTTCGTTGATGTCAATAGGGGCTCTCCTTCCAGCTAATGCACAACAAGTAAAGTCGCAGCCCAATATTATCTTCTTTATGGTTGACGATATGGGATGGCAGGATACGTCCCTTCCTTTTGCCGATTCGATTACTGCTAATAATCGAAAGTACGACACCCCGAACATGGAAAGACTTGCTGCAGAGGGGATGATGTTCACAGATGCGTACGCAACACCTATCAGTTCGCCCTCAAGATGTAGCTTGATGACTGGTATGAATATGGCACGGCATCGGGTAACGAATTGGACTTTGCATCGCGACCAGATGACAGATGGGAAGCGAGAGGGGGTCACACTACCTGATTGGAATTACAATGGTATTGCACAGAGTGGTAATGTGGGGCATACAGCAAAGGCGATTTCCTTTGTACAACTACTAAAGAATGCAGGCTATCACACCATACACTGTGGGAAAGCACACTGGGGTGCGATTGATACTCCAGGTGAGAATCCCTGCCACTTTGGCTTCAATACAAACATAACTGGTACTGCTGCTGGAGGCTTAGCAACCTATCTAAGTGAGCGTAACTATGGCTTTACTAAGGATGGAAAGCCCACATCTCCCTTCGCAATACCTGGCTTGGAACGTTATTGGGGGACTGGCATCTTTGCGACTGAAGCCCTTACACGGGAGGCGATAGTGGCTTTGGAGAAGGCGAAAAAGTATGACCAGCCGTTCTATCTATATATGTCTCATTATGCCGTACACGTTCCCATCGACCGAGATATGCGTTTCTATCCCACCTATCGTGCACGTGGACTATCAGAGAAGGAGGCTGCCTACGCCTCGTTGATTGCTGGAATGGATAAAAGTTTGGGCGACCTCATGGACTGGGTGGCGCAGGCTGGACTCAAGCGAGAGACGATTATCATCTTTATGAGTGATAACGGGGGACTCGCCTCATCGTCCTATTGGAGAGACGGGGAGCTTTACACACAGAATGCACCACTCAAGAGCGGTAAAGGGTCACTATATGAAGGAGGGATAAGAGTGCCTTTCATTGTGAAATGGAACCACGTTGTAAAGCCCAACTCACGTTCGCATACGCCGATAATCATCGAGGACCTTTACCCTACCCTGCTCTCTATGGCGGGAATCAAGCACTATCGTGTGCCACAGACTATTGATGGGAAAGATATTACACCGATACTTCGTGGTAGGCAACAGGGCTTTGAGAAACGTCAACTGGTGTGGAACTACCCTAATATATGGGATGGTGAAGGACTGGGCATCAGCCTCAACTGCGCTATTCGTGAGGGAAAGTGGAAACTAATCTATTCGTATCTTACAGGGAATAAAGAGCTTTATGACCTCTCAACCGACCTCTCCGAAAAGCATGACTTAGCCCTTTCACATCCTCAACTCGTTGCTCGTCTCTACCGCCATCTCACCTCCCGTTTGCGTAAGATGAAGGCACAGCAACCGATTGTTAAGTTATAAATCAAGTGTATGCAATTAGGAGTTACGCCAATGCGAGCAATGAGCTTTCACGAGAACTATCATTCCGTCGCACTTTGACTAGCACCGATGAAGGCTATTGGTGTAACGCTTTATCGTAATCAATACTATTCAGTACGAGGCGAGGACGCCTATTGTTGAAACGTGGAGAGAGGACATTCCGTTCTGCCTTGTACTCTTTAGTACTTATTCCAGCCAAATACAACAATAGATGTGGTAGGTCGTCAGTCATGAACTTATTATGCCTTGCCTTCATAATCTCTATGAATATCTTGTGATGCCTCTGCCTATATGCAGGCGAGCACCATATCCAGAAGGGTATTTCAAACTCCTCATGATACTTCTTAACATCAATGTTCTCTACCTCAGTGAGCCTACCAGCCATATCCACATCCTTGCCATAACAATCCTCTCCATGGTCGGATAGATAGACAACAACAGCCTCCTTATTGCGGAATCGTTCGACTATCTTACTCAAAACAAAGTCGTTATAAAGCGTCGCATTATCATAGTCTGCAATCGTCTGTTTCGCATGATCTGACAGGTCCGAACGTGTGTAATCCTTTATACTAAACCTCTTCATACCGCTTTTACAACGTGCTGAGTACTGGAAGTGCTGTCCTAGTAGATGAAAGATGATTAATTGTGGCTTCCCTTTATTGATACGCTCATCGTAATCGTTTAATAGCTCATCGTCATAGTCGTGGATACTAGTATTCCTGTAATCAAACATCTGCTTGTTGAGTTGTGGATGATTTAAGAAGAAGCCACCGACGAGGTTATTCGTCCAATCAGGCGTATAGTTGATTCCATAAGGGAATTGGTTGGACAGGAAGCTAACATGATAGCCTGCTTTCTTGAAGGCTACAGGAAAGAGAGGACAGTTACTCCAATCCTCTTTCTCACCCACTGATTGCAATGAGAAGATCTGCTTGAATACCCTACTGGTTAGATTCCATGGCGAAACGACATCGGTGAATACTGCCAAAGAGTCATTACCTTCCATGAGAGCAAGCTGACGGGGCGTTGTGGGCAAACGATAACCATATAACTGCGAATGGTGTCGGTTCGCACTTTCGCCTATAATGAGAACAATAGTAGGAGACGTAAAGTTACATGAATCAACCGCCAGTCTTTCATTAGCCACGATGACGCCTTCCACTTGATTCGCTATCAAGTGATTGAAATAAAGTCCGTAAATAACACGTTCAACAGGATGATAAAGATGGGCAAAACCATTATTTACAGCTATTTCAAGCCCCGACAGATTCCTAACAGTGTATAGTTGTACCTTATCATAGACGCTTAAACAAGTCCCGACAACAAGTGTGAGCAATAAAGCAGAGGCGATAAGGGGTTGCTTAAGATAAGCAGTTGGGAAGCTCATCCTCCTTATCGCCATAACAGCATGGCTAAGGGCAAGAAGGAAGATGACTGTCGCCAGCGAAAACAGAAGTTCTGGTTGAAGATATTGAGAGAAGAACTCGGAGGCTTCCCTACCAGTTGTCTCCTGCGCTAAAAGGAGCATCGTCGGTGTAAGCGGCGTATTGAAAAGGCTTTTACAACAGGCATCTATTATCGCAATCACATAAATGAGACTACTCAATATAACCTCCAACCCTTGGCGTAATATACGTGGACAAAGGCTCAATAAAAGGCAAACAAAATACACATCAGCTATCAACTCTATGTAACCAAAGATGTTCCGATGGCTCACATTCATAATAGCACCCACCAACAGCATAAACACAAAGAAAAGGGAACACGCTTCTATTGGCTTAACCAGATGGGCTATAAAGGTACGCTTCATATTAATTCTAACGATTAGCAACACATATTCCTTATCATCAGTCCCACACAATAGGGACTTAAACAAGATTCGCAACAAAGGTACAAAATAGCATCCGTATTCTCAAATAATCTCATGGTCGCACCATGAAACTTATTATATGTCATCCAATCACGACAACATACACAGCTTACAGCGTGCAACGTCTTATCAATGGCACGCTAACACCCGTTCCATCTCATGCCTGCATATAGCATAAACAACGTTCCCTCCTATGGAACATGAATGTTCCGCCTGTGGAATGTTAATGTTCCGGCTTTGGAACATGAATGTTCCCGTGCTGGAACGTTGATGTTCCCATACGGGTACGTTGACGCTCCCGCACGGGAATGAACTATCACATATATACCTAAGTGGATTTCCCTAATATGCCTAGACTCTTATTTGTTATATTAACTGAAGGGATAGATGCACTTTGGGGAGTCTAACGGTATCTCTTCTTTACTTCTTGAAAGGCGGGTTATTCACCAACGTGACCAGTGCGTTTGAGGACACCCCATGTCTGCAACTCGCCCTTGATTGCTTTAAGATAACTCTTGAAGAGGACGTAATACATAATCCAACGATAGAAGAAACGTTGCGGGATAACCCATAGGAGTACCCATAACCGCTCGCCTTCAAAGATGTAAGCCATGATAGACACACTTGCATCAATGACAAGGAAGATGAGATAATAGAAGAATATCTGCAAGGCATTGCCAGTGAAGAGACCAATGAGCATCAGTACATCTGCCAATGGTGAGAAGGTTGGGATGATATACTGGAAGATAAGCATATTAGGCATAGCCCATAGTCCGAAGCCCTTCTTCGATGGAGAGAAGAGTGAGGAGCGATGTTTCCAAAAGGCTTGCATCACTCCAAAGCACCAACGGATACGTTGCTTCACAAACTGGCGGAGCGTCTCTGGGGCTTCTGTCATTGCCACAGCATAGTTCTCGTTCTCAATGATGTAACCATGTTCGTTGATACTCATCGTCAGGTCGCAGTCTTCTGCTAAGGTGTCAGTGGTAAATCCTCCCACCTCTTCAATCACCTCTTTACGGAATGCGCCGATAGCACCAGGCACAACGGTAATGGCATTGATGTTAGAGTAAGCCATGCGATCAAAGTTCTGACTGCTGGTGTATTCAATAGCTTGCCAGTAGGTGAGCATATTCCTTTGGTTACCCACCTTCACGTTTCCTGCCACTGCACCAATGCGTTTATCCTTGTCGGCAATGAAGTGCTTCATCAGTCTACTTACGGCATCCTGCTTCAGCTGAGTGTCGGCATCAATACAAACCACATACTCTGAGCGACAAGCAGCGATACCATAGTTCAGTGCCGAAGCCTTACCACCATTCTTCTTAGCAAGTACAGTAACCTTATCATCGGTATCGAAAGCCTCACGCACACGCTCGAGGGTATGGTCTTTACTACCATCATCGACGAAGTAGATATGTAGGTTAGGATAGTCTTGTTGCTTGAGTGTAGTGATGGTGCGCACGATATTCACCTCTTCATTATAACCCGGTACGATGATAGAAACAGCTGGTGCCGTAGCAGCATCAATCGGTGCATAGTTGCGTCGGTTCTCTGCTCGTTTCTCTCTGAACGTCAACACGTACATGAATACGAGGCGCATCATACCCAAGACAAGGAAGACAAGGAAGAGAGCCGTGAGGAAGTCGGATACATGATAAATCATCTCTGCCAGCCAAAGGTTGGTTTGCATGGCATAGTAAGCCTTTCCCTTATTGATAGCAGGCATCAGGGTTTGCTTATTCATCCCTAAGTATTGTTCAATAGAGATGAACTGATAACCTTCATGTTGTAGGGTCTCAATGATACGAGGGAGGGCTTCAATCGTAGGTTTACGTGTGTCACCACCCGCATCATGGAGCAAGATGATATGTCCGTCTTCATGGTGCACACCATCAATGACACGTTGGTAAATCTGGTCAGCCGTTACGTTCTGTTGCCAGTCATTAGGGTCGATAGACTCACCCACAAAGAGGTAGTTGCGTCGACTTGCCACTATCATTGGCCATATCTCCTCATGGTCTGTCGGGTCGGCATCGGCATTGTATGGAGCACGGAACAGGATTGTACTATGTCCTGTGACGCTCTCTATCAACATTCGTGTCAACTTCAACTCAGCATAAGAGCGGTTGTCGGAGTTCTCTATCATGTTATGGTGGGTGAAGGTATGGTTGCCGATAGTGTGCCCGGCGTCATATACTTGCTTCACCAAAGGCAGGTTCTTCTCCATCTGCAGTCCCACCATGAAGAACGCAGCAGGGACATTATATTTCTTCAGCGTACTCAACACGGTAGGTGTCCAGCGGCTGTCTGGTCCGTCATCGAAGGTGATAACGAGTTGTTTATCCTTACATTTACCAAGTCGTTGGATGGTATATGTTGACGGAAGGGCGTGATAATACTCCTCAGAGATAAGGCGGTTATCCTTATCTATTGTCACTGATATATTTCCAGGGTGCGGCTCCGTTGTTACTTCCAGCACTTCTCCAGATCCAACGAAATTAACATCATCGGTGCCGTTAAGCTGCATCAGCTTCTTAACAGACATCCTTGCCACATTCTCCCACGACATATCCTTACCATAGAAGCGCCATATACGTTTGTCTTCAGTGCCCAAACGCCACAGACCATAGCCTGCGAGATGATATTCTGCACCAAAGCGCATGATATTAAAGGTGGTCGCTGCATCAGTAAAGAACACCTGATGAATCTTTCCATCATCAGTGTTTTGATACGAGAAGTTAACGTTGTAGGTGTCATCATCGAACTTTACCTTTGCTCCTGCATCCAGTGCGGTAGCCATTGTCTGGTCGAATGACACCGTCGAAGCAGTCTCCCCATTAGGCCAGTCATATCCGTAAGTTGCCATACCGAGTACTATCTTGTCATTCGGGACGTTCTTTGCCGCCCAGTCGGTAGCTTTCTCCACCCAACGTTGCGAACTGACAGCTCCTGGCTGGCTCCCCATATTATGTTCATCGTACGCCATGAGGAAGAGATAGTCATTATACTTTGCCAGTTCCTGCATGTTATAATCCTCGTTGAAAGGTGCAACAGCCTGTGTTACATAGAGTCCATTTGCATGGAAAACACGTGCGAAGTCTTTGACTAACTCAACGAGGAGGTCGTTGTCTTGTATGTCGAGTTCCTCTAAGTCAAGGTTGATACCTGCGAAACCATAATGTTTACATTTCTTGACCATCTCATTGATGAGTGCTGTACGCTTCTTTCCATCACGCATGATACGTCCGATACCTTCTGGATGGAAGTTGGAGTTGTAGTTATTCGTGAGCATTGGAAGGATAGGGATACCAGCCTTACGCATCAAGCGTAGCGCCTGCTTGTCAAGCCTATATTCCACCTTGTCGGTCTTAGGATTGATAAAGAACCACTCAGGCAACACCATGTTCAGGTGTTGTATATTGTTCTTCAGAGAGATGTAAGCGTGCTTATCCCAGTTAACATACCATGCCGAGCGCACACCAATCCGTGGGTCGTCCCACTCCCGAAAGTATTTCTGCGTCAGACTGTCCGCCTTCCCCACAAAACGTTGCTTCTTGATGGTAGCTTTCGCATAGTTATTATGCATCTTCTTCTCCTTGAAGAAGTCACGAAACGACTTATAGAGTGTTGCCGTCTTGTTGTCCTTGGTATAAGGAGATGAGGCTGACACCGCATTTCGATAGTCGTGATGGAAAGGCATCTGCGGGCTACCCTCCAAGGCAAACATTGCTAAGAAAACGATTCCAAAGAGTGAGAGAATCGTAAGGACTACACGTAGGGTCCACTTAAAATAACTCCAACGCTGACGGGAGTCTGTCTGAAATACTTGCTTGCTCATTGTCTTGTCTGTTATCTAAAAGCAATAAAGGCATATTGGCTCTTATAATTTGCTGAACTTAGGGGGAGTCTCCTTATTTAGTCTTACTCCAATAAGCACTCAACTTCTCCAATGTCCTAAACACAAGACAAAGTTACAATAAAAATGAATTACCACATCAATTATCAGTTACAAAACGTGTATATATTCGTTAAAATAAGCAGAGAGGGTATAAATAAATCGGCAAAGAACTACGGAAACCATCTCATAGGTTGTGATTAGCTTTAAAATTAGTATCTTTGCATTATCAAATACAACCTATTCTCCGGACGGGATCAGTACGGAGAGGTTGTGATTAGCTTTAAAATTAGTATCTTTGCATTATCAAATACAACCGTTGGGGGTAATGATATCATGGTGAAGCTGTTGTGATTAGCTTTAAAATTAGTATCTTTGCATTATCAAATACAACATGAGAACAATTTTCTAATGCTTTTGTAGGTTGTGATTAGCTTTAAAATTAGTATCTTTGCATTATCAAATACAACCTACATCTACGAATACACCAAACAACTTTTGTTGTGATTAGCTTTAAAATTAGTATCTTTGCATTATCAAATACAACACCGGTTTGAAAAAGATTGCTAGCAGTTTGTTGTGATTAGCTTTAAAATTAGTATCTTTGCATTATCAAATACAACAATCAAAGTAACTTTGCAATGACTTATAGGTTGTGATTAGCTTTAAAATTAGTATCTTTGCATTATCAAATACAACTTACGATGATTTGCCTGCGCTTAAAGTTGAGTTGTGATTAGCTTTAAAATTAGTATCTTTGCATTATCAAATACAACAACAGCTTCGAAAAGCCTTCCAATAATAGGGTTGTGATTAGCTTTAAAATTAGTATCTTTGCATTATCAAATACAACCAGATGGGAGCAACCCCTTATACAGGTTTGGTTGTGATTAGCTTTAAAATTAGTATCTTTGCATTATCAAATACAACGATAATTAATGATGGTTTCCAAGCTGGTGGTTGTGATTAGCTTTAAAATTAGTATCTTTGCATTATCAAATACAACCTGCAATAGATTTAACCCACACTCTATCGTGTTGTGATTAGCTTTAAAATTAGTATCTTTGCATTATCAAATACAACAGAAGCCTTTTATGTAACACAAAGAGACCTGTTGTGATTAGCTTTAAAATTAGTATCTTTGCATTATCAAATACAACGTCTTTGCTCATCTTGTAGCCCTCGTCCCGTTGTGATTAGCTTTAAAATTAGTATCTTTGCATTATCAAATACAACGCGATGTCTGCAAGAAGTTTCTGAATATCTGTTGTGATTAGCTTTAAAATTAGTATCTTTGCATTATCAAATACAACCCAAGAGCGGTGTTGAAAGGGGCATAAATAGTTGTGATTAGCTTTAAAATTAGTATCTTTGCATTATCAAATACAACTGATTGTGCTTGCTCCTGTTGCTCCTTGTTGTTGTGATTAGCTTTAAAATTAGTATCTTTGCATTATCAAATACAACAGAACGCATTAAAAGACCGTCCAAGAGCAGTTGTGATTAGCTTTAAAATTAGTATCTTTGCATTATCAAATACAACACCATCGCTATAATGGGCAATCAGTGCCTCGTTGTGATTAGCTTTAAAATTAGTATCTTTGCATTATCAAATACAACACAAGTAGAATAAAACATTGATTATAAGCAATATACTCTCTACTTACGAAAAAGAAAAATGCAAGAAAGATTAAAGTTTCACTTTTAAAAGTGGAACTTTAATCTTTTTAGAAAAGCTCTAGCTGTACTCCTGGTACATTGGGCTTATGTGGTTTCTTACCATAAAAGAGCTTAATCCCTTCAAACTGCTTATCAGTTACACCCATAATCCCCACCTTTCCATACTCTGGAATAATGGTTGAGACTCTTTTAATGTGAACCTCCATGTTTTCCTTACTACCACAATGGCGTATGTAAATAGAGAATTGAAACATTGTAAATCCGTCTTTTAGCAAGTTCTGACGAAAAAGTGCAGCAGCCTTTCTCTCCTTCTTTGTATCTGTGGGTAAGTCAAAAAATACCATTAACCACATACTCCTATATTGACTAAATCTATAAAATTCCACCAATTGACTTTATAATTCAGGATAAACCATTCTTCTTTGTTCCCCACTAAAACACTTATAAAGAGAGGCTGTCGTCTGTTGTGTAGCTATCATTAACGGACTCTTTTTCCCTCCAATAGTAGTATCAAGAACGGGGATAGATAGAAGCCGAATCTTTATTTCTTTTGTCAATTCACTATAATCATTAGTCAAACACATTATATCCAACACCAACCCATCAACATAAGGACGATAAGGTTCCATTACGTCATCTGCCAAACAATAAGCATTATATCGATTGTGATGATGAATTCCCAATGTTGGGAGTAATCCACTTGCTACTAAAGAACGAGCCACAACAGCACGTAATATTGCATATCCATAATTTAATAAGTTGTTAGGTGGTTCCCCATCCCGACCTCTTACAAAATCTGAAATATCAGTGAAGATATTTTTCCAATAGTAAGCAGCTGCTCGAGCCTCAAGGTTATCGGGATCACCACTTCTAACTTTATCTGCCCAGGCATACATACATCCCACATCAGCATTAGTATATATACTTAAAATCTTTGCTTGATTACTTATTTTTTGTTTTATAGTTTGTTGCCATAACTGTTTCTTTAGTGGTAACGATGCGTCTACCTGCATACGAAAGCGTTCATTCTGTGTTGTGTTACCACATAAAGGTAACAAAAGTCCAATGGGCATATTCTTACTATCACAAGTGATTACAGCAGAATTGTTCTCTATCAAGGCTTCTAATGCAGACGATGTAATCGTAATTCGTTTATTATCAAGCAGTACAACTCCAATATCTTCTATTGGAATTGTACGCTCACTTTGTTGCTTGAAACTATCAGATAGGTTATCACAACTTTCCACTTCTGGCAAACGAATTACCAATTGTGAATTCTTTAAACTCAAATAAGCAGGATTGCTGAAACATAATGTCTTCTTTATCATAAGCCATCTAATTAATCGTATTCACCTACTGCGACTATCTTACCAATAGAATTGATACGTACTTTGACAATATCTTCTAAACCTTTTAAGGACTTTATCCGCTTGAACGTAGAGTTCTTCAACCTTAAATCATCATTCAACATAGTCTCTAAGTGATGCCTAAACCAATAATCTCTACCTGAAGCCTTCGATAA
This sequence comes from Prevotella vespertina, assembly GCF_009728485.1. GTDB lineage: Bacteria > Bacteroidota > Bacteroidia > Bacteroidales > Bacteroidaceae > Prevotella > Prevotella vespertina. The sequence goes on from NZ_VVIQ01000002.1 coordinate 326,518, forward strand.
CTTCTGAACTCTGTATAGATTCGGACTAATAATATCATAATTAGCTTCATCCAATAAATCTACTTCAGAAGGAATAAAATCTGTAGCTTCATTTGGGAAGACAAAGTATTCATTTTGCTTCATTGTAAATACAAAGTGCCATCCTTTATCGCAATTATACCTCTTATCGATAACAGGAACTCCTTGTGATTTACGTTCGGCAGCTTCAAAGAATGATACTGGATTATCTTGCAAATTACCTTTGTCATCTTTATAAAAGGCAATATGGTGGTTATTACTTGTTTGAACATAATCACCGAATACTGGTCTTCCATCACTTCCAATAATTGGCTTACCAGCCTTATCCTTTAATGTATGTAACGGAATTACACTTAAGACGCCCTCAATACTAACTCGTTTCAAAGTTATTTGTTTTGCTTCATCCATATAAATAGGATTCTCATCCAAGTTGCTGAAAGCTTTTTGGGCATCTCCATTAAACTCTGCCAACCGAGCTTTCAGTTTTTCCCTTATACCTTTATCGATCACTTTGTCGATTTTAAGGTCAGGTGTAATCCGTTTACGAATAGGATGATACATTCCCCACTCTATTATTTTAACCAAGACCGGAACTAACTTCGTCTGCTCAATATCTAGGTAAATCGGGTTTTTATCTATTGAATTTCTCCCTGTAAAAGCTTTCTTAGCATCACCATTATAAGCATTGAGACGTTTCAGTAATGCTGCACGAATAGCAGGGCTACATACCCTATTTATTGTTGCTTCGTCTAATGCTGCTCCGACTTTCACCATCCTTACTAATGGACGTTTCTTTGTCCCATAGTATGTAGCGTTATGCAATTCTCCACGTGGTGTAAGCTGTTCCTTTTTTATGATTCCATGCTTCGTCTTAATTTTATTGACGTTCTGTGTCATCACTTTTTTCTTCGCCTTAATAGATACCAAGATCGATTTTAGATGCCTTTTAGCTTCTGCACGGAATTCATTGATAGGCAAAGGAGCATTAAAGCGAAGCTTACCTTCTTCACGATGCAGTTCCTTTACCTCTATACCATAGATACTACCACTCTTATCACTGCGTGCATTGAGGTTGTTCAGATACTGAATATAAGATGGCTTCGTAAAAGCTATTGTCAATGCATCCATCGCATGATGGCGATGATCATTGCGTTTCGTCCAGTCTTTTATACGCTTAACTTTCCGACCATCTCTATCTTCTATCACATCAGCTAAACCTAACTTCAGATACTTCTCAAAGTTAAGTTCTTTCATAACATCCACCAACTGCCAATCTTCGCGCAATCGATTGGTCACAGATCCCGTTGTTGGAGTAACGATCTTAACCAACTCACTTAATATTTCATACGCCTTTTTTGCAATATACTGAGTATTTCGCAGGTCACGATCAATAAAGCCAGAAGGTATATCCGCTTCCGTTTTCAGCAAATTATTATACTTCTTATTACTAATAGCCCCATCCTCTAGAAGGCGAAGAAGTTTCGTCTTATAAGCCTTAACACCCTGTTCTCCATACCTTTCAAGTATAAAATCAAAGGCCGTCTTATTACTTTTAGCTATATTTACATCACGTGCTTCAAGTGTTTTGTTCGACAGTGAATCATCAAACAACCGAGCTTTCGGAATAATATGCTCAATATCAAAATCTTTTGAGAAGAGCTTATCTTTAGGAATGTAGGTATCTGAATAGAGTGTCTTAAAGCCGTTCGGTTTAAGCTCTTCATATAACTTATATTTTATGATGTCATTCCTACTGATATACGAAAGTGCAAATTCCTTCTCTAGTATTTCACGAATACGTTTATTCTCTGCATTACCTTGATTAATACTTCGTGTCATATTCTCTCGCTCTGCAGCTCCAATCTTCAGATCACGAGCTAATTCTATCCTTATTTCATCGGGCTTCCCATATTCTTCAATAACTGCATTGATGACATTAACCATCTGATTGAGGATCTTCTCAACAACAGGGTTATGTAAACTATTCTTTGGCAATAGTTCTAACTTCTCTTTATACACCTTTTGATTTAATTCTTCCTTTGTAAGCGACCGACGCGAATGTTTATATCCAGCCTCCTCACATGCTTGACTATAATCTTTCCCAGCCTGTAAATGTGGAAAAATATTACGCATTGCTTTCACACTGAGGTTTCCGTAGCTATCTTCAAAAACGACATCGGCAAGCACAGCAGCATATTCTTTTGGAAAACCAAATGCTATTTCCAACTTTCTTAATAACGCGTCATTACCTGTTCGAGAGTTATCACCTTCATAAGAATACAACAGATGCCAAAGCCGATACATTGGTTGTCTTTCCAACTCATGCCCCTTCAACGATGAATCAAAGCATAGTATGTCTGTATTGAAGGCTAAGTTCTTGAATATCATCTTAACATAATGGCGAATATCAGAGGCTTTTAGTTTTTTGAAATTACACTCTTCATGCCCTGACATCACGATAATTCGGTTATAACAATCATAGAGAACAGCTTGTGTTCTATTACCTTCTAACTCTTTATAATTCAAATCCCATTGCTTACTCTTCTTGCCCAATACCTTCAGAGCCTCAGTCTTACTGAGTTTCTCCTTAACGCTTAGTTCCTCATATAAAAGGTTTCTCTCTTCCTCATACAATGGACGCTTGCTATTAGTCCCATGGTCTAGAAGTAGAATGTTATTTAGATTTTGCCAAATTCTAAACTCTTGGAACATAGGGGAAGACTTGGGAGCAACCTTTGGTCCTATTGTTATCTCTTTTTCTTTTCCATCAACTGTCACTTTCACCTTACGCTGTTCAAGTTCGCAAACAGCAATGAGATTCTTCTTACTCTTCAATGGCCGTTGATAAAAGATGATAATATCCCTGATTTCTTGCTTCAGTTCTGATGTCAATTCCTTATGGAAAGTTGCTTGCGTTTCCCAAATCTTCTCAAATTCATCTAAGTAATCTTGACGATAGAAAGGTTGATTCTTAATACTGATATGTGGATTTTCTTGCAGAGAAGTCCATAGGTATTGACCAATTGTCTGCTTGCTGAAATAGAGTTCTTTACTTCTATCACTAATAGCACCAAGTAGCCCACTTGTATTAGCAATCTGTCCTTTCAAGTCACTGATAACAAAGGCTAAAACATCTTTATCAACCTGTTGCTTCATCGCTTCAACCCTCCATTTCAAAGGTTGCAGCCTCCTATCTAGACCTTTTGTATCAGCTGAGTAAATACCATATTTACCAAGGAATAGCTTGCTTGTATTGCTCTTTGCCTTACCTTCTAACTGCTGTTTAAACTCGTCAGTAAGTATCTCTGGATAATACTTCTGCTGCTCGTTCCATATCTTCTCGAACTCTTCTATAAGATCAGAACGATAATATTCTGGCGTAAACTTCTTACCTTTATAGAGCAACCGAAGAGAGTATTCGGCAGGTGTCAAGCGTTCTTCATAGAGTTTCTTGGCTATGGTCATACCATCAAAAAGCTTTCCATCTTCTTTATCATTTGCTTTTCGATTACTTTTATAGCCACGTTTCTTATTCAACATAAATAAAACTCGAGCAAACTCATGCAGTGACACTTCCTCTACCGCTGCTTTTGCACGTAGCTTATAAGTTTCAAAAGTAGAAGATTTACCATCTTCACACATCGGTTCAGAACCTATCCAACCTTGTTTCTGTAAACAATCACGAAGATTCTCTCTGCGTAGCTTATATCTTTGAAGGTTTATTCTTGCAGCATGCACCTGCTGTCTATCAGCATTTGTTGTGATAGCTTTCCCCTTTTCAAAGTTCCCTTTTTCATCTACAGTCAATGGGATTACTCTCACACCAAGTCTTACGATAGAAGATTGTTCGTCTTTGTTTTCACTTTCATTCACTAAGGCCCAACCAATACTTGTAGTTCCTAAGTCTAATCCTAGTATTTTCTTCATGTTGAATTGATTATATGATAATTTGTGTAAAGGTACAAAAAAACAACAACAAAGTCAAAATTTCATTAAGAAAATTTGCTTATTATTTTTTTAATACATACCTTTGTAACGAACTAATTTTAAAGTATTCACAATAAGGATTATTCCGTTGTGAGAACATTAGGTTGCCTCGTCCTTCTATACGGGGCATTTTTTATTGTTTAAATATAATCCATCTAGCCACTATCCTAATGTATCATTAGGAACAATCAGTAATACCTATATACGTATAAGCTATGACGGGAATGACCGCTAAAATTAAACTCTTCGCACTTTCATAACCTTTTCCTTATTCGGAAATACTCGTGTCCTATCCACATTATCACCATCTTCTGACACTATAAAAAGTAAGTAAAAACCACTAAAATACCCCCAACTACACAACTCTTAACACTCGACACATATCATAATGAGGAACTTTTAAATAGAGAAAAACGCCTTATAAAGAACCTAACAATAAGACTTCATTCCCTTCAAAGAGCCTGTGAAAGGCTTTAACAATGAGCTATGAATAAGAAATAAGGAATTAATAATCTCTTTCCTGATAGCTAATTTCATTAATTATTCATATCTTTGCAGATGATAAGAGATGCGTATTTGAGAGAGGCAAACGCTACTTTGTCAATGATTCTATCTATCTGAAGAATGAGAAATAATAGTTCTAACCAATTTTCAAGACCTATGAGAAAAATCATTACTACCCTACTCCTCGCACTCTCCATGAGTGCTGTTGCGCAGGATTTCAACCATTACTTTGAGGATGCAACGCTCCGTTTAGATTACATCTTCGCAGGGAATGCCAAAGAGCAGACCATCGCTGTGGACGAACTATCACGTATCCCACATTGGTATGGCAAGCACGAACGACTAGCAGAAGTGCCCGTTGAGGGCAATGGACAGGTCATTGTGCGTGACCATCGTACGCAGAAAGTAATCTATCGAAACTCCTTTTCGACTCTATTCCAGGAGTGGCTCACTTATGATGAGGCACAGGGTAATAGCAAGAAATCGTTTGAGAACGTCTTTCTAGTACCTTATCCCAAAGATACAGCAGATGTAACTATCGAACTAAGGAACAATCGGCGCGAGGTTACTAACCGCATGACGCATATCGTTGTACCACAGGATATTCTCATCCGACACATCGGGGAGCGTAATATCACACCTTACGAGACTTTGCAACAGGCTGCTGATCCATCGCACTGCATACACATTGCATATATTGCGGAGGGTTACACAGAGGCTGAAATGCCTACATTTATAAAGGATTGTCGCATTGCGATGGAGGCTCTCTTCGCTCACGAACCTTTCAAATCGCTGCGTTCTCGATTCAATATTGTGGCTGTCAAGGCTCCATCCGTTGATAGTGGCACATCCGAACCATCAAAGGGTATATGGAAGAACACGGCTCTTCACTCTCATTTCGACACTTTCTACAGTGACAGATACCTCACTACACTCCATCTCAAAGACCTCCATGACTGGCTAGCTGGTACGCCTTACGAACATATCATCGTACTAGTAAACACTGAGAAATATGGTGGTGGCGGTATTCTGAACTCTTACAACCTCTCAATGGCACACCATCCTCTATTCAAACCAGTGGTTGTCCACGAGTTTGGACACTCTTTCGCAGGACTTGGTGATGAGTATGCTTATGCCAAAGAAGAGATTAATATGTATCCAAAGGACGTCGAGCCATGGGAACCGAACCTAACAACTCTGGTCGACTTCCACAATAAGTGGGAAGGAATGATTGATAAGAAGACCCCATTACCGACGCCTGAACCAACCGACTTAGATAAGCCGAACGCACGCAGGGACAAGTGGAAAGTGGGTGCATACGAGCCTGCTGGCTATGCTCAACATGGTGTTTACCGCGCTTACCCAGACTGCCGTATGCGCACAAATGCCCATCCTGAGTTCTGTCCAGCATGCACCCAGGCTATCACTCAACTGATTAAGTTCTATACAGGAGAGTGAAGATTCAAGTCTTCCTGAAGTCTTTTAGTATTCTATCCTGCCCCATCCACGGGGCAGGAATACGTATTGTTGTCTAAAGACGATAGTTTTATTGGAATCAACGAGGGCATCTCTTCGATGGCAAGAGAGCCTCTCTTCCTATTAACGAAACGCCCTTCTCTATTGGAGAAGGGCGTTTCCTTTAATTCAAGGGATTAATACTTTAAGATTCAAAACATAGTTTCCTCTATAAGAAAACACAACTAACTATACTGAAAACAATTATCTAATAAAAACTTGTTAAACTATTACTTCAGATAGAAATAAGCCTTTCTACTCCCCTTCCTAGTCGGCAAGGGAAAAAGATACGGGGCGTCCTCTCTATCTAAAATCTACGTTCTGCGATCTCAAATGTACTACAAGGTAGTCCCTTTTCATTCACAAGATTCGCACGAGTAAACGGCTGCCAACCATAGCGAACACTAACAGGATGGGCTACTACTGACCCACACGACACACGCACCTGATAACCATTCTCTATCGTTGCTTGGGCTTCATGATAAATACCATCGGCACCCGCAAGCTCAAAGCCTATCAATCGGTTGCCCATGAAATGAAGTTCCTTTGTATTTGAGAAAGTCAACAATAAGCCTCCATCAACGGATTCAACTCGCTCTATAACAGGTCCCTCTGACACAATATCATGTCCATAACTATGGTGCAAAACTTGCATGGCGAGCCGCTCACCTACAGGTTTCTTATTGGTGTAATGCACATCAAGTGAATCGCCCAAATCGCTTGTCACCGTCATCCAAGTATGCTCCAACCCTAACGCCATACGCCGTTGTGAATCACGGAAACGCGGCCAGGAACGACGGTTCAGACTAGATAGTTGTACGAAATAAAAGGGCATCTTCTTCTGTTGAAAGAAGTTTCGCCAACTTTTCTCCAACAATGGGAAGAGGCGTTCATGCAGCTCGATGTTATGCGCATTCGACTCTCCTTGATACCACACAATACCTTTCAACGTATAACCCAACAAAGGTGTCATAGCTGTCTCGAACATATAAGCAGGCGCATAAGGGTGCTGTTGCAATGGATTCTTGCTATTGGCAATATTCTGCAAAGCACGTTCTCTTGCCCACTTCATACCGAAATCGCCATGATACCAGTCCCGCAAGATTGCAGAGAAGTCCTTTTCAAGGGTCGAACGGTCAATCCATGACTCTGTGGTAGTGCCTCCTACGGCATTACAAATCACACCTATAGGTACCTGCAGACTGTCTGCTAAACCCTTAGCGAAGTGATATGCGACTGCTGAGAAGCCCGATAACGATTCGACCGAACAGTTACGCCATGGTCCAACTCGCATGAGTTGGTGGCGATTAACCGAGTCGCACACCGCTTCCGACCAGCTCACAGCATTCGTTGGATAGCGTGTTGACATATTAAAGAGATGTATTAAGGGTTGTGAACCAGCCTCCGCAAGGTCTTGCTTACCACTTTGTACGGCGGAGATAGGCAACTCCATATTCGATTGTCCCGAACACAACCACACCTCTCCAACGTATATATCTTTCAACGTCAGCCGCTCTTTACCTGCTGCAACTATTGCTTTGTAAGGACCGCCAGCCTTTCGAGCAGGGAAATTAATGCTCCATGTACCATCGTCTGCAGCTGTTGTGGATTGATTCTGACCATCGAAACTTACCTTAACAACCATCTTTGCATTGGCAGAACCACGAAAGATAATCGGTTCGTTACGCTGCATTACCATCCCATCGCTATATAGTGGCGCAAGAGATAACCCTCCATAATTACCTGTCATAGCCTTATATACAGTCTCAGCGATGATCTCTGCACCTTCAGCATTGGGGTGTAGCGCATCCGCAAAGAGGTCTGGACGATTGTGAAGAGGCGTATAGAGGTCTATTAATGGGAGGTTCTCAGCCATTGCCACTTGCTTGATATGCTGTTGAATGAGGCTATGCCAGTCCCTAGTTCCGCTCTCGAAGCGAGGGTGGCGTTCGAAGATTGACGACATCAAGCACACCCATATCTGTGCTTTAGGGTTCACTTTGCGGAAGGAGTTGACGAGTTCTATATAGTTAGAATTGAACTCTTCAGCATATTCAGACCAATTACGAGGGTCCGTGTCATTGAGTCCTAAATGGATAATAACCCTATCGGCTTTGAAAGCTAACGCTTCTTTGTATTCCTTCTGGTCGATATATGGACGGTGACCATGGCTTAGAAGTGTACTTCCAGAGTGCCCGAAATTACGCACATCGTACTTATCTCCTAACATTCTCTGCAACTGCACGGGGTAACAATCAGCGTCCCTATTGGTCAAACCATACCCCCATGTAACACTATTACCCACACACGCCACCTTGATGCGTCCGTCAGCAAATGCCATCAGAACCATCAGGAACATCATTAATAATAAAGTAAGTCGTTTCATAATAGATTTATCTAAGCAGTCGAGACACCATCTCCACCACCTTATTATATCGTATAAATACGTCGGCGAAATTACTTATTTTCTTACTAACTAGCAAGAGAATGCTTTGCAAAATGGCTTTATCTAGCCTAATTGAGGATTTTCCTTCCTATTTAACCCTTATCTCGTCAACATAAAACTAATGATTATCTTGGATGCAAGAAATAAGTCCTTTATCAAAAGCGACGCCCCGACTCTATTGAGTCAAGGCGTCTTCACAATTCATTAATAGTCCGTGATAAGTACAAAGTTGCCACTTAGTATTGGTTCCTAATAGGGTCATTGTATTGTACTTGAAGCTCTTTTAGCTCCTTCTTCAATCGTTCTGTGAGTTTCTCCGTACCCTTTTGTCCATAGATGTTATGCAGTTGTGAAGGGTCCTTCTTGAGGTCATAAAGCTCCCAAGAGTCTATATCGTTATAGAAATGAATCAGTGTGTAACGCTTCGTCCGAATACCATAATGACGGCAGACAGAGTGCTCTGCGGGGTATTCATAGTAATGGTAATACAGCGATTTACGCCAGTCTGCAGGCTTCTTACCCTGTAACAAAGGCAAGAGCGAACACCCTTGAATATCCGAAGGAACCTTTACACCAGCTGCTTCTAAGAATGTTGGTGCATAGTCAATGTTCTGTACCATCTCATTAACAACGCCTTGTTTCCCACCCGGACAATAGATCAGCAGTGGTGTACGGAACGACTCTTCATACATGAATCTCTTATCAAACCAACCGTGTTCACCCATGTAGAAACCTTGGTCGGAGGTGTAGACTATCATCGTATTATCCAATAGATTCTTCTCACGGAGATACTCAATTACACGTCCAACATTGCGATCTACCGACCGAATCACACGCATATAATCATGCATGTAACGCTGGTACTTCCATTCAGCTAACGCCTTCCCCGATAGCTTATCAGCCTTAAACTTCTGTATAATAGGGTCATAATGGCGATCCCATTGAGCCTTTTGTGAGGGTGTCATACGCTCATAGTTACGACGTCCCCACGCTTCCAACTCCTTGTCAGAGTGTATCTCCTGCTCGTGATCCGCCATCTTATTATCATAGACAATGTCCATATCTTTGATAATACTCATCTTCTGTTTCTGTGCTGCCAGACGCCCTTCATAGTTATCATAGAACGTCTCGGGCAATGGATACTGCACATCATTGAAGAGGTCTAAGTCGCATGTATCAGGGTTCCAAACACGATGAGGAGCCTTGTTGTGCATTAGTAAGCAGAAAGGCTTGGAAGGGTCTCTTTTATTCTCCATCCAGTCTATTGCGAGGTCAGCAATGATGTTCGTCACATATCCCTGACGCTTTAGTGGCTTGCCATTACATAAGAAGTCGGGGTTGTAATAGTCGCCTTGTCCAATGAGAATGTCCCAATAGTTGAAGCCAGTAGGCAGTGATGTGAGGTGCCACTTACCGATCATTGCGGTCTGATACCCTGCACTCTGTAAGAGCTTAGGAAAGGTTTGCTGTCCTCCATCAAACGTCTTGGTGTTATCTGTGAAACCATTTGCATGACTGTGCTTACCCGTTAACATACATGCTCGGGAGGGTCCGCTAAGGGAGTTAGCAACGAAACTCTCTTGGAATTTCACACCATGATTGGCAATCCAATCGATGTTTGGTGTATCAATGAAACGCTTATCGTAGGCACTAATCGTTTGATAGGAATGGTCGTCACTCATGATATAAACGATATTCATGGGCTTCTTCTGTGCCTGAGCAGGTAGGATGGCGCCCAATGCGAGGGTGCCTGTCACGCAGCATAGGATTTTAGTTTGCATAGGTAATAACTGACTTTTAGGTTTTAAAGGAGGGCTATTAGGATCATAATCAATGCGTCTAATCTCCTGTAATCACCCCCATTTAGGTTTGTCAACACAAATGTAATACTTTTGGAGAAGTCCTCCAAAGAAATGAGCAGATTTGTTGTTAAATAGGAAAGGAAGCCTCATCAAAAATCAACAACAGCCTCTGCCCAATTCCATCTACAGCCTCTCCCCCGCCCCCTCTCCGAATGGAACAACCCCACCCAACCTCCCCTAAGGGGAGGAGTGCCTAACGGGTGCCAGTTAGAAAATAGTTTCTTTAATTCAAAAGGGGCGTTTCTTCGATATGAAGAGGGCGTTCTGTTGCATCGAAGAGAGGCTTTCTTCATATCGAAGAAACGCCCTTCTTGTTTGTAAATAAGACTATCTACTCCCCTCTCCATTCGGAGAGGGGGCGGGGGTGAGGCTCTTTCTTACACAAAAAACTCCGCCCCTACATTCGCATGCAAGGGCGGAGTCAGGGTGAAAACACCCTTTTCTATATCATGATTGAATTTAAAGTTGCATTTATCTACGTGTTAACTTCGGATTAACATACACCTCTCCGATTCCACGGAAAGCACCCATAACGGGCTTCGTGTCGGTGAATCGGTTCCAACCATAGGATGAGAAGGTTTGTTCGGAAGCTAACTTCTGTGCCTCACGGAACACTAGATTACCATTGTTATCGAACGTGAGTAGGATGCTTTCCTTCGTTCCGTTGATGGCAGTCTCATGTTCCTTACTGAAGTCATCAGCAACGATTACACTGATAAGGTACTCATATACGCCTGGAACAACCTCTTTCTTGCCAACAATCTTACCATTCATCATCTCAAAGCCTTTGCCTGGTGTGAAGCTAACCTCCCACTTGTATTGATTGTCAACGATGAAGTTTGCCTTGTTCGTACCCGTTGCCTCAATGCGAACAGACGATGTCTTCTCTGCTAAGTCACGACTTGGAAGGCGCATCTTAGCCGTTTGCACATAATCGCCAACCACATCGTTGAGCGAAGCCTGTACCACTTTCAATGAGTCAACAAGCCCTATTGCCTTGGCTGTAACCCACCCTACACGTGGACGCCCCGTCGTATTAGCTTCGACCTTGACGTTTATTTTCCCATTCGTATTGCCTACCTTAATCCAATCAGCCGTCCCACTATACTCAACGGGGACGTTAGAAGTAGCAATCAAAGAGCGTTCAACAGCCTCATCTCCAGCATAGATATCCTCGCCAGTAGGCAACCCGAAGGTCACACCCTCCTGTTGGATATTCAGTGTGATAGAGTCTCCTTGCTCATTCTTAACCACCAATAGCGTGTTACGCGATTGTGCGCTCGTATTCGGTTGAGCCGTCAGTGATAGCTTCTCTGCCGTTTTCGTCACTGTAAGCCAAGCATCAAGTGCATAGGCACGAGCGGGTTCTTTACTCATTACAACCTCATGTGTCTCACCGAGAACACCAAAGTCTGTCTCTGCTTTCACCACCTTCAGCCCTGCAGCATACACTGGTAAATCATTGTCACTACTGCATGCTGCACCCAAGAATACCGATGCGGCAGCTATGAAGATATAGATATATTTGTTCATAATCAGTATCAATTTATTTTCGTCATGTACTCTATTCCTGGCAGAGTAAACGCATAAGTGTAACTGCCATCAGGCTTCATAATAGGCGACAAGTCCTCTCCGTAGGCAACACCAAAGAACGAGTCGACCTTATGCCCAGTGATTTGTCCACTATCATCAGCCGTTGCGCGCTCCATATCTTCATCCCACGTGAAGAGTAAACTACCCTTACCTTCACCAAAGAGTTTACCTTCCTCCTTTGATCCAGGTACTAGAACGATACCTGCGGGATAGGTATATGTAGGGTCAGTAACAGGCTGTCCAGGCAATTCGAGTTTGCCTGTTGCAGGGTCATAAGTCATGAGTATCTCATATTCAACATTACCTATCTGCAACTTACCTTTTAGCGTGTTTGCCACCGTTCCCATGCTTAGTGTGAGTGTTATCTTACGTCTTATGCTTGTCTTCAGACGCCAAGTACCAATCCAGAAGTCTATGTCCTTATGATTCTTCGGCAGGTATTGCACAATGCGCAAATCGCCCTCTGTGAGCGTACGCGACTCTTCGTTCCATGTGAAGTTTTGATATTTCTTACCATTGAAGAACAATGGTTCGCGTAGCGAAATACCTGTTGGTGTGGTGCAATAAGGCATATCCAATGTCTTATCACCTATAGTCATTGTAAAGCGACGAGTCGATCCATCGATGTTGCACTGACCGAGTGAGTCGGTGCCAAGGAAGCAATTGTAGGTATTGACATTCATACCATCTTTAACGGTGATAATGCCCATCATCATCTCTTCCCAACTAGCGTCTTTAGGCAAGCGAGTGAGTACCATCTCGTTTTTCCACTTCCTTCCACGCAAGTAAATACTATCGTTCGTAGCACGAAGAATGCTAAATTCATAGTCACCTTGCACTCCATCGGGGTTGCCCAACCATGGTTCTGCAAGTGGATGAATCACCTTGTTATACTCATTGAAGGATAACATCGGACCTTGATCCTTGACTACCTCGTATCCAGAAGTAGCCTGTTCCTCGGGATCTTGCACGTCGCCCATAGCCGTTACATGCCCATTCTTGAACTTCAACAAGAGCGTATAACCACCATAACTATAGTCCTTTCCAGCATAATAATGCAACATCCAACCACCTTCGGAAGACTCCAATAGCTGGGTATAATCCGATACACTCTTGTCGATACGCTCGGCTGCTGGCTGGTCGAAGAGTGTCTTATCATCATGTAAACACGACTGCATAGACAGTCCCAACACGATGGTTAAGAATAGAAAACATAGTTTTTTCATTTTCTTCTTTCGTTTTATTTCTACGGTCTAAACTCTTTCCTAATAACAAGCTCATGGCTATTTTCAACTTCCAATAGCCTGCCCAAGAGGCGAAGAGCCTAACGGAAATGAGTTAGAACACAATTATTTGTTTTTTGTGATGAGGATTTCTGTATAAGAGAGAGCACGTTCCTCTATTTGAAGAGGGCGTTCCCTTGAAGTGAAGAGGGCGTCTCCTTGAGGTGAAGGGAGGCTTTCTTCCTTTCTTATTCCAGGCTTTCCAAGTTGAGCGTTGCTATCTTCGAACCACGACGAAGGATAGCGTTACGGAGCAAATCAATGTCTGCATCCCATGAATTACGCATATATTCACGCACCATCTTCAGCTTTCTATTGATGATACTCGTACCCTTTGGACCTGCAATCTGCAAGATTTTATTCCATTCCTGAGGTGTACTTGTAACGTAGATAGAGTACAGCTCGGCAATATCCTCTGCTGGATTCTCCATTGAATAAGGTGAGACGAAACCCTGTGAGTAGGCTTGCTTCTCGGGTACTGACGTCCAGTTACCACTGACATAATCGGCACGTGAGATGTCATCAAACGACTCATCGTAAGGTTTCTTTTGGTTCAGAATATGCATAAACTCGTGGTGCATGGTGTGGAAATAGAACCCCGTCATACTGCCGTAGTCCTTTAATAGGTCGTCAGTAAGGGCGTTCACCTTACTTAATGTCACCTTGTAACCACCTTCCGCACTACCTACTACCTCCGTGCGATAGCGTGTGTAGCCAGGAATACCTACTGCAACAATAATGCGCGGAACGTTCTCTTTAACGAAATCCAAGCCCACTGTCTCGGCGTAAGCATCGAACCACATATACTTAGTGATGATAGCTAGCTTGGCAGTCTTTGCTGAATCGGCAGGTACGAAGTTGTAGGCTTTATCGGTTTCTTCCGTCTTCAAGCGGTATTGGAACTCGATGTTATAAGGCATAGTATAGTTCTTATACAGCCATTGATCGAATGTGTTTCGTTTCACCGCAGTGGTTGGAAAGATGGAATCACCGCCCAATTTGTCATCGTTACAAGCCGTGAGAACCATGGTTCCGCAGGCTATTACGATAGCAGCCAATAGAATATTTCTTTTCATAAATAAGTCTCCTTTTATTTATTACGTGGGTTAGGAGTAATGCCAGCAGTTATCACGTCTTGTGGTAACTGGATGGCTAAACGTGGGTCGCCAGCCTTCATCGTATCGGTGACAGCTGTGACATTCGATTGCACATCCACCTTACGTCTGTACATCGTAATGCCATATCGCTTCACATCTTGTAGGCGGAAACCTTCGTGAATGGTCACCAATCGACGCAGTTGCAATATACATTGTAAAAGGGGTTCTTGCGTTGTCTGCTCAATAGTGAACAATGGGTGTAGCTCCTTCTTAGGCGTTGGCTGTGAAGGAGTATAGTAAGCCAACGAATTGTAGAAGTCCTTTATCTGGTCAAGAGTGAGGCTCACTCTATGCTTTGAGAAGACTGCCAATTCGCTATTGATATCGGCTACTGCCTTGTCATATTGCCCTAAGAGAGCATAAGCCTCGGCACGTTCAAGGAGGGTAATATCGGTTGCGAAGACTGCAAACTCACCATAGGGAATACCTATTTCAGCCTGTGTATCGATGACTTTAGCCATGTATGGAATCTTACGCAAGGCGTATTTCGATATACCATTATTATAGGTAACGGTGTAGTTAAGGTCTGTTCCGCTGTTACCCCATGGTCCTGCAGCCTGCAAAGTCTCGTTCTTACTAATCAACTCTCCGTGTGCGTACTTGCTACCAGCAAGTATTGGAATACTGATAACACCCCACTGTGAAGGTGCAGGAAGCAGCATGATGTTGGCATTCTTACTAGCTTTTATGAAGTCATAAGGCTGCACGTTGCCACTAGGACCCAGTCTGTTCCACTCTGCCCAGTTGCGTAGTATGTCCTCAGGGTGGTCTCCTAACACCTTATTCGCATACTCCACCGCCTTGTCGTATTGCTGTGCATAGAGATAGAAACGGGTTGCGAAAGCATAAGCAGCCTGCTTGGTAAAATGGAATTTAGGCTTATCATACTTTGTTCCAACGAGTTTCATGCCTTCCACTAAGTCGTTTTCTATATTCTTGTAAAGCTCTGCCAAGGTGCCACGCTCCATGAGTCTGCCCACGACACGTTCGGGTTGCTTAGGATAAGGCAAGCCCAAGTTGTTCTGCGCAGTGGTCTTGTCATAAGCCTGACAAAATACTGTTGACAACTGGAACATAGCAAAGGCACGACATAACAAAGCCTCGCCCTTCTGCGCATCATAAGCCTCTTTGTCCTTCGCCTTATCAATGTGATCGAGCGTTTCATTGCATGTTGAGATAGCGGCGTAATGCGCTTCCCACAACTGATGAGGCGTCTCGGGATTGCTTACCTCATCAATGTCTTTCCATTGATAAGCCTGCTCTTGAAAACGATCGAAGGCACTCCAAGTGCTGTGCAACTGCTCATCTGTATTGTCAGAGTACATCTCCAAGAGATAAGCAGGGTGTCCTTGTGGATAAGCACTGACGAGTAGTTGGCTCGATTCAGAGGGTGTCTTCAAGTCCATACGACTATCGGGATACTTGTCCAAGAAGTCGTTGCACGATGTAAAGGCAAGTGCAGCGGACGCAAGCGACAGGCACATTATATATTTATTGACGTTCATCTTCATAAGTTTTAAAGTCCAACTTTTACTGTAAGGGTGAATTGCTTTGGCATTGGTGACGCCACACCACCCACGTTATAGAACTCTGGATCCTGCCCATTGAGTCTCTTGTCAGCATAAAGCAAGAAGAGATTAGTGGCTTGGAGTTTGAGAGAAAGGTTCTGAATAACGCTATTCTTGAACCATTGTGCAGGTAGGTTATAACCGAGGGAAATCTCTTTCATGCGAATGAAGTCGCCCTTTGCTATGCGTACATCACTATAATTATAAGCGTTGTAACCCATGCGCACATTCGTATTTGCCATATACTGGCTCTTTGACAATATACCTGGAACATTCGTAACAGCCTCATCGCCAGGTTTCATCCAGCGATTCTTGAAGTCGTTAGTCATAGAGACTAAGTCGTTATAACGGGCACGGAACTTAGGATCGAGGCGTACAACGTTACCGAAAGCATAGGTAACAAAGACGTTAAGAGTGAAGCCTTTATAGGTGAAGAGGTTGCCAAGTGAACCCGTGTGAGGCGGGTCTGTCGGTCCTTCATACTTGAGGAAGTCTGTTTGGGTACGCTCTTGGAAGTTGATATCATCGGTTGTCACCTCTCCTTTCTCATTGCGTACCATAGGCATACCCTCGTCGTTTATGCCCACAAAAGGTATTGAGAACAACGCACGAGCAGGATAGCCGCGCTTAGCGAAGCCGTTTCCACTCACTAAACTCATTACGTTTCCTTGGTTAAAGAGCTTAGTAATCTTGGTCTTAGCATACGAATAGATGAAGTTCGTTGACCATGTGAAATACTTGTTCCTAACGCCTACTAACGATAGACTTAACTCAACACCATTAGAATTCATAGAGGCTACATTGGCAGCACGGATTATCTGTCCGCCTAGTCCGGCAGTAATCATTGGACCAATCTCATCGAAGTTCTTACGTGTATAATAGTCCAGTGTGATACCCAGACGATTATTCCACAATGATGCATCAAAGCCCAAGTTCAACTCGTTCTTCTTCTCGTATGTGAGGTTCGCATTGGCTAACTCGGTGATTTCGAGCTGTGGTTCTTGGTCTTCAGCGAATAGTCTAAAAGGATTAGAAGCCGTTATGATGGCGGTTGAATTGCTGTAAGAAGCATCTGGGGGAGTACCCGTAAGACTATAAGAAGCACGCAAGGTGAGTTTATTCAATGGTGATAACTTATTGAACCAACTCTCTTCATGCACATTCCAAGCGCCCGAAACGTTCCATGTAGGCATCCATCTTGCCTTCGTATCACGTCCCATTTGGTTAGAACCTTCATAGCGTAAAGTTCCGTTGAAGACGTATTTTCCCATATAACTATATGTGGCATTGCTATAGAAAGCAACGCTACGTGAATTGGTTGGAACTATGGTGTAATAGGTGTTACCAGCCTCAACCGCACGCTTAAAGTAGTCATAGACATAGAAAGGAACCATACCCGCATTGTAGCGCAAACCCACTCCTTCAGAGGCATTACGCTGTCTTTCAATGCTCTTAATCTCCATTCCTCCGAACAAGTTCACTATGTGTTTATCAGCGAAAGTGTGGTTATAATTAGCTGTTGCACGCAAGTCGTAATCACTCATTCGGTTGTCTCCTTTATGATAGAGACCGCCGTATGGCAACACTGTCTGCGGTAGTTTATTCGGATTGGATGGGTCTTTGTACAGGTACTTGTTGCCATCTCGGATGATACCATTGCCCATTGCACGATAAGCCAGTGCCTGGTTAGAATCGTCCTTAATATTATGTTCCTGTGTAGATGCCATGTATTTGAATGCACCTAACAATGACAACTCAAGGTCACGGATAGGTTTATACTTCAATTCTAACTGGAATCTCGCATCAAGCGCATGCAAGTCTATGTAGTTATTGTCCAACTCATGGAAGATATTAAATGGTGCGTAGTTTGCCACGTAATACTCGTTTGGATCTAATACACGTGAGGTGTTGCTTGCATAAGAGTAAGGGTTAATATCGAAGTCACGTTTCACTTCACCGCCCACAACGTCTACATCCTGTCCAAGAGTTCCTGGCGCACGCTGCTTGCGATAAGCTGCTCCACCGATAAGGTTCAATGAGAGCTTATCAGTAAGGTGCTGCGTGAGGTTAACGTTGAGCGTATAACGATTCACACTACTCTGCTTGTACCATCCTGGATCAAGTAGTGCGCTAAACGAAGCATAGTAGTTTGAACGCTGCGTACCACCACTGAAGCTCACAGAATGGGTCTGCATGATGTTCGAAGAGAATAATTCTTTGAACCAGTTGGTGTTTCGGAACTCTGCACGTTGTAAGTAACGATTACGTGCTTCGGGCGTATTCTCCAATGCAAACTGCCCCGTTGTACGATCGTAATGATTGATGAGCTCATACATTTTTCCATATACACCATACTCGCTACCATTGAGCACTTCCGAGAGATTCAGCCATCCCTTATCCGCCAATTCACGATAGATACCCATCTGCTCCTTCGAATCTAAGATGTCGAAATTGCTGTAGGATGGCACCAAGCGAGTGGTGAACTCACCCGTATAACTAATGTGTGATTGGCCTTGCTTACCCTTCTTTGTGGTTACAACGATGACACCTGCCATCGCACGCGCACCATAGATAGAGGTGGCGGAACCGTCCTTAAGGATTTGAAAACTCTCTATATCGTCGGCATTCAAACCAGCGATTGCCGAAGAGATAAGCGTCTCGGGGTTACCAGAAGCGAGGTCGTCAGCACCCACATTAGCCGCATCTTCCATGATCACACCATCCACAACCCATAGTGGCTTACTACTTCCATAGATGGACGTTGCGCCACGAATGCGTATCTTAGGTGATGTACCAAAGGTGCCGCTAACGTTCTGCACTGATACACCAGCAGCCTGTCCCTCAAGCGAACGACTGATGTCAGCCACACCATTGAGGCGCGCTTTGTCAGCATCCAACTTATCGGTCGCACCCGTGAAGAGGCGGCGGTCGGTGCGAGTAAGACCAGTCACAACAACTTCATTGAGGGTTGTTGCATTCGATTTCAGTACTACGTGCATGTCAGTGGTAGCCTTCAGCGTCTGCGACACCATACCGATGTACGCCACTGTCACTTGTGGGTTTGCAACGTCAGTAGTCAATGAGAACTTACCATCGACATCGGTGACTGTCGCCATCTTAGCCCCCACAACAGTGATAGTCGCACCGATAACTGGTTCGTTATCATCGGCTGCCACCACCGTACCCGTAATCTTGGTTTGTGAAAAAGCCATGCTGATACAAAGGAAGAGCATGCCTATACACAGGAGTAGCTTTTTGTTCATAAGTGTTTAATTAATGTATGTCTTATATTGTTTTCAACACTGGTAATAGGTCGTTTACCATGCTATTTCCATAAAACCTTGTAGATTAATTCTTCTCTGACAAAGGGTCTTATACAAGACGTTTTGTGGCTTTTAGGCATCAAATAACACTAATCTATAACCTTTAGATGTTGTATTTAATGCTACAAAGGTAGGTTAATTTTCTAATATACAAGGCTTTTTTAGCATTTATTTGTTCCTTACAAGCGTAAAAGCTATGGGCAGTGTACACGAAACGGGATAATAATTTCAGTAAGCTATTACCCATATTCGGCGCACATTTCTTTGGTTATCTCCCTTAAAATAGTAACTTTGCAATAATCAAGCACATACACGTGTGATAAATATTAGTTAACTAAATCTTGAACAATAATGGATAAATACAGTTGCTATATGCCCCAGTGCCCACGCCGTGAGAGTTGCACGCTTTGGCACATCGCCCAACAGGAGATAGCGGAGGAATACGTATTTCTAAGCGTGACAAATCCCCTACTCATTGAGCAGGCTGGCGGCTATTCGCAATGCCCGAAGTATTATGAATGGAAGTTGAGACGCTTTGCTCGTGGTATGCGTTGGCGTTATGGGACGCTCACGGGCAATGCAGAGGCGGAGATTCATGAGCGGTTGAAGGACGCTTTTGGCTTTACGCAAATAGGGAGAATGCGCCGTGGCGATGTGGTTATATCGCCTGAGGAGCAAGCACAAATACGTGAGATATTTGAAGAGGTAGCCCCTGGTGCAGAACCAGAATTTATAGCTTTCGAGGAACATTATATTAAGCCTCCACGCCGCAAGTAAGGGCTGCGGAGTATTGTCCCCACGCTGGAACACGGATGTTCCCACACTGGAACTTTCATGTTCCAACGCCGGAACATGAATATTCCGCCGCTGGGAACATTTCAATTCTAATGGATGGTGACGACCGACAGACGTACTTGGTGAGGTCTACCCTACCCTTATTATAGACGAACCGCAGAGCATACTAGATGCCGACAGAAAGAATAAGACAAGGCAGCTCCCACGCTGTTCGATCCAATTCTCACCTTATTAATTATATAGTACCACGAACAACAAAGTATACTGGATGCCGACAGAAAGAATAAGACAAGGCAGCTCCCACGCTGTTCAATCCAATTCTCACCTTGTTATATAGTACCAAGAACCGCAGAGTATGCTAGATGCCGACAGAAAGAATAAGACAAGGCTGGTCTCACGCTGTTTAATCCAATTCCCACCTTATTATATAGTACCACGAACCGCAGAGTATGCTGGATGCCGATAGAAAGAATAAGACAAGGCAGGTTCCACGCTGTTCAATCCAATTCTCACCTTATTATATAGTACCAAGAACCGCAGAGCGATGTTTACAACCAGGTGTATCATCTCGATGCGATAAATGTCTTCAACAACCGACTGGTGAAGAAAATTGAGATGAAGGGTGTGAAACAGGTTGGTACGACCTCAACAAATAGTTATCTTTACCTCTATATCTTGTCAAAGAAGAAAAGCAGGACACCACGTGCCCGTATCAACTTTGACGCTACAAATAAGACAAGTTTGTGCATTCAATCCAGCTAAATTAGGAAATAACAAAGCTATCTTCCACCTTTTATACACATATATTGAAAAAAAAATGTCTATTTGTTTTGTAGTTAAAGAAATTATTCTTAACTTTGCACTCGCTTTCGACAAGGAAGCAGGTTGACTACAAAGTAACCTTCTGGAGAGATGGTAGAGTGGTCGATTACAACGGTCTTGAAAACCGTCGTACCGAGAGGTACCGGGGGTTCGAATCCCTCTCTCTCCGCAAACAAGGGTGTAAATCAACGGGTTATGTGATTTACACCCTTTATTACACCCGAATTTTCCATTACCTAAGAAAACTTATAGCATTTCCTTTATTACAATATCCGTTTGTTTTTGTGAAAGTAATAATTATCACATATACAATTATGATTTACGGATATATCAGAGTTAGCAGCGATAAGCAAACAGTAGAGAATCAACGCTTCGAGATTAGTAACTTTTGTAAACATCAAAATCTTTCAATTGACGATTGGATAGAGGAAACTATCAGTGGCACAAAAAACTATAGCAAGCGAGAACTTGGCAGATTACTTAAAAAGGTAAGAAAGGACGATATTATCATTTGCAGTGAATTGTCCCGCCTGGGTCGTAACCTTTTTATGATTATGGAAATTCTGAACATTTGTATGAGTAAGGAGTGTCGTGTGTGGACAATTAAGGACAACTATCGTTTAGGTGATGATATCCAGAGTAAGGTGCTTGCCTTTGCTTTCGGCTTATCAGCAGAGATTGAACGTAATCTTATTAGCCAGCGCACAAAGGAGGCATTGGCACGAAAACGATCAGAAGGAGTGGTCCTCGGACGTCCGAAAGGTAGAAGAAGTTCGCCAGATAAGTATAAATTATCAGGCAAAGAGATTCTTATATCAGAACTCTTAAAAAACGGTATATCTCATCGAAAGATAGCAAAGATTTGCAAGGTAGATAGGAATACCCTTAGCCGTTTTATAACATTGAAGTGTTTGGCTGTAAACTAAGGAGGTATTAAAGGAAAGTTGAACATCTTTGAGACACCCGAGATTGACGAGAATAATCTACCACCAGCTCATAAGCTGGTGCGTCGTGCACCACGCTTAGAGGGTGATTGCCTTGTTGTTCCACTAACAGAAAGCAGTTTGGACGATATCATCGAAGATGAAATGCTACATTTAAGTGTTACTGATGAGGTCGTTGCTTTACTGCAAAAATCAATTGATGAGCAAACGACAGCAGAAGATATGTTCAAGGAGGTTTTTACTGTACGCCTTGAATCGCCTACTCGAACAATGACCTTCGAGGTAGCAGAGATGGGGTATGGGACCTATCAATTAGAAGATGGTTCATCTTTGACAGCTATCAATCGGTACATGGAGGAAATCAATTACTTTGATATGGTCTTCAGGCTAAAGAAGTAAACTTCTGCTATAATAGATGGATAGAAGTCATGAAAAAGAATAGAACTCTTGTGTGAACGTTTGATATCATACGAACATACAGTCTATGAACATCTATGTTGTCAAATAGTCACGTGACTTCTTCCACCTGTTTCAAATTTAATATTAGACTGCATTTGTTAGATTTGTATCTCTATTATAGTGTCTTCTGACTCCACTATTACGTCTTATTTTGCGAGACACTGTACTTGGACTTACATTTATTGTTTGGCAATCTCTTTTTGTTTCGTTCTATTTTGGAGCAGCACAGAAATTGTGAACCTTTGCTCCGAGGTTAATTGTTTGATAAACTAAGAACTGTCGAGAATAAACTCGACCAGCTACTTGTCCTGCAAGAGCAATCCGTCGATACAACTGTCCGTCCACCTTTGAAACCGGAATATCTGGATATCATAGATGTTTCTAGAATCTTGAAAGTTGAGCAAAAGACTATCTATAACTGGGTTTGGGCGGGTAAGATCCCATTTCTCAAAGCTAATGGTAGGCTGCTATTTCTTCGTGAAGAGATTGATAGTATACTGCGTAAGCGAGAGTGTAGGTAAATTCTCTCAAAAATTAGATTCTTTCAATATTCTTCTATTGTTCACTATTATTGAACAAAATTAATTTATTGAACAAAATATTTGGTGTCTTCGTGTTTGTTCATTATCTTTGCAGTGTTCAATATTGTTGAACAAGTAATAAAGAATGAACAAGTATGGGAGAAGTACATATTATAGAACAGGCAGTAAGTGCAATGAAGCAACAATGGGGAGAAAGTGGACTCAATATCACCTATGATTTAACTCCACAAAGTAATCCTATACTTAAGGGACGAGTTAACATTATAGGAATAGACTTTCCTTGTCTTGTAGAAAACGAGGTGAATAGTATCAACATTGGCCGCATTCAGGATTTGATAAAGGGGTGTGCTGAACTACAAAAGATACCTATTTTGCTTATAGCACGATATGTTCAACCAGGTGTTTATAACATTTTACGAACGGCAGGCATTAATTTTGTAGACACTGTTGGTAACTATCAAATCCTATATACAAAAGGTAAGAAGCTGATTTTTCAACTTTCTCACACAGGTGAAAAAGCACCTATAGCGCTTAACAAGGCTTATCCAATCTTTCAAGAAGCGGGCTTAAAAGTCATTTTTTATTTGTTGCAAGATGTAAACAATGTGGGTAAAACTTTTAGGGAAATCAAAGAACAGTGCGATGTTTCGTTAGGTACTATAAAAAATGTACTTGATGAATTAGAAGCTCGAAAGTTTGTATTGACTGCTAAAAGAAAGCGTATACTGAAAGACAAACGCAGGTTGCTTGATCTATGGGTGGAAAACTATCATCATGTTCTTAAGCCAAAACTTTTGGTGAAGCATTTTGCCTTTCGAGATGAACAGTCTAAAGCACAATGGGATAAAATAGTGTTGCCCGAAGGAATATGCTGGGGTGGAGAATGTGCTGCTTATCAAGTAAACGGATATTTAACTCCACAAAAGTTTGAAATATATACCGATGTAGCTTGGGGTAATCTGATGAAAACAGGTGCCATGCGTGCTACAGAAGGAGAAATTACAATGTATCAGAAGTTTTGGAAAGGCAGTACAATGCCAATAATTCTTATTTATGCAGACTTATTAGGTGATGGCAATAGTCGTTCGATAGAAGCTGCAAACAAAATATTGAATGATGAGCTTTCAAATTTCAAGTAATAAGATAGACAATCCACTTTTGGTTGAACTATTAAGAACCGCCAGCGAATGTTTTAAAGAGGTAGGACAAGACTTCTTTGTTATTGGTGCAACTGCACGTGATATACTGATACAGCAATTAGTAGGCATAAGCTCTGGTCGAAAAACGAGAGATTTAGATTTAGCTATTGCTATTCCTAATTGGGAAGCCTTTGACGAAATAAAGCAGATGCTTTTGGCGCATGGTTTCACTAAGGATGAGAAAATGTATCAACGCTTCTATTATGGGGTTTATGAAATGGATATTGTTCCTTACGGAGATGTTGCAAAAGAAGATGGATATATTTATTGGCCACCAGAAGAAGATATTGCCATGTCTGTAAAAGGTTATGAGGAAGTACTAAAAGATGCTATAACCATAAGTATTGATAATGAATTTGACATCAAGCTAGCATCACTTCACGGACTTTTTATCCTAAAATTTAATGCTTGGTTAGATCGTAACCTGCAAACAAATAAAGATGCTGATGATATGGGGTTTATCATTGAGAACTACTTCATAGCCAACTTAAATAGGAGTGTGTACCAAGAAGTTTTTGAATGGGACGATTTTGATGAGTTTATTGTCGGTGCATATTGGCTTGCCAATGACATTGTAGGTTTTCTCCCCATAAAGTATTTATCCTATTATGAAAAATGCCTACAAAAGGAAATCGCAAAAGAAGAGGATAGTAGGCTTCTTCAACAAATACTGGACAGTAACTCAGTTCTTCAGTATGAGCAAGTTTTATATGCATTCCAAAAAATGATAGAAGTTTTTAATAAGTTTACCCGATGAAAATATGTATTGCTTTTCAAAGCATAGCTGCTAACGAAATGAATGGAGACTTTATTCTTCAGAAGAAAATAGCAGGCGGAACTTTGGTTTTACTTGCTGATGGTATGGGAGGATTAGATTTTCCTGAACAGGCATCGAAAATCGTTTGTGAAGCAATCCTTGATTACTTTGAAAGTTACAATGCGTCTGATCCCTCAAAGATTATTCAAGAGAGCTTAGAATATGCCGATAAAACCTTAGGCAAGGCATGCTACCAAAGAAAGTGTAAGATGGGTACTGCCCTCACGCTTGTGTATCTGACGGATAGCTTTCTCTATTATACTTCATTGGGGGATGTTCGTCTATATCATGAACACATTAATGGGACAATCACACTGCTGACGTCCGATGATGTAATCAACATTGGAGGTGAGAGTTACCTTACGGTCTGTATTAATGGAAGAGGGTACAGAACTCCAATAGAAGTATATCAAATGTCAGTACAAACAGGAGATCGCTTCATACTTTGTAGCGATGGCTTTTACAAACAATATGATGTAAGTGAGTACTTGCAACAGAGAACTTCACCACCTTTACAATGCACGGAAGATGACTGTTCTGTGGTTGATATTAATATAAAATAAAATGTTAGATTTCGACAGCAATATATATACTACCGAAATCTAATCTTCTATATATTGGAGAATTAGTGCCTCCATTTTGGACGAAAACCTTGTGAACGACCATCCTCACTGTCTTCATGTATCTTAGATTGTTTATTATTTATTTGGTTAGGTAGTCCACTTATGGATATGGAATTGTCTTGTTCTATATCTCCTTTTGCCTCTTTATTGGTAGAAATTGTCAATGCAATCTTTCTGTCCAATTCTGCAGCTTCACTTTTAAGTGAGCGAAGCTCGTCCTCTTTTTTCCAAGAACTGTTGGCAATGTTGGTGTAAACATCTTTATTGGCTACAACCTTTGCCATTTCCTTCTCATGCGACTCTATTACCTTTGGAATACGCTCCAAGGCATTAACGAAGTTCTGACACGCAAGTTTCGGGTCTGTTGCCAACTTGCCATTATTGTAAGTGTAGTAGATTGACTCCTGTCCTTTCACAAAAAAGCGATTCACCGAACAGTCAAACAAGTCTTTTGAAGTGCTCTCTGTCTTGACCATGATGGAAAACCCATAAATCTCACCGATTTTGTTGTACTCGCCTTTGGTGCGTGCTTTTTCGTCTATCTCCTGCAGACGGGCAGCAATGGCCTTGATATCGGTGCTGTCTTCTACACCTTTGATTGTCAGTTTATTTATAGGTGTACCTTCATCATCACGCTCCACACGCTGCTCAAATAGAGTGAGGTCAGATTGTGCCTCCTTGATTTTGTCCGTATGGAAGGATACAGAACTTTCAATCTCTGCCAACTTCCCCGTTGCGGCATCACGCTCACGGAGAAAGTTCTTACGTTCTGATTCCAAGGTGGTAATCTTCTTATCCAATCTTGCTTTCTCTAAAAGGTCGGTATTACCCGAAAGCACTGCTACGTATTCTCAGAAGTTCATGCCGCTGTCCTCATCCATCGATCCCTCATCAATGGTACGACTGCCAAGCGTATTCGTCTTCAGCTGATTGATGAACAGCTGCTTGTTGTGTAGCAGGTTAAACTTATAATTGTCCAGCGACCGCTCTACGGGGTAGAAATAAAGTCGTCCTACATACCATATTCTTAAATAAAAAGGATGCGTTAAGGATTTTTCTTTCTAAAGCAAAGAACTCAACTCATCCATCGAACAACCTGCATTCATAAAAATATTAAAGACATAATCCCAGTCACTACTATCCGTATTTACAGCAAACCAAAAACAACTCTTGAATACCAAATGCAGTATACTTCTATCTCCAACCAAAGTAAGCCTTTTTGATATTGAAGTTTCCTCTAAAAGGTGGTTATTCACTCTGTCTTCTACAAACTTTTCTGTAAAACCTAAGTCAATCGCTATCACGATTAAAGCTTGCATAGCTTTTGCATAGAATGATGTTCCTTTTGCTTTCTGTACACAATAACACTGAACATCTAATAATGCAAGTCTACTATCAGAACTAATATTTCTCCAGCGTTCTCCAACTTTAGGTGGATAAGGCTCTTCATCTATATTTCCAATCCGTAATGAAGAATCAAAATCGTTAGTTTTAAGTTCTTCTTGTTTTTCCACCAGTCTAATATATTTAATGCACTCTGATTCCAGCTTATTTATTTCTTCTTCAGAATAAACGGCTGTATAAGTTTCATTCTTTTTATAAAAAGCAAGAGGAGATTTATGTACATCAGGCTCAAACATAAAAGTATAACCTTGCGCTTTAAGTTCGAGCAAAGTCGACATTGGAGTACTATTATAAAAATTTTTTAAGTTAGTCGTACTTTTGAAATATGAACCAACAGGCCACTCTCTTCTCTTTCCTGTTCCACTTTCAATATATTGATTCTTCTCTGCCAATTCTTTAGATTCTTTCATTAGTTCATTATGCTTATGTGCAATATAAACGAAGAGAATTACAGCTGCAACTATGATAAAAATTAAATATCCCATTATAATTTGTTTTAAATATATTTTAGTTGTTAAAAGTCATTGTCCTTCAAAGCACAATCAAACCTTATATCTTCACAAATCTGCTCAATTACAGGAGTACACTCATGTTTCAAAGCTAATATATCTGTAACTTCAGGTAAATGTTGATTAAGTTCATGTATGAAGTTATCATACTCTCTCATAAGATTGTCTTCCACTAAATGGTAATTATGTGTTATTTCTGCCTGACAAACAGTTTTACAGAAAAGTAAAAGCTGATTACCTGCATGCTTTCGTGCAGCATCTGGCAAATAATGAGCAATATCCGATATAATAAAAAAAGCAACAAATTTGATGTATTATTGAGTAAATGTGCAATGGCTGTATACCTTTTTATCAATCCTATCAAGAGTTCATGACGATTTCCGTATTATGATACAAATCTTACTATTAACTATTAACAAGATTAAAGCATTTAAACTTGGTAAAGAGTCGCCCGTATTAGTAAAGCTGATGATGCAGACCATCTATCAGAATGACAGACGCAGCATTAAGCACATCGGTACACAGCAGTTCGGTATGAAGTTCCTGCTTCGTGTTCTGTACGCCCATAACGGTTTGCTGTTTTTCTACATTCGTATGGAAAACGGCACGAATATGCCGTACTCAGTGGACTTTATCACGTTTAAGGTGGTGGATAAGAAGATGGCAAAGCGCACTGCTATACAAGAGCAGGTATTGCAGCCGCTTCGTGCCTATCATCAGGTGATGCAAGTGTGGGGTATGAACAGTGAACATGCAGTGTTTGCGCTCGAGCAGTTTTCTCTTGCAGAAGACAAGCAGCTTGAAGTGACGCTCTATGAAAGAAATGGCGGTCGTACGCTGACTTTTCATGTAACGGCAGAAGACCTGCAGCTGGCAAAGAACTGCGTACACCTATGGCTTGTAAAACCTTGGCTTCATCTTCACGTTTGCTAAGCATATAATTGACAACTCCACTGAAGTTTGTTCCTTTGATAATTTTTGCAATCATGGTTTCAAGCGTTTCATAAGTTCGTGAATAAGTTGTTTCAGAGCTTTCAGATCTTCATTGAGTGCAGAGATTCCGAAAGCATTGAGTCGATGGGCAATCTGATTAAGATTGTTTGCCATGCCTGACACCGTGCGAATGAGTTGCATCTCTTCGGGTTTGATGTGTGCCTTAACTTCTGCTTTTGCAATGAGCCGACGCAGAAACTCGGTACGAGTGATGGAGGCTTCTCTCGCTTTGCCCAACAAAGTATAGTACTCCATCGTATTAAGCCGAAGAAGCACTTGATATTTCCGCTTCTCTGATAATGTCTTGGTGGGTCGCCCACCTTTATTCTTCTGTTCCATATTTTTATTTTTTGATGAGACCAACGGGATTTTTACCTCCCAATGGTGGGAGCAAGTAGGTTTTGAGATACTCAAAACACAAACTTGCTTCCCAGATAAACTCTATCTTCTGATACCACGCTTCGTGGTCGGTAATAATGTCAGCTTCTTTTTGATTTTGGATTGAGCAACGAGCCATTCGTTGAGGTCTTTATACTCTTGGTAGCGTACAGAACCGTCTATAATGTGTGGACAAAACTGCTTCAAAATTTCAAACGATTTTCGCCCCGCATCGTCACTGTCCAGAAAACTCTCCACTTGTTTGTAGCCTTTTATCTTCTCTTGAATATGTGGCAAAAGAGCCAGAGAATTGAGAACAATAGCATCACAAGTTGAGGATGAATTTAGTGTTTGCCACGAGAGAAAATCCATGAAGCCCTCAAAGATTTGCAAATGGTTTGTACCCTTACTGACAGTTGTAATGGCTTTCGGAGCTATACAACCTTTTAAAATAAGGACTACGGATTTCCCATCCGCCAGCATCGTTTGCAAAGCCAATAGCATAGTATGTCCGATTGGTATTATTGTATCGAATTTCAGAACAGAATCTATTGGCGATGCTGAGAGGTATTCCTCGTTCTGCGATGTAACGTAACAAATAAGGATTGGTAAGCGATTGCACAGATATGATTTCTAATTTGTGCTTAGAGGCTTTTCTTTCACCGCCAAAAGAAAAATCTTGTTGCACTATTTGTTTTGAACTGGTTAGAAGTTCAATGGCTTCGTTCATGGTACAATGCTGTAAAATACATACAAGGTCTATAATATCTCCATGTTCGCCAGTTCCGAAGTCATACCATTGGTTGCGCTCTGTATTTACTTTGAATGATGGCGTACCTTCGTTGCGTAGCGGAGAGCAGTACCAATAGTGAATGCCTTGTACTCGCGTAGGGGTATAGCACTGCTGTTGCAAATAATCTGTAATTGGGATTTGCTTGATATGTTGTATATCCATTGTGATTTTGTTTTGATGTTTGAAATGAATGATGGTCAACCTTTTTCTTTTGGAGGCTGGTTGATTTTTGTTTGGTCAGTTGGTCGTACACTATAGGCACCCTTTTGCGACCGACCAAACTTGTTTCTCTTTGGTCGGGTTGGTTCAGGTATATATAGCCTGCGTCCGACCGACCAAAGGTTTTAGGGCTGATAATCTTTGTTGAGCCGATATTTCCCTCGCTCTTCTTTTATCAGCAAACCTTTGTTGAGCAGAAATAGCAGAAGTTCTTTGAGTTTAGTTTGCCCATACGCTTGTCCTACAACCTCTGCATAAGCCTTTTTGAGTGCTGCAATGATTTCTCCATAGGACAAGACTTCACTTGTAACAAAGGTTTGCTTCAAAGCGTTTCTATGTTCCGTGTCGCTTAGTTCATGATAGGAATAGCGGTGAGACTTGCACTCATTGTCCGAATACGAGTGGTCTATTTCGGGAACACACATCCCATCTTCCATTTCCTTGAGCTGAAAAGCAAATTTGTCAAAAGGCTTGGAACGAATAATGGCAGGAGCAACGATGCTTCGCTCGGGCAGCGTGTTGTCCTTTGTGACTTGTAGGACAGTTTCTGCCTTGTTGTTAAGTTCGGTGCCAATATGTCCTCGTGCATTGTCGTCGCCTTTGTTGAGGTGAAGCACGGTTTGAATGTGGATGTTTTGCTCGCTCGTCCACTGCATCAGGTCACCCACCAATTTAGTCGCCTCCGTTGAGTTATTGATATCAAGCATTAAATCACGAATACCGTCAATGACCACCAAGCCCACGTTGGGTGTATGGTAGATGGCGTAGCGGATTATTTCTCTGCGCTCATTTGGGTCGGCAATGGCTCTGAGGTGGCTGAACTTCAAATGCTCTGGCTCTCTATCAGTCGGCAATCCTGCCAATCGCAGAATGCGTTGCATCACGAGTTGGCAATGATAAGGGCTTTGCTCAGTGTCAATGTAGAGGATAGTGCGCTTGCTCTCGGGAAATGACGCCCGATACTCCAGAACTTGCCCATTGACAAGGGCTGCTGCAACGATGGCACTCACATTGAAAGTTTTCTTTGCTTTGGCTTTACCTGTTAACACACTGAAGTTGCCCAATGTGCCAATTATGGCTTCACCTGCTTGCAGTACAACTGGAGGAAGCGCAAACTCGTCCGTAACATGGATAAGCGATGCTTGCCAAATGTTTTCATAGTTAGTTGTATTCATCCTCGCCCTCCCGTCTTTCGTCCTGCCAGTTCCAGCGCAAGGTCGGCATCCACAATAATCTTGCGACCGATTTGTGTAATGGCACGATTGATTTTGCCACTCTGTTTGATACGGTTGGCTGTGGGCAAGCTGCATCCAAAAAGACATGCTATACCAGCCAATCCATACACATATCGTTTTTCTTCTTTGGAGGAAGAAGCCTTTGTTAATTCCCTGCTCGTGGATATATTACCGTGTTGTGCAAGGAAAAGCAATTCTTCACCAGTCATCTGCCAAACAGGCTTGTCTCGTAATTCATTTATCGTCATAATTCAATTGTTTTGAAATGAATAACTCACCCTTGCGCATAGGACATTCAGTCAGCTCTGAAAGTACAAAAGTAGAGGGCTTTTGATGTTATTCCAAGAGACTGGGATATAGCGGGAAGTATAGGAAAATGTAAGGAAATCAACAACTATCAAAAACGCTCAATACATACTCAAAAAGTGGATGGTTTCGGACAAAGGCATATTCATTTCCAATCATCATTAACTACTTAATAAATTACTTTTGGGTCTTCACACAAGAAAAAATCATTTGAATTGCATTAAAGCTCTATTTTTCTTCGTTTTATTCATTATAAGTTCATATCTTTGTAACTAATATTGAGATATACAATCATCTAATGGGACAGAAGAAAGAACATAGCAACCTCATTAAGGAACATTTGAAGAAGCGAGGTATCACCCAAACATGGCTCGCCAAAGAGTTGGGTATGAGTTTCAGCATCACCAACGCCTACGTTTGTAACCGCAAGCAGCCTAATCTTGCTACCATCTTCAAGGTAGCAGACCTGCTCGGCGTGTCCCCCAAAGAATTAGTGAAATAGGAGTTTATGAAAACAACAATATAGATATTCTCAGTGCAATTTCTAAAACTATATTAGAAGTAAACATGAATAATCTATATACGAATAAGAATATATGAATACAATTCAGCAGCCCAATTCCCACATCTTTACCAACAGGAATGGGAATACGCTAATGAAAGAATTTGAGGGTGTATTACAGCACAATCCTCAAATCAGAAACCTTGATGCTGTTGTAGGCTTTCTTCGTGCATCTGGCTACTTCTCCTTACGCCCTTTCCTTGATAATATTGGAAAGGTGAGAGTACTGATAGGCATAGATGTAGACAAATATATCGCTAAAGCGGCACAGCAAGGAAAACTATTTTTTGGCGCAGAAGAAGAGGTTAAAGAAGAGTATCTCAGAAAGATAAGAACTGACATAGAAACTTCCAACTATCGTAAGGATATAGAAGATGGAATGTATTTAATGGTACAAGACCTTCTTGACAAAAAACTTGAATTACGCGCTCATCCTTCTAAAAAGATTCATGCAAAGATATATGTGCTATATCCCGATAATTTTAATCAGTACTCTCAAAGTATGGCCATTACAGGTTCAAGTAATTTATCAGGGAATGGATTAGGAATAACACAGGACAAGCAATATGAGTTCAATGTAAAGTTGGACCGATATGATGATGTGAAATTTGCAAAAGATGAATTCGAGCAGTTATGGAAAGAAGCTGAAGGTTGTGAAATAACTTCTGAAGATATAAAAGCAGCCATTGACAGGACCTATCTTAAAGGGGATGTTCCTCCTTATGATCTTTACATTAAGATGCTAATGGAGTATTATGCTGACCGTGTACTTGAGACCGACAGTACTGATCCCTTTGATATGCCAGAGGGCTATACGAAATATGATTATCAGATGGATGCCGTCATAGAAGGCTATCAAAAGCTTATTCGCTACGATGGATTCTTTCTCTCGGATGTGGTTGGCTTGGGTAAGACCATTGTTGCAACCATGATTGCAAAGAAATTCCTTATAGAGAATGGTTATGAGCACACCAAGATTCTTGTAGTATACCCTCCAGCAGTAGAACAGAACTGGAAGTCTACTTTCAAAGATTTTGGTATAGACAAATACGCCAAGTTCATTACAAACGGTAGCTTAAGCAAGGTTCTTGATGAAGAGGATTATAATTATTGGAATGCAGAAGAATATGATCTCATACTTGTAGATGAGGCTCATAAATTCCGTAGTCATACCACATCAGCTTTTGAGCAACTTCAAGAAATTTGCAAGATGCCACGCTTAGAAGCAGGTAATATTCCTGGTTACAAAAAGAAGGTCATGCTTATTTCCGCAACTCCTATGAACAATTCTCCAGCTGATATCTATACGGAGATATTACTTTTCCAAGACCCTCGTCATTGTACCATTGATGGAGTTAGCAACCTTACTGCATTCTTTTCTCCATTGATAAAAGAATTCAAGAGACTACGAAAAAATAACAATACAAGTATTGAGGATTTTAAACGATTAGCAGAGAAGGTAAGAGACCGTATCATTAAACCATTAACTGTGCGTCGTACCCGAACAGATATAGAAAGTATACCCCGATACAACAAGGATGTGAATGGA
Source organism: Prevotella vespertina (assembly GCF_009728485.1). Lineage (GTDB taxonomy): Bacteria > Bacteroidota > Bacteroidia > Bacteroidales > Bacteroidaceae > Prevotella > Prevotella vespertina. Next base: position 359,923 of record NZ_VVIQ01000002.1, read on the forward strand.
TTTCCTAAAGTTGAACATCCAATTGAGAACCAGTATGAGCTAAATGAGCATTTAGCCAATCTCTTTGAACAGGCTATACAGATTCTTGATAAGCAGCTTACCTATGCACGTTATCAAGCTATTGCATACTTAAAACCAGAAGTAGCAAATGGTCTTTATGACAATGCAGAGTTGATAAGCCGTAGCCTTGCAGGTATTCGAAAGAATGGACTTGTAAAGCGTTTGGAAAGTAGTTTCTACGCATTTCAAGTTTCTATAGAGAATTTCCATCAAGCCAATCAGAATATGATTGACATGTTTGATAATGACAAGGTCTATATTGCACCAGACCTTGACATCAATCTGCTATTGGAGTCTGGATTATCCGAAGAAGAAATCGAAGAGAAACTTAACGCTAAAGCTTCTAACAATCCTAAGAACGCAATCTTTCATGCTGCTGATTTCCGTCCAGAGTTTATTGATATGTTACATAATGATCAAGCTATTCTTGAACAAATGTTAGCTGACTGGAAAGATATTTCTGATGAAGATGATTCTAAGTTTGCCAAGTTTAATGAGTTACTAAAACATGAACTTTTCAGAAGTGATCGAAACCCAGAGAAAAAGTTAGTTGTGTTCTCTGAGTCAGTTGATACTGTTGACTATCTAAAACGTAGAATCAATCGTAAGGACGTATTAGTAATCTCTGCACAGAATCGCAATAAACAATTTAAGACAATACGTGAGAACTTTGATGCTAACTACAAGCAGAAGTTCAACGAGTATAATATCATCCTGACGACAGACGTACTGGCAGAAGGTGTCAACTTACATCGTTCTAATGTGATTGTGAATTATGATACGCCGTGGAATTCGACAAGGCTGATGCAGCGTATTGGTCGTGTTAATCGTATTGGTTCTGCCTCAAAGCATATCTATAACTATGTTTTCTACCCTTCAAGGGAAGGTAATAAACAAATTAATCTGAACCAGATTGCATTAAGCAAAATCCAATCATTTCATAGTACATTTGGCGAGGACAATCAAATTTATTCTCAAGAAGAAATTATAGACCGTAACCTAAGTAAATTATTTGAAGAAGGAGTGAACGAGCAAAAGAAAGATATTAACAAGGAACTACCTTTCTATGAAGAGCTTCGTACTCTCTTTAAGACGAACCGACAGGAATACAACCGTATTGCTAAGATATCCTTGCGCAGTCGAACAGGGCGAGAGTCTAAAACTATTAATGGTGTTACGCTATCTGAAGACACACTGGTATTCTTAAAGACAAACTTCCGAAAAGTGTTCTTCCTTGTGTCGGAAAATGCTCAAGAAATTTCCGTTCTTGATGCACTTAATTACTTCAAAGCAACTAAGGATGAGAAACCTGTTACTCGTATAAGCAACCATCACAAGCATGTGGAGAAAGCCTTGACAAAGTTCCGTACTATTCAAGACGAGGAAATCCGTATACAAGAAACCTCGCAGAAAGATCTCTCTAATCTGGGTGCTCAGGTTAGTACGGCTATCAATCTGTTGAACAACTTTATGAATGAGATTGGAGACAATGACCTTTACATCAAAGTTGCACATCTGAAAACATTGGTAGAGCGTGGTGTTATCACCTATATTGCCAAGCGTTTACAACGTATCCAGAAAAACCTTCGACGTACTGGCGGTAAAGCTCGAATGACACATGATGAGGCCTTCAGCGAAATCATCACAATGGCGCAAAAGTATGCCCCTTATTATATTGCAGAAGAAACAATGTTGAATCAACAAGAAACAGACGCAGAAATTATACTTTCCGAAAGTTTCCAATAAATCAAATATCGAACAATGAATTACAAAGAGATTATTGAATCAAAATATAACCGTGAATCATGGCAGCAACTGCTTCATGACATATTCCTGAACAAGGTTACTTTTCATAATAGTCCAGGAAAGGTTCATGTAAGCAGTCATTTGGCTAAAGAAGCATTAAACTTGGGTTACATAAAATTGTCAGATGGTTTGACTATTGCCATTTACGAAGTAGAACTTGCAGACAATGTAGACATTGAGCGTAATCGGCGTGGCATTCGTGATATGCTCACCACGGACTGGCGCACCAATCATGCAGGTGCTTTTATGTTCTGCTATCGCAAGAATGAAAGCATACTACGTTTCTCCTATGTAAGCGAGACTTGGGGCTTCAACAAACAGGGAGAATATGAAAAAATATCTACTGATACAAAACGTTATACCTATTTGCTTGGAGAAGGACGTGGATGCCACACAGCTATAAAGCAGTTTGGCAAGTTGAAAGAAAGTAAGCAAGCTTTAACTGACATCACCGAAGCCTTTTCTGTTGAGACACTCACCAAACAATTCTACAAAGACTTGTTTGAGTGGTATCAGTGGGCTATAGACGACTCTACTCAGGTAACCTTCCCTAATAATATAACTACGGAAGATGATGATAGGGACGATGTAGAAAAGAAGGTTATACGTATGATAACCCGTATTATGTTTGTATGGTTTATCAAACAGAAGGAATTGGTACCAAACCGAATCTTTGATATTGAATATCTTTCAACAATACTGAAAGAGTTCGACCCATATAGCACGACTGTTGGAAACTACTACAATGCCATCCTTCAGAATCTTTTCTTTGCTACCTTGAATTGTGCCATTGAGGACGAGAAGGGCAATACACGTAAATTTGCCACTTCAACTAAACGAGATGTCAAGACATTATATAGATACGCTGAAATGTTCTCTATCAGCGAACAGGAAATTGTCAACCTCTTCTCAGAAGTTCCGTTCTTGAATGGAGGCCTCTTTGAGTGTTTAGATAAGACACGCTATATTGATGGTGTTGAACAATGCTATAATTTTGATGGGTTCAGTCGTAATGATGCTCGTTTTGCGGATGGTCGATACAAGCATCGTGCTGTAGTTCCGAACATTCTTTTCTTTGAACCAGAGAAAGGATTGCTCTCCATTCTGAGCCGATATAACTTTACTATTGAGGAGAACTCACCTGAGGAACAGCAGGTAGCACTTGACCCTGAACTATTAGGTAAAGTCTTCGAAAACTTGTTGGGTGCCTATAACCCAGAAACAAAAGAGACGGCACGCAACCAAAGTGGCTCATTCTATACACCACGTGAGATAGTCAATTATATGGTTGATGAAAGTCTCATTGCCTATTTGGGAAACAATGACTTTGTTCGTTCACTTTTCTCTTATGATTTCACTTTTGACAAAGCAAAGAGTAATGAATATCTAAAGATTGCTGACAAACTAAAGGCTGTCAAGATACTTGACCCTGCTTGTGGCTCTGGTGCTTTTCCTATGGGACTGCTCAACAGAATGATTGACATCCTTGAACGAATATCACCTAATGAAGATATTTATGAACTCAAACTGTCTGTTATAGAGAACTGCCTATACGGCAGTGATATACAGAGTATTGCAGCACAGATAACAAAACTGCGCTTCTTCATTTCCTTAATATGTAATTGTGAGAAAGATGCCTCTAAACCAAACTTCGGCATCCCAACATTGCCTAACCTTGAAACTAATTTTGTTTCAGCAAACTCACTTATTGCAAAGAAGAAGGAAGACCGTCAGTTAAACCTCTTTAAAAGTGAAGAGATAGAGTCAATAAAGAAAGAATTACATCAGATACGTCATCTACATTTTTCTGCTAAGTCGACTTCTACAAAACATCGCTTAAGAGAGAAGGATTTAGACTTACGCAAAAAACTAATAGAACTTTTATCTGATGAGAATAATTTTGCATCTGATGATGCCAAACAACTTGCAGAATGGAATCCATACGACCAAAATGCAGTTAGTCCGTTCTTTGATCCTGAATGGATGTTTGGCGTTAATAATGGATTCGATATTGTTATTGGCAATCCGCCATACATACAACTTCAAAACAATGGTGGAGAATTAGCGAAACTGTATGAAGGGTGTGGATATTCCACCTTTGACCGTAAAGGTGATATCTATTGTCTGTTCTATGAACGTGGATGGCAGCTATTGAAGAAGGATGGGCACTTATGCTATATTACGTCCAACAAATGGATGCGTGCAGGATATGGAGAGAAGACAAGAGACTTCTTTGCAAATAAGACAAACCCATTGCTACTTATAGACTTTGCTGGAGTGAAGATCTTTGAGAGTGCTACTGTTGACACAAATATCTTACTTTTCTCAAGGTCTAATAACCAGCATAAAACAACCTGTGCCATTACCAATAAGCAGAATAAAGATAGCGTAAAGAATTTGAGCGATTTTGTGCGGCAACAAGATACCATTTGTGACTTCTCAACATCGGATAGTTGGGTAATCTTGTCACCTATCGAGCAAAGCATCAAACGTAAGATAGAAGCAGTCGGTACACCATTAAAAGATTGGGATATCCAAATCAACTATGGCATAAAGACAGGATGTAACGAGGCTTTTATAATATCGACAGAGAAAAGGAAAGAAATCCTTGATAACTGTCAAACTGAGGACGAACGTAAAAGAACAGCTGAACTTATTCGACCAATTCTGCGCGGCAGGGATATAAAGAGATATGGCTATGTGGACAATGGATTATTCTTAATCAACACCCACAATGGCATTAGAAACAAACTCCCACGCATTGACATCAACGATTATCCTGCTGTAAAGACACATTTAGACCAATATTGGGACAGAATCTCCACTCGTGCGGATAAAGGTGACACTCCATATAATCTTCGTAACTGCGCTTATTTGGAGGATTTTTCTAAGCCAAAAGTTGTATACATGGAAATACAAACCGATAATCCAGAAGAAGGTTACCCATTCCCATGCTATTCTTATGATGACAATAGGTGTATTGTCTTAAATACTGCATACATAATGAGTAGTGAAACTACAGACCCAAGATATGTACTTGGTATACTTAACTCAAGACTAGGAAAGTTCCTTGTAAAGCTGTATGTAATCCAATTGCAAGAAAGGCAATTCAGGATGTTGTCTCAATATGTTATGAATTTTCCTATAGCACATCCAACAAAAGAACAAGAAAACGAAATGATACACCTTGTACAAGATGTATTAGTACACCAATCTTTGGCATCAGAAAAAAGAATTGATAACCTTGCATTTCAAATATACGGTCTTACAGAAATAGAGATTAAATCACTTATTAGCAGGTAGATTCAAAACTACCTGCTAATGGCTTAATCAAAGGTTTAAGGATTCCAAATAACTTATTTCTTCAATATCTAACCCATATATTGCATATATGCGCTCAGAAAGAATTCGCTTCAAGTTACTATTGGCTGGAGTACTGAGTAACTGTTCAACAATTTCTACAACCTCCTCATTTATGGTGGAGGGAATAGGAAAGAGTATAATGTTTTGTGCCCCAACTTGAGCATCACCGACTCCTGTTTTATTCATATTAGTAATTTCACTGTACCATATTAGGGGTGACGAATTTAAGAATCCTAAGATGTGTGCTAGATGATTGCCTGTTAGTAGATAGCAAGCATTGTTCAGCATTATACCATTGTTGTCTATTGCAAAAGCCAACCGGCTTCCAATAATCTTCCAAATAATTTTTGGCTTAGAAAAATCCTCCGATTTTGCGTGGCAGGGATATTAAGAGATATAGGTATGAGTGGGCTGAATTATGGCTTATTGCCACTTTCCCCTCACGCCATTACAATATTGATGAATACCCAGCTATCAAACAATATCTGCTTTCTTTCGGTATTGAAAGGTTGGAGCAAACAGGCAAAACGCATATTGTAAATGGTGAGAAAGTGAAAGCCCGAAAGAGAACCAGCAATAAGTGGTTTGAGACACAAGATAGCATTAGTTATTGGGTCGAATAAGTTCAGCCGTTCTTTTACGTTCGTCCTCAGTTTGACAGTTATTAAGGATTTCTTTCCTTTTCTCTGTCGATATTATAAAAGCCTCATTACAGCCAGTTTTAATGCCATAATTAATTTGGATATCCCAATCCTTTAATGGTGTTCCCACTGCCTCTATCTTGCGTTTGATACTTTGCTCAATAGGTGACAGTATTACCCAACTATCTGATGTGGAGAAATCGCACGCTGTATGCTGCTGCTGTACAAAATCGCTCTAATAGGTTCATCAAAGATATAGGCATCCTCTATATGCCATTGATGTTTCACTGGTACTGCCCAGACCGAAGTAGAGTCGTCGCAATCTCCATTTACTGTTACATAACCAATGATTGCTGAGTACTCCAGGTCTTCATACTCAGGGAAATTACCGAACATTTGTTCGTTCTCTATTTCATTGTTTACGTTAAAGATGGTGCGATCAGCGAAATTCTTTGGAGCTTTCGTCGATGAGACATGTATCAAGATGCGGCCCTTATAGTTGGGAGCCCACGTTCTGTTCTCTATGTCTTTCAGCCCGCTCACTAATAATGAGGCCCATGGCTGTCTTACGGATAATGTTTTCATCTTCTCAAGTATTTAATAGATAAGGATTCTACAGTAACGACACAACGCCTATTCCTCGTCGTCTGTGATTTCTACTGCTGCCTGTGCATTCCGAGCCTCATCAAACTTCGCCTTCATCGTTGGGTTATTAGTTGTGAGTCTACGAATGGTCAATTTCTCGGTATCCTTAGTAGCAAGGCGCAGGTTGTTTTCACTACTAACCAACTCCGCACGCACCTTTTGCAGTTTAGATATGGTAGCGTCTATATCCCTAATCGCATCATCAAACTTTCTTGTATAGAGCTCATAATGTCTACTAAACTTTTCTTTGAAGTCCTCCATCTTTGCCTCAAAGTTCGTTACATCCACCTCCTTACTCTGTGCTAAGATGAGTTGCTTCTTGTATTCCAAAGCGTTCTTCGATGCCTGCACCAACAGTGTGATGAAAGTCACAAAGAATTGTGGGCGAATAACATACATCTTCGGATAGACATGACTCTTATTTACGATACCACTGTTATATAGCTCACTGTCTGCCTCCAACAAACTGACCAACACGGCATACTCACATCCCTTCTTCTTTCTATCCTCATCTAACTTCTTCAAGAAGTCTTCGTTCTTATGTTTGGTGGCAGTAGTATCCATCTCGTTCTTCATCTCAAACATGATAGATAGGTATTCTGTCCCATCCTCACTATCTCGGAAGATGAAATCACCCTTCGTACCATCACTGGCATCATTGTCTTTTTCAAAATAAGCATTAGGCATCAGTGGACGCAGATAACGTTCGAACTCATCACTACAATGCTGCTCTAACGTCTCACCGACCATCTTTGTAGACATCTTCGACTTCAGTTCCTTGTAATAGTCTATCTGCTCTTGCTTCATCCGCAACTCTCTCTCATGTTGCTTCTGCAAGTCTGCTTCATGTAGCTGAGCCTTACTCCTCTCCTGCTCTATCTCGTTCTGCAGCATCACAATCTTGTTTTCTTTCTCTTGTGCTGCCTGCTGCGCCTTGTTACGCTCATCCATCACAGCCAACTGCAGTTTGTCACCACTCTGGCTGATCTCAGACTTTAACTCACTGATCGTCTTTTCCTTTTCAGCGAGTGCAATCTTCATTTCACTTGTCTTCTGCGACTCTATCCCTTCTAACCGTGCTTTAAGTTTAGCTATCTCCTCATTCATCTCCGACTTCTGTCGAGACAGCTCACTCTCTTTCTCACCTTTTAGTCGCTCTATCTCAGCCACCTTCTGACCTAATTCCTTCTCCTTTTCCGACAACTTATTTTGGAATGTCTGCTCGGTCTTCGTCGTAACCAACGCCAATTCTGCCTTGTTACGCTCGTCCATCTCAGTCATTCTTCTCTTCACCTCAGCTTCGATTTCCTTAGTCTTAACCTGGTTCAATATAGAAGCATAGTCGGCCTCATCCACCTTGAAGATATTTCCACACTTAGGGCATTTTAGTTCTTTCATAATCCTATTCTTTAAAGTTATTATTTATGTTACGTGTGCAAAGGTAATACACATGAGTGCAACCTTTCTGCATAGATAAAGATTTCTGCTTACCTTTATTATCTTTTTTATATATATAATGGAACGTCAATTAAATTGTAGGAACTTTCCTGTAACCACTTGCTTAGTACCATTCATATATATGATAACATGCAAGTTAGTCTTACTATAGCTTACTATCTGTTCGGAGTTTCTGTCCATCTGCAGCCTACTGTCAATCATCTTCTTCCTGAACCATTGCGCTCTTTGCAACAGTTCAGAAAGAAGACATCATATCACCATCAACGCCTACTTATCATCTGGACCGTCTTCTGCAACCCGACTATAACTTACAGCGTCGTTCTCTGGCAACTCATAAAGCGGACAATCTCTTCTTGCTTCCATGTCATGACCCACACTCTCAAGGTCGGTGATGGAGAATGCTGTCACATAGAGATACAGTGCCACAACAACTTTTATTGCGGCATCGACATCTGCAGCTGTATTGACAGGTGCATTATGCGCTTCATTGTTACGCCAATCTCTCAACATCTGCAAATAAGAAGAGAACTTCTTCCCATCTTCATCTGTAGCGTATTTCAGTTTCCATAGACACCTAAAGGCATGGACAGCATCTGCCAACATGGCGTCTCTTCCACCTTGTCCTTCTATCTCATCATCATTTATCAGATAGTATAATTTCTTTAAGTAAGATTCATACTTCTGAACCAACGAGTTAAAGAGAGAATACCTCATGACTGCATTTGGATGAGGGTCAGTAAAGATATTGTTTAGTCCTTCCTTTAGTAGGTCGTTGATACCATCTAACTTAGGTAGACTTACCGTGTTCAGTACAAAGAAGAAACAATCCACAATCTCTGGTAGTGCTCTCATCTTCTTGCAGACACCCACAAACTCTGGTTGCATCATTGCTATTATCTTGTCCTTCAGCACAGCCTCATCATAGATAAGATTTCTTGATGCTGATATCTGTAAGCCCAGATTATCCAGAATCTTATTAATCAACATCTGTTCAAGACCTTTCTCCTTCTCAAGTAATTCCTTAAGGTGGAAATACTTCTCTATTTGGTCTACGATGGTATCATCAAACTTCTGCCTACAGATATTCACCAACACATCACGAGAGTTATTGGCACGGATAGCATCGGCAAGCTCTGGGTTTCTCATCAGTTCTTCCAATATCTGTTTGATGATTTTATCATTCTCATTCAGAATACCCACAAACGGACTATTCACCATATTGAGTATTTCTGCAATGGTCTTCTTCTCGTCCTCTTGCTTCAATCCCACTTCACCAATACGGCTCGATTTTAGTTCTGTTGGTTCATCCTCTAACTTTATGCTTCCTTCGTAGGAGAGCTGTATGCGTAGTTTGTCAAGGTCTATCATGCTCGCTAACTCCATTGGTAGCGTCTCTTTCGTATAAGGCAAATACTTATAGAACACCTTACAGAACACATAGAATTTCTCCAAGTCGGGGTCGGTGAAGTCTATAACTTGTGCTAAGAAGCCATACTGTCTTACAAACCGATTAACCAACTTACGATACCTGTCTTTCTCTTCATCTGTTAAAGGGGCTACCCTCTCTCTCACAATGTCTAACAGGATTGACGGCACACTTGACACCTTCTTTGGGTCTATCAGTCGTTCGCATACCTCATTTACTTCCTCTTCACTGAACAAGTTCCATTGCTCTACATCCTCTTTCATCGTGTAGACACGCTGCGGGTCAATTTCTCCACTCAGTGTTGTAACGGTATAATACTGATTGAACGCTTTACGGACTGACTCTGTATCATTACGGAAATCTACTACCAACGTGTCTTCTTTATAAGGCCAATAAGTACGATTAAGACGTGAGAGCGTCTGTATACATTGTATGCCTCCCAACGAGCGATCAACAAACATTGTGTGCAGTAGCTTCTGATCGAAGCCTGTCTGGAACTTCTCTGCCACTATCAATATCTTATAATCGTCTTCCTTGAACTTCTCTGCAATGGCATTGTCTGTCACACCATCATCATTCATGTTGGCTTCTGTACATTTCTTACCGCTGCTGTCGGTCACCTCTCCTGAGAAAGCCACAAGGGTCTTTATCTCTCCTTTGTATTCCTCTGCGATAATCCTATCGATAATCTGTTTGTAGTCGGCAGCTGACTGTCGTGAGTCGCACACCACCATTGCCTTTGCCTGATGGTTTATCTTATTGATGGTGAACTTCATGAACTGGTCGACCATCATACTTGCCTTGCGCGACTTGATATACATATCTTTCCCCAACATTGCAGCTATCACCTTCAATGCCTTCTTCTTCTCAAACTGCACTTCAGCATCCTTGTCGGGGTCTTTCTCTATCAACTCAAACATCGTTTTATAGCTGATGTAGTTCTGTGTGACGTCAAGGATAAACTTCTCGTCGATGGCTTGTTTCATAGAGTAAAGGTCGTGGGCTTCCTTCCCATCCTTACCATATAGGGCATAGGTCTTATCCTTTGGCGTTGCGGTGAAAGCAAAATAAGAGATGTGCTTCATCATCTTACGGTAGTTCTGCTGCTGTGCCATCAACGCATCCAACGGACTTTCATAGTCGTCTGGGTTATAGTCTTCTATCTGGGCTAAGTCTTCCTGCGTCGAGAGTGCATTTACTAAGTCCTTTGCAGCCTCATTGCCTACTGCCGTGTGAGCCTCGTCAATGATGACGGCATACCGCTTCTGCTGTTCATGCTTCAGATAGTCTAAGGCGTATGCAAACTTCTGTACTGTAGAGATAATAATTCTGTTCTTGCCATTCAGTGCATCAGCCAAGGTCTTTGAACGCTTACGAATATCCATCACCGTACCAAGCGTTGTCTCGAAGTTAACAACGTCTTCTGCCATATTACGGTTTAGCACAATGCGGTCGGTCACCATGATGATACTATCAAAGACTGCTGCACCATTTGCGTCAATCATGTTCGTAAACTGATGTGCCAGCCATGCCATGGTCTTCGTCTTTCCACTTCCTGCCGAGTGTTGTATGAGGTAGTTATGTCCTACTCCCTCTTCTTCAACCAACCGACGCAGTTTGTGTACAGCTCTTAGTTGATGATAACGTGGAAAGATTACCACCGTGCGCCTCTTCATCTCCTTTGTGTTGCGGTCTTCATAACTTTCATCATAGCGTTTGATGAAGTGTAACAGTAGGTCGAGCAGGGAGTCGGCTTGCAGAATGTCTCTCCACATATAAGCTGTTGGATAGTCGCCTTCTATCGTCGGATTCACTGTCTCACGGTTGAAAGGCAGGAAGGTTGTTCCCTCTCCGTTCAGTTTGGTAGTCATAAAGACATACTGGTTATCCATCACAAAGTGCACCAGACAGTTTCTTAACATTCGGTTCTCGGCATTGCGTTGCGTGCGATACTGGGCTATACCGTGCGTGTAGTTCTGCCCTGTTCCTTCATTCTTTAGCTCGAAGGTGAAGAGGGGTATACCATTCAAGAGGATACACAGGTCCAGTTCGTTACCACTGTCAGCTCCCATGGAGTAGCGCATCTGGCGCACCACACTAAACCGATTGGCACGATAAAGTCTGTAGTTTTCTGTTCCTTCGCCTTCCAACGTAGGCTTAAACTGGCAGAACTTCACCTTCGCCCCACTCACCGTGAAGCCCTTGCGCATGATGTTCAAGATACTCTCTCCACGGTCTAATCGCTTGTTATACTCACGGATAACCGTCTCTGTCTCTCGCCCCGCAAAGTGTTGCGACAGCTTCTTCCACACGATGGGTTGTGCTCGTAAGAACTGTTCTAACATCTCGGCATCGCACAAGCGTTCGATGTCAAACTGTGCACTACTGCGCTGATTGTATAGGTCGCTATTTGCAAGATAGTTTGCAATATGCGCCTCAAAGGTTGTTTCGCTTAAAGGATTTAGCATATTTTGTTGTTGTTTATTGTCAATGTTTCGTTTCTCTTTCTTGTGTATATAACGTCTGCTACAGTTCTACTTTCATTAGGCAAAGGTCCACCCTTCTGACAGTTTCATACTTATGAAACTCAAGTTTCAGTCTACTGATATTAGAGTTTCAGTCAAGTGAAACTCAAGTTGCAGCCGAGTGAGACCTAAGTTGTAGCCCTTAGAACTGTCCTTAAACCCTTTCCAAGGGCTTTGCTCATTACGTGGTAAGCCCCTGTTTGGTTCTTACTCGGCATGTTGTCAGTTATCAGTTACCTTCCTTTTGCCCGTAACCACCTCCGTAATCAAGCTCTGCTTATACTCTTGTAGAAGGTCTATTTGGTGTTGGGCGTTGGAGATAGAGGTATCTATGGTAGCACATTTGTGGTCGAGGTAAGAGGCGATAGCGGCTTGCTCTTCTGCCATTGCTAAAGGAACTTTAATCTCATCAATAGTAGTTTTTGTTAACTGATTGATGGTTGTTGTAGAGAAATAGCCCTTGTATTGACCTATTGCTGTTTGAAAGAGATAGAATCCATACTTCTTTTCAATATTAGGAATATATCTCATCATAAAAGCTCCAAATGTCGCATTAAGTTCTTTATCAACAAAAGCAGATTTCCCTACTAATGCTGCACTACCATTCCTCGAACAGATTATAATATCACCCTTATTCACCAATAAATCTCTTGAAACTTTACTAACATAGACATTATCCTCAAAGGACAAGGAGGAATTCTGAATATTAGATGAACGTAATACCAAGATACCATTATCTACAACATCCTTAGGAGAATATGTCAAGCCATTACCAAACGTACCTGTAAACTTTAAAGGCATCACCTCCCAATGCTTTGGCACATCTCCTATCCACTCAACTCCCGACTGTTTCATTTCGACATTAGGGTTCAGTCCTTTCGTTACAGCATGAGTGATAACACTCTGTTTCAGTTCTTGGAGTAGAGCAATACGCTTTTGTTGAATAGAAATGAGGTTATCTATCTTTGCACAGTGTGTATCAAGATAGGTTGCAATAAAGACTTGTTCGTAATAAGGTGGCACAGGAAGAGTCTGTAATTCTAAATTTGATTGACTTAATTTAGGTTGTGCAGAACCTGTAATAAAAGTTGAGTAATCAGCAGCCTCTAATGTGTAGTACATATATCCATAATCGACATTCTTCATAGGTTTTAATATATGTGCGTGGTTATTTACCCAAAACTTTCCTTCTGCCTTATATATTAATGGTAGATTCCTAAATACGAGATTAGCTCCATCCTCTCCTATTAAGAGAACCCTATCATCAACATTATAATAATCAATCTTGTCTATTACACCAGATGCACCATAGTATTCATATTGAGGATTAGTTCGTTCTCTTTTATCCGCAGATATTGGTTCGCGAAGATTATCCAAATTATAAAACAACCATTTTAGCTGCTTCACCTCCCAATGCTTCGGCACATCCCCAATCCATGCCACTCCACTATCCTTATACTCATCGTATTTTTTCATACGTCTTAGTCCTCCTTTAGCTGTGAGAGTTCGTTGTTGAGTGCACTGTCTAATGTTGCCAATTCTGAAAGGATTTCTTCGCTACTGCGCAAAGGGCGATACTTATAAAAAAGTCGGGTGAAAGGGAACTCACAACCTACCTTGTCTTTATCACGCTCCATCCACGCATCGGGCGCAAAAGGTAGCACCTCACGACGGAAGTAGTCGTCGATATCTTCCTTCATTGGTATCTTCTCGGTATCGTTCAGATTGGTATCAGCAACCCGCTCACCACTGTTCTTAATAGGGTCGTCGAACACTTCGGGGGCATCCTCTGCTACTCTGCCAAACACATCACGCAACTGTTTCTTCTGTGCCTTGGTAGTCTTCACGTGATTCTCTTTCAAGAACACAAAGAACTCGTGGTCGCTACGCTGCTCGTCCACACCGTCTATTGCTGCCACCTCTTGCAAGATAAGGTTCTTCTTGTCGTCTGCCTTAAAGTCATCGTTACTGCATAAAGCCTCATACGTAGCACGGATATTACTAAACCACAGGCGCAACGGACGTCGTACTGCCACGTTGGTATAAAGGAAGTCATCGTAGTCCATGAGCTTCGCAATCTCTAAGTGTTCCGTCTCGCCTGTCTTGTCGTAGACAATGTCACGGCAGCAAGGCTCGTAAGCCTTATAGATACTAATGATGTCGTGCGTTCCCTCCTCGCTTATCTCAAATCGTTTCTTACCTAAGTTCTTCTGAAGTAAGGTGGTAAACTCGCTATGGGCAGCATCAACAAAGAGCACTTTGCGATAGCGTTCAGCTGGTCGTTTGTTATCAAGTATCCACAGATAGGTGGTGATGTCAGTACCGTAGAAGAGATTCTTAGGCAGGGCTATGATAGCATCGAGCAAGTTACGGTCGAGCAACATCTTACGAATATTGCTCCATCCCGTCCCTGCATCACCATTAAAGAGGGGCGATCCATTGAGAACAATGCCTATGCGTGACCCAGCTTCACTATCCATCTTAGCGATCATGTGCTGCAGGAAGAGCAATGAACCATCCGACGTAGAAGGCAGTCCCGCCTCGAAACGTCCGCCAGGACGGTTGTCTTGCATCACTATACTCTTTACCTTTGTGTCCTTACCCCAGTCTACACCAAAGGGAGGGTTAGCCAACATGAAGTTAAAATGCTTACCAAAGAGCTTGTCATCAGCCAAGGTGTCGCCCTGATAGAGCTGCTGATCAAGGTTCTGATCGTCGCCTTTCATGAGTAGGTCCGCCTTACAGATAGCGTATGTCTTCTGGCTAAGTTCCTGTCCATAAAGGAACACTTGTAGATGCTTGTTCTGTGCCATCTCTTGTAGATGCTCGCGCCCTACGGTGAGCATACCACCCGTACCACAACAGGGATCATAAATGGTGAAAGCCCTACCAGGGACAAACAGCTCTTCTTCCTTCCCCGACATGGTCAGTGCCACCAAGAGTTTAACAATCTCACGTGGCGTATAGAACTGACCAGCCTTCGTGTTCGTTGACTCCTTCGAACGACGGATAACAATCTCGAAGATTGTTCCCATCATCGCATTACTCACCCTGTCTGGATGCAAGTCGGCTTTCTCAACAAACTGAAGGACAACGGCAAAGAGCTTATTGCCACGCTCAAGACGAGCGTATATCTTCGATAGGTCGACAATGCCACTGTCGCCATCTTCGTGTACAAAGTTAGCAAGAATGTCCTTCACATTGGATGTAAAGCCCTCTATATAGGTCTTAAAGGCATCGCCAATCTGGTCGGGAGAGTTAAGTAACTTCTTTAGTGAAAGACCTGACATATTAAAGAAAGTAAGTCCATTCTGCCTCATCAACGACTGTAACTTATACTTTCTCATCTCCTCTGGAGTTTCGTTTAGCGTGTTGAGTATCGTCTCGTACTTATCCTCAAGCACACAATCAAGTCTTCGGAGCAGGGTGAAAGGTAAGATAACATCCTCCACCTCAGAATCATCATAGTAGTTACGAATAACCTCTTTGATGTCCCATATCACATTAGCTAATTCTTGTTCTGTCATATATATTTGTTCTTTTATTTCTTATCTGATGCAAAGTTAATGATTATCTGTGCAGTCTTCGTGCATTGATAGATATTTCTGCAAATTATCTTTTAGCTTGTCTCTTATCTCGTTGCGTAACCATTCGGGGGAGAGCACCTCAACATCGGGGATGAAGGAGAGGATTTGTTGGGATAATTCACGGTTGGGTTTCACATGGATACTGACTGTGTTGGGCTCGGACAACACACGCTGTGAGGAGTGGATGGGCTTCGAAAGGACGTATGGGAAACGCTGGGGCGAGAATCGCAAGACGACCTCTTCGGTGGCTACATCACCGTAAGGAACCGACACACCGATGACGTCATCGAAGTAAGATGCGAAATCGGTTGTGGCGTTCTCAACGAAGGGTTTAGTGCTACTGGCGTAGCTTTCGATACGGTCTAAGGCGTAGCTTTCTATCCTCCCCTTCTCATCATTCAGCCCAAAGAGGAACCAACGACCATTGTATTGCTTGACATAATAGGGATAGACCACGATGTTTCGCTTCTCACCCCAGTAGGATTGATAAGCTATCTCGAGCGTCTGATGATTGATTGTAGCATCGATAATGCCTGCCAAATGCTCTAATCCTTTGAGCATATCATTCTGTTCGAAGGCGATAAGGTTCTCGGAGTTGGCTTTAACCCCGAAGCGATATTCCAAGTTAGAGATGACTTCTTCCAGCCAAGCATTGGTTGGTATGCCACGATAACGGCTGAGCATATCGATCGTTGAACGGAGGTTAGCCACCTCCTCTGTGGTCAGCTCGTTATTAAAGATAGAATAGTCGGGATCAGAATAATGATAATAACACTTCTTTCCGTCGTATTGCCGTGCGCGGATCGGTGCATGATAAGGGCTCAAACGCAGGTTGGCAATGTCCTCACGTATCTGTCTCAGACTGATGTTATAGCCCAACTTCTCACTAACAAAGTCGACTAAATCATCTATATTAAACCTCCGATGCTTATTACTGAAACACTGATCCAAGATTTGATAGCGCAGGTAGGCATTCTTGTTTACTGGCATTGCAATGATAATTATTGGTAGAGTAACTTTTACTTTGCTTAGTTATATTACCCACAAAGTTAAGTTTTTTTAATGAAGAATCATCCTTTTTCCGCTATAAATCCTTGTTCAAGGATGAACAATGTTTTTTCATCAAAATCAAAGTTATAGGTTAGCAAAACAACTGACCTATTTGAGTTATTACTCCATTGTTCCACTCGTCTTGCCTCATGCCTTATCTCCCCTTTCTCAAAGAGAATCCTTTTGTGCGTATGTGTAACCTACCCATTGGGATTACATAGGTTACGGTAGAGAACTCGTTATAGGTTAAGATTCTTCTTGGTCACATAGAATAAAGATAACCTAAAAGGCAGAACTCCTTACTTGGAGTTCTGCCTTAAATTATATCTATCCGAAGTTGTCGTACATGATTGCATCCTGATCAACACCGATGCTGTCAAGATAATCAGTAACAGTCTTGATAAGCATTGGAGGTCCACAGAGGTAGTACTCACAATCCTCTGGTGCCTCGTGATCCTTTAGATACTCATCACGGATACAGTTTACTGCAAAACCAGTGTAATACTTCACACCAGCCTCATCAGCCTTAGGGTCTGGACGGTCAAGAGAGAGGTGGAAATGGAAGTTAGGATATTCCTTCTCAAGCTCCCAGAAGTCCTCAAGGAAGAATGCCTCACTGAGTGAACGCGCACCATAGAAGAAGTGCATCTCACGATCGCAAGTGTGGAGGGTCTTTGTCATGTGCATAATCTGCGCACGCAAAGGAGCCATACCAGCACCACCACCAATCCAAATCATCTCCTTACCAGAAGTGAAGTTAGGATGGAAGTCGCCATAAGGACCGCTCATCATCACCTTATCACCCTCCTTAAGAGAGAAGATGTAAGTAGAACCGATACCAGTTGGTACGTTCTGGAAACCAACCTGCGGACGTGGCAGGAATGGAGGTGTTGCAATACGAACAGTCAATGTGATGATATCACCCTCAGCTGGATAGTTCGCCATAGAGTAAGCACGAACAGTTGGCTCAGGGTTCTTTCCCTTCAGAGAAAGAAGGTTAAACTGCTTCCAAGGACCGAGGTATTCCTCACCGATATCGTTCTTATCGAAGTCCTTATCATAGTCGATACAGTCGTAGGCAGGGATAGAAATCTGTGCATAAGAGCCAGGGATGAAGTCCATGTGTTCGCCTGGAGGCAAGGCAACCTTGAACTCCTTGATAAAGCTGGACACGTTCTTGTTAGAGATAACAGTACACTCCCACTCCTTAACGCCCATGACAGACTCAGGAACCTTGAGTGACATATCACCCTTCACCTTACATTGACATCCGAGACGCCAATGATCTTTAACATCCTTACGGCTAAAGTGAGGACGCTCTGAATCGAGAATCTCACCGCCACCTTCTACTACCTGCAACTTACACTGGCCACAGCTACCCTTACCACCACAAGCAGAAGGGAGGAACACACCGTTCTCATTCAGCGTAGACAGAACTGAGCTACCCTGATCGACGGTCATCTCCTTATCATCGTTAATTGTTATCTTTACCTTTCCGCTTGGACTGAGATACTTCTTAGACACAAGCAAGAGAATCACCAACACAAGGATGGTGATAAGGAATACCACAATACTTATTGTTATGAATTGTCCCATTGTTTACTTAGATTTTAAGACCTGAGAAGCACATCATTGCCATTGCCATCAGTCCTACTGTAATAAATGTGATGCCAAGACCCTGCAAAGGCTTTGGTACATCAGAATATTCCATCTTCTCACGAATAGCACCCATTGCCACGATAGCCAATGTCCAGCCAAGACCAGAACCTGTACCATAGACAAGTGCGTCCCATACAGTACCAATATACTGTGTGCTTGCTGGATCAAGACCGATACGCTGCTGCATAAAGAGTGAAGCACCCATGATAGCACAGTTAACGGCAATCAGCGGAAGGAAGATACCCAACGCACCATAAAGTGAAGGTGAGAACTTCTCAACAGCCATCTCCACAATCTGTACGATACCAGCAATGACAGCGATAAAGAGAATGAAACTAAGATAAGTAAGGTCAACACCCTCTGCAAGACAGTCTGGACCGAGGACCTTAGTCAGCAAAAGATAGTTGATTGGTGTGGTAACAAGCAACACGAATGTTACGGCCACACCAAGACCCAATGAAGTCTTTACGCTCTTAGATACCGCAAGGTATGAACACATACCGAGGAAGAACGCAAATATCATATTGTCCACAAAGATGGACCGGAAGAATAAACTAATAAGATGTTCCATAATTACTTCTTGTCTTCTTTATAGAAATATGCACGATGAACCCAAATAACACAACCGAGAAGGATGAGTGCCATTGCTGGCATTGACATCATTCCGTTGTCCATATAACCTGCATCATAGAGGCTTTGTGGGAGAATCTTGAAACCGAGCAATGAGCCACGACCAAAGAACTCACGAACAGCACCTACAACAACAAGTATCATAGCGTAACCCAAACCGTTGCCGACACCATCAAGGAAACTTGGCCAAGGCTTGTTTGTCATAGCAAAAGCCTCAAGACGTCCCATAAGGATACAGTTGGTAATGATAAGTCCTACGTAAACAGAAAGCTCTACACTCACGTCGTAAGCTACAGCCTTGAGAATCTGACTAACAACTGTTACCAGAGCAGCAACAACCACCAACTGTACGATAATACGAATACGGTTAGGGATTGTGTTACGGATAAGTGAAATAATAACATTAGAGAATGCCGTGATAATGGTAACGGCAAGTCCCATAACAATCGCCGGCTTCAGCTGTGAAGTTACGGCAAGGGCAGAACAGATACCGAGCACCTGGACCATAATTGGGTTGTCCAGATTCAGCGGATTGCTGAACACCTCTCTATTTTGTTTTGAGAATAAATCCATATTCTTATTGTTCTAAAGATTAGAATATTATTTGCTGTTCAGGAATTTAACATAAGGCTGAAGTCCACCCTTGTCTGCATGGAACATCTCTGTTACACCATTACTGGTAAGTGTTGCACCTGTTACGGCATCTACCTGCGTAGATGGGTCTTCGATTTTCTTTTCAACAGCAAGTGCTATCTTCTGAGTATCGTTTCCACTAAAGAGATGCTTACCCTTGAACAAATCCTGCCATGCCTTGTTGTCTTTGATTTCAGCACCGAGACCAGCAGTCTCACTCTCGTGGTTAAAGTAAGCACCAAAGACGGTTCTCTTATCACCATTGATAGCAATGAAACCATTGATAGGTCCCCAAAGACCATTACCATAAACAGGGATAACATACTTATCCTCACCGTTCACCTTGCAACGGAACAAAGCGAGTTTGCCTTCCTTGGCATCCTTACTATTCAACTTAAAGCCGGCATCAACGCCACCCTGCTTTCCAGCCTCAACGACCTTACCATCTGCATTGATGATGTCATCTGCCACGATAATCTGCTTCCAAAGCTTAACAGCCTCCTCATTGCTCATATCACGATTCTGATTGAGTGCAAAGAGAATCTGCTTCTGCTGATCAAGCTGTACATTAGCATCCTGCATTGGCTTCAATGCTTGGAATACGAATGCAAGCAAAAAGGCTACAATCAACACGAGGATGACAGAATAGATAATTGTATAAGAATTACTATTTGTTTTCATTTCTTCGTCCTCCTTATTTATTTAGCACGCTTTGCGCGCTTGCTGATGTTTGACTGAACTACACAGTAGTCGATGAGTGGGGCGAACATATTACCAAAGAGGATGGCAAGCATCATACCCTCTGGATAACCTGGGTTCAACACACGGATGATGATAGCCATCGCACCGATGAAGAAACCATATACCCACTTACCTGTCTCTGTACGTGCTGAGGTTACTGGGTCGGTTGCCATGAATACTGCACCGAAGCAGAAACCACCTAAGACGAGGTGTTCATACCACTGAATTGGTGTTGCACCAGTTGAATGGAAGATAAGTCCCATCACGGTTCCACCAAGGAATACGCTCAACATTGTCTTCCAGCTGGCGATGTTTGTCCAAAGAAGGATTACAGCACCGATAGCGATAGCGATGACAGATGTCTCACCCACAGAACCAGGGATAAGACCTAATACCATATCACATACAGATGCATTCACACTTGTTCCCTGTGCAATCTCACCCAATGGGGTTGCCATAGTGAAACCGTCAGGCAAGGTATAGCCGAGACCTAAGATAGAATCCTTTGCTACCCAGATGCTATCACCTGTCATCTTACTTGGATAAGAGAAGAAGAGGAAGGCACGTGCAGCCAAGGCAACGTTAAAGATATTCATACCTGTTCCACCGAAGATTTCCTTCGTGAAGATGACAGCAAAGGCTACTGCAAGCACAAGAATCCAAAGTGGTGTGGTTACAGGAATAATCAATGGTATCAGAATACCTGACACAAGATAACCTTCTTGAATCTCCTCACCTTTCCACTGTGCCCAAGCAAACTCAATACCTAAGCCGACAATGTAAGACACAAGAATCTTTGGCAACAGGGCAAGCATACCATAGAGGAACATTCCCCAGCAGGTAGCATCAGCCAACTTACCAGCTGCTAAAGCGTTCTGATAGCCGATATTGTACATACCGAAGAGCATCGCTGGTACCAATGAAAGTACCACCAAACTCATAATTCGCTTCGAGTCAATTGCATCATGGATAGAAGTTCCGCTCTTTGATGTCTCGTTAGGAACATAAAGGAACGTCTCGAAACCATCGTAGACACTCTTGAAAGCGTGAAGCTTTCCGCCCTCCTCAAAGTTTGGGCGTATCTTATCGAGATAATTTCTTAAACTCATAATACTTTTATTATAGGGTTCTTAAAGTCCAAAAAATCAGTTTCCAAATTGTTACAAAGCTTTTGTAATGCTATTACAAGTTAGCTGTAATGTTATTACAAGCCTTTTGTAATGTTACTACAAAGCATTTGTAATGCACTCATCAAGCATGGTTTACATCCTTTTACGTCTATAACAGCTGATGGGATTATCATTAATAACACGTTGAGAAACCTTATTTAAAACTATAGTTAAAGTTATTGTGGGCTTTTGACCCCTATGCATTCTCTTTTCTAAGGATATCTAATCCCTCACGAACAATCTTCTGCAATGGTAATTTTGAACTATCGACAAACTCTGCAAGAGCGAAGTCTTCAGGACTTACTTCATAAATACCCAATTCTTCTTGACGGTCAATATTACCTGAGATAATTGATTTTACGAGATACTCACCATAGATATCCATGGGTAAGACCTTATCATACTCTCCGCTCATAATCATGTGACGTTCACCACCTTTTATACGAGCATCAAGGTCATAAGTCTTCTTTCCTTGCAACCAAGTGAAGTAACTACGTGAGGTTGAGAAATCTTTGAAACGAGGAAGCATCCAACCGAAGATTTCATGTACATCATCACCCTCTGGAATCAATGTTACCTCAGAAGTATGTGCTCCAAGTACAGCCTCTTCAGACGCAACAACACCTGTAAGAGGATTACCATTTAGAACTCTCACATGGCAACCATCAGCAATATTATCTGCCAAAATATCCTTCAAAGGAGTACCTACAAGAGCATCAACATATCCCGTCTGTTTCACCTTACTACCTGCAATGGCTACACGACGCATAAGAGAAACCTTACCAGTGTTGAATAATCGGCCAAAGAAAATAACAGCAGTAGGATCTACTGTCCACACGATTTCGCCCTTATTAACAGGAGAAATATTGTTCACTTGCACACCAACATTACCAGCTGGACATGGCCCATCAAAGACATTTACGTTAACATCCTTAGCGTTCACTAAAGCATTAGCTGATTGTTTCGCGCCAATACCGAGATAAACAGTTGCTATCTTAGACAGCGCTGTTAAACCCGTTTGGAAGTCCTTCTCCTGTCCTTTCAATTCAAATTCAAAGTCGCCCTGCAATGGTTTATCACGAAGAGCAGAAACAAAGATCGCCTTTGGTTCCGTGTCTGGTCGAGTTGAAACAGCATAAGGTAACTGATTGATATAACCAAACAAACCCGCTTTTAACAAAGAACTTTTCACCTCTTCAGCAGATAAGTTATCTACTTGCTTAACACCGAAGTCTGTAAATTCTTGTTGATTATCAGCTTCGATTTTCACACGCAGCACTTTACGTCTCGCTCCACGTTCAATGGCCGAAACTATACCGCTCACAGGTGAAGCAAAACCTACATCAGGGCAACCCTTGTCCACAAACAGTGAGTCGCCAGCTCGAACATGTTCACCCTCACGAACTACAACTTTCGGCGTTAAACCTATAAAATCATCCGGCACCAATGCGTACTCCTTAGATGATTTTACAGACAACATCTGCTCTTGTGCACGTCCTGTAAGGTTAATGTCTAAGCCCTTTCGTAACTTAATTACATTTGCCATAACAATTATATAAATGCGATATTATCTTATTTCATTCATGAATATTGTGCAAATGTAGCAAAATTTAAGGAGATTAGGAACATTTATATGTATTTATTTCAGCGCAAAATGTTTTTTTAGTAGTTTTGCAAATGCATTGAAGAAGCTTAGAACCACTTTCCGATGGATTATATGGACTTTAGTTAGTCTTTATATTGTCTTGATTGTATTGTTGCACATCCCAACAATACAAACTTTTGTTGCGCATAGAGTAGCAGATGCTGCTTCAACAAAGCTAGGAACAGAAGTTCGTATTGGGCGTATAGACCTCGGCGTTTTAAATAGGTTTATCCTCGATGATATTCTTATTTATGATCAAAATAAAAAGAAGATGGTTTCGGTCTCTCGTATTGGCGCAAAAATTGATATTATGCCATTACTCCGTAGTGGAGATATTAATATCTCTTCTGCACAGATTTTTGGATTAGACGCCAACTTATACAAAAAAGATAAGGATGCCAAGCCTAACTTTCAATTTGTCTTAGATTCTTTAGCTTCTAAGGATAATAGTAAGAAAACCCCATTACACCTAGCCATTAATAGCCTTGTCATCCGTAATGGCAAAATTAAATATGACATATTAGATGCACCCCAAACGCCCAATAAGTTCAACATTAACCATCTTTTGTTAAGCAGTATATCCTCACACATCATTGTGAACAAGCTGGATAATAACTCTCTTTGGGCTAATCTCAAATCCTTATCCTTTAACGATGCTTCTGGAATAAGCGTCAAACAACTTACATTTGAAACAAAGATAGACCAACACCAAGGTTTTATCAATGATTTTAGCCTCATATTACCTAATAGCCATGTGAAGTTAAAACAATTATCTACTCATTACCAATTAGAAAATAAGAAACTAATAAATAAAAGTTTAAAATATTCTATTAAAGGATTTAAGGCAGACTTAACTCCTTCTGATTTTGCACCTTTCACAGATGACTTGAGAAGCCTTCATACAAACTATTCCACTGTTTTGGAGGCAAAAGGCACATACGATGATGTCAGAATTGGACTTTTATCCATAAAGAATGAAGATTTATCAACATTATTACACGCTAAAGGTTGGGTTAATAATTTACACCATAGACCTAATTGGAAATTCTCTCTTAATCCGATAACAATAAACAATGCGACATTAAAAACCATTGCAAAACTTCTACATCAAGCAATCCCTTCAACACTTAACAATCTTGGTGATATTTACTATAAAGGTTCCGTATCCTCTATTGGAGGAAATCTTAATGCACATGGAACATTAAGAAGTAGTGCTGGAGAAGTACGATTAACAGCCAATGTTTATGGTAAAAACATTCGCGCGAAAGTAAATACATCTAACTTTAATCTTGGGCGAGTACTAGCTAATCCTGACTTTGGAACGATTAGTACAAATATCTTCGTTGATGGGAAAACTAACCTTTCATATATATTAGCAAAGGGTGACATCTTTTCTTTTGAATATAAAGGATATAACTATAAAAATGTTCATCTCAACAGCTTATATAAGGAGGATGCCTTTATAGGAGATTTATCTATCAATGATCCTAATGGAAAGTTAGCGATTAAAGGAAAAGCCTATAACATCTTAGCATTCATCAAAAAGAGAGAAAGATTGTCGGCAGATATATCTATCAATGCACAAGGAGTTAATCTTGCCGCATTACATTTGACCAACACACTAGGCAATAGAACGTTTTCATTTAAAAGCCAAATTAAAGGGTCTGGTTCTAATATTAACAATATAATAGGAACGTTGGATGTCTCTCAGTTCATGCTCAATGGAGACAAAGAAAATATAAATCTTGACCACATCAATGTGGTCATGAACAATGGACTTATTACCAAATCTTTAAAAGCAAAGACCGACTTTGGAGAGATTGATATTAATGGACAATATAATTACCAATCACTTCCTCAGAGTATTATCTCCGCATTAGGACATTATCTTCCAAGTATTGTCAACCAGCATCCCAACTACCACATGGTAAAGGATCGGAATGCTTATACGTTCTCTTTGAAGCTTAATAATACGCAATTAATCAATCAATTACTTAAGACTTCTATCATTTCTCCCTACCCCATTGTAGCTAGCGGTGCTATAAATGAAGGACGAAATGAAATAAAGTTATCTCTTGATGCAGCAGATCTTACCTATGCTGGGCAACAATTACAAAACTTATCTATTGATATTTCTACGCTTTCAGAAGGTCTATTAGTTCGATTATCTGGAGAAAGAAAGGGTGCTAAAGGACCACACATTATAGTTAAAGCAGAAGGACTCATTAAGAACAATACAATTAGCTCAGATGTAAATTTCCAAATTCCTGGGCACACTGCATTGTCTGGAGATATCAATAGTATTGTGGAATTTACTCATCACAATGGTGATTTGGAGACACAATTACACTTCAACCCTTCTAAGATTAATATTGATACTATCACATTAAATGTTCTTCCATCTGACTTATCTTATAGGCGAAACAACCTTAACATCAGTCATTTTGAAATATCTAATCGCAACCAACATCTTATTGCGAATGGTGTTACGTCAGGTAATATGAACGATTCCATCACTATAAAGTTCAAAGAAATAGACGTACCCTATATTCTAGACCTTGCTAATTTCCATAGCGTAGAGTTTTCTGGTACAGCCTCTGGCACAGCCTCTATCAAATCTTTCTTCCATCAACCTAAGATGGAAGCTAACCTCGAAGTGCACAATTTCAAGTTTGAGAAGGGAGATATGGGAACACTCTACGCCAATGTAAACTACGATAAGGAAGGTAAAATCGGTATAGATGCACATGCGGATACTAACGATGGGGCATTAACAGAAATCAAAGGATATGTGGATATAAAAAATAGTTATATCAACCTTCCTATTTACGCACACAACACACATTTATCATTCCTCAAGACCTTCTGTGATTCTTTCATGGATAAAATAAAACTTAGAGCTAACGGGTGGTGCAAGGTTGTTGGTCCGCTAAGCGATGTAAATCTTGAGGGTGATATGGAGGCTAATGGCAATGTTTATATCAAACCGACAGGGACAACATACGATTTAATGCGGGGACGCATACGCATCATACCAAATGAAATCATCTTTGCCAACGACACTATTACTGATTCTTATGGGCATATCGGCATTGTTACAGGAGGGTTACATCACAATAGTTTGAGGCACCTAACCTATGATATAAATGTCGAAGCACAGAATCTTCTTGCTTACAACTTCCCCAAACATCTGGGCAAAGAGTCTTTCTGGGGCATCGTATATGCTACAGGTAATTGTCACATAAAGGGTGGTCCAGGCACAACGACATTGGATGTTGAAATGAAGCCTTGCAAGAATACATTCATTACTTACAATGCCGCTACAACCAATGACGCTGGAACAAACAACTTTATCCATTGGTTAAATACACCAAAGGACAGTATAGAAAGTATCTCTTCAGAGACCAATGAGACACTATCAGTACCGACAAAGATGGTTTCATCACCACGTCATATATCAAAATCGGGATTTGCAAACATACCTAGTGACTTGCACATGAATTTCATCTTGAAGACTAACCCTAACCTAACATTAGGCGTCTTAATGGATGAAACGACTGGTGATAACATCAAACTTAATGGTTCTGGTATTATTCGAGCCACCTACTATAATAAGGGAGCATTCCAGCTCTTTGGTAATTATAATGTAGATTACGGACAATATAACCTCACCATCCAGAATATTATTAAGAAGCAGTTCATATTCCAACAAGGTTCTACTATCGCTTTTGGTGGCGATCCATTCAACGCAGCATTAGATTTGAAAGGTGTCTACACAATTAACTCCGTACCATTGAGCGATTTGGGACTTGGCAATTCTTTCAGCTCAAACAACACGAAAGTGAATTGCCTTCTAGATATAAATGGCACGCCTGGTGCACCTTCCGTCAGCTTCGGACTCGATCTCCCGACCCTATCTTCAGATGCACAACAAATGGTACGTTCTGTATTAAACTCTGAACAAGAACTGAACCAGCAGGTACTTTACTTACTTGCAGTCGGACGCTTCTACCCACAGAGTAACAATAATAGTACCGCACAAGGCAATAGAACTCCAAGTGGCGCTTCGCTCGCTATGCAAAGTCTTTTATCAGGAACTCTCTCTCAGCAAATAAACACAGTGTTGTCCAATGTGATAAACACCAACAACTGGAACTTCGGAGCAAATATTGCTACAGGTAATGAGGGATTCGATAATGCTGAATATGAAGGAACATTATCAGGTAGCATGCTTAACAACCGACTCTTATTCAACGGACAATTCGGTTATCGTGATAATGTAGCGAAGAATAATTCCTCCTTTATCGGAGACTTTGATATTCGTTATCTCTTATCACCTAATGGAAATATTGCATTCCGATTCTATAATCAGACAAATGACCGATACTTCACACGCAATTCTCTCACAACACAAGGAATAGGTCTTATCTTGAAGAAAGACTTCAATAAGCTAAGTGATATTTGGAAGAAGAAGAAGAAAAAGACAAAAAAACGTAGTCAAAAACTCTGATATTCAGAATATTATTAGTAACTTTGCACCGATTTGGGTGTATTATACCCATTTCATACAAGGTAATATAAAGTCAAACTTTATTAATTAAATTATTTTTTAAACACTTTATGACAAATTTCAAAGACGTCCAGAATGTACAGCCTTTAGCTGACTTCAACTGGGATGAGTTCGAAAATGGTTCACAATCCGTAGCTAGTAAGGATGACCTTACAAAGGCTTACAACGAAACTCTTAACAAGATCCAGGAACACCAAGTAGTTGAAGGTACTGTTATTTCAGTTGACAAGAAGGAAGTAGTTGTTAACATCGGCTACAAGAGCGATGGTATTATCCCTGCTTCTGAATTCCGTTACAACCCAGATCTCAAACCTGGTGATAAGGTAGAGGTTTATGTAGAGAGCCAAGAAGACAAGCGTGGTCAGCTTGTTCTTTCTCACAAGAAAGCCCGTCTCCAGAAGAGCTGGGAGAATATCAACAAGGCTTTGGAAAACGATGAAGTTATCCAGGGTTACATCAAGAGCCGCACTAAGGGTGGTATGATTGTTGACGTATTCGGTATTGAGGCATTCCTTCCAGGCAGCCAGATTGACGTTCATCCTATACGTGACTACGACGTATTCGTTGGTAAGACAATGGAGTTCAAGGTCGTTAAGATCAACCAAGAGTTCCGTAATGTAGTCGTATCACACAAGGCACTTATCGAGGCAGAGCTTGAAGCTCAACGTAAGGAGATTATCTCTCACTTGGAGAAAGGTCAGATCCTCGAGGGTACCGTTAAGAACATCACCTCTTATGGTGTATTCGTTGACCTCGGTGGTGTTGACGGACTCGTACACATCACAGACCTATCTTGGGGTCGCGTAAGTGATCCTCATGAGGTTGTTGCTCTCGACCAGAAGATTAACGTTGTTATCCTCGACTTCGATGAGGAGAAGAAGCGTATCGCTCTCGGTCTCAAGCAGCTCACTCAGCACCCTTGGGATTCTTTGGATCCTAACCTCAAGGTTGGCGACCACGTTAAGGGTAAGGTAGTTGTTATGGCTGACTACGGTGCATTCGTAGAGATTCAGCCAGGCGTAGAGGGCTTGATCCACGTTTCAGAGATGAGCTGGAGCCAGCACTTGCGTTCTGCACAGGAGTTCATGAAGGTTGGTGACGAGGTTGAGGCAGTTATCCTCACACTCGACCGCGACGAGCGTAAGATGTCTCTCGGTATCAAGCAGCTCAAGGAAGACCCATGGGAGGCTATCGAGGTTAAGTATCCAGTAGGCTCTAAGCACACTGCAAAGGTTCGCAACTTCACTAACTTCGGTATCTTCGTAGAGCTCGAGGAAGGTGTTGACGGTCTTATCCACATCAGCGACCTCTCTTGGACTAAGAAGGTTAAGCACCCATCTGAGTTCACATCACAGGGTTCTGAGATTGAGGTTGTTGTTCTCGAAATCGATAAGGAGAATCGTCGCTTGAGCCTCGGCCACAAGCAGCTCGAGTCTAATCCTTGGGATGAGTACGAGGCAATCTACACTCCAGGTTCAATCCACGAGGGTAAGATTACCGAGTCTATGGACAAGGGTGCTGTTATCACTCTCAGCGAGGGTGGTGAGGGCTTCGCTACTCCAAAGCACCTTGTTAAGCAGGACGGTACACAGGCTCAGCTTGGTGAGGTTCTCCCATTCATGGTAATCGAATTCGTTAAGGACACTAAGCGCATCATCCTCTCTCACTCTCGTACATTCGAGGAGGTGAAGGAAGAGCCACGTCGCCAGCGTCCAGCAGCTCCAGGCAAGCCAAAGGGTGACGCTGCTGCTATCAACAACGTTGCTGCAGGTACATCTCTCGGTGACCTCGGTGTTCTCGCTGACTTGAAGAAGAAGATGGAAGGTGGCAAGTAATTTGCGCACTAAAATCTAACATAAATAAAAAGAGTATCAAGTTTTCTTGGTACTCTTTTTTTATTCTCTTAGCTCTTTTTTGATTAGAACACCTATTCATATATAGGACTATCGTAATTGCATATCGGCTGTGCACTACAACGGAGCCTTATCTTTACCAATCTTGTTCTTATGTGAAACGAAAAGAATGTACGCTCACAAATACCAGCTCACTCCCTAATTGTTAATTAAGAAACTGCTTGAAACTTTCCATTAAATTCAGTATCTTTGCAAAAAAAACAAAATGCAGGAAAATAACAATCAAACTTTATGGCAGATAATTAAGAGTTATTTCAATGTCTTACCTGACAAAGACGGCGAAAAATATGTTATTAAACAAATAACTAATGGCATCAACTTTCAAGGTTCTAATCTCTGGATACTTATCTTTGCCGTATTTATTGCATCCTTAGGCTTAAATGTCAATTCAACAGCAGTAATTATTGGTGCTATGCTCATCTCTCCACTGATGGGACCAATCATCGGTATGGGATTAGCTCTTGGAATTGCTGACTTGGACTTGTTCAAACAGTCCATAAAAAACTATTTGGTAAGTACGTTCATTAGCGTTGTTACTGCAGCAATCTACTTTACACTTTCACCTATCACGGATGCTCAATCCGAACTCTTAGCACGCACATCGCCTACACTTTATGACGTATTGATAGCTCTTTTTGGTGGTGCTGCTGGATTCTTAGCTATGTCAACAAAAGGAAGAAACAACGTGGTGCCGGGTGTTGCCATTGCCACAGCCTTAATGCCACCCCTTTGTACAGCAGGTTATGGACTTGCCGTACAAAACACATCCTACTTCCTTGGGGCATTTTACCTTTATTTCATCAATACTGTTTTCATTGCTTTTACAACCTGTCTTGGTGTACGCTTTCTGCATTTTCATAGAAAGCAGTTTATCAATCGTGAACAAATGAGACGAGTAAATTTTTACATCGTCAGCATTATCATTATCACAATTATCCCTGCAAGCTACATGACATGGAACATCATTAAGCAAAGTGTATTTGAAAATAACATAGAGAATTTCGTTACAAAGGAACTTAATTATAGCGGAACAAACATTCTCTCACACCAATACGACCTAAAAACCAAAACCCTCCATGTGGTAGCGGTGGGCAATCCGATATCAACTGATTCGATAGCTAAAGCACAAAAAACGATGACTAATTATCAGCTTGATGGCTACGTACTAAAGGTGATACAAGGATCTAACTCTGATAGCTTATTACTCCTACAGCACAAGAATAAAGGTCAGTTGATGGTAGGAGAAAAAAATACGGCTGAATGGCAAGAACTTGCATATAACAACGATGTGCTAAAGAAGGAACTAACTTCTTATACACGTTATCCAGTACTTGCTAACGACATGAAAGAAGAACTTAAAGTCGTATGCCCCTCGGCTAAGAGTATTATGCTTTCAAAAGCATCTGAGTCTTTCGTTGATTCTGCTTCAATTAAAAATCATATCGTGGCTATAGTCAAAACAAACAAGCCTCTTGCCAAAGACAACAGAAAACAGCTATATGACTGGCTTAAAGTGAAAGTAAAATCCGACAGCCTTGAATTAATTATTTTACCATAATAGTAGTATTATGCAAGAGTAAAAAATACCAAACCATCACGGGTTTGGTTTTTTTTATACTTACATACATAAACAAAAACTTTAAAATTGAATGTAGAAGATAGTTATATAGACTTGACTTTTTTTGTAAAAATTGTATTGCTATCAAGTAAACATTGTTTTTAAAAGCACTGATAGTGATTTTTATTAATATATAAAATATTATCACAATAACCATGGAAAATGTTATTCTTTATAAAATTACCACACAATTCTCACATCAATATTGCTTATATCAAATTTACTTGTTATATTTACAACGACGGCATATTTTAAACTAATTAAAACATATCTAAGACTATGTCGAAAATTGGAAGCATTTTATTAGGAGTAGCAGCTGGAACAGTTGCAGGTATAGGTGTACTTTTTGTACTTGACAAGGATAAAACCTTATGTAAAAAAGAATTCTATAGGCGATAAAGTTGATGAACTAAAAGACCAAATAGATAGTCTTACAAGAAAAATGCGTGATAAATCAATGGAGTTAAAAGGCACTTTAGAAGAAAAGGTTGACAATCTTTTATCAGATTCAGACAGTAAACCTGAAGACCTTGTTAAACTATTAGAAAAGAAATTAGCGTCATTGAAAGAAAAAGTTAAGAAATAACTTAGTCAATTAGTGCCCTTAAAATAAATTACTTTGCAGATAACAATATAGAGTAAACACGCATTAGCTAAACGCT
The DNA here is from genome assembly GCF_009728485.1 of Prevotella vespertina. GTDB lineage: Bacteria > Bacteroidota > Bacteroidia > Bacteroidales > Bacteroidaceae > Prevotella > Prevotella vespertina. The sequence continues at coordinate 391,724 of NZ_VVIQ01000002.1, forward strand.
ATATTAGTTACACATAGTAAATCATAGAAGAAAGGTCATAGATAGTTCTGCGTAAATTCCATTATCAAAAAGAGTCAACAACTTATCTTAAAGCACACAACAGATTTCAAAAAAAACATTACAAACTCAATAGACTATCTCACTTTAAAAGAAAGGAAAATTCATCCTTTTAGCATCTTTACAACAATCTGTTTATCAAGTTATTACAAAATAGCAGCGTAAGATAATTATAAAAATATATCTGTCTGAAAATAAAGAAGTTACCTTGCTGATGCAACAAAACTGGTAACGATTTAGAAACGAGCGAGCTACTTGGCTTCGCTGTTTTCTGCCTAACAAAGAACGCTTGTTATTCTGTCTGCAAAGATAATATTTTGTTACCGAAGAACAAGCGTTTTGGATGAAATATACCTATAATTTTTATCTTTCTATCAACTATATGAGATTATAGAATCTGTTACAAACCGAAATTAGAAACAGATCGTTTTATCATAAAAGCGAAAAAATAAATATTTTTTTGGCACCATAATTGCTATTTTGCTTTTAAATATGCTGTTATTGCACCGTAGCGGAATCGGAAGGACACCGTAAGCAAAACTATCAACTAAAAATTATTGATATGAGAAAAGAAATTCATATCGTTTCTAATCCAGACGGAGGGTGGGACGCAAAGCGACCAAATGCAGACAGAGCCTCAAAACACTTTGAAACAAAGAAGGAGGCAATGGACTGGGGACGTGATCTTGCCAAGAAAGAAGGGGCAGAACTTATTCCTCATGGAAAGGATGGTAAGATTCAGAATCCTAATAGTTATGGTAATGACTCTTGCCCTCCAAAAGACAGGAAACATTAACGTCATCTAAGAAGACAGGGAGTGTCAAATTGGCACTCCCTACTAGTTTATCACCATGAAACAAAAGAGCCTATCAACTGCATCATAGTCTTCGTCCTCTCTTTTTCTTGTTAGTTTGGAATCTGAGCTTGCGTTGCCATGCTGCTTCTGCATAATCTTCGCAATGTGCTGCTGGGGTTATCATTCCGCCCAGTCCCTCCACCAAATCATCGGCTGTGCTAATGGCTGTATCTGCCACTTCTCTTACAATCTGTGAGATTTGTAGAGAATCCTTAGTTGGTTGTGGACTGTATGAACGGCTTGGGGGTACGAGCTGATAGTCTGAATTCTTTGCATCTGTATGCTCTGCCGAATTATGTATTTCTTGAGCAGGTGCATTGGTCTTGACTTTCTGACTTGCCTCGAAATTCTTCTGCAAGGAACGATAACCAAACACCCTGCCGACTTCCGAAGCCTTGAACGTATGTTCTCCGTATGAGAACTTTAAGCCATAAACATTACCTTGCTTGTTCTTCATACGCTCTATAATAATGCCGTTTTTGTTCAATTCATAAAGGAACATGGAGTGTCCCGTGATACCTGTTCCTTTGTACTTGTCAAGCAGGGCATAACAAACATTCTGTACTTGATGCTTTGTTTGCTCTCTCGTAGGATTGGCTTTTGCCTTTTGGTATTTCCTTTCCGCCTTAACCTCTTTTGCAATAGTCAAACCTTTCTCTCTGCTTATTTCCTCCGCCACTCTCGCTGCCCTGTTGCTCACAAAAGTGGTATCATAGACTTCTCCATAAAGGCTGATACGGTTGGCAATGATGTGAATGTGTCTATTATCGGTGTCCTTGTGCGTTACCGCCACCCATTGATGGTTGTCAAGTCCCATTCGCTTGGCAAACAAATGGGCTATCCGCATCAGTTCGGACACGGGCAGTCTTTCCTCGTCTTGTGGTGCGATACCTATTTCGATACGGAGAAACTTGTTCCTGCAACGGCTGTTATAGTCGCTGACCACTTTCATTTCCTCATAGATAGTCTTTGGATCTCTGCTGCAAAGATTGTGGAAGGCAAGCCGATAGCCGAGCTTGCCCTCTCTGAAGATATAGTCCAGAGCCGTGCTGCCATGCGCTATCGCCTTACATTTTCCTATCATCTCTTGTTAGATTTAAGACCTTATATATCTCATCGTTCACATGAAAATGGGGGTCGTAAAATCGCTTAAATGCCTCTTTGGCACATAGCGAAAGGTTCTGTGTAATATGTACCCATCTCTCATCTTTTACTTTGATGAGGTTAGAAATCTGCCCGTAGAACCGTCCTGTATGCTGAAGTATACAAATGGCTTCCCTTTCATTGTCGGTCATCTTGGGAACGGCTGCCACCTCTCCACTTAGGAGTATCTCACGGCAGTAATCGGAGAACTTACGCCCCGCACTTTCCGCCTTTGACTTAATACGCTGCTTTTCCTCTAAGGTGCATCTTACCTTGATGAACTCTGTCTTATTCATCTTCTGCTCTTCTTTATTCTGTTGCTGCCATTTAGCAGTCTTTCCTTTGCGTCTGTTCATATAAGCCTCTTTGAAAGTTAATCATTATAGATGATTCATTGTCTCTTAATTCTTGAATGCTGACCGATGAGAACGGAGTGATTACGGTCTAATCTCCCCGACAGTCCGACGAGGGGAGCAAGAGCAGTTTGTGGGTACAAACTGACGTCTTGCAATGCTACCGAACAAACCATTTACGCTTAAAACGTTTTATAGCTTAAAAACGAATGCCGTGCATTCTATGACTAACTGCGTTCGTGGCATTCTCATAGAGAACTACGCCGAAGAAGAAAAGGTAGACCCTTTTAGCAAAAAAGGTAGACCTATTTGCTCGAAAAGGTAGACCTATTTTGAAGAAAGGGTAGACCTTTTTCCAGAAAACCGTCTACCTTTTCTTACGGCTTACAGTCTTCTCCATTTCTCTATGTCTTCACCATATTCCTCCAGATGCTGACGCACGATGTTCTCAACAAAGCTTGAAAGGTTGCTGCCCCTGTCGCCTAATCTACGCACAATAAAGTCGGCACGTTCCTGTGTCTCCCTGCTCAGATAGACAGCCTTACGATTGTTTAACTTAGTCGGCACAAGATAGGCTTGCTTGTAGGCTTCGAGTGTTTTCTTTCTCATCTTGGCACTGATACGTCTTTGAACAGTTGCACTCTCAGTGTTCCGTGCAGGGTCGGAGTGCATGGTATTCTCTGTGTCCTGCTTGTTTGTTGGTCTTTCTCTTTCAGGAACCGCAGTCGCTTCTTGTGAAGTAGATTCGTCCTCTGCTTCATCTTCCACGCCCAAGAACCATGAAAGGTCTTTGTCGCTCATCATAGTTTTCTTTTCCATTTCTATTTCATTTTAAGTTTGACTTGTTTTGATTTCTTGTTTTGTCCTGTAATTGATATGTGTGTCTGTTCCTGCGCTTTCCGTTTCTGCTGCTCACGGGCACGGCTGACATGATATTCGTTGAGATCCTTGAAGTCTTTGTAATGTATGTTCATGTCCTCAACATGGAAGCCTGCCTTTATGAAATCTTGAACAGCCCTCCGTCCTGCTTCGTCATTGTCAAGGAAGGAACGGATATGGGTGAGGTGTCGGTCATTCAAATAGCGGATAGTCCTTGCCACGT